>NZ_RWIR01000053.1 GCF_009764265.1 Pseudomonas sp. PB101
GGCTTGCTGGCGATAGCGTTCTCAAGGACGCCATCGCCAGCAAGCCGGCTCCTACGACGAGGTTATTTCAAACTCGATTGCGAATGTTCTGGATGCTGCCCCTACAGGGCGGTCGCCAACCCGGCGCTGCGCCAGTCATTGCCGCTCGGTTGCTGGTACAGGCTGAGCCCGAATTCCGGCAGCACCGCCAGCAGATAATCGAAAATGTCGGCCTGGATGCGCTCGTAGTCATCCCACTCGGTGGTGCGGGTAAAACAGTAGATTTCCAGCGGCACACCCTGGGCCGTGGCCTGCATCTGGCGCACCATGCAGGTCATGTGCGGCGCAATGTCCGGATGATTTTTCAGGTACGCCAGAGCATAGGCGCGAAAGGTGCCGATGTTGGTCATGCGCCGGCGATTGGCGGACAGGGCGGGAACGTTGCCCTGGGCGTCGTTCCAGTGCTTGAGTTCAGTGTGCTTGCGGCCCATGTAGTCGCTGAGCAAGCGCACCTGATGGAGCTGCTGCGCCTGGTCATCGGCCAGAAAACCCACGCCACCGGCATCGATGAACAGACTGCGCTTGATCCGGCGGCCGCCGCTGGCCTGCATGCCGCGCCAGTTCTTGAACGAGTCGGACATCAGGCGCCAGGTGGGAATCGAGACGATGGTCTTGTCGAAATTCTGCACCTTGACCGTGTGCAGGGTGATGTCCACCACGTCGCCGTCCGCGCCCAGTTGCGGCATCTCGATCCAGTCACCGACGCGCAGCATGTCGTTGTTGGTCAGCTGCACGCTGGCGACAAACGACAGCAGCGTATCCTTGTAGACCAGCACGATCACCGCCGACATGGCGCCAAGGCCGGACAGCAACAACAGTGGCGAGCGGTTGATCAGGGTGGCGACAATGATGATCGCCGCCAACACGAACAGCACCATCTTGGCCAACTGCACGTATCCCTTGATCGAGCGAGTGCGGGCGTGCGGGGTGCGGGCATAGATCACCAGCAGGGTATCGAGCACGGCGTTGATGGCCAGCATCAGGAACAGCAGGGTGAACGCCAGGGCGACATTGCCGAGGAAATTCTGCGCCTTGTCGCTCAACCCCGGCACCACATTCAAGCCGAACTGGACCAGCAGCGAAGGGGTGATTTGCGCCAGGCGGTGGAACACCTTGTGGTCGGCCAGGTCGTTGACCCAGCGCATGGACGGCTTGCGTCCCAGCAGGCCGACCCCGTGCCGCACCAGATAACCGGCGGCACGCCCCAGCAGCAAGGCGACGATGAGCAACAGCAACAGGGTCAAGCTGGCGTACACATGCGGGTGTTTGTCGAGCGAGCTCCAGAAACCCTGAAGATCGAGCCAAAGCCGGGTGAAGTTCATAGGTCTGATCGATTCCTTTGCCGTGGAGGGAAATGGATTGGATGAATCCATTCAGCAAGGGACCAAGCCTACGCAGCTGCGATGCGCCTGACTTGATGGATCACGAATATGAGTTGACTAAACACGAACGGCTAGGGGCCGGCGCCGGTCAAGCGATCGCAGCCGGCCCCGCAGGCTTGAGTCCGCGGATTGATGGAAGCAGACAACTGCGTCACATGGCTTGAGGCGAAATCTGACAACCGTTCATCGGTGAACTACGCTGCGATACGTACCCTCGGTTTGAATTTTGTGAAGTAAGGATGTGGCACATGCGGAGCAGGCTGCTCGCTGTAATGTTTACTGTTTTCGGGATGATGTGGTCGGTGCAGTCGTGGGCCGAAGATGAAGCACCGAAAGTGGTCGATGCTCCCGTTGAACTGAAAGTGGCCAACCGCAGCATCATGGTGT
Source organism: Pseudomonas sp. PB101 (assembly GCF_009764265.1). Lineage (GTDB taxonomy): Bacteria > Pseudomonadota > Gammaproteobacteria > Pseudomonadales > Pseudomonadaceae > Aquipseudomonas. Next base: position 1,809 of record NZ_RWIR01000053.1, read on the forward strand.
TTCGCGCGACCATCCTCGGTGAAGGGCCGGCCTCGCGGGTCAAGCGTGCGAAAGCGGTGATCGGTGAGGCGCTGGATGACACCGACGACCTCAAGGTCACCCTCGACCCGATCATGAAAAGCTACATGGTGCTGCTGGGCAGTCGGCGTGCCTTTATCGTTTCGCCCAAGGATTTCGACGCGACCGAATACGACACGGTACAGCAGGCCGCCGAAGCCGCGGCCGACAGACTGCGCCAGGTCGTGGCCGAAACCCGCGAAGCCCGCAGCCTGCAGTTGATCCTGCGCTCGGTAGTCGCCGCATTGATCGCCACCGGCATTTACATCGCGCTGCTGTTTGGCATGTCGTACGTGCGGCGCCGAGTGCTGAAGAAACTGCCCGAACTGATGCATCGGCACACCAAGGCCCTGAAAGTCGGAAAGGTCCCGCTGGTCGACGCCAATTACCTGTATCCGCTGGTCAGCCGTTTGCTGGAGCTGGTGCGCTGGATCGTCGTGCTGCTGCTGACATACGAATGGCTGGGTTTTGTCCTGTCACGTTTTCCCTACACCCGGCCCTGGGGCGAAAGCCTCAACAACTATCTGCTGGAGCTCGGCGGCTATCTGCTGGAAGGGATCGTCGGTGCCATACCCGGGCTGGGCGTGGCGCTGGCGATCTTCTTCATCGCTCGCGGCGCCACCGCGTTCATGCGCCGGATACTGCGGCGCATGGCGGCCCCGGGAACCCTCAGCTGGCTGAACCATGAAACCCTGCAACCGACCCAACGCCTGACGTCCCTGGCGATCTGGCTGTTTGCCCTGGCCATGGCTTATCCGTACCTGCCGGGGGCCGGCACCGATGCATTCAAAGGGCTGTCGGTGTTGATCGGCCTGATGATTTCCCTGGGCGCCACCAGTGTGGTGGGCCAGGCAGCGGCGGGGTTGATCCTGACCTACACCCGAACCCTGCGCCCCGGTGAGTTCGTGCGCATTGGCGACTACGAAGGCACGGTCACTGAACTGGGCATGTTCACCACCAGCATTCGCACCGGTCTGGGCGAGGTACTGACCCTGCCCAATTCGATGATCACCGGCACCGTCACCAAGAACTACTCGCGGGTCGTACAAGGCCCGGGCTACGTGGTCGACACGGTCGTGACCATCGGCTACGACACACCGTGGCGACAGGTCGAGGCGATGCTGCTGGAGGCCGCGGCGCGCACGCCGGGGATTCTCGAAGTGCCGCCGGCCCAGGTGTTCCAGACGGCTTTGTCGGACTTCTATCCGGAATACCGCCTGGTGGCCCAGGCCATTCCCAGCCAGCCCCGGCCGCGCGCGGTGCTGCTGAGCATGCTGCACGCCAACATCCAGGATGTGTTCAACGAGTACGGCGTGCAGATCATGTCGCCGCACTACCTGGGCGATCCGCAGCAAGAGAAATGGGTGCCCCGGGACAAGTGGTACCCGGCCCCGGCCCAAGAACCGAAGGAATCCTGATTTCGCCTGATAGGGAGTTCGCACCATGCTTGAGTTCATTCTCCACGCCCTGCGGACTGACCCGGAAATCGCGGTGTTCCTGGCCATCGCCCTGGGCGTCTTCGTCGGCCGCATCCACATCGGCAGTTTCCACCTCGGTTCGGTGGCCGGCGCACTGCTGATGGGGCTGCTGATCGGCCAGATCGGCCTGGAAGTGCCGACCGGCCTGAAGTCGGTGTTTTTCGTGATGTTCATCTACGCGGTGGGCTTCAAGAGCGGGCCGGAATTTTTCGGCAGCCTCAATCGCGGCACACTGAAACTGGTGCTGTTGAGCGTGGTGCTGTGCGGCACTGCGCTGGCGGCAATCCTGCTGATGAATGCGGTCTTCGATTTCGACGCCGGGTTCACCGCCGGGCTCGGCGCCGGTGCGCTGACCGATACGGCGATCATGGGGACCGCCACCAGCGCCATCAATCAACTCTCGATCGACACCGCGGCCAGGGCCCAGCTCAACAGCCATATGGCGATTGCCTATGCGATCACCTACCTGTTCGGCACCATCGGCCTGATCGTCTTCGTCGGCAGCATTGCCCCGAAACTGCTGGGCGTGGACCTCAGGGCATCGGCCCGGGAACTGGAGCTGGAACTGGGCATCGCCAAGGAAGAAGACGCGATCACCGTGCCCTACACGCGCATCGTCGTGCGCGCCCATCAGGTGGCGGACAACGGCTCGGCGAATGGGCAGCGCATTGCCGATGTGGAGAAACAGCACGAGTCGCTGACCGTCGAACGTGTGGTGCGGGCAGGCAAGATCATCGAGCGTGACGAAGCATTCACGCTGATGGCCGGGGACATCGTCGGGGTCTACGCCTTGCGCGAAGCCGTGGGCACGCTCACCCAGTGGATCGGGCCGGAAATCGACCATGCCGAATCCTTGTCTTTCCCCACCCGCGAAGTGGACATCGTGGTGACCTCGCCGGAGTTCGCCGGCAAGACCATCCATCAGGCGAAAAGCCGCCTGGAAAGCGCCAGGCGCCTGGGCTGTTTTATCAATACCATCACCCGCCAGGGCTACGAGTTGCCGTTGCTGCCCAAAACGGTGCTGCGTCGGGGCGACGTGATTACCCTGACCGGTCGCACCGCCAGCGTCGAAGCGGTGGCCAAGCGCCTGGGGCGGATTCGCGAAAACAACTACAAGAGCGACATTGCCGTGCACACCCTCGGTATGGTGCTGGGCTCGTTGCTGGGGCTGTTGTCGACCCACATCGGCATGATCCCCGTGGAGCTGGGCATCGGTGGCGGGGTGTTGGTCGCCGCCCTGGTGATTGGCTGGTACAACTCGCGCCACCCGGAAATCGGCGCCTTGCCGCCGGCCGCGCAGTGGGCGTTTTCCGAGTTCGGCCTGACCGCGTTCGGCGCGGTGGTTGGCCTGCTGGCAGGCCCTGCGGCCTTTGCCGCGATGAAGGAACAAGGCCTGGCGTTGCTGCTGTCCGGCGCCGTGGTCACCATCGTGCCGCCGCTGGTGGCCCTGTACTTCGGCCGCTACGTGCTGCGCCTGCACCCGATGATCCTGTTCGGCGCACTGGCAGGCGCACAAACCGAAGCGGCGTCGATGAACAAGATCATCGAACAGTCCGGCAGCAACACCCCGGTGATTGGTTTTACCGTGTGTTATGCGATTTCCAATGTGTTGCTGGCGGTGTGTGGGCCGATCATTGTATTTGTGGTGGCCGGCTAGTCTTTCCCGCTGGACTGCGCAGCAGGCCCACGCTTTAAAAGAGGGCTCGCTGCGCGACCCAGCGGGAGCAAGCTCCCTCGCCACAGGTTCATCTGATTTTCAGAAGCCACTTTCGCGCATCAACACCGCCATCAAGTGCGTCGCACCGTCGGCCAGCAAGCTGCGGCGTTCGCCTTCGATCTTCAGATGCCCGCGGGTTTCGCGCAGGCTTGGCAAGGGTTCGTCGAGCTGGACCAGCACCTGGAACAATGCCGCGCTGGGGATCAGTGCGTGTTCCGCTGACGTCGTCGGTACCGGGCCGCCGAAGCGTGAGGACAGCATGCGGTGCGACAGTTGGCTGGCGCGGGTGCTGCCGATCACCAGTACGCGACCATTGAGCGGGGTGGTCTGGCCGTCCGGGTAGAATCGCACACGGTCGCCGGTGACCATGCGATGCACCTGGTCCTGGGCGACGTAGGCGTCCACCTGCCAGCTGCGCGGGTCGATCAACATGCCCAGGGATTCCTGGCGACCGACCCACTGGCCGGCTTTCCAGTCCGGATTGACGTCCAGCCAGAGCCCGGCGAAGGGGGTTTGCAGGTTGAGCCGGGCGATCTCCGAGCGCGCGGCCCGGGCTTCTTCGAATTGCACGTTGAGGCGTTGCCGGGTGACGGCGTCTTCCTGCAGTCCGCCGGGGTCGGCCAGCAACCCTGACAGGCGCGCCTCGTAACTGCGGGCGTTGGCTTCGCTGCTTTGCAGGCGCGAGGCAATGTCCGGCTCGTCGAGCACGATCAGGGTTTCGCCGGCGTTGACCGGGCCTTCGGTCTGGATCGATTGCAGGCGCGCCGGGTAGGGCGCATAGACGCGCAACTGGTGTTCGGCACGGGCCACGCCCACCGCATCGATCTGGCTGTGCCAAGGGATCGCCAGCCCGGCGACAATCAGCGCCAGCACGCCATAGAACAGCACCTTGCGTCGGCTCGGGATGCCTGCGCGGTGTTGCCACCAGTGATTCAGCTCGCGTACCACCGGCATGGCGATAAACCAGGACAATTCGACCATGAACAGGATGATCCCCAGCAATTTGAAGAAGAACAGGTAGACCGCCAGGGCGATCCCCAGGAACAGCACCAGCCGGTACAGCCAGGTAATGATCGCGAACGTCACCAGCAGTCGGCGTTGACCGGGCGGGAACGCTTCCGGCCAGTCTTCCTGCAGACCCAGCAGATTGCGCCGCAGGGTGACCCGCGCCAGGGCCGATGAGCGTTCGTGCAGGTTGGGAAAGTCCAGCAGGTCGGAGAGGATGAAGTAGCCGTCAAAACGCATGAACGGGCTGGCGTTGAGCGCCAGTGACAGCAGCCAGCTGGTGGTCGCCAGGTACAGCAGGGCATTGCGCAGCGGGCCCGGGTCGCACAGCGCCCAGCCCAGGGTCGACAACCCGGCCAGGGACAGCTCGGTGACGATACCGGCCGAGGCGATTGCCAGGCGTTGGCGCGAGCGACTGAGTTTCCAGCTCTCGCCGGTGTCGGTGTAGAGCATCGGCCACAACACCACGAAGGCGATGCCCATGTGACCGACGCGCAGACCCAGGCGCGTGGCCACCAGAGCATGCCCCAGTTCATGCAGGGTCTTGGCGACGATCAGCGCCAGGGCGAAGCTGAACAGGCCTTCGGTGGAAAACGACTCGACCACCGCGTGGGTAAAGACATCCCACTGTTGCAGGACCAGAATCCCCCCCCACAGGCTCAGGGCAAACACCAGCAGGCCGGTGAGCGGGTGAAACAGCCAGCCCAGGGCGCGGGCCAGGTGTTGCAAGGGCTGTTGCGGACGCAGCAACGGGATGCGAAAGAACAGGTAATGGTGCAACCACCAGCGCCAGCTCAGCCAGCTGCCTGCCTCGTCCTTGGCCTTGAGCCGCTCCAGCGCGGCCGGGCCTGCACGCAACAGTTGGTGCTGTTCAAGGAACTGGCGGAATTCGAGGACCTGTTCGACATCCGGTTTGAGCGCGGTGCCTTCGGCAATCTGTTCGCTGATCTGCCGGGGCGACTGGCCCCAGCGCAGCAGGCATTCGAACTCCAGCCAGCCGATGCGGTAGAAACGGTTGATCACCGTGTCCTGGATCACCCAGGCCGGTTCGCCGTTGCTGCCGTTGGCGGCTTCGTTCAGGCGCAGGTCTTCGCGCAATGGCGGCACGGGCAAGTCAGCGGGATCGAGCATTACCAGCCACTCCACGCCCGCAGCGTCGCCAGCGGCCGGCGCAGCAGGTAGTAACCGAGCATCACCCGGCCGCCGTACAGTTTGGCGGTGCCGTGCAGGCCCAGGCGCGCATGCTCCGGCGCACCCTCGACGCTGGCCAGCAGACGGTAGGCGACCACGCCTTCATCGCTGGGGCGGGCCTGGTAACTGGTCTCGAGGATTTCGCCCTTGAGCGGGGTCAGCGGGTACGCCGTGAGAAACAGCGTGACTTGCGCCCCGGGCTCCAGGGCGATGGCATCGGCCACCGCCAACTGGATCAGCATGGCCGGTTGGGTCGGGTCGGCCACCTGCATGATGCGCTCGCCGGTGACCACCGGTTTGCCCAGCCAGTCGTTCGGGTCGCTGAACACCGCTACGCCGCCGCGCGGTGAGAGGACCCTGGTGCGCTTGAGCTGGGCCTGCACCGCCGCCAGTTCGGCCCGACGCTGCTGGGCCCGGCCCTGGAGCAGGGTCAGCTCGCTTTTGCTTTGCGGGTTATCGAACGCCCGCTGGCTGGCCGCCTGCAATTCGGCATCGGCCACGGCGACTTCCTTGCCCAGGACTTCGGCACGGCTGCGCAAGGTGGTTTCGTCCAGGGAGAACAGCGGCGTGCCGGTGTCCACCGGTTGGTTGGGGCGCACCTGGATCTGCTCGATCACGCCGTCGATGGGCGAACTGATGATTTGTGCCTGTCGCGAGACGATTTCCGCCGGGGCCAGGGCGGTTTGCCGTACCGGCAGCAACAGCAAGGCACCGAGTACGATCAGGCCCAACAGCACTTGCTTGCGGTTGGGCCGCCAGCGACTGATGCGCCGATGCCCGGTCAACGCGGCCCAGCAGTAGCCCCAGGTGGTGACCAGCCCCTTGAGGTGTTGCCGCAACACCGCCGGCGGCTCTTGTTCCAGCAGCAACACCAACAGGCCAAGGCGTTGCCCGTTACGGTCCTCCAGCGCAATGCACCAGAGGCCCGCTGGCCACCACTCGCTCCAGCCTTCGACGATGTCCGGCGGCGGGGTGGTGGTGTCCGGTGTCAGCCACACCGGTTCGCCATCGGGCACCTGAGTGGCGATCCAGCGACTGGCCCGGCGCAGCCAGACGAGATAAGGCGAATCCTCGCTGGGGCGTGACAGCCCGGAGACGTTCAGCAGTTCCAGCGACGATTGCCGTTGGGCAAAGACCAGCGCCTGATGAAACGGCAACAACGGGTACAGGTCATTGGCCATGCTGAACGCCAGGGCGTTCAGCGAGTCGGCGGCCATGGCCTTGTCCCGCAGTGCGTCAAGTTCCAGCAGCAGGTGAGGGTGGGGCAGGGGCTCGTTCATTGTCATGGCTGGGGACTGTTTTGCAGTGCCGGGTTTTGCTGGGCAGTGTCCTGGTTGAACTGCGCGGTGCCGCTCATGCCGGCCATCAGGTCGGGGTATTTCTGGTCGAGCCGGGCCTCGAGCTCGACCGTCTGGGCCACCGCATCGACCCGCGAGTTGATGGCGCTGACATGGGCCGTGTAGGTCTTGCCGGTTTCATGAATGCTCACTTGCAGCGCCAGGCCGGGCTTGAGTGTCTTGAGCAGATTGGACGGTACGTTGAGCCGCACTTTCAAGGCGCCGTCGCTGACCAGGTCGAACAGCGGGGTGCCGGCGGTGACGGTCTGGTACGGCTTGACGTAGACCTTGGCGATACGCCCGGAGAACGGCGCCAGTACCTGGCAGTAACCACTCTGGGCCACGCCCATGGCGCGGGCGCCGTCGGCTTTCTGTACTTCGGTGTTGGCCATGGACACTTCGATATCGCCCACGGCGTTGAGCTGACGCAGCTGTTTTTTCGCCTCCAGGTTCTGTTTGGCCATGGCCAGTTCGGCGGCGGCCACTTTGCTGCGGGCCTCGGCCTCGTTGCAATTGAAGCGGGCAAGCACCTCGGCCTTGGCGACGTGCTCGCCGAAACCGCTTTTCATTTCGCCCAGGGTGCCGCTCATCTGGCTCGACAGGGTGGTTTCCAGTTCAGCGGCCAGCAACACGCGAATGGCGCTGGCGCTATCGAGGTTGGAGGCCGACGGCGTGTCATCGGCGTTGACGGGCAAAATCATACAGGCCAACAGCAGGGCCCCTACACGGGACTCAAGGGCGGTTTTGCGCATTCGGCGTTCCTTGCTGGCTGATGAGCAGGCGTTGCTGCTCCTGTTCATTCAATGTGCGCTGGATTTCCCGCGACAAGGTCTTGATATCGTGCTTGGAGATTTCTTCCGGCAGGACGTCCAGCCCCACGGAATTGTACAAGCGCCCCCATGCGGCCTGCGCACTGGAAAACGCCGCCTCGCGCTGGTAGCGCGAAAGCAGGTAACGACCTTCGGAGCGGATCACCTCGAGCTCGGAACCCAGGGCACCGCTTTTTGCCGCCTGGGCGTAGTCGAGCAGGCTGCGATCGACCCGCAGGCTGTCTTCGGTGAACTCCACTTCCTGGCGCGCCAGTTGATAGCGCAGGGTGCCGACCCGCACCTGGGTCAGGATCGCCATGGACAGGGCCACCCGGCGGGCGTCATCGGTTTCGCTCTGGGATTTCTGCGCGGCATTGAGCGAGGGCAATTGCAGCAGGCGTATCAGGTTCATCGAGACTTGCAGCCCGGTGGCGTTCCAGTCGTTGTTGTAGAGGTACTTGTTGGTGTCGTACCGGTAGCCGAAATCCGCCGAGACGTTGGGCCACAGTTGTGCCTTGGCGATGTCCAGGTCTTTCTCGTTGACGCGCTTGCGATACCACTCTTCCATGATTTCCGGGCGGTGCTCCAGGGACAGTTGCTCCAGCTGCGCCAGGCTCTGATGCACCTCAGGCAACGGTGGATCCGGCATGTCGGCGAGGATCATTTTCGAGCCCGGCGGCAACGACATCAGCGCGGCGAGTTCGGCCTGGGCGAACTCCAGGTCCTGGCGGCGCACGGTCAGCAGGTAGATGGAATCGAGCAGGGCGCGTTGGTAGGCGAGGATTTCCTGGCGCGGCAACAGGCCACGTGTTTCGGCTTCCCGGGCCGAGGTCAGCGCGGAGTGGGTGCGCATCAGCAGCTTGTCCACTTCCGGCATCAGTCGTTGCGCACCGAGGGCGCGCCAGTAGGCATTGCGCACATCCTGCAGGACGTTCTGCGCGACCTTGCGCCGACGCTCCTCGGCCATGAGGATCTGATCGGCTTTTTGCTGGGTGCGGTAATAGGCCACGCCGAAATCCAGCAGGCTCCAGCTCAGGCCCAGGCCATAGAGCTCGCGATAGCGCTCTTCGGAGGTCGACGGCCGCAAGCTGACCTGACGGTCTTCGATGCCGATGGAGGTGCCGCCGGAATCGTTGTTACGCCCGGCATACCCGGCCGATGCCACCAGTTTGGGCAACATCTCATGGCTGGACACATCGCGCAGGTCCGAGGCCAGGGCGCTCTCCATGAGCTTGAGGCGGTAGTCCAGGTTGTACTTCAGCGCCCGCGCGGCCGCTTCGTAAAAGGTGATGGGCGCTGTGACCGGTTCCTGGCCGGAATACATGCGCGATTGATCGGCGAGGATACGCTGACGGTTCTCTTCGTCGGTGGAGGGCTTGGGCTCCAGTGACGAACAGGCACTGAGCAGCAGCGCAGAAGCGAGGGCGGAACTGATGAACCTCGTCGCATTTTTCGGCATGTTCAATCCTTTGTGCTCTTCGAATTTATTCTGTTGGGTCACTTCAGTTACCCCGATTCGCCGGGTGCAGGCGTTGCGCGGCATGGCGTACCTGTGCGCTGAATCCCCGCGCCGGGCGTTGCTCCTGGGCTTTTTCCGGTTTTTCCACCTGTGCCGGTCCGTGGGTCAACTCGGCGGCATCGATGGCGAACAGCGACGGGTCACTCAACAACCCGTCGGCACTCAGGCCGACGCGGCCATGCCGGCCAAGAATCCAGGCCATTTCCAGTTCACTTTCAATCCGGCTATCACGCACGGCATCGGCGACGAATTGTCCGGGCACCAACCCCAGGCCATTGCCCAGCGAATCGCTGGTGAACTCGCCGCTGGAGCTGATGCGCAGGTTGCTGCCATCGGCATTCCAGGTCGAGAGCTCATTCAACCGGGCGTTACGCTCGACCACCGGCGTGACAAAGATCGCCGGTAACGGATCGGGGATCAGCAGGCTGCCGTCCGGCCGGGTGAGGTCGCGGTCGAAGAAGTTGCCCTGGGGTGCCGGAATGAACGGCGTGGCAATGTCCAGGGTGATCACCAGTTCCGCCTGGTCGCTGGCCCCGGCAAGATCACCTACGGTGTAGGTAAAGACGTCCTGGAGCACCAGGCCCAGGCCGGCGGCTGCCAGCACTTGGGGATTGCTCTGGTCGATGGTGTAGGTCCAGCTGCCATCGGCGTTGAGTACCAGGGTGCCGTAGAGGCCGAGGATCGGTTGGCCGATCACGCCCGTCGTGCCTGTGCCGCTTTCGGCCCCCGTGCGTACCCCGACCACTTGCAGTTGATCGTTGCCATCGACGTCGCTGTCGTTGGGCAATACATTGCCTGTGGCTTGTGGCGCCGGTGTCTGGTCGCTGGCGGTGGCGCTGTCGTTTTGCGCCACCGGGTTGTCGTCGGCACCCTGGATGACCACGGTCAGGCGTGCATCCGAGGTGACCCCGGCGGTGTCGGTCATGCGGTAGGTGAAGGTTTCGCTGAGGGTTTCGCCCGCCGTGCGCAGGGCCTGCACCACCGGGTTGTTGTTGTCGATCAGGTAGGTGTAGCTGCCGTCCGCGTTGATGATCAGTTGCCCGTAGCGTCCACTCAGCACTTGCCCCGCGCCGGCGGACTGGCCGTTTTCGCCGGTGACGCTCAGCACCTGTTTGCTTTCGCCATTGGCCACGCCATCGACATCGCTGTCGTTGGCCAGCACATTGCCCGTGCCGTTGCTGCCTGGCGTGCCATTGGCCACGCCGCCCGCCTCGACGGCGACAGAGTTGTCGTCCCGGGCAATCGGCGTGTCATTGCGGCCATCGACGGTAATACGCAATTCGGCCTGGCTGCTGGCGCCGAAGACGTCGGACAGGGTGTAGCTGAAGACGTCCGTCAGGGTCTGGCCGCTTTGACGCAGGGCCTGGACCACCGCGAGGCTGTTGTCGACGGTGTAGGTGTAGCTGCCGTCGGCATTGATCAGCAGGTCACCGTAAAGCCCGCGCAGCACAGTGCCCACGGCGCCGCCTGTGCCGGTATCGGCAAGCCCGCCGGTTCGAATCGCCGACACGTTGAGGGCGTCGCCTTCGGCATCGGTGTCGTTGCCCAGCACATTGCCCGAGGGGTCGATGCCGCTCTGGTTGTTGTTGAGCCCGCCAGCTTCCACGGCCGTCGACGCATCGCCACCTGCCACCGGCGCCGAGTTGCGCCCGCGGATGATGATGTGAATTTCCGCCAGATCGTTTTGCCCGCCGAGGTCGGTGACCTGATAGGTGAAGCGCTCATTGAGGAATTGCAGCGGCCCCAATGCCAGCACCGTCGGGTTGCTGGAGTCGACGACGTAGGTGTAGTTGCCGTCGGCCCCGATGATCAGTTGCCCGTAGAGTCCGTTGATCAAGGTGCCGTTGGTGTTGTCGGTGCCTGGATCGACGGCGTCCAGGGTGCCGCCCGCCGCTTCGGTGCCGAAGCGGATACCGGTGATGTGCAGGCTGTCGCCCTGATCGACATCGGTGTCGTTGGGCAACACGTTGCCGGACGGATTGACGCTGTTGCCCTTGCCGTCATCGGCGACCGCGAGGGCTACGTCGTTGGCCGCCACGGGGGCATCCCAGGCGCCGTCGATGCGGATGTCCAGTTGGGCGACATCGGTGGCGCCGGCGGTGTCGCGCATGCGGTAGGTGAAGGTTTCCACCAGAGAATCGCCGACTTTCAGCGCCTGGACAGCGGCCAGGTTGTTGTTGATCACATAACTGTAGGTGCCGTCGGCGTTGATGGTCAGGGTGCCGTACAGACCATTGAGGGTCTGCGTGGTGCCAACCGTGGTGAACGTGCCTGCGGCCGCTTTGTCGCCACCGCGGACATCGGTGACGGTCTTGCTGTCGTTGGCGTCGACATCGCGGTCATTGCTCAGCACGTTGCCGGTAGGATTCAGCCCCGGCGTGGCATTGGCGGTGCCGCCGGCCTCGACGGCCACGGTGCTGTCGTCCGCCGCCCGCGGGGTGTCGTTGGCGCCGCGGATGATGATGGTCAGGGTGGCGGTGTTGCTGGCTCCAAAGAGATCGCGAACCTGATAAGTGAAGGTTTCCGTCAGCACGTCAAAAGGCGTGCGCAGGGCCTGGACCCGCAGGTTGTCGTTGTCGACCTGATAACTGAAGGTCCCGTCGGCGTTCAACGTCAGGGTGCCGAACTGGCCGACCAGACCACTGCCGAGCACGCCGACCGAGGTCCCTTCGTTGTATCCCGTCACGCTGAGCCGTTCGGTATTGCCGTCGACGTCGGTGTCGTTGAGCAATACGTTGCCGAAAGGGTTGGTCCCTGCGGTGCCGTTGTTCAGGCCGCCGGCCTCGAAGGCGATGCTGATGTCGTTGCGCGGGAGCGGTGTGTCATCGCGGCCGCGAATGTCGATGTTCAAGGTGGCGCGATCTTCGGTGCCGGCGGCATCGATCACCGTGTAGCTGAAGGCATCCACCAGGCGTTCGCCGAACCGCAACGCCTGGACCTCGGCCATGTTGTTGTCGAGGCGGTAGCTGTAGCTGCCATCGGCATTTAGAGTCAGCCAGCCATAGGTGCCGCGCAGCTCGCTGCCCAGGATGCCGGCCGTGCCGGTGGCGGCTTCGTTGCCGGTGCGCAGCGAAGACACCGCGCGGGTCTCGCCGTAGTCGTGGTCGGGCAGGTCGGCGGGCACCTCGCCGCCGTCGACGTCGGTGTCGTTGTCCAGCACATTGCCAATGGGGTCCAGACCGGGCTGGTTGTTGTTCGTACCACCGGATTCAATGGCGATGGAGGTGTCGTCGGCGGCGACCGGGTTGTCGTTCTGGCCGCGGATCAACACGATGATTTCCGCCGAGTCGGTTTCCGGCGTCGGGCCGGTGTTGTCGCTTTCGGTGTAGGTGAAGCGCTCCAGCAACAAATCGACGCCACGGCGCAACGCCTGGACATCCGCATTGTTATTGTCCAGCGCGTAGCTGTAGCTGCCGTCCGGGAAAATCGTCAGCGTACCGTACAGGCCGACAACCACCGTGCCGCCGGCATTGACTGCGATGGGCGTGCCTGTGCCGCCTTCGGCGCCGGCCTTGATCAGGGTCACTGTCAACGGGTCGCCATCGGGGTCGAAGTCATTGGCCGTGGCGTCGCCGGAAGGATCAAAGCCCCCGGTGCCGTTGGCCACGCCACCCTGTTCGGTGGCAATGGCAATCACGTTTTGCGCCACGGGTGGATCGTTGATGCCGTGCACGGTGATGACCAGTTGCGCGGTATCGGTCAGCCCGTTGGTATCGGTGATCCGGTAGGTGAAGAACTCGGTCAGGGTCTGTCCTGCCGCGAGCGCCTGGACGGCGGCGTTGGTACTGTCGACGTCGTAGAAGTACGAGCCGTCGGCGCCGATGCGCAAGGTGCCGAACAGGCCGGTCACCACCGTGCCGTCGGCCGAGGTGGTGCCGGTGGCGACGCCACTCAGGACATCGATGGCCGGGTTGTAGGTGGCCTCGCTTTTATTGATCACGCCGTTGACCAGCAACTGGCTGCTGGGCTGGTCGACGGCGTCGACGTCACGATCGACGCCGTTATCGACAAGCCCCGGGCGACTCGGGAACTGGACAACGTTGCCGCTCGGGTTGCTTTCGCTGGAATTGACGTTGGAGGAGGCCGCCTGTGCCTCGGCCTGGTCATCGCTGGCGACCGGATTGTCATTGGCCCCCTGCACCACGATGCGCAACTGCGCCACGTCGTCGAGGCCGCCGGTATCGGTGAGCCGGTAGCTGAAGAATTCAAGCAGTTGTTCACCGGCGCTCAGGCGCTGGACGCGGATGTTGTTGTTATCGACCACGTAGCGATAACTGCCATCGGGGTTGATGGTCAGGGTGCCGTACAGACCGGCCACGCTGGTGGCGGCGGCAACCGGCGTGAAAGCGCCCGGCACCACCTCCGGGATCGGACGGATGCCCGTCACGGTCCTGGTTTCGCCATTGGCCGCGCTGTCCACATCGGTGTCGTTGGTCAACACATTGCCGACCGCATCGCTGCCCGGGGTGCCGTTGGCCACGCCTCCGGCTTCGACGGCAACGCCATTGTCATTCACGCCCGCCGGCGTGTCGTTGGCGCCCTGGATGGTCACGGTCAACGTGGCTGTAGCGGTCGCCCCGGCGAGGTCCCTGGCAACGTAGTCGAAGCGATCGGTCAGGGTCTGGCCGGACAGGCGCAGGGCCTGTACGGCGGCGTTGTCGTTATCGACGATGTATTCGTAGGAACCATTGCTGCCGACCAGCAACTGGCCGTACTGGCCGTTGATCACCACCACGCCGATCACTGGCGTCTGGATGCCGGCGCCGGGGCCGACCGACTGCACGCTCAAGCGGTCGGCATTGGTGGCGATATCGACATCGGTATCGTTGACCAGCAGATTGCCCCGCGGGTCGACCCCGATGACCGAGTTGTTGGTGCCGCCCGCTTCAACGGCGATGGCGCTGTCATCGACCGCCACCGGCGGGTCATTGACCGGGGCGAGGATGATTTGCAGGGTGTCGGTGTCGCTCAGGGCATCGCCTGCTCCGCCGGGCAAACCATCGCCGTTGGCATCGCCATAGTTGCCCTGGTCATTGCTGACCACGGTCAGGGTATCGGTGCCATTGAAGTCCAGGTTGCCCAGGTAACGCAGGCTGGCCAGCGCCGTGTTGAGGTTGGCCAGGGTGCCGGTCAGGGTCAGTGTGGTGGTATTGGTCCCGGTTACGGTTACGCCGGGGACGGTTGCACCGAGGGACAAGGTGCCGTTGAGCACACTCAGGATCACGCTCAGGTTGCGGTCGGCGGCATTCGGGTCGCGGTTGGCGTCGACGTCGGCGACGCTGATGCCACCAATGCTCAGCGGCACATCTTCCTGAGCGTTCTGGGTGCCGGGCAGGGTGTTGACCGGTGCATCGTTCTGTTCGACATAACCTGCATTGGCCGCTTGCGTGGCGGCATCGCCCAGGGTGATGGTGATCTGCCCGAGCGTTCCGGCATCGGTGTCGACCCGCACGCGCAAATCGCCCAGCGGCTGCGGGTAGCTGACCAGCCCGGCCGGCACATCGATGCGGAACACGCCCAGCGGCAGCACACCGAAACGGTACTGGCCGTTGGCGTCGGTGACGGTGGTGAATGTCAGGTTGTCGGCTGTAGTACCCAGCTGGCCGTCGACGCCGGCCCAGGTCAGGGTGACGGTCTGCCCGGCCAGGCCGGCGCCGTCGGGCGTGGCGCTGGCGGTCGGCGACGCGGTGTCGTTCCACAGGGTGCCGGTGATGACGCCGAGCCCGGCGTTGTCGCGCAGGATGTACTGGTTCGGGCCTACGGTGCTGCCGGTGCGCTCTCCGTTCACGCTGCCGTCGATGCCGACAAAGTTGCCGCCCCAATTGGTGAAGTCTTCGGGCAGGCTGCTCCAGGTCAGGGTGGCGTTGCTGCTGGCGACTATCGAGGCGTTGGGCAACGTGACCTGATAGCGCACCTGAATCTGTGCGCCCACGTCCAGTTGGTCGAAATCGACACTCAAGCCGCCGGTGGTGCTGAAGCTCACGCCCGCCGGCAGGTTGCCGGGGCCGAAGGTGGTGCCGTTGATGCTGACGCTGAGCAGGGTGTAGTTGCTGCCTCCGGCAAAGCTGTCGCTGACTCGCGTATCGAATGCCGGCAGGCCGCCGTTCTGGGTGAAGCTCAGTTGCACCGTGGCGCTGCCGGTGGTGCCGCTCGGGTTGGGGTTGAACGTGACGATCTGTTTGTCCAGGCCACTGAAGCTTGGTTCGACGATGCGTTCGAAAACCGTGTCGCTGTTGGCTCGGCCCGCGCCATTGACGATCTCATGGGCCGAGACAGCCAGTTGCGCGCCGCTGATGTTGCTGGCGGTGTTGCTGACCCGTACGTTGAACTCGATGGCGATGCCTTCCAGATCGTCGTCGTCGGCGCTGTTGACCACGTTGCCGAGGTTGAAGGTCACGACCTGGCTGCCGTCGGGATTGGTCACCACGGTCAGGCGGCTCGGGTCGAACACGCCATTGGGCGCAAGCCCCGACAGGTCGGGCGTGATCGGCAAGGCCTGGGGACTGTTCTCGTTGCCATTGACGTCGAGCGTGCCGCCGACGATCAGGTTGGCGTCACTGCTCAGCCCGCCATTGGAAATGAACGCGATGCGCAACGCATTCACCAGGGCGTCGGGTGAAATGAACTGCAGGCCGTTGGCCAGGGTGATCTGAATCTGATAATTGGGGTTGTTGCCCTCGGGGACCAGTACCACCACCCGATAGCGAATCACTTCGCCGATGGTCACCTGTTCCTGGGCGGCCGTGGTCGGGGACGGTGCCGCCGTGTCCGGCAAACCGCCGACCCGGGAGATCTCGATGGACTGTGCCACGGGCACGATCAGGGTCGAAGCATTGCGGTAGTCGTTGAGCGTGCCGCCATTGATCAGGCCATCGACCCCTGTGCGTTCGCCGCCTTGCGTGCCGTCCAGGCTGGTCCATTGCACGGTTGCCACGTTGGCGAAGTTGGAGGCTGCCGCTGCCGTGGAATTGACCACGCCGGTCACCTGCAAGACGATGCTGCCACCCTTGGTGATGTCGATATTGGCGCCGTTGGCGGTGCGCAACTGACCGCCGACGATCTCGAACCCCACGCCGCCATTGTTGGTGGCGCCGTTCTGGTACAGCACGCCCACCAACGTCAGGTTGCTGAGTTGGGTCGGCAGGTTATCGAGAAAGCTGATGTCGAAGGCATTGAAGTCGCTGGCAGCGCTGCCGTTGCTGATGGTGATCGTGAAGCTGACGGTGTCGCCCTGGTCATAACCGCCGTTGCCGGTGGTCGAGGTCAGCGCCTGATTGATCTGAAGGGTGGGCTCGCGCACGATCACCGAAGGCCGGCCACCGGTGAGCGCGACAGTGCGATCCACCGCGACATTGCCGTTGGCGGTGCTGCTGTCCGGATCGCTGTAGACCAGTTGCGCGTTGTTTTGCCGGGAAACGTTCGCCTGGTTGCCGATGACGTTGCTGGCCACCAATTGCACGCGAATCACGAAGGTGTTGTTGCCGGTCTGGTTGTCGGCCGAGGCGCTGGACACACTGAAGGTCCAGCGCGCATCCACGCCATCGCCACCCTGGGTGCCGCCCTGTCCGGCGAACCCACTGACCAGCACACTGCCGGCGAAGTCCGCACCGAGGGCGCCGCTGCCGGTGCGGGTGGTGATGATCTGGTAGCCCAGGCCGCCGTTGAAGGTGGTGTCCAGGCGCATGCCCGCCGGGATCAGGTCGTCGATGCGCAGGTTTTGCGTGTTGCCTTCGGGCAGGGTGATGACGATGTCGTAGCGCATGCTTTCGCCGATCACCAGGTCGCTGCCGGTGGTGTGCCCGGCACTGGAGTCGCCATTGTCGAGCGTGCCGTCGGCAAACACTTTGCGAATGGCCGGCGCGGCGATCTGCTGGTTGGCAAGGTCGCTGAGGTCGCTCGGGGTGAAATCGGTGCCGCCATCGACGCTGGCGTAATTGCTCAGGGTCGCGGTGGACTGCAGGGTGCGGCTGGCCTCGATGGAGTTGCTGACCGCCACGTCGTAGCTGATCACCACCAGATTGGCGCCGCTGGTGTCGGCGGCGGTGCCGCTGCGTCCGGCCAGTAGAGTGGCCTGGCCGCCGGCATCGAGGAAGGTGATCTGGTTGCCGCTCACGCTGTAGTCGGTGCCCAACACCAGCAGCGTGCCGTCACCGCGATAAATCTGCAGGTTCGCTGCCGCCAGGCTGCCGCCGACGAAGCTCAGGCCGGTCGGCAGGGTGATGCTGGTGCTGACATCGAAGGCGCCGCCACCGCCGCTGTTTTCGATCGCGGTGACCAAACGCAGGCGATCGCCGCCGTCGATGTTGGTGATGTTGCCGTCCACGGCCGCCAGGCTGGTGACGCTGCCATTGAAGGGTACACCGGTGCTGCCCGGCGGGTTCCAGCTGCCGGTCGTGTTGCTGACGGTGCCGTTGGTGCCGGAGACCACCCCGTGCTTGATGTTCAGCACCGGCTCGGCCACGGACACAATCACCGCGACGTCGGAGGAAATCAGCGTACGGTCGGTGAGGGTGGTTTGCTGGCTCGATTGCGCCAGTACGTCCAGCGAGCGCTGGTCGGCAAACGGCTGGTCGCCCACGCGCACGGTGAAGCGGATGACGATGCGGCTGCCGGTGGTGTCGGCCGTGGCGAAGCTGCCAAAATCGAAGACCACCGAATTGCCGTCGGCGCTGGCGACGCTGATCACGCCGCCGGCATTGGTGTTGCCAGGGCCGAGCTGCCATTGGCCGACATCGCTGCCCGTGGCCCAGGTCACGCCGCCCACGTTGAACAATGGCAACGGCAGATACGCCGTGAGCTTGAACTGTTCGTAATCACCGGTGACCAGGTCGTAACTGAGCTGGAACGTCACTTCATCGCCAGGGCGCAGTTCACCGCTGATTGGCGGGGTGCCGTTATTGACCTCGACCACGCTGATATCGACGACGCTGGTCGGGATCACGCTGGTGGTGGCGGAATTATCGGTTTCGCTCTGGCCGGTGAGGTTGAGCGGGTCTTGCAGCAGGGTGCCATCGACCACCGCACTGTTGCCCAGTTCGTCGCCTTCATTGATTTCCGGCTGCGGGTTGCCTGAAGGCGGCTTGTAGGTCTGGCCGACGATGGCCGAATAGCTGAGCACCGCCAGCATCGCGCCCTGCAGTTGATCGTCAAACGCCAGGTCGCCATTGAGCCAGCCACGCAAGGCAAACGAATCGCGCAACGACTGGGCAATGTCGAACGCCATCGACGTACTGCCGTCGGCGTTGTTGACGACGGTGGTCACCAGGGTAATGGACTGTTGGACGCCGTTGATGGTGACGGTCAGGGTCGGGGTGCCGGTCAGCGTCTGGCCATCGCTGAGCTGATCGCGAATGATCAGCTGACCGCCGTTGAAAATGTCCTTGCCGAAGGCGAAGTAGTCGGAAACAGCCAGGTTCAGGCTGTATTGCAAGGTATCGCCGGGGGTAATGCCGGTATGGCCGATATCGGTCTGCACGGCCACGGTCTTGAGCAGGGTGATCGATTTGGCGATGAAATCCGTGGGCAGCCCGGTGCCGCTGAAGTCGATGGTCGTGTTCGGTGCGGTGACGTCCCGAGGGTCAAGCGGTACCCATTGCCCGGAAGCACTGGGGGCGCCAAGGGTGATGGTCACATCGTCGCCGGTGACCGGGTTGATGATCGGCAGGCCGTTGGCATCGACCTCAGGCACATAGAACGCGACCACGGTATCGGTTTTGCCCGTCAGGCTGGCATAGGTCACGGAGAACGAGTCGATGAATACGTCGTTGGCGGCGATCAGCACGGCGATTTGTGCGGCGTTGGTGACCACCGTGCCATCGTGCAGGGTGATGGACGTTACGCGTCCGCCGGGGCCCGGGGTAATGGCGGTGACCTGGACATTGTCCGGCAATGGCTGGGTCACCACGACGTTGGACAGCGTCTGGCCCGGGGCCGGGGTCACGGACAGGGTCAAAGTCCGACCATAGTTCGGGCCGGTGGCGGTTTCACCCTCGGGGGTGTTGAGAACTTCATCGAAGGTGATGACGGTCGGATGCACCACAAACGCGGCCGTGCCGGCCTGGATCAGGCTCGGGTCGTTGGTCGGGTTGTCCAGGGCGTCGTTACCGAACTGGAAGCCGCCGCTGGTGCGGATGGTCAGGTCCGGGGTGCCATTGGAAAAACTGGTGTCGGCCAGATTGCTCAGGCTCGCGTTGATCTGTACCGGGATGACGGGTTGCCCGTTGGTGACGCTGGCAAACGGCAGCTCGATGACCACCAGCGTGTCGCCGGCGCGCATGCCGTAGGTCGATGCGTTGACGATCAGGAAATTGCCGTTGGCGTCCTTGGCCAATGGGTGAGTGGCGTTGCCGTTGGCGTCGAATGTCACCGAGTGGGTGATCAGGTTCTGGCCCAGGTAGCTGGCGGAAATGAAGTTCACGCCGTCATTGCCGTCCCGCCCGGTGGTCGGCAGCGCCAGGTTGATGAAGGGGGCAAAACCGGCTTGTGTGGACGGGTTACTGAAGTTCACGGTGAACGAGAAGTTGTCGCCCAACAAAACATCGCTGCCAGCGGTGGGCAAGCTGGCGGTCGGTGCGGCGTCGGCGAGCAAGCCGTCGAAACCGGCCATGGCGGCGCTGCTGATCGCGATGCTCTTGTCGATGTCACCGACCCGGGTTTCCAGCGCCCAGTCGCCACCGGCTTTGGTGCTGCCGGTGTCATTGCTGGAGGCGGCCACATCGGCGCCGGTCCAGCGCGCCAGTTCGGTGACCAGGGTCTTGCCCGCCGCCCCGGCACCAATGTCGCAACCATAGAGCTGGATGTCCGCACCCTGGGTCAGGTTGCTGCGCCATTGTCCGAGGGTCTGCCCGAGCTGGTCGACGTTGTCTGCGGTGATGGTGCGGTTGCCGAGGGTGAATTGCCCGGCGGCACCGTGGGACATGACCTGGATCGAATCGACTTTGCCCAGCTGCGCCAGTGCCGCGGAAATCGCCGCCAGGCCATCTTCACCGGCGTTGACCACAATGGCGGTGACGTTGCCAGGCAATTGGGCCAGCAGTTGATCGCGATTTTCGATACGACTGTCCAGCACCAGCAGGCTGCGCGCCGCCGATGGGGCCTGCTCGGTGGCGGCACGACCTTCAGTGGCGGTGGCATGAGGAACCGCGGCGTCGGCCGCTGCCGGCGTGGCAGTCGGGTCGCTGTGGTGCTGATCGGCCGCGGCCGAAGCGGCCGCCCCGTCGAAAAGAATCCGCGGTTCCAGCGCCAGCGCCTGGCGCTGTGGACGCAAATGAGAACCGAAAAATGAACGCCCTGACCCTTGCATAGTGAGGCCCTCTGACTACGCGGTTAACCAATCCATTGATACGAAGCCCACTACTGGACAGAGTGAGCGTAGGACGTTTCTGTAGCTTTTCCAGTGTGTTAGCGAAGCTTTTGAAATTCCCGGGAAGGGCTCCGGGAATTTGGTGTTGGTGGCTTTTTGGAAACGCGCGGGGGCAGGCAGGGCGGGGGGATGTTGCGCAGGGTGCGTTGAGCGACCGGCAAGGCCGCTCGGTTGTAGCGGTATTAGAAGAGCATATAGGCCGATGCGGTCGTCTGGTTCAGGTTGATCTCGCCAACCTCAAGGACTTCGTATTCCGCGCGCACGCCGATGTTGCGAAAGACATCGAGCTCCACGCCGACGCCGTAGGTCAGGTCAACCCCGGTATCGTCGTCGGTGGCATTGCCGTCGGCGTCCCAGGCGTGAGCGCCGACACTGCCGAATAGCCGCAACCGATCACCCAGCGGAAAGCCGACATGGGCGGCAGCCTGGGCCGACTTGCCGTCGAAATCGACATTCTTGTCCTTGAATTGACCGAGATCGACGTAGGCACCCTCGAAGGCCAGGTAGCTGTTGACGCGATACCCTGCATAGACCTTGTAGCTGGTGTCATCGTCGTCCAGTCTGGACTCGTCTGCCTGGATGTTGCTGACGCCGGCCCCAAGATATAAACCTTTGTCATCGGCGAGCGCCTGGAAAGACAGCAGCGACAGCAGTGAAGCGAAGCCAAGGTTTCGAAGTAGCATGTGTGGTGGAGTCCTTGTACAGGTTTGTCAGGTGTTAGGGTTCGGCGAGCATTTGAGGGACCTCGGGGGGCTAATAGAAGTCATTGATTGATATTTTTGCGGCGCCAGGCGGGATGTTGGCCGGGCATTGAAAGTAGCGTCTGGCCAACGCCTGCACCGGCAGGGCCTTGCAGAACAACCAGCCCTGGGCCAATACGACGCCCTCCGACACCAGATGCGGCAATTGCTCCGGATGCTCGACTCCCTCGGCCACGACCTTGAGCCTTAGCGACCTGGCCAACCGGGCAATGTGGCGCCACAAGGCATCCGTGGCAGCGATCTTGTCGTCTGCGATGAATGAGCGATCTATTTTCAGAATGTCGAACGGCACCGAGTCCAGCAGCGACAGGTTGCAATAGCCGATGCCGAAGTCGTCCACGGCTATGCGATGACCGCTGGCACGCAGCCTGCGCAATTGCATGGCGGCGGACTGCTGATCGAGCAAGGTTCTTTCGGTGATTTCAAAGGTCATGGCGCGCGCAGGCATGCGGTAAGTGGCGAGCAGGCTGGCGACGAAGTCGGGGAAGGTCGGGTCCTGAATATCCCGGGCGGACAGATTGACCGTAATGTAGAAGTCCTTGCAGGCCCACAGGTAAGTGCTGTAGTCCTCCGCCACCTGGCGAATCACCGAGTGCGTCAGCTTGCAGATCAGGTCGGACTTCTCCGCCAGCGCAATGAACACGTCCGCCGGCACCGGGGTGCCGTTGTGGTCCCAGTGGGAAAGTGCTTCGGCGCCTTCCAGATAACCCGTGTTCAAATTGACGATAGGCTGATAGTGAACACCCAGCACGTTGGCTTTTATGGCATGACGAAGGCGTACGGCTGTCGAGGTGTAATGCCGCTGAGTACAGCTTGCGAGCAAGAGCAGTACTGCGAACACGCACGCAACGCCGATGAATAATTTGAATCTGAGACCTGTCAGCTCGCTCAGCGGAAGCGAAATGACCGCGATCAGTTCATTGCGGTTACCCGGGAAACCGATGAAAACCTTGTCTGCTGAAATGACCAGATCTTCAAGATGGAACGGCTTCAGCATCTTCAGGGGGCTGGCGCCAGTAGAGGCAATGGGGATGGCGCCGCCGGGGCCGATGAGGTCCAGTTGCAGGTCCTGGGGAAACTTCAGGTTGTCGAGCAGGACCTTCTTGTTTGCCCATACGTAGGTTGACTGTTCCGACACGATGATAAAGTCGGCGTCCGCAGTAACGGCGTGGCCGGTATCGATCCAATAGGTTCGCTTGCCAATGGAAAACTTGCGCTTCTCGTCAGCGGCCGGTATCGACGGGAGCTCTTGTCCGTAGGAGGAACAGATCTTGCCATTGGGCAGCTGGATTGCCGCCTGATCAACAAACCGCAGGTTTTTGACCAGCTCGGCCAGTCGCCAATATTGCTCCTCGGAGCATTCCTGACCTGAGCGATCCAGCTCGCCGAGGTTTTCCAGCGCCTTGTCGATCTGCGCATTGGGCTCCACTCGAGCCACACGCAGATCGGTATAAACATTGTTCAACTTGCGTGCAATGAGCGACTCAGCCATTGCGCCAGCACACCACCATGCGGCCCAGCCCGCTGCGGCAATCAGGCATACAGCGATTGCGTGCCTGGCAGATAACGCTTTATAGACGGCAACCATCGAAAAACCCCGAGTATCGTTATTTCACTGTGCACCTTGCTGCTGCAGTTGAATGTCTTCAGTACCAGTCAATGATCCATGCCAACACGATGCCGCTGACATAGGCAGTCATGCACAGGATGATTTTTTGCTTGAGCGGCAGTGTGTTTATACGAAGCTGCATGCTTATCTCCTTGGGTGGGAAAACAAGCAATTGTCGGGGGCTGTCGTTGATCAACGAAAATCATTAATCATCATTTGCGGGGCTTGGCCGAGTTACGCCTTGCCGTTTCTGACGGTGTCTCTCCATAAGCAATCTGATACGCCCTGGAAAACCGCCCCAGATGGTGAAAATTCCAGAACATCGCGGTTTCTGTCACGGTGGGCCACGTGTTGTTGATCAGGTCGCGACGGGCACTGGCCAGTCGCAAGTTTCTGATATAGGCGATTGGCGACATTCCGAAGGTTTCAATAAAACCAAAGTGCAGGGTGCGCGTTGTGGTTTCAAGCTGCCTGACGAGTGACTTTATATTGAGTGTTTTTTTCGTGTTTTCGTGAATGTACTCGATAGCCTGTATCGCCACCTTTCTTCTTGTCGGGACTTTCCGGTTGCAGCTGCCAGCGGGTGTCAAAGACTTCAGCAGAGAGACAAGTACCGCGGACGCACAGTCGTTGACTTCGACGCAGGAAGCGCTGATGGCTTGAATGGCTGACTGTATGAGCTGGAAGTTTTCAGCCTGGAAGCTGTGTTGTGTCCTGTTGGCAAGTACATCCACGACAGGGTGACGTTGGCGGCACTGCTCATACAACTCGAGTGTCGTGGTAATGCTGAAGACTGTTTCATTCGGCTCGCAGGTGTAATGCACCTGTTCATCGCTGAGCAGTACCATGATTTCGTTGGGCTGCAGTTTGTGATTGTTTACCACCGGGCGACCAATCGGCGCCTGCGAGATGGCGAATGTCACGAAACCTGCAGGGACCGAGCTGACCAGGGTGACGGACGAGTCGAACTCAAGACGGCTGCACTGGAGTTCCGGGCTGTGAAACAGCTTGTGTTGCCGAATGCGCGCCTCATGTTCGGTCGGGATCAGGCTCATTTCCCATTTGCCTATTGTTCGATTCAATAGGCTTGGCACGGCAGTGGACAAATGAAAGATTTCATCGGGCGGTGCGATACTCATGGAATTGAAAACTCAGCAGTTAAAGGATGGGAGTCAAGCAATGACTGTCCGCGTCGAGAGGGTTGTCAGAGTCCGCGGATTAGTTCCAGCTCCGCCGAAAATGCGTATTTGCTGTCCGGTGACGAGTCGTTCAGTTGCTGTACGTTGCGCGGGTCAATCTTCGAACTGAAGATTTTCGACTGGGGTTTCATCGGGTCTATGGCGGCAATGGTAAAGGAATGAAAATCGTCAATACGATAACCGGTTTTTACCTGATAGCCGTTTTTCACAGAACCCGGGGCCTTCTTGTTGGTTTCGACACTACTCAATTTTGCACTGTAGATTCCCTTCTCGTCGGCCATGGCCTTGAGCGAAAGCAATAAACCGAACGACACGGTGACGAAGTTTTTCAGTAGCATCAGGGCGACTTCCTTACTTGCAGTTTATTCGGGCAGGTCCTGGTATCAGCTGTATCTCTGCCAAGGTGTGGTCTGCAAATAATCTCTCCCCGATTGCGCCTGCCGAAGTCAAAAATTCATATTTGTCAGGCCTCAAAGCACGATGAGCGAGCTGGTGTAACGGCTGCCGGAGTCACCTTGTGCCGGGGCAGGGGGCGGGAAATCAGGCTCCTGTTCGTCGGTGTGATACTCATTTTCGCTATGAATTTTCAGATGCGACAGTTTTTGCGTGTCATCCGGGTTTGTCTGGATTTCATAATATTCAATGGTCGTGCTTTCGACGCTGCGCTCGTCGTACGCTAACGAATAAGCTGGCAGGGCGAGCAGGAATAAAGCCATCAGCAATCTGAAAGTGTTCGGTTTATTGTTTGTGTTCACTTGAATCCCCTGTGCAGGGCATTGTCCCGGGCAGAATCAAGCAGGCTCGATTCCGGCTATTATTGGCGGGGGATTTTTTGCCGGGGCACCATCTGATTCAAATCAATAACCGTTATTTCTGCCTCTGCCGAACGGGTGGCAAGTCAATCAATGGTTCATGCAGCGCAAGCGGCCCAGTTCATGTACGTAAAAACACACGGCGTCTTTACTCTGGGTCGGGATCAATTCGTAGTTGAGGATGGCGCCTTCTTGCAAGACATATTGGCGCCTGAAGAACAGGTCAGGGGTCTTTTCAATGGCAAACAGTTCTTTGTCCTGGCTGAGCTTTACGTTGCTGACCTTGATCTGAACGTGGGTTTTGCTTTCCGCGATGATATTCGCCGTGATGGTGGCATTGCGGATCTTCTCGTTCAGGCTTTCCAGCGTGGTCCCGGTGAGTCGGCCGTGCCCGATAGTCAAATACTCTTCGGTGTTGAGTTGATTGAGGTCTTCCAGCCACTGTCGGGTTTTTGTCTGATAGCTGGTGTTTTCCATATAGTGCGAAGGAGAGTAAACAAAGGAGAAAATGCACAGCGCATTGATCAAGGCGATGATCGGCCAGTGAACGACCTGTGGAATTCCAAACTTCATAGGGTGACTTCCAGGCATTGGCGAATCATCAAGGCAAGGTCTCTTTCGCTGCTGTTGAGCTGTAGATTTGCAGTGCTCAGATCCGGACGGATGCACGAAACGGAATAGCTGGCTTTATACAGGTTGATCCAGACCTGGCCTTTCAGGTCTGGCGGCAACTGTTCGGATTGTTTCGCCGACAGGTTCATCAACGCTTGTGCCTCGGCAATATCATTGCCGACGGCATGAATGACCAATCCATTCTTGTCGATGCTGGAAATTTCAACTTTTGGCGCGTCGAGGCCGGATTGGAAAACAGTAAAAGCCGCGACTGCCAGCGTAACGATATAGGCGACCCGTTGAGCTTTGGTCATGCGGGTGGACTTTTCAGTTGTGCTGCAGGGTGCTGGCGACTCATCGCCAACAGTCGGCGCCAGTTGTTCGGGAATGGCCGCCGATGGCTGCGCAGTTTCCTCTGAAGGTGCCGGTCTATCTGCCGCATCGACTACAGCATGGCGGTTGAAGCAATAGCCTCTTCGCGGAACAGTCATCAGAATCTCGTGATCGCGACCGTCATTGAGGATGTTGCGTAACGAGAATACGGTTTGATTCAAACTGCCGGAAGCAACCACGCGGTCATTCCAGGTGTAGTCGATGATTTCATCGCGGCTTTTAGTGATTCCCGGCTCCTTGAGCAACAGGTCCAACAGTCGCGATTCAGCCCTGCCCAGCGTGGAATTCTGTACATCTCCATGGGGTGTTGTAATGGTCAGCATGGCGCTGTCCGGGTCGAACACCGCCACGGCGCCATTTTTCAACTTGAAGGTGTAGCTCATAGAAATCTTCCGTTCAGGCGGTACTGGCCTGAGTATAGGGGCCGGATTTGGCTCGGTACATTCGGGTCCGGGAGGTGAACGAAGAGGGGGCCAGGCGCCAGGAGCGTGCAGTGCGGAAAACAGCCCTGCCTGTCAGAGGTATCGGTTGAAACAAAGGAAAAGCATTGCCGGATGACCCATGGCTCCTGATTTGGACTGCATGAATAATGCGTGCAATGGATTATCCGCGCTATCCGAAAACTGCAAGCCCGGGCGGGCGAGTTTGCGTGCAACCCGTTAACGATAACCCGTATGAACCGGATAAACGCGGTCACTTGTAGGAGCCGGCTTGCTGGCGATGGTCGTTAACGCTAACGCGTGTAAACAGGATAAACGCGGCGCACTTGAGTCCATCGCCGGCAAGCCGGCTCCTGCAGTTCCCCCGGGGAGGCAGTCGAGGGGCATTGTCGCCGCTGATCAGGGTAAAACGTCGTAGCCACGCTGTTGCAGGCAACTGCTATAGACCGAGTTGTTGGCGGTGACGCTTTGCTCGCTCGCAGCAAGATTCTGCCGGCGCGCCTGGCGTTGCCTGGAAGCCCCGACGACGGCGCCGGCCGCCGCGGTACTGCGTGCCTGGTTCTGGCGATAGTCTTGCCGGGTGTCGTCGTCGATCTGGTCATAGACCTGTTCATGTTGGCGGCCCCGGACCTCTGCCGCGGTCGCCCCGGCTACGGCGCCGGTGACGGCGCCCTTTGCCCGGCCACCGGATGGCACGCTGTTCTGTACCGGATGTTGTGCATTGGCCTGGGATTGGCAGGTACCGGTGTCCTGCTGGATGGTCTGGGAGGTCTGACCTTTGAGGGGAACCACCGTCGTCGCCAGGGCACTGGTGCTCGGCAACAGCATCAGCACCGCCAGGGTATGGGCCAGTATTTTCATCGTCGGGTCTCACGTCAGGCGTGGGCACGGCTGACGGTTTGTCAGGGAAGAAATGTGTGCGAAACCCCACGCCGTTGCGCATGCGATGGGGTTTATCCGGGCATCAACGCTTGAGGAGCAGGGCCTGCATATCGTCCGTCATGCCTTTGAGCGCGACCTTGAAGTCACTGGCAAGCACCGGTTGCTGGGCATTGTCGAGCGTCGCGCCGAACACCTTGCGAACGACCTTGGCCACCGGCAGACCGGTTTTCGCGTCGATCAGGTTGGCTTCGATGTACATCTCGGCAGTCTGGTCGCGATGCCCGGTGGCTGCTTGTGTCGCCCCGACAATGGCGCCGATGGGAACGGCTTCATACCAGTGCATGCCTTCGTTGTTGGCGCTGACGTGGGTGATCGCCGCTTGCAGGATCAGCGACCGTGAGTCGGTTGGCGCCAGCTGCGGATAAGGGACGATCGCGTAGCGATGGGCGAAGGCGCTCTTGACGCTGTTGCTGGCCATCAATTGCAGGTCCTGCAGCGTCTTCAGGCTGACGCGTGCGGTCGGCTGCGGCGACGGATACAGTTCCATCTGCCTGAACACCACGGTTGAATACGCGCGAGGGTCGAACCCCGGTGACACCCAGCGCAAGACCTTCTGCTCACTTGGCGTAGTTTGCTCCTCCAGGCCCTGGTAGTTGCCCAGGAAACCCGAGTATTGCTCTTGCTGCGCCACTTTCGAGACGCAGCCGACCTGAAATACACAGCTCAATGCGATACCCGCAATCCATTTATTCGACATGCCCATGTGTTTGCTTCTCAAGTGATTAAAGTTGTCATTCGGGTACAGGTGCTTGCACGCCGGTCAATGCGGGCCGGATGCTGCCTGCGGCGGGGGAATAATCCGAATCAATAACTCTCAAAAACCGTTAAACACACGCCCGCCGAGTGGTCGGGCCGTATTGCACTTCGATCACAGTTGCCTACGCTAACTCCTTGCAACACCGGTTTTGGTGTCTACAGGTGAGTGAGAATGGATGTGAAAGTACGATGGATGGGCTCCGCGTCGACAGTCGTCGTTGCGTTGGGTCTCATGCCGCTGGCTCAGGCCGAGGATTCTGCTGAACTGGCGAAGAAGGCCCTCAACCCGGTCGCGGCGATGTACAGCCTGCCGGTGCAATACAACTGGGACCAGAAAATGGGGCCGACCGGCGAGGGCATGCACAGCGTGACCAATATCCAGCCCGTGCTGCCGTTTGCCCTGAACGAGGACTGGAATCTCATTTCCCGCACCATTCTGCCGATCATCGACCAGCACGGCCTGGCCCCCGATGGTGCGGCGGACAAGTCCGGCACCGGCGATATCACCCAGAGTTTTTTCTTCTCGCCCACCAAGCCCACTGAGAGTGGCTGGATACTCGGCGCCGGCCCGGCGTTGCTGATTCCCACCGGCAGCGACGAATTGCTCGGCAACGAGCAATGGGGGCTGGGCCCGACTGCGGTGGCGTTGAAGCAGTCCAATGGCTGGACCCGAGGCATTCTGGCCAACCATATCTGGGGCCTGGACGGCAGCCCGCCGGACGACAAGGAAAAGGTCAACGAGACCTTCCTGCAGCCGTTCCTCTCGTACACCACCAGTACCCTGACGACCTATGGGGTCAACACCGAATCGACTTACAATTGGCAATCTCGGGAATGGTCGGTGCCCGTCAACCTGACGGTCACCCAACTGCTGAAGATCGGCGGCCAGCCGCTGACGGTGCAGGCCGGCCCGCGCTACTGGCTCGACAGCCCGGAAGACGGCCCGCAAGGGTGGGGCTTTCGCGCCGCAGTGACCTTACTGTTCCCGCGCTGAGGCGCGTTTTTGTCATGCGCCCGGCATGATCAAGAGGAGGCACGGCATGGACCGATTCACCGGCGGTTGTCTGTGCGGCAAGGTGCGAATCGTCGCATCGGGGCGCCCGTTCCGGGTTGGCGTCTGTCACTGCCTCGATTGCCGCAAGCATCATGGCGCACTGTTTCACGCCTCCGCGATATTTCATCAGGATGCCGTGACGGTCGAAGGCGAAACACGTGACTATGCCGGCCGGCATTTCTGCCCGCACTGCGGTTCGTCGGTGTTTGCGCGCAGTGCAGACGAAGTCGAGGTGAACCTCGGATCCCTGGATGCCCCTGACCAGCTGACGCCCACCTACGAGAGCTGGATGGTGCGTCGCGAGGCCTGGTTGCCGGCTTTTCCTTTTAAACGACGCTACGAGGGCGATCGGGACTCCACGGGGCGCCTTGAGGACTAGCGGGCACAAACCCTATCGAATGCGTCGATGTGTTTAAGCAACATTTCACGGTTTTTTCGATAACGCCATGTCGCGATAATCCGCCTTCGAAAATGGCGGGAGGACAGCGGGATGGCGAAGCAAGGAAGTTACACCGGTACAGCCAAGTGGCTGCATTGGGGCATGGCACTGATCTGGCTGGGTGCCTGGGTCATCGGGATCGTGGCCACGCATTGGCGCGACGAGTTCAATGCGCACCATGAGCTCACCTACTTGCACAAGGCGATGGCCAGCACGCTGCTGTTTCTCATCGTCGTGCGTATCGCCTGGCGCTTGAGTCACCCGGCCCCGGCGCTACCCGACTCGATGAGCCGGACCATGAAGCGTGGCGCGCTGGTCGGGCATGTGCTGCTGTATGCCGTGGCCTTGATCGGGCTGCCGTTGTCCGGCTGGTACTGGAGCTCGGTCGCCGACAAACCCATCATGGTGGCGTCGCTGTTCATGCTGCCGCCCATCGTCGCCCCCGACGAGAGCCTGTACGATCTGGCCAAGGCGGTGCATACCTACACGGCCTGGGTGTGTGGCGCCCTGGTGGGCGGCCATCTGCTGGTTGCCCTCAAGCATCACTTCGTTGAAAAGGATGATGTGCTCAAGGGCATGCTGCCCGCACGCAAGCACTGATTGTCCTGTGGCCGCCAGGCCAGGGCCACGCAGAGCCCGCGCTAAACGAACCTCGAACGCAGCTGCGCCGGGCTCACTCCAAGGCGTTGCCTGAAGGTGGTCGCCATGTGCGCCTGGGAATTGAAGCCGCAGGCGTAGGCGATTTCCGCCAGGGTCGCCGTCGAGTCGCGCATCAGGGCCCGGGCCTTGGCCAGGCGCCGGTCGATCAGGTAGCCATGGGGGCTTTTGCCGGTGGCGTTTTTGAAGGCCCGCATGAAATAACCTTCGGACAATCCAAGCAGGCCCGCCATCGCCGGAACGCTCAGCGGGCCATCCAGGCCAGCGTCGATGAACTCGTCGAGCAAGCGCATGCGGCTGCCGGTTATCGAACCATGGGGCGGTGTCGACACGGCTTCGCCAGCCGTTGCGCGCTCGGACAATGCCAGCGCCCAGGCCTCCCAATCGTCCTCTACGCCTGCGTGCAACAGCGCGGCGCGCATTCGCCAGGCGAGGGCGGTGGCCTGTGGATCGATGCGATTGTTGAAGGCGCGATCCCCCACCAACGCCACACTGTCGGTGCGTATCACCCGCAGGTACTCACCGCCTGTGGCTGATTCGGACAACACATCACAGCCGGCGGGGACAAACGCCAGGCCGTTGGGCATGGCATCGAAGGGATGGACCCGGTCGCTGCCGATCGCGTGCAGGCCGCGCTGGCTGTCGAAGGCAAAGCCGATTCCTGCCTGAGATGCTACATATCGGGTCGCGTAGGCGCGGCCGGGCAGCAACTCTATCGCCCATGGGCCGGCCTCGATGCGACGGACCGGTTCGGGCACAAGCTTGGGTGGCAGGCGGTTTCGATGGCTCATGAACACCATAGTAATGAAGAGGGGGCGCAAAAGTCAGGTCGGTTTTTTGAAAGCCCAGGTATTGCACGGGGGCCAGACTGGGCAAAATCCCCGGGAGACGCTCATGCACAAACTGACTCGCGACGACATCGAACAGGCCGCACGCCACGTTTATCAGGTAATGCCTGCCACTGCCCAGTACGCCTGGCCGTTGCTGGCCAGGCGCCTGGGTTGCACGGTGTGGGTCAAGCACGAAAATCACACGCCTACCGGTGCATTCAAAGTGCGCGGCGGTATCACCTTCTTGCACTGGCTCAAGCGCGAGCACCCGGGCGTGAAGGGCATCGTCAGCGCTACCCGCGGCAACCATGGCCAGAGCCTGGCGCTGGCGGCGGGCGCAGTGGGTTTGCGCGCATTGATCGTGGTGCCGCAAGGCAACTCGCTGGAAAAGAACAATGCCATGCGGGGCTTTGGCGCCGAAGTGGTCGAGTATGGCCGGGATTTCGACGAGGCCCGTGAAGAGGCGGCACGCCTTGCGCAAGTACACGACCTGTTCCTGGTGCCGCCGTTCCACACCGAGCTGGTCAAGGGCGTCGCCACCTATGCACTGGAGCTGTTCAACGCAGCGCCGGACCTGGACACCGTCTATGTACCGATTGGCTGTGGATCGGGGATTTGTGGCGTGATCGCCGCCCGCGATGCGCTGGGCCTGAAAACACAGGTGGTGGGCGTGGTTTCCACAGAGGCGGCGGCCGCGCAGTTATCGTTCGACACCGGCGCCCTGCGCGAAACCGCCTCGGCAAACACCTTTGCCGACGGACTGGCCGTACGCAAGCCGGTGCCTGAAGCCTTTGCCGTCTACTCGCAAGGTGCGACGCGGATTGTAGCGGTGAGTGACGCGCAGATCGCCGAGGCCATGCGCGTGTATTACACCGATACCCACAACCTGGCCGAAGGGGCGGGTGCCGCGGCGCTGGCGGCACTGATTGCCGAGCGTGAGGCCATGTCCGGCAAAAAGGTAGGGGTGATCCTGTCCGGTGGCAACGTCGACAGATCGGTGTATGCGCACGTGATTGCGTAAGGAGCGCCATGACCCTGGTCGCATAAATTTGAAATGCACGGCGTTGCCCGACACAATCGCGCCCCGATCCGGCCAAAGGCGCCGGACGTTCGTGGTGAGAAGGGGCCGCAGTTGAACGAACAGACATTGTCCATGCGCCTGGAGCGTGTGGCGGCACATGTGCCGGCCGGTGCGCGCCTGGCCGATATCGGCTCGGATCACGGCTACCTGCCGGTGGCGTTGATGCGCCGTGGCGTCATTACCGCAGCGGTGGCCGGCGAGGTGGCGTTGACGCCGTTCCACGCGGCCAACCGCACCGTGCGCGAAAACGACCTGGATCAACAAATCACCGTGCGCCTGGCCAACGGCCTGGCGGCCATCGAGCCGGGTGACGGGATCACCGCGATCAGTATCTGCGGCATGGGCGGCGAAACGATCCGCGACATCCTCGACAGCGGCAAGGCCTGCCTGAGCGGTGAAGAACGCCTGATCCTGCAACCCAACGGCGGCGAGCAGCCACTGCGTCTGTGGCTGATGGACAATGGCTATCGCATTCTCTGCGAGGAACTGCTGCGGGAAAATCGTTTCGACTACGAAATCATCGTCGCCGAACGCGCCGGGCCGGTGATCTACACCGCCCAGGAGCTGTACTTCGGTCCTTTGCAGATGCAGGCCCGCAGCCCGGCGTTCCTGTCCAAGTGGCAGCGCAAGCTGCGCCAGAAGCACAAGACCCTGAGCCAGTTTGCCGGGGCGCAACGCGCCGTGCCCGAGCAAAAGGTGCAGGACCTCGCGCGTGAGGTGCAGTGGATCAACCAGTTGCTGGCTTGAGCCCGTTGCGCAGGGTAGGCCGCTTCAGTTTGCCGACACCAGTTTCAGGCCAACGATGCCGGCCACGATGACCCCGATGCAAAGGATCCGCGGCGGTGCCATGGAGTCGCCGAGCAGGGCTATGCCCAGGATCGCCGTGCCTACCGCGCCGATGCCGGTCCATACGGCATAGGCCGAACACCGCGACATGCTGATTTTCGACACCGATCCGTGCTCGCTCATCGATGCACTCGAGCAGTGGCAAGCGCCGGCCATAACCAAATGGATTGGCCTTTGAAGTCGATGGATCGGCCTGGTCACTCCTCTTCCCTGAGTGCGTTGATCCGCCCTGACTTTTCTGCCGCCAGCAGCGCGGCATGGTCTTTCGCATTCTGATTGGCATAGGCGATGGAAAACCTGCCGATGGCCTGGTCGAAGGAGTCCATCTTGCCCAGGTAGCCACTGATAAGCGCTGCATCCCCGGATTTGGCATGGGCACGGGCCAGGGTATGCCCGCACCACTCGGCGTACATCTTCATTCGTGCCGCGGAAATGCCTTCGATAGGGGCTGACATTTTCATGTCGCGCAACTGGCGCACAAAGAAATGCCGGCCATTGTTGCCGCGTGTCCAGCCCAGAAAGATGTCGCTGGAGGACTGCATCAACCGCTGCCCCGTGACCACGCGCTGCCCCTGGTTTTCGTAGTCGCTGTTGCCTGCATAGGGCGCCAGTACCGAGGGACAGGCTTCCTTGAATTGCAGAAGCAGGGGGTGGTTTTCCGCAGAAAAGAACAGGCCGACGAAACAATAGGTGCCGACGCTGCCGATGCCGACCGCTTTGACGGCAATGTCTTCGAGCCGGTAACGATCGAAGAGCACGCGTCGTTCATGGGACAGCGACAAACGATAATCACGCAAGGCGGTACGGACCCGCTGCTTGAAGCCCTTTTCGTACACATGAAAAAGCACCGGCGGTTGGTCGATCAGGCGCCGTCGCCCGCCGACTTCGCTGCTGATCCTGGGGTAGAGGTAATCCCCCAAACGCAACTTCGCCTTTGCCACCAGTTGCTCACGAATTTTCCTGATTTGCGCATTGGGCGCCATGTCGATGATCGCCTGGGCATCGAGGCGGTCATACCAGACATCCAGCGGGCCCATTTTCGAGAATTTGCGCAGGCCCTCGCGGTAAGCACACACGCATCTGACGGCAATGCCCCGTGCCTCTTTGTCGGTGAGCCGGTTGTCGCGCGCGGCCACGACAAAACTGATGGCCAGGCGTTTGACATCCCATTCCCAAGGGGCAGGGAGGGTTTCGTCGAAATCGTTGATGTCGAAAATCAGATTGCGCTCAGGTGTGGCGAACAGCCCGAAGTTCATCAGGTGGCAATCGCCGCAGGCCTGCACCTCGATGCCAGTGGTCGGGGTAGTGGCCAGGTCATGCGCCATCAAACCCGCGGAACCGCGCAGAAAGGTGAACGGGCTGCGCAACATGCGCCCGTAGCGCAACGGCACCAGGTTGGGCAGCCGGTAGCGGTTGGATTCTTCGAGCAGTTCGATAGGGTCGCGGTGTTTGCCTGGCGGTTTCCATTCGCGGTGAGCGGCATGGGGCAGGCGTTCGCGTAGTTGCTCACCGGCGAACAGGCGTTCCTTGCGCGAGAGAAAAACCGATTCGTCACCGGTGCCGTCGTCGGCAGACTTGCTTTTGCGGGGGGGCATGTCCACTCCTTTGCTCAACGAAGGTTGACTCCCTCGGGCACAGGATCTGGTAATGCGACTGTTCCATCAGCCTTCAGGGCACGCCTGTACGGGTATTTCGGAAAGAGTCGAAGCAGTTGTTCAAGCGTAGCAGTTCCGTTCAGGGATGCTGTATTGCCAGCATGGACTTGGCGCGACGGCGAGCGGGGTAAAATTCGCTGTTTGCAAGGTCAGATTGAGTGAGTTCCGTGGGAAATCCGCATTTTTTTTCGGCCTGAAAAATGAAACGTTTCAGCCCCATGGGACGGCGGTTTCGGCCAATGAAACCGGGCTTGCGAGGGCTTGGATGGAGTACCGTCTGTCGAGGTTTTTGTTCGAAAAATGAACGATCGGGATATGCTGGGCTCTGATCTACCAGCAGGCGGATCCTTGGAGCTTCGCACTGCACTCCCTAGTAACCAAGAAAAAAAATGGACGAATACCTCATCTGCATTGAATGGAATGCTCATGGGGATTTTTTTTACCTGAGACCTGGAGTGATAGTATGTTGTCATCACTGACTCGCTGGTCGAGTCGCTCTCTCTTGTACGGGTAATACCCAACTATTCTAGTTGCTTTAATTCTAGTTGCTTTAATCAATGTGAGTTTGATTGTGCAGGCGTGATTAATCATTTCGCGTGCCTGGGGCATGGTCAATTCACACTGCCGCAATAAGTGGAGATGTAATCGTGGATATTAATACAATGATCGGCCTTCTCGGCCAGAAAGAATCCATGGAGTTCATGCGTTTAGGAGTTGTATACGTACACTTGCTGGCTTGTTGCGTAGCCATTGGCCTGGTGTTTGCCAGCGATGTTGCAATGGTCAAGGACTTGTTGAAGGGCCGTGTGTCGTCCGGGCACGATAATGATCATATGGCCAGTCTGCAGAAGTCTGTATCCAATGCGTTGCTGTTCTTGTGGATTACCGGCGCCGCGATCATAGGTATTGATTACCTTGATAAAGGAATGACCTACTTTGCCAACCCTAAACTGCAAGCCAAAGTCATTATTGTCTTGTTGCTGACATTCAACGGCATGTTGTTGCACCGCTATGTATTGCCGGCAATGCTCAAGGCCGGTTCCTTGATTGATCTTCACGTCAATGTACGCATGTTTGCCCTGTTCTCTGGTGCACTGTCCGGCGTGTCCTGGTTGTATGCCGCCATGCTCGGTGTCGGTCGACCGCTGGCCTGGAAATACTCGCTCACCGAGTTGCTGATGGCCTACCCGGTGTTGATCATGCTCGGCTTTGCAATGATGTTGGCGCTGACCCAGTGGGCCCGCAGCCGCAGCGCGGAAGCACCTGCCCAGGAGACTTGGCTGTTCGCCGGCATTCCTGCACGATGAGCGGACGTCAGTCCAGGTAAGGACGGCTCCAGCCGTTTGCACCTTTGAAACATCGGACCCCCTCCATGCGAGGGGGTTTTTGTTTGTGCGGCCGATGGTTGTCCGTTCAGCCCCTGGCTCGATGGTTACCTTGGCCTGGTGGACCACCACGGTCGTTCGGTTTGCAGTGTCCGCAGCGGCGCGGGTTGCAGGGGAGGGCAGCCACGTCAGCCTCGAACTGCCGCTCATCGCCAAGGCATAAAATAATCTTTGACATCATCGGGGCTTTGGCTGAATATTCATCCATCGCATGCGATCGAGTCGAGTGCGATAACAAACAAAAACAACTTTGCCGTTTGGAGATTCAGCCATGAACACCGGAAGCCGCCGCACCATGTTGATCGCTACCGCTCAAGCTTCCCATGGCCACAACGGCAACAACTGGATCGTTGGACAGGCCCATTGAGCACTGTTGTTTTTTTAATGTCACATACATCGCATCCGATATGATCGCACGAACTTTAAACCCTGAGGAAATCACCATGAGCAAGATCGAAAAAGTACTGGCAACCGGCAAAACCCACACCACTCGTAGCGCTGTCGGCGGTCACAACGGCAACCTCGATATCGAACTGTCGTCACCGGGTTCCACTCAACCGGCCCACGTCTTTGCCGCTACCCAGCCGCACCCGAAAGCCGAGCAACTGTTCGCCGGGGCCTGGTCGGCCTGCTACACCGCGGCAGTGGGGCTGGTGGCGGGGGAGCGCAACATCGTGTTGCCGGCGGACATGGCCGTCGACATAGAAGTGGACCTGGGCCAGACTGGTGCGGCCTATTTCCTTCAGGCCCGACTGACCCTGCGAGTGCCTGGGCTGGCACACGATGTCGCGACTGAACTGGCGTACATCGCCGACTCCATTTGCCCTTACTCCAAAGCCACACGCGGCAATATCGACGTTGCCCTGAACGTGATTACGGCGTGATGCCCGCAAGCACCACTAACGTCGTATGCGATGCAAACGCATACGTCCATAACTGATTGTAATCCTGAGGGAATCATCATGAGCAAGATCGAAAAAGTACTGGCCAGCGGCAAAACCCACACCACTCATAACAGTGCAGGCACCACGTCGCGCGGGCATAACGGCAACCTCGACATTGTGCTGTCGTCACCCGGCAGCGACACACCGGCACATGTGCTGACCGCCGTGCAGCCGCACCCGAAAGCCGAGCAACTGTTCGCCGGAGCGTGGTCGGCCTGCTACATCGCAGCGGTGGGCCTGGCCGCCCAGCAAATGAAGGTGATGCTGCCGACCGACACGGCCGTCGACATTGAAGTCGATCTGGGCCAGACCGGCGCGGCTTACTTCCTCCAGGCCCGGCTGACGTTGCGCGTGCCAGGGCTGGAGCAGGGCGTGGCAACCGAGTTGGCGCACAACGCCGATGCAATCTGCCCGTACTCCAAGGCCACGCGCGGCAACATCGATGTCGCCATCAACGTCCTGACGGCATGACCCACTGCCCGGCCAGCTCACCGGGGATTTCCCCGGTGAGCCGGCCGCCGGTGTTTATACGCACTTCCGATATCATCGCGTACGACGTATAGTCTCAGCCTGGCACGACTGACCCAAGAGAAACGTCCATGAAAAATACCGACAAGACATCCGCCCTGGATCTCAAACTCACCGACTTCCTGTGTTTTGCGGTCTATTCCACCAACCTGGCGTTCGGCAAGGCCTACAAGCCGATGCTCGAACGGCTCGGCCTGACCTATACGCAATACATCACCCTGGTTGCGCTGTGGGAGGAGGACAACCAGACCGTTGGCAGCCTCGGCGAAAAGCTGTTCCTGGAATCCAACACCCTCACGCCGATCCTCAAGAAGCTGGAAGCGATGGGGTATCTGCTGCGCCAGCGCGACCCGGAGGACGAACGCCAGGTGCGGATCAATCTCACGACAGAGGGGCGAAAATTGCGTGAAGGCCTGAGTGAAGACGGCTTCCCGCAAACCGGTCTGGATCCCGACGACTTCGTGCAAATGCAAAAAGCCATCGTGAAGTTGCGCGGTAATCTCATCCGCACCACGAAAGACCGGGACTAAGCGCTATCCAGTCCATCCACCGAGCAACACGGCCCCAAACGCAACCAGCGCGGTATTGAGACAGACCAGTGCGAAGCCAAACCTCACCAGTTCGCTTTCTTCCCGGGCCTGGGTTTTGGCCAGCCCCAGGATCAGCATGACGATCGACAGCGATCCCAGTGCCGCGTGGCCTGCCGAACTGTTCTGTACCGCTGCCAGCAACAGGCGCGAGGACTCGGGCAACATGGCGATAGCGGGCATGAAAATCGCGTTGCCGCCCACATTCGACCCGGTCATGTAGCCTGACAGGGCGCCCAGCAGGGCCACCAGCGATGTCGCGGCGCTGGGCGAAAGCCCCGCGAGCAATTGCATCAAGCCCGCCAGGAAGCCTGCCTTCACCATCATCTGCGACATCGCCAGAAAGAACAAAATGGTCAACAGCGGCCGCTTCGCGCGCGCGGCCAACGCGGCAGGCACGCTGACCTCGGGGGCTGTCCGGCCTCGCGTGTAAAACGCCAGCCCGGCCAGCAGCAACAGCAGGGCCAGCCCGGGCGAGGCCAATGGTTTCCAGCTGACTTGTGCGCCCTGTACGACCCAGAGGTCCTGCCAGGCGGTGAACGTCCACAGCAGTTTCAGCGCGACAATGCAGACAATCAGCACCAGATAGGGCCATGCCTGACGCGGCCAGTGCACCGCACCGCGCTCGCTGAGGCGCAAACGCCACAACCCGACAGAGAGTACGGCGGAGGCCGTCACCAGGCCCGCGGCAACGCCGGCAACTTCCGGCCCCAGCCAGCGACTGGCACTGTAGAGCACTCCGACAAACAGCAGCCAGCAAGCGCCCAGCGTCCTCCATTCGCGCCACTCACGAACACCGGCCAGAAACAGCGACAGCGCACCGAGGGCCAGGAATACCGGTGCGCTGGTCAGTGCCGAGGTCGCCGCCAGCGCGCTGGCGTCCAGGTGAGCCAGCGAGGCGCCGATGACCGATGCCAGCCCCAGCGTTCCCCACGGCATGATCGCCATGCCGGCCAGCGCAATGCGCAGTGCGGCCCTGCGCTCGAACAGGCTGAGCAGCAGGGGCACTGTCGCGATCAACGACACACCGAAGCCGGTCATCGCTTCCAGCAACGGCGCCAATCCGAGGACGATGAACACCACCTGGTCGCCACGCCGCAGGCCCAGCGAATTCACCCACTGGCTGACCGCCAGGTTGATGCCCAGGCGCTCGATGTAAATCACGAAGGCCAGGCCCGGCACGATCACGAAGGCCGTACTGGCGAACAGCACGGCCGTATCTTGAGCGGCGGCCAGCATACTGCCCGGGTGCCACGCGTCGGCAGCGCCGGCGAGCCAAAGCACCACGACCAGCAAAGTGCCGGCGATAGCGGCGTGAACGGGTGGCCGGCGCAGCACGACAAGCATGGCCGTGACCAACAGCACAGGGGAGAGATGAAACAGCGCGAGCATGCAGGGATATCCTGTGTGAGTTCACTTCCAGGGCTGCGAATGCAGACCGTTGGCAAGATAATATTTCTCACGACTGGATAAAGGGTCGCAGTTTTCTGCTAGTTTTCGAGAAAATTTCTCGCGGACCCATCATGGTAAAACAAGACGCTGCATCGCAATCGCTGGATAAATTCGACCGCGCAATCCTCGACCTCGTCCAGCGCGACAACACCCTGCCGCTGCGCCTGATGGCCGAGCAGGTCAATCTTTCCACGGCCGCGGTGCAGCGGCGCATCAAGCGGATGCAGGAGACGGGCGTCATCACGGGCAATATCGCCATCGTCGATCCCACCGCCGTGGGGCGCCCGATCACGATCATTGTGGAAGTGATGACCGAGCGCACCAGCCTGGCGGAGCTCGAAGCGATGAAGGCCCACTTCGCGGTGCCTGAAGTTCAGCAGTGCTACTACGTTACCGGCGAAGTGGACTTCGTCCTGGTGCTGACCGTCGCCAGCATGCAGGAATACCAGGCGTTGGCGCGGCGCCTGTTCGCCGAAAACGCCAATGTGACCTGGTTCAAGACCATCGTGGCGCTGGACCGGGTGAAGGTCGGGCTGGCTGTGCCGGGTACGCCAGGCTGAACGCTGGTGCAATAGCGCCCACAAGGTTGGCGCTATCTACCTTTAGTCTGACACCGCCCCCGATTCCGGTGTGATTTTCCCCACAAGCGGGGTGGCATTCCCCAACCGTATTCGCACGTGCATTGCTCGGCACTGCAACTCTTGATGAATGTTTGCGGGGGTGTTCCGGTCGTCGCACATATTTTGTTACATCGATGGCAGAGTAATTGCTCAGTGAGCTTGTCCCGTTCATCGAAGGTGCAGATTCGGCAAGCTGAGGAGCTGCAGGTACCTGGTTGAGTGATTGCCCGTAACCATCGGTTTGCATCACCCGATGCCCTTGGATACTCAATGCAAGT
The DNA here is from genome assembly GCF_009764265.1 of Pseudomonas sp. PB101. Classification (GTDB taxonomy): domain Bacteria; phylum Pseudomonadota; class Gammaproteobacteria; order Pseudomonadales; family Pseudomonadaceae; genus Aquipseudomonas. The sequence continues at coordinate 42,164 of NZ_RWIR01000053.1, forward strand.
GCTGCAGTCATCCTCTGCCACCGGTCAGGGGAAAACTTATGAGCCACTCCGGACGTACGTGTGCGAAGGCAACGCTGCTTGGGTTATCGGCCGTGTTTGTTCTATGGACGATCTGCACGGGCACCTACATGGCAACCTTCCACATACCGGCAGTCGTCAAGCTGGCTCTCGTCGACTTGAACATTTCCCTGGCGGCGTTGTTCTTGCCGTTCCTGCTGGTGGGCAGAACGCTCGCTCGTCGTCTGGTGTGCTTTCTGGTCTGCCTGCTGACGGTAACGCTGGTGGTGGCCGACGAGCCCCAGGGCAATGACAACCAGAGCAACGAGAAGTGGCTGGAGCCGGCGCGTTCCAGGCTCATTCACGTGAATGGCGGGATGCCGTTCTTTCCGCACCGGGCCAATACCACCGGCAACCTGGTGTTGAATGTGAAGGACTTCGACAACGCCCAGGTCTGTGGCGCCTGCCATACCGAAATCTACAAACAGTGGCGCTCGTCGATGATGTCCCAGGCCTGGGATGAACCCATCTATCGGGCCTTGCTCAAGCGCGCGAGTGCGGCCACCGAAGGCAAGGTCGACAACTTCTGCACCGGCTGCCATACCCCGATCGGTCTCACCACCGGGCAGATCAATTCCGACGTCAACCGCTCCTCGATCGAGGACAGCACGAAGAATCATCCGATGCCCGGGGTCGATTGCGAGACCTGCCACAACATCAGTTCCCGCACCGGCCTGGATAACGGCGCCTACGTGCTGAGCCCGCGGGCGCACGGCAAACCGACCAAGTTCGGGCCGCGCAAGGATGCCGTTTCGCCTTACCACGACACCGTGTATTCGGCCCTGCACACGCGCTCGGACTTTTGCGCCACCTGCCACAACGTAACGCACCCCTTCAGCAGTGTGGCGGTCGAGCGGACCTATGACGAATGGCAGGAGAGCACCTACAGCCTTAACGATGTCACTTGCCAGAGCTGCCACATGCCCGGTTTCAAGGGCAAGGCCGCGATCATGGGGCCGGATCGCGAAGAGGTCGCGTCGCACTGGTTCAGCGGCGCCAACGCGATGATGCTCAAGCATCTGGGGCAGGAAGAAGGCGCACAACGCGCGCGCGACATGCTTGCGCGCGCAGGGGATATAACGTTCGAACAACTGCCGGCAGCCATCATTCCCGGGCAATACACCTCGATCGCGGTCAAGGTTTCCAATGTCGGCGCCGGGCACAAGCTGCCGACCGGCTTTCCGGAGGGACGGGAGATGTGGATCGATTTCCGCGTGCTCGACGCCGGCGGCCACGAACTCTATCGCCTGGGCTCGATCAAGGACGGCAAGACCGAAGCCAACACACGCAATTTCAAAGTGCACATCGGCGACAAGGACGGCAATCCGTTGGACGTCGAGGTCTGGAACGCCACGCAAATTCTCTCGGACAACCGCATCCTGCCCAAGGGCTACGAGATCGGCGAGTTTTCCTTCCTGGTACCGGTCGATGCCACAGGGCCGCTGACATTGATTGCCGAACTGAATTACTGGCCGTTTTCGCAGAAGCTGGCCGACTACCTGCTCGGCAAGGATCAGATGCAGGTGGAAATCACCCGGATGGCCAAGGTCACGCAGAGCGTACCCCTGGCGACCAGCCTGTCAGCCGTGGGGGCGGATGCGCGGCACTTTTAGGCGTGGCGGGTGCGCCCGATCACCCACCGCACCTGTTAAACCGAGTGCTCAGTCCAAATCGCCAGCCTGATGCCGTTCAGGCACCTGGCTCGCCTCATCGCCCCACGTCCGGTTGACGCGCTGTCCACGGATGACTGCAGGCCGGTCGGCGATCGCCTGCGCCCAGCGTTGGACGTGGGTGTATTCGTGCGCCGAAAGAAACTCGGCAGCCGAGTACACCTTGTCCCGCACCAGTTGGCCATACCAGGGCCAGACCGCGATGTCGGCGATGGAGTAGTGATCACCGGCCAGGTAGCGGCTTTCGCCCAGTCGACGATCGAGAACGTCCAGCTGACGCTTGGCCTCCATCGTGAAGCGGTTGATCGGGTACTCGAGTTTCTCCGGCGCGTAGGCATAGAAGTGCCCGAAGCCGCCTCCCAGATAGGGTGCAGCCCCCATCTGCCAGAACAGCCAGTTCAAGGTTTCGGTGCGACCTGCCGGATCGGTGGGCAGGAAGGCGCCGAACTTTTCCGCCAGGTACAGCAGGATCGAGCCGGACTCGAACACGCGGGTCGCCGGCTCGGTGCTGCGGTCCAGCAGCGCCGGGATTTTCGAGTTCGGGTTGATCTCGACAAAACCGCTGGAGAATTGCTCACCCTCGTTGATGCGGATCAGCCAGGCGTCGTATTCGGCACCGCTATGTCCCAGGGCCAACAACTCCTCCAGCAGGATGGTCACCTTCACACCGTTGGGCGTGGCCAGTGAATACAGCTGCATCGGATGCTTGCCGACGGGCAACGCCTTGTCATGGGTCGGGCCGGCGATCGGCCGGTTGATGCTGGCGAACTGGCCGCCGGACGGGGCGTTGTTTTTCCAGACCTTCGGAGGAACATAAGGCGCTTTGCTCATGAGACGAACCCTGTCGTTTGTTTGCTGTGATCACATGGACCGCGGGAGGTCGATTTTCTGACCATGGCAGAAGGCAAGCGGGATGTCATCCACCTGTGGCGATCGAACGGCGGCCGACGTGTCGCGAAACCAGGGCTCGAGCCGCTAGAATATCGGTCTGATTCTTTCAAGGAGAGACCCATGGCATCAGGGAAATGTTTGTGCGAGGCAGTAAGATTTTCCATCGAGGTCGAGCCGCGATTGTTTTATCGCTGCCATTGCACCTTGTGCCGCAAGCAAACCGGGGTTGGCCATAATCTCGCCACGCTGGTCCACGCTCGCGACTTTCGCTGGGAAGAGGGGCAGCCTGTGATCAGCAGTTGGCACAAACCCAGTGGCTACAGAAATGACTTTTGCTCACGATGTGGCTCAACCGTGCCCAATGCACTTCGCGAGTCAGACTACTTCTGGATTCCGCTGGGTCTTCTCGATGTCGAACTGAACATGGAGTGTGTTGGAGATTTCTGCACCGATGATGCAATGCCGTGGGATGAACAGCGTTCGGCGAACAGTCATCACGCCGCCCCGGATTCACTTGAGTTTCTTCTGCAGGCACTTCAGGTGAACCGCTTTCGATAGTGTGTTGAAACGGCAGGACCTGCCCTGGGGCGACGGGCGTTCATGGCTACTCCATCGCCTCGGCCACCCCCTGGTCCTCGCCCAGGAACCCACCGCTCTGATGCTGCCACAGCCGCGCGTAGGTGCCGTTTTTGCGCAGCAGCTCGGCATGGGTGCCTTGTTCGATGATGCGTCCGTCATCCATGACAATCAGCCGGTCCATGGCCGCGATCGTTGACAGCCGGTGGGCGATGGCGATGACGGTCTTGCCCTCCATCATTTCATCGAGGCTTTCCTGGATGGCGACTTCGACTTCCGAATCGAGGGCGCTGGTGGCCTCGTCAAGTAACAGGATCGGGGCGTTCTTGAGCATCACCCGGGCGATGGCGATGCGCTGGCGCTGGCCACCGGAAAGCTTGATGCCGCGCTCGCCCACCAGGGTGTCATAGCCGCGATGGCCTTGCCGGTCGCTCAGTTGGCTGATGAAACCGTCGGCCTGGGCGTTGGCCGCGGCCCTGTGGATCTGCGCGTCGGTCGCGTCCGGCCGGCCGTAGGCGATGTTGTCGCGAATGGAGCGGTGCAGCAGGGAGGTGTCCTGAGTGACCATGCCGATGGCGCTGCGCAGGCTGTCTTGCGTCACCCGAGCGATGTTTTGACCGTCGATACGAATCTCGCCGCTGTCCACGTCGTAGAAACGCAGCAGCAGGTTGATCAGCGTGGATTTGCCGGCTCCGGAACGGCCCACCAGGCCGATTTTTTCGCCTGCGCGGATGTTCAGGCTCAGCCCATCGAGCACCTGGCGTTCACCGTTGTAGTTGAAGCCGACATTGTCGAAGGTCACCGCGCCGCCACCGGGCACCAACACGCCGGCGTTCGGCGCATCCTGCACCTTGGGGCCACGGGTCAAGGTCGCCATGCCATCCTGCACGGTGCCGATGTTTTCGAACAGCGAGGTCATTTGCCACATGATCCAGTGCGACATGCCATTGATCCGCAACGCCATGGCGGTGATCGCCGCGACGGCCCCCGTGCCGACTTCGCCCTGGTGCCACAGCCACAGGGCATAGCCGCCGGCGCCCATCAGCAGTGCGACCACCAGGGCCTGGTTGACGATTTCGAACTGGCTGACCAGGCGCATCTGGCGAAAACCGGTGAGCTTGAAATCCTCCATCGCCGCGCGCGCGAAGTGTGCCTCGCGTTTGGAATGCGAGAACAGCTTCACGGTGGTGATGTTGGTGTAGGCGTCCGAAATGCGCCCGGTCATCGACGACCGGGCATGGGCCTGTTCCTGCCCGACCTGGCCAAGGCGCGGCACAAAGTACAGCATGGCCAGGCCGAACAGGGTGAGCCAGGCAATGAAAGGCAGCATCAGCTTCAGGGCGAAGCCGCCGGCCAGTGCAATGATCGCGATGAAATAAACGCCGATCCCGGGTGCGATCTCGATGACGGTGAACAGGACCTCGCGCACGGCCAGAGCAGTCTGCATGACCTTGGTCGTGACCCGGCCGGAGAACTCGTCGGAAAAGAATGAAAGACTTTGCCGCAGCATCAGGCGATGGAAATCCCAGCGCAGCCGTAGCGGCAGATTGATCGCCAATATCTGGTGCTGAACCATGGTGCGCAGCGCGACCAGGCCGATGCTGGTGACCAGTACGATGCCGATGCCCCACAGCACCCGACTTTCTTGCGCTTGCGCCTGCGCATCGCCGCCAGCCTGCCAGGTGGAGAGCAGGTCCACGACCTGCCCGAGAAAGGAAAACAACCAGGCTTCGTAAATCGAGACGCTGGCGCTGAGCAGCGCAAATATGAGGATGTAGCCGCGGGCGCCACGGGTGCATGCCCACAGGAACCGCACCAGGCCGACAGGTGGCGGCGGCGCTTCATCGGGCGGGAAAGGGTCGAGTCTTCGTTCAAACACACGAAGCATTGTGGCCTCCGAAAGGATCAAGTTAAGGGCATTCTGCCATCTAACGATCGCTTTGAGGCATTTGTGGGGCAGGGGTTCGGCACGATGGGTGTGAGCTGCGATTGATTGCCGAGCCGTTGAGTGACGCTTGTCTGCAAAGCCCGGCGTGCAACCGGGCTTTGCACCAGCGCAGGCTCAAGCTGCCAAATGGTTGGCGTCCCAATCCTTTTTGAAACTGGCCTTCATCGACTCCATCTGTTCACCGAGGTCGTCGAGCCTGGCTTTGCCCAGCAGTTTTTTCGCCTGAGGAAACAGCTCGGTTTCCTCCTCTTCAATATGATGCTCGAGCAGCTCCTTGACGACTTTGACCCGCCCGGAAAATTCCGGCGTGCCCGGGTCCGTCTGCTTCAGATCCGGCAACACCAGCGAGTCGACGGTGCGATGCTCCTCTTTTGCCTCGAAGTACATGACGTCCTGTTCTTTGCTGCCTGCTTGCTTGAAGGCGGGGTAGAGGATTTCCTCTTCCAGTTTTGTGTGGATGGAAATCTCCATCTCCAGCTTATCGAGCAGTTCAGTGCGTTTTTTTGTGGCTCTCTCCGTCGATTCACTCAATTGGGCAAGGATGGCTTTCACTTTCTGGTGATCGGCTTTCAGAAGGTCGATTGCGTTCATGTCTGCTGCCTCGGCTAGCACGGAAATGGTCCTCGATGGGGTCAGGCATCGAGGTGTCCGGATAGCAATCGCATTTCCTGTGCCAACGGCATCACAGGTCCAACTCGAAGGTAAACAATGACTTGCGAGACGTGCGCGTTACCCGAGGCGTGCAGTCTGCAAGAAAGGGCGAATCAGGCATTGCAGATAGCCTCATCGCAATCCCGGGAAACACCAACGACGCAATCCCTGTAGGAGCCGGCTTGCCGGCGATGGACTGTAGGAGCCGGCTTGCTGGCGATGGACTCAAGTGCGCCGCGTAAATCCGGGTTACCCGCGTTATCGTTGACGACCATCGCCAGCAAGCCGGCTCCTACAAAAGACCGCGTCAATCCCGGGAATCACCGACGACGCAATCCCTGTAGGAGCCGGCTTGTCGGCGATGGACTCAAGTACGCCGCATTCATCCGGGTTGCCCGCGTTATCGTTGACGACCATCGCCAGCAAGCCGGCTCCTACAAAAGACCGCGTCAATCCCGGGAATCACCGATGACGCAATCCCTGTAGGAGCCGGCTTGCTGGCGATGGACTCAAGTGCGCCGCGTTTATCCGGGTTACCCGCGTTATCGTTGACGACCATCGCCAGCAAGCCGGCTCCTACAAAAGACCGCGTCAATCCCGGGAATCACCGACGACGCGACACCTGTAGGAGCCGGCTTGCTGGCGATGGACTCCAGTGCGCCGCGTTCATCCGGGTTACCCGCGTTATCGTTGACTGACCAATCAAATAAAAGAAAACCCCGACAAGCACCAGGGCTTGTCGGGGTTGTCGGTCTCGCGGTTTTCAGCGGTAGATCAGAGAATGAAATCCGTAGCCGCCAGGGTCGGGACGCCGACGAGCTTGATGGCGAACTCGGCCTCGCTGTCGGTATCGGTGTTGCCGTACAGCACATTGTCCTGCATCCGCAGTTGCCCGGCGCCGGTAAAGGCAACGGTATTGCCGATGAACGAGAAGGCCTCGTTGGTGAAGGTCGTGCTCGTTACGGCATCCAGTGTCCCCAGATCGATTTTGTCCTGCCCGCGCACGAAGTCGTTGATGACATCGGTAATCGCACCGGTCGTGCCCATGTCCGACAGCGCCGTGAAGATGAAGGTGTCGTTGCCGGCACCCCCGATCAGCATGTCGTTGCCCGCACCGCCGATGAGAATGTCGTTGCCGGCGCTGCCATTGAGCACGTTGGCAGCGGCGTTGCCGGTCAGCGTGTTGCCCAGGGCATTGCCGGAGCCATTGATGGCCGCCGTGCCGGTCAGGATCAGGTTCTCGACATTGTCGCTCAGCGCATGACTGACCGAACTCTGGACCACGTCGGTGCCGGCGCCGCCGTACTCGATCACCTGATCGCCGGCATTATCGACGATGTAGGTGTCGTTGCCGCGGCCACCGAGCATCCGGTCGGCACCGGCGCCGCCGGAAATGACGTTGGCACCGCTGTTGCCGACGAGCTGGTTGTTCAGGGTGTTACCCGTGGCGTCGATGTTCGCGATGCCGGAAAGCGTCAGGTTTTCCACGTTGGCCGACAGCGCATAGCTGCCGGAGCTGACGACCAGGTCGGTGCCGCCCAGGTTCGCTTCAACCACCACGTCGCCACTGTCCTGGACGTAGTAGGTATCGTTGCCGGCCAGGCCTTCCAGGCGATTGTCCAGTCCGTTACCGATCAGGGTGTCGTTGTAGAGGCTGCCGATAGCGTTCTCGATCCGCGCCTCGGTGATCTGGGTCATGCCATCCGTCAGGGCATCCACCAGGTTGGAGCTGTCCGCCGCCAGGGTCACGACCGTGCCGAAGCCAAGCTGATCGACCAGGTTGTTGTAATAGCCTTCGTTGCCAGCGGTGACGGCAAAGACCGGCACGATAGCGGCCGCCAGCAGCTTGGCCTTGAGCAGTGCAACGGTCGGGTAGTCTTCGAGCTCCAGCACCGCATCACCGTCGTTGGCGACGTAAGACGTGTCGCCCGCCTTGTGATAGTCGGCATCGGTCATCACTACCGCGACCCGGAAGGACTCCGGGCGGAAACCCAGTTCGGTCTGGCGCACGGCGGCCTGCATCAGCGCTTCGATCTGCGACTCCGGCGAGTCGCCGCCACTGCCGATGGTCAGGGTATTGAGGGCATTGACCAGGCTGGTCTGGTTGGAGGTCATCGCCAGATCGGTGCGATAGACGTATTCGCCTTTGTCGATGAAGGAGGCCAGGCCGAAACGGTTGTCGGCCTGGACCGAGGACAGGGTGGAGAGCACCTGGGGCACCAGCGTCTTCACTTTTGCGACGTCGTCGCCAAACGAGCCGGAGGCGTCCTGGAGGAAGAGTACGTCCAGTGGTACGTCGACCGTGCCGCCGGAAGACAGCGTGACCATCCGTCCATTGATGTTGCTGGTGCCGCCGGGCGTGAGATCGATGGTGACACCGCCCGTCGCTGTCGAAGCGTCCAGCGTATCGATGCCGCTCGAATCTTCGATCAGGATAGACCCGGTGGTGCCGGCCACGACGTAGGTGTCGTTGCCCGCGCCACCGCTGAGCGTGTCATCGCCGATCGAATCGGTCAGGCGATCATTGCCCTTGTCTCCGTAGAGCTGGTCATTGCCAGCGCCGCCCACGAGGCTGTCGTTGCCGTCAGCGCCGCGCAGGATGTTGGCATTGCCGTCACCGGTGAGGGTGTCGGCGAAGCGGCTGCCCGAGAGGTTTTCGATGTTGCTCAGCGTGTCGATACCCGAGCCGCCAGTCGCCTGGCCGGCGCCGTTGACCGCCACGTTGACACCCGCAGTGGCGCTGGCATAGCTGACGGTATCGTTGCCGGCCCCGCCATTGATCGTACTGTTACCTGCGTTGGCCGAGATCAGGTTGTCCAGGGCGTTGCCGGTAGCGGTCATGGCGCCGGTGCCGATCAGCGACAGGTTCTCGATGGTCGGACGGCTGTCGAGGGAAAAGCTGACCGTGCTTTGCACGGTATCCACGCCTGAAGTGTCGGTGATGACATCGGTATTGGTGTCGACGATGTAGAGGTCGTTGCCATCGCCGCCGTTGAGCGTGTCGATCCCGGCGCCGCCGTTGAGGGTGTCGTTGCCGGCCAGACCGTTGAGGGTGTTGTTGCCGGCAGTGCCCAGCAACGAGTTGTTGCCGGCGTTGCCCGTGCCGATGACTGCGGTACCGCCCAGTGTCAGGTTTTCCAGATTGGCGCCGAGGGTGTAGTTCAGGTAGCTGATCACGGCGTCGGTACCACCGGTACTGGTTTCGGTGATGACATCCGTACTGTCGCGCACCACGTAGGTGTCGTTGCCGGCACCGCCGATCATCTGGTCTGCACCGGCACCACCGTCGATGGTGTTGGCGCCGGCATTGCCGATGATGGTGTTGGCCAGGCCGTTACCGGTGCCATTGATGGCGGCGGTCCCGGTCAGCGTCAGGTTCTCGATGGCGGCATAGGCGCCCAGGTTGAAAGTCACCGAGGACTCGATTAGGTCCGTACCGGCCGAATCGACAATGACATCGGTCGCGGTATCGACGACATAGATATCGTTGCCGCCGCCGCCATTGAGCGTATCGACGCCGCCTTCGCCCCTGAGGGTGTCGTTGCCGTCACCGCCGATCAGCACGTTATTCGAGGCATTGCCGATCAACAGGTTGGCGTTGGCGTTACCGGTAGCGTTCAGGGCCGTGCCGGTCAGCGTGATGTTTTCGACGTTCAGCAGCGCGGCAATGCTGAAGTTGACGCTGCTCTTGACGGTATCGATGCCGCCATTGGCAAGCTCGATGACCTGGTCGCTGGCCGAGTCGACGACATAGAGGTCATTACCGGCGCCGCCGTTGAGCAGGTCGTTGCCGATGCCACCGTCGAGGGTGTCATTGCCGTTGCCGCCGAACAGGGTGTCGTTGCCGGCCCCGCCCAGGAGGGTGTCATTGCCGTCATTGCCGGTGAGGGTGTTCGCCGCGCTGTTGCCGGTAATCGTATTGTCGCGCCCGTTGCCGGTGCCGTTGATGGCCGAGGTTCCGGTCAGCGTCAGGTTGTTCTGATGCGCAGCGAGAGTGGCTGTCACGCTGCTGGAAATGTCCTGGGTGAAGTTAGCCAGGCTGCTCAGGTCGCTCGCACTCATGCCGGTCAGATAGCCGCTGTTCGTCAGCCCGGCGAGCGAATTGCCGATCACCTGAGCGCCGGCCGTGGTGCTGGCCAGCGCATGGAAATGCATGACGACCTTGGTTTCGCCGGCGGCCAGCGTCAGGTTGTAGCTGCTCTGCGGTTGATCAACCGAAGTGGAGTACTGAGTGGTGGCGCTTGGCGAACCGGCACCGCCGGACACCACGTGGACAAGATTGGCATCGGAAACGTTGGTGCTGCCGACGGCAAACCAGTCGTCCGCGGTCGTGCGCAGGGTGTCACCGCTGCTGGTGGCGGTCACCACCGTCCTTGAGTCGTAATAGATGTTGTCAGTCAGTTGAAGATTGACCGACTGCGCGGCACTCCCGGTGTTTTTGACGATTTCCAGCGTGCGGACAAAACCATCGCCGATATAGGTGGTGCGCGTAAGTGTAATACCGGTGCTTGATTCAGTCCCCGTGACCGTCTGGGTATTGGCGGTAGTGGTGGCCGTTCCCCATGACAGGTAGGCAGACGAAGTCGATCCGCCGATGTAAAGATTCAACGAACTGCTGTCCAGCGTATTGGAGTAGGGCGCTGAAGTTTTTGCCTGGTTCACGTTGCCGCGGCTATCGACGGCCCAAGTGTTTCCTGATGCATCCGTGTAATTCAATGCCATTGCCAATGCTCCTTGCTTTTTATCAGTTCGAGAAGACGGGAAGAGGGGACAGATTTATTGTTTTGACCAAGTGCTGTGCGCGGTTAAAAAATCAGTCCGCGTTCCTGATGCATGGCAGGAGGGGCAGAAATACAGACTCGGGGGCGTGGGCCCGTCATGAAAGCGAGGTTTTTTTCGGCTCATCAGGACTTCCATGTTCAAAACAGGGGGGTGGATTTCCTCGCCGGGGGGGTGAAAGCACAGCGAAGGAAAGCATAATATCCTGCGGGATGGCCTTCTGCCATAGCCTGGCTGAATTGCCCTGTTTGAATTCGCAAATACGGGAGAACGACGGAATTGGCGATGTGCGGGGGACCGGTCCGTCGCGCAAGGTGACACCCGGGAAACCAGCGAACAGAATCTTTTTATCACCTTCAGACTTCGTTAAGAATTGCCTTTGATACTGCTCCCCAATTGATCCGGGGGAGACGTTTTTCAATGTCCGATTTCAACTGGAACGTTCAGTTGCCGCTGCACTTTGGCCAAGCCGAAACATCGCAGATGCAGCTCGTCAGAGCATTGCCGGGGGACCCGCTGCGGGGCGCGTTCGAAGCCTTTATCCAGCAACGTTTTCGTAAGGCCCACGGTGCCGATATTCGCCATTTCATGCCGGAACTGTTCGGCATGAGTGATGCGGCCGGTGCGCTGTGTGCCGTGGTCGGCGTGCGGCGGGGAAGCGCCGGCCCCTTGTTTCTGGAGGGGTATCTGGACGAGCCAGTCGAGCCGCTGATCAGTGCCGCCGCCGGACAAGCCGTAGACAGAACGGCAATCGTCGAGGTCGGTAATTTGGCCGCCAGTGACACCGGCAGTGCGCGGATGAGCATTATCGCGATGACCTATGTGCTGGCCATGGGTGGTCTGGAATGGGTCGCCTTTACGGGCAGCCTGGGGTTGGTGAACAGCTTTCATCGCCTGGGTTTGCAGCCCGTGACGCTGTGTGCTGCCGACCCGGCGCGCCTGGGCGAGGACCGCCACGCCTGGGGCAGTTACTACGAAAGCAAGCCCTGGGTTCATGTCGGCAATATCCGCAGCGGTTTCATTCATTTGCGCAATGTAGGCCTGTTCAGTCGCCAGGGCTTGCCAACCTCTGTCGAGGGGGCCTGCCATGTCGCCTGAAATGGAGCGTTTCAAACAGACCCTGCGTCAGCATGCAGAGCAAAAGACCAATGCCATTGCCTTGTGGGGCGACCATCTGCAACTGGACTACGCCACGCTGTATACCGAGGTCATTCATCGCCAGCAGCGCCTGCGCGATAAGCGGGTCAGGGTGGTCGCCCTGGCGCTGGACAATGGCGTCGAAGCCATGTTGTGGGACCTGGCCGCGTTGTTCGAGGGCTTGACCTGCGTGGCCTTGCCGCCTTTTTTCAGTCCGGCGCAACGCAAGCACTGCCTGGAGCAAAGCCAGGCCGAACACGTCATTGCCGAACCGCAATTGCATGACGAGCTGCAAGCGGCTGGTTATCAGAAGTGCAGCGAGTTCTGGCACCGCACCTTCACTGGCCCGAACCGGATGCCGGCGGGCACCGCCAAGTTGACCTTCACCTCGGGCACCACAGGCACACCCAAGGGCGTGTGCTTGAGTGCCGAGAGCATTCTGCGGGTCGCCCGCGAGTTGCACCTGGCCAGCCAGCCCACCGACCCGCAACACCACCTGGCGCTGCTGCCGCTGGCCATTTTGCTGGAGAACATGGGTTGTTACGCCGCATTGTATGCCGGCGCTGCGTTGAGCCTGCCCAGCCAGAAAGCGCTGGGGATCGAAGGTGCCAGCGGCGTGGATGTGGCGAAACTGTTGGGATGCCTGGCCAGCCGATCGCCCCAGAGCCTGATTCTGGTGCCTCAGCTGTTGCTGATACTGGTCAGTGCTGCCGAGCAGAAGGCCTTCGACCCACAGCACTTGCGCTTTGCCGCCGTGGGCGGTGCCCGGGTCAGCGAAGACCTGCTGCATCGCGCTCAACGGGTGGGGATACCGGTCTACGAGGGTTACGGGCTCTCGGAGTGCGCGTCCGTGGTGTGCCTCAATCGCCCGCAAGCACGGCGGCCCGGCAGTGTCGGACGGCCATTGCCCCATGTAGAGATTCGCCTGGCGGACGACGGCGAAGTGCTGATCAAGGGTTCAACCTTGCTGGGCTATCTCGGAGAGGCGCCGCACACCGCCCAGTGGTGGCCCAGCGGCGATCTCGGCGAGTTCGACGCCGAAGGTTTCCTCTACCTCAAGGGGCGCAAGAAACATCAGTTCGTGACCAGTTTCGGACGCAACGTCAACCCTGAGTGGGTGGAGGCCGAATTGACCCAGCGCGGGCCTGTCGCCCAGGCCTTCGTCCATGGCGAGGCCATGCCTCACAACCATGCGTTGCTCTGGCCCCATCGCCCGGACTGCACCGACGAACAACTGGCCAGCGCCGTGGCCGAGGCCAACAGGGCTTTGCCCGAGTACGCCCGGGTCCATCACTGGCGTCGGCTCGACCAACCCTTCACGGCCACCAACGGCCTGCTTACCGCCAATGGCCGGCCCCGTCGTGACGCGATCATCGAACGCTACCGGGGGCTATTGAGCGAATCTGAATTTTCCGAGGAACCCGCACCATGAGTTTTTTTGACCGGCTGCAACAAGCCACCGAGCAAGAACGTACCGAGCTGTTCAACCTGCCGATCATCCGTGATGCGCTGCAGGGCGACGTCAGCCTGGAAAGCTACCGGGCCTTTCTGGCGCAGGCCTATTACCACGTGCGCCATACGGTGCCGTTGATGATGGCCTGCGGTGCGCGCCTGCCGTTACGCCTGGAATGGCTGCGCGAAGCGGTATGTGAATACATCGAGGACGAATACGGCCACGAACAATGGGTACTCGATGACATTGAAGCCTGCGGCGGTGACAGGACCGCTGTACGTGACGGGCGTCCGTCATTGCCGATCGAGTTGATGGTCAGTTTCCTCTACGACCTGATCGCCAGGGACAATCCGGTGGGACTGTTCGGCATGGTCAACGTGCTCGAAGGCACGAGCATCGCCTTGGCCACGCATGCCGCCGGCAGCATTCGCCAACGCCTGGACTTGCCGCAAAGCGCCTTCAGCTACCTCAGTTCCCACGGCTCGCTGGATGTCGAACATATGCAGACCTACCGTCGATTGATGGACCGTCTGGACGACCCGGGCGACCAGGCCGCCGTCATTCACGCTTCCAAAGTGGTGTACCGGCTCTACACCGACATGTTCCTTGGCTTGCCGCGTAACGGGGAGCACCTGCATGCGCCTGTCTGAAGCGCGTGTCGTGTTGACCGGTGCCAGCGGCGGCATCGGCCTGGCCATCGCCACCGCACTGTGCGCCAGTGGTGCCCGGGTGCTGGCGGTGGCTCGGCATCGCGAACCCCTGGTGCCGCTGCTCGAGCTTTATCCGCGCAACCTGAGTTGGGTCCGTGCGGACCTGACGTTGGTCACCGACCGCCGCCAGGTGTTGGCGCAGGCCGAGCGCATCGGCGGCATCAACCTGCTGATCAATGCCGCCGGGGTCAATCATTTCGCCATGCTCGAACAGCTGGACGACAGTGAAATCGAATCGATGCTCGCGGTGAACATCAGTGCGCCGATGTGCCTGACAAAACTGATGTTGCCACTGCTCAAGCAAGCCGACAGCGCCATGCTGGTGAACGTCGGTTCGACCTATGGCTCCATTGGCTACCCCGGCTACGCCAGTTACTGCGCCAGCAAGTTTGCCCTGCGCGGGTTCTCCGAAGCCCTGCGCCGAGAGCTGGCAGATACCCGGGTCAGTGTGCTGTACGTCGCACCGCGGGCGACCCGTACCAGCATGAACAGCCCGGCAGCCCAGGCGCTGAACGATGCCCTCAAAGCCAATGTCGACGATCCGCAGACCGTGGCGGCTGCGGTGATTCACGCCATTGCCGGTGACCGTCGCGACTTGTACCTGGGTTGGCCCGAACGTTTTTTTGTACGTCTGAACAGCCTCCTGCCCCATCTGGTGGACCGTGGTTTGCGCAAGCAATTGCCACTGATCCGCCGCCTGAGCCAGAAACCCGACCAGGAGAATCCCGAACCATGAAAAAGATCATCGCTTGCCTGTTGCTTGGCGCATTGAGCCAGAGCGCGTGGGCGCTGGATGCTGCCGACCAGCAGCGTCTCAACGGTATCCAGCAAAGCTGGGCGCATATTCAGTACGAGTTGCCCGAGGGACAACGAACCGCGGCTTTCGAAAAACTGGCCGCCCAGGCTTCGAGCTTCAAGCAGGAACGCCAAACGGTGGCGGAGGCCTGGATCTGGTCCGGCATTGTCACCAGTAGCTGGGCGGGCGCCCAGGGAGGGCTGGGGGCGCTGAGCAAGGTCAAGGATGCCAAAGCCGACCTGGAAAAAGCCCTGGCCCTGGACCCCAAGGCCCTGCAAGGCTCAGCCTATACCAGTCTGGGGGCACTCTATGACCGCGTACCAGGCTGGCCCATCGGTTTCGGCGATTCGGACAAAGCCGAGCAGTTGCTCAAGATGGCCTTGCAAATGAACCCCAACGGCATCGACAGCCTGTACTTCTGGGGCGATCACCTCTACCGTCAGAAGCGTTATGGCGAAGCCAGGGCAGCGCTGCAAAAAGCCTTGCTGGCTGCGCCCCGGCCTGGCCGCGAGAGTGCTGACGCCGGGCGCCGCAAGGAGATCGAGACGCTGTTGGTGGACGTGAACCAGAAACTCGGCTGACAGGAGACCCTGTGCGCTTATTACTTGTAGAGGATGACGTGGCACTCGGCGAGGGCATTCATCAGGCCCTCTGCCGTGAAGGCTATACCGTCGACTGGTTGCAGGACGGCAACAGCGCCTTGCACTCGTTGCTCAGCGAAATCTTTGATCTGGCCGTGCTCGACCTCGGTCTGCCACGCATGGACGGTCTCGAAGTGCTCAGGCGCTTGCGTGACAGCGGTTCCAACCTGCCGGTGTTGATCCTGACCGCGCGCGATGCCACCGAAGACCGCATCGCCGGCCTGGATGCCGGCGCCGATGACTATCTGATCAAGCCTTTCGACCTGGCGGAATTGAAAGCACGCATCCGTGCGTTGCTTCGGCGCAGCGCCGGGCGTGGACAATCGTTGATCGAGCACGCCGGCGTCTGCCTGAACCCCGGCACCCAGCAAGTCAGCTACAAAGGCGAACCGGTGGCCCTGACGCCCAAGGAATACCGGTTGCTCCACGAGCTGCTCTCGCCACCCGGCCGGGTAATGACTCGCGATCATCTGATGCAATTGCTGTACGGCTGGAGCGAGGAGGCCGAAAGCAACACCCTGGAAGTGCACATCCATCACCTGCGCAAGAAGCTCTCCACCGGTCTGATCCGCACCGTCCGTGGTATCGGTTACCTGGTGGAGGATCGTCGATGACCTCGATCCGGCGTCGCACCCTGACCCTGATCATCGGCCTGATGCTCGCTGGCCTGGCCGTGATCAGCGTGCTGAACCTGCACGACAGCAACCATGAAATTGCCGAAGTCTATGACGCCCAACTGGCCGAGAATGCTCGCCTGTTACAAGGCGTCATGCGCATGCCGATGGCCAGCAAGGACCATGTTGATCTGTATCGGGCCTTCAATCAGGCCCTGAGCGAAGCTGAACCGAGGATCGACGGCCATCCCTATGAAACGAAAATTGCCTTTCAGGTCTGGAACTCCAGGGACGAATTGCTGGTACATACCGCGAGCTCTCCATCCTTCAGCGCACCGCCACGAACGCCGGGGTTCAGCGATGTCGTCGATCTGAACAAGCGTCATTGGCGTGCTTTCCTGCTCGAAGACAAACAGAACGGCTTGCGCATCTGGGTGGGCGAGCGAGACGACGTCCGCGCGGATCTGGTGGACCGCATCGTACGCCACACGTTGTGGCCCAATATCCTCGGGAGTCTGATACTGGCCGCCATGCTCTGGCTGGCCATCGGCTGGGGCTTGAAACCGCTGGTCAACATGGCTGCAACACTGCGGGCGAGGCATCCCGGCTCACTCGAACCCCTGCAATTGACGCCGCTACCGACTGAGCTCGAGCCGATGCAGGCAGCGCTTAACCGTATGCTTGCGCAGATTCAGCAAGTCATGGGGCGTGAGCGACGTTTCATTGCCGATGCTGCCCACGAAATGCGCACGCCGCTGGCCGTGCTCAGGGTGCATGCGCAGAATCTGATGGAAGCGGGGAGTGAAGGGGAGCGTCGTGCATCGCTTGAGCACCTGATTGCCGGCGTGGACCGTACCAGCCGACTGGTCAATCAATTGCTCACGATGGCTCGTATCGAGCCTCAAGCCGGAGCGCTACCGCCCGTACCTATTGACCTGGCGGCCACGGTTCGCGACAGCCTGGTTCAGTTGACTCCCTGGTTGTTGAGCAAGGACCTTGAATTGGTTTTCGATGTCAGTGACGGCATCGGCCTGGTGAGGGTCGACCCTGTGGCCATCGACATTGCCTTGAACAACCTGGTCACCAATGCAGCGAATTTCTCCCCCAGGCACGCAGTGATCACCGTCAAGCTGGTCGAAAAGAAAAACAGCTACGAACTGTCTGTCGAAGATGAGGGGCCAGGTATCAATGAGCAGGATCGTGATCGGCTGTTCGAGCGTTTCTACAGTTGCGCAAATGATCAGGGGGCAGGGTTGGGGCTGACCATCGTCAAGGCCATTGCGGTTCGCTTTGGTGGACAGATCACACTCGAGAATCGAATCGCCGGTGGGTTGCGCGCTACGCTGGAGATTGGTCGCGTGTGACGCTGATCCTGGACTGTTGGTCGGATGAAAACGAATCCGGGTTCTATCAGGGTTTCTGTTTGTTTTTATTAAAAAATAACTATTAAAAACAATAATATAGAGCATCAAGATAAAGTGATTTGTGATTATATTTGCTTGTTCACGTAGTGTTTGCATCCGACCTAAGTCTGATATCCGAACGCCTGGAACCCGCGACCTACGGCTGTGCTGAGCGGCGGCGTCCGCGATTCCCTGCTATTAATCAATGGATGTTCGAGTGCTTATCTTTTGGGGAGCGCGTCATGAATCCATCCATCCGCATCGGCATTGTCGACGATCATCCGCTGTTGCGTGAGGGTGTTGCCAATACGTTGAAGAAACGCACGGACCTTGAGGTCGTGGAGCAGGGCGCCAATGCGCAGGATGCCCGGGATATCGCGCTGAGGGTGCGTCCGGACGTGATGTTGATGGACGTCAACATGCCGGGCGATGTTTTCGCCGCGGTGCGGTTCATCTCCACGGAGCTGGCGGATGTGAAGGTGCTGATGCTGACCGTTTCCGAATCCGAAGATGACGCCTTCCTGGCCCTCGAGTCCGGCGCGCGCGGGTATGTGCTCAAAGGTGTCAGCGGGCCGGACCTGGTCCAGGCGATCAGGTCGGTTGCCAGGGGGGAGTCGTACATCACCCCCGCGTTCGCTGAAAAACTGCTGAACAACATCAAGAAGCATGAAGCGGAAACCCGCAAGTTCGACCTGACCCATCGCGAGGAAGAGGTCATTCGCGAGGTTTCCAAGGGGCTGACCAACCGGGAAGTTGCGGCAAGGCTGTTGATCAGCGAAAAAACCGTCAAGCACCACATGGGCTGCGTGATGCAGAAGCTGAACGCGCGAAATCGTGTCGAAGCGGTCACGGCCCTGCGCCACTACCGGGAGCGCGAAGCTATCGGGCGACTGGATATCGGCGCAGTGAAAACGCCCATGGGCGCCGAAACGACTGCTGACTAGAGTTTGAACTGTGCATTGACCGACGTACCCTTGCCGCAGGATTCGATGCTGAACAACCCGCCCAGGGATTCCACGCGATATCGCAGACCGGCAAGGCCCAAACGGGTTCTGCCGGACTTCTCGAGCTGCATGGCGTCCGCCGCCATGCCCGGACCACTGTCCCTGATGCTGATGCTCAACACCTTGTCGATGTATTGCGCGCGGATCACCTGACCTTCGCCGTTGGCGTGCCGGTAAGCGTTGTTCAGGGCTTCCTGCACAAACCGGTAAAGACAGAGCTTGAGCGGCAGTGGCGCGCATTTCGGTAACTGCCCGAGGGCCAATGTGACCTTGGTGCCGGTGCGTTGCTCGTGCCGTTGCGCCACCAGTTGCAACTCCTCCACCAGGCTCACGTCGTTGATTTCCGGAAGCGCCAGGCCACGTGACAAGTCGCGGACTTCGCGCAATGCGTCGGTGGCGGCGCCACGAATGGTTTCCAGCGCTTCCTTATCGACCGTGGAGCAATCTTCGGCGAGGTCGTCGAGGCGGATCAGAATCAAGGTCAGCAACTGCGCCGGCCCATCGTGCAGGTCTGCACCGATGCGCCTCAAGGTGAGTTCGTTGACGCGGGAAAACTCCTGGGTCGCCGTCGCGATCTTGCGCTGCAGTTCGGCATTGCTGACGTGCAAACGGGTTTGCTCCAGTAGCCGCAAGCGCAGCGCCACTTGTTGTCGCTGGATGATCTTGTCACTGCGTCGCACGATGAAGAACAGCAGCGTCAGCATCGACAGGGTCGCGGCGCCAACGACCACCCAGACCTGCTGGCGGACGCGATTGATCTCGCGGTTCAGGCCGTCGGCCTTTTCATAAAACTCGCCTATCGCGATGATTTCCCCGGTGCTTGCATCACGCAGGGGCGCGTAGATCTCATAAAGCGGCAGGTTGAGCTTGCGCTCGAACTCGTTCTCATCCTGCTCCGGGTCTTGAAGGTCGGTGACGATCTTGCCCTTGAGTGCCTCGGTGATCTCATCCAGCGGAAATTGCTGGTTGGTAATGGCTTTATTGGTGCTGAAGATCACCGTGCCATCCGCCCGCCAGATCTTGATCGAGACGATGTGCTGCCGTAGCGAACGGGTTTGCGTGAGGCGGTCGAGGGACTCGACACTTGCCGCCGAGAGCTTGTTGTCCCGGCTCAGCTCCTGCACATAGGGCTCGAGGAACGTATCCATGTACTGGGCGGCTGCGGCGGCTGCGCTGTTTACCGCGGCACTTTCTATTCGTTGGGTCACCAGATTGCCGACGAAGAACATGGTCAGCCCCAGGATCACCGTAGCGGCAATGACAAACTGGGTCGAGAGACTCAGCTTGCGTGCCTTGACCTTCAGCCGTGTACGCCAGATGCCATTGGCAAGCGCATCGGCACCCGGCGCCGGTTCGTGCGCAGCATCGGTCTGCGGCGCGGTGAAAGCCTGGTTTTTTGATTCGACCTTTGCGTCTTTTGCCATCGCACGGGTTCCCTGATCATCGTGACGGGTCGGTTGGAAACCTGTAACCCGACGCATACCCGCAGCCTGGTTGTATGCGCCACATCCATGACTGACAGTAGTTCACGGCATGGCGATCCGACAGCTTGCGCGCTGAACTTCACGCCGGGCGTACCGCCAGGATTTGCTCGATCAACCAAGCCAGCGCCGGGTCATGTTGGCGTTGCGCCAGGTACACCAGTTCGAGCTGGAACGAGCCGACGTCGAACGGCAGTTCGAACAACCGCAGCGGCAGCAACTGCGCGAACTGACTGGCCAACTGGGTCGGCAGCACGACGGCCAGGTCGGAATGGGCGACCAGGTGCGCCGCCTGCAGGTAATTGGGCGTGGTGTAGACGATTTTTCGCGACAGGCCTTGCTTGCCCAGCCATTGGTCGACCATGCCGCGCGACTGACCGCCGCTGACCCACAGATGACGCAGGCCCAGAAAGTCATCCAGCGTGAGGGTGTCGAGTGCCAGTGGATGGTCTTTGCGCACGGCCAGGCGCAGGGTTTCGCTGTGCCACGCGCGGCGGGTGAACCGCGCCGGCACCTCTTCGAAACGCCCCAGCACCATGTCCAGTTCACCCTTGTCCAGCAGCTCGGCAGGCAGGCTGGGGGCGAGGTGGGCGATGTCGATCCGCAGGTTCGGCGCCAGTTCGCCCAGGCGCGCCAGCAAGGGCGGCATGCACAGCTGTTCGACAAAGTCGGTGAGGGCGATGCGCACCTGCTGCTGGCTCATGCGTGGGTCGAAGGCTTCACCGGCGTTGAGGGTCTGTTCGATCTGTTGCAAGGCCGCGCGAATCGGTCCTTCAAGCGCCAGCGCCCGGGTGGTGGGTTGCATGTGGCGGCCAACGCGCACCAGCAGCGGGTCGTCGAACAGTGCGCGCAGGCGGGCGAGGGCGTTGCTGACGGTGGGCTGGCTGAGCGCCAGGCGCTCGGCCGCCCGCGACACGTTCTGTTCGCGCAGCAACATGTCGAGCACTCGCAGCAAATTCAGGTCGAAGGTTTTTAAATTCAAATTGCAAATACCAGGCATATGAAAATGAAATTTCAAAAATAGTAGGCGCCTGCTTAGGGTGGCGGCAATCTTTTCCACTCTGCCAATCAATGAGGCCCGCTCATGACTTATCAAGCTCCCCTGCGCGACATGCGGTTCGTGCTGCACGAAGTGTTCGATGCCGTCGGCCATAACCAGCGGTTGGACAACGGACTGGACCGCGAAACCATCGACGGGGTCCTCGAGGAAGCGGCGCGATTCGCCGGCGAAGTGGTCGCACCGCTGAACCGCAACAGTGATGAACAGGGTTGCCGGCTTCACGATGGCCAGGTCACCACCCCCCAGGGCTTTCCCGAGGCTTACCGGCAGTACGTCGACAACGGCTGGGCGAGCATGACCGGGCCGCTGGAATTCGCCGGGCAGGGTTTCCCGCAGCTGATTTCGGCGTGCTTCCACGAGATGCTGATGGCCGCCTCATTGTCCTTTCGCATTTATTCCGGCCTCACCGAAGGCGCGGTGCTGGCCCTGCATCGCCATGGCAGCGCGGCGCTCAAACAGGCCTATCTGGGCAAAATGGTCAGTGGTGAATGGTCCGGCACCATGTGCCTCACCGAGCCCCAGGCCGGTACCGACCTTGCCCTGCTGCGCACCCGTGCCCAGCCTCTGGTCGACGGCAGCTACCAGGTTAGCGGCAGCAAGATCTTCATCAGCGGCGGCGAGCAGGACCTGACCGCCAACATCGTTCACCTGGTCCTTGCCCGTTTGCCGGATGCGCCGGCCGGGGTGAAGGGCATCAGCCTGTTCCTGGTGCCCAAGTTCATTGCCGCTGCCGATGGAACGCCTGGGCCGCGCAATTCGCTGAGCTGTGGCGCACTGGAACACAAGATGGGCATCAAGGGCGCTTCGACCTGTGTGATGAACTTCGACGGCGCCCAGGGCTGGCTGGTCGGTGAGCCCAACCAGGGGCTGGCGTGCATGTTCACCATGATGAACGACGCGCGTTTCCAGGTGGGCTTGCAGGGGCTGGGTATCGCCGAGGCCGCCTTCCAGGGTGGCCTCGCTTATGCCCGCGAGCGCCTGCAGTCGCGGGCCATCAGTGGTCCGGTGGCGCCAGAAAAGAGTGCCGACCCGATCATCGTCCACCCCGATGTGCGGCGCATGCTGCTCACGCAAAAAACCTTGAGCGAAGGCTGCCGTTTGCTCGCGGCCTACACCGCCATGCAACTGGACCTCGAACACGGCGACCCGCAACCTGAAGGTCGGCAAAAGGCCGGGCGTCGGGCGGCGCTACTGATCCCGATCGTCAAGGCGTTCTTCACCGATGTCGGCCAGGAAGTCGCCAGCCTTGGCGTGCAACTGTATGGCGGCCACGGTTACATCCGCGAGTGGGGCATGGAGCAGTTGATGCGCGACAGCCGCATCACCCAGCTATACGAGGGTACCAACGGTATCCAGGCGCTGGATCTGCTGCGGCGCAAGGTGCTGGGCGATGGCGCCACGGAGCTGGGCCTGTTGATCGATGAACTCGCCGTGCAGGTCGACGCAGCCGGTGCGCAAGCGTCGCTGAGGGAAATGGCCGAGGCCATGCAGCAGCGTCTCGTCGAGTGGCGCGAGCTGGGTGCCGAGGTCGTCGAGGCGTGCCAGCGTGATGTGCAGGAAATCGGCGCCATGTCGGTCGACTTCCTGGCGTACAGCGCTTATGTGTTGTTGGGTGGGCTGTGGATGCAGGCGGCCGTGCGTGCCCAGGCCGCACTGGATTCAGGTACCGACGAACCAGCGTTCTATCGGGCCAAGCTGCAAGCGGCGGACTTCTACTGGCGCCGGGTGCTGCCCCGTGCCAGTGGCCACCGCGAAAGCCTGCGCGGCGGCGCCCATTGCCTGATGGCCATGGACGAGGCCGATTTCGCATTTTGATTTCTTCACGCAATCCCGGAGAACTGGACTGCGTTGACCTTCACCTGTAGGAGCCGGCTTGCTGGCGATGGACTCGAATGCGCCGCGTTTATCCGGTTCATGCGCGTCATCGTTAACGACCATCGCTGGCAAGCCAGCTCCTACAAAATGGACTGCGTTGACCTTCACCTGTAGGAGCCGGCTTGCTGGCGATGGACTCGAATGCGCCGCGTTTATCCGGTTCATGCGCGTTATCGTTAACGACCATCGCCAGCAAGCCGGCTCCTACAAAGGGCCGCGTTTATCCGGTTCATGCGCGTCATCGTTAACGACCATCGCGGCGATCCGACAAGTTCCCTCGCCACAGGTTGCTTATCAGGCCTGCGCAGCGCTGACCTGGCCCGTGGCCGTGGCGTTCTTGCGCACCGCTTGATACAGCAGGCTGGACACCATGAACCCGACAATGGCCAACACACTCATCAACGAGAACACGTAGTTGTAGCCTTGCTGACCCGGGAAGTGGTCAAGGATTGCGCCATAGATGACGTAGGCGAACATGCCGGGCGCATAACCGATCAGGCAACCGATGCCAAAGGCCGAGCCGGTGATGTGCTGGGGAATGCCGACTTCACCCATCGGCGCCCAGAACACGCCGCGCATGGAAAACACGATCAGCGCGAAGGACAGGGTGGCCGCCATGCCGGCGTAGATGAAGCCCGGGCTTTTCGGGATGAGCATGATCGCGCCCATCAGCGGCAACAAGGCCAGGAATGCCCACTTCAGATAGCGGCTGGAACTCTTGAACTGCTTGTCGGCAATGAAGCCGCCGGCTGGGCCGCCGAGGATCTTGAGGAAATACTGGTTGATGATGCCGTAGGCGCCCACCAGGGCCACGGGCAGTCCGTACATTTCCTTGAGGTAGGGAATGAAGTAGGTCAGGCCGCAGTAGACGATATAGACCATGAACACGTTGAGGCTGACCAGCCAGATGCCCGGCACCTTGATGGCCTCGAGCAGGTTCGACAAACCGTTCTTCGGCTTGACGGTCGACTGGGTGTTGCCGCTCTTGAGCAGCAGCCAGGTCAGGGTGCCGGCAAGAATGTCGATGACCGAGTAGAAGAGGATCGCCGACTTCAGACCGTTTTCACCGGAACCCATGGCCACGAAGACGCCCAGCGCGGAAAACGCGACCAGGGTATCGATGACGCCGCGTCCACCTTCGAGCAGGCCGAACAGGCGCCCCTGTTCCTTATCGTCACCCAGGTTGCGGATGGCTTTGAGCAGCGACGGCCAGAAGAGGCAGTCGGCACACACCGCCAGCAGGCAGAACACGATCAGCAGGTTGCTGAAGGGCGGAAAGGTCGCCAGGTAGAGCCCGAGGCTGCCGGTGCCGATCAGGCCGAGGGGGATCAGCTTGCGCGTGTCGAACCGGTCGGCGAGCATGCCGCCGACGACAAACAGCGCGGTGGCGATGATGGCGTTGGCGCTCAGCAGCACGCCGATTTCAGTGTGGGACAGCCCCATGAATTCCTGCATGGGAATGTAAAAGGCGTCCTTGAGATTGGCCAGCTTGTAGATGGTGCCGCCACCGAGGATGAGAATCAGGAATCTGAGCCATTTGGCCTTGTCTTGGGATGTCATTATTGTTCTCCAGGCGTATTGGGGTAAGCCGTGCCGCTCGGCACGTCAGGTTCAGGCGTCGGCGCAATGGGCCAGGGTCAACTCGGCCAGGGTTCGGAACTCGGCCAGCAGGCCGCGTACAAAGGCCACCTGGTTGTTGGCCCAACGGTGTTCGCCGGCGAGCATCTGCTCCAGCGAGAAGCCTTGCGGCAGCGCCGTTTCACTCATTTCCCGGTAGGCGATGAACGGGTCGGCGGCTTCGTCGAGCTGACGGAACGCCGGGGCGACGTAGTGGTTCTCCTGCTCGAGAATGAAGGCGATCACTTGCGGGGTTGATTCGCCGAGCATCAGCAGTTCGAACAACATGCGGGCGTTGGGCAGGTCGTCTTCGTCACAGCCCTGCAGCACGCCGTAATGGCCGAAGGCGTTTTGCTCGGGGACGATGCGCACACCCTTGAGGTGGGTCTGGCGGATGTGCGGCGCGAGGTTGCGCAGCGCCGCAAGGGGTTGTTCGCAGGCGTTGATCATGTTGCCGAAATCGAACAGGGCATGCAGGCGCGGGTGGTTCAGCCGGGTCAGCAGTTGCGCGATTTCCCCGCTCTTGAGTTCCTCATGCTGCTCGAAGTCGAAGTACAGGTCGTGCGCGTCGGCCTGCTGCGCGAGGTAGTGCAGGTCCGACTCGATCACGTCCATGACCCGCGACAGCGCGCCTTCGTAGCGTGAGTAGACACGGATGTTGCGCGTGCCCAGCGCCTTGGCGATGGCGATCACTTGATCGACATCCTTTTTCAAGGTGCTGCTGATTTCCAGATGCACATCCAGCCCGAGTGTCCTGGCCTTGTCGGCAAACACCTGAAGCTGTGCGGGCGTCATTTGGCTCAAGCTGTTTTGCTCACCGTCGAGCAGGTGCAGGCTCAGGCCTTGCAGCTCGTGGCGGTAGGCGAAGTCCAGCAGGTCGGCAGGGGTGACGCGGCCGTGGGTGAGGTTGGTCAGCAAGGGGTAGGCATGGGCAAACAGGCGCAGTTGGCCGATTCGGTCGAGCAACCGGCGGGCCAGTGCCTCGGTCAATGCGGGGGGAGTTCCGGCCTCGACAGCCTTATGGCTGAGCAGGGCGTTGAAACGTTCCTGGATCTTATTGTTCATTCGAGTCGTTCCTGGTTCAGACACCGGGTCTACCGGCGCAGCCTTTATCGCGCCAGTCAGGAACTCTCGATAGATCCATTATCGGTTAAATCATAAGACCACTTGCCTCGGGTCAAGTGGCCTGCTGCAGGTAACCCAACGTGTCCAAGGCCTGGGCCAGCGCTTCGACGCGTGCACGGGCCTGGTCCTCGGGGGTGCTGGCAAAGCCGATCAGCAGTGCCGGCGGCAAGGCATGCGCGATGCAGTAGTCACTCAGGGCATAGGTATGGATGCCATGCTGGCCGAGCTCCCTGGCAAGGGTGTCGCCATCGAGATGCGCGGGTAACCAGGCGATCAGGTGCATGCCGGCTTCCACGGGCGTGATCCTGAAGAACGTGCCGAGCCGTTGCTGCAGTTGTTCGACCAGTGCGTGCTGGCGAGCCTGATACAGCGCACGCATGCGCCGAATATGACCGATGAAGTGGCCTTCGCGCATGAAGTCTGCCGTGACGGCCTGAAGCAGTGTGGGCGGGCTGCGGTCCATGACCGCCCGCAGGGTGCAGAAGGGCTCGACCAGGGCGTTCGGCAGGATCACGTAGCCCAGGCGCAGCGAGGGGAACAGCACTTTGCTGAATGTACCGGCGTAGATGACCCGGGCCCATTGATCCATCGCATAGAGTGCCGGCAGGGGGCGGCCGTTGTAGCGGAACTCACTGTCGCAGTCGTCTTCGATGATCCAGCTTTGATTGCGCGTGGCCCAATCGATCAGTTCCTGGCGCCGCGCATAACTCATGGTGATGCCCAAGGGATGCTGGCGCGAAGGCGTGGTGAATACCAGGCGGGCGTCAGGGCACCGGGCCAGGCCTTGCGCGACATCGATGCCCTGTTCGTCGATTCGCAACGGCACGACCAGGCCGCCCTGGGCCTGGAGCGCAATGCGCGCCGCGATATGCCCCGGGTCTTCCATCCAGAAGCTGTCCTGCGGATTGAGCAACAGCATGCCCAGCAGGTTGAAGGCCTGCTGGGCGCCGGAAACGATGACCACCTGTTCGGCCGTGCAGTCGATGCCACGGGCATCGAACACGTATTCGGCAATCGCCTCGCGCAGGGCCAGCAGTCCCTGTAGTTCGCCATAGCCGAGCATGGCCTTGGTCGGCTTGAGCAGGTGGCGATTCATCAGCCGCTTCCAGACCGATTGCGGGAAAGCGTCGTAGGCGCTGTGGCTGGGCAGGAACGAGGTCGGGGTTGCGGTTGCCCAGTCGGTATAGGAAACCCCGCGAAAATGATCGCTGCGCAGCGACAGCATCGACTGGCTCAGGTCGGACAGGCGAGGCGGCTGGCGCCGCTGCTCATCGTCATCGACACCGCGACCTTCCCATTCATCGCCGACATAGGTGCCGGCCCCGGTGCGCGACGTCAGGAAGCCTTCGGCAATCAGTTGATCGAACGCATTGAGAATGCTGATTCGAGAAAGCTGCAGTTCCTTGCTCAGGGTCCGCGTCGACGGCAGACGTACGCCGCCCTGAATCCTGCCGCTGAGAATCTGTTTGCGAATCTGCAAGTAGAGTTGGCGGTACAAGGGGATGGAACTGGCGCGGTCCAGCTCGATACCTGACAACAGCAGACCTGCGGAGGATTTCATTATTCGTTCGTCTGGATGGCGTGGGGTCTGGCCTGGACGGGTGTCAGGCAACCGGGGTAAGAAAGGGTAGCGAGCGGGGCTGGATAAGTCATCCACCGCAGGCATCGATTCGGCGCAAATAGCTCACCGTGCAAGGCATGCTTGGGTTTTTGTCGTGGGGTGTGTTATGACCAGATCCAACCAAAGGAGTCATTTATGGCCAGTAAGCTCACTTCCAGAGTTGCACTCATCACAGGGGCGGCCCAAGGGATCGGAGCCGCGATTGCGCAACTTTTCGTGCAAGAGGATTGTTTTGTCTACCTCACCGACATAAACGACGAACTCGGCAGCACGGTTGCAAACGCACTCGGTGACCGCGCCGGCTATCTGCGTCTCGATGTACGGCGCGAAGAAGACTGGCAGCGCGTGACCACGCAGATTCTGCAGGAACGCGGCAGGCTGGACGTGCTTGTGAACAACGCCGCCATCACCGGATTCGAGCAGGGTGCCGTGCGGCACGACCCGGAACATGCGCGCCTGGAGGACTGGCACGCGGTGCATCACACCAATCTGGACGGTGTGTTCCTGGGCTGCAAGTACGCCATTGGCGCGATGCGCCGTTCAGGGGGCGGCTCCATCATCAATATCTCCTCTCGCTCCGGGCTGGTCGGCATTCCCGGTGCGGCGGCCTACGCGTCATCCAAGGCTGCCGTGCGCAATCACACCAAGACGGTCGCACTGTATTGCGCCGAACAAGGCCTGAACGTGCGGTGCAACTCGATTCATCCAGCCGCCATTCTCACCCCCATCTGGGAGCCCATGCTGGGTACCGATGCAGGCCGTGAAAAACGCATGGCGGCGCTGGTTCGCGACACGCCGTTGAGGCGATTCGGGATGCCCGAAGAAGTGGCGGCCATGGCCCTGTTTCTCGCCGGGGATGACGCGACGTACGTCACTGGCAGTGAGTTCAATATCGACGGCGGCCTCCTGGCAGGCTCGACGGCGACCCCCACGGTTGTCGATGACAGCGCAAAATAACCTCTGGCCGGCAGGCACCAACCTGTCTGGTCATGGTCAATAACCCCCGCACGACCTCGCCGCACGTTTTCCCTCAATTCCCTTCGAAGATCTAACCCATGCACCTACGCAAAATTGCCGTTGGGCTGTCCGCCCTTGTTTTGCTGTCGACCGGGGCACAAGCCCGCGGTCTGCTCGACCTTCTCAAGCCGCCGGCCGCGCATCACGAGCAAAGCTCCCGCTCGGGCTCGATCAGCCAGAGCGCGGCCCTGGACCTCTATTCGCACAAACAGAAACAGCCATCGTTTGACGGCTGTGCAGAGCTGTTCCCGGCAGCGAACCCGATCAACACCGCCACAGTGCCTGCATCGATGAAGCCCCTGGCGTTGTGTTCCGACAATTTCGCGGTGCTGTACTCGCAAACCAGCAAGACCCCGCTGGTCGTGGTCGAACGCCTGAACGCGGCCCAGTTGCAGGATGCCAAAGGGGAGGAGCGCACCAACCAGTTCTATCCGGACCCACGCATTCCCAAGGGCGGGCGTGCCGAGTTGAGCGACTACCGCAGCCAGGAACCGGCCGTGGACCGTGGCCATCAACAATACCCGGCCAAAACCATACTCAACACCTAACCATGCGGCTTACGCTTGAGTATCTGTACTCAATGCGATATACGCATCACAATTCGAGGATTTTAATGAAAATGACTAAGTACCTCGCCGCTCTCGTTGCCGTATTTTCCCTCTCAGTGGGGGTTGCTGATGCGCGGGGTCTGCTGGACTTTGCGCTGCCGCACCATGCCGAGAAAAAGGAATACCACTCGAGTAGCCTGGGGGCCGACGAAGCGCTTGCACTTTATACGGCAAAGCAGCGTCAGAACTCCTTCGAGGCATGTGCTGACCAGTTTCCTGGCAATAAGCCCCTTAACCTTGCCAGCGTGCCAGTGGGCATGAAGCCGATGGCCTTGTGCTCGAACGGTTTTGCGGTCCTCTATTCCCAGACCAGTAAGACCCCGGTGGTGGTGGTGGAACGACTCTCAGCTGCACGGCTGCGGGACGCCAAGGGCGAGGAGCGCACCAACGAGTTCTTTGTTGACCCCCGCATCCCCACCAGTGGTCGCGCCGAGTTGAGTGACTACCGTAGCCAGCAACCCGCCGTGGATAGAGGGCACCTTAGCCCGGCAGCCGATTCCGCCGACCAGCATGCCATGGCACAGTCTTTCGCGCTCTCCAATATGGTGCCGCAGGACCCTTCTTCCAACAGAAAAACGTGGAATAAGGCAGAGCAGGACACCCGCAAGTACGCGCTCCGCGCTTCGGGCAATGTGTTCGTGTTCTCCGGTCCCATTTTTGATGAAGGTCACGAGACCGTAGGGAAGAACAACGTCTGGAAGCCCACACGCCTCTTCAAGCTAGTTTATGACGAAGCGACGGGGCGCGCCTGGGCTTTCGTGTTGCCTAACGCAGAATCCCCCCTGACTCGCCCCATGGATTACGCCACCTTCGTTAAGATGACTGGCATGCGGCTACTTGAGGGCCAACGCGTTACCGGCTCAATTTCATAGCAGGTCAAAGAGGATGCTGTCTCCCTGATGATTTATACGGAAAGGGTCCTGGTTCAGGACAAGATTCGTGCTTTCGCGCCCACGGTGCTTCTTATCGTGGGCGTTTCTCCGCTTGAGCAGCTGCTTGAGTTCTTCCGGGAGAAGCTAGTTTCCCTGTCCATGGAACGCACCTACGCCCAAGCGACGGGGCGGTTCATTGAATGGCTGTCCGTGCGCGCCCATGAGTTCACGGACACCCCCAAGCGCAGCCTGCTGTACACGGCGTTTCTCCATGACCTGCGGTTCGGCACGTACCAAGCGGGCGTCGATGCCTACGGGCTTAACTGGACAGCGACTTCACAGCAAAATGCCAAGCGCCTTACCCGAGCCTTGTTGGAGTTCAGTGATTGGCTGAATCAGCGCCATGGGGCCACGATGCTGAATCCGATTCATCACCAAGCCTCTCCGGCGGACCAGCTTATCTTCTGGCGCAAGTGGAACAAGCAGAAGGCGGCCTCGCTCCTCGCGCATACGAAGCGTCGTACTCGGGCGGAGGAATCTTCTCACCGGGGGCGACAAGCGCGATTGCCCCGAGACCGCAATGGCTTTTTGGCAGAAGCCAAGGCCTTCCCGGCGGAGCGTCTCGATGACTTGATATGGCAAGGGTTTATCAACCCAGGCCGGAAAGCGGATACGCGCCCCTGGGTGAAGTACAACCTACGCGACATACTGATTACGCTTCTCTGTACGTATGGAGGTTGTCGGCCTTCGGAGCCTCTGCACCTATGGGTTGATGACGTATACACCGACCCGGATGACCCCTCGATTGCGCTTGTGCTGGTCCATGAGCCCACGGATGGGCTAGTGGATTATATCAACCCGATAACCGGCAGTAAGCGCAAGACCAATCGAGCCGATTTTCTTCAGCGTTTTTGTGGCGGCAGAAAGCCCCTCACGCAGGAAACAGGCCGCCGCCATTCCGGGTGGAAAGGGTGCTTGCTGACCCATCGGGAGCGCAAGGCCTACCAGGTGTTCTGGATTGATAAGAACGCGGGCCGCTTGTTCCTGACCCTCTGGCGCATGTATATCCAGTATGTGCGCCCGGTGACGCCGCAGGTGCCCTGGGCATTTCTGACCCGAGATGGCCAACCTCTCGGCGTCGAGGGCTTCGACGACTCTTTTAAAGCCGCAGTACGCCGAATCGGCTTGCTCCCTGCCAAATGGGCCGGCACCACGAGCCACGGCCTTCGGCATCGCTACGGCCAATGGCTCAATGACCTGGGGCTCGGCGACAAAGAGGGGCAAGTGGCGATGCACCATCTGAACGCCAAGAGCCAGGAAGTCTATCGGCAGGTGGGCCTGGCCAAGGTGGTGGCTGCCATCGGAAAACTCACAGTGACAGCACTCCCTTCGTTTAAGGACACGGAATGATCTCGATTTGCCATCTCGACGACTACACCACGACGGTCAGTTCGCTAACCGGGCGCACCGTCTATGTGAACAATGATTTGAATCGATACCTAGTGAATCCGCACTGGGCCCCGGCTCCGCTGCCTGGCATTATCGAATCTTGGTTTGTCCGATTGTCTATCGTAGCGAGGGTTGGGCGCCGTCCGCCAGAATCTTTGCAGAATGCAGCTCGGGCACTTTCACATTGCGTTACGCGTGAATCCTTTGCGGAAGCCCTCGATAACCTGCTGGTGAGCGAGCATAAACGTCATGCCGAAATTAAGCCCGCGAAATATTCCCAGCACATCTTGGTCGAATTGCTGGTGCAGCTATGGCATGCGGGGCTCATTGCGTGGCCTGGCCGCAATCAAGAGCCGTTCAACATGCCTATCATCCATATATCAAATGCTGGATTCGGCAACGCACCCCCGGCGTATCTGACAACAATTCATTCATATTTAAGCCGCGACCTTGAAAGCAAAGACGCCAATTTTGGGGACACTGCAAAGTTTCGGTTCCTGTTGGACAACCTGCTTAGCCGGTGTGGAATCGAAGATATTGGCGACATTACTCCCGAAACCTTTCAGCTTACGGTTGAGCGCAGTCGATTGGGTAAGCTGCACTCCGTAGCGATACAGCCTGTCCTGGGCATGCTGCGTGAGCAATATCCTGATGTGGCCATCAACTGGACTCCCGACGATTTTGGCTTCTTCAAGAACAAGATGGGCCATTTGGCTCGGGACGACAACTTCAACTGGCTGCTTGCCAAAGAGCCTGAAATGGCCGATTGGGTCCGGCTGGCCATTGAGCACCTAGAAGCGAACCCGGCCAACTTCAAGAAGCGCAAGTCGTCGGTCAACAACTTCTTGAAGCATTACCACGAACATCCGGAGTTGCCTCGAAACCCCGCCGCTTATTTTGACATCCGCCGGAGGCCCACTGAGCTTTATGTGGTGCCTGGCAAGAAGGGCCGGCAAACCATGACGGTCCTTCATGAATTTCACAATGAGGTGCTGTTTAAGGTCTGTGCCCAGCCCGATGATAATGAGGTCCCTATTCTGAGGCCGGGCTTTGCGAACCCCTTGCCCAAAGGCACCTATAAGAACGTGAATCAAGGGGAGACTCATCGGGAAGCCATGCCTACGCGGCTCATTAGTCTTGCCAAGCATATCCTGACCGAAAACGACTTTGCCTGGGCGAAGGAGGCTGGACGAATCAAGGATACCTTCCGGTGGCTTAACCCGGTAACGGGGCAATACGAGACCGTATGGAGCCCGGTGCGCGCGTACACGCTTCTTATCAAGCTTCTGCTGCCGGCACGGACTTATCAGGTGCGCATGCTGGACAGTGGAGAGGGCGATACCTATCGCTACGGCAAGGATGGCCTTTGGGACACGAACCTAGGGCTTCACCATCCCAAAGCCGGTGGCGAGCCCGTAGAACGCGGGGTATTCAGAAAATACAAGCGAAAAGATGGAACCGATGGCTCCGTCTTTTACTTCAACACGAACAAGACCGGTGATGCCGACAAGGAGGTCAAGGGCTACGTGATGCCCTGGGAGAAGCATGATGCGCTGACCCTTTTGTCTGAGTTTCGGGACTGGCAGGAAAAATACAATCCCGTGAAGGGCCCCACCCCTTGGACCGACATCCTCGAGCTCAAAAAGGTCAAGCACGTGGAGGACTTGGAGAAGATGGGCGCGAATTACTTCCTGTTCCGCGACCCTGCGAACCAAACCCGGCCCGACATGCCCGTGACCGACGTGCGTATCCGAAATCTGTGGCTCAAGCTGATGGACGAGATGGAACGCCGGCTGGCCGATGCCGGGGATACTTTGAGCAACGGGGACCCCATTCGCTTGGTGCTGACCCGGGATAAGAAAACGGGCCAACCCTCCACAGCCACCTTTGACCTCCATAGCCTTCGGGTCTCCCTTATTACGGCCATGTACGAGGAGGGCGTGCCGCCCGAGTACCTGATGAAGATTGTGGGACATGCGACGGTGCTCATGACCCTCTACTACACCAAGCTCCACGTGGAAACTTTGACGCTTCGCATGGACGAGGCGCTCCTGGAGCGGCAACGCAAATCCCAAGCTGAAATGGCGGGATTCATCAAGTGTGCAAGCCGTCAGGAACTGGAGCAGGCGGTGGCCTACCGGCATCCCTCCGCCCTCGATGCGGCAAGCGGCGGCACAGGGGTAGGCCTATTGGTGATGGACCATGGCATTTGCCCTGTCGCGGCCAAGCGCTGCCACGAAGGCTTGGTGGTCCAAGACCTCACCAGTAATGTCACCCGCTTTCAGGCGGTGCCCGGCGGTGCATCTAATTGTGCACGGTGCCGGTTTTTCATGACAGGCCCGGCCTTCCTATTTGGACTGGAGGCCCACGTCAATGACTTGTCGTATCGGCTGAAGAAGGCATCGCTCACCTTCGAAAAAGCCCAGGAACGGTTTGATTCCTTGTCGGATGCTCACGCTGACGCCTTGAGTGGAGGCGCCCCCTTCCATAAACAACGCGAGCTGGAGATTGCAGAGACCGCCTTTGAGTCCTCTACGGCTGAGGTGGACGAAATCGCCTTAAGCCTACAAGCCGCGTATGCGCTTACCGAGCAGTGCATCCGCATTGCAGCCCAAGACAAGGGTGATGGTTTGGCCCTGGTCGTGGCGGGTGGCACTGGTCAGCTTGAAGCGGTCTTGTCGGAAGGCCATGAGTTCGAGCAGCTGAATCGAATCTGCGTTAATGCCACCCTTTACGACGGGCTGAACATCAATTGGCGGCAACCCAACCTGGAGCGCGCTCGCCTGTTTGACCGAATGCTGCGAAATTCTGGCCATGAGCCCCGGTTTTCCTTGCTGGATGACGAAGACGCCTTGCACGTGGCCAATGCCATGGGGCAATTCCTCTATGCTCGGCTGGAGGCCAACACAGTGCATGCCTTGGTAGATGGGCGAACGACTTTGAGCGCCGTGGGGCTGGACAAGGCTTTCGCTACCCAATTGGACTTCATGAAGCCCAAGACCTTCGGCTTTGCGCAATCGGCAAATTTGTTGGAGCAAGTATGATGAGCAACGGCCTCCCCCTCACTGCCCCGGATATTCTGAAGGACGCGCGACAGCTATATCAGGCCCACCGGGCTGCCGCCAGCAAGTCCTCGAAGGTTGAGAACCTTGATAAAGTCTGGGAGGCGCTGAACGCGATACGGGACGATGGCGACCGCGACTATTCGCTGGCCGAAGTGGGTCGGCGCCTGGAGTCCATCGGCGGGCCCAAGACGCAAAGCCTGCGCAATACCCAAGGCGCGTACTATCGGGAAATCATCACGGCCTTCGCCAGTGCCGTCAGCGGCTCCACCCGATATGTGGCCAAGAGCAAGTCAAACGTCGAACAGGCCCTGGAGCTGATAACCGACCCCAGCATCCGAGCAACCCTCCGGGTCGCACTGGACGAGGCCAAGCGGCTCAAGGTGACCAACGACAACCTTCACGCGGCCTTTAAGGGGCTTCAGGTCGGAGCTTCTATTACGCCGACATCGCCCGAGGCCCCCGCTGCCTTACCCGCTCCGGTCGCGGCATCTCCCGAATTGTCGCCCCGCCTGCGAAATGCGCTTAGCAAAGGTATTGACCCTTCCCGCTTGGCGCAACAAGGCCTCAGCATCACGGATGATGGTGGTATTCAAAATGAACATGGAGACAAGGTGTTCCCGCCTGCCTTTGTGCTTGCCATTCAAACAATTCTGCAAAACTAGGTGCGTAATTGCACTGACTTGACCACTCATTTGCATTGCCACTGACAAGCCAATTGCATCCGTGCTGACCAACCGTTTGCATTCGACTTGATCAGCACACACCGTACTGACGACGGGCAGAGAACTGCGGATCTCTGCCCGTCGTGGAGGGCAGATGTCGACCCATAGCAGCCGGAGAGCAACGGAAGAGTTCGGCCAGAAGCAGCAGGCAACGCTCACACGAGGCGTGTCTTAGCCGCGAGAACCGACCAAGCCTTGACCTCCTGAAGCGACACATCGGCCTCAATACTCGCTTTCCCGGAGTTCCCGCTCTACCTCCTGTTCAATGAAGTGTTCAAGCTGTTCACGATGTTCCTTTAGCCACATGCGGACGTTGTCGTTGGTTTCGATGTCGAAGTGGGCGTCCAGAGCTGCGAGCTTTTGGCGGTAATGATCGCTAGCTGGCCCGCTCCAGGCCCCAGTGAAATTGTTGGCGTGTAAGCCACGCCGAACCTGCTCAATTGCACCGTAACGCTCAAGAATTTTTCGCGCGAAGTTGGCCGGCTCATCCGGTCTAGCGATGATCGGTGGGCAACGCTCGGCAAGAAGCCCTGCGCGATGTATGGCGTCGACATCCACCCATTCAAAGACTAAGGACTCCGGTATGGCCTCAAGGGCTGACCCGTCGGCCTCACTTATCGATAGGCCACCTCGAAGCCAGCTCAACAGATGCCAAGTCCCTACATCTTTTCGTTGCATTTCTAGCCGCAGCGCAATTGCTCTCCAGATGATGGAGGGCTTTGCCTGCGCTGCCCTAGACAGGAACTTCCACGAATCTGGGCGGTAGCCATCGGTAATGCTGTTGACATTAGCGAAATTAGCAATGCAGCTCACCGCTAGCCTCGCCCCAGCATCGGGATTGAAGTCAAGCAGTCGGTTCGCGAGCTCCTTCCAGCGGAACTGCAGCATGGTGTTCGAATGCTCCCTCGGCGCCCCTTCAACGAACACTGCCGAACTCAACACTCGCTCGATGCGGGTCGAAAGGGCGCTGAATTCGTTGGCGTGACCTCGCAGCCGTGAATCAAGAAAATCCAGCGCTGCATCGAGCGCATTCGGGTCATCGCTCTCCAGTAGCAGATCGACAATGCTTTCAAATACATCTCGTGGCAGTTGGTTGACGATACCGCCATAGACGAATAAGCGAAAAGCCGTCGGGTCGATATCGCCTTGTTGCCCCATTGCCAGGAGGAACCTAGCTATGCGGTCGCTCATCCCCGAGCGCCAGATGAGACCAAGCGCGGAACTGCGAAGCTCAGCGTTCTCAAACAGCTTTTCGACGGTGTGTTCCCACCAGTCAATGTTCTTGACGTGACATGCGGAGAGATAGCCACCAATGAAGAAGTCGGATCGCTGTTCGCCAGCTTTGATCCATGCCGAAACAATGGAGGGCCATAATTGAAGGTCATCGGTTTGACCGAGAAGCTGCCCAAATTGGAATCCGTTCTTTGCCTTGTCCGTGATAAGCCATGCCAGCTCGGGAACCAACAACTCCGGGTTTGCTACAACGTCGGCGGCAAGCTGCATCAGCTCCGCCCCCGCTGCATCAGAGTACTCGCCCTCAGAGTCGAAGTTGTCTTCGATCAGCTTCATACCTGCATGGCGGTGAAGTTTGTTCGAGAAAGAAGACTCAGTAAGGTCAGCCCGGATAGCGTGGAGTTCAGATCTAACCGCTTCAGACAAAGCTTTGCCTTCGTAGTGAAGGGTGGCCACGATGGTCTCGATGCAATGCTCGCGCAAGCCTGGTATCACTGCGGCTCGGCGCAGAAAGACGAGGATCGTTTCGGTCAGCGGGACGATCAAGATAAGGCTTCTGACGTGGTTCAAGATCGCCGTCGCTGCCCCAGTTGCTTCTGCAGCTGGCAGGTAGTCGACAGCTTCTTCCAGTAGCCTCACATGGGCAGCATACGCGTCGTATAGCTCGCCGTAGGTCTCCGGCGTCCAGCGGTCGGGCAGACGCCTCAATCCGATCACTTCCTCGATGCAAATCCGACTCATGAATGGGTCAAGGCTTTTGCCCAAGGCCTGAACGGCAATATCCCTTCGGAACGGCACCTCGCTGTGCAGCAACTTGCGCAAGTAGTCGATCTTGTCGACGGGCGACAGTTCAGAAGCGGCAACAGTGCCATGTCCAAGGCTAAACAGTGAGATGAACACGCCGGTCGAGTTGTTAGACCAACTCTCGTTTTCGGACTCGGCCAGCAGCAGCAAGCATTCCGTGGCTTCAAAGAACGTTTCAGCGGGGATTGTAAGTTGCTCGAGCCGGTGGACGGCGGTGCGTCGCGCATCTCCGATGAACTTACGGCGACTCTCAACTGTTTCAGAACCCAAGGCAGCAGCAAAACGGCGCAGGGCTACCTTGGGTTTAGCCTGCGCTATCGCGAAAAAAAGACTGGCGCCACTGGCGGTTTTGTAGCCCGAAAGAGACTTAAATACTCCGTCCTCTCCCATCAGACGATCCGCCCATGCTGTCGCTGCCTTTGACTCCCTGGCGAACTCAAGCATTGCATCGAAATGCTGCTGCATACGGACCTCGAGTCCCTCTCGAAGTTGCAGGACATCTACCATGTGGGCGTACTGCTCAAACCAACTCTTCCACATGGCAACGTGGAGGAGTTTCGGAGATATCAGCAGCGTTCGTGGCCCCTGTAGCACCCGTCGTTTTCGCAGCGCGAAGACAGAGAGTGACAGCCTGTGCTGAGAAAAACTCGGGTCTATATACTTCAACGAGGCCAACACCGCAGTCTGTACCGCCGGCCCTTCTGCAGTATCCCATGCAACCTGCCGGAACAGCGCCAGCGTCCGGATCACTGCCAGCTTGTCTTGGCCCTCAGATGAATCGATGTTGTGGGGCGCACACACAATACGGTCCCAGAGTCGATCCAGGTGAGCCAGTTGCTGAGCTGGATGCTGGTCAGGGTTGTTCTGAATATATTGGCCAAGCCGGTGAGCCGCCCGAGGCGAACCCTCGCACAAGCTTGCTAACCAGCTTGCGCTGTCCAGAGGAATTCCATAGCCCAGGAAAATATCTGCGACCACAGGTTGTTCGAGTCGCGGCACATCGATGACCTGCGTGTTCACATGAGCACTGGCAGGCTCAGCCACATTGTCTGCTGTTACGAGTAGCATCTTGATCGCCAGCTTCTTGAATAACGCCGTCAACCCTTCTGCAGTTTCTAGGTCGCATTCATCTGCGACCAAGATGATGGTGGTATTCCGTGCCATCTGCCGTAATGCCATCATCGGCCCGCTATCCAGGGCCCCCTCTGGATCCCGGCAGTACAGGACACAGCCACTGAGTTGCGAAGCACTGAGCGCACGATACATAAGGTGTGTCTTTCCGGCTCCTGCGTCTCCCAGCACACGCACGTGCTCGAATCCATTAACACTGTCGGCAGCTCGCTTTATTTGCTCAGCCGCTCTGTCAAGTTCCTCCGTCGGCTGGTAAACGTTGATCTCGAGGTCGCAGGAGTCAGCCATGAACGACAGGTCATGGAAGACGGCGTCGTCGAAGCCCTGAACGCTGTTCAGTCGCATTGCAATACCGGGTGCCAGTACTTTGATCGCCGAGCATAGCTGGTTCGCCCGGATAATCCGCACTGCGACATGCGCGAACGACGGATCAATTGCCGTCATGAACTCGCTGACTTGAGTCGCCCCGTGATCATCTGCGGCGCCGACCAGATCGGAGCCGAAAAGCACCACGATAAAGGTCCCGCCGTTCTCGAAACAGCTAAGCACTCGTGGCTGGAGTTCCTCCTTTGTACGCTGGTGGTCGCCTTTGGCGAACTTAGGCTGGACGAGCAGCGATCGAATATCAGAGGGCGTCGATGCAGAGAAGCTTCCAGTCTTGATTTGGTAGCGGGTCAGACCTTCGGAAATTAGGCCTGCTGGTAGCAAAGCTCCGGACAGGCCAGCGACGGCGACTTCGGCGTCGATTCCGCCATCGGCAATGTTGATTGCTGCCGGTACATCGACGCCGGTGATAGGAATGCCGGCCTTGTTGGCCTCGATTACAAGAAGTTGTCGGAACAGTTCGACGGCTTGGCCAGCCTCGATCTGGATCAGGTCATCAGTCCTGACGTCAAACGGTCCTAGTGTGTCGGTCGGTAGAGCCATCGCTGATCCTCAGGTGAGGCATAAAGTATCCCACATGGCCTTGTACGCTGCACCCGCGGCATTTGATTCCGAAACGGCCCCTAGGTCTTCTCCTCGT
This sequence comes from Pseudomonas sp. PB101, assembly GCF_009764265.1. GTDB lineage: Bacteria > Pseudomonadota > Gammaproteobacteria > Pseudomonadales > Pseudomonadaceae > Aquipseudomonas. The sequence continues at coordinate 81,198 of NZ_RWIR01000053.1, forward strand.
CGGAGATTTGTAGCTCGTTCTCCGCTGGTCATTTCGTAGGCGTCACTTTCATGCCTTTGCGCATACGAATGTAATGCTCTGTCACGCCCACAGTAGTGTTTCCAACTGATTGCAGTCACGTACATAGACCGGTGGATGCCTTGAAATTAGTGGAGCGGTGAAGGGAATCAAACCCTCGTTATCAGCTTGGGAAGCTTCTAGTGAGAGGAAGCATGGTGCGAGTTTGATAGGCCGCTAACGACCCAGGCTGTGTGAAAACGCACTGAATACGTCGAAGGCTGAGAGCTACGGGCGTTGCTTGCGAAACCAGCGGACGGAAGCGCGAATTGCCCTAGTCAGCGACATAGGCGTTCGTAAATGCTGTTTGGGCCGCGTCAGCGGCCCAAACAACCACTCACGGACGATCAAGCGGCTGGATTCACGCCCTGATCACTTCAAGCAGTCCTGAGATGCCGAAGATGCTCATCATTCGCTTGAGGTTGTAGGCGAGCACATGAAGGCTCATCTCGGTGCTTACCCTCGGCAGGGTTTTGGTCAGGAAGTGGGTACTTCCCATCCAGTATTTGAGCGTTCCAAAAGGATGTTCAACGGTCTGGCGGCGACGCCTCATCATCGTTGGATCATGATCCAGCCGAGCCTGCATTGCATCGACTACGGCTTCATGTTCCCAGCGCTTTACCCGGCGCTCTTTACCCGTGGTGCATTGCTTTTGCATTGAGCAGGACTGGCAGCCCGAGAAGTAGTAACAATGCAATAACATGCCGTCTTCCACCGACGAATACCGCCGGGTCAGTAACTGTCCCGCTGGGCATCGATACTCGTCCGATGCAGCAACGTAGATGAAGTCCTGCTTGCCAAATCGGCCTTCGGCTTTGCTGCCCGATGTCAGGGGTTTCGGTACGAAGGTAGTGATGCCGGCTTGCTCGCAAGCAAGGATTTCCAGACCTTTGTAATAGCCTCGGTCGGCCACCACCGTTAGCGATTCAGCCTCGATTTCTTCACGCGCCTGGTTCGCCATATTGCTCAGTTGCCCACGATCATTACCAACATTGGTCACCTCATGGGCAATGATCAGATGGTGTTTGTCGTCGACAGCTGTTTGGACGTTGTAACCAACCGTTCCGGTGCCTCGGCCGCTCGTGGCCATTGAGCGTGCATCTGGATCGGTAAGAGAGATTTGCTGGTCTGGACTGTCGTGAAGCTGCGCCTCGATGTCCTTGAGTTTTTGCATCTGCTTTTTCAGCGTTTCTATCTTTTCTTTCAGCCGCTCGGCCTTGGCCTCGGCCACTTCGGGCGTTGCCCGATCCGCCGAATCCATCGCCGCCAGATAACGATCAATGCTCTGCTCGATCTGTTGCATGCGGGCCTTCACTTTGCCCTGGGTGAAGTTACGGTCACGATTATTGACGGCTTTGAATTTGCTGCCATCGATGGCGATGATTGATTGGGAGAAGAGATTGAGGTTGCGACAAAGCACTACGAACTGGCGGCAGACGCTGCGAATGGCTTTGCCGTTGTCTTTGCGAAAGTCGGCAATGGTTTTGAAGTCCGGAGCCAAACGTCCGGTCAGCCACATCAACTCGACATTGCGCTCGGCCTCCCGTTCCAGCCGGCGGCTGGACTGAATCCGATTGAGGTAGCCGTAGATATAGATCTTCAGCAAGATCGCGGGATGGTAGGCCGGACGCCCCGTTGCAGCAGGATCAACACCTTCAAATCCAAGTGCACCCAGGTCGAGTTCATCGACGAAAACGTCGACCACTCGCACTGGATTTTCTTCGGCTACGTAATCGTCCAAGCACTCAGGCAGCAACGTGACTTGCGTCCGAGCCTCACCTTCAATGAATCGTTTCATGATCGCCCCCAATACGATCTAGACGATCAGAAGGTTAGACAAACACTGGCGTTTTCACACAGCCTGGACCCATAGCGGACATTCGTAAGAGGGCGAGACGGCTATGCTGTGTCACGAAAAAACACTGCTGACACCGCCTGATGGCGTCATGTTTGTATGTAGGTGGTAACCGAGGCAACTACTCAAGCCTCCATAACTCTTCCTCACGGCAGGAAAGCTGGACCAAGCAAATTTCGATATAAAAAATGCCGCGTAACGGAGCAGCTGGTACACAGCTCCGACGCGGCAAAAAGCTCTGTTAGACCAGAGCGGCGATGACCCCGCAGGGGTTCGGTTTACATGGCCCAGTGCAGCATTGCCAACACCAGTGCGCCAAGGAATACGGTTTCTCCCACCATCAATAGAATGGGTTTGATCCCCACCGAGGCCAGCTCCTTGAGCTGCGTCTTCATGCCCAGTGCGCTGATGGCGATCACCAGGCACCAGCGTGACAGGCTGTTGCCGGCGTCCTGAACCATCTGTGGAATGACCCCGGTGCTGTTGACTGCGGCAAAGATTACAAATCCCACCGCGAACCACGGCAGCAGCGGTGGTCGCTTGCTGCCAGGTTCGACGCCGCGGGCGCGGGTGATCATGGCCGCACACAGAATTACCGGTAGCAGCATCGCCACGCGCATTAGCTTCACCACCGTGGCGCTGTCGCCGGTCTCGTGTGACATGCCGTAGCCGGCGCCAACTACCTGGGCGACATCGTGAATGGTCCCGCCGAGGAAAAAGCCTGCGTGGAGTGGGCTCAGGTTGAAGAATTGGGCGATCATTGGGTAAACGATCATTGCCATGGTGGACAGCGCCGAAACGCCAATGACCGTGAACAGCGTCGCTCGCTCTTTCTTCTCATGACTGGGCAGCGCTGCCGCCAGGGCAAGGGCCGCCGACGCGCCACAAATTGCGGTGGCGCCGCCGGTAAGCAGGCCGAACAAGGTGCTGAAGCCCATGGCGCGAGCCGCGACGATGGACACCAGGATCGTCACCACCACCAGCGTCACCACCATCACAACCGGCTGCCAGCCAAGGGCAACGATCTGCTCCAGGGTGATGCGAATGCCCAGCAACGCAACACCGACCCGGAGGATCTCGCGGGCTGTGAACTCGATGCCCGGCTTGCACACCCCGTCACCGGAAAGGAAATTCATCGCCATGCCCAGTAGAAGTGCGAAGAGCATCACCGGCGCGCCGTAGTGCTCGGAGAGGAATGTGGCCGCAGCGGCGACCATGGCGCTGACGATAAAGCCGGGCATCAGCAATTGGCTGCGTACCCCCAGCGAGGCAATGGTTGCGGAGCTCATGCAAGACTCTCCTGGGGCCAGGGCAGTGGTTGTGTCACGGGCAGTTTGATGGGGGCGTTCATGACATTCTTCCGGCCGGCGTCGCACCTGCGACTGTCGGCATCAGTTTCTGGATATCGCGTTGGTAGTGGCGCTTGCCGTAGCAGAACACGAGGGCTGCTGCGATGCTGATCAGTGGGATCATCTGGAAAGCACGATCAAGGCCAAAGGCGTCAGCCAGCAGGCCCGTGACATAGGGGCCGGGCCCTTGGCCAAGCAGGTTATTGGACAAGGCCAGAATGGCAAAGGCCGTGCCGTGCACCGAAGGGTGGGTCAAGTTGGCGATGGCGGCGCCGGCGGGGCCAAACGTGCCAGTGACCACCAGCATGGCCAGAGCGATGACTACCAGTTGGGCCACTCCGGGGGGCAACAGCATGGCCGCTGACAGCAATAGGCTAGTGATCAGGCAGTAGGCGACGGCCAGGGAAATCTTGCGCTCGGGAGCTTTGCGGCACAGGCGGTCGCTGAGGATGCCGCAGAGGATCATGCCGGCGCCACCCGCCAGGATCAGGGCGGCGGAGATCATGCCAGCCCGATCGGTGCCCATGTGGTAGTAACGGTTCAGGTAGCTGGGCAACCAGGCTATCAACGAGGCGCCGATGAACATCTGCAGGCCGCTGCCGATATAGGCACTGATGACCGAACGACTGGCAAACAGCGAACGTAGTGGACTCTTGCCGTTTGCTTCGGCGTGTTGGTTTGCGGTCTGAGTGCAGTTGTCCAGGCGCCGCTCTTTTACGACCACTGGATAGATGATGGCGAGCGTCAGACCGAATATCGCCATGACGATGAAAGCAGAGCGCCAGCCCAGGTGCGCGGCGATGATGCCACCAAGCGCCATGCCCAGTACGGAGCCAAACATGGCGCCAGCCATGAAGGTGCTGATGAGGGTCGCACGCATCTGCTTGGGAAAGACGGAAAGCACTACAGCTACGCCGACGCTGGCATAGGCTGCCTCGCCGATGCCGACCAACGACCTGGCGAGAAGCATGTGTTGGTAATTTTGTGCAAAGCCGGAGCCCAGTGTAGCCAAGCTCCAAATCGCGGCCATCAGCACCAGGCTGCGGACCCTGCCCCAGCGGTCGGCCATTAATGACATGGGTACGGTCAACAGGCCCACCATCAGACCGACGATGCCGCTCAGCAGGCCGAGCTGGGAGTCGCTCAGTGCCCACTCGGATTTGAGCAGCGGAAAGATTGCGTTGAGCACTTGTCGTGACATGTAGTCTGAAATCAGCAGACCGAAACTGAGTGCAAATACGCACCAGGCATACAGTCGGGGCGTGCTGGCGGTTGAAGTTTCGATAGTGTCAGCAAGGGCGTGGTGAACATTCATGGCGATTCCTTGTATCTGCGCTTCTTGTTGTTATTGGATTGTCTTGATCGGACTCGTGAACCGGGCCTTGAGTAGCGCCCGGCTCGGGCAAGCATGGGAACGTGTTACTACCCGCCCGAGCGCGTTGAGGGAGGCAGGCCCTCAGGCGGTGGGCAGTCGGTAGTCCTGGAACGTCTCGCGAAGCTTGTTCTTCAACATCTTGCCGGTCGCGCCGAGTGGGATGCTGTCGACGAATACCACATCATCCGGGGTCCACCATCTGGCGATCTTGCCTTCATAGAATCCAAGCAATTCGTCGCGCGAAAGTTCGCTGCCGGGTTTGCGGGTCACGACCAGGAGCGGGCGTTCATCCCATTTCGGGTGGTAGGCCGCAATACACGCAGCCATCGCAACCGCAGGGTGGGCCATGGCGATGTTTTCCAGATCAATGGAACCGATCCACTCACCTCCGGACTTGATGACATCTTTGCTGCGGTCGGTGATCTGCATGAAGCCCTCGGCATCGATGGTCGAGACATCGCCTGTCGGGAACCAGCCATCCACCAGCGAATCCCCGGCGTCGCTCTTGTAGTAGGAGGAGATGATCCAGGGACCGCGTACCATCAGTTCGCCCGAGGTTTTGCCGTCGCGGGGGAGTTCTTTGCCATCATCGCCGACGATCTTCATGTCGACGCCGTACACGACCCGGCCTTGTTTGGCCTGCAGGACGCGGCGGTCGGCGCTGTCCATGGCGAGGTGCCTGGCCTTGGGGGTGCAAACGGTCCCGAGCGGACTTAGCTCGGTCATGCCCCAGACGTGCAGCACCTGTACGTCATAGCGGTCCTCGAAGGCCGCCATCATGGCCGAAGGGCAGGCCGAGCCACCGATTATCGTCCGGCGCATGGTCGAGAATGTCTTGCCCGTTGCCTCGACATGGGCGAGCAGACCTTGCCAGACGGTGGGCACGCCGGCGGACAGGGTGACTTTCTCCGCCTCGAACAACTCGTAGAGCGATGCGCCGTCGAGCAACGGTCCGGGTAAAACAAGTTTGGCGCCGACCATGCAGGCCATGTATGGCAAACCCCAGGCGTTGACATGGAACATCGGCACCACCGGCAGGACGGTGTCGCGCGCCGAGCAGTTCAAGGCATCGGGGAGGGCGGCGGCATGGGTGTGCAGAAGCGTCGAGCGGTGGCTGTAGAGCACGCCTTTGGGATTGCCAGTAGTACCTGAGGTATAGCACAGCGACGATGCGCTGTTTTCGTCGAAGATTGGCCACACGAAGTCATCGGTGTGGGTTGCGATCAAATCTTCGTAGCACAGCAGATCGGGGATCGAGGTAACCGCCGGCATATGCGCTCGATCGGTCATGAGCACGAAGCGGGTGATAGTCGAGACTTTGTCGGCGATGGATTCGACCAGCGGCAGGAAGGTCAGATCGAAGAAGAGCACGCGGTCTTCGGCGTGGTCGGCAATCCACTGCACCTGGTCGGCATGCAGGCGTGGGTTCAACGTGTGCAGCACGGCACCCGAGCCGGATACAGCGTAGTACAGCTCCATGTGGCGGTAACCGTTCCAGGCGAGCGTTCCGACGCGGTCACCAAAGCTGACGCCGAGCGTGGCGAGCGCATTGGCCAGGCAGCGTGCGCGCTGCCCGAGGTCGCGATAGGTTTGCCGATGGATATCGCCTTCTACGCGGCGAGAGACGACTTCCTGGTCGCCGTGGTGGCGCTCGGCATGGGTGAGGAGCGTCGAAATAAGCAGCTCCTGTTGCTGCATCAGTCCATTCATGTTGGACACCGTCTTATTGTTGTTCATGTGAAATACCTTGGCGTATAGCCAACGAGGGACCGACTCAGTTGTCGTCCAGTTGTTCGAGGAACTCGAGAAGCAACGCGTTGATCTGCTCTGGCGCTTCTTCCGCCGCGGCGTGGCCCACACCGGCTAGCAGTGCCTTCCTGCGCAGCCCGACCAGGTAGGTTTCGAGCTGGTCATATAGCCCGCGAATCTGTGGCGGCTCGATGGAGGGGTCGTTGGCACCGCCGATGAACATGCTGGGCTGCTTTATCACTGCGCCATCGAGAAAAGCGGAGATCTCCCAGTTGCGGTCGCGGCAGCGGTAGTAGTTCAGGGGTCCGGTGAAACCGGCACGGGTGTACTCCTCCACGTAGTAGTCAATCGCTTGCGGGCTCAACCAGGCGGGGAACGCAACAGGGTCGGTGAAAGCATTGAGGATGGGCTCGTCCGGCTCGATGAACAGGCGCCAGCGCTCGGCACCGACCGCATCGCCCGAGACCGAGTAGAAGATGCTGCGCAAGGTCTTGCGCGTGTCGGCGGCCAGTTCACGGTCCGGCTTTTCCAGCTGCTGGAAGTACAGGTGGTGGTAGCCCTTGCCCTTGGCCATCGCCCGCAGCCCATCCGTGGGCCTGATCCGGCCGCGCGGAGGCACTGGCGTGTTCAGCATGACCAGTGCACGAAACAGCTCGGGGCGCAGCATGGCGCAGGCTTGGGCTACCCAGGCACCGAGGTCGTGGCCGACGACGATCGCCGAGGTTTCGCCCAGGGCCTCCATCAGGCAGACGATGTCACCCACCGCTTGGCTCATGTCATAGGCCTCTACCGCCGCTGGGCTATCGGACATGCCGAAACCTCGCAGGTCAGGCGCGACCACCCGATAACCAGCAGCTGCCAAGGCCGGGATCTGTCGCCGCCACATGTACCAGAGGTAGGGGAATCCATGTAGGAGGATGATCAGGGGGCCCTGGCCTTCCTCGACGTAGTGCATCCGGATGCCGTTGATCTCAACGAAGTGGTGAGCGAACGCGTCTGGAGCGTCAACGTCCCGCAGGGGCTGGTCCTGGAAATTTTCCAAATTCATCGCAGTACTCGTCATCTTGTTGTTGTACGAGAAGAGCTTGACGAGATAGGGGTGGTTGAGTTTGGCTATTCAGGACACCAACTTATCAAAACGGGACGGGTGATCGCATGTCCAGCCTGATTCGCAGTGCCTGTTTGACCGGCTATGCGTCCATCGCCCACGCAGTTGGGCTGGACCCGTTCCGGATGTTGCGGCTGGCCAAATTGCCCCCCCGCGTGCTTGACGATCCGAATCTTCTGATCAACGGCTATTCGGTTTGCTGGCTGCTGGAAGAGTCGGCACGGCTTTCCGGCCAGGAAGCCTTCGGCCTGTTGATGGCGGAGCGCCGAGACTTGGCCGACTTTGGCATGCTGGCCCTGATGATGCGTGAGGAGCCCACTCTGCGCGCGGCGATGGAGTCGTCTGCGCGCTATATGCGGCTTCATAACGCCGGTGTGCAGTTGCGCCTTGAAGACGCCGGAGATCTGGTGCTTCTACATGTGGATATCCAGCAGAAATACCCGGGGCTTTTGCGTCAGGTGGTCGAAATCTCAACAGGTATTATTTTTCGATCCTATCGGGCGCTCGCGCACGATGCTTTCAAACCGGTGAACATCTGTTTCAGCCACGAACGTCCAGCCAAGATGGACGTTCATCGCCGGGTGCTCGGAACGGCAATCGACTTTGGGCAGGAGTTCAACGGCATTGTCTGTCGGGCTCGCGACGTGGACCTGCCCATTGCCGCTGCCACACCCAAGCTCAATCGAGAAGTGAAGCGCTGGCTGGACATGCAGTTGACGGACCAGGGCGATGAGCCTCTGGATCAGGCGCGCCAGGTCATAAGGGTGTTGCTGCCCACCGGAACCTGTTCGATCGATCGTGTCGCCGAGCACTTGGGGTTGCATCGCCGCACACTCAATCGGCGCCTGGCGGAAGTTGGCGAGACGGGGCTTTCCGTGGTCAATGCGGTGCGCGTCGAACTCGCCGAAGAGTATCTGTTGACCAGCAAGCGCAAGCTCTACGAAATCGCGGGGCTGGTGGGTTTTTCATCCGGTGCGGATTTCTCTCGCTGGTTCCGTCACCAGTTCAGCATGTCCCCGTCGGAGTGGGCCACACAGCATCGTGCGCGGGCGGCAACCGGGACCACCCAAATCGCACCGAGCCCTCCCGGAAAGCCTTGACGAAGCCGGATACCCAGCTGCCCTCGTTGTCCGAAAATGCCAACAAGTTGTCCCGTCTTGCAAAAGCCGGGGCGACGGCAATCCCTAGCATCTCTCCAAGGAACCGAAACGGTGCCACTGGCTCGCTTTGATCCTGTCTGATTTGCCGGGCATGCGATTGCATGCCGGCGTACGCCAGAGACTGGAGATTTCAATGATAAAAAAAACAGCTTTCCAAAACAGTTCATCGCCATCCCCGGCGATTGTCCGTCCTTCGGCTCTTCGACATTCGATCAAGGTTGAACTGTGCACGCCGAACATCGGCGCCGAGATCAGCAACATCAGCCTGGCCGACGCTGCCCAAGACCCTGAAATGATCGCAGAGATCCGGGCGCTGTGGCTCAAACACAAAGTGCTGTTCTTTCGCGATCAGGACATCACTCCGATGGAGCAACAGAATTTCGCGGCGCAATTCGCCGAACTGGAAGCTCATCCCGTTGCGCCCAGCCATCCTGAGGCGGACAAGTTGCTGATGCTGTACCGCAATCTCGACCCCAACAAGCAGAATATGGTCGAAAAGATCAGCCGCGAAAACCTATGGCATGCCGATGTCACTTTCAAGAAGGCGCCGCCCCGCGGCGCGGTGTTGCGCTGTGAACTGGGTCCGGAGTCCGGCGGCGACACCATTTGGTCCAACATGGTGATGGCCTATGAAAGCCTGCCTGAGGCCATCAAACAACGAATCGATGGCATGTACGCCAAGCACGATGCCGAGCACGCCTTTTTCGCCCAGATGCCGATCGCTGATCGTCACGCGATGGCCGCGAAGAACCCCGTCGCTGAGCACCCGGTTGTGCTTATCCATCCTGAGACGGGCGAAAAGGTGTTGTTCGTCAACTCGGCGTTCACCACCCATTTCTCGAACTTTTACACCTTCAAGGACGTCCGTTGCGGCCAGGACTTCAAGCCAGAAGCCAATACTCTGTTGAATTACCTGATTTCCCAGGCCGCGATTCCGGAATACCAGGTGCGTCTGAAGTGGCGACCCAACACGGTCGCGATGTGGGACAACCTGCTGTGCCAGCACTACGCAGTAGCCGATTACGGCAATGCACCGCGCAAGATGCTGCGCGCGACATTGACCGGTACCCCTCTTAACTGATTCACCCAATTCCCAGAGGTCTTCGCCTCGTGCTGGATCAGTCGAGCGCGTGCATCGCCGTCGGTCAAACCGCGCGGTCAGCTTCTGGAAAAAACAATAGAAACGGAGATAGTTATGCTTTTTCAACAAGTTGAAACAGCCGTCATGCACGGCGAGTCGCTGCCTTGGGTTCCCTTCACCCCTTTTGCAGACAACGTCCTGCTGAAGTACTTCAAGCTCGACCCAATTCGCGGCGAGATCATTGTGATGATGAAGGCGCCCATCGACATGGTCCTGCCCAAGCACCATCACTCTGGCACCGTCATCGTCTACACCATCGAAGGCCACTGGAAGTACAAAGAGCACGACTGGATTGCGGGTCCGGGCAGCGTTGTCTACGAGACCGCCGCATCCACTCACCAGCCGGAAGTGGTCAGCACTGAAGACGGTGACTACATGGTGACGCTGGTGATCGTGAGCGGCGACCTCATCTTCGTCGATGAAAACGACAAGGTCCTGGCCATCGAGAACTGGAAAACCTCGCTTCAGCGCTACATGAATTACTGCGAGGCGAACGGGATCGAACCACAGGATCTTACCGCCTTCCACTAAGACTAAAGGGCCCTCGACACCGATAGCTATCCACGAAGCTGGTGTTGGGGCCGCCCGCCATAACCGAGCAGTTCAACTAACTGTTCGGGTGTCAGGTTACTACGTCCTTTCTGCTGCTTGCCGGTAACAGGTGACAGGTTCAACGACAGCGATCTCTGGTGTCGACCCGTCAGCTCCTGTTTGTCAGGCCGTGGGCGGGATTTCGTTGATCCAAGCATCCCTAACAATAATAAAAAGTGGAGCTAGCCATATGAAACACAGTCAGCCCTTCACCTTGCGTCGCAGTCCGCTGGCCATTGCTGTTGTCGTTGCAATCATGCCGGTCGCCGGCCACGCGTTCGAGTTCGATACCGGTAGCCCGGATTGGTCTGTGCGCCTGGACAACACCGTCAAGTACAACTACGGCGTACGCACGGAAAGCGCCGACAAGCGCATGCTCGGCTCGCCGAACAACAATGATGGTGATTACAACTTCCGCAAGTCCGGGACCAACATCACCAACCGTGTCGACCTGTTGACCGAGATGGATGTTGTTTATAAACAGAACATGGGCTTTCGTGTCAGCGCCGCCAGTTGGTACGACAAAGCCTATGAGAACACCGGTTCCAACTCCAACCCGTTCGTCAACGGCAATGATGCACGCTCTGGCCTGGTCGCCAACGACCCGCGCCTGGCCGGTGTCACCAACGACAACGTCGGCAATGGCAGTCCGCACCTGAGCAACTACGCCCAGCGTTACTACACCGGTCCGTCCGGGGAAATCCTCGATGCCTTCGTGTTCTACAGCACCGAAGTGGGCGAGGAGTCGATGCTGAGTGTCAAGGCCGGCCAGCACAACGTGTTCTGGGGTGAGACCATTCTCAACCCGGTGCATTCGGTCAGCTACGGCCAGTCCGGCCTCGATCTCGCCAAGCTCGCCGCATCGCCGGGTACTGAAGCCAAGGAGCTGTTCGTTCCGCGTAACCAGCTGTCGATGTCGTTCACTGTCAATCCCGAGTTGACCGTGGGGGCCCAGTATTTCCTGAAATGGGATGCTGCGCGTCTGCCGGAAGCGGGCACCTACTATGGCGGTTCCGACCTGGTGGGCTTCGGCGCGCAGTCGTTCCTGCTGGGCAACACCAACTCCATCACGCCGGGCAGCCCGCTCGGTTGCGGCGTCGCCCCCTGCAACGCATTGACCAACGTGGTTCGTGGTCATGACCTGAACCCTGGCAATCAAGGCGACTGGGGCGTAATGGCCAAGTGGTCACCGGAGTGGCTGGACGGCACCCTCGGCGTCTACTACCGCAAGACCTCGGACATCCTGCCGCAGGCCTGGCTCGACACTCGCGGGGTCACCTCGGCCAACCCCAATGGCACGCGTCCAGCGGGCCAGGTGCCGGCTGTTGTCAACACGCTGAACTCGTTGAGCACCGCCACTTATCAACTGGCGTACTCCGACGATATCGATATCTACGGTTTGAGCCTGTCCAAGGATTTCGGCGGCATCAGTGTTGGCAGCGACCTGAACATTCGCGAAAACATGCCGCTGGCCAGTATCCCGGCCATCGTCAGTTCCACCAGCCCGCTGGGCTTCGGGCAAGGTCTTGGCCTGTTGCCAGCACGTACCGCGGCCACTGGCGTCATCTACGACGTCCCGCACAACGGCGACAGCATGAGCGCCACTGGCGAAACGCTGCACTGGACGCTCAACGGTTTGATGACCCTGCCCAAGACGCCGGTGTACGACCAGGCCGTGCTGCTCGCCGAACTGTATTACAGCAACCTGCTCAAGCTCGATGACAAGAACTCGGCACTCTACAAAGGCAAGAGCACTTACCGCGGTATCGATGCGCCGACCCGCGACAACTGGGGTATCGCCGTCAACTTCACACCGACCTGGTACCAGGTGTTCCCGGGCGTGGACTTGAACACGCCGATGTCCGTGAACGTTGGCCTCGATGGTGTTTCCCCTGTGGTCGGCGGTGGCGCCAAGGACACTGGCACCTACGCCGCTGGCATCGGCGCAATCGTTTACAACAAATACTTTGTCGACCTCAAGTATGTGGATTCCTTTGGCAAGACTGACAAGTGCAACGTCAGCGGCAACAGCACCGGTGCAGCCAACGCCGGAGGTGGCGATGGATCGACCCCGAACGCCTTCAGTGGCAACGAAAACTATGCCTGCTACGCCGGTGGCTATTCGGCCTTCTCGGGAGGCGGCGCAACCACAGAAGACCGTGGCGCTGTGTACCTGACGCTGAAAACCACCTTCTGATACACCCATTGCTTAGATACTAAGCAGGAGAACAACATGAAATTCGTCAAAACTTTACTGGCCGCTTCCCTGGCCATGACGTTGGGCGCACATGCGCAGGCGGCCGTGACCGCCGAGGAAGCTGCCAAGCTCGGCACCAGCCTGACGATGGTCGGCGCTGAAAAAGCCGCCAACGCCGATGGATCGATTCCGGCCTACGCCGGTGGCCTGACCACCGCGCCGGCCAGCTTCAAATCGGGCGACACCATGCGTCCGGACCCCTTTGCCAGCGAGAAGCCGCTGCTGGTGATCGATGGCAAGAACGTCGACAAATACAAGGGCATGCTCACTGCCACCACGGCTGAGCTGGCCAAGCGTTTTCCCACGTTTCGTGTTGATGTCTACCCGACTCACCGCACCGTTGCGTTGCCTCAGAATGTGCTGGACAACAGCGTGAAAAACGCCAGCGGCGCCAAGTCCCTGCAAGGCGGCCTGGCCATCGATAACGTTCTGCCTGGTGTGCCGTTCCCGGTCCCGCACAATGGTGCCGAAGCGATGTGGAACTTCCTGCTGCGTTACCAGGGCGTCAACATCACCACCAAGTATGATTCCTGGAACGTTGACTCGGCGGGGGTGCCAAGCCTGGCCACTACCGGACAGACGTTCATCAACTACCCAATCTACGAGAACATGTCGCAGCCGATCAGCAGTGCCGACGTGTACTACCAGATCAAGGTGGCCTACACAGGTCCCGCACGTCGTGCCGGCGAGGCGCTGATGATCAAGGACGCCGCCGACCCGTTGCAACAACCACGCCGCGCCTGGCAGTACCTGCCGGGCCAGCGGCGAGTCAAGTTGGCTCCCAGCCTGGCCTATGACACGCCTAACCCAGGTACCTCCGGTGCCGGGACCTTCGATGACGGGTTTGTGTTCAACGGCGCGCTGGACCGCTACGACTGGACGCTGGTGGGCAAGCAGGAAATGATCCTGCCTTACAACACCTACAAGCTGACCTACGTTGCAGACCCCAAGTCGCTGACCACCCCTAACCACCTGTCACCCGACTTCGTGCGTTGGGAGAAACACCGTGTGTGGGTCGTTGAAGGCAATCTCAAGCCAGGTGCTCGTCACATCTACCAGAAGCGTCGCTTCTACTTGGATGAAGACAGCTGGACAGCTTTGGCTTCCGACCAGTACGACGCACATGGTCAGCTCTACCGTGGTTCCTTCGCTTTCCTCAGCCAGAGCTATGACAAACAGGTGCCGGACTCTACGCCGTTCATGATCTACGACCTGGTCGGCGGGTCCTACAACATCAATGGTGTGGTAGGTCCCTACGGCGGCATCAAGTACATCGAGCCGCTCTCCAAGGCGCAGTGGTCAGCTGAGTCCCTGGCCGGTGCAGGCATCCGCTAAGCATCCCGCGATAAAGCGCCCAGATGATTCACACCCTAACTGGGCGCCTGACTCCAGCGCCGGGTGCGCCTTGCGCGCCCCAGCGCAGTTTTCTCAAGAGGATGCAGTATGGGTTCTTACAAAAAGTGCCTGTTGCTGGCACTGGGCGCCTCACTGGTTCTGTCACAGGGAATCGCCCAGGCCACCAACTTCATTGACGTGCTGGACCAGCCAGCCAGGCTCAGTACCCTGGCCGTGCGCAGCCCTTTGCTGGCCACGGCCCGCGCGGGTGATCGGCTGGTCGCTGTTGGGCAGCGTGGTCACATTCTCTACTCCGACGACTCCGGCAAGAACTGGCTTCAGGCCAGTGTGCCGGTCAGTGCTGACCTCAATGCCGTCTCGTTTCCTACGCCACAACAAGGTTGGTCCGTGGGTAGCGATGGTGTCGTGCTGCACAGCAGCGATGCCGGCGCAACCTGGAGCAAACAACTCGATGGCCGCCAGATCGGCGACTTGCTGGTCAAGCACTACAGCGCGCTGGCCCAGGCAGAACCTGGCAATGAACAATGGCCGCAGCTCGTCGAAGACGGCCAGCGGTTGACGAAAGAGGGCGCCGACAAGCCGCTGCTCGACGTCTGGTTCGCCAATGACCAACTCGGTTACGTGGTGGGTGTATTCAATCTGATCCTGCGCACTGAAGACGGTGGCAAGCACTGGACCCCGTTCCAGGACCGTATCGATAACCCGCAGGGTCTGCACCTCAATGCCATCGCCGCTGCCGGCGATGCGCTGTTCATCGCCGGCGAACAGGGCTTACTGCTCAAATTCGATGACACGCAGCAGCGTTTCCTGGCTCTGCCAACACCTTATCAAGGCAGCTTTTTCGGTGTGGTCGGCAAGCCTGGCGAAGTCCTGGTCTACGGGCTGCGCGGGCATGTGTTTCGCAGCACCGATGGCGGCGCCAACTGGACCCCACTCAATACGGGGCTGCAAGTGAACATCACCGCCGCCACCCTGGACACCGACGGCCATTACGAGCTGTTTACCCAGGCCGGGCAACGGTTGGTCAGCCAGGATGGCGGGCAAGGCTTGAAATTGATGGCTCAGCAAAACCCGTCACCGGTTGCCGGCGCCGTTCAGGCAGCCGACGGTACATTGGTGTTGGTCGGCAACCGTGGTGCGCGCGTGCTTTCACAAGAATAAGAACTGTATCAATTCGAGGTACCCAGACATGGGCAATATCCAACAAGACACGATGCCGGTGATTTGCAACTTGCAAGACTTCGATCGAAGTTCCGGAAACCGGCTGGAAAGGTGGGTCTTCAATCACCGCCCCCTGTTCATGTTGCTCATGGCAGTGATCACCCTGGTACTGGGTTACATGATGGCGACCCGTCTCGAGCTGCGTCCCAGCTTCGAGAAGATGATTCCGCAGAGCCAGCCGTACATTAAAAATTTCCTGGAGAACCGCAAGTCTTTGCGCGGCTTGGGCAGCTCGGTGCGGGTGGTGGTTGAAAACACCGAAGGAGACGTCTTCGACCCCGATTACCTGAACGTGCTCAAACAGGTTAACGACGAGCTGTTCCTCACCGAAGGCGTCGACCGCGCATGGATGAAGTCGCTGTGGAGCCCGTCGGTACGCT
Organism: Pseudomonas sp. PB101; assembly: GCF_009764265.1. Taxonomy (GTDB): domain Bacteria; phylum Pseudomonadota; class Gammaproteobacteria; order Pseudomonadales; family Pseudomonadaceae; genus Aquipseudomonas. The sequence continues at coordinate 96,797 of NZ_RWIR01000053.1, forward strand.
GGACCGAAGTCACCGAGGAAGGTTTCCAGGGTGGACCGGTGATGCCCGACACCTATCAGGGTACGCCTGCAGATATCGAACAACTGCGCGAGAACATCAACCGCTCCGGCATTGTCGGTAATCTGGTAGCCAGCGACTTCAAGTCCACCATGTTGATCGTGCCGTTGCTCGACACTGCTTCGGCAACCGGACACAGCGTCGACTACCACACATTCGCCAAGAAACTTGAAAGGCAAATGCATGACAAGGAGGGCTCCGGCAAATACAAGGTCCACGTGATCGGCTTCGCCAAGTTGGTCGGCGACCTGATTGACGGACTGATCCAGGTAATGATGTTTTTCGGCCTGGCCGTGGTCACCTCGCTGGTGATCATCTACGCCTACACCCGCTGCGTGCGCAGCACCCTGCTGGTAGTTGGCTGCTCGCTGATCGCAGTGGTCTGGCAGCTGGGCATCGTCGCCTGGCTGGGTTATGCGATAGACCCGTACTCGGTGCTGGTGCCGTTTTTGATCTTCGCCATCGGCGTGTCCCACGCCGCGCAGAAAATGAACGGCATCATGCAGGACATCGCCCGCGGCACCCATAAACTGATCGCCGCGCGCTACACCTTCCGCCGCCTGTTCATCGCCGGGGTCACTGCGCTGTTGGCCGATGCCGTGGGTTTTGCGGTGCTGATGCTGATCGACATCCCGGTGATCCAGGACCTGGCCATTACCGCCAGTATTGGTGTCGCGGTCCTGATCTTCACCTCTCTATTGCTGATGCCGGTCGCGCTGTCGTACGTCGGCGTTGGCAAGAAGGCCGCCGAGCGCGCCTTGAAGATCGACAGCCGCGCTGCAGCGCATCGTGGCTTCGGAAAATTGTGGGACTTGCTCGACCGCTTCACCACTCGCAACTGGGCTATCGGCACTGTACTAGGTGCCTTGGTGTTGGGTATTGCCGGTTTCGCCGTCAGTACGCATCTGAAGATCGGCGACCTCGACAGTGGTGCTCCGGAGCTGCGTGCCGACTCGCGCTACAACCGCGATAACGCCTACATCACTGGCCATTACGCGCTGTCCAGCGACCTGTTCGCAGTGATGATCAAGACTCCGCCAGAGGGCTGCCTGAATTATCAGACGCTGGTCCTGGCCGACCGCCTGGCCTGGGAACTGCAGCAATATCCGGGAGTGCAAGCGACCTCATCGCTGGTCAATGCGGTGCGCCAGATCACTGCCGGATCTTTCGAGGGCAACCCCAAGCTCAATAACATCCAGCGCAATCAGGACGTGTTGAACTACGGCGCGCAACAGGCCTCGGTCAATGCGCCGGAGCTGTTCAACAACAACTGTTCGGTCATGCCGGTCATTGCCTACCTCAAGGACCACAAGGCCGAAACCCTGGATGCGGTGGTCGCCATCGCCGACAAGTTCGCCAGGGAAAACAGCACCCCGGATCGCCAGTTCCTGCTGGCCGCCGGAACTGCGGGTATCGAGGCGGCAACCAATATCGTGGTGCGTGAAGCCAATCACACCATGCTGCTGTACGTGTACCTGGCGGTGACGCTGTTCTGCCTGATCACCTTCCGCAGCTGGCGCGCCACGCTGGTGGCGCTTTTGCCGCTGGTACTGACCTCGATCCTCTGCGAGGCCTTGATGGTCGCCATGGGCATCGGCGTGAAAGTCGCCACCTTGCCGGTTATTGCCCTGGGTGTGGGTATCGGTGTGGATTACGCGCTGTACCTGCTCAGCGTGCAGTTGCATTACCAACGCAGCGGTATGCCGCTGTCCGAAGCCTACCGCAACGCCGTGGCCTTCACCGGTCGGGTGGTCGGCCTGGTCGGCATCACGCTGGCTGCCGGTGTGGTGAGCTGGGCCTGGTCACCGATCAAGTTTCAGGCCGACATGGGCATCCTGCTGACCTTCATGTTCCTGTGGAACATGCTCGGCGCGCTGATCCTGATTCCGGCCCTGTCCTACTTCCTGTTGCGTGGGCCCTCGCTGAACCGTCGTATTGCGTCGGCTGAATCGGGGAGACAAAGCAGTGATAGCGACAATTCCAACAAACCGGGCGTGCCACATGCCCTCACAATGTCCGAGTAAGCCAATCATGTCTGTTTACAAAGCCCCCCTGCGCGACATGCGCTTCGTTCTCAATGAAGTTTTCGAGGTGTCCAGACTTTGGGCTCAATTGCCCGGGTTGGCCGAGGTGATCGACGAAGAGACGGCAGCCGCGATCCTTGAAGAGGCCGGCAACATCTGCACAGATATCATCGCTCCGCTGTTGCGCAGTGGCGACGAGCAAGGCTGCACCTGGAACGACGGTGAAGTGTCCACGCCGGACGGTTTCCCGGCAGCCTATCGTGCCTTTGCCGAAGGTGGCTGGGGCGGTGTCGGTGGCGATCCTGAGTTTGGCGGCATGGGCATGCCCAAGGCGATCTCCGCCCAGATTGAGGAAATGGTCAACTCGGCCAATCTGTCGTTCGGTCTGTACCCAATGCTGACGGCGGGTGCCTGCCTGGCACTCAAGGCCCACGCCAGCCAAGAACTCAAGGAACGCTATCTGCCAAACATGTACGCCGGCACATGGACCGGTTCGATGTGCCTGACCGAGGCCCACGCCGGCACCGATCTGGGGTTGATCCGCACCAAGGCCGAGCCCCAGGCTGATGGCAGCTACACAATCCGCGGCAGCAAGATTTTCATCAGCGGTGGCGAACACGATCTGAGCGAAAATATCATCCACCTGGTACTGGCCAAACTGCCGGGTGCTCCCGCCGGGGCAAAAGGCATTTCGCTGTTTTTGGTGCCGAAGGTGCTGGTCAATGGTGACGGCTCGCTGGGCGATCGTAACGCGCTGTCCTGCGGCTCCATCGAGCACAAGATGGGCATCAAGGCCTCGGCCACTTGCGTGATGAACTTTGACGGCGCCACCGGCTGGATCGTCGACGCGCCGAACAAGGGGCTGGCGGCGATGTTCACCATGATGAACTACGAGCGTCTGGGCGTCGGTATTCAGGGTCTGGCACAAGGCGAGCGCTCCTATCAGAACGCCGTCGAGTATGCCCGCGAGCGTATTCAGAGCCGTGCCCCGACGGGTCCGCAGGAGAGTGAAAAAGCCGCTGATCCGATCATCGTGCACCCGGACGTGCGCCGTATGTTGCTGACCATGAAGGCCTTGAATGAAGGCGGCCGTGCGTTCTCCAGCTACGTGGCCCTGCAACTCGACACGGCCAAGTACAGCGAAGACGAAACCGCCCGCGCACGCGCACAGGAACTGGTCGCGTTGTTGACACCGGTGGCCAAGGCGTTTCTCACCGACATGGGCCTGGAAACCACGTTGCACGGTCAGATGATCTTTGGCGGCCACGGCTACATCCGCGAATGGGGCCAGGAACAACTGGTGCGCGACGTGCGCATCACCCAGATCTACGAAGGCACCAACGGCATCCAGTCGCTGGACCTGGCCGGACGCAAGATCGTCGGCAGCGGCGGGGCGCTTTACCGCTTGTTCGCTTCGGAAATCCGTCACTTCACCGCCAATGCCTGTGCCGATCTCGGCGAGTTTACTCAGCCGCTGAACGCAGCTGTCGATACCCTCGATGAGCTGACTGCCTGGTTGCTGGATCGGGCGCAAAACACCCCGAATGAAATCGGCGCCGCTTCGGTCGAGTATCTGCACGTGTTCGGCTACACCGCGTACGCCTATATGTGGGCGCGCATGGCCAAGGCGGCCATGGGCAAACAGGCCGAGGATGATTTCTACGCCAGCAAGATGGGTACGGCACGCTTCTATTTCGCTCGCGTGCTACCCCGTATCCACTCGCTCAGCGCCTCGGTCAAGGCCGGCAGTGACAGCCTCTATTTGCTGGATGCCGCACAGTTCTGAACATGATCAGTTTCAGGAAGAACCAACTGGGTGAAGACAGCTTGTTTGCTTCATCCGCCAGAGAGATCACCTATGAATAGCTTAATCAATTATCGCTGCGAAGGACCGCTGGCCTTGATCGGCCTTGCCAGTGCTCCCGTTAACGCTCTCGGCCAGGCGTTGCGCGAACAATTGCTGGAGGCCTGTGAACGCGCCGCCGCGGACGCCAGCGTGAAAGCGATTATTCTCCACGGCGAAGGTTCTGTGTTTAGCGCCGGCGCTGACATTTCCGAGTTTGGTAGCCCGGCGTCCTTCGCAAAGCCGGACCTGCCAAGTTTGCTGACCCGTCTGACCGAGTTAGACAAACCGTTAATCGCCGCTATCGGTGGGCTGGCATTGGGCGGGGGGCTTGAGCTCGCCATGGCCTGCGGCTACCGGGTGGCTGAAGCCGGCGCGCGTATGGGCCTGCCGGAAATCAAGCTTGGCTTGCTTCCCGGTGCTGGTGGTACGCAACGTTTGCCGCGTCTGATTGGCGCTGCGGCAGCGCTGAAATATATTTTGTCCGGCGAGCCGATCGGCACCCATCGAGCACTGCTGCTGGGGCTGCTGGATTGGGTGGCACCGACCGCGGATAGTTTGCTCGAAACGGCCAAGACACTGGCATTGGCACTGATTCACAGACAGGCGCCGGGCCGCCCGTGCCGCCCGAACTGGCCGCACCCAACCCCGGGTACAGCCTTGCTGCCGGGTTATTTCGCCGACTATCGCGCGGCGAATCAGTCGCGCTGGAAAGGCCAGAGCGCGCCGCAACGGGTGGTGGCGGCGATTGAAGCAGCCTGCAATCTGCCGCTGGCCGAGGGCCTGGCCCGCGAGGGCGAGCTGTTCAAAGAGGCCGAGGCTTCCACCGAGTCCGAGGCCCTGCGCCATGTGTTCTTCGCCGAGCGTGAAGTCGGCAAATTGCCGGGGTTGGACACCGGCACGTCGATCCGTCCGGTCAACCGGGTCGCGGTCATTGGTGCTGGCACCATGGGCGGCGGGATTGCCATGAACTTCGCCAACGCGGGCATGGCGGTGACACTATTGGAACTCAGGGCCGATGCCCTGGAGCGCGGTCTGGCGCTGATCCGCAAGAACTACGAAACAAGTGTCGAGCGCGGCAAGCTCAACTCCGAGCAGATGGAGCAGCGACTGGCGCTGATCCACGGCACTCTGGATTATGCCAATATCGCCGACGCTGATCTGGTCATCGAGGCTGTGTTCGAGGACCTGGCAACCAAGCAGCAGGTGTTTCGTACCCTGGACGAGGTGTGCAAGGTCGGCGCGATTCTCGCCAGCAATACCTCGACCCTGGATGTCGACGCAATTGCCGCTGTTACGCGCCGTCCACAGGACGTCGTCGGTCTGCATTTCTTCAGTCCGGCCAATGTCATGCGCCTGCTTGAAGTAGTGCGCGGCGCAGCCACGGCCGCCGATGTCCTGGCCACGACGCTGAAAGTGGCCAAGCGCATTGGCAAGATCCCGGTGGTTTCCGGAGTGTGCTTCGGCTTCATCGGCAACCGCATGCTCGAACCTTACTCACGCGAGGCGCACCGTCTGCTTCTGGAGGGTGCCACGCCTGCGCAGGTTGACAATGTGCTCACCCGTCTTGGCATGGCGATGGGCGTCTTTGCCATGCACGATCTGGCGGGTATCGATGTCAGCTTCCTGGTGCGCGAGTCGCGCCGCGAGGTCATTGCCCACGACCCTGACTACTGCAAACTCGCCGATGCGCTTTACGCACTGGGCCGTTTTGGTCAGAAGACCCACCGCGGCTATTACATCTACGAAGGCCGCGAGCGCAGGGATGACCCTGAAGTGATCGCTTTGGCCGAGCGCATCGCAGGCGAACTGGGCATCCAGCGTCGCACTATCAGCGATCAGGAAATCCATGACCGTTGTGTGTTGATGCTGGTTAACGAAGGTATCCAGCTTCTTGATGAAGGCATCGCCCAGCGCAGCAGCGACATTGATCTGGTCTGGATTAATGGCTACGGCTTCCCGGCCTGGCGCGGTGGCCCAATGCACTACGCCGAAGGGTTGGGACTTGCACATGTGCTGGAGCGTATCGGTCATTACCGAGAGGTACTGGGTGCCTATGGAGCCATGTGGTTCGAGCCAGCACATTTGCTGGAGCGCCTGGTCGCATCTGGCAAGACCGGCGTCGAACGTATGTGATCTTTGCGGCCATTGGCGGCCATCGCAAATTGGCTGCCATTCGCGCTGATCGTCCGTATTGTTACCCGTAGAGGTTCCGTTAGTCCCTACTAGTAGCGCTAAATCAGATGCAAGCCTCGGGCCTGTCTTAGCCGACTCGCTTGGCGATTTGAACGTCTGCTTTTGGCCGATTCTGTTGAAAAAGTCGAATTTTCAGATCACCTGAACTCAGGCACGGCCAGAGAACCTACTCACCACATTGAGTGGTTTCTCGGCCCTTCGTTGACCATTGTTGCTTTGTTATTGGGTTAATTTGAGGTTTTTGGCTTAGTGCAGGCGCACCTATCCCGGGGCTGGCGGCCCTTGGGATGTAAGTTTGGCCAGTCGACGCAGGTTCTGTACCGCAGCCGCCAGTGTGAACTCATCGGTCGCGCCGCTCATGCCACGTAGTCGCAAGCGATCCAATTTCAGGATGCGCTTGAGGTGGGCGAACAACATTTCGACCTTCTTACGTTCGTGGCGAGAGCGCACGTACTCCGGCGTCGCCGCGATGCGTCGAGCGACATCACGAGCGGCTTCATGAACGCTGCGAGCGATCTTGCGAAACGACGTGTTCGGGCAGCACTTGGCTTTCATCGGACACGTCGCGCAGTCAGTCTGTCTGGATCGGAAGATGATGGTGTTGGCTTTGGTGACGTGCGAACGCTCGTTCTTGAAGGCTCGCCATTCGCTACGTAATGCATTGCCAGCCGGGCAGCAGTATTCCTCAGTCTCTTCATTCCAGCGGAAATCGTTGCTCGAAAAACTGTCGTTCTTGCGTTCGGTTTTGTCCCACACCGGCACATGTGGCTCGATGTCCTTTTCCTCCACCATCCAGGCCAGCATCGGCGCGGTACCGTAAGCGGTGTCGCCAATGAGGCGTTCCGGCTTGATGTCGAACTGCGCCTCAACGCGATCGATCATCGTCTTGGTGCTCTCGACTTCTGCGGTTCGATGAGCCGGTGTGGGTTCCACATCCATGATCACGCCGTGCTCGGTATCGATCAGATAATTCGTGGAGTAAGCGTAGAACGCTGGGCCACCTGGAGCTGCGGTCCAGCGGGCTTGAGGATCAGTCAGCGATAGACGCTTCGGTAGCGTTTCGGCCAGAGCCTCTTCATCGAGTGCCTCAAGATACTCACGCACGGCGCGGGTGCTCAGGGCCGGATCGCTCCAGTTGACCGGTTCATCACCCGGTACACCGCGCTGCCGACTCGCATCCGCTTTGATGATGCTGGCGTCCACGGCAAAGCCTTCGCCCTTGACCAGACCGGCGTCCATGCAACGACGCAGCACTTCATTGAACAGCCAGCGAAACAGATCGCTGTCCCGAAAACGGCCGTGTCGGTTTTTGGAAAAGGTCGAGTGATTGGGGACTTCATCTTCAAGGCTCAATCGGCAGAACCAGCGATACGCCAAGTTCAAATGGGCCTCTTCGCACAACCGCCGCTCTGAGCGTATGCCGTAGCAATAGCCCACGATCAACATGCGGATCATCAATTCAGGATCAATCGACGGGCGCCCAATCGGGCTGTAGAAGTCGGCGAGGTGATGGCGCAAATCGCTCAGATCGAGACACCGATCAATGCTGCGCAGAAGGTGATTGGCTGGGATGTGATCTTCAAGGTTGAACGAGTAAAACAGTCGCTCCTGCCCACTCGATAACTGTCCCATCATGCTGTGTGATCCCCCGCCGGCCAATGAAGCAATTTTGCCGCAGGCCAGACAGGGGAGCTACTTTTTCAACAGAATCGGCCGGTTGTTGCCCGTCGCCACCGGCAGCAAGCGAGAGCTCTCTGCCGATCATAGTTACTAAGTGTGCTGGTCAAATCTGATGCAATCGGTGGTCAGATCGAATGCAAACTCCTGGTCAAGTGCAATGCAAACGAGTGGTCAGCGCCGATGCAATCAGGTGTTCAGTGGAGTGCAATTTCGCAGCTAGGCTCATGAATAGGTAAGAACAACAGCAAACATTGAGTATGAACTCCTGCCGGGTATTTCATCAATCGCCGGCAGCCGACGCACCGAACCCCAATGCAATGGCCCAGTCCTTTGCGCTGTCGAACATGGTGCCGCAGGACCCGACCAACAACCGCAAGATCTGGAGCAAGGTCGAGGCGGATGTGAGGAAGTTTGCCAAGCGCGCCGAGGGCAATGTGTTTGTCTTTACCGGCCCGCTCTTCGACCCGGGCTACTCGACCATCGGCGACAACCAGGTCTGGGTGCCGACGCGCCTGTTCAAGCTGGTGTACGACGCCTCGTCAAAACGGGCCTGGGCCTACGTGCTGCCGAACGCAGAAACCCGTATCCAGAAGCCGATGGACTACGACGCTTTCGTCAAGAGCACCGGGCTCAAACTGCTCGGCAACCTACCTGTCACAGGTACCGCAGGGCGTACCTGATGGCTGGATACGACGCATCAGGACCGAATGGACTGCTTTACTCGTTCTCGTAACCACAGCAGGCCGGGGTCGGCATCGTAGCGAGTGTGCCAATACGCCACCAGTTCGGGTTGAGGAAACTCAACGGGTGGCTCATGGCAACTGAGTCCGAAGTTGTCGGCGAAAACCTGAGCGATCAATTTCGGTAGATTGCAGATGTAGCCCGTTTGCGCGGCGATCACCGGCATCGCCATGAAGTTCTGCACCAGTGCGCCGATGCGTCGTTCCAGGCCCAGCGAAGTGAGCGTCCGGTCGATGATGTTGCCATTGCGTTGATGCAATTCGATCATCACTTGTGGCCGCTGAAGATAGAGCTCCAGGGGGAAGCGCCCTGGCGGAACGCCTTCACGCGCCCAGATCATCGTCACCAGCTCGATGACGGTGATCTGCTCATGGCGCAGCCCGGCGCCAAGCGTCATGGGGGTATTGATCACCAGATCGATTTCGCCGCTTTCCAGCATCGCCGACAAGACGTTGGTCGCCGGCAACGGAACCACTTCGATCATCACGCCCCGGGCTTCGAGGGACATGTGCTGGATCAAGCCCGGCAGGATCAAGAACTCCACGAAATCACCGGCGGCGATGCGGAACTTGCGTTGCGTCGTGGCGGGCATGAAGGCGTCACCGCCTTGCAACGCCTGATCGATCTTTTCCAGCGCTTCGCGCACCGGGGCAATCAACTCGGCCGCTCGTGGCGTCGGCACCAGGCCGCTGCTGCCCAAGACGAACAATTCGTCGTCAAGGCGTTCACGCAAACGGCGCAATGCATGACTGACGGCCGATTGGCTCAGCGCCAGGCGCTCGCCCGCGCGCGTCACGTTGCGGGTGTCCCACAGCGTGGAGAACACCACCAGTAAATTCAGGTCGAGTGTCTTGGTATTTATATTGTGCATACCTTGAATGTTACATATTCATTTCCCCCATTGTCGAGGGTTTGATTTAGTGCCTCCCATCGTTCATTAGCGCGAGTGCACAAATCATGAATAACAATAAAAAGATTCAATTCGGCTGGTTCATCCCGACTCTGGGCGACACCACTGCGTTCAGCGATCCGAGCAAAAACATCCCGCAATCCATGGAGCATTTCGAGCGAGTCGCCCTGGCCGCTGAAGATGCCGGTTTCGACTATGTGCTGGTGCCGGTCACCCCTTATTGCTGGGATGCCTGGGTCACGGCCTCGTTCCTGATCGCGCGGACGACAAAACTCAAGGCGCTGATTGCGGTCAAGCCCGGCATCATCCATCCCTTGGCGCAGGCCAGGATGTTCTCCACTTTCGACCAACTGTCCCAGGGGCGTATCTACGTCAACCTGATCGCCGGTCTCAGCGAAAAAGACGCCTACGCCGAAGGCTCGATTGTCTCCAAGGAGGCACGTTACGAGCAGCTGGAGGAAGAGGTCGAGCTGATGAAACGCCTGTGGACGGAGGAGGGGGTCGAGTACAACGGCAAGTACTATCAGGTTCACGGACCGCGCAAGACCCTGGAGAATTTCCAGCAGCCACACCCGCCATTCTTCCTCGGCGGCGGTTCGGCGCAGGCCGCGGAAATTTCCGCCAAGCACTCGGCCGTGCATCTGTTCTGGGGTGACTACCCGGAACGTATCGCCGAGCAAATCAAGGAAATGCGCGAGCGCGCCGCCAAGTACGGCCGTGGCGAGGAAATCGAGTTCGCCATGCGCCTGCAGATCATCTGCCGGGAAACCGAAGAAGAAGCCTGGGCGGCGGCAGACGCGTTGGTCACGGGTGCCGATCCGACCTGGCTGTCCGAGGTCAAGACCATGATGGCGGAGTCGGTGGCCAACCAGCGGCAGAAGGAATTGTCCCAGACCGTGGGCCGCAAGATGACCCCGCACCTGTGGACCGGCATCACGGAAGTGCGCCCCGGTGCGGGTGTCGCCGTGGTCGGCAATCCGCAGCAGGTCGCGGATCAATTGTTGGCGTTCGTCGACGCAGGTTGCAGTGGGTTCTGCCTTTCCGGCTACCCGCATCACGAAGAAGCCGAGCGCTTTGGCCGTCTGGTCATGCCACTGCTGAACCGCTGAGCCTCTCTGAACCCAAGTCGACAATTCGCTGCCGCTCGCCGGCAGCGATGGAGCACGCCCATGAACACCACCAATTTCGATCCCAAGGAGTTCCGCCAGGCACTTGGGTCTTTCACCACAGGTGTCACCATCGTCACCACCCGTGGCGAAGACGGGCAGGACTATGGCCTGACCGCCAACAGCTTCAACTCGGTGTCCCTTGAGCCGCCGATGGTGCTGTGGAGCTTGAGCAAAACCTCGTCAAGCGCACCTGCCTTCATGACGGCCGAACACTTCGCGGTGCATATTCTCGCGGCCGATCAGGAGTCACTGTCGAACCGCTTTGCCAAACGTGGCGAAGACAAGTTCGCCGCTCTGCCGATCCAGCGCGGTCCGGGTGACATCCCGCTGCTCGAAGGCTGCTCGGCGCGTTTCCAGTGCCGGACCACCTACCGCTATGAGGGCGGCGATCACATCATCTTCGTCGGTGAAGTCGTGGCCTTCGACAGCTTCGACAAGTCGCCGCTGGTCTTTCACAGCGGTGGTTATGGTCTGTTGCTGAAGAAGAACAGCGACCTTGCGCACGCAAGCTCCAACTTTGGCGACGACTGGCTTGGCTTTCTGCTGGGGCGCACCTACTACCAATTGCTCATGCCGATTCGAGAGCGCCTCAGGGAGCAGGGCCTGCGCGACATCGACTACGAGTTGCTGACCATACTCAGCCTGGGCGATGGCCGCACCCTGGCCGACCTGCAGCATCTGGTCGCGATCACGGGCCAGGAAGTGGCGGCGAAAGACCTGCAACCGCTGGTCGAGCGTGGCCTGCTGGTCATCGACCAGGATCGCCGGGTGCACTTCACCGAGCAGGGCCGTCGTTTCGCCATTGAGCTGCTGGCCTTTGCCAAGGCTGCCGAAACGTCCGCCGAGCAGGGGCTGAACTTCGAGGAAGCACAGCTGCTGAAGATGCTGCTCAAGCGTGTGATCCGCTCGACGGGCAGCGAACTGCCGGCGTACTGGCGCAAGGAAAACTTCTGGCGTGAAAATAGCGTCTGGACTCAGGCGCTTTGCCAGGATGCCACGCCTGGCTGAACCGGCTTGGTCCGATGGCCTGCGCCGCAGGCAAGTGTCTGAGTTCCTCCCTTGAAAACAACAACAATGAGGCAGAACGATGTTGCACAAATCCGATGCTGCCGTGAGCGGTGAGCAACCCTGGCTGGGGGTGAGCCGGCATAGCGCGTGGTATGCCGTCTGTACCCTGTTGCTGGCTTATGTTTTCTCCATCATGGACCGGCAGATCCTGACCCTGCTGGTCGGTCCGATCCAGCATTCGCTGGGTGTCAGCGATACCCTGATGGGGCTGTTGCATGGTTTCACCTTCGCGGCGTTCTACGCCGTGGTGGGGATGCCGATTGCCCGGCTGATCGACCACGGCAACCGACGCATGGTGATAGCCGTGGGTGTCGCCCTGTGGTGCCTGGCCACGGCCGCGGGCGGGCTGGCCAGCGAGTACTGGCATCTGTTGCTGGCGCGTATCGGCGTGGCGGTCGGCGAAGCCGTGCTGATTCCGGGCACGGTGTCATTGCTGGCGGACCTGTTTGCGCCCGGGAAGCGGGGCAAGGCCCTGGGCGTCTTCGGTGCCGCCGGCCCGTTTGGCGCCGGTGCGGGTTTGCTCATCGGTGGCACGGTGCTGGGGCTGTTCACCGCTGCGGCGCCCACACTGCCGCTGCTGGGCAAGCTGGAGGCCTGGCAACTGACGTTCCTGACACTCGGTCTGCCGGGGCTGCTGATCGCCTTGCTGGTGACGGCCATCCCCGAACCACGAGCCCGAAAACGCCGGACCCGACAGCGCGTGCCCGAGGCCGGTCAGCTGCCGTTTTCCGAGGTCATGGCCTTTCTTCGCGCGAACCGCAGAAGCTACGCGGCCTTGATGCTGGGCGGCGGGTTCTTCTACATGGGTGTGTACGCCATGAGCAGTTGGGTGCCGACCTTCTTCGTCCGTGAGTTCGCATGGTCCTACGCCGAAATTGGCAAGCAGCTGGGCCTGTACCTGTGTTTCCTCGGTCCCTTGGGGGCGTTGGTCGGCAGCTGGCTGGGCGATTACTGGCGCAATCGCGGCGTGGTCCATGGCAATTTGCGGGTCGCCCTGGTCGGCAGCCTCGGCCTGACGCTGAGCAGTTCGGTCATGTTGCTGATGCCCACGGCGCAGCTGGCGCTGATCTTCCTCGCGATCTCTTGCCCGTTCTGGTTCATCTTCTTCGGTGCCGGGCCTGCGGCCATCCAGGAGAGTGCTCCGGCACCGATGCGGGGTCAGTTCGCGGCGATGTACACCGGCATCATCAATCTGCTGGGCGCCGGACTGGGCCCCGTAGCGGTTGGCTTGCTGACCGACTATGTGCTGCACGACCTGGCGGCGATCAAGTACGCGATGCTGATCGTCTGCCTGCTGTCGGGGCTGCTGGCCTGTTTCTGGTTCAGCAATGGTTTTTCATCGTTCGGGCGCACCCAGCGCCACGCGGCCATCTGGAAACCCAGCTCTGCCACCCCTGACCAAAGCGGCATGACCGCGCCCCGGCATTCGCCTTTGCTTTAGCGCACGGCGCCGCCCGGCGCCGGCAACAAAACCTGCCTGTTTCATTCATAAGGAAAAACTTCCATGACCAGCATCGATGGTGGCTGCCTGTGCGGCTGCGTTAAGTACTCCAGCCACGTGGCGCCACTGACCACGGCCGTGTGCCATTGCACGGACTGCCAAAAACAATCGGGCAGCGCTTTCTCGATCAACCTGCTGTTGCCGGCCGAGGGTTTCGTCGTGGCGGGCGAGACGCTCGCCAGCTACGAGAAACCCGGTGGCAGCGGCCATCCGGTGCGGCGCTTTTTCTGCAATGCCTGCGGCTCGGCGTTGTACTCCGAAATAGCGGCCATGCCAGGCGTGCTGGCAATCAAGGCCGGAACCCTGAGCAATGCCGCGCAAGCGCAACCGGGCATGCACCTTTGGTGTGCCTCGGCGTTGCCATGGGTCGCCCCGGATCGCGATTTGCCGTGCTTTGAACAATCGCCGACTACCTGATCAGCAGACCAAGCGCCTGCTGGTCAACCACGACATCAACCCGCCGGACTTCCTCTAACCGCTCGGTAACGGGAAGTCTGGCCTGGAAATTCCCTTTTCCGGCATCCGTCACATAAAAACAAAAACAACAACCCGACAGGGAACCGCATGAAAACAACAACAACGCGTGCCGAGTTCAAACTGAAGGCGCTTGCAAGCGCCATTGCCCTGGGCTGCGTCACGCAAGCGCAGGCGGTCAATTTCAACGTCGGTGAAATCGAAGGACAGTTCGACTCCTCGTTGTCGATCGGCGCCAGTTGGTCGACAGCCAACCCGGACAGCAATCTGATCGGCGTCAATAACGGCGGCAAAGGGTTGTCGCAAACGTCGGACGACTCGCGCCTGAACTTCAGGAAGAACGAAACCTTCTCGAAAATCTTCAAGGGCATTCATGACCTGGAGTTGAAGTACGGCGATGTCGGTGTGTTCATGCGCGGCAAGTACTGGTACGACTTTGAACTGCAGGACGAGAGTCGCCCGTTCAAGGACATCGACAACGATGGGCGCAAGGAGGGTGCGAAGTCCTCCGGCTATCAACTGCTCGATGCGTTTGCCTACTACAACTACAACCTGGCCGACCAGCCAGGCAGCGTGCGACTGGGCAAGCAAGTGGTCAGCTGGGGGGAGAGCACCTTCATCCAGAACGGCATCAACTCGATCAACCCGGTCGACGTCTCCGCCTTTCGCCGTCCGGGTGCGGAGGTCAAGGAAGGCCTGATTCCGGTGAACATGTTCTTCGTTCAGCAAAGCCTGACCGATAACCTGTCGACCGAGGCGTTCTACCAGCTCGAATGGGACCAGACCGTGGTAGATAACTGCGGCACGTTCTTCGCCCAGTCGGATTTGGTCGCCGACGGTTGCACCGACAACCTGCGCCTGCTGACCAACAACCCGGCAGCGGGCAACCTGATCAACAGCCGCTTGCCGGGCACAGCCCTGGACATCAACCAGAACGTCGAAGGCACCCGGGTCAACCGTGGCCCGGACCGGGATGCGCGCGACAGCGGCCAGTGGGGCCTGGCGTTGCGCTACATGTTCGACCCGCTGGACACCGAGTTCGGCGCCTACTTCATGAACTACCACAGCCGCGCGCCGTTCTTTGGCGACACGGCCCCGGCGCAAAGCGTCTACAACGCAGCCGCTCCCTTCGGCGCCGCCGCGCCGCTGGTGGTCGCGGGTAACGCGCATTACTTCATGGAGTACCCGGAAGACATCCACCTGTATGGCCTGAGTTTCTCTACCACGCTGCCTACCGGCACGGCATGGCAGGGCGAAATCAGCTACCGGCCCAATGCGCCGGTGCAGCTGAGTACCACTGACTTGTTGTTCGCCGTGGTCGATCCGCTGAAGGCCAGCGTCAGCCCGCTGTACGGCAACGCCTCGTTGCTCAACGGCACCCCGGGCAGCGACCTGCAAGGTTACCGCCGCAAGGAAGTCACTCAACTGCAGACGACCTTCACGCACTTCTTCGATCAGGTGATGGGCGCCGAACGCCTGACGCTGGTGGGTGAGGTCGGGGTGGTTCACGTCGGTGGTCTTGAGTCCACCGACAAGGCCCGTTATGGCCGTGATCCGGTGTTCGGCCCTGGCGCATTGCCGGCCACTGGCGCAGTGAACACCTGCCAGGCGCTCAACCAGACCACCATCAATGGCGCCGTCGGCAACACCGGTGCCACGCAAAACCTGGTGCGCAATTGCGACAGCGACGGCTTCGTCACCGCCACCTCATGGGGCTATCGCGCACGGGCCATCTGGGACTACAGCAACGTCTTCGCCGGGGTGAACCTCAAGCCAAACGTGGCCTGGTCCCACGACGTCAACGGCTATGGCCCCAACGGCCTGTTCACTGAAGGCACCAAGGCCGTGAGCCTCGGGCTGGATGCCGAATACCGCAACACCTACACCGCGAGCATGAGCTACACGAACTTTTTCAACGGCAAGTACAACACCCAGGTCGATCGCGATTTTCTCGCCCTCAGCCTCGGCGTGAACTTCTAACGGATCAACATGAGAAAGGCATAACAATGAAAATCACCAGAAATCTGCTGCAAATCGGCGCTCTTTCCCTGTCGCTGCTGGCAACCGGCGTCATGGCTGCCGTGCCCGCCGATCAGGTCGCCAGACTGGGTGCGAGCCTGACACCAATGGGCGCCGAGAAGGCTGCCAATGCCGATGGTTCGATTCCGGCCTGGACCGGCGGCCTGCCCACCAACGCCGGCGCGGTGGATGCCAAGGGTTTCCTGGCCGACCCGTTCGCCAATGAAAAGCCACTGTTCAGCATCACCGCGGCCAACGTCGAGAAATACAAGGACAAGCTGACGCCGGGCCAGCTGGCGATGTTCCTGCGCTACCCGCAGACCTACAGGATTCCGGTGTACGCCACCCACCGTACGGCAGCGTTGCCCGACGAGATTTACAGCGCGATCAAGACCAGCGCGGCCAAGACCGAAACCCTGGGAGGCGGCAACGGTCTGCAGAACTTCAGTGACAGCCGCTATTACGCCTTCCCGATTCCGGCCAACGGCGTCGAGGTCGCCTGGAACCATACCACCCGCTATCGCGGCGGCAACGTGCACCGCTTCGTCACCCGTGTGCAGCCACAGACCAATGGCTCGTTCACCATGGTGCATTTCGAAGACGAGATTTCTTACCCGAGCAATCTGCCGGACCTCGAGAAGAGCAAGGCCGAGAACAGCCTGTTTTTCTTCATCCAGCGGGTAACCGCGCCAGCACGTCTGGCGGGCAACGTACTGCTGGTGCACGAAACCATCGACCAGGTCAAAGAGCCGCGCATGGCCTGGCTCTACAACGCCGGTCAGCGCCGCGTGCGCCGCGCTCCGCAAGTGGCGTACGACGGGCCGGCCACCGCCGCCGACGGCCTGGCCACCTCCGACAACTACGACATGTTCAACGGCGCCCCGGACCGCTACGACTGGAAGCTGATCGGCAAGAAAGAACTCTACATCCCGTACAACAGCTACAAGCTCGATTCGCCGCAACTGAAGTACGACGACATCATCAAGCCCGGCCACATCAACCAGGACCTGACCCGCTACGAACTGCACCGCGTCTGGGAAGTCGAGGCCACGCTCAAGCCGGGTGAACGGCATATCTATGCCAAGCGCCACATGTACTTCGACGAGGACACCTGGCAACTCGCCGAGGTCGATCACTATGACGGCCGTGGCCAACTGTGGCGGGTCGCCGAAGGTCATGCGCAACAGTATTACGACCATAAGGTACCGGGTTACACCGCCGAGACGTTGTATGACCTGGTGTCCGGCCGTTACTCGGTCCTGGGCCTGAAGAACGAGGAAAAACGCAGCGTCGAGTTTGGCGTGAAAGCGTTGATGGCCAATTACACCCCGGCAGCCCTGCGCCAGGAAGGGGTGCGCTGATCCGCCAAGTCCCCGCGATGTGCCAGGGATGGCCTGTATTCGCGCTGTGCATACCATGAATGACGGATATTCACTTCCGTCATTATTCGACGTTTGATTTAGTGCGCCTCATCGTACAAATGCATGTGAACCCAAGTCATGAAAAACAAAAAAAACAGGCAAATGGGAAGGGCCGTTCCTCAACGAGGCGAGTTGGGGAGCAGTGTCATGATCAAAGATGTTTACTACGCATCTTCCGGCAGTTTCCTGCGCAGATTCTCAGGCCGTGTGCAAACACTTGGCCCAGGCCTGATGGTCAGCCTGGCAATCGCCATGGCTTCCGCTTTCATTGCCGACCATTACGGCGGCCCCACGTTGTTGTATGCGCTGCTCTTTGGCATGACGTTCCACTTCTTGATCGAAGACGGCCGTTGCCTGCCCGGCATCGAGTTTGCCTCGCGCACCATCCTGCGTTTTGGCGTCGTTCTGCTCGGTGCGCGAATCACACTGGAGCAGATCGGCTCACTGGGTTTTGAAACGGTGATTGCCGCCGTGCTGGCAGTCGCCGCGACCCTCTGTGTCGGTTGGGCCAGCGCCCGGCTGCTCGGCCAGCGTGCCGACTTCGGTGTACTCACTGGCGGTGCCGTGGCGATTTGCGGCGCATCGGCAGCACTGGCGATCTCCGCGGTGCTGCCCAAGCACGAGAACAGTGAACGCGACACCCTGCTCACCGTCGTCGGCGTCACCGGCTTGTCGACATTGGCGATGATCACCTATCCCATCCTCTGCAAGCTGCTGGGCCTGAGCCCCGAGCAGACCGGCACTTTCCTCGGCGGGACGATCCATGATGTCGCCCAGGTGGTCGGGGCGGGCTACATGATTTCACCGGTCACCGGTGATATCGCCACAGTGGTGAAGTTGCTGCGTGTGGCCCTGTTGGTCCCTGCGGTCGTCGTGGTTGCCTGGCTGTTCCGCCGCCAGCATGCGGGCAACGAGCGCGGGCGCATTCCTGTGGTCCCCGGCTTCCTGGTCGCTTTCATGGCCTTGGTGGCAATCAACAGCACCGGGGTCATTCCACACGCACTGACCAGTGGCATGAACGACTTGTCACGCGGTTGCCTGGTTTTCGCCATCGCCGCACTGGGCGTAAAAACCTCTCTGCAGAAATTGGCAGAGGTGGGCTGGCGACCGATCGTGATGCTGGTGGGTGAAACCTTCTTCCTGGCCGCCCTGGTCATGGGCCTGCTGTTCCTGGTGCGCTGAATAGTAAAAATGAACTATACCCAATAGTGCATTCGCTCCTGACCCCCGGGACACATGCCTTTGAGGTCCGAGGAACTCCAGCGTCAGCGAACGGCACGGCACGGCACCCAACCGGTTCAAGTGCTCGAGCAGTAAGCATTAGCCCCTGTCCGGCCGCGTGCCGCACGTCGCCAGGCCCAGGTTCAAAACTCTGAACAAGGCAAGGAGTTTGCGATGGCTGATTCAAGCAAGAAAATGGGCCTGATGGGGCTCACGACGCTGGTGACGGTCAACATGATGGGTTCGGGCATCATCATGTTGCCCACCAACATGGCGCAACTGGGTGCCGTCTCGCTGCTGTCATGGATCTTCACCGCGATCGGCTCGATGGCCATCGCCTACTGCTTTGCCCAGTGCGGGGTCTTCTGTCCGCGTTCGGGCGGTTTGTCCGCCTACACCGAGGAGGCCCATTCAAAGTCGGGCTTTTTCCTCTGTTCGTACCTGTACTTCCTGTCCCTGGCCATCGCCAACGTGGCCGTGGCCATTTCGGCGGTAGGCTATATGACGGCCTTCATCCCCTGGCTGGGCACCGGTGCCATTCCACTGTGCGTCGGCACGATCGCGCTGATCTGGCTGACCACCTTCGCCAACTTCGGTGGCCCGGGCATCACCGGCAAGATCGGCGCCTTCACGGTGTGGGGCGTGATCATTCCGGTCGCGGGCCTGAGCATCATCGGCTGGTTCTGGTTCAAGCCCGATGTGCTGGCCGCCGCCTGGAACCCCAACAGCCTGCCGATTTCCGAAGCCATCGGCAAAGCCATCCCCCTGACCCTGTGGGCCTTCCTCGGTATGGAATCGGCGGCCCAGGCCACCGATGCCGTCGAAAATCCCAAGCGCAACGTGCCCCTGGCCTGCCTGTTCGGCACTCTGGGTGCCGCCGTGGTCTATGTGCTGTCGACCACTGTCATCCAGGGCATCATTCCTAACGCGGAACTGGCCAAATCCTCGGCCCCCTTCGCCTTGGTCTACGCCACGATATTCAACCCGATGGTGGGCACAATCGTCATGGC
This sequence comes from Pseudomonas sp. PB101, assembly GCF_009764265.1. Classification (GTDB taxonomy): domain Bacteria; phylum Pseudomonadota; class Gammaproteobacteria; order Pseudomonadales; family Pseudomonadaceae; genus Aquipseudomonas. The sequence continues at coordinate 116,131 of NZ_RWIR01000053.1, forward strand.
CCTGGCGGTGATGGCGTGTGTCGGCTCGCTGCTGGGCTGGCAATTTACCCTGGCGCAAACCGCGAAGATGACAGCTGACCAGAACCTGTTCCTCAAGCTGTTCAGCAAGGTCAATTCGATGAATGCGCCCGTCGTCGGCATGATCGTCTGCGGCGTGCTGCAGACCCTCATGGCCCTGTCGACCATCTCGCCCGACGCCGCCGCCCAGTTCAGCAAGCTGGTCAGCCTGGCCGCGGTCACCAACCTGATCCCCTATATCACCGCACTGACCGGCCTGTTGGTGATCATGCACAAGGCCGGGGTTTCGTCGGCGATTCACACGCGTAACGTGGTGGTCTTGCTGATCGCCATCACCTACTCCTTGTACGCCCTGTATGCCTGCGGCAAGGACGCAGTGATGGGTGGCACCCTGGTGCTCGCTGTCGGTTACCTGCTCTATGGATTCCTCGCCAAGCGCTTCACCGAAGCGCCATCCGCCAACCAGGCCAGGGCCGGTAATCCTTAGGCGTGGCCATCAGGATTGCACAGACATCTGCATACGGGGAAACCGGACATGAACGCACCATTTGCCATAACCACCAGACTGCTGCTGGCCTTCGCACTCTTGACGCTGCCGCTGGCGGCCGGCGCCAACACCCTTGAACGCGTGCGCAGCAGCCACACTTTTACCTTGGGCTACCTGCCGGACCTGGCCCCTTTCAGCAAGCAGGAAGGCGACAAGGCCAGCGGTTATGCCATCGACCTGTGCCTGAAAATCGCCGACACGCTCAAGAGCGAGCTGGGCCTGCCCGACCTGCAAGTGCGCTATCAACCGGTAACGGTTGCGGACCAGGTCAGCGCCGTGAGCCAGGGCAAGGTCGATATCCTCTGCACGCCGACCGCGCCCACCCTGGAGCGGCGCAAGATGATCAGCTACTCCATCCCGGTCTACACCGCCGGCCTCTCGGTCGTGGTGCGCAACGATGCGGGCGAACCCTTGCTCAATGTGCTCAATGGCAAGGTCGCCAACACCGGCCCGACCTGGCGCGCCAGCATCAACAATGGCCTGGCCAACCAGACCTACGCGACCCTCGAGGGCGGGGTGACCGAAGACTGGATTCGCGAGCAGATGCGCCTGCTCAACGTCATCGCCTCGCTGGTGACCGTGGCCAACAACGACGAGGGCGTCAAGCTGGTTGCCGAGGGCAAGGCCGATGCGTTCTTCTCCGAACGCATGCTGCTGCGAAACGAAGTGGCCAAGGAAGGCGCGGCCAAAAACCTGATGATCCTGGACCGCATCTTCGAGTACTCGCCGGTGGCGATGATCGTGGAGCGCAACGACGAAGACTTCCGCCTGCTGGTCGATACGGCCCTGAGTGAAGCCTATTACTCGGGCTTCGTGGCAAAGGCCTACGACCAATATCTGGGCGGGAGCAACGCCACCGTGAAAAAACTTTTCAGGGTGTATGCGTTGCCCTGATACAACTGTAGGAGCGAGCCTGCTCGCGATGGACGTTAACGATAACGCGTGCAACCTGAATAAACGCGGCGCATTTGAATCCATCGCCGGCAAGCCGGCTCCTACAGGTATTGTGCGGTCCTTGCCGGCGATGGTCGCCAACGATAACGCGTGCAACCTGGATAACCGCGGCGCACTTGAGTCCATCGCCAGCAAGCCGGCTCCTACAGGTACTGCGTCATCGGTGATTCCCGGGATTGACGCGGTCTTTTGTAGGAGCCGGCTTGCTGGCGATGGTCGTTAACGATAACGCGTGTAACCTGGATAAACGCGGCGCACTTGAGTCCATCGCCAGCAAGCCGGCTCCTACAGGTACTGCGTCATCGGTGATTCCCGGGATTGACGCGGTCTTTTGTAGGAGCCGGCTTGCTCGCGATGGACGTTAACGATAACGCGTGCAACCTGGATAAACGCGGCGCATTTGAATCCATCGCCGGCAAGCCGGCTCCTACAGGTATTGCGTCATCCCGGGATTGACGCGGTCTTTTGTAGGAGCCGGCTTGCTGGCGATGGTCGTCAACGATAACGCGTGCAACCTGGATAAACGCGGCGCATTTGAATCCATCGCCAGCAAGCCGGCTCCTACAGGGATTTGCGTAAAAACATATTTAATTGGCAAAGACCATGGCGAAGTAGCCGAGGACCGTCAGCAGGATCCCCGAGACTGCAAACGCGACCGGAAAACCGACCCAGGGCACGTTGCTGCCGATCTCCGCCGCGGCCTCAAGGCACGGGCCGGAATGACTGCGGGCACCGGCCATGCCACCCATCAGTACCGCCGGATTGATCTTCATCACGTGATAGCCAACCACCCAGACGGCGAACGGCGGCAGCATGCAGGCGACGAAACCCACCAGGAAAATCTGCACAGCGAGCATCCCCGTCAGTTGAGCGAGCAGGGTGGCGCCGGCATTGATCCCGACAATCGCAACGAACACCAGCAGGCCGATGTCCTCGAGGATGTTACGCGCTGCGTTCGGCGTATTGCCGAAGAAGCGCAGGCGCGAGGACAGCGACGAGACGATGATGCCCGAGACCATCAGGCCACCGGCGCTCCCCAGGCCGACAGAAGCACCAAAGGCGGGGAACTGGATCAGACCGATCAGCAGCCCCAGGGACATTCCGACAAACAACGTTAATAAATCGGTGATGCTGCTGGGCCGGGCGATAACCCCGAACAACTCGCCCGCGCGTTGCACGGCGCTGGACAGGCCGGTGACAAACAGCACGTCGCGACGCTGCAGCCGCGTCTCTGGCCCGACGGGCAACGGCACACCGCCGCGCTGGATGCGAGTCAACTGCAGCTGCCCGGCCAGGTCCAGGCCGCGAAACTCCTTGAGCGGCTTGCCGATCACGGCTTTCTCGGTCACCAGGATCTCCGCGTGGTCCAGGGGGACGGCGAGCGCCCTGGCGTCATCGACCTCCGGGCCGATCAGGCCGATGTTGGCGGTCAGGCCTGTGCGTGTGCTGCCTAGGGTAATCACATCCCCCAGTTGCAGCTGGATGTCAGGATCCGCCCCTATCGCCTCATCATCGTGATGCACGTTGACGATGCGATACTCCGGGAAACGAGAGAGAAACTCGCGGATGGTCAGGCCGGCAGTCGTGCGGTTTTCCAGGCGATAAGCACGCAATCCGAAGGCCTTGTCGGCGGTAATACCGTCGTCCTCGAGATCATGCATCCCATGCTGTTCCTCATAACGACGGGCTGCCGCCCTGGCATCGACCCCCCACCAGCGCGGCATGTACTTGCACATCAGCACGATGCCGACGGTGCCCCAGATGTAGGTGATGCCGTAGGACAGGGTGATCATCGCCGACACCCCTTCGACGGTGTCGCCCGGTGCGAGGCGGACGGCACCCGAGGCAACCGCCTGTTCGGCCGAGCCGATGGCGGATGACATGGTCGTGGCCCCGGCGAGGATTCCGCCGGCCGCGCCGGTCGGCAGGTCGAAAAGCCGCGTGCCCAAGACCACCACGGCCAGACTGAACACACTGCAAATGACCGCGAGGACGGTGAACTTCAGCCCGTCATCCTTCAGGCTGTTGAGAAAGGAGGGACCGACGCGCAAACCGACCCCGTACATGAACAGGTAGTAGAAGAGGTTCATGGTGAACGTGTCGAGCTTGTAGGTGATGCCATAAAGGGAGGCGGCAATGGCGATGCCGCAACCCACCACGATGGCGCCGCCGACGGTACCCAGCCCGTAACCCTTGATGGTGAAGCGGCCGATCAGCACCGCCAGGCTCACCACCACGAACAGCAACAGGTAGGGGTTGGCATTGAGAAACGCGAAGAGTGCCTGCACGGTTTGAATCCCCCGATTTCGCTACGTTGATGCCTGACGTCAGAAAAGCCTCAGGCAGTAGCGTAGCGTGTGAAACCGGGGAGGTTGACCCAAGTACCAGACCAGTAAAGTCCATGGCTTTTCCTCCCGCTGTGAGGAAAAGCCTGAGCAGACCTTTGGCAAGCCTTCAGTGGTCGATCAGACAATACCGACAAACGACAGGATGAACAGGATGATCACAACAGCACCGACGAGGTAGATAATGTTGTTCATGGCTTCAGCGCTCCATCTGGATGGGGATGCGAAACAGAGATGTCTATACAGCTGACACCTTCGCTCGCATTTCCGTTCCGCAATCCATTTTGCCGGGGCGCTGATGACTATCGACTGAAGCGCGCCGCCAGGCTGTGCAGGTACTCGGCCATGACTTCCAGGTCCTGGCTGATCGCGGCGCCTTGCTTGGCTTGCGCGGCGCTGTGATCACAGAGTTGGGCGATACGCGTGATCTGTTGATTGATGTCTTCAGCCACGTGGCTCTGTTCTTCGGACGCCGAGGCCATCTGCTGGCTCATTCCGGTAATCCGGGTGACGGCCTGGCTGATGCCGACCAGAGCCGTCTGCACCGCCTCTACACGCTGCATGCTTTCGCGGGACATCTGCTCGCCACGGCTGGCCGTCGAGACGGCGCGATCGGCACCGCTATACAGCGAAGCGATGATGCCGTGGATCTGCTCGGTGGAGGTACGGGTGCGTTGTGCAAGGGAGCGCACCTCGTCGGCCACCACGGCAAAACCGCGACCTTGCTCGCCAGCGCGGGCCGCCTCGATCGCCGCATTCAGCGCCAGCAGGTTGGTCTGTTCGGCGATGGAGGTGATGACATCCACGACACTGCCGATCGATTGCGTTTCGCTGGCCAATGCATTGACCGCCTGGCCAATCTCGTTGACCGCCTCATGCATGGTTGCCATGGCGCTCAGGCTTTGCTCCGCCAGCTCAGTGCCGTCACGGGTCAACTGGTCGACCTGCGACGCGGCATGTGCGGTGTTGATGACGTTCTGGGTGACTTCCTGGATGGTCGCGGCCATCTGGGAAATGGCGGCGGCGGACTGATCGGTTTCACTGCGCTGACGATCCAGCGACTGCGCCTGCGAGCCCGAGAGTGCCGATGATTGCGCCGCCTTGGCCTTGACGTTGACCCCGGCATCGACGAGCCGGCTCAAGGCGGTCTGCAAGCGCGCTTCCTCACTGAGCATGGCCATGTCCAGGCGCCCCTGGGGACCGTGGTTGTCGCTATAGGTGAGCGCGACCAACGGATCGGAAAAGGCTTTCGGATGCTCGGCCAGGGTGCGCTCGATGGCTTTGCGCTGTCGGGACTCGATCAGGTACCAGGCAAAACCCAGGCTCGCCACCAGGACCCCTTGTGCCGCCGTTTGTGCCAGCCACTGGCTGCCCAGCAGTGAAACCCCGCCAGCCAGCAGCAGCGGCCAGCCGTGTTGCAGCGGCCGAAAAATCCGCGCGCTGCGGGCAACGATCGGCTTGCCGGCGCGCATCCTGGCATAGAGTGCCGCTGCCCGACCGACCTGGTCGCGGCTGGGCAACGAACGAACCGACTCGTAGCCACTCAGGCGACCGTTTTCATAGATGGGCGTGACGTAGGCACTGACCCAATAGAAATCACCGTTTTTCGAACGGTTTTTCACAAGGCCCATCCAGGGTTTGCCTTGCTTGATGGTGTGCCACATATGAATGAACACCCCGGGTGGCATGTCGGGGTGTCGAACCAGGTTATGGGGCTGACCGACCAGTTCGTCGTAGGTGAAACCGCTGATGGCCACAAAGGCGTCATTGCAGTAGGTGATGCGGCTGTCGAGATCGGTGGTGGAGATCAATCGCTGTTCGGCAGGGAATACTCTTTCATGCTCGGTTACGGGTAGATTCACGCGCATACGGTGCGGCCCCTCGGATTATTATTATGATGTTGAGCCTATAAAGCAGACGCGCCCAGGCATGGCGCCGGGCCCGACTAGGAATTTATGGGTGGGGGGGACAGGCGGCGATTCATTCGACGACAATTTCTTTTCATTTCATGACAAATCCACGATGTCGAAGTGGAATTGTGAGGGACGTCGAATCGAGTGGTTTGTGGGGCGCAGAATGCGCGCAAAGCCCGGTGGATCACCGGGCTTGCTGAGTTGATACCGTTTGGCTCGTTTCGTGTTTCAGGCCGATGCGCTCACTCCTGCGCCTTTCTCCGGCGCCGCAACATCATGCAGGGAAATCCTCGAGGTCTCCGGTAATGCCAGTCCACCCGCCAGCGCGAGCAAGGCAACCGCGATCAGGTAGAACGCCGGTGACAGGTTGCTGCCGGTGGTGCTGATCAACCACGTCGCCACCAGCGGTGCGGTGCCGCCGAACAGGGTGTAGGCCATGTTGTAGGTGATCGCCGAGGCGGTGTAGCGAGTGCGGGTCGGGAAGGTTTCCGAGAGCAGGGCCGCTGTCACCACGCCGCACAAAACCGCGCCGATCGCCAGCAGCATCACGCCGACGACGGACGCTGCGAACGAGCCGGAGCTGGCCATCAGGAACGAGGGATACACGACCACGATCAACAGTGCGCAAGCCGTCATCACTGTCTTTCGACGCCCGACCCGATCCGAATACAAACCGGCCAGCGGGCAGATCGCCGCGGCGAACAGCAATGCGATCAGTGACACCAGCAACGCCGTGGCGCGACTCAGGCCACCGGCGACTTGCAGGTAGGTGGCGAAGTAGGTGGTGAACATATAAAACGACAGCGCCGTCAGCGACACAAAGGCACCCAGGCAACAGATCGCCGCCCCATGGTTGCGCAAGGTTTCCTTGAGTGGCGAGTGGGCGACTGCATGTTCCTCGGTCACCGCCTGGAATGCCGGTGTCTCGTCGAGCTTCCAGCGCAGGTAGAGCCCGACCAGGCCCAGGGGCGCGGCAATCAGGAACGGCAGGCGCCAGCCCCAACTGCCCATCGCTTCGGCGGACAATGAGGCCTCGAGTGCGTAGGCCACCACGGCAGCCGCGGCGAAGGCGGAAAAGGTCGACACCGGAATGAAGCTGCCGTACCAGGCGCGTTTGTCATTCGGTGCGTGTTCCATCAGGTAGGCACAGGCTCCTGCGTATTCGCCGCCGGCGGAAAAGCCCTGGGCGCAGCGGATCAGCGACAGCAGTATCGGCGCCATGACCCCGATCGCCGCATAAGTGGGCAGCAGGCCGATCAGGGTCGTCGCCCCGGCCATCAACAGAATGGTCATCGCCAGGGTTCGCTTGCGCCCGATCCGGTCACCCAGCATGCCGAAGAAAATCCCGCCAAGGGGCCGAAAGGCGAAGGCCACGGCGAACACCGCAAAGGTCTTGAGCAGCGCGGCACTGGCGTCGCCACTGGGGAAAAACTGCTGGGCGATGGTCGTGGCCAGAAAGCCATAGACGGCGAAGTCGAACCACTCGACGAAATTGCCGATGCCGGCGGCGACAATCACTCTTCTCAGCGTTTTCGGGCTGACCTGTTCCATCGTTGCGCTCGTCATGCTTGACCTCGACAATTCGTCAGTAAGCTATCGATTATCAGGGCAGGCTCTGCGGCGGTTTACTTCAAAAGTGTCATCCACATAGTCAGTACCGACGTCTTGGCGTTAAATTGCCCGCTGTTCGCCCACCAGGACTTCAACGATTCAAAAGGGATGAAAATGACATTGACTGTCGAAAGCCTGATCAGCATCGCAATGACCAATCCGGTCAACGCAGCACTGGCCGTGCGTCTGCCCGAGCTTGGTCTGCAGCAATGCATGCTCACCGCCGGTTGCCTGTTCCAGGCTGTCTGGAATCATCAGACGCAGCAACCGGTAGCGTGGGGCGTGAAGGATTACGACGTCTTTTACTTCGATGAAGACCTGTCCTGGGAAGCAGAGGATGAGGTCATCCAGCGTGCCCGGGGTCTGTTCGAGGACCTTGAGGTGAACGTCGAAATCAGGAATCAGGCGCGTGTGCACCTGTGGTACAGACAGCGGTTTGGCGGGGAGTACCCTCAGCTCCGGTCGGCCAGGGACGGGGTCGATCGCTACCTGATTGCCGGTACCTGCATGGGTTTGGATGTGGCAACCGGCGAGGTCTACGCGCCCAATGGGCTGGCCGACACAGAGCAGGGGCTGCTTCGAATCAATCCAAGGAATCCCAGGCCAGACTTGTTCGATCAGAAAGCCAGAAGTTATCAGGCCCGCTGGCCCTGGCTCAGGATCATCGAACCCCAGCGTTGAATTGTAGATGCTGCCTCACGCAATCCGGGGAACTGTAGGAGCCGGCTTGCTGGCGATGCATTCAAGTGCGCCGCGTTCATCCGGGTCACACGCGTTATCGTTGACGACCATCGCTGGCAAGCCAGCTCCCACAAGGGACCGCACCATACCTGTGGGAGCCGGCTTGCCAGCGATGGACTCAAGGGCGTCGCGTTTATCCTGGTTGCACGCGTTATCGTTGACCACCATCGCTGGCAAGCCAGCTCCCACAAGGGACCGCACCATACCTGTAGGAGCCGGCTTGCCGGCGATGGACTCAAGTGCGCCGCGTTTATCCTGCTTACACGCGTTATCGTTGACGTCCATCGCTGGCAAGCCAGCTCCCACAAGGGACCGCACCATACCTGTGGGAGCCGGCTTGCCAGCGATGGACTCAAGGGCACCGCGTTTATCCTGCTTACACGCGTTATCGTTGACGTCCATCGCGAGCAGGCTCGCTCCCACAAGGGACCGCACCATACCTGTGGGAGCCGGCTTGCCGGCGATGGACTCAAGGGCGCCGCGTTTATCCTGCTTACACGCGTTATCGTTGACGACCATCGCTGGCAAGCCAGCTCCCACAAGGGACCGCACCATACCTGTAGGAGCCGGCTTGCCGGCGATGGACTCAAGGGCGCCGCGTTTATCCTGGTTGCACGCGCTATCGTTGACGACCATCGCGAGCAGGCTCGCTCCCACAAGGGACCGCACCATACCTGTAGGAGCCGGCTTGCTGGCGATGGACTCAAGGGCGCCGCGTTTATCCGGGTTACTGACGTCCATCGCGAGCAGGCTCGCTCCTGCAATAAAAAGGGCCTCAAATCCTTGAGGCCCTCGTTGCTACAGCCAGTTCTGACTCAGTTCTTCACGACTGGCACCGTCACGGTTTTGCCGAAGGCCGACTTGATGGTTGCTGTCGGGGCTGTCGCCGGGCCGCTGCCGACGGTGGTCACCGCTATGTTCCAGCGTGCGCCGGTAGGCGTGGTGGTCAGGGTGGCGTTGCCAAGGTTCACCGTACCGGTGGTGGTCGTGGCAGTCGCCGAGATGGTATTGCCCGTGCCGCGCGAGGTGGTGCCGGACAGCACCCAGTAGTAGCGACTGTTGCTGCGGGAGGTGACGGTAGCGCCGGTGACGATCAGGTTCTCGACGACCCCTGCGGTGACCGCCACAGACACCGTCGCCGGTTCCGATTGTGCACCAATGGCATCGGCGGCCTGATAGGTGAAGGTCGCGGTGAACGGTGCGGCGATCGTGGCCGGTGGTGTGTAGACCACGCGCAGGCCATCGGTGCTGACGCTGCCCTTGCCAGAGTCCGGTTGCGCCAGGCCCACCACTTTGAGCGGCACGTTACCGTCTGGGTCGGTGTCGTTGGCCAGCACGTTGATGGTCACCGGTTGGCCTGTGTTGCTGATGGCGCTGTCAGGGTTGGCGACCGGTTTTTTGTTGTCGCCTTCGTTGTTGCGTCTGTCGCCCGTGCGGAAGGTTGGCAGCGCGGCGGAGTTGACGTAGGTCACACCGTCCCAGCCGGGCAGGGGTGTTGGCATCAACTGGAACTGGCCCGGATTCTCGACGTCCCAGCGCATCAGCATGGAAGTGTCTTCGTGCTGGGTGTTGTGGCAGTGCTCCAGGTAGGTCCCGGCGAATTCGCGGAAGCGGATCGCGATGTCCACGTCCACCGTACTGTCGATGCCCTGGCCGATGAGATAGACGTCCTTGCGCGCCCATTTCTCCCATTCCGGCGGTGCCTTGCCGTCGCGGCTGAGGACGACGCCTTCTTCGAAGTGCACGTGCACCGGGTGGCTCCAGCCGTTGCCGCCGTTCTTGATTTTCCACACTTCCAGGGTGCCGTCGCCGGAGAAGCCGGCAGGGGTCGGGCCAGTGGCCAGTTGCGGCGCGGCGCTGATCCGGCGCAGGTCGGCGCGTTCGCCGAAACCACCGTCGGTCTTGATCGTCCAGGGTTCTTCGTCGGTACCGTCCGAGCGGCCGAAGATGAACTCGCGATGCCGCGCCTGCTGCAGCTTGGCCTGCATCGCTGGATCGTCGCGGTTGATCGTCAGCGGGATCATCACCTTGCCCACCGGTTTACCCGGTTTGGCGGGTTCGTAGTCAGCGGGGTTCATGGCCACGTCCTGGCCGGCATAAGGCTGCACCACCATCTGCATGAACTTGCCCACCGTCGGGTCGCCCAGGTCCCATTCCAGCCCCTTGCTGCCGAGTTTGAGCACCGCTTTGTACTTGCCGGACAACACGTCGGCCAGGCTCAGCGGAATACTCTCCGGCCCCTTGCCGCTCTGGTGTTCCATCAGGTTGACGAAGTACAGCTTGTCGCCGGTCCGGATCCCGTATTTGGAGAAGTTGACGATGATGTCGAAGCGCTCGGCAATGCCCTGGGTGGGCAGGATGGCGTTGTGGTCCTGCACATCGCCGTCGGCGTCCAGGTCCATGCTGCCGTCGAACGGCACGGCGTGTTCCATGAGGTTGCCGTCGTTGGCGATCATGTGGAACGGCACGCGGGTGTAGGACAGGCCGGAACCCGCCGGACCGGGGAACTCGCCACTGGTGCCGGCGATTTCACGCACCAGCGCGATCCTGAAGAAGCGCGACACCGAGCCATTGAGGATGCGGAACCGATAGCTGCGCGCCCGCACGTTGAGGCGCGGCTGGTACTGCCAGTTGACCAGGATCTGGTCGCCGAGGAAGCCGTCAGTATTGAACGGGTTGAACCACAGTTGGCCGTTGGCATCCCAGGCCTTGTCGGCGATCATCAGGTTGACGTCATAGTCGCGGTTGCCCCAGGGCAGCGCCGAACCGCTGGGCAGGCGCAGGTTGACGCCGTCCTGCAGCGCTTCGTTGCCACGGTCCATGGCGCTGTAGTAGTTCATCATCGTCGCGTTGCCTTTGTAGACATTCTGCGCGGTGAAATCGAGCATGTGGTCGTGAAACCAATGGGTGCTCATGGTTTCGCGCCAGTCGCCACGGATCTTGATGGTGCCGTTGTTGCAGGTCTTCATGCCCGGCGTGGCGTCGTTGACATACAGGGTTTCACCCGGTGCGCAAGGGAACGCCGCGCGTGCATCCTGGGCATTGGTATTGATGCTGTCGTAGCCGGCCAACTGGATCGGCCAGCGATAGTCGTAGTACTGCCCCGGAAAGAAAAACGCATTGGCATAACCGTCGCTTTCGGCCGGGGTGTGGCCGTTGTGTTCGTGGGTGCTGAGGGTGTGCAGGCCAAAGCCCATGTTGGCCGCCGGATCGATCGGCAGGGCGTTGTAGTGCCGCATCAGCACGCCCTGACCGTAACGCACCATCAACAGTTTTGGTGGAAAGGTGCCGTCGAAGGTCCAGAGTGCCTTGTGGTTCTGGATCGGCATGTTGGGGTGAAAACGCGTGTCGATGCCCTTGGTGGTACCGGCAATGATCGGCGTGTCCGAAGTCTGGTTGTACAGCCCGCCCGGTCCGAACTCGCCGACGGCGTAGTTGTGCAACTGGCGGCGGTCGCGCATGCCGCCGTTGAGCTTGGCGCCCGCCTGCGCGGTCTTGAAGGCGACCTGTGGGTAGAACTCGTTCCAGCGCTGGTGCGACCAGCCTTTTCCCGGTGGACGACCTTCAGCCGGCGAGCCGACCGGATGGCGGTTGAGGAAGGCTTCGACCTGCGCCTTCCACGGGTTGCGGTCCAGCACATTGGAATACTGCGAGGGGAACGGATACAGCCCCGGCTGGCGCATGAAGGCTTCCAGCGCCGCGGCCGAAGGGCCGCTGCGGGCGATGCTGTTCGGGTCCTGCGTGGGCGCCGGGCCGATGATCGGAGGCGGGAAGGTCAGCGGCGGCGCGGGCAGTGTCGGGTCGAGTTTTTCCGTGCCGAATTCTTCGAACAGCAGCAGTTGTTGCGTGTACGGCAAGGCCCCGAACAACGGGCTGGGCTTGCCGTTGGTGGGGATCTTGAACGATGTCTGCAGGG
>NZ_RWIR01000054.1 GCF_009764265.1 Pseudomonas sp. PB101
CCGGCGATGGCGCTCTCAAGGACGCTATCGCCGGCAAGCCGGGCTCCTACAGGGCGTGGTTCATCAGGGTTTGCTCGCTGAAATGACCTTGCGCCCAACCATATGCTGCAAATACCCCACCAGCATCCCCAGATCCCCATCCGGCAACACCTCGGCTGAAAACCCGGGCATCTTCGCCTGCGGCCACTGGCGCAAACTCTGTGGATCGCGAATGTAGCGCTTGAGGAAATCCGCACCGAAATACTCGGTCGGGTTGTACGGAATATTCAGGTCCGGCCCGAACTGCGCGTCCCCGGCGCCATTGAGTCGATGGCACGCCAGGCAGTTCTTCTGGAACAAGGCAAACCCCTTGTTCACCGGATCATCCGCCTTCAGGGCCGGATCGGGCAGCAGGGCGGGAAAGCGCTCGGCCACCGGCGCCAGGCGCTTGATGCTCGCCACCTGGAACGGCCATTGTTCGGGGCTGATGTTGCCGGCCTGCGGATCGGTCCAGACCAGATAGAACGGCCCGGCCCCCGGCTTGTCGGCGGACAGCGGTGGCCAGGGTTTGGCCGGGTCTTCAATCGCCAGCCATGCCCGTGCACCCCGGGTATTGAGCAGCGGCGCAGCGGCCATTTCGGCGGCAAAGCCATCCAGGGCCACGGCTTGCAGGTGGTCGTCAGGCTTGATACCGGTCAGCAGTGCGGACAGGGGCACGGCGCGGTAGCTCATGTCCCGTTTGTAGGAAACGTCGTTGCTGATGCTGATGGTTTGCACCTGAGGGTGCTTGAGCAATTCCTCGGTCTGCCAGGTGCGACTGTTCGCGCCCAGCTCCAGGTTCAGCTGTGCGGCATAGAGGGGCGAGCCGAATAGCAGGGCCCCGAGCAGAATGAGCATTTTCAAGTGATCGCCGTCCATGTCGTGGAAGTGCCATCAAGGTTGGCACAGCCACGCTGGCCCGGGTAGCGGGCCAGTCACATTTTGAGAGTGGCAATTCAAAAACTGTGACGCCGTATCTTTTAGACGCGACTAGCCGATGACCTTGGTCAGGTTCGGCAATATCAACAACAGCGTGGTGGCGAAAAGAATGAGCCCGGCTTGACGTACTTTCGATTGTTTGAACATGGCTTGACCGCCTTTTTTGTTATTTCCTGATGCCTGCCTGCATAGCTCCATGTCGGCAGCGCGTTGCACTTCCTGTAGTGACGAGCGCCTCGGCAAAACCCGACGACAACTTCGTACAAGTTCACCTTAGAGCCCGCGCTGCGCTTGGTTTAGATCCATTTCGTATGGTGTCCTTGCGATTTGCTTTAAAAAAGGCATGAGGCCTATTGCCAGCTTCTTTGCCGCCCTTTGGCTAGACAGCTTGGTGTGCTGAATCGGTCAAACCGGTAGCTGACTACCGTCCGTCTGAGCGTGTGCGTCAACGTCTGTGAGCGCTGCGGTCATTGAATCAAACGCGGCTCGGGCCAAGAGTGGGCACTGTGTTTTTACTCTCCTGCACTGCGGTTCGAGGACGTCATGACCCAAGCATTGATTTTCGACGCGTTACGCACGCCCCGTGGCAAAGGCAAGGCCGATGGCGCCTTGCACAGTGTCAAGCCGGTGAACCTGGTAGCCGGTCTGCTCACGGCGCTTCAACAGCGCACGGCGCTGGATACCAGCCAGGTCGATGACGTGGTGCTCGGTTGCGTGACGCCGATCGGTGATCAAGGCTCGGACATCGCCAAGACCGCCGCGCAGGTGGCCGATTGGGATGTCAGTGTGGCGGGGGTACAGATCAACCGTTTCTGTGCCTCGGGGCTGGAAGCGGTCAACCTCGGCGCGATGAAAGTACGCTCCGGTTACGAGGACCTGGTGGTGGTCGGCGGCGTCGAGTCGATGTCCCGGGTGCCGATGGGCAGCGATGGCGGAGCCTGGGCGCTGGACCCGCAAACCAACCTGCACAGCCATTTCACTCCGCAAGGCGTGGGCGCCGACCTGATCGCCACCCTTGAAGGCTTCAGCCGCCAGGACGTCGATGCCTACGCGCTGCATTCCCAGCAAAAGGCTGCGCGGGCACGGGCCGATGGCTCGTTCAACAAGTCGCTGGTGCCGGTGCAGGACCAGAACGGCATCATCCTGCTCGATCACGATGAATTCATCCGCGCCGAATCGACCCTGGAAGGCCTGGGCAAGCTCAAGCCGAGTTTCGAGATGATGGGGCAGATGGGCTTCGATGCCACCGCGCTGCGGGTCTACAGCCATGTCGAGCGGATCAATCATGTGCACACCCCCGGCAACAGCTCTGGGATCGTCGATGGCGCGGCGCTGATGCTCATCGGTTCCGAAGCCAAGGGCCGGGCGCTGGGCCTGCAGCCGCGGGCGCGGATTGTCGCCACGGCGGTCACCAGCACCGATCCGACCATCATGCTCACAGGCCCCGCGCCGGCGACCCGCAAGGCGTTGGCCAAGGCCGGGCTGCGGGTCGAAGACATCGATCTGTTCGAGGTCAACGAGGCATTCGCATCCGTGGTGTTGAAATTCATCAAGGACATGGCCGTCGACCCGGACAAGGTCAATGTCAACGGTGGTTCCATCGCCATGGGGCACCCGCTGGGCGCCACGGGCTGCGCCATTCTCGGCACGCTGCTCGATGAGCTGGAAGCCCGGCGCCTGCGTTATGGCCTCGCGACCCTGTGTGTCGGCGGCGGCATGGGCATTGCCACCATCATCGAACGCCTCTGAGCGCGGATTTCAAGGAACCTAGATATGAGCGAAGCCATTCGTTACGAAAAAGGCCAGGACCAGATCGTTGTCCTGACCATCGACATGCCGGGCCAGAGCGCCAACACCATGAACGCGGTGTACCGCGAGGCCATGGCTGACTGCGTTGCGCGCCTGGTGGCCGAGAAGGACAGCATCGCCGGCGTGATCATCACCTCGGCCAAGAAGACGTTCTTCGCTGGCGGCGACCTCAATGAATTGATCAAGGTCGGCAAACCCGAAGCCAAAGCCTTCTACGACATGGTGCTGACCCTCAAGGCACAGTTGCGCACCCTGGAAACCCTTGGCAAGCCGGTGGTCGCGGCGATCAACGGCGCAGCACTGGGCGGCGGCTGGGAAATCTGCCTGGCCTGCCATTATCGCGTGGCGCTGGATAATCCATCGGTGCAGCTCGGCCTGCCGGAAGTCACCCTCGGCCTGCTGCCAGGCGGTGGTGGCGTGGTGCGCATGGTGCGCATGCTCGGGATCGAAAAAGCCCTGCCGTACCTGCTCGAAGGCAAGAAAGTCCGCCCGCTGCAGGCATTGCAGGCCGGATTGATCGACGCGTTGGCGAGCGATCGCGAAGACCTTCTGGCCAAGGCACGGGAGTGGATCCTGGCCAACCCGGTGGCGGTGCAGCGCTGGGACGTGAAGGGTTACCAGATTCCGGGCGGTACGCCGTCAAGTCCGAAAGTCGCGCAGATGCTGGCGATTGCACCCTCTATCCTGCGCAGCAAAACCCAGTGCACGATGCCCGCGCCGGAGAAGATCCTCTGCGCGGCGGTCGAGGGCGCCCAAGTGGATTTCGACACGGCGCACCTGATCGAAACCCGCTACTTCACCGAACTGACCACGGGTCAGGTCGCGAAGAACCTGATCGGCACGTTCTGGTTCCAGCTCAACGAAATCAACGCTGGCGGCTCGCGGCCTCAAGGCTTTGCGCCGTATGTCACGCGCAAGGTCGGGGTGCTCGGCGCCGGGATGATGGGTGCCGGCATTGCGTTTGTCAGCGCGTCGGCCGGCATCGATGTGGTGCTCAAGGACATCAACCTCGCCGCCGCCGAGAAGGGCAAGGCACATTCGGCGGCGCTGCTGGACAAGAAAGTCGCTCGCGGACAAATGAGCATCGAGCAACGCGATAGCGTGCTGGCGCGCATTCAACCCACTGAAAGCGATGCCGATCTCGCCGGTTGCGACCTGATCATCGAGGCCGTGTTCGAGGATCGTGAGTTGAAGGCCAGGGTCTCGTTGGCTGCACAGAAAGTTGTCGGCCCGGACGCGGTGATCGCCTCCAACACCTCGACCTTGCCGATCAGCGGCCTGGCGTGCGCGGTGCCCGACCAGAGCAAGTTCATCGGCCTGCATTTTTTCAGCCCCGTGGAAAAAATGCCGCTGGTGGAAATCATCAAGGGCGCCAATACCAGCGACGAAACCCTGGCCCGCGGCTTCGATTACGTCCTGCAAATCAAGAAAACCCCGATCGTCGTCAATGACAGCCGCGGCTTCTTCACCTCGCGGGTGTTCGGTACCTTCACCAACGAAGGCATTGCCATGCTGGGCGAGGGCGTCAGCGCGGCGATGATCGAGACCGAAGCGCGCAAGGCCGGCATGCCTGTAGGACCGCTGGCGATCTCTGACGAAGTTTCCCTCAGCCTGATGAACCATATCCGCCAGCAAACGGCCAAAGACCTGCAAGCAGAAGGCAAACCGCTGACGGAGCACCCTGCGTTCGCGGTGATCGACCTGCTGCTCAATGAGTTCAAGCGCCCGGGCAAGGCTGCCGGTGGCGGTTTCTACGAGTATCCGGCGGGCGCCCAGAAACATCTGTGGCCTGAGCTGAAGGCACGTTTCGAGAAAGCCGACGGGCAGATTTCGCCCAAGGATGTACGTGATCGCCTGCTGTTCGTGCAGGCCATCGAAACCGTGCGCTGTGTGGAGGAGGGCGTGTTGACCTCGACGGCGGACGCCAACATCGGCTCGATCTTCGGCATCGGTTTCGCCGCCTGGACCGGCGGTGCGCTGCAGTTCATCAACCAGTACGGCGTGGAGGACTTTGTCGCCCGCGCCCAGTACCTGGCCAGGCAGTATGGCGAGCGGTTCGCGCCACCGGCCTTGCTGCTGGAGAAGGCCGCGAAAGGGGAGGCCTTCTAAGGGCGTGATGATGCATTTCCGGGCTTGCCTTGTGACGGTGTTTCAGGGCAGGCTCTGGGGTGTGCATTATTCCCATCACGTGTCAGGTATTTTTTATGTCGTTACGCATCTGCATTCTGGAAACCGACCACCTGCGTCCGGAATTGGTTGACCAATATCAGGGCTACGGGCAGATGTTCAAACACCTGTTTTCGCAGCAGCCGATTGCCGCCGAGTTCACGGTCTACAACGTGGTGCAGGGTGAATACCCAAGCGACGACCTGACATTCGACGCCTACCTGGTAACGGGCAGCAAGGCCGACTCCTTCGGCACCGACCCGTGGATCGAAACCCTCAGGAAATACCTGCTGACCCGCTACGAGCGCGGCGACAAGCTGCTGGGCGTGTGCTTCGGCCATCAGTTGCTGGCATTGCTGCTCGGTGGCAAGAGCGAGCGTGCGACCCAGGGCTGGGGTGTCGGTACGCACAATTACAAAATGGCCGCCAAGGCGCCATGGATGAGTCCGGTACGTGAAGAGCTGACGTTGTTGATCAGCCACCAGGACCAGGTCACGTCGCTGCCGGAGAACGCCACGGTCATCGCTTCCAGCGATTTCTGCCCGTATGCCGCCTACCACATCAACGATCAGGTGCTGTGCTTCCAGGGGCATCCGGAATTCATCCACGACTACTCCCGTGCCCTGTTGGACATTCGCCAGGAGGCGCTGGGCCAGCATATCTACTCAAAAGGCATTTCGAGCCTCGAACACGAGCACCACGGCGCGACGGTGGCCGAGTGGATGATGCGGTTTGTTGCGCACAAGCCTCAAACGACTTGAAGCAAAAGCTTCGCTGGCAAGCCAGCTCCTACATTGATCCCCGAGGATCCACTGTAGGAGCGAGCCTGCTCGCGAAGGTCGTGAACGATAACGCGTAGAACCAGGCACACAGCGGCGCCCTTGAGCGTTTACAACCACCCGGACTTCTTGAAACTCGCCCACAACCCCACGCATCCCACCGCAATGAACCCCAGCACCCCGAAATAGCCGTAGTGCCAGGTCAACTCCGGCATGTTCTGGAAGTTCATCCCGTAAATCCCCGCCACCGCCGTCGGGAAGGCCAGAATCGCCGCCCAGGCTGCAAACTTGCGTTGCACCACGCTCTGGCGCGAGGCCTCCAGCAGCACCCCGACCTCAATCGTCTGGCTGGCAATATCCGCCAGGGTCGTCAGGTCTTCCATCTGCCGCGTTACATGGATCTGCACGTCGCGAAAGTACGGGCGCATGTTTTTGTCGATGAACGGGAAGCTCAACTTTTGCAGTTCTTCACCGATTTCCACCATCGGCGCGGCAAACCGACGCAAACGCAACACATCGCGACGCAGACTGTGAAGCTTTTGAATGTCGCGCTCATTCAGCGCGCTGCACATCACGTTGCGTTCCAGCTCATCGATCTCGGCGTGGATCGCCTCGCCCATCGGCTGGTAGTTTTCAATGACGAAATCGAGGATGGCATAGAGTACGAAATCTTCCCCGTGCTCAAGCAACAGCGGACGCGCCTCACAGCGTTGTCGGACGTAGGCGTAGGACGCCGAGTGGCCGTTGCGGGCGGTAATGATGTAGCCATTGCCGGCAAAGATATGCGTCTCGATGAACTTGAGCTTGCCGTCTTCCCTGATGGGCGAATACGTCACGATGAACAGCGCATCGCCGAAGGTTTCCAGCTTCGGCCGGCTGTGCTTTTCCAGCGCGTCTTCAATGGCCAGTTCATGCAGGTTGAACTGGCGTTGCAGGTTGTAGAGTTCCTCGGCGTTCGGCTCTTCGAGGCCGATCCAGACAAAGTGGCCGGGCTTGGCCGCCCAGGCTGCGCCTTCGTCGAGGGTGATATTGGTGACTTTCTTACCGGCGCTATAAACCGCAGCAGCAACAACTCTACCCATGATGGTGGTTCACTTCTTCTTGGCAGATTTCAATTGGCAACAAATGTTACGGCAGTGTCGACCAGCTTAGCCTCGCAAGTGTTTGAGAGTCAGTTAAATCTGCCGAGTTCGCAGGTAAAGTCTCCAGGCAAAAGAAAACCCGCACCAGGCGGGTTTTTTGTTCAGGCGGCTTGCAGTTGCCGGTCCATCGACTCGATGCATTCACGCATCTGCTCGCGGCACCGGGCAATCAGCAGGGGCATGTCGTCCAGGCTCAATCCGGCGGTGGGAATCGCCGGCAACGAGCGAATCAGGATGTTCCCGCTGCGCCAGCGGTTCAATCGCATGTGTTTGACGTAACTGCTGACACACACCGGCACGATCGGCACTCCGGCGGCAATGGCCATCTGGAAGGCGCCTTTCTTGAAGGGCAGCAAGTCCTCACCCAGGTTGCGCGTACCTTCCGGGAAAACCCAGATCGAGGTGTCCTTGTTCTGCAGGGTGTGGGTGGTGGTCAGCATCGACTGGCGCGCCTTGTGCGCATTGCCGCGGTCGATCAGTACGTTGCCGGCCAGCCAGAACAGTTGCCCGAACAGCGGCACCCATTTCAGGCTCTTTTTGCCGATGCACACGGTACGGCGTGGCACCACGTTGCCAAACACAAACAGATCGTAGTTGGACTGATGATTGGCGATGATCACGCAGCTGTCAGGTTTATCCATCAACGGCCCGACGTCGGCCTTCACCCGCAAACGCAAGATACGCATGGCCGGCCATGCGTACAGGCGTGCGCACAGACGGCTGTTGTCCGGGTTGAAGGGCCGGCACAGGCCGAGAATCACACCCAGCACACCCGCCACGATAAAGTGCAAGCCCATCAATGACATACGCAACAAAAACAGCATTTACAGGCCCCACCGGGACAAAAGGTGGCGCAGTGTACGGATGTGCACTGTTTTCGGCAATTGCTCCCGGGGAAGCGGGAGATAGCCGATGTTTGAGCTGATGTTTCCGACTCATTGGTCAGATGCGATCTAGAGCGGTCACAGGCGTTCAACACTGGATCTGAATGAAAAAGCCCGACACGACGGTCGGGCTTTTCATTGCAGCAGATCCGGGCTTAACCCAAATGTTCCTGGTCCTGGATGATTGCGTTGTCCAGAGCCTCCAGCAGCGCTTTGCGCACTTTCAACTTGGTGTTCTTGTGCGCGGTCATGTTGATCTTCTTCAACTGGCGAGCGGCCGCCAGTGCCGCGCCCTGCAGTTCGTCAGCCGCCACCACGACATCAAGGAAGCCGGCTGTCACGGCGCCTTGTGGGTTGAACATCTCACCGTTGACCACCGAACGCTGAAGCGCCACCTTGTTCAGGCGATCACGGGCGATCTCGATGCCTGCGTGGTGCATGGTCATGCCGATCTGCACTTCGTTGAGGCCGATGCTGAACGGACCGTCCACACCGATGCGATAGTCGGCCGACAACAACAGGAATGCGCCCTTGGCCACCGCGTGTCCCGGGCATGCAACGATCACCGGGAAAGGGTGCGACAACAGGCGACGGGCCAGGGTCGAGCCGGAGGTCACCAGCGCCACGGCTTCTTTAGGACCGGACGTCATCACCTTCAGGTCATAACCGCCGGACAGAATGCCTGGCTGGCCGGTAATGATCACCACCGCACGATCAGTCACTGCCTGATCCAGCGCAGCGTTGAACGCGGCAATCACATCCGGGGAGATGGCATTGACCTTGCCATTGCTCAAGGTCAGGGTCGCGATACCGTCTTCGAGATGGTAGGAAATCAACTCACTCATGACGCTATTCCTTTCATTAAAGTTGGGCAGACGTTACCCACCGCCGCAGGCCAGGTAAAGCGCCGTGACTGACCCGCCAGTCACCCTTTGCCTGCCCGCCACGCGTAGCCCGCCATGCCTGCTGCGCATTCCCCTCTATATAGAAGAGCGCGCGAAGCCGAAGATTGGCCGGTTTGCCATGGCCCGGAACGAGCGCAAACGCCGAATCGCGTTAACCGCATGAAAATTCTGAAAAAAATGTTTGCCATCGGAAAAGCTTTCGACTACATTAGCGCGCCTCGACAGACAGAACATGTTTGAAGAGATACGGTGAAGTGTCCGAGTGGCTTAAGGAGCACGCCTGGAAAGTGTGTATACAGGAAACTGTATCGAGAGTTCGAATCTCTCCTTCACCGCCACATTCTGAAGACCCCCGCAAACTTATGGTTTGCGGGGGTTTTTCTTTTTCGGCTGTACTACTCCTGATATCCCGCCACTTGCGAGTGACTCTGCTACGTCAGATCAAGTCGCTCCAACGCATAGTCCTTGCCTGCCAGGGTCAGTTCAAAAGTGGTAGCGCCGAACGTACCCCGGGTCACTTTTTGCATCACCAGGTGTTTAACCTGGAGTTGCTTCAGGCCGTCTTCCACTTCCACTTTGCTCAGTGAGACAAGTTTGCAAATGGAGTCCAGGTTTGCAATTTTTCTGAAGTTTGCGTGATAGGCCAAGGCTTCCATCAGCAGCGTTTGGTTGTCTGTCAGTTGTGGAAACTGAGGGTTGTTGTTCTTGTAGATCTTTCGCTCTATCTCATGTAGCTCGCCGTAAACGCCATCAGTGGTGCGGTAGAAGTAAATCGCTACAGCCAAGGCAATGACCAAAGCCACGAAAATCAGCAGAAGTGACCAATTCGGTACTGGCGTTTCCAAACCCAGCCAGCTCCACGCACCCAGCAACCAGGTCTTGGTATCTGCCAGCAACGTCATGTCGAAGTAGGTGTCGAGCAACTTTGTGGCAATTATCAAGGCAATAAGGAAGCCTGCGGCCACGTAGGCCAGCACCTTGAAAGGGATCGGGGAATGATTGCCTTCTGCTGCCATGCTGCTGGTCTCCAGTGCAGGGAACCGATGTTTCAGCATAGCAGCAGGGCACTCCGGCATTGGCCGCGCCAGATTTGATCATGCCGCCGGCAGAATAAGCGTGACGGTGCCGGTCTTTGATACGCTGGCTGATCTTCTGAACAGGAACAAACAGCAATGATCACCACCACAACCCATTCCATTGAAGGCCGGCAAATTACGGCTTACCTGGACATCGTCAGCGCCGAGTCGGTGCAGGGGATCAACGTCGTTCGCGACGTGTTTGCCGGGATGCGCGACTTTTTCGGCGGGCGCTCCCAGACGCTGGAGCGAGCGTTGCAGGAAGCACGCATTCAGGCCACCGATGAAATCAAGGAGCGGGCGCGGGCGCTTCAGGCGGACGCGGTGGTGGGGCTCGATTACGAGATCAGCATGCCGGCTGGCAAGGGCGGGATGGTCGTGGTGTTTGTCACCGGGACTGCGGTCAAGTTGCGCTGAACGTGCGCCGCCATTCGTCGGTCATGGAAGAGTCCGAACGGCAAGTCCGTTAGTGACCGGCTAGTCTCAAAAACCTTGGCGATCGATATTCTTTCAGGCAAAGGGCTTGCCGGTGTCGATCGCGCTTCTTGAAAAGGGGTGAAGAGATGGCTGATCCGTATATCGAAGACGATGGTGCAGAGTTTCCGATCAACAACAGTGTGCGGTGTGGCCAGACCCAGTATGTGGCCAGTTTCGGCGAAGACCAGACAGAGGTCGACAAGATCAAGACCAGGGCGTGCCGGGTACTGAAGGGCAAATTCCTGCCCAAGGTGACAGCGCCGGTCAGGAAGTGAACGAACGCTGGCAAACCCCGTCTTTGAACGGGGTTTTTCATGTCTGTAACAGGATTTTCAAGGGCCTGATCTTTCACAAACTTTTCACAACACCCTGCGTAGGCTCGACTCATCCGTTAGAAAGCAACATCTGGCCCGTTTCCCCAGCGGGCTTTTTTTTGTCCGCGATAAAACCTTTTGCATAAATGCTGTCCAACCGTCGCCAATCGCGAAGTTGTCCGCGCAACAGCATTCAATCTCGCCCCCCTTTTTTTGTGTACCCCCTATTTTTGAGGTTTTTGTCATGCGTTTATCACTGCCCGCTCTGGTTCTGGGGCTTCTGGTTGCTCAAGGTGCAATGGCTGGCGACGGCACTGCCGCGCTGGGCGGTGGCCTGGGCGGCGCATTGGGTAACGTTGTCGGCCAGAAGATGGGCGGCAGCACGGGCGCAGCGATTGGTGCGGGCGTCGCTGGCGCGGCGGGCAGCGCGGTTGCCGCCAAGAAGGGTCATCGCACCAGCGCAGCCATTGGTGGTGGTGTCGGTGCGGCCGGTGGTTCGGTGATCGGTAACAGCCTGGGTGGCAAGTCCGGTTCCACCATCGGTGCAGGCCTGGGCGGTGCATTGGGCGGCGGCGTAGGCAGCAACCTGGCCAAGGGTCACAAGCGTCACTGATGCTGATCCAGATATGAAAAGAGCCCGGCTTATGCCGGGCTTTTTCATATATGAACGTTTCACGCCGCCGCGGCTCAAATCTTCCATACCCTTGAAGAAAGCGAGGCGTGCCATGAACACGGAAACCGGCGGCAAGCAAAACGTAGCTCGACGATTGATGTTGCCTGCGATTGTTTTTGGATTGCTGGTCTCTCAGGCAGCGCTGGCAGGAGGCAATGGCGATGCCGCAGTGGGCAGTGGTCTGGGTGGGGTGCTGGGCAACGTTGTCGGCGGTCAGGTCGGTGGCAGTACGGGTGCAGCGGTCGGCGCGGGTGTCGGCGGCGCGGCCGGCGGTGCCATTGCCGCGCCCAAGCGCAATCGCACTGAAGCGGCCGTAGGCGGCGGCTTGGGCGCGGCGGGCGGATCGCTGCTCGGCAACAGTCTTGGCGGCTCGACCGGATCGGCCATCGGCGCAGGTGTTGGCGGTGCGGCCGGCGGTGCGATCGGCAATGACCTGGGGGATGGCAGTGGCGGCTCCCATTCCGGTGGCGGGCATAAACACTCGAACAAACACCACAAAAAGCATCACTGATTGAGCGAGGCATTCCATGACTCCGGAAACTGAAGGCAAGGAAGAAAAAGGCCCGAGCGGGCTGCCGTTCATCAACGATCCGGGCAATGAAGACCCCGGGTCGCTGATGGATGACGCGACAGTGCCGCTTAACGATGCCGATGACGCGGGCGATGTGGGCAATATTGAGTTTGAAGACGAGGAAGAGGACGAAGACTGATTGAGCGCTTGTCTCTCTGGACAAGCGCGGCCATCGTCCCGTCCTGCACTTCAGATCAAATGAGAGGTGCGATATGAGCACTGATCCGAAAGTTTTCGACGATGATGACACTCCGGAATATCCGCTGCCGTCACCTACCGATCCCTTGAGTCGCGACCAGCGTCCGCCGGACGACGATGCAGGCGTGGAGCAAGTGCCGAGCGATGACGATGTCGAGGCAGTCCCGCGAGATCGCGAAGATGCCGATGCCGATGGCTCGCCAGAGCGGTCTGTTTCGATGCAACCGTGAGAATGCCCGGGCTTGATTACTCAGGAATTTGCAGGAATCGACCTGAGTGGGTCGTTCAACCCCGGCGGATCTTCCCATCCCGTCGGATTTCGGCTGTACCGATACGGGTTCAACCCACCGGCCAACCCGAGCGGAGCCGGCGTCAAGTAGCGACCTGAGTCCGGATGATAGTAGCGATGCCGGCTGTAATGCAGACCCGTCTCGGCGTCGAAGTATTGCCCCTGAAACCGTAGTGGCTGTTCGAATCGTCCGCGGTCATCGCCGCGAAATTTGCCGTGGGCGGTGTATTTGCCTGTCCAGATGATGGCGCCGCTGTAGGTGGTCAGTTCCAGCGGGGTGCCGAGGTGGTCGAGTTGGTAGTAGAACGGGCAGGCATCAGCCCGGCCTTTGCCATCGAGCAGCGCCAGCGGGCGCAAGTTGCCGGGTTCGTAGACGTAGCTGCGGTAGTGCCCGGGGCCGCTTTCGGCGATGAGCCGGTCGCCTTGCCAGAAGAATTGCGTGGTGTAGTCGTCCACGGTTTTGCGGATGCGTCGACCGAAGGCGTCGTAGCCGTAGCTGGCACTTTTACCGTCCGCAGTACTGACGCCGATCAGGCGGTGCTGGTTATCGTAGGTGTATTGCGTGACCTGGGACCGAGTACCACGGCGATCGCGGATCAGGTTGCCGAAGGCGTCGTAATCGTAGTGACTGTCGTTATTGCGGATCAGACGGTTGCCCCGCAGCACGCAGGGGCCGGGACGGTCATGGATCAGCAGGTTGCCGGCCGGGTCGTGGCTGAAGTTCTCTGCGTACTGGTCGCGAGCGTGACGTACGCCGATCAGGCGGTCGAGTGCATCGTATTGATAACGGCGTGCACCGTGGCGGCTGTCGACAATCTGCAAGAGGTTGCCCTTGGGGCTGTAGGCATATTCGCGGTGGTACAGCGGTCGTTGTTTCTGGCTGACGGAATGGGTCTGCAAACGGCCCTGCTCATCGTAGGCGTAATCGCTGAGCAGCAGGCCCTGTTGGCGTTGCCGCTCGCGCCCGCCAACAAAACGATGGCTGGTCAGGCGCCTGCCGTTGAGGTCGATGGCAGTGAGGGCACCGCCTTTGACGCGGTGGTAGACGAGGACACAAGCATCTGGCAGGCGCAGGCCCTTGAGCCGGCCACAGACGTCATAGTCGTAACACAGGGTTCCCCAACCCTGATGCTCGGTGAGCAGTCGATCCTGAAGGTCGTATTCGAACCGCAGCGCAGGGTCCTGGCCATCATCGACGCTGATCAGGCGACCGAGGTTGTCGTAGCGGTACTCGACCTTGACCCCATCGGGCAGGATTTTGACCAGTAACCGCCCGGCGCTGTCACGCTGATAGGCGGTCACCAACTGTGTGCCATCGTCGCCAAACTCAGTTTTTACCGCCAACTGGCCGTTGAGGTCGTAACTGTAGTCGGTACGACGTCCATCGAAGGCGGTCTCCTGTCGGATCAATCCGCCTGGGCTGTAGTCCAGGCGATAAGTGTCGCCGACTTCGTTTTCGATCTCGGTGAGCAACAGTTGCGCATGCTCATAGCGGTACTTCAGCGTGCTGCCGTCAGGGTTGATCCGGCGGCTGACCAGGTGCAGGTCGTCGGCGTATTCGTAACGGGTGACCCGTCCCAGTTCGTCGGTGTCGGCGATGACCTGGCCGTAGGCGTTGTAGCGCCAGGCACGGCAGGCCCCGGTGGGCAGGGTGGTGCGGGTCAGTCGACCTGCGGCGTCCCACTCGTTCGAGGTGATGGCTCCGTGTTCGTCCTGCCGGGTCATCTGCCTCCCCAGCGAATCGTAGGAAAAAATGCGCCGGCCACCATCGGGCAAGGTTTCTTCGAGCAATTGCCCCAAGGCGTTCCAGACAAACCGGTGCTCGCTGAGGTCAGGTAAGCGGATCGTCAGCAAGCGTCCCTGCGGGTCGTAGCAGTAGCGGCTGACATGCCCGTCGGGATCGGTGACGGCAGTGATGTCGCCCCTGGCATTGCGCTGATAGGTCCACGTCGCCTGGCCGCGGGTGCGAGCATGCAGGAAACCGTGGCGATACTCGAAGAACTCGGGCGCCTCATCCGGCGCAAGCAGCGCGACCAGCCGACCGGCTTCGTCATAATGGTATTCGGTGACGGCGCCGAGAGCGTCCTGTTCGGCGATCAGGCGACTCTGATCGTCGTAAGCCTTGTGCTGCACACCGCCGTCCTGCCCGACCTGGCACACCAGTCGCGCGCGGTCGTCATGAACGTAGATCTCTTCGCTGCCGTCGGTGTGGTAAACCGTCACGCAGCCTTGATCGTCCCAGGCGTAATGCACGTCCATCTGCGCAAACGAAGCCCAGTGATGGATGCAGCGGGCAGCCTTGCCGGAGCGTTCCCACGCCCAGAAGAAACTCGCTCCACCCGCCAGTTGGCGTTGCAGGATGACGTGCTGCTCGTCGTAGTCGTAGCGTTCGCTTTCACCCGTGGCGTTGGTTGCCTCGATCAGGCGATGACGGGCGTCGTAACGGTAGCTGGCGAGTGTTTGCTCGGTGCGCCAGGTGTGCGCTTGGGGGCCGCAGCGCTGAAACACCTGATAGTCGACGGCCACCAAATGCTTGAGGTCGTAACGCAGCGACAAGGCACGGCCGGCGCCGCTGTCCAGGCGCTCAATCCGCCCAAGGCTGTCGCGCTGTACCGTCAGACGGTTGTCGCAGGCGTCGCTGATCACGCTCAGTCGGCCGTCGCGAAAATGAAAGAAACGTGGCGCGTCGCCGGCGGGTGCGATGACCAGTTCGTCCGGCTCTTCGCCGAGGTAAATCGCCGCCTGCGTCAGTCTGTGGCGGATCACCGGGCGCGCAGTCGTCGGCCATGGAAATGGCGTGCGGCGGGTTTCGGGGTCGATCCACAGCACTTGCTCGCCGTGGAATTCCAGGTGCTGGCACAGCGAGTGACGCCAGCCAAAACCGAGGCCACTGTCGAGTTCGACGACGCGGGTGCGATAGAGGCGGGTGAAGTCGAATGACAAGATCCCGTCGAGCGTGCCGTCCGTGAGGGTCAGTAGCACTTCGCCGGTGACCATCGACACCGGGCCGTCGTGGGCCTTTTTGGGATCGAACATCTGCAGACTTTCGCTTGGCGGAATGTAGGACGTGAGACTCTGAGCAGGATCTGCAAGAAAAGAAGTCAGGAAAGTTAGCGTTTGGCGTAGGTCAATTCGCTAAATCACGAGAGCCATTCGCCCTGGATCGGGATTTCATCGTTGCTCAGAGCCAGCAGCGCTCGTTATGCTGCTGAATCCTTTAATCCATTCGGGCAGCCGGCCGTATCCGAGCCGCCCGGTGCCTGCGAAAACGGATCAGATGCGATGAATGCACCCCTGAAAGCATTCGGCCCGATCAAGGCCGTGATTTTCGATATGGACGGCTTGTTGCTGGACACGGAGGGCATCTACACCGAAGTCACGTCCATCATCGCCGCGCGTTACGGCCGAACGTTCGACTGGAGCATCAAGCAGAACATCATCGGTCGCGGTGCCGGCGATCTGGCGCGCTATGTGGTTGAAGCACTGGACCTGCCGATGACCGCCGAAGAGTTCCTGGTGGTCCGCGAGCCGCTGATGCGCGAGCGCTTTCCTACAGCGCAAGCAATGCCTGGCGCACAGGAGCTGGTCCGGCATCTGAAGGCCAACAACATTCCCATTGCCGTCGGCACCAGTTCCTCAAGCCAGTCGTTCGCTCAGAAAACCACCTTGCACCGCGACTGGTTCGCCCTGTTCGACTTCATCGTCACTGCCGATGACCCCGAGGTCGGCGCGGCCAAGCCGGCACCGGATATTTTCCTGACGGCGGCACGGCGCCTGGGCGTCGCGCCCGAGGATTGCCTGGTGTTCGAGGATTCGCCCTTTGGTGTCACCGCGGCGAAAGCGGCGGGGATGACGGCGATCGCCATTCCGGATGCGGCAATGGCGGACGCAAAATACGCACACGCCGACGGCATTCTTCGTACGTTGAAGGCGTTCGAGCCGCATGCTTTTGGTTTGCCGGCGCTTGAGTGGACCTGACGCCAGATAAAAAATGTGGGAGCGAGCAAGCCCGCTCCCACATTTGCTTTGCGTTTAGTGCATCAGGCGCCGAAACCACCGTCGATGGTCAGGCTGGCCCCGGTGATGTAGCCCGCCTCAGGGCTGACAAGGTAGGCGACGAAGCTGGCGATCTCTTCGGCCTTGCCGTAACGGCCCACGGCCATCAGCGGGATCAGGCTATCCGCAAAGTCACCGTGGGCCGGGTTCATGTCGGTATCGACCGGGCCCGGTTGCACGTTATTGATGGTGATGCCTTGCGGGCCGAGATCACGGGCCAGGCCTTTGGTCAGGCCGACCAGCGCCGACTTGCTCATGGCGTAGGGGCCGCCACCGGCGAAGGGCATGCGGTCGGCGTTGGTGCTGCCGATGTTGATGATGCGACCGCCTTCGGTCATGTGCTTGGCGGCGGCCTGAGTGGCGATGAACACGCTGCGCACGTTGATGGCCAGGGTCTGGTCGAAATCTTCGAGCTTGAACTCGGCCAGCGGAGCGACGGCCAGTACACCGGCATTGTTGACCAGGATGTCCAGGCGACCGAAGGCTTCCACCGTGGCGGTCACGGCACCGCGGATCGCCTCGGCGTCGGCGCTGTCGGCCTTGATGGCCAGGGCCTTGCCGCCCTTGGCGGTGATGCCGTCTTGCAGTTCTTCAGCCTTGGCCGTCGAGCTTACATAAGTGAAGGCAACGGTCGCGCCTTCAGCGGCCAGGCGCTTGACGATGGCTGCACCGATGCCGCGGGAACCACCTTGAATCAATGCCACTTTGCCGCTGAGGTTCTGAGTAGTCATGTCGGTCTCCAAGTCCCGAGGCGAGATGTCCCGGTTGATGGAGCCTAGTATCGATTCGGGATTACCTGCTGTGTAGACCATGATTACGATAGTCTGTGTAAACCAGAAGTTTATAGTGGCGCCTATGGAAACCTTCAGCAGTATCGAATGCTTTGTACGCAGCGCCGAGGTCGGCAGCTTCGCTGAAGCTGCGCGGCGCCTGAGCCTGACACCGGCGGCGGTGGGCAAGAGCGTTGCCAAGCTCGAGGCACGCCTGGGCGTCAGACTGTTCCAGCGCAGCACGCGCAGGCTGACGCTGACGGAAGCCGGGCAATTGTTTCTCGGCGAAGTCAGCGGCAGTCTGCACACGATCCAGAACGCCGTGGCCAATCTCGCCAGCGCCGGAGGTCAGCCGGCGGGCACCTTGAAAGTCAGCATGGGCACGGTATTTGGCTGCCTGTACATAGTGCCGATGCTCGGCGAGTTTCTGCGGCGATACCCGGCGATCAACCCGGACTGGCATTTCGACAACCGCCAGGTCGACCTGATCGGGCAGGGGTTCGACGCGGCAATCGGCGGTGGCTTCGAATTACCCCAGGGCGTGGTTGCGCGCAAGCTGAGTCCGGCGCATCGGGTGCTGGTGGCTTCGCAGGCTTATCTGGAGGCGCATGAGCCGATCAGCGAACCGGATGACCTCAAGCGCCATGACGGGATTCTGATCCGCTCGCCGCAAACCGGTCGCGTGCGCTCCTGGCAGTTGACCCATCGCAATCAGCATCACAGCCCGTTGACGCTCAAGACGCGGATGACCATGAGCGATTCCGAGGCGGCCTGCGTCACCGCCGCCCAAGGTCTGGGCATCGCGCTGGTGAGCATGCCATTCGCCTCGGGATACCTGGAGACCGGCAGGTTGCAGCGGGTGTTGCCGGACTGGTACATCGACGACGGCCACACCTCCATCTATTACGCCGAACACAAGCTGCTGCCCGGCAAGACCCGGGCGTTTGTCGAATTCGTCATTGAGCAGTTTGCCGAGCGGGGGCTGGGGCAGCGGTTCAGTGCGGTCTGAGTCTGGCTTGAGACCGAGGTGCCCCAATCGCGGGCAAGCCCGCTCCCACAGGGACTGCACTGGACCCTGTGGGAGCGGGCTTGCCCGCGATGAACGATAACGCGGTTTATCGGGCAAACCGAGCCGGCCAGCCAATGATGTTTTTCGGCCGCGGCATTGCATAGGTCCGCACTTTCGAGGTCGACAGCCCCAGCCGCACCAGCGACTCGGCAATGGTCACCGCCGCCGTCACCCCGTCCACCACCGGTACACCGGTGCGCCGGCGAATCTGCTCGTCCAGCCCGGCCATGCCACCGCAGCCCAGGCAAATCACTTCGGCCTTGTCCTGGGTCACCGCCAGTTCGGCCTGATGCACGATGGCTTCCAGAGCGCGTTGCGGTTCGTGCTCCAGCTCCAGCACCGCCAAACCACTGGCCCGGACCGAGGCGCAACGGTCCCAGAGGCCGGAGAGCTTGAGGCGGTCTTCGATCAGCGGCACGGTGCGGTCGAGGGTGGTGACCACCGAGTAGGCGTGGCCGAGAAACATCGCCGTGCTGGCGGCGGCATCGGTAATGTCCACCACCGGCACGTTGAGCAGCTCCTGCAAGCCTTCACGGCCGTGCTCGCCGTAGCCGGCCTGGATCACCGCGTCGAAAGGCTGGTCGTAGGACATCACTCGGTCCATGACCGCGATCGCCGCCAGGTAACTTTCAAAATTGCCCTCGATGGAGTCGGCGCCGAAGTGCGGGGTGAGGCCGACGATTTCCGTGCCGGGCGATGCGACGGCCTGCGCCGAGCGGGCGATGGCCTGGGTGATGGATTCGGTGGTGTTGACGTTGACCACGAGAATGCGCATGGGGAGTCCTTATTGCAGAGGGTTCTGCGGCCCGACAGGGTCAGGCCGCGGCGGGATCAATGACTGACGTTGTCGACCGCGATGGTTTCGCCGCTGACATCGGCGTAGTGCGGTTGGCGTTTGGCGATGATCAGGTAGAGCATCCCGGCGATGCCGGCACCAATCAGCCAGGAGAACGGCGACACGCTGTGGAACCCTGGCACCAGGGCCAGGACGATGGCGATCAGGGCGGCGGGAATGAACGCCGCCACCGCGCGCAAATTGACGCCGCGGCTGTAGTAATACACGCCGTCGGGGTCTTCGCTGTACAACTGCGGCACGTTGACCTGGCCTTTGCGAACCAGCCAGTAGTCGACCATGATCACGCCGTACAACGGGCCGAGCAGGGCACCGAGGCCGGACAGGAAATACACGATCACCAGCGGGCTGTTGTAGAGGTTCCACGGCAGGATCAGCACGGCGATGGTCGCGCTGATCAGGCCGGCGCGGCGGAAGGTCAGGTACTTGGGCGCCAGGTTGCTGAGGACGAACGCCGGGGCGACGAAGTTGGCCATGATGTTCACTGCCACGGTGACGATCAGGAACGCCAGGCAACCGAGCACCAGGAAGAAGGTGTTGGGGATCGAGGCGATGATCTCGGTCGGGCTTTCGATGATCCGGCCATTGATCTGGAACTGCGCGCCGCAGAGCAGGACGGTGATGGCGGCGAACACCAGGATGTTCACCGGCAGGCCCCAGAAATTGCCGACCTTGATGGTCTTGCGGCACGGCGAAGAGCGGGCGAAGTCGCAGAAGTTGAGGATCAGGGTGCCGTAGATCGCCAGCCACAACGCGCCGCCGGCAAAGATGTTGCGCCACATCTCGCCGCCAGTCAGCGGTTCGCGGATCGACCAGGCGATGGTCGCGTTGGCCTGGAAGTACATCCAGGCGGCGAGGGCGGCGACGGTCAGCAGAATCACCGGGCCGGCAAACGCCTCGTAGCGCCGCACCATCTCCATGCCATAGGCAAGGATCGCCAGTTGCACGAACCAGATCGCGACGAAACACACCCAGCCCAGTGTCGACAGGCCGAGTATCGAGTCGTGGTCGTAGTCGGCGAAGCCGGGGTGGACCGCCGTCAACAGCACGCGAAAGACGACGGACGCAAGGTACGTCTGAATCCCGAACCAGGCGATGGCGATCACGGCGCGGATCAGTGCAGGAATCTGCGCCCCGTGAATGCCGAAACTGATCCGGCTGATGACCGGAAACGGCACACCGGTTTTCTGGCC
This sequence comes from Pseudomonas sp. PB101, assembly GCF_009764265.1. Taxonomy (GTDB): domain Bacteria; phylum Pseudomonadota; class Gammaproteobacteria; order Pseudomonadales; family Pseudomonadaceae; genus Aquipseudomonas. The sequence continues at coordinate 20,182 of NZ_RWIR01000054.1, forward strand.
CATGTAGCCGGAGAGGTTCATGAAGAAGTACACCAGCGCCGCGCCGATCCCCAGCGAAAGGAGAATCTGCCAGCCACCCAGACCCAGCGCATACAAGCCGATGGCGAAGGAGTAGTTGGCGATGTTGTGAACATCGTTGGTCCACAGCGCAAAGATGCTGTAGCGCCCCCAGCGCCGGCCTTCGGCCTTGGTTGGCGCCAGATCCTTGTTATGCAGCCTCGGACTCAGCACGACGGGGGCGTGATGCGCCTGATTGTCGGCGGTGTGGGTGGAATGGGAGGAGGGTAGATCCAGCGCGATATTGTTGTTTGAGAGACTAGTACGCATTCCGGCAGGCTCCTGATGCTCGACGCCGCGATGACTGTGCATGAGCGCGTGGCTCGACAAATCTTCGTCGCGGTGTAGCGAATATCATTGGTTACGGGGCATCTGCAGCCTGTACGGGATAGGGCGCTTCAGGCTTGCGGATCTAAAGTGTGTGTATGTTTTGTGTTGATTGTATACAAAACATGTATGCACTTAAGCGAGTTCCATGCCAGCCGGAGGTTCTATGCCGGGCGCTGTTCATTTCGTTTTGTTATGGCGTTTCGCCAAGCTGCTGAAAAAAATGAAATATAAATTGACCGTTTGAACAGGTATTTATTTTCAGGAAGGGATTCAGAGAAACGCGGCGACGCCAGGTGGGCGGAGGGATGTAACTTTTGGGGGCGTAGAAACATAAAGTGCACACATAAATGGCACCGATGGTGACATTCCTGTGTACACATTTTTTGTGGGAGCGAGCCTGCTCGCGATGGTCGTTAACGATAACGCGGGGTGCCAGATACCCCGCTGCGTTCTCGGGTTTATCGCGAGCAGGCTCGCTCCTACAGGGGGTTAAGCTTTGGATTTGCTGATGATGTTGCCGGCATGCAACCCGCATTCTTTCTGGGTCGCTTCTTCCCACCACCAGCGGCCTTCGCGCTCGTGCTGGTTCGGCAGGACCGGGCGGGTGCAGGGCTCGCAGCCGATGCTGATGAAACCGCGCTCGTGCAGGCTGTTGTACGGCAGCTCCAGCATGCGAATGTAGCCCCAGATCTCTTCGCTGGTCATTTGTGCCAGCGGGTTGAACTTGTACAGCGTGCGTTCCGGGGTGGAGAAGGCGCTGTCGACTTCCATCACCGCCACAGCGCTGCGGGTGCCGGGGCTCTGGTCGCGACGCTGGCCGGTGGCCCAGGCCGTTACGCCGGACAGCTTGCGGCGCAGCGGTTCGATCTTGCGGATGCCGCAGCATTCGCCATGGCCGTCCTTGTAGAAGCTGAACAGGCCTTTTTCCTTCACGAAAGGTTCGAGCTTGGTGTAGTCCGGCGACACCAGCTCGATGTCGATCTTGTAGTGCTCGCGCACCTGATCGATGAAACGGTAGGTCTCGGGGTGCAAGCGGCCAGTGTCGAGGCTGAACACCTTGACGTTCTTGTTCAGCTTCCAGGCCATGTCCACCAGCACCACGTCCTCGGCGCCGCTGAAAGATATCCACAGGTCATCGCCGAACTCGGCAAACGCGAGTTTCAGAATGTCCTGGGCGGATTTGTTGGCATAGGTCGTGGCGAGTTCCACGACGTCGAACGTTGGGCTCATCAGGGCGGCTTCCTACAGGTCGGTGGCGCTGGGCGCTCTATATGGGGCCGATGGTAACAAAAAGCTGCACGGGCCGGGGCATCCTCTGCGTTGCGCAGGCAGGCCCGAGTCGCTAGAGTTCGGCAGTCTTTTTGCTCGCTCGACTCAATAATCAATACAAATGGGAGTGTCTTGTGGAAATTGCCTGTCTGGATCTTGAAGGTGTGCTGGTTCCGGAAATCTGGATCGCCTTCGCCGAAAAAACCGGGATCGAATCCCTCAGGGCCACCACCCGGGACATTCCCGACTACGACGTGCTGATGAAACAGCGCCTGCGGATTCTCGACGAGCACGGCCTGAAGCTCTCCGACATCCAGGAAGTGATCGCCACGCTCAAGCCGCTGGACGGCGCCATCGAGTTCGTCGACTGGCTGCGCGAACGCTTCCAGGTGGTGATCCTGTCGGACACCTTCTATGAGTTTTCCCAGCCGCTGATGCGCCAGCTGGGCTTCCCGACCTTGCTCTGCCATCGTCTGATTACTGACGATTCCGGTCGAGTGACGAGCTATCAATTGCGTCAGAAAGATCCCAAGCGCCAGTCGGTTTTGGCGTTCAAGAGCCTTTACTACCGAGTGATCGCGGCGGGGGATTCCTACAACGACACCACGATGTTGGGTGAGGCGGATGCGGGGATTCTGTTCCATGCACCTGACAATGTGATTCGCGAGTTTCCGCAGTTCCCGGCGGTGCACAGCTTTGAAGAGCTGAAGCAGGAATTCATCAAGGCTTCGAACCGGGCCTTGAGTTTGTAGTCATCAAATAGGGCCTCATCGCGGGCAAGCCACGCTCCCACAGGTTTGTGTCGAACCACAATTGTGCGATCAACACAAACCTGTGGGAGCGTG
>NZ_RWIR01000055.1 GCF_009764265.1 Pseudomonas sp. PB101
TCATTGAGATCGCCATCGCCGGCAAGCCGGACTCCTACAGAAACTGTTTTTTGCCAGGGGACAGGCATAAAAAAGGGCTCCTTGAAGGAGCCCCTGGGCCGGAGCCCGCGGTCCGGATGGGACACGCATGGTTAATTCAGTACAAAATCAAATTGTCGTGTCGGAGTGTTGTGCCCTGTAATTAGCCGACGGCGTGAAGTTCGTTGAGTCTGTGGATTCCCGCAGTGCCGGTCATACCGTCCCAGTTGTCGCCGCGTCCTTCTCGCCAGCCGTTGATCCAGGCTTGACGTACCGACGGTAGAGTAAATGGGCAAAGCTCACGGGATTTGCCACCAACGCCATATTGATATCCGCGCAAAAATGCTCTTTCCAACGGATCACGCTTAAGTCTTCTCATAGGGTGTTGCCCTCACTTGTTGACTGTATTTATCGCGTCGACCTCTATTGAGGTCTGGCAGAAAAACTCTGCCGTTGGGGGCTCGTTGCCGGCGTGACGAGCCAAGGTGTTGACGTCATTGCGGCGCCAACCTGAGTTGAGTTCTAACCAATGCGTCACATCGAGGGAATGATCGTTTTGTCATAAGGAAGTAACTGTTCATGTGCTAAGGCCATAAGTAACAGAGTGTTTGTTGCGTATTTATTAGCCAAACCCCGGTATGATCGGCCCTGCGCTTGATGATGGGTTTAATCCTTTAGTGAGAATGGCTCCCGTTGCCGGGATGCACTATTCGACGAAGGGTCGACTTATGTCATTTTATTGCATCAACTTTTTTATCTGTCCTTGCATCTAAGCTCATTTGACCCGGGCAGCAGGGGTGGAACGGCACACCTTCGTGCCACGCGGGCGCTCTTCGAGAAAAGCGCCTGATTGAAAACCGGACCGGCAATGCGTTGCCCGGTCACTCAGCCAAAGGTTCTGGAATTCCCATGTCCGATCGTTTCGAACTCTTCCTCACTTGCCCAAAAGGCCTTGAAGGCTTGCTCATCGAGGAAGCCGTCGGGCTTGGCCTTGAGGAAGCGCGGGAGCACACCTCTGCCGTGCGTGGCATGGCCACCATGGAAACCGCTTATCGCCTGTGCCTGTGGTCGCGCCTGGCCAACCGCGTGCTGCTGGTGCTCAAGCGTTTCCCGATGAAGGACGCCGAAGACCTGTACCACGGCGTGCTGGACATCGAGTGGCAAGACCACATGCTCAATGACGGCACCCTGGCCGTCGAATTCAGCGGGCATGGCTCGGGCATCGACAACACTCACTTCGGTGCGCTGAAGGTCAAGGACGCCATCGTCGACAAGCTGCGTACTCCGCAAGGCGACCGTCCGTCCATCGACAAGCTCAACCCGGACCTGCGCATTCACCTGCGCCTGGACCGCGGCGAAGCCATTCTGTCCCTCGACCTGTCCGGTCACAGCCTGCACCAGCGCGGCTATCGCCTGCAGCAAGGTGCGGCGCCGCTGAAGGAAAACCTCGCGGCGGCCATCCTGATCCGTTCCGGCTGGCCGCGCATCGCGGCCGAAGGCGGCGCACTGGCCGACCCGATGTGCGGTGTGGGTACATTCCTCGTAGAAGCAGCGATGATCGCCGCCGATATGGCGCCGAACCTGCGTCGCGAGCAGTGGGGCTTCACCGCCTGGCTCGGCCACGTCCCGGCGTTGTGGAAAAAACTTCACGAAGAAGCGTCCGAGCGCGCCGCTGCCGGCCTGGCCAAGCCACCGCTGTGGATTCGCGGTTACGAAGCCGACCCGCGCCTGATTCAACCGGGCCGCAACAACGTCGAGCGTGCCGGCCTGAGCGAATGGATCAAGATCTATCAGGGTGAAGTCGCGACGTTCGAGCCGCGTCCGGACCAGAACCAGAAAGGCCTGGTCATCTGCAACCCTCCGTACGGCGAGCGTCTGGGCGACGAGGCGAGCCTGCTCTATCTCTACCAGAACCTCGGCGAACGCCTGCGTCAGGCCTGCCTGAACTGGGAAGCGGCGGTGTTCACCGGCGCGCCGGACCTGGGCAAGCGCATGGGCATCCGCAGCCACAAACAGTATTCGTTCTGGAACGGCGCCTTGCCGTGCAAGCTGTTGCTGATCAAGGTGCTGCCGGACCAGTTCGTCACCGGCGAGCGTCGTACCCCGGAACAGCGTCAGGTCGAGCGTGAACAAGCGGCCTACGATCAGACGCCGGACGAGCCGCAGGAACGCAAGTTTAACAAAAACGGCAACCCGATCAAACCGACGCCGGCACCGGCTCCGGTGGTCGAGCAGCCGCGCCTGAGCGAAGGCGGGCAGATGTTCGCCAACCGCCTGCAAAAGAACCTCAAGGCCTTGGGCAAGTGGGTCAAGCGTGAAGGCATCGACTGCTATCGGGTTTACGATGCCGACATGCCGGAATACTCCATGGCCATCGACCTGTATCACGATTGGGTCCACGTCCAGGAATACGCCGCGCCGAAATCCATCGACCCGGAAAAAGCCTCGGCACGCATGTTCGACGCCCTTGCTGCAATTCCGCAGGCGTTGAACATCGACAAGAGCCGCGTGGTGGTCAAGCGCCGCGAGCGTCAGAGCGGCACCAAGCAGTACGAGCGCCAGGCGGCGCAGGGCAAGTTCGTCGAGGTCAATGAAGGTGGCGTGAAGCTGCTGGTGAACCTCACCGACTACCTCGATACCGGTCTGTTCCTCGACCATCGGCCAATGCGCATGCGTATCCAGAAAGAGGCGGCCGGCAAGCGCTTCCTCAATCTGTTCTGCTACACCGCAACGGCCAGTGTGCACGCGGCCAAGGGCGGCGCGCGCAGCACCACCAGTGTCGACCTGTCGAAAACCTACCTGGACTGGGCGCGTCGCAACCTGTCGCTGAACGGCTTCTCCGACAAGAACCGCCTGGAGCAGGGCGATGTGATGGCGTGGCTCGAAGCCAGTCGTGACGAGTACGACCTGATCTTCATCGACCCGCCGACGTTCTCCAACTCCAAGCGCATGGAAGGCGTGTTCGACGTGCAGCGCGACCAGGTGCAACTGATTGACCTGGCGATGGCGCGTCTGGCGCCGGGTGGCGTGTTGTACTTCTCCAACAACTTCCGCAAGTTCGAACTGGAAGCCAATCTCGGCGAGCGTTATGCGGTCGAGGAAATCACCGCGCAGACCATCGATCAGGATTTCAGCCGCAACGCCAAGATCCATCGCGCCTGGAAAATCACGGCCCGTTGAAAACTGAGTGAACCCTTGTAGGAGCGAGCTTGCTCGCGATGAACCCGAAAGCGCCGCGTGTATCCAGAAAGCACGCGTTATCGTTATCGACCATCGCGAGCAGGCTCGCTCCTACAGGTGATCAACGCTGGTCAAATTAGTGGCAAATAGCTATAACTCAACTCACGGCCAAAGGGCTTTCCCGCACCTGGCGTTTTGAGTTGCGTTCTATGTCGTTGCACGCCGTGCGCCCAAAGATCCTGGGTTTTATCAGCGAAGATGTCTCGGCCTGGCTGGTCGCGCTGCTGGTATTGCTGGTCGGCGGGGTGCTCACCGGTTTGCTGGCATGGTCGACGCTGAATCTGTTTCACCATCAATTGCGGCAACGCTTTCAACTGCTGGCCAGTGAGCGTTATAGCCGTATCGAAGAGCGTTTCGAAGATCAGGAGCAGCGCCTCGATGGCCTGCGCCGTTTTTTCGCCAACTCCGACTCGGTGTCCCGGGCGGAATTCGACGGTTATACCCAGCCTTTGCTGCTGCGAACCCAAGCCTATTCCTATGCGCAACGGGTCAGCGGTGAGCAGCGGGCGGCGTTCGAACGCCGTGCCCGTGACGAAGGCTTGAGTGACTTCACCCTGCGCGAACTCGATGCCGATGGCGAACTGAAGCTGGCGGGCGAGCGCGACGAGTACGTGGCGGTGCTCTACAGCCAGACCCAAAGCAAACTCGGTTCTCCCCTCGGTTACGACTTGCTGGCCCAGCCGCTGCGGCGTGCCACGCTCGAACGGGCCGATCAGCATGGCCGCATGGCGGTGTCGCAACCGATGCATCTGGTGAGTATCGAGCCGGCTTATGCGCGAGGCGTACTGCTGGTCGCCCCCGTCACACCACGCAACAGAAAGGACCACAACGCCACCAAGCCCTACGGTTATGTGATGGCCGTGATCAGCATGCGCCAGTTGCTCGCGGACGGGCTGCCGGAAGCGAGCCGTGACTATCTCTCGGTGCGCATCCTCGATCTGTCGACCGACGACCAGCACGAAGTGCTCTTCGAGTCGCCCAACCCGCCGGCTGTCAGCGAGTTGTCGGCCACGCGCCTGTTGCGCATGGCCGATCATGACTATCAAGTCGATATCCAGCCCAGCGATGCGTTCCTGCAAGCCAACCACTCTTCCGTGACCAGCCTGGTGGTGTTGGGTGGTCTGCTCAGCGTGCTGCTCAGTGCCTTGCTGTATGTGCTGGTCAGTCAGCGCCAGCGCGCGTTGAAACTGGTCGAGCAACGCACCCAGGAGCTGCGCGACAGGGAGCAGGAGCTGCGCGGCACTCACGGTCAGCTGCGTGGCGTGCTGAATGCCGCCACCCAGGTTGCGATCATTGCCACCGACCTGCGCGGCGTCATCAGCACCTTCAACGCCGGTGCCGAGCAGATGCTCGGCTATGGCAGTGCCGAAGTGGTGGGTCACATGACCCTGGAAAACCTGCATCTGCCGCGCGAACTGGTCGCTCGCTCGGCAGAGTTGAGCGCACGTTATGGCAAGCCGGTGCCGACCTGCCAGGCGATGCTGGTCGAAGGCGAAGTGGGCGGCGGTCACGAGACGCGGGAGTGGACACTGGTGCGCGGCGATGGCAGCCACTTGATGGTCAACATGCTCGCCACACCGGTGCTCGATGAGCAAGGCCTGTGGGTCGGGCACCTGGCGGTGTGCATCGACATCACCGAGCGCAAACGGGTCCACGAAGCGCTTGCGGCGCGGGACCTGCTGCTGAAGAAACTCAGCGCCCATGTGCCCGGTGGCATCTATCAGTTCAAGATGGAGTTCGACGGGCGCTTCAGTGTGATTTACGCCAGCGACGGCATTCGCGAGATCTACGAGCTGGAGCCCGACGTGCTGCTGCTCAATGCCGAGTCGATCTTCACCCGCATTCACCCTCAGGACACCACCCGCGTCCGCGCCTCGATCCGCGCCTCGGCCGAAACCCTCAGCCCCTGGCGCGAGGAGTACCGCGTGCAACTGCCGCAACGTGGCTTGCGTTGGGTTCGCGGCGAAGCCACGCCGGAGGAGTTGCCCGGTGGCGGTGTGCTGTGGCACGGCTATATCTCGGACATTTCCGATATGAAGCGGGTGGAAGAAGAGTTGCGCGCGTTGTCGGTTACCGATTCGCTGACCGGGATCCACAACCGCCGCTATTTCCAGGAACGCCTGACCACCGAAATGGCCCGGGTGGAGCGTGGCGGCGGGGATCTGTCGGTGATCATGCTCGATATCGACCACTTCAAGCGGATCAATGACCTGCATGGCCACGCCATCGGTGACCGGGTGTTGCAGGCCGTGTGCGAACGGATCGGCCACCGGTTGCGTCGCACCGATGTGTTCTGCCGCCTGGGCGGTGAGGAGTTCATGGTGCTGTGCCCGGATATCAGCGGCGAGCATGCCTTTGTGTTGGCCCAGCAGTTGTGGCAAGGCTTGCGCAGTTCACCCATTGAGGGTGTCGGTACGGTCACCGCCAGTTTCGGCATTGCCAGTTGGCGGGTCGGGGAGGGGGCCGATGCCTTGCTGTTGCGCGCGGATTCGGGCGTGTATGCGGCGAAGCAGGCGGGAAGGGATCGGGTTGAGGAGGAGATGAGCTAACCCGGGTTGTACGCAGACCCTGTAGGAGCGAGCTTGCTCCGGGCGGCGTTCCGACGATGGTCGATAACGATAACGCGGACATACTGAATGTACGCGGCGCTCTGGAATCCATCGCGAGCAAGCTCGCTCCTACAAGGGACCGTGCTGTGCTTTACAACACCGAAGCCGTCTGCGGCATTTTCGGTTGGCGGTACAGGTCCAGCAGCACCTGATCGAGCACCGACGAGGCGCCGAACGGGGCCTTGTCGTTGAGGATCGCCACCACCGCCCAGGTGTTGCCGTTGATGTCGCGACTGAAACCGGCAATCGCCCGCACGGTGTTCAGGGTGCCGGTCTTGACGTGGGCTTCACCGCGCATCGCCGTGGTCTTCAGGCGCTTGCGCATGGTGCCGTCGGTGCCGGCGATCGGCATCGAGCTGATGTATTCGGCGGCATACGGGCTGTGCCACGCCGCTTCGAGCATCGAGGCCATTTCCCGGGCGCTGACACGCTCGGCGCGGGACAGGCCGGAGCCGTTCTCCATCACCAGGTGCGGCGCGGTGATGCCTTTTTTCGCCAGCCACTGACGCACGACACGCTGGGCGGCCTTGGCGTCGTCGCCGTCGGCATCGGTACGGAAGCGTTGGCCGAGGCTCAGGAACAGCTGCTGGGCCATGGTGTTGTTACTGTACTTGTTGATGTCGCGGATGATTTCCGCCAGGTCCGGCGAGAACGCCCGGGCCAGGACCTTGGCGTCTTTCGGTGTTGGCGCCAGCACATCCTTGCCCTGGATGCTGCCACCCAGTTCCTTCCAGATCGCGCGGACCGCGCCGGCGGTGTAGGTCGCGTGGTCGAGCAGCGACAGGTAGGTCTGCGAGCTGCAGCCTTCACCGAGTTGACCGCCGACCGTCACGGTCACGGTGCCATCGGCCTGGGCCACCGGGTTGTAGCGCACGCCACCGGTGCATTGCTTGGAATTGAGGGCCTTGACCTGGTTGTCGATGCGGATGCTCGCAATCGGCGGCTCCACCGAGACCAGCACCTTGCCCGAGTCATTGCGCGCGACGAAGCGCAGTGCCTTGAGGTTGACCAGCAGCGAATCGGGTTTGACCAGGAACGGCTTGTTCTCGTCGTTGCCGTCGTCATTGAATTCCGGCAGTTGCGGTTGCACGAAGAAGGTCTTGTCCAGCACCAGGTCGCCGGTGACCTGGGTCACGCCGTTGGCACGCAGGTCACGCATCAGCAGCCAGAGTTTTTCCATGTTCAGCTTCGGATCGCCGCCACCCTTGAGGTAGAGGTTGCCGTTGAGGATGCCGCCACTCAAGGTGCCGTCGGTGTAGAACTCGGTTTTCCACTGGTGGTTCGGGCCGAGCATTTCCAGGGCCGCGTAGGTGGTGACCAGTTTCATGGTCGACGCCGGGTTGACCGACACGTCTGCGTTGAACACCGTCGGGGTGCCGGGGCCGGTCAGCGGGATCATCACCAGCGACAGGGCGTTGTCCTGCAACTTGCTGGCTTTCAGGGCTTTTTCAACGTTGGGTGTCAACGCCGTGTTGATGGGAGCTGCGCAAACGGGGAGGGCCAGGGGGAGGAGAAAACCGGCCAACAGCAATGGACGCAAAGATTTGATCATCAGAAATAAAACCCTACAGTCGAGGGGAAAAAAGATGAGGGCATGAAGATAAATTCCCTCAATGGTCATGAAAGTGTCGGCATTATGCCCCAAGGTGTTGCAGCTTGTGCCGTGCGTCGGCGGTCTGATCGGCTATTTTTTTACCGACGGTAGGGGTAGTGGCCCAGAGAGTCAGGCAATTGGCGGCTTAAACTGCTAAAGTGCCGCCCGTTATTACTTAAGAGGATTGTTCCAATGGCGACTAACCGTTCCCAGCGTCTGCGCAAAAAACTGTGCGTCGATGAATTTCAAGAGCTGGGTTTCGAACTGAACCTGGATTTCAAAGAAGATTTGGCTGATGAAGCCATTGATGCTTTCCTCGACGCGTTCCTCAAAGAAGCCATGGAAGCCAACGGTCTGGGTTATGTTGGCGGCGACGACTACGGTCTGGTTTGCCTGCAGAAGCGTGGCTCGGTCAGCGCTGAACAGCGCGCTGCCGTTGAAGCCTGGCTCAAAGGCCGCACCGAGCTGACCAGCGTTGAAGTCAGCCCGTTGCTGGACGTCTGGTACCCGGAAAAGCCGATCAATCCGGTAGCTTGATGTTGAAAAAACGGCGACCCAAAGGTCGCCGTTTTTTTATGCGTTTTTTGTAGGCGCGAGCTTGCTCGCGATGAACCCGAGAGCACCGCGGGGTGTCATGTTCCCAGCGTTATCGTTGACGACCATCGCGAGCAGGCTCGCTTCCACCGTTCAGGATCAGCAGCGTCACCACCCCCGCGACAATCCCCCAGAACGCCGAACCGATGGAAAACAGCGTCAACCCCGATGCCGTGACCATGAAGGTGATCAGCGCCGCTTCACGCTCCTTCACTTCACTCATGGCAATGCTCAGGCCGTTGATGATCGAGCCGAACAGTGCCAGTGCGGCGATCGACAGCACCAGTTCCTTGGGCAGCGCGGCAAACAATGCCGCGAGCGTCGCGCCGAACACCCCGGCGATCCCGTAGAAAATCCCGCACCAGACGGCTGCGGTGTAGCGCTTGTTGCGATCCTCATGGGCGTGCGGTCCGGTGCAGATCGCTGCGCTGATCGCCGCCAGGTTGATGCCGTGAGAGCCGAACGGTGCCAGCAGCAAGCTGGCGATGCCGGTGGTGGTGATCAGCGGCGAGGCGGGTACCGTGTAGCCATCGGCGCGCAATACGGCGATGCCGGGCATGTTCTGTGAGGTCATGGCGACGACAAACAGCGGAATGCCGATGCTGATGGTCGCTGCCATGGAGAAATGCGGCGTGGTCCAGACCGGCGTGGCCACTTCCAGGTGGAAACCGCTGAAATCCAGCAGGCCCATGAAACCTGACAATGCCGTGCCGATCAGCAATGCCGCCAACACCGCATAACGCGGCGACAGGCGCTTGACCAGCAGATAAGTGACGAACATCCCCAGCACCAGGGCGGTGCGGTGTTGCGCGGCGACGAAAATCTCGCTGCCGATCTTGAACAGGATCCCCGCCAGCAGGGCGGCGGCCAGGGAGGCCGGGATTTTTTTCACCAGCCGTTCGAAGCTGCCGGTCAGCCCGCAAATCGTCACCAGCACCGCGCAGGTGATATAGGCGCCAATGGCTTCGCCGTAGCTCACGCCGCCCAGGCTGGTGATCAGCAGCGCGGCGCCGGGGGTCGACCAGGCAATGGTGATCGGCGTGCGATAGCGCAGGGACAGGCCGATGGAGCATACCGCCATGCCGATGGAAATCGCCCAGATCCACGAAGAAATCTGCCCGCTGCTCAGGCCCGCCGCTTGCCCGGCCTGAAACATCAGCACCAGGGAACTGGTGTAACCGGTCATCATGGCGATGAAACCGGCGACGATGGCCGAGGGCGAGGTGTCGGCCAGAGGGCGGAGCTGCGTGTGCGTGGCGTCGTTCATGACGGTAGTGTTCCTTGTGCAAATCGCGGAATTCGGGTTTAAGCCTAAACTCAAAAGTAACCGGACGTTGCGATACAGCCGGGGCAACATTCAGCCGTACAGTCGTGTTGCCACTAAGCATTGTGTACAATCGCAGTGTTTTTTACGCGATACTTGCCAGCGACCCACTGTGCCGTATTACAGTCACGGTCAATTCGCCGCAGTTCTTCCGACTCGAGTGCCCATGAACGAACAGTTGCAACCCCTAAAGAAACAACCGCGAGCAGGCAAAGCCGGCCGCAGCGGTACCCAGGACGATATTGTCTACGCGCATATCTTCGAGGCCATCCTCGAACAGCGTCTGGCGCCCGGCACCAAGTTGAGCGAAGAAGCGCTGGGGGAAATTTTCGGGGTCAGCCGCACCATCATTCGCCGCGCCCTGTCGCGCCTGGCCCATGAAGGTGTGGTTTTGCTGCGTCCGAATCGCGGCGCCGTGGTCGCCAGCCCGAGCGTCGAAGAAGCCCGCCAGGTGTTCATGGCCCGCCGCCTGGTGGAGCGAGCGATCACTGAACTGGCGGTTCAGCACGCGACCGCCGAGCAGATTGCCGAATTGCGCCAGATGGTCAACGACGAGCGCGACAGCTTCTCCCGTGGCGACCGTGGTGCCGGCATCCGCCTGTCGGGCGAATTCCACTTGAAACTGGCCGAAGCGGCGAAAAACGCCCCGTTGATCAGCTTCCAGCGCAGCCTGGTGTCCCAGACCTCGCTGATCATCGCCCAGTACGAAAGCGGCAACCGCTCCCACTGTTCCTACGATGAGCACACCCAGTTGATCGACGCCATCGAGAAACGCGACGGCGAGCTGGCGGTGAACCTGATGATGCACCACATGGATCACATCGACAGCAAGCTCAACCTCGATGAGGAAAGTGCTTCGGATGACCTGCATGCGGTGTTCTCGCATTTGTTGCAGACCAAGAAGCCAGGGCGCTCGCCGGCGAAAATCTGATAGACCGGGTCGCCCCTATCGCGGGCAAGCCCGCTCCCACAGGATTTGCGGTGGAGCGCAAATCTTGTGAACCCCACAAATCACTGTGGGAGCTGGCTTGCCAGCGATAGCAATCGAACAGGTAGTAAAAATCCCCCGGACTGTAGAGTGCGGGGGATTTTTTATGCCCGGAAAACCTTAGCGCTGATGCACCAGGTTGCCCGCCGCATAGGTCTGCTGAACAGTCCGGTCATCCCCCAGGGTCATCAACACGAACAACGTTTCGGCGATGTTGTTGGCCTGCTTCAGGCGATAGCTCAGCAGCGGCGTGGCGTTGTAGTCCAGCACCAGGAAGTCCGCATCGGTGCCCGGTTGCAGGGTGCCGATCCTGTCTTCCAGGCGCAGCGCGCGGGCGCCGCCGAGGGTGGCCAGGTACAGCGACTTGAACGGGCTCAGGCGCGCACCTTGCAGTTGCATGACCTTGTAGGCTTCGTTGAGGGTTTGCAGCAGCGAGAAACTGGTGCCGCCGCCGACATCGGTGCCGATACCGACGTTGAGGTTGTGCTTCTCGGCCATCGGCAGGTTGAACAGGCCGCTGCCGAGGAAGAAGTTCGAGGTCGGGCAGAACGAGATGGCCGAACCGGTTTCTGCCAGTCGCGCGCATTCGTCATCGCACAGGTGCACGCCGTGGGCGAACACCGAGCGCTCGCCGAGCAACTGGTAGTGGTCGTAGACGTCCAGGTAGCCCTTGCGCTCCGGGAACAGCTCCTTGACCCACTCGATTTCCTTGAGGTTTTCGCTGATGTGGGTCTGCATGTACAGATCCGGGTATTCGCTCAGCAACTGGCCGGCCAGGGTGAGCTGTTCCGGGGTGCTGGTCGGTGCGAAGCGTGGCGTCACTGCATAGTGCAGGCGACCCTTGCCGTGCCAGCGCTCGATCAGTGCCTTGCTGTCGACGTAGCTGGATTCGGCTGTGTCGGTCAGGTAGTCCGGGGCGTTGCGGTCCATCATTACCTTGCCGGCGATCATCCGCAGGTCGAGCTGCTCGGCGGCTTCGAAAAACGAGTTCACCGATTGCGGGTGCACGCTGCCGAATACCAGCGCAGTGGTGGTGCCGTTGCGCAGCAGTTCCTTGATGAAAATGTCGGCGACTTCGTCGGCGTGGGTCTTGTCGGCGAACTGGCTTTCGCACGGGAACGTGTAGGTGTTGAGCCAGTCCAGCAGTTGCTCGCCGTAGGCGCCGACCATGCCGGTTTGCGGCAAATGGATGTGGGTGTCGATGAAGCCCGGGGTGATCAGTGCATCCTGATAATGGGTGATCTCGATGTCGGCCGGCAGGGTCGGCAGCAGTTCGCTGGCGTGGCCCAGGGCACTGATCTGGCCGTTATCCACAACCAGCAAGCCGTCTTCGAAATACTCGTAGGAGGCTTCGATGCCAACTTTGGCAGGGTCGGCGATGCTGTGCAGGATGGCGGCGCGGTAAGCTTTGCGAGTCAAAGGCATGTGAGTTCTCAATGTCTGGCTTGTCAGTTCGAGGCGGCTTGCTTCGACGTGTGGCTGCGGCGTGAGGCGGGCAGCAGTTTGGCAATCGGTTCGGCGCTGGACGTTTGCTGGCCGAAATTGGCGTTGTAGGTGGCGATGATTTCGCCGGCGATGGAGATGGCGATTTCCACAGGCAACTTGCCTTTGACTTCGCCGATGCCCATCGGGCAGCGCATGCGTTGCACGACGCCGGTGTCGAAACCGCGATCGCGCAGGCGGTGTTCGAACTTCACGCGTTTGGTCTTCGAACCGATCAGGCCGAAGTAGGCGAAGTCGTTGCGCTTGAGGATCGCAGCGGTCAGTTCGAGGTCGAGCTGGTGGTTGTGGGTCATGACGATGCAGTAGCTGCCGGCGGGCAGATCGTCGATTTCATCCACAGGTTCTTCGCTGACGATCTTGCGCACGCCATGGGGGATCTGCTCGGGAAATTCATCTTCCCGCGAATCGATCCATCGCACCCTGCACGGCAGGCTCGCCAGCAATGGCACCAGGGCGCGGCCGACATGACCGGCGCCGAACACGGCAATCTGCGCCTGCACCTGGCCCATCGGTTCGAACAACAGAACAGTGGCGCCACCGCAGCATTGGCCGAGGCTGGCGCCGAGGCTGAAGCGCTCCAGATGGGTGTCCTGCTTGCCGCTGGCGAGCATCTCGCGGGCGATCTTCATGGCCTTGTATTCCAGGTGCCCGCCACCGATGGTGTCGAAGGCCTGGTTCGCGCTGATGACCATCTTCGAGCCGGCGTTGCGCGGCGTCGAGCCGAGCTCTTCGATGATGGTGACGAGCACGCAGGGCTCACCGCGGTTTTGCAGGTCGGCGAGGGCGTCGATCCAGTTGTACATGTTTCACCTCAACATCTCTGTTGTCAGTTCGGGCCTCATCGCTGGCAAGCCAGCTCCCACAGGATTTGAGTTGAATCCAAATTCTGTGGACACCACAAGACACTGTGGGAGCTGGCTTGCCAGCGATGGCCGCGCCTCGGTCTAGAGCGAAGCCAACTCGGTCTCGGCCTCGACAGCCTTCGCCGCCTTCAGCTGGCGCATCTGCTCACAGCCCCACAACACCCGCTCCGGAGTCGCCGGCGCATCGATTTTCGGTTGATGTTTGTAGTCGCCCAAGCTCGCCACGGCGTCCTTGATCGCACACCACGAGGCGATGCCGAGCATGAACGGCGGCTCGCCCACGGCCTTGGAATGGAACACCGTGTCTTCCGGGTTCTTGCGGTTTTCCACCAGCTTCACCCGCAGGTCCAGCGGCATGTCCGCCACGGCCGGGATCTTGTAGCTGGCCGGGCCGTTGGTCATCAGCTTGCCCTTGTTGTTCCACACCAGCTCTTCCATGGTCAGCCAGCCCATGCCCTGGATGAAACCGCCCTCGACCTGACCGATGTCGATGGCCGGGTTCAGCGAGGCGCCGACGTCGTGGAGGATGTCGGTGCGCAGCATCTTGTATTCGCCGGTCAGGGTGTCGACCAGCACTTCACAGCACGCCGCGCCAAAGGCGAAGTAGTAGAACGGACGGCCACGAGCCTGGCTGCGGTCATAGTAGATTTTCGGAGTCTTGTAGAAGCCGGTGCTCGACAGCGACACCTGGGCGAAGTACGCCTGCTGGATCAGCGCTTCGAAGGTCAGGATGTGATCGCGTACGCGCACGTGGCCGTTGTGGAATTCCACGTCTTCTTCGCTGACCTTGTACTGGCGAGCCGCGAATTCCACCAGGCGTTGCTTGATGGTTTCGGCGGCGTTCTGCGCGGCCTTGCCGTTCAGGTCGGCGCCGCTGGAAGCGGCGGTCGGCGAGGTGTTCGGTACCTTGTCGGTGTTGGTCGCGGTGATCTGTACGCGGTCCATTTCCACCTGGAACACTTCAGCCACGACCTGCGCGACCTTGGTGTTCAGGCCCTGGCCCATTTCGGTGCCGCCGTGGTTGAGGTGGATGCTGCCGTCGGTGTAGACGTGCACCAGGGCACCGGCCTGGTTGAGGAAACTGGCGGTGAAGGAAATACCGAATTTCACCGGGGTCAGCGCCAGGCCTTTTTTCAGGATCGGGCTGTTGGCGTTGTAGCGACGGATCGCTTCGCGGCGCTCGGCGTACTGGCTGCTTTCTTCCAGTTCGGCGGTCATCTCTTCGAGCATGTTGTGCTCGACGGTCTGGTAGTAGTGGGTGACGTTGCGCTCGGTCTTGCCGTAGTAGTTGGCCTTGCGCACCGCCAGCGGATCCAGGGCCAGATGGCGAGAGATGGCGTCCATCACTTCTTCGATGGCGACCATGCCTTGCGGGCCGCCGAAACCACGGTAGGCGGTGTTCGACGCGGTGTTGGTCTTGCAACGGTGACCGTTGATGGTCGCATCGCCCAGGTAGTAAGAGTTGTCCGAGTGGAACATCGCGCGGTCGACGATCGACGCCGACAGGTCAGGCGAGCAGCCGCAGTTGCCGGCCAGTTCCAGGTTGATGCCGTGCAGGCGCCCGGTGCTGTCGAAGCCGACGTCATACTCGACGTAGAACGGGTGACGCTTGCCGGTCATCAGCATGTCTTCGACCCGCGGCAGACGCATCTTGGTCGGCTGGCCGGTCAGGTGCGCGATCACCGCGCACAGGCACGCCGGGCTGGCGGCCTGGGTTTCCTTGCCGCCGAAACCACCGCCCATGCGGCGCATGTCGACGACGATCTTGTTCATCGACACGTCCAGCACTTCGGCCACCAGTTTCTGCACTTCGGTGGGGTTCTGCGTGGAGCAGTAGACGATCATGCCGCCATCTTCGGTCGGCATCACCGAAGAGATCTGGGTTTCCAGGTAGAAGTGTTCCTGGCCGCCGATGTGCAGCGTGCCCTGGATGCGATGCTCGGCAGTGGCCAGCGCCGTGACCGAATCCCCACGTTTATGGGTATGGCTGTCCAGTACGAAGTGGCGTTTGCGCAGGGCTTCGACCACGTCCAGCACCGGCTCGAGGTCTTCGTATTCGATGATTGCGGCCATGGCCGCCTTGCGCGCGGTTTCCAGGTCTTTCGCCGCCACGGCGAGCACCGGTTGACCGACGAATTGCACGGTATCGATGGCCAGCAGCGGATCGCCCGGCAGCAACGGACCGATGTCTTTCAGGCCCGGTACGTCTTCGTGGGTGATGGCGATGCGCACGCCTTCGAAGGCGTAGCAGGGCGCGGTGTCGATGCTGATGATGCGGGCGTGGGCACGGTCCGACATGCGCGCATAAACGTGCAACTGGTTCGGAAACTCCAGGCGATCGTCGATGTACTGCGCTTCACCGGCCACATGCTTGGCGGCGCTGTCGTGTTTGACGCTGCGGCCGACACCGGTGGTCAGGTCCTTGGCGAACAGTTCAGCCAATTCGGCTTGGGTCTTCTCTACGGCGTGATGATTAGACATAAGCGGTCACCCGAGTCTCGATGTGCGGTGTTTGCAGTTCGATGAAGTATTTGCGCAGCAGGTTCTGCGCGCTGAGCAGGCGGTATTCCTTGCTGGCGCGGAAGTCCGAGAGCGGCGTGAAATCTTCGGCCAGGGCGGCGCAGGCGCGTTCAACGGTGGCCTGCCCTTGGGATAAAGAGTCAAAACGGGAGCCGAGCAGCGCGGCTTCGCAGGCGGCGGCGCGTTTCGGGATGGCGGCCATGCCGCCGAAGGCGACGCGGGCTTCAGCGACCACGCCGTTTTCCAGGCGAATGTTGAAGGCGGCACAAACTGCCGAAATGTCGTCGTCCAGACGCTTGGAGACCTTGTAGGCGCGGAACAGTTTTTCAGCGCTGGCGCGGGGCACGATGATCTTCTCGATGAACTCGCTTTCCTGACGCGCGGTCACGCGGTAATCGATGAAGTAGTCTTCCAGGGCTATGGTGCGGCGGGTTTCGCCCTTGCACAGGACGATTTGTGCGCCGAGGGCGATCAGCAGGGGCGGCGAGTCACCAATCGGCGAGGCGTTGCCGATGTTGCCGCCCAGGGTGCCCTGGTTGCGGATCTGCAAGGAGGCGAAGCGGTGCAGCAATTCACCGAAGTCCGGGTACTCGGCGTTCAAGGCCTCGTAGCAATCGGACAGGGATGTGGCGGCGCCGATTTCCAGGCGCTCGTCAAAGCGGTCGATACGCTTCATCTCGGCGACGTTGCCGACGTAGATCATCACCGGCAGGGTGCGGTGGAACTGCGTGACTTCCAGTGCCAGGTCAGTACCGCCGGCCAGCAGGCGAGCCTGTGGATAAGCGTCGTAGAGGTCGGCGAGGTCGGCCACGGTCAGCGGCACCAGGCAGCGTTTGTCGCCGCTGTTGAGTTCGCCGATATCGGTCGGGGCAATGGCTTTCAGGCGCGCGATGGTCTCGGCTTCGCGGGCGTCGAACTGATCCGGTTTTTTGCCGCAGCAGGACTGCTCGGCGGCTTCCAGGATCGGCCGGTAGCCGGTGCAGCGGCAGAGGTTGCCGGCCAGTGCTTCATGGGCCTTGGCATGATCCGGTGCATCGCTGTTCTTTTGCAGGGCAAACAGCGACATCACGAAACCGGGGGTGCAGAAGCCGCATTGCGAACCGTGGCACTCGACCATGGCTTTCTGCACGCTGTGCAGTTCACCCTTGTGCTTGAGGTCTTCAACGCTGATCAGTTGTTTGCCGTGCAGGGACGACACGAAGGTCAGGCACGAGTTGAGGCTGCGATAGCGAATGTGTTCGCGGCCGTCGTCATCGGTCTGCAATTCGCCGACCACCACGGTGCAGGCGCCGCAGTCACCGCTGGCGCAGCCTTCTTTGGTACCGGGTTTGCCGACATGGTCGCGCAGATAATTGAGCACGGTCAGGTTCGGGTCCAGGGCGTGCTCGCTACGGAGTTCCTGGTTTAGTAAAAACTGGATCACGGAAGGCCTCGCAGACTCATTATTGTTGTTAACCGATGGGACCGAATTTAGCAGGTCTGACTTTTCGGTCAATGATTTTCTGACTTAAAGGTCAGGAAAATGCATTTTGTCGATCAACTACCTGTTGGTTAATTATTGTCGCTGGTTCGTTAGCCTGCCTTTTTGCTTGAATTTGCTTGAATCGTGCCAAAAAACCTCAGGGCAGGCACTCCGCCCTGACCCGGCAATTGCGCTACACTGCGCCGCTTGTACAGATCGAAGAGTTTGAAGGACAACCATGACGTTCAAGGCGCCGGACAGCCTCGCCGAGCAAATCGCTCACCACCTCGCCGAACGCATCATTCGCGGCGAAATGAAGCCCGGGGAGCGCATCCAGGAACAGAAGGTCACGCTGGCCCTCAATGTCAGCCGTGGTTCGGTCCGCGAGGCCTTGCTGATCCTCGAGCGTCGGCACCTGATCGCGATCCTGCCGCGCCGTGGCGCCCACGTCACCGAACTCACGCCACACAAGGTGCAGAGCCTGTGCACGCTGATGAGCGAGATGTACATCCTGCTGGCCAACGCGGTGGCCAGTGGCTGGCAAGTCCAGGCCGACCTGGCTCCGTTCGTGCAGATCCAGCAGCGCCTGACCGCGAGCTTCGAGCGTCAGGACATCCACACCTTCGTCGACGACAGTTTCAGCGTGATGCGCGCCACCTATGGGTTCGCCAACAATCCGTACCTGCAGGAAACCGTCGAGAACCTGCAGCCGGCCATGAGCCGTGCCTATTTCCTTGCCCTGGACCAGCGCAAGGCCTCGATGAGCGAGTACCTGGAACTGTTCGAACGCTTGCTCGCAGCGGTGATCGCCCGTGATTTTGCGCAGATCCGCGAAGTGCTGACCGCTTACGGCCAGCGCAGTTGCGATCTGGTGATCTCCGCTCTGACGGACGCCTGAGCGTGCGGCTCAAGTGCATCAAGCTGGCGGGATTCAAGTCCTTCGTCGATCCGACCACGGTGAACTTTCCCAGTAACATGGCGGCGGTGGTCGGGCCCAATGGTTGCGGCAAGTCGAACATTATCGACGCCGTACGCTGGGTGATGGGCGAAAGTTCGGCGAAGAACCTCCGTGGCGAGTCGATGACCGACGTCATCTTCAACGGCTCCACCAGCCGCAAGCCGGTGAGCCAGGCGAGCATCGAACTGGTGTTCGATAACTCCGACGGCACCTTGCTCGGCGAATACGCCGCCTATGCGGAAATCTCCATTCGCCGCAAAGTGACCCGCGACAGCCAGACCACCTATTACCTCAACGGCACCAAATGCCGGCGCCGCGACATCACCGATATCTTTCTCGGCACGGGCCTTGGCCCGCGCAGCTACTCGATCATCGAGCAGGGGATGATCTCCAAGCTGATCGAGTCCAAGCCCGAAGACCTGCGCAACTTCATCGAAGAAGCCGCAGGCATCTCCAAGTACAAGGAGCGCCGGCGCGAGACCGAGAACCGCATCCGCCGTACCCACGAAAACCTGGAGCGCCTGACCGACCTGCGCGAAGAGCTTACGCGTCAGCTCGAACGCCTGCACCGCCAGGCCGAGGCAGCCAAGAAGTATCAGGAATACAAGGGCGAGGAGCGTCAGCTCAAGGCCCAGCTGTCGGCCCTGCGCTGGCAGGCGCTGAACGATCAGGTCGGCCAGCGTGAAGCGATCATCGGCAATCAGGAGGTTTCTTTCGAAGCCCTGGTGGCCGAGCAGCGCAATGCCGACGCGAGCATCGAGCGCCTGCGTGACGGGCATCACGACCTGTCGGAACGCTTCAATCTGGTGCAAGGGCGCTTCTACTCGGTCGGTGGCGACATCGCCCGGGTCGAGCAGAGCATCCAGCACGGCCAGCAGCGCTTGCGCCAGTTGCAGGACGATTTGAAAGAGGCCGAGCGCGCTCGCCTGGAAACCGAATCCCACCTGGGTCACGACCGCACGCTGCTGCTGACCTTGGGCGAAGAGCTGGACATGCTCACCCCGGAGCAGGAAGTCACCAGCGCCGCCGCCGAAGAGGCCGCTGCCGCCCTGGAAGAATCCGAAACCACCATGCATGGCTGGCAGGAGCAGTGGGATACGTTCAACCTCACTGCCGCCGAGCCGCGTCGTCAGGCCGAAGTGCAGCAGTCGCGGATCCAGCAGTTGGAAACCAGCCTGGAGCGCCTGGCCGATCGCCAGAAGCGTCTTGGCGAAGAACGCGCCTTGCTCTCGGCAGATCCCGAAGACGCGGCAATCATGGAGCTCAGCGAGCAGCTCGCGGAATCTGAAGCGACCCTTGAAGATTTGCAGACCAGTGAAGAGGCTCAGGTCGAAAAGCTCGAGCAACTGCGCCAGCAATTGCAGCAGACGCTGACAGCGCAGCAACAGGCCCAGGGCGATTTGCAGCGACTCAACGGTCGCCTGGCTTCGCTCGAAGCCTTGCAGCAGGCCGCGCTCGATCCGGGCACCGGTACCGCCGAATGGTTGCGCGAACAGAACCTGGCGAATCGCCCGCGCCTGGCCGAAGGCCTGAAGGTTGAAGCCGGTTGGGAGCTCGCGGTGGAAACCGTGCTCGGTGCCGACCTGCAAGCGGTGCTGGTGGACGATTTCAACGATTTCGATTTGTCCGGGTTTGCCCAGGGCGATTTGCGTTTGCTCAGCCCGGCCAGCGATGGCGTACGGGTGCCGGGCAGCTTGCTGGAGAAGGTCGAGGCACAGATCGATCTGTCGCCTTGGCTGGGGCAAGTCAAACCCGTCGACAGCCTCGAACAGGCCTTGGCCTTGCGCGGACAATTGGCGGTCGGGCAGAGCCTGATCAGCCGTGACGGTTACTGGGTCGGTCGGCATTTCCTGCGGGTGCGTCGGGCCAGTGAAGCGGAAAGCGGCGTGCTCGCCCGCGGTCAGGAAATCCAGCAACTGGGCCTTGAGCGCGACGAGCGCGAAGCCGCCGTCGAAACCCTGGAAACCCAGCTTCAAAATCTAAGGGCGCAGCAGCGTCAGCAGGAGAACGGTCGCGAACATCTGCGCCGCCTGCTGCAGGACGAAGCCCGCCAGCAAGGTGAATTGAAGGCGCAATTGTCGGCCGGTAAAGCCAAGGCCGAGCAATTGACCCTGCGCCGCAGCCGCCTCGACGAAGAACTCATCGAACTGGACGAACAGCGCGCGCTGGAGCACGAAAACATCGGCGAAGCGCGCCTGCAATTGCAGGAAGCCCTCGACAGCATGGCGCTGGACACCGAGCAGCGCGAGCTGTTGCTGGCCCAGCGCGACAGCCTGCGCGAGCGCCTGGACCGAGTGCGTCAGGAAGCGCGGCAACACAAGGATCATGCCCATCAGTTGGCGGTGCGTCTGGGTTCGCTCAAGGCGCAGCACGATTCGACGCGCCAGGCGCTGGAGCGTCTGGAAATGCAGTCCGAGCGCCTGACTGAAAAGCGCGAGCAACTGAGCCTCAACCTGGAGGAGGGCGAGGCGCCGCTGGAGGAGCTGCGCCTGAAGCTCGAGGAGCTGCTCGACAAACGCATGACCGTCGACGTAGAACTCAAGACTGCGCAGATCGCCCTCGAAGACGCCGACCGCGAATTGCGCGACGCCGAGAAGCGCCGCAGCCAGGCCGAACAGCAATCCCAGTTGATTCGCAGCCAGCTCGAAACCCAGCGCATGGAATGGCAAGCCCTGACCGTGCGCCGCAAGGCCTTGCAGGACCAGTTGCTCGAAGACGGCTACGATCTTCACGGCGTACTCGCGACGTTGACCGCCGAGGCCAGCGAGAAGGAAGCCGAGGAAGAACTCGAGCGCATTGCCGCGCGGATTGCGCGCCTCGGCGCGATCAACCTCGCGGCCATCGACGAATACCAGCAACAGTCCGAGCGCAAACGTTATCTGGATGCGCAAAACGACGATCTGGTGGAAGCACTGGAGACGCTGGAAAACGTCATCCGCAAGATCGACAAGGAAACCCGTAACCGCTTCAAGGATACCTTTGATCAGATCAATGGCGGTTTACAGGCGCTTTTCCCAAAAGTTTTCGGTGGAGGACGCGCGTATTTGGAACTGACGGGCGAAGATCTACTCGATACAGGGGTGACGATCATGGCGCAGCCGCCAGGAAAGAAGAACAGCACCATCCATTTGCTCTCCGGCGGCGAAAAAGCCCTGACCGCATTGGCCCTGGTTTTTGCGATCTTCAAGTTGAATCCGGCGCCGTTCTGCATGCTCGATGAAGTTGACGCGCCGCTGGATGACGCTAACGTTGGACGCTACGCAAATTTGGTTAAAGAGATGTCTCAGACAGTGCAGTTCATCTATATCACCCACAACAAGATCGCCATGGAAATGGCCGATCAACTGATGGGTGTGACGATGCACGAACCCGGTTGTTCACGTCTGGTGGCAGTGGATGTCGAGGAGGCGATGGCGATGGTGGATGCCTGAGTCCTGGTCGCGGGAAGGCGTGTTTGTGGATTACAGGACTCTTTTCCTCGCTTCGACTTGCTGGCCAATCGACATATTCGCGCTAGCCAACGTGGTAGACGGTGTAAAGTTGCCTTTGGTCGTGCTAGTTTAATGTCAATTTTTCGTATACGTGGGCAAAACGCCTGTCAGAACATAGAGTTGGCGCCACGTTTTAAAGCGGTTTGCAGGTTGTAAACCCCTTATTTTTCAGCATTTTTTATAGAGGCACGGGATTACATGGAAATCGGTCTGCGCGAGTGGCTGATCGTCATCGGCATTATTGTCATTGCCGGTATTCTTTTTGATGGCTGGCGCCGGATGCGCGGCGGCAAGGGAAAACTGAAGTTCCGTCTTGACCGAAGTCTGTCCAACCTGCCCGAAGAGGACAGCAGCGCCGAGCTGCTGGGCCCGCCGCGAGTGCTGGACAACCATAAAGAGCCGCAACTGGACGAGCAGGATCTGCCGTCGGTGAGCATGCCGGCCCGGGAGCCTCGCGAGTCGGGCTCCAAGCGCGGCAAGCGTGGCCACGGCGAGCCTTCCCAGGGTGACATGAACCTCAGCCTGGACCTGGACGGCGGCCCGAGCTTCAGCAGCCGCGACGACGATTTCCCGGATGAAACCAAGTCCTCGTCATCGCTCAATGACAAAGAACAGCCACAAGCTGAAGAAGTGCTGGTGATCAGCGTGATCTGCCGCGACGCTGCCGGCTTCAAGGGCCCGGCGCTGTTGCAGAACATTCTGGAAAGCGGCCTGCGTTTCGGCGAGATGGATATTTTCCACCGTCACGAAAGCATGGCAGGCAACGGTGAAGTGCTGTTCTCCATGGCCAACGCCGTCAAGCCGGGCGTATTCGACCTGGACGACATCGACCACTTCAGCACTCCGGCGGTGAGCTTCTTCCTGGGCCTGCCTGGCCCTCGTCATCCGAAGCAAGCCTTCGATGTGATGGTGGCAGCGGCGCGTAAACTGTCCCAGGAGCTGAACGGTGAGCTGAAGGACGATCAGCGCAGCGTACTGACCGCCCAGACGATCGAGCACTACCGTCAGCGCATCGTCGAATTCGAGCGCCGCGCCCTGACCCAGAAGCGCTGATATTGGCAATGTGTGGGCATGACTGCCACGCACTGTAGGAGCCGGCTTGCTGGCGATGCGGACTTGAAACCGCCATCGCCGGCAAGCCGGACTCCTACAATGAATCTGCGCCGCATCAACAGATTGAGCAGCCTCGGCTGCTCTTTTGCTTTATGAGAGAACACCCATGACCGCCGCCAAGAACCGCATTTTAGAGCTGCGCGCTGAGCTGGATCAGCACAACTATCGCTACCACGTGCTCGACGAGCCGAGCATTCCGGACGCCGAATACGACCGCTTGTTCAACGAGCTCAAGGCGCTGGAAGCGGCCAATCCCGAACTGATCACCAGCGACTCGCCGACCCAGCGAGTGGGCAGCGCGGCACTGTCGGCGTTTAACCAGGTGCGTCACGAAGTGCCGATGCTCAGCCTCGGCAACGCCTTCGAAGAAACCGACATGCGCGAGTTCGATCGTCGCGTGACCGAAGGCCTGGATTTGCCGGCGGGCGATCTGTTCGGTGGCGGCGCAGCCGTTGAATATAGTTGTGAGCCCAAGCTCGATGGCCTGGCCGTCAGCCTGCTGTATCAGGACGGTGTCCTGGTGCGCGGCGCCACCCGCGGTGACGGCACCACGGGCGAAGACATCAGCGTCAACGTGCGCACGGTGCGCAACATTCCGCTCAAGCTGCAGGGCACTGGCTGGCCGGCGACCCTGGAAGTGCGCGGCGAAGTGTTCATGTCCAAGGCCGGTTTCGAGCGGCTCAACGCCACGCAGCTGGAAGTCGGCGGCAAGACCTTTGCCAACCCGCGCAACGCGGCGGCGGGCAGTTTGCGCCAGCTCGATTCGAAGATCACCGCCAACCGTCCACTGGAATTCTGCTGCTACGGCATCGGCCAGGTGTCGGCGGACATTGCCGATACGCACATCGGCAATCTGCAGCAACTCAAGGCCTGGGGCATGCCGATCAGCCACGAACTGAAACTGGCGCAGGGCATCGCCGAATGCCTGGATTACTACCGCGACATCGGTGAGCGGCGCAACGCGCTGCCTTATGAAATCGATGGCGTGGTGTTCAAGGTCAACAGCATTGCCTCCCAGCGCGAGTTGGGTTTTCGTGCCCGTGAGCCGCGCTGGGCCATCGCCCACAAGTTTCCGGCGATGGAAGAGCTGACCGAACTGCTCGACGTGGAATTCCAGGTCGGCCGCACCGGTGCGGTGACGCCGGTGGCGCGTCTGAAGCCGGTCAAGGTCGCGGGCGTCACGGTGGCCAACGCCACGCTGCACAACATGGACGAAGTCGCGCGCCTGGGCCTGATGATCGGCGACACGGTGATCATCCGCCGCGCCGGTGACGTGATTCCGCAAGTGGTGCAAGTGGTCATGGAGCGTCGTCCGGAAGATGCGCGGCCGGTGCAGATCCCCGAACAGTGCCCGGTGTGCGGCTCCCATGTCGAGCGCACGCAACTGATCAAGCGCAGCAAGGGCCGCGAGACGGTCAGCGAAGGCGCGGTGTACCGCTGCGTCGGCCGCCTGGCCTGTGGTGCGCAACTCAAGCAGGCAATCATCCACTTCGTTTCCCGTCGCGCCATGGACATCGAAGGCCTGGGCGAGAAGAGTGTCGAGCAACTGGTCGACGAAGGCCTGGTGAGTTCGCCGGCCGACCTGTACGCCCTGACTTTCGAGCAGATCGTCGATCTGGAAGGTTTTGCCGAACTGTCGAGCAAGAACCTGCTCGGCGCCATCGAAGACAGCAAGAAACCGGGCCTGGCGCGGTTCATCTACGCCCTCGGGATTCCCGATGTCGGCGAGGAAACGGCCAAGGTGCTGGCGCGTTCCCTGGGGTCGCTGGAGCGGGTGCAGCAGGCCTTGCCGCAAGTGCTGACGTACTTGCCGGACGTCGGCCTGGAAGTCGCGCACGAGATCCACAGCTTCTTCGAGGACGCGCATAACCAGCAGGTGATTGCTGATTTGCTCAAGCACGGTCTGCAGATTCAGGATCAGGGCGAGTTGGGCGCCGAGTTTTCCGCGAGCACCACCCTGGGTGGTTTTCTCGACAAGCTGCATATCCCCTTGGTCGGTCCGGGCGGGGCGCAGAAACTGGCGGACAAATTCGGCTCGCTGCAGGCGGTGATCGGTGCGGACTGGCTCGACATGCGTCAGGCGCTGCCGGAGAAACAGGCCAATTCGGTGCGCGAGTTCTTTGCGCTGGAAGCCAATCGCCAACTGGCCGAAGCGGCGGAGAAGCAACTGCTCGATTTCGGCATGCACTGGCAGAGCGAGAAGAAGGTCGTCGAAGGCCTGCCGCTGGCCGGACAGACCTGGGTGCTGACCGGCTCGCTGGAACTGATGAGCCGCGACGTGGCCAAGGACAAGCTCGAAAGCCTCGGTGCCAAGGTCGCAGGTTCGGTGTCGGCCAAGACCCATTGCGTGGTGGCCGGGCCGGGTGCCGGTTCGAAGTTGACCAAGGCCAATGAGCTGGGGTTGAAGGTGCTGGATGAAGAGGCGTTTGTGGCGTTTTTGAGTCAGCAGGGTATTTCGGTGTGACGCCCATCGCTGGCAAGCCAGCTCCTACAGGCGTAGGAGCTGGCTTGCCAGCGATGGCGATTTCAACCGCGCCACAAGAAGCGGGAACGATCCTCGCCGGAGAATGATCTAGTCTTGGCAAGCCCCAGGGAGAGATCGCCATGTACCGCTTCTTCGAACAGCTCAGCTCGCGCATCGCCGCGCCGTTCATGGCCGAGAGTTCGCGCAACAGCAAGGTCTGGCCCTGTCGTTGCGGGCAGTCGCTGTTTTTTCGCAACAGCCAGTGCCTGGCCTGCTCGGCGGCGTTGGGGTATCAGCCGCAGCAGAGTCGCTTGTCCTCCCTGCAACCGGGTGTGCAAACGGGCACCTGGCTGCTTGATGTCGATCCCGGGGGCGGGCTGTTTCGACGCTGCGCCAACCTCGATTCCCCGGCGGCCTGCAATTGGTTGCTGCCTGCCAATGACCACGAGGTTCTGTGCATTGCCTGCAGCCTCAATCGCACCATTCCCGATCTGTCGATCGCCGAGAACCACGAGCGCTGGCGCAAGGTGGAAATCGCCAAGCGGCGCCTGGTCGCGCAACTGGTCAGCCTCGGGCTGCCAGTCATCCCGAAAAGCGTGGACGAAGACATCGGCCTTGCGTTTGATTTCATCGGCGTCGACCGCGAAGGCAAGCCGCCCACCACGGGTCATGCCAACGGCCTGATCACCCTCGATATCAAGGAAGCCGACGACGCGCACCGCGAGCAGGTGCGGGTGCAGATGCACGAACCCTATCGCACGTTGCTCGGGCATTTTCGTCATGAGGTCGGGCATTACTACTGGGACCGATTGATCGCCAACAGCCAATGGCTGGAGCCCTTTCGCCAACTGTTCGGCGATGAACGCGCGAGCTATGCCGAAGCCCTCGAGCGACATTATCAGCAGGGCGCGCCGCTCGACTGGCAACAGCACTACGTCAGCGCCTACGCGACCATGCACCCTTGGGAAGACTGGGCCGAAACCTGGGCGCATTACCTGCACATGATGGACGCCGTGGATACCGCGCTGGGTTTTGGCATGAGCGCGCGGGAAATGGACTTCGACTATCAGCCGTTTCCGTCGGATACCCTCTACGATCCACAGCATCCCGGTGGCACGGCGTTTCTGTCGTTCGTCAATGCGTGGATCGAACTGGCGGGCATGCTCAATGAGCTGTCACGCAGCATGGGGCAGCCGGATTTCTATCCGTTCGTCCTGCCGCCAGCCGTCATTGCCAGGCTGCACTTTATTCACCTGGTGATCCAGCAAGAGGGCGGCAGGGCGGACGAGGTGCTTGAGGCGCAATAGCAAGTGCTTGAACCCCCTCATGTTTTTAATCCGAAACCAACGGTTGTAACTTCGTCTCAGATAGGTACAATGGCGCGGCTCGCCGACTGGTGAGCGTCGTTATGGTGACCCTATCGGTCCCCCCGCAACGATTACCCGTGAACCTGGTCAGAGCCGGAAGGCAGCAGCCACAGCGGGAACATTGTGTGCCGGGGTGTGGCTGGTAGGGTTACCACCTATCTCTAAGTCCTTGATTCTACAAGGATTTGTCAGTAAAAAATCTCGAAGTGTGACAGCGTTTAGGTACACCTATGTGGTGCACTGAGCTGTTGATTTTATCGTTATCATTTTCCCCGCGCTACAGGATGTCTTCGCAGTATGAGCGTATGTGCTTTATGCCCTATCGACTGATGATCTGAAGACTGTCCTTCAAATAGCTCGAGATCGACCAGTCGTCAGCTCGAGTAGCTGAATTCAGAAAAAATCCCATCTCGAGTTTGACAACGCTCAACTCTATACCAGAATAAAAAAACCGGCCCTCTTACGGTCAATAATAGGGACGGTTCTGGCAGGGGCGAACCCATGCGCTTTGCAACGATGATGGTAAGTCCGAGGCTAGATATTCTCAACTTAATAGAGAGCGCTCGAGATGGGTACGAAAATGAACCCGACTAACGGACACATCATTGTTGGTTCCTGCCTAGATGGCCATCGCTTTATCGGCCGTGTCATGGCTTCACAGCTTTTTCAGATCGCGCCTGACCCAAGGGACAGTGAGAACAAGAAAAAGCTAGATACTTCTGTTGAACTGCAGGGAATGCTTTCTGTGCGGGAAGAGGTCCAGCGGATGTTTGAAGGCGCCAAAAAGAAAAACGTGCCTGCTTACGCTGAATATATAATTAGTCTTAAAAATGGCGCAGATGGCATTACCCCACCGATTACCCTTTATTCAGAACAAGCACTAGATTTTGAAGAGCACGAGGATAATTCCTGTAGTATTCAAGTGCCGTGGGACCAAAAACTTGTTGCTATCGATGGTGAGACCCAATTGGCAGCACGACATGAAGCAGCCAACATCGATGAAGCGACCAAAAAACTTTGGGTGCCGGTTTACATCTGTCATGGGCTTGATAAGGGGTGGGCACGCCAATCTTTTCATGACTTGAATACATTGGGCGTACGCCCAAATCAGGCCTTAAGCCTAGGAATGGACGCTCGTGATCCGCTAACCCAGGTCACTCGACACCTTGAAAGGAACGTCCCATTCCTGAGGAACCATGTAAACAAAGTTCGTCGGCAGCTTCGGTCCACTGACGCACATATTGTTACCATCACTACGTTACGTAACGCCTGCGTGACGTTTGCTAAGGGTATTAATGGGGTTCAATACGGTAGTCGCCCTGTTCCCATTGATCCAGAGCTTCTGCCGAAGATCGAGAAAGCTGCGGTAGAGTGGTTCACCGCTGTTTCAGAGGCGATTGGGCCAGCATTAGAGGATCGTACTAATAAACTGGCTTCGGCACCTGCGGTATTCGCTGCCGTCGGTGCTCTAGGATCGCCGCTGCTACAAATTGAAGATGATGAGCTGAGGCTTATGCGGGCGAAAGAATTGGCTTTCGAGCTTAAAAGTATTGATTGGACGCGACACGCTCGTTGGGCTGGCATCGCTGGCAAGTTAAGCCCCAAAAATGTGTTGTCCGTTGGTGGTGCAAAAGAGACTGCTTATGCCGTTTACTCTGCACTG
Source organism: Pseudomonas sp. PB101 (assembly GCF_009764265.1). GTDB lineage: Bacteria > Pseudomonadota > Gammaproteobacteria > Pseudomonadales > Pseudomonadaceae > Aquipseudomonas. The sequence continues at coordinate 27,772 of NZ_RWIR01000055.1, forward strand.
GCTGATGATACAAACACTGCATATAAAGCTATCCGTCCTGCAGTCGCTGTATCAGAGCTTCTGTAAGAGATCATGTAGCACTTCCGAGTAGGGCTTCCTAAGGGGGCCCGCTCTCCAATTTTCTGTTTAATGTTGGAGTTGCGTATTTCGGGGAGGCGGAGCTTGGATTAAGCTAGGTGGACGATTGTACCCAGGAAGCGGCCTTCCCAGGCCTGACCTCGGCCCTTGGCTACTTTTTGGCTAGAAGCGAGAGGGTAGATGCAACCTATGATTGCCGCAGCCGCATGATGGCATCTGTGATCGCTTGAGCGTTCGCGTCCAGCGTTTCCATGGCCGCCATTGCGTTAGCGGCGACACTTCCCACTCCATTTTCTGAGAGCCACTTGGTGATCTCTTCTATAGCAGCACCTAGGGCGTGCTGGTTGTGCAGGAGCAGCGTCAATGCATCCGCTGTGGCGATGTTGGGTTCTGTGTTATCTGACATGGGTATCGTCCTTGGGTGAGGTGTGAAAATCCTAGTTCATTTTGCCGCTGGTTGGGACTGGGTGGGTAATTTTTCGCGTCTATCCCCCTCGTTTACATTCGAACTGACTAGTTATTTGGGCCGCTCAACTAGCACGTTTCCTCTCGATCACCGGCAGAAGAAGACCGGAAATTTAAAACCGTGAATTTGATAAGCCTAGGTTGGTTAAGTTACTTTGGTTTGGCTAGTCACGTTTGTAATAATCAAGCTGGTCTAGTGGAACAACAACTGTCCAGTTTTCAGGAGGCGCCGTCAATATTAACGTCTTAAGCTGATCACTAGGTAATGAGTATAGTTTCTTCTCTACTTGATACAGGTTATGCTTTTGCGCTTTTTTCCCATCGAGATCAAATCCGTCCCGTACAGGTTTGTTTCGGTACATTTCCAGTGATGACTCCTGGTGATCAGTTAGGCTCACTTTGGCAGTCAGGATGTTCATATCCGCGTTCTTCATAATCGATACGACGCAAGCCCTGACGCAGGGCGGATCAGGTTTGAAAGGAACTTCATCACATTTGCACTTGATATTTTCTCCAGAAGCTTGCAGAGAGGTTGCTATCACAAGTGCAAATATACCCAGTATTCTATTCATTGCGTCCCGCTCCGGTTTTCAGCTGCTCGGAATGCAATCCACCAAACCATGTAGAAAAAAAGCCAAATCGCGAAAAATAATACGGCTAACCGCAGATAGTTCAATTGGTCATCATAGGAACCGTTCGCCAAGGAAAAAATACCCATCAATACTTGATCAGTCTTTGCAACCGTTGCAGCAAGGTAATGCCGAAGAACTGAATCGCCAGAAAACATCGAGAGCAACAGAAACGCCCAGCTGATAATCAATAAAAAGTACATCGACCTTACTTTGGTGTTTGGTGGACTAATGTGGGTGGTCCCAAACACCAACAACACACTGCCTCCCAAAAATGCGCTTGAAAGATTTACCAGCTGCTGTGAGCTGGCGGATATCGCTGCCAATGACTCCAACGTGTTCATCACAAGCCTCCAAAATCGACTCGACAGGGCTATCTCTTGATACACGCTAGCAGATGGTGGAAAGCTTAGATAAAGATAGCGCTCACTTCAGCTATGGGGACGTCGCGATGGAGTGTTATGGGGTGGGGTGAGCGATTACCCAACGACGGCTTGTGGCCGATTGTAGCCTGTCAGAAAGGGCTTCTGCCGACCCATAGCTGCCCTTCTTGAAAGGGCAGCTAACGGCCAAGAGCTACCGCTCACAGCGAGTGGTAAATGGATAGGATCACGCACGCCATTGTCGACTTAACCTGAGTCGATTCAATCCCGCGATTAACTAAAAGCCATCCTCATTCTGCTTAAGATGGAGTCCACAGCGGTGGTTATATCGGTGCCTTTGAATATTTTATATGGGAAAGTGTATTTCATATCCTTGTCATCTGTTTTCTTAATTACAAGAACCTCTTCTGATCTAACTTCAATGTCCATGTTTATTTTAGACATGACTGGGTCGGAGTTGATGAATGAAGTTAGTGAGTTGTAAATGAGTTCTTTTCGAGCGTCTTGGGTAGTGATGTAATCTAAAAAAGATACTTCTCCATCGCGAGTATTAACTGCACTTTCAGGGGCTTCAGAGCTACCCTCAATATAAGGCTCGTTAAAGTGCGTTATAAGTGGGGTTGTCCTTCCAGTACGGCTATCAAGTACTGCGCTTATGATTGCGGATTTAGCCTCTTCCCCTAACTCTTTAAAGTCATTCCACTCTTCTAGGAGGCGATAAATTCGATGCAAAGGGATTCGTATCAGAAAATGCGTGCCGTTGGTATTGATAAGAATAGAGCTATATGCTGCAGATCTATCCATCGTGCGATCTGGTTGAACGAAATTGGCAATGCCTAGTTCAGATAATATCTGCTTTAGGGGAGCGTTGGATTTAATTAAGGTGTCAAACTTTTCAGGTGCGATTTCATTTATTAGACTATACGTAAAGTCGATCAAAGTGCGGAAGCGAATAGCGCCTTTCGCAGTTTCCTTCAGTTCGCCACTGGAGATAGAACCAAGGACTGCGGCTTTCAGATCTGCGATTTGACTGCTCAGCAGATCAATGCTCCTGCCATCGGTTATTTTCAACCGTTGCTCGCTCAGCAGTCTTTGAAAAAGACCTGACCATTGTTTTTTTAATTGGATCTCGATATCTTCGAATCGTGAAAACTCAAAAATACTGTTATTTTCGTTTCTTAGTCGTAGAAAATTAATGAATTCAAATATATAGGCGGCAGTTTCCGGCTTGTCTATCGATGAAAACTCAATCTCTTTAATTATGTCTTTATTTTTGTTTTTCTCATAGGTTAAATGATCCCTCATGATTCCTGAGTCAACAAAAGCAAATACAGGGATGCCATTTTGTATGGCTTGCAAGATTTCCGCTTGGGTTATTGATATCTTATACCCACCCTCACCAAATTTTTCCGAACGGCTCATGTCAGATATTTTTTCAAGATCTATCTGCTCGAGTGCTTTAGGGATAATGGTGCCGCCAAACCGAGAGCCAACAACTAGAACCACTACGTCGCAATTTTTAACTTCGCGAAGACAGCTTGTATGGGTGTGGATCTGCGGGTCAAAAATAACTTCGGCTTGATCGCTCATTATAGGCTCGTGACCAAACCCTAACATTACGCTTCGCAATTGGCCTCTTAGCGAGTGGAGGTCGTAGCAGGTAGATGAGATAAAAACCTTTAGGCTTGCCACACAATATCCTTTGGTATAAGCGAATTAGGTGCCATCAGTGGCTTGATCAGCTAGCAGAATATCCAATGATCAGGAGAGTGGAAAGGCGCGTTTCATTCGCATCTCGCTCTTTCGAGCAAAGCCCGATCAATCTGAATCGGCCTAATATTACAAGTGTAATTTAAGTGAGTGCTTTTGGCCGTTGACTGTCGGTCGAAAGCGATCCCTTGAAAGTCGTTGATTCCCGAACTTTTTAAATTCTACACTTGCTCCGGGCTAAAATCGGACGTGTTCGGCTGGCCAGAATATCATCGGATAGGTCTGGGGAATTGGAGAAAGCTCGGTAAGTGTGGCCCGGCGTTAGGCCCGTACACGCTCGCCCGTGAAACCCGATCAACATGATTTCAGAATATCGAGACGTGAACTGGCTACCCTGGAGAGCGTCGCGGTAATCGCTAACTACGAGCTTACAGAGGCTGCATTCGCCTTGCTCATCTCTAGTCCGAGACGTTGCATTACGCGCATCACAGCGGTAGGGGACCACTGCCCTCCACGGGCGGTAGGGATGTTTCGAGCGACGAGACAATCAGCCACGGCCTGTAGGCTTGTGGCGCCCTTGAGAACGCATAGTTCGATAGCGTCCTTCACCCGTGCTGCACGGTCGTCTGCCTGCTGGCGCTGGGTGTCGTGACCTTTGGTGCGATTCAACTGGATACGACCCTTGGCGAGAGCCTGAGAGCGGTTGCTGATCTTCTGGACGGCCTCGGCATCACCACCAGCCGCACGTGCCTCCAGAGACTTCAATGCGGCCCTAGTTCGTTCGCTGATGAAGGTGCGTTCTTGTTCCGCCAGGACCGCGTAGATGTGCAGTTGAAAGGTGTCAGCGGTGGGCATGGTGGCTACCCGGAACTTGTGCGGCTTCATCAGGCCAGCGATGTGTTAAACGTCGCGGCTCATCCGGTCCAGCTTGGCCACCACCACAGGCCGCCCGTCCGCGAATGCTTTGGCCCCTGCTGGACGCTCCAGAGGGTGAATCGAGCCAGAGACGCCAACGTCTTCAAACTCTGCGACCACCACCCATCCTTGCTGCTCGGCGGCGAACTTGACGTACTCCCGCTGGGCATAGAGGCCGAGTCCGGATTCACCCTGACCTTTGGTTGATACACGGTAGTACGCGACAACTTCCATGCAGGTGACTCCGTAAACTAGGCTGATGAGGTTATTTTACAACTGTTAGAATGACCGATTAACAGTTGTAAATGTCTGGGCCGTCATTCCTGCCTGGTCCTGCCGGGTAGTCGATGTACTGGAAAGTGGGCATACATCATCCGAAAGCCACGTCATTCACCGCCCTTTCCCAAAGGGGTGAGGGGGGAAATGTATCAGGAATATGGGTCAGTTAGGAGCTGGGATTCTGAGGTCTATTCTTGATCTGGAACTCGACCAAAACGATTGGAGTGTCACATCCCGAGTAGGTGGAAGGGCGCAGAAATAGCGGGTCTAATGGCGGCCATCTGATGTCATCAAAAGGAGCGGCAAATGTTGGAGCTGGTGGAAACAAAAAGTGAAAAAATTGCCGCCCAACGGCGTTTTGCCAAGGCGATGGAGAGTGCCTGGAATGGGGAGGAACGTCGGACGGTAGCTTGGCGTCCTTCGAGCGAAGTATTGCCGATTGCCCACAACGGCGTGCTTTGGTTCGCCCAGGTAAAGCCTCACGATGATCAGAATACCTTGCGGTACTGGAACTCTTTTGGTGTCTATAACGATTCAGGAAACCTCCAGATAGCCGTTGAGATCAACATTCCTGTCGAGAGCAATTCCAAGGCGGTATCTGGTTTTTTCGCCAAGGATCAGGCTACTGGCTCCGTCTATCTTATGCATGATGGCGGCGTTGGCGGTGGGCGCCCTGGAATAGGTCAGGAAAACTTTCTACGCTGGTCGAGCAAACGGCCTGTACCGGTTATGGCGTCTGACGGGAACTCTCGATTCGGGATAATCGTGAGCGAAATCGATGGTGCAAGCTTGAGCGTCAACGTGTCATCGTTTGTCCAGTCGGTGATTGACTTTAAGGCTGCTGTTACGACGGCGGAGCCCGCTGTGATTGCCGAGGCTGAAGACGGCTTTAGCTACAAGGATTACTTCAAGGAGTTCTCTGGAAGGAAAAAAGGTGTCCGGAAGAAGGAGTTTGAATACATCACCCGACATGGCGACATCGTGCACGCGTTGTCTAGCTGGGTACTCGGGCCGCGCGGAGATTTTGGACGTAAGGTCATTAAAAATGCCTACATCGATCTTGGTGTGCAGGACAGGGAAGGTCGTTTGATTGAGCTATACGAAGTAAAAACGAACGCATCAAGGCAGACCCTCTACACTGCAATTGGCCAATTACTGGTGCACGAAAACCAAGCAGGAGAGGGTGTCAAAAAGGTTGTCGTGGTACCAAAAGGTGAAGTGGTCTCGAGCGATATACAGGGCGCCTTGAAGGCTCTGAGTATTGACATGGTTTTCTTCGAATTACGTGGTCAGGCTGTGTCCATTTGTCGCTGATAAGAGACGGATGATGGCTTACTCACCAAGGTTGCAGGGATGAGCGTATCAATGTGGTGGTTTCTGACGCTCCGATGTCCGAGGTTTCATCGAATCACCAATGTACCCGTTCGGAGCATTTCATAATGAATGGATTCCGTCTGACTGGTAAGATTCGTGGATACGCTGACCCCCTCTGATCGAAGCCTCCGTATGGCTCAGGTGAAGTCAAAGGGGACCAAGCCAGAAATGGTGGTGCGCCGGCTACTTTTTTCAATGGGGTACCGCTATCGGCTTCACGACCGCAGCCTCCCAGGCAACCCAGACATCATCTTCAAAGGCAAGAAGAAAGTCATTTTCGTCCACGGATGCTTTTGGCACCGACACGAAGGCTGTCCACTCGCAAGATTACCTAAGTCTCGGTTGGACTTCTGGATTCCAAAATTGGAAGGCAACAGAGAACGCGATACACGCACGCTGCATCAGCTAAAGTCACTGGGATGGGAAGTCCTTGTGATTTGGGAATGCGAGCTTAAAGATTTGAATTTATTAGAGAAAATGCTGAATGGCTTTCTTGGTCGGGGGGATGCGCAATGAAATCCGTTGAGTTATTCGCGGGTGCGGGCGGCCTTGCTATGGGGTGTGAAATCGCTGGATTTTCACATCTGGCTGTCGTCGAGTGGGATAAGTGGGCTTGCGATACCGTTCGCGAAAACCAGAAGCGCGGCTACCCCCTAGTGCAGCACTGGCAACTACACGAAGGAGATGTACGTGGTTTCGACTGGAGCAGTGTTCCAGAAGGCATTGAGCTGCTTGCCGGTGGTCCCCCGTGCCAACCGTTTTCCATTGGCGGTAAACATGGGGCATACGATGACAGTCGTGACATGTTCCCCGCGACTGTTGAAATCATCCGCACATTAAAGCCAAAAGCGTTCATCGTAGAAAACGTAAAGGGGCTGACACGGGCTGCCTTCGCCAATTACTACCAGTACATTTTACTCCAGCTTGAGTTCCCGGAGTTACCACGTCGGAAGGACGAGGGTTGGCATGATCATTTGATGCGCCTGCAAGCCGAACGAACCTCGGGTAAGCGTAAAGGTAAAGGTCATACCTACAACGTGGTACCAACCCTTGTAAACGCTGCTGATTATGGTGTGCCACAGAAACGGGAGCGGGTCTTCATCGTTGGTTTTAGGGATGACCTCGGAGTTGAATGGTCCATCCCGGAAGAAACTCACAGCTACGATGCCTTACTGCATTCCCAGTGGGTTACCGGTGAATACTGGGCTCGGCATGGTCTTAAGATGCCAGAAGTTCCTACCAAGCTTTTGTCACGAGTCCGTAAGCTGAAGAACGATCTGTTTCCTATGGATAAAGCACCTTGGAGAACGGTTCGTGATGCGATTGCCGATCTTCCTGATCCTGAAACCAAGGCAGCACTGAAAGTGCCTAACCATATGTTTCAGGGTGGTGCTCGTTCATACCCTGGTCATACAGGCAGCCCTTTGGATTTACCAGCTAAAACTCTGAAAGCTGGTGACCACGGCGTACCAGGCGGCGAAAACATGCTCGTCAAGGCAAATGGTGATGTGCGTTATTTCACTGTTCGTGAAAGTGCTCGCATTCAAACCTTCCCCGATGGTTTCCGGTTCCATGGAAGCTGGTCCGAAACGATGCGACAGCTTGGCAATGCGGTACCAGTGTTACTGGCGCAGCGTGTGGCTTCGAGTGTTGCGGAAAAATTGGCGATTGCTGAAATCATCCGTATTCAGAAAACCGTCAAGAAGGTGGTAAACGTCGCATGACGGCCAAAGTCATTCCATTCAATCCGTTGGACAAGAAAAATCTAGGTGCCAGCGTTGCAGAAGCGTTGCTATCCAAGGAGGTTCACCCGCTCAGTGCAATACCTGCATTTGATGGGGCAGGGGTGTACGCGATTTACTACACTGGTGACTTCCCTGCATATGCGCGTTTAGCGTCACTGAATCAAAGTGGGCAGTTCATGCTGCCGATTTATGTAGGCAAGGCTGTTCCTGCCGGAGCCAGAATGGGCGGTGATCTTGGTTCATCACCAGGAAAGGTTCTTCAAAAGCGGTTGAAGGAACATGCTGACAGCATTCGTGCGGCTGAGAACCTGAATATCGATGATTTCCATTGCCGCTTTTTAGTCGTGGACGATATTTGGATTCCGTTGGGTGAATCGCTAATTATCGCGAGATTCACCCCAGTGTGGAATTCGCTAATTGATGGCTTTGGCAACCATAACCCTGGAAAGGGGCGTCATGCTGGGATGCGTCCACGTTGGGACGTGTTACATCCAGGTCGATCATGGGCAATGAATCTTGCCGAACGGCCCGAGAAAGCGAAGGACATTTCAGACGATGCTGAGACCTATCTTCGTGAGCGAGCCCCAAGCCTTTCGACGCAGTTCATAAAGGCAGAAGGCGAATAGCTACTAGCGAAGGGCGGGAATATCAATTTTCACGAAGGGGGCAGTTGAAAAACTGGTCCCTTTTTATTTAGGGTTGTCGCGTAAACTTCCTGATTAGGCCAGCTCCTAACCGCATCATATCGTGCCTCCTTCCCGAGATATGCTTGCGGCAGATACACCGCGCGCAATTGCAGATAGCCATCATTTAAGGGATTATCAGCGGAGATGCGGCTGGTAATCTGGCCGTTAAACAGAGGGGTCGCTGGAAATGGAAGTCGTAGCAGAGCCAAACGCAGCGTTCAGATTGTCCGGTTTGACATTGGAAAATGGCTGGGTGGTCGGGGAGAGGCTAAAAACGGGTGCTGAAGCCGGGGGCTCTGGCGGCTTTTTCTCCGTTTCGTATGCAGTCAGTAAAGCTGGGAAGCCCGCGTTCTTGAAAGCCTTCGACTTGGTGAAAGCGTTGAAGTCTGGGCAGGCAGCTGGGCGCTCACTTGTGTCAATTTTGGGTGATCAGGCAAAGGCTTTTGCTTTTGAAACAGATCTCCATGATCTCTGTGCGGGGGCGAAGCTCAAAAGGATCGTCAGAATTATCGATCATGGAGAAGTCTATGTTCCTCCGGAAGGGAGCGAACAAATTCTGAGTATCCCCTATATGATCATGGAGTTAGCGGATGGTGGTGACGTCCGTGGATATTTAGGGAAAAATTCCGCTGTCGATATAGAGATGAAACTTACCTACTTGAAAGATGTTGTGTTGGGATTGTTTCAGCTCCATGGCGTAAAAGTCGCGCACCAAGATCTTAAGCCTTCTAATGTCATGATATTTGGCGATGGAATGGCCAAGGTTGGGGATCTCGGCCGTGCTAGCCGGCAGGATTCGGTGAGTCTCCACGACCACTTGCCAATTGCGGGTGATAGAGGCTATGCACCACCTGAACAATTATATGGTCACGCCCTAGACAATTGGCTAGATCGGAGAATGAGGTGCGATCTATTTCAATTTGCTTCAGTGGTCACTTTCGTATTTTTCGGCGTAACATTGAATACGGCATTGTATGAGAAGCTTTCTGTAGACTTGCGGCCACCGTATTTCGGCGGTGCCTGCGGTTCTTATTCTGCTGCACTACCTTTTTTACTGGACGCCTTTGATTTAGCTATTACTAAGTGGGGGGATAATTGTCCAGAATGGTTGCGTCTAGATTTAATGCGTATTATAAGGCAGGCCGGACATCCTGACTATACTCAGCGCGGAGCAAGAAAGTCGTTATTGCAAACGGTTCCACAACTTGGTCTTAACAGATTTGTAAGTGATTTTGAGAAGCTGATATTAAAGTCGAAAATTGAAGTTCGAAAAGAAATGAGAGCGGTAGTATGAAAGGTGTAAGTGCGAGCCGGGATATTGTTCCTATCTGGAAAACTTCTAGGGATGCTGCGAAATCGCTAGAAGTTAAGTCGCTTAAAGCTCCTGTGCCTTTGGATGGGTTAAATGGGCAGGGTTCGAAAATACTACTTGCTGAGTTCGAGAGTAATAGAAGCTTGGGCGTAGCCGCTGATTTGCTGAATATCGCTCTTCTCGAGGGTGATCAAGATGCCTTGAAGATTAGCGCCGAGTTCGTATTTTCACACGAGTTAGCGACGCCAGAGTTGCTTCGTATCTCAGGTGATATATTAGGGAATGAAAACAATAGATTGACGGACTATGCAGATCGGAATATTTCTGCACTGCGAACTCGCTTAAAGGAGAACTCGAATAATCCGCTAGCTTGGGCAGACCTCGCTAGGGCTTATGCGATTATCAATGAGAAAGATAAAGCCCAGAGAGCTATGCTTGTCGCTCTTCGTTATGCGAGTCACCACCGTTGGGTATGTCGGGCAGCATCCAGGCTTTTTGTGCACTTTGAGGAGCCTGGCCAAGCGCTCAGGTTGCTTCATCAGAACCCAAACCTTAAGCAAGACCCATGGCTACTTTCCACTGAGTTGGCTGTATCTCGCTTAGCATCCAGGCCCCTCAAGAATTGGGGGCAAGCAAAGAAGTTAGCTGAGTCCTCGATAAATCCTGTTCATCTATCCGAGCTTGCAAGTTCTATTGGGACGTCTGAAATACTTGGTGGGGCAGATAAAAAAGCAAAAAATTATTTCAGGCAAGCACTTATATCTCCGAATAGTAACTCTCTTGCTCAGGTGAAGTGGGCCGACCGCTCATTTAATCTTGGTTTTTCCAAGCAGATAGTTAGCTCGCTCCAGTCTGTGAGCAGCGCCTTCGAAGCTCGTCATTGGGAAGCTTACGAGCGGAAAGATATTGTGAGTGCAATCGAGTATGCGAAGCAGTGGTGGGAAGAGGAACCATATTCGACCTCTCCACCTCAAGCGATAGGCTATATGGGGTCATTGCTCAATGATGTTGGGTTGGTATATGAGAATACCAAAGTGGCACTTGAGCGTAATCCCACTGATATTACGCTAAAATTAAATGATATTTACGCGAGGGCTTGTCTGTTTGGGTTTGATGAAAGAGTAAAGTTCGCTATAACAGAAAAAGATATTTCATATCTGAAGAGTATTATGTCTGGAGAGGATAAAGACTACGCCGCTCATGCGTATGCTAACGCAGGTTTGATTTGCTATAGGCTTGGCGCTCTGGATAAAGGCAGAGAATTTTATGATGGAGCCAAGCAGTATTTTGAGAAAAAGCGAGACGATGCTGTATTGTTCTTGATAATCAATCACTACCGCGAAGCTCTAATATCTGGCGCTTCATGGTCCGCGATAATTGAAGATGAGCTGAGGCTAAAGCTGAGCGGAGCAAAGACCGTTACCTCTCCAGCCGCCGAATTCTATTTACAACAGATCGATCGGTTAGTAGGCGCTCCAGGTAATTGGGATGAAAAACTCTCTAAGCCTTTTGCTGTTCTGCCGGGGCGGCCTTCAGTGCTAAGGGCCGAGGAAAAGAAACCGTTAGTTGGGTATGTGGAGAGATTTTGGCTTCCCGACGACTTCATAACTCAAAATGGGCTAAAAATATTACTAGGGACTAGTTCATCTGGAAACAAAAATAAAAAATAAAGGCGGCGGCTTTAGATTTTTCCATTTTTTCAGCGATCCCCCAGAGTTTTTTTTCAAATTGGCGTCTTGGGTGAGTATCGGTCGAATTCAGCCGACCAAATATCGTGGAAAGCCTTCCTCGGAACAATCAACTTATAGCCATGATGGGGCGGGATTTAAAAGCCGTACTCGAGCCACTTCACTGTCCGCCGCTCAATCAGAAAGTATCCTGAGCACGAAAAAGCCTCCCCTAAGCGGCTGATGAGATGGTTGGCGTTGTTCCAATGTCTCTTTACAGTTGTAGTGTCCATCTCAATTGCATCAACAACCTGAGACTGCGTCATATCTTTGCCTTGAGACGTTGTACGGCTACTGTTGTATCGTTTGCAGCTGGACGTCCTAGCTTCTTACCTTCTGCTTTGGTGCGCCTCAAGCCGGCCTGTGTGCGTTTATTCAGAAGATTGCGTTCGAATTCGGCAACAGCTCCCCACACCTGCGTTGTCATTTTTCCGGCCGCCGACGTGAGGTCCACACCTCCCAAGGCCAGGGAATGAATTCGGGAACTTCGATATGGAATGTAAGGTTCATGCTTTTGGCGCTGAATATCACAGATCGGTATTTGGAGAGCGCTGAAACTCAGCACTATCGCGGTCGGTTTCTAACCCCAAGGGGTGACCTATAAGGCGCCGCATCGGCTAATTCTAAAATATCAACAGGGACGCGTAGGCCACAGCACTAGTGCGACTATACGCTGCCACAGGAGCTTACAGTACTGAGTTAAGGGCGGCTTTAACCCTTTGAACGGTGGTCGTGCTGCACTCCAGCATGTGGGCTACCGCCCGGATACTCTTGCCGTCATTCAGTAGTATCGTGATGCGGTTGCGAAGTTCTGTATCCGCTTGGCGACCTTTGTACGCACCATTGGCCTTGCCTTTAACGATGCCTTCTGCCTGACGACGGCGGCGGTCTTCATAGTCCTTACGGGCTACCACAGCTAGCATGTCGAGCAACATACCATTGACGGCTGCAATCATTCCTTTCGTGAAGTCGTCCATGCCTTGAGTGGGCTTCAAGGCTGCGTGACTGGTACTCAAGTCGATGGATACCACCGTCACCCGCTTGGCTGCGATCCTGGCTTTCAACAAGTCCCAGTCTGCTTGGGTGAGTCGGGACAGGCGGTCAACGCCTTCAATCAGCAGCACGTCACCTTCATGGCTGTCTTCCAGTAGACGGAACAACTCAGGACGCTCCAGCTTCGTCCCACTCTCGTTCTCTATATAGAAGGCTGCGATCTTATGACCATTGTCAGCAGCGAACGCTACAAGGGCTTCTTTGGCACGGGATGCATTCTGCTCAGAAGTTGAAGCGCGGAGGTAAGCACGGATGAACATGGTGAAGCCTGCCGTGTATTAATTAGGGTGTGTCAAACCATAGTGTGTCGCGTAGGGTGTGTCAACTTCCTTGTTTGCCTTCTTTAAATGGGTAATTTGGCTACTTTCTGTACGCCTTTTCTGTGGTGCCTGATGTGTACCCGTAATGACACAGGCTCTGGGGCAAGGGTGCTGGGGGATGATCCAAATCTGGATGATCAAAAACCCAAGCTCTCGCAATGCGACACGTTGAATTACCCAGCCGCTGCTGTGGCTCAAAACTGAGCTACTGCTGTGGGTCCATGCCGATCCAGCGTTGGACGGGGTGTCTTGGGAAGGAATGATACCCAGCAGATTTGCTGGCTACGGCCATACCTGAGCAACTTTGCTCACATTGACTGCCTGGTAGCCCAACTCAAAACTGAGTTCAGTGGAAAGTTTGCACGAGAAGGGATTTGGCTTAGCACCTGTAGTGGCAATGCCCCGTAAACAGGGGGCTGAAGGCCGGGATGAATACCAGAAAGGTGGGATTCAGTCACGAAGGGGATTAGTTATAGTAATAGGTGTTGCGTAGTTATTTTCAGGGGGCATTTTCAGAAATGACATCTCGGCCTACAGGGGAATTACTTGTAGAGTGTTTTAAGCCGCAGAGTTAGTTGTGACGTACCGTCACGCGACAATCAACTTGTGCCGCTCGGCATGGTTAACATCAAGATCAAGAGCAGGGTGGTGGCTGAGCCCCCTATCCACCCTACTGAATAGAATTGTTATCTTGCCTCACGACGTACATGTAATTGGTGGGGCAGGGGCAGGCAAGCCCCACACGTTTTTGATCTGAACTGTGCCGGATCTATGGTGACTGAAAGTCACGGATAGCTGTCTTCTAAGTCTTTACACTCTAAGTAATCAGCTGTGCCCAAAAGCACGAGTAACAACTGCACAGGTCCGAAGGGAGGGATAGGGGTAGCCCCCCTCCCGCTCTGGCTTCGAATTGTGCAGGGAGAATTTGTGCCCACAGGCACAGACTTATTTCCTGTGATTGTGTCACTGTTAGTCCTTTGTCATGGAGCAATCGTGGCTCATGCCACAAGTTACTAAGCAACGTTAAGAGCAAAAGCAAAGCGGGGAGGGCTTTCTGCCCCATCTCCCCCTTTTACTATATAGAGTTGTCATCCGTGCCTAGAGGCACAAGTTGTCCACAGGGATGGAAACTTTACAAGGTCGATTTGTAAAAGAGGTGGGCTATCTCAAAGCTACGCTTTGGCGATTCGCTCACTCACCATGCTGAGCATGGCGAGTTTCACTCTTTATATCTGTCGCTAATCAGCGATCATTGACCCCCTCCACCGTTAACCCCGCTAACGCCTGTGCTTGAACCCACTTCTTGATCGTGTTCCTGGCTATGCCAAGTTCCCTTGCGATGGTCTTGTTTGGCACCTTCGCCCCGATCATCTCCAATGCCCGCTGCTTCATGGGATGCTCTAGGACAGGCTTCGGCATGACGGGCTTTTCTTCGACTGTCCAGAACTTATCGAAATCAACTACTTGATCCACGGATCGTAGTATGGCTGGGTGACGTTCAAGGTGCAGTGCAATGCCCCGCAAAGCAACTCTCGCCGCTTCAACCACTCGTTGGAGCTGTCGCAAACTCATTGGTTTCGTATCGTGGTTGAGCAAACATCCTGCCGCCGCTGATACTGATAGTACAGGTAGGCGTAGCAACTTCTTGACATCAGCCTGGGAGACACTATGTTTCCCGTTGATTACACCGGGGCCAGTGCATATTGCTCCGAAAGTGAAATCATCCAGCCAAAGTGCGGTTCGTTCTTCAAGCATGAGTACAGTCAGTGCCCCGGCCAAGTGGTTCTCGATGGCCTGAGGTTTCCTTCCCGCATTTGTCTTTTGCTCAACCTGTTGGGGTGGTTGTTCGGGAAACAACTCTACGACTTCAGCGAGGTGAGCCGATGGTGGCGGAGCGATTCGTTCGGGAATAGGGCTGCCATCCTCGTCAATGTCCCAGGAGGCGATTATGTGGAGTGTGTCATCTGGCTCGGCAAATAATGGTGATGGTGAATATTCTTCAAGAATATAAAGTCCGTATTGCTCCCCGGTTACTTTGTCGTATATGAATCCGTTGATCGATGATGTTCTTGAGTATGCGACCCTCTCTCGAAAAATATGGTCGGGACATAGAATGGGGGTGGGTGTTGTAGTTTTCATCTTCATAGATGTCATTCCTTTGAGCGTGTTCAGTTATGTGCAGCCCTCGTGTGGCTTGGGTTATTTGTATATTGGGCTTGAGGCTTTTGTCAGGCACACGAACCCCACTCTACTCAGTCAAACCAGACGGCATCTGTTTGTATAAGGAGTGCTTCGGATTCTGCCAGCTTCTTTTCTTTGTACAGTTCTGGGCCTTTACTCCCCCCGGAGCAAGAAAATGCCCCGGTTTGTATTCAACGGCATCGCGATACATGCCGTTATGCCACGTTTTTACGAATGTACCCTGGTGCCTTCTCGCTGGCATAGGTAACTGCTTTACCGGTGAACCAGATTCGCTGCACCAGCATTCCAGAGTCAGTGGTGAAGTTCGTAATCTTGCAGTAACCATTATCAACAGCGAAAGCGGTCGGCAGTGGATTGATTAGATACTGGCGGGCACGGAGCCAGCCGATATCCTTCATCCAATGTTTCACTTCTTTCTGCTTCAGGTTTAACTGAGTGCAGAACTTCTGGAAGCCGATCAGGCCGGTGGAGTCTGCTATCTGGTGGTAAACCTCAATCTTCGGTGCGTCCTCGGTGATCTTGGCGTCACGCGCCTTCAGGTCCTCCAGGGCTAGGGTGCGGCCTTCGAACTCAGTAGCCCAGGCTCGCGCCGCTTCAGCCGGGTTGGAGAAGTTCGGCAGTGCTAGGGCTGGAGGCTTGGCCGCCTGGGCTTCCAGCTCATGAAGGCGAACAACAACCTTGTACCGCAATGGAGCGCTGTATCCAGTAATCAGGGTTTCGGTAAGGTCGCGGGGCAGGTTGAAGCATGGTTTCTCCCGCTTGTAGGTGTCCAAATAGATGCCAGCAAATTTGCTTGCATCTTCCACTCCCAAGTCCTCAAGCATATTGCGGATATCACGCATGACATCGGCGTGGTTCTTCTCGGTAAGCTCAGCCATCTCCAGGCTGCTCATAGTGAGGGGGGCAGCTGTGATACCGCTGTGATCCACCGAGGTCCCCGGAAACTGATGGGCGAAGGGGCTCCGGCTAACCATGATGACAGCGTTAGCGGTTTGATGTGGTGCAACATTTGTAATGATTTGCATAGTGTTTTTAAACCTTAAATTTTGGATGTAGCTGCCCGTCGCTACAACTTAGTAGCGTTTAATGCGGGCGTTGGTAAAGATATGTCTCGCACATTGCTTGAGTATTGGGCGAGGTCAGTGCATGTTCAGATTGGTGCTAGGTCATGGTTCTGTCCTATAGTTCGTTGTTCGGATTTTTCAGGGCAGCAGGAGGCCGTCACGGGAACTTAGAG
Source organism: Pseudomonas sp. PB101 (assembly GCF_009764265.1). GTDB lineage: Bacteria > Pseudomonadota > Gammaproteobacteria > Pseudomonadales > Pseudomonadaceae > Aquipseudomonas. The sequence continues at coordinate 43,887 of NZ_RWIR01000055.1, forward strand.
TTCCGTCGTACTCGTAGTATGTGGGGGTCAAACTAGTCTAATGACTCTATGCTGCTTCCTGCTGGTTCCAGTGGCGCATGATTTCTTCGATCCGCCGGACTTTATATTGTTTACGGTACTCCTTGAATAGCGGCATGCGTTCCCGCAGATCATCTGCAAAGAGGTATATGTCTTTGCCGTGCTCTATGGCTTCGATAATTTCATCCTCGTAGAGAAAGTCTTGGTATGTCCGCTCGATCCATTCCCGGTTGAGTCGCTCCGTGTATTCCGCTCTCGACCGGATATCCGACTCCTTTCCGTACCCTGGTGAGTAAGAGCAAGAGTGAACCATCATGGTGCTGCTGTCATAAATTACCCAGTCATCGGCTTGCAGGGCTATCGCAGAAGCAGCTGAGGCACATGTAAAACCGATCTCGACTGTGATTTTTGCCTCGCACTCATCCATGCGGCGGCATAGGTAGTCGCAAGTTTCCAAGCTTCCGCCAGGTGATGAGAGTTGGATATATACTTGGTCTTCCTCTCCCGCATGGGCCAGGATGTTGGTGAGCTCGTCGTACTCATAAATTTCGCCTATAGGGCCGGTGAGTGGCACGACGTATTGCGTCGAAACTCGCTGCTTGGTAAGAATGTTCTTCGGGCGGTAAATGCTTTCGAATTCTACGAGTTCGTTGTTGGTTTGGTATTTCATTTAGTTGTCTTCCCTTACGGATTTCAGGCAATAGGTGGCCGTCGCTCAAAGTTAAGAGCTGGTGCGGGTGCGTGCACCTATTGAGCAATAGTTTGTTGGTGCTGTTCTTGTGTTTAGGGCTAAGTTAATTCATTTGTTGATCCTATGGTCGGTTGGGGTGCGTTTTTCGGGCAATAAACTGCCATAACGTAAACTGTGAGTTTCGTCGGACTTATAGTGTAAATTGGTCGAGTTGGCGTATGGGCTTTTTGCTAAGACAGGTATGAAGCGTTATTCTCTTACGTCATATAGTTGTTCTTTAGTGGTGGTTTGAAGGCGTTTTTCGGGCGCGGACTTATCTTGCGATCATGGCATTGTAGTTACTCACGAAGTTTAAACTAGGGCTGGCGAGGAAGCGGAATGATTAAATTCCGGACGCAACAATACCTCAATGCTAACACTTCATATTTTGTTGAAGTTGCAGAGAGGTCTATACAAGCAATCGGCAATGGGGCCTGAGTTCACCGATGGGCTTGGTGATGGGCGCCATTCTACGGGCTGAGATATTCTTGTCAAGCTTGGTGATGAAAAAACTTTGAGAAACTTCCGTCAGCCTGCTTTCAGTGCTGTGTTGCCGTCGCCAGGTCGCCCAGTCTGGCGACGGCCTTCTTCTATATAGACAGCGGGATCACAAGTGGGTCGGCCATCGGCGAAGGGTTAGGAGTCGGTCACGATGATGTGACCAAGCGCCTCCGCCATCGCCTTCAACGGGGAGCGACTGCCGTAAATACTGAACGTGACCGCTCCGTCTTCATGCCCGGCTATTCGTTTGATCAGCGAGTCCTGCACACCAGCGTCCCGCAGGTCGTCAATGAGTGTGTGGCGAAAACTGTGGAACGTCTTTCTGGGGTCAGTGATGCCCTGCTTAGTCTTGTACCGACCAAACCACTTCGACGGTGCATGGCCCAGCTTCCCCCGCACGGCCTCCAGTTCGGGAAACAGGCGATCTGCTCGGGAGGTCCTGACTGACTCGGCATGTTGCATCAGCCCCAAGTCGATCAGGGCAGGGTGTAAGGGAAGAATGCGTCGACTGCTGGAGTTCTTCAGGTTCTGGCCTTCGCGACTGTCATCGATGCGGATGCACTGGATACCCTGTTGCTCGATGAAGTCGTCCACCCGCAATTGGCAAAGTTCTTCCAGTCGCGCCCCGGTGGCTCGACCCAGGAGTGGCAGCCAATAACGCCATGGATGCTTTCGGGCTTCTGCTCTCAGTTCATCTAGGTTGAGCAGGGTGGTCAGATCCTGACGATCAAATGACAACCGGGCTTCTTTAGCTGACCCGGTCATGACCTTGAGTCCCAGCAGCGGATTGTCCGTGATGTACCCGTTCGACTTGCACCAGTTCAGGAAGGCAGAGAGCTTGCGTAAGCGATTGTTCACGGTAACGGCTGTGATGGTCTTGTAGGTGGTGCCCGACTCAACGACCTGCTTCAGGGTCTTGCCTTCATATTCGGGGCGTAGGCCGAAGTATTGCGGACAGCGACTCAGACGATCTTTCAACAGTCGGGCTTGCTGAACATCGAATGCTTCAACGGGCATATCGCCCATCAGTTCGAACAGATCACGTAACGAGCGTTCAACTTCGTGCGTGCTGACCTCCCGCCACGTACCGCCACGTTTCCCTTCTTCTATATAGAGCTTGGATAGAGTGGCGAGGGTAGGGCCGTCGCTGTTCCGCATCTCGGCATTGGTTTGCGCCTTCCTGGCAGCAGGTTGGATGGTTGATGAGGGGGCAGTGTCTCGCCACTCCGAACACAGCCTACGCAGCGTCTGAAGGTCTGCCATGGGGTGTGCGTTCAGGTGACTGTGGACCTGCCGGGCGAGTGAGGCTGCAAGGAACAGGGCACTTTGTCGCTGCCGAATGTTCAGGCTCAAACGTAAAGTGTGACACCTCGGGAAGAGGTGCTTGGGCAGTTTGAGATTGAGGTAGTAGAGCGCCCCGCGCTTGATGATGTAGGCCATGGGTGTGACACCAAAGTGTTACAGCAAAGTGTGACAGTGCTGGCTACACCCCAAACTTTTAACTGCCCGTGCAACGAATTCGCACGGTAGAAATAATGCACCCCAAAGAGCCTGAAACCCTTACCCCGTAAGGCCTGCAACGATGGCCGAGCATGCTGGCATGCCACCTGGTCAGATCCGGAAGGAAGCAGCCACAGCGGGAACATTGTGTGCCGGGGTGTGGCTGGTAGGGTTACCACCTTAACGCCACGCGAGTGTTCTCTCGCGTATCTTTCTGAATACAGACTTTCGCTAGCTGCCAGGATCTTGTCCGGGGCGGTTTTTTGTCGTTTCCGATTTGTCCGCAGCCGCAGGTTCGCCACCGATGTACAGCCGAACAATCGCATCGATCTCCCCGGACGTTTTCATCTGTGCCAGGGTGCGCAGAATGCGCTGCACCGGCACTTGCGGGTCGTTGCGCACGTAACAGCCGACATCCTGTTCCTGCAGCACCGCCACGCTGCGCAACTGTTGCGCCGGCAGCAGGCGTTGATTGAACCAGTCCAGGGTCCATTGATTGCTGACGGCGTAGCGGTTGCGGCCGGCGAGGAGTTTTTCCAGCACTTGTTGCTGATTGCGGGCGTCGTCGCGATGCAAGCGTTCGGTGTCGAACAGCGGTTGCAGGGTCGGGTAGCTGTAGCCCAGCACGGTGCCGATGGACTGATGCGACAAATCCGCCGGATCGATTGCAGCGGGGTGCACATGCCGGGTGATCAGCAGGTCGGGCTGGGTAAAGAGCGGGATGCTCCAGAGGTAGTCGCCGGACTGATTGGGCAGCCACGATTGCGCGGCATAGCAGCGGACATCGATCTCGCCGTGCTCCATGGCGTTTTGCACCCGTGCGCGGGGCAATACATGGAATTCGGCCGGAACGCCGACCTGGGTCGCGAGACTGAGCATCACGTCATACAGGATGCCCTGGGTCGGTTTTCCCCGTTCCAGCTGCACCATGGGCATGGTCCAGCTATCGGTTATCGCGAAGCGCAACGGCGCATTCGCCGCCACGCTATCCAGGCTGATCAACAGCAATGCCCCCAAGGCCAGCCGCATAAACACTCCGTTAAAAGCCCCCGATATGCAGCTTAGTCAGAATACACGAGCGCACCGGATGCAATTTGTGCCTTGCTCCGCTAGCATTAGCCGCTTCTGCTTCCTTCGCTGCGACGGTTTTCGATGAGTTATCAGGTTCTTGCACGTAAATGGCGTCCGCGCTCGTTCCGCGAAATGGTCGGCCAGACCCATGTGCTCAAGGCTCTGATCAATGCCTTGGACAGCCAGCGGCTGCACCACGCGTACCTGTTCACCGGTACCCGCGGGGTCGGCAAGACCACCATCGCGCGGATCATTGCCAAATGCCTGAACTGTGAAACGGGTATCACGTCCTCGCCCTGCGGCGAATGCTCGGTGTGTCGCGAAATCGACGAAGGCCGCTTTGTCGACCTGATCGAGATCGACGCCGCGAGCCGCACCAAGGTCGAAGATACCCGCGAATTGCTCGACAACGTGCAGTACGCCCCGAGCCGTGGGCGCTTCAAGGTCTACCTGATCGACGAAGTGCACATGCTCTCCAGCCATTCCTTCAACGCGCTGCTCAAAACCCTCGAGGAGCCGCCACCCTACGTCAAGTTCATCCTGGCCACCACTGATCCGCAGAAACTTCCTGCAACGATCCTTTCTCGGTGCCTGCAGTTCTCCCTGAAGAACATGACGCCGGAGCGTGTGGTCGAGCACTTGACCCATGTGCTGAGCGCCGAGAACGTGCCGTTCGAAGACGATGCGCTGTGGTTGCTGGGCCGTGCCGCCGACGGGTCGATGCGTGATGCCATGAGCCTGACCGACCAGGCCATTGCCTTCGGTGAAGGCAAGGTCATGGCCGTCGACGTGCGGGCAATGCTCGGGACCCTCGATCACGGGCAGGTCTACGACGTCCTGCATGCGCTGATCGAAGGCGATGCCAAGGCGTTGCTCGAGGCCGTCCGCCACCTGGCCGAACAGGGCCCGGACTGGAACGGCGTGCTCTCGGAAATTCTCAATGTGCTGCACCGCGTCGCCATCGCCCAGGCGTTGCCCGACGGCGTCGATAACGGTCATGGCGACCGCGATCGCGTGCTCGCACTGGCCCAGGCGTTGCCGGCCGAAGACGTGCAGTTCTACTACCAGATGGGCCTGATCGGCCGCCGCGATTTGCCGCTGGCGCCGGATCCCCGGGGCGGTTTTGAAATGGTCTTGCTGCGGATGCTGGCGTTCCGGCCCGCGGACACCGCGGATGCCCCGAGGCAACCGCTAAAGCCAGTGGGGATCAGCCAGGCCACAGTTGATTCCGCAAACTCAGTGGCTGCCGCGCCGGTTGTTGCGCCGGTAGTCGCAGCGGCCGTTGCACCGATAGCGCCTCCAGCGCCTGCACCGGAACCGGTGGCGCCGGTGATTGTGCCAGAGCCTGCGCCTGTGGTTGAGACGGTCGTGGTCGAAGAAGTTGTCGACCTGCCGTGGAACGACCCGGTCGAGCCTGCGCCCGTTCAGCAACCGGCGGTGGAACCGGTGCTGGAAACCGCCGGCGAACAACCCGAATTACCGCCGATGCCGTTGCCGACGCCGGACAGCGTGGTGCCGGACGCCCCGGAGTGGGCCGCCGCGCCGATCCCGGAACCTTCGGTGGCCGAAGTCGATGCCGCGACCCCGGGCATGGACTTGGATGACGAACCGCCGCTGGACGAAGATTACATCGAACCGGACATGGATTCGGCCTACAGTTACCTCGACGAACTGGCCAGCGAGCATGCCGCCGACCCGGCGCCCGAGCCCGAGCCGGAACCCGCGGCAATGCCCGCCACCGGCCTGGCCCTGCAATGGCTGGAATTGTTCCCGAAATTGCCGATTTCCGGCATGACTGGCAGTATCGCCGCCAACTGCACGCTGATCGCGGTGGATGGCGACAACTGGCTGATGCACCTGGACCCGGCCCACAGTGCCTTGTTCAACGCCACCCAGCAGCGTCGCCTCAACGACGCGCTGAACCAGTTTCACCAGCGCACGCTGACCCTGAACATCGAGCTGATCAAGCCCGAGCAGGAAACCCCGGCACAGGCGGCTTCGCGCCGCCGCGCCAACCGTCAGCGCGAGGCGGAGGAATCGATCCACGGTGATCCGTTCATCCAGCAAATGATGCAGCAGTTCGGTGCGGTGGTCCGTAACGATACTATTGAACCTGTCGACGCCCTGGTCACTCAGGGCTAACAACTGAAGGTGCCTGGCCGCATGGGCCGGGCGCTGATTCGATCCAAGTACTTTTGAGGTGATTACCATGATGAAAGGTGGCATGGCCGGCCTGATGAAGCAGGCGCAGCAGATGCAGGAAAAAATGGCCAAGATGCAGGAAGAACTGGCCAACGCCGAAGTCACCGGTAAGGCCGGTGGCGATATGGTCACCGTGGTGATGACCGGTCGCCATGACGTCAAGAGCGTGACCATCGACCCGAGCCTGGTCGAAGGCATGAGCGAAGACGACAAGGAAATGCTCGAAGCGGTCATCGCCTCCGCGGTCAACGATGCCGTGCGCAAGATCGAAGCCAACAGCCAGGACAAGATGGGCAGCATGACTGCCGGCATGCAACTGCCGCCGGGCATGAAACTGCCATTCTGATTCGCCTTCAGGCGGCAGATGAGCTACAAAAAATGCCAGGCATAGCGCCTGGCATTTTTGTTTCTGGCTGGCCGATATGTGTGGCTGACAGGCCGCCATCGCTGGCAAGCCGGCTCCCACAGGGTATGTATGGCTCACGAAACCTGTGGGAGCTGGCTTGCCAGCGATGAAGTCGCCCCGGTCCAACTGAATAAACATCGAACGCCATACCGCCACAAAGGTCTGCTCCCTATATCACTCAAACCCATCGATCACAGGAGACGCTGCCATGTCCGACCCCATGACCCTCAATCAACGCATTGTCCTGGCTTCTCGCCCGGTAGGCGCGCCAACGCCGGAAAACTTCCGCATGGAGCGGGTGGCGTTGCCGGATCTGGCCGACGGCCAGGTGCTGCTCAAGACCGTTTTCCTGTCGCTGGATCCCTACATGCGCGGACGCATGAGCGACGCTCCGTCCTACGCCGCCCCGGTGGAAATCGGCGAAGTCATGACCGGCGGCGCCGTCAGCCGGGTCGAGCGGTCGCTCAATCCGAAGTTCCAGGAAGGTGACCTGGTGGTCGGTGCCACCGGCTGGCAAAGCCACAGCATCAATGACGGTCGCAGCATCATTCCGATTCCCGCGCTGCCAAACCCTTCGATGGCCCTCGGGGTACTGGGTATGCCGGGCATGACCGCGTACATGGGCCTGATGGACATCGGCCAGCCCAAGGCGGGCGAAACCCTGGTGGTGGCGGCGGCGTCCGGCGCGGTGGGGTCGGTGGTCGGCCAGGTGGCGAAGATCAAGGGCTTGCGCGTGGTCGGCGTGGCCGGTGGCGCGGACAAGTGCCGTTATGTGGTCGACGAACTGGGCTTCGACGCCTGCATCGACCACAAGAGCCCGGACTTTGCCGATGAACTGACCAAAGCCTGCGGCAAGGGCATCGACATCTACTACGAAAATGTCGGCGGCAAGGTATTCGATGCCGTGGTGCCGTTGCTCAATGCCAAGGCGCGAATTCCGCTCTGCGGCCTGATTGCCTCCTATAACGCCCACGAAGCGCCGAGCGGGCCGGATCGCCTGCCACTGTTGCAACGCACCCTGTTGACCAAGCGGGTGCGCATCCAGGGCTTCATCGTGTTCGATGACTATGGTGATCGCCAGCCGGAATTCCTCAGCGCCATGGCGCCCTGGGTGCGTGATGGCAAGGTGAAATTCCGCGAAGACGTGGTCGATGGCCTGGAGCAGGCTCCCGATGCGTTCATTGGCATGCTGGAAGGGCGCAACTTCGGCAAGCTGGTGGTTCGGGTTTCCCGCGACTGAGTAATTGACGCTGCAATTTGACGCTCAACCGAGGCGCGGGTATAAACCGCGTCTCGTTGTTTTGTCGGACGTTTCCACCATGAGCTTCAGCCCTTTGATTCGCCAACTGATCGACGCCCTGCGAATTTTGCCCGGCGTGGGTCAGAAAACCGCCCAGCGCATGGCGTTGCAGTTGCTCGAGCGTGACCGCAGCGGCGGCTCGCGCCTGGCACTGGCCCTGAGCCAGGCCATGGAAGGGGTCGGTCACTGCCGTCTGTGCCGTACGCTGACGGAAGATGATCTGTGCCCGCAATGTTCTGATACCCGTCGCGACGACACCTTGCTCTGCGTGGTGGAAGGGCCGATGGACGTCTATGCGGTGGAGCAGACCGGTTTCCGTGGGCGCTACTTCGTGCTCAAGGGCCATCTGTCGCCACTCGATGGCCTGGGCCCGGAAGCCATCGGCATCCCGCAATTGATGGCGCGGATCGAAGAGGCCGGCACCTTCGCCGAAGTCATCCTGGCCACCAACCCGACCGTGGAAGGTGAGGCCACAGCGCATTACATCGCCCAGTTGCTCAGCAGCAAAGGCCTGATCGCCTCGCGTATCGCCCATGGCGTACCACTCGGTGGCGAGCTGGAGCTGGTGGATGGCGGCACGCTGGCGCACTCGTTTGCCGGGCGTAAGCCAATTTCGCTCTGAGTTCATGTGGCGTCCATGCTGACGCCATCGCTGGCAAGCCAGCTCCCACATTTGATTTGTGTGCACCACAGACTTCCGTAGGAGCCGGCTTGCTGGCGATCCAGCCGCCTCGGTCCACCTGACCCACACAATCCTGTTGAAAACCAAGCAAGCGCTCGGTTAACTTCACTGACCCCTTCAGTGGAGCTCGCCGATGTCTGCCTTTCAGGAATACTTCGATCCCAGCCACCAATTGGTCCGCGACAGCGTCAGACGTTTCGTCGAGCGCGAGATTCTTCCTGATATCGAGCAGTGGGAAGAAGCCGAAAGCTTTCCTCGCGAGCTTTACCTCAAGGCCGGCGCGGCGGGGATTCTCGGCATCGGCTACCCGGAGGCTTACGGCGGCAGCCACGAAGTCGATCTGTTCGCCAAGGTTGCCGCCAGTGAGGAATTGATGCGTTGCGGCTCAGGCGGGCTGGTTGCCGGCCTGGGGTCGCTGGATATCGGCTTGCCGCCCATTCTCAAGTGGGCGCGCGCCGAAGTGCGCGATCGTGTGGTGCCTCAGGTGCTGTCAGGCGAGAAGATCAGCGCCCTGGCCGTCACCGAGCCCGGCGGCGGCTCCGACGTCGCCAACCTGCAAACCCGCGCCGTGCGTGATGGCGATTGTTACCGGGTCAGTGGCAGCAAAACCTTTATCACCAGTGGTGTGCGTGCGGACTTCTATACCGTCGCGGTGCGTACCGGTGAGCCGGGGTTTTCCGGCATCAGCCTGTTGCTGATCGAAAAGGGCACACCGGGTTTCACCGTAGGACGGCAACTGAAGAAAATGGGCTGGTGGGCGTCAGACACGGGTGAACTGTTCTTCGATGACTGCCGGGTGCCTGCGGGCAATCTGATCGGCGTCGAGAACATGGGTTTTGCCTGCATCATGGGCAATTTCCAGAGCGAACGCCTGGCCCTGGCGTTGATGGCCAACATGACCGCGCAGCTGGCGCTGGAGGAGAGCCTGAAGTGGGCGCGCCAGCGCGAAGCCTTCGGCAAACCAATCGGCAAGTTTCAGGTGATCAAGCATCGTCTCGCCGAAATGGCGACCGCGCTGGAAGTGTCCCGCGAGTTCACTTACCGCCAGGCCGCGAAAATGGCGGCGGGGCAGAGCGTGATCAAGGAAATTTCCATGGCCAAGAATTTTGCGACGGATACGGCGGACCGGATCGTCACCGATGCGGTGCAGATACTCGGTGGTCTGGGTTACATGCGCGAGAGTCTGGTGGAGCGGCTGTACCGCGACAACCGGATCCTGTCGATTGGCGGCGGGACGCGGGAAGTGATGAACGAGATCATCAGCAAGCAGATGGGGCTTTGAACCGATCTTGAATTTTATGGTGTTGCCGCTGACGCTATCGCTGGCAAGCCAGCTCCCACAGTGTTCTTTGTCATGCACAAAATTTGTGTCCGCCAAAGATCCCTGTGGGAGCGGGCTTGCCCGCGATGGCGTCAGCTAAGACGCCACTTACTTATCGGAAAGGGCAAACTGCGTCAGGCAGAACGTAGGAATGCCCATGTCTTCCAGGCGTTGCGATCCACCCAGTTCCGGCAGGTCGATGATCGCCGCCGCTTCATGCACCCGCGCGCCCATGCGACGGATCAGGTTGGCCGCTGCAATCAGGGTGCCGCCAGTGGCGATCAGGTCATCGAACATCACCACCGAATCCCCTTCGCACAGGCTGTCGGCGTGCACTTCCAGGAAGGCTTCGCCGTATTCGGTCGCATAGCCCTCGGCCAGCACGTCAGCCGGCAGTTTGCCTTGCTTGCGGAACAGCACCAGCGGCTTGTTCAACTGATAGGCCAGTACCGAACCGATCAGGAAACCGCGGGCGTCCATCGCGCCGATATGGGTGAAGTCAGCCTCGACGTAACGGTGGGCGAAGCTGTCCATTACCAGGCGCAGGGCGGTCGGCGACTGGAACAGCGGGGTGATGTCGCGAAAGATCACGCCCGGTTTCGGGAAGTCGATGACAGGGCGGATGAGGGATTTGATGTCGAAGGAGTCGAAGACCATCGTCGTGGTGTCCTGGCAGGGCTGCAAACGACGCATTATAACGGCGGCTGAACCGTTTCGCTCAGCCGCAACGTTTTGTTTCAGCTTTCCAGTGAGCCCCCGGCCAGGGCGCACAGCTGGATCGGGTCGATAATCCGGATTTCCTTGCCTTCTGCCGCAATCAGTTCGTTTTGCTGGAAGCGCGTGAACACCCGGGAAACGGTCTCGACCGCCAGGCCCAGGTAGTTGCCGATCTCGTTGCGCGACATGCTCAGGCGGAACTGATTGGCGGAAAAGCCCCGGGCGCGAAAACGTGCCGAGAGGTTGACCAGGAAGGTGGCGATGCGTTCGTCTGCCGTTTTCTTCGACAGCAGCAGCATCATCTGCTGGTCGTCACGGATTTCGCGGCTCATCACGCGCATCAGCTGACGGCGCAACTGCGGCAATTGCAGGGCCAGTTCGTCGAGGCGTTCAAAGGGAATTTCACACACCGAGGTGGTTTCCAGGGCTTGCGCCGACACCGGGTGCTTTTCGGTGTCCATGCCCGACAGGCCGACCAGTTCGCTGGGCAGGTGGAAACCGGTGAGCTGTTCTTCGCCAGTGTCGCTCAGGCTGAAGGTCTTGAGCGCGCCAGAACGCACTGCGTAAACAGAATCGAAGGTATCGCCCTGGCGGAACAGGAATTCGCCTTTTTTCAGCGGTCGGCCGCGCTTGACGATTTCGTCCAGCGAATCCATGTCTTCCAGATTCAGCGACAGTGGCAGGCAAAGAGGGGCCAGGCTGCAATCCTTGCAATGGGCTTGAGTATGAGCGCGCAGTTTTACTGGCTCGGACATTTCTTCAATCCTTGTGGGAAATCACACATAAGACGTAAGGGTAACTCACCATAGGATCTCGGGGCCAGTCTGGGGCGCTTGCTTGCAGAATTAGATGACGCGTGAAAAACGCTGGCGACTGTGTTGTTCCAGGTACGCGTCGAACACCATGCACACCGAGCGCGCCAACAGTCGTCCGGCGGGCAGGATGCTGATCCTGTCGCGATCGAGTTCGATCAGCCCGTCCTTGGCCATGTCTTGCAGCTGCGGCCAGAGATCGCCGAAGTAGCCCTGGAAGTCGATGTTGAAGGCCTGTTCGATGTCAGCGAACTCGAGACTGAAATTGCAGAGCAGTTGCTGTATGACCGCCCGTCGCAGCCGGTCATCGGCATTGCACAGCAGGCCGCGGCTGGTGGCCAGTTGCGACGTGGCGAGGACGTTCTGATACTGGTTCAGATCGCTGCTGTTCTGGCAGTAGAGGTCGCCGATCTGGCTGATCGCCGAGACGCCGAGACCGATCAGATCGCAATGACCGTGGGTGGTGTAGCCCTGGAAGTTGCGCTGCAGGGTCGATTCTTCCTGGGCGATCGCCAGTTCATCGTCGGGCAGGGCGAAGTGATCCATGCCGATGTAGCGGTAACCGGCAGCGATCAGTTGCTCGATGGTGCGCTGCAGCATTTCCAGTTTCTGCGCGGGTGTCGGCAGTTCATTGCTGTTGATGCGCCGTTGCGGCATGAAGCGTTCCGGCAAGTGGGCGTAGTTGAACACCGAAAGCCTGTCCGGCTGCAGGCGGATGACCTCCTCGACGGTGCGGGCGAAGTTCTCCGGCGTCTGTCTCGGCAGGCCATAGATCAGGTCGATATTGATCGAGCGAAACTGCAGGGTGCGGGCGGCGTCGATCACCGCGCGGGTTTCTTCCAGGCTTTGCAGGCGATTGACCGCGCGTTGCACCGCCGGGTCGAGGTCTTGCAGGCCGATGCTGACCCGGTTGAACCCCAGTTCGCGCAGCAGGCCTATGGTCGACCAGTCGGCCTCGCGTGGGTCGATTTCGATGCCATAGTCGCCGGAGTCGTCGTCCAGCAAGTTGAAGTGTTTGCGCAGATGCGCCATCAACTGACGCAGTTCGTCGTGGCTGAGAAAGGTTGGCGTGCCGCCCCCGAAGTGCAGTTGCTCGACTTTCTGCGCGGGGTCGAGGTGGCATGCGATCAACTGGATTTCCTGTTCCAGGCGCTGCAGGTAGGGCTGCGCCCGCCCGCGATCCTTGGTGATGACCTTGTTGCAGGCGCAGTAGTAGCAAATGTTCGCGCAGAACGGCACGTGCACGTACAGCGACAACGGGCGCTGGGCCTTGCGGCTGTCACGCAGGGCGTGAAACAGATCGAAGGTGCCGACCTGGCTGTTGAACTGCACGGCAGTCGGGTACGAGGTGTAGCGAGGGCCCGCCAGGTCATAACGGCGGATCAGATCGGTGTCCCAACGAATGGCGTCGAGCATCATGCGGGCATTCCCCCGGATTGGCTGGCAGTGTCAGCCACTTTATGCGAGGGCGGGGCGGGGCATCTTGATTTGCATCAAGGTCAGAATCTTTGCTGTTTGCGAGGGCCCCTTCGCGAGCAGGCTCGCTCCCACATTTGGAATGCGCTCCTCTGTGGGAGCGAGCCTGCTCGCGAAGGGGGCGCCGCCGATCTAGTGCCCCATGAGCCAATGCTGATGCGGCCCCGGCAAGGTCCAGATGCCAAACAGCATCACCAGCAACCCGCCCGCCATGCGCACGCTGCGCTTGCGCAACAGTGCGGTGATGCGCTCGGCGGCAAGGCCGGTCGCCAGCAGCACCGGCCAGGTGCCGAGCCCGAACGCGAGCATCAACAATGCGCTGTCCAGGGCATTGCCCTGACTGGCCGACCATAGCAAGGTGCTGTAGACCAGACCGCACGGCAGCCAGCCCCAGAGCGCCCCCAGCAGCAGTGCGCGCGGAACGCTCGACACCGGCAGCAAGCGGTTGGCGACAGGCTGGATGTGTCGCCACAGGCCGCGACCGAGGCTTTCGATGCGGGTCAGGCCGCTCCACCAGCCGGCCAGGTACAGGCCCATGGCAATCAGCAGCAAGCCGGCGAGGACGCGCAGGAACATCGCCGCCGGGCTGCTGGCCACGGCCCATCCGGCCAGGCCGATCAGCAATCCGGCGCAGGCATAGCTCAGAATGCGGCCCAGGTTGTAGGCCAGCAGCAGGCGAAAACGCCGGCTGCGTTGTTCCTTGGGAATCGCCAGGGTCAGCGCGCCCATCAAGCCGCCGCACATGCCCAGGCAATGGCCGCCGCCGAGCAAACCGAGGATCACCGCAGACACCAGCATGGGCGCCAACTCAAGCATGGGGCGGAGCCTTGTCTTGCGGCTTGGCCGGTTGGCCGCTGGCCTCATCGACGGCAGCGGTGTGGTTCGGATCCTGGTCGTCGAACAGGATGCTGTGGGCCGGGCCGTCGAGGTCGTCGTACTGACCGCTGTCGACCGCCCAGAAGAAGATATAGACGGCAATGGCCACGATCAGCAGCGCAGCGGGAATCATCACGTAGAGAGCTGGCATCTGGACTCCATGCCCGCGCGGCTCAGGCCGGCAGCGGGCGGGTTTCTGGCGAGGTGCTGGCGGCGGGCGCGCTCGGCATGCGAGTCAGGCGCAGCGCGTTCAACACCACGGTCAACGAACTGATCGACATGCCCACCGCCGCCCAGACCGGAGTGATCCAGCCGAGGGCGGCGAAGGGCAACATGAGGCCATTGTACAACCCGGCCCACAGCAGGTTCTCGATAATCACCCGACGGGTGCGCCGCGCCAGGCTGAAGGCTTGCACCAACGCGTCGAGGCGGTTGGACAGCAGCACCGCATCGGCACTGGTTTTCGCCAGATCGGTGGCCGAACCCATGGCGACGCTGATATCGGCAGCCGCCAGCACCGGCACGTCATTGACCCCGTCGCCGAGCATCAACACCTTGCGGCCTTCTTTGTGCAGTTGTTGCAGGACTTGCAGTTTATCGTCCGGACGCAAGCCGCCATGGGCTTCATCGATGCCCAGCTCCGCCGCCACGCTGGCGACCATCGGCGAGCTGTCGCCGGACAACAGCAGCGTGCGCCAGCCACGTGCCTTGCACGCGTCCAGCAGCGCCGGCGCGTCGGCACGGAGGCGATCGTCGAGGACGAACCAGGCCAGCGGTCCCTGGCTGTCACCCAGCAGCAGCCATTGGCCGGCTTCTTCGGGCATCGACGGCACCACTGCGCCGCTGAGTTCGCAGACGAATCCCGGCTGGCCGATGCGCAGGCGTCGCCCGTCAACCAGCCCCTCCAGGCCAAGGCCCGGGGTGCTGTGAACTTCTTCGGCGGCCATCGGTGCACGTCCGAACGCCCGGGCGATCGGGTGTTCAGAGCGGTTTTCCAGGGCGGCGGCAAGGCCCAGGCATTGATCGCTGTCGAGCGCGCCGAGGGGGCGGATCGAACGCAGCGCCAGGCGGCCTTCGGTGAGGGTGCCGGTCTTGTCGAAAATCACCGTGTCGATCTGGTTCAGGCCTTCCAGCACATGGCCGCGGGTCAGCAGCAGTCCCAGTTTGTGCAAGGTGCCGGTAGCGGCGGTGAGCGCGGTCGGTGTGGCCAGCGACAACGCGCACGGGCAGGTCGCCACCAGCATCGCCAGTACGATCCAGAAGGCCCGCGATGAGTCCAGTTCCCACCACAACAGGCCAATCGCGGCGGCGGCGATCAGCGACAGCAGCAGGAACCATTGCGCGGCGCGGTCGGCGATTTCCGCCAGTCGCGGCTTTTCCGCCTGGGCACGATCGAGCAGGCGAACGATGGCCGAGAGACGGGTGTCCTGGCCCAGGGCCTGGACCTCGACGGTCAGTGCGCCTTCGACGTTCAGGGTGCCGGCGGTGACCGCGTCGCCGAGGGTGCGCGGTTGCGGCAGGTATTCGCCGGTCAGCAGCGACTCGTCGACGCTCGACTGACCGTCGAGGATCTTGCCGTCAGCCGGAAGAATGGCGCCTGGGTGAACCAGCACCTGATCGCCAACACGCAGTTCGCTGAGCAGAATGCGTTCGCTCTGGCCGTCAGGCATCAATCGCAGGCACGAGGCGGGCAGCAGATTCACCAGCTGCGCGGTGGCGGCGGCCGTACGCTCGCGGGCGCGGCGTTCCAGATAGCGTCCGGCCAGCAGGAACAAGGCAAACATGCCGACGGCATCGAAATACAGTTCGCCGACCCCGGTGATCGAGGTCCAGATGCCGGCGATGTAGGCGCTGCCGATGGCCAGCGACACGGAAACGTCCATGGTCAGGTGGCGGGTACGCAAATCGCGCATGGCGCCTTTGAAAAACGGCGCGCAGCTGTAGAACACGATCGGGGTGGTGAGGAACAGCGCGACCCAGCGCAGGATGGTGTGCATTTCGGGGCTGAGGTCGATGTTGAATTCGGGCCAGGTGGCCATGGTTGCCATCATCGCCTGGAACCACAGCAGCCCGGCCACGCCGAGCTGGCGCAGGGCCAGGCGGTTTTCGCTGGCCAGTTGTTCGCTGGCGCGGTCGGCCTGGTACGGGTGTGCGGCGTAACCGATGTGGCGCAGTTCGCTGAGGACCCGGCTCAGCGGTAATTGCCCATCGGCCCAGCGTACGTGCAGGCGATGGTTGGACAGGTTCAGGCGTGCTTCGGCCACTGCCGGGAGGGTGCGAAGGTGTTTTTCGATCAGCCAGCCACAGGCCGCGCAGCTGATGCCTTCCATCAACAGTGTGGTTTCGGCGAGGTCGCCATCGTGGCGGACAAAGGGTTGCTGCACATCGGCACGGTCGTACAGCGCCAGTTCGTCCACCAGTTGCACCGGCAGCGCTTCGGGGTTGGCCGAGGCTTCGCTGCGGTGCCGGTAATAGCTTTCCAGACCGCCGGCGACAATGGCCTCGGCCACGGCCTGGCAACCCGGGCAGCAGAACTCGCGGGAATCCCCGAGCACGACGGCGGTGAAGCGACTGCCGGTCGGGACGGGCAGGGCGCAGTGGTAGCAGGGGAGTGGGGTGGTCATGGTTGTTCTATGGCGTCTGGGTGGGCCCCATCGCCAGCAAGCCGGCTCCTACATTGGATTTGCGGCGTACGCAAAACCCTGTGGGAGCGGGCTTGCCCGCGATGCGCGAAGCGCAGCTTTTACTTCTTCAGGTCTTCGGCGCCCTGCAGCGGCTCGTCACCGAGCAGCAGGTCCTTGTCATGGCTGACCAGTTCCTCTTCGAACATGCGCCAGATGTGCTCGTCCTGGGTGCCGAGCAATTCGACAAAACGGCGACCTTCGATCTTGTCGCTCAACTGGCCGATGTAGCGGCCCTGTTCGGTGTCGCTGCGGGTCAGGGTGATCTTGCGATCCTTCTCCGGCTGGGTCGGCGAGATCAGGTTCAGCTCCAGGGTCGTGGGCTGGCTGTCGCCGCTCAGGCGCAGGTCGACTTCGCCGGTCACGTCATCGAGATGAACGCTGGCGCGCATTTTCAGGTTCTGGGCCAGCAGCTCACGGTCGAGGGAGCGGTTGATGCCTTTGCCGGCCTCGTAGTAGTTGTCGTTGACCAGGTTGTCCGGATTCTTCACCGCGATGGTCACCATGGACAAGGTCAGCGTCACCGAGCAGGCCAGGATCCCGATGATGATCCACGGCCAGAGGTGCTTGTACCAGGGACTTGCGGCATTTGCAGCGGGCATGTTCAGTTCTCTCAACGATTTTGTGGGCCGATGAACCGGCTCTTGGCTTCAATGTGGATGCTGTCGTCATCGGCATCCTTGAGGATGAATTTCACCTCGTTGGTGCTCGACGGCAGTTTTTCCGGTGCGACGGACAGCTCGGCCGGCTGGCTGACGATCTCGCCGGCCGCGACCTTGATCTCGCGCCGGCCCTGCAATTTGAGATCCGGCAGGCCGGAGGCTTCGAGCAGGTAGGTATGGTCGCGCTGGTCCTTGTTCATGATTTTCAGGCTGTAGACGTTTTCGATCCGGCCTTCGGCGTTCTCGCGGTACAGCACGCGGTCCTTGCTGACATCGAAACCCACCAGCGAGCGCATGAAGAACGCGGTCACCAGCAAGCTGATCATCGCCAGCAGCACCACGGCATAGCCGATCAGGCGCGGGCGCAGTTTATGGGTTTTCTGCCCCGACAGGTTGTGCTCGGTGGTGTAGCTGATCAGCCCGCGCGGGTATTCCATCTTGTCCATGATGGCGTCGCAGGCATCGATGCAGGCGGCGCAACCGATGCATTCGATTTGCAGGCCGTCGCGGATGTCGATGCCGGTCGGGCAGACCTGGACACACATGGTGCAGTCGATGCAGTCACCCAGGCCCTGGGCCTTGTAGTCGATACCTTTTTTGCGCGGGCCACGGCTTTCGCCACGGCGTGGGTCGTAGGAAACGATCAGGGTGTCCTTGTCGAACATCACGCTCTGGAAGCGTGCGTACGGGCACATGTAGATGCATACCTGCTCACGCAGCCAGCCGGCGTTGCCGTAAGTGGCGAGGGTGAAGAAGCCGACCCAGAAGTACGACCAGCCATCCGCCTGGCCGGTGAAGAATTCGAACACCAGTTCGCGGATCGGCGAGAAGTAACCGACGAAGGTCATGCCGGTGACGAAGCCGATCAGCAGCCACAGGCTGTGCTTGCTGAATTTGCGCAGCAACTTGTTGGCGCTCATCGGCGCCTTGTCGAGCTTGATGCGCTGGTTGCGGTCACCTTCGGTGACTTTTTCGCACCACATGAAGATCCAGGTCCAGACGCTTTGCGGGCAGGTATAACCGCACCAGACCCGGCCGGCGTACACGGTGATGAAGAACAGGCCGAACGCGGCGATGATCAGCATGCCGGACAGCAGAATGAAATCCTGGGGCCAGAAAGTGGCGCCGAAAATGAAGAACTTGCGCTCCGGCAGGTTCCACCAGACGGCCTGATGGCCGCCCCAGTTCAGCCACACCGTGCCGAAATACAGCAGGAACAGCACGGCACCGCCGGCCATCCGCAGGTTGCGAAACAGGCCGGTGAAGGCGCGGGTGTAGATTTTTTCCCTGGAGGCGTAGAGGTCGACGCTGTTGTTCGCGTTCTTGGCGGGTGGAGTGACGTCGTGTACCGGAATCTGGTTGCTCATCGTTGCATCCCACGGCAGTGGAAAAGTGCCTCGGTCAGTACGTGCCGACCGCGGTCAAAAAGGGGTGCTGCAGTGGCGCAATGATACGCCTGTCGCTCTAGCCTGCGGGTGCGACCTTTGGTCACGTTTGGCAAAATCATTTGATGGTGTAATGACTTGAATCAATTGACTTGGGAATTATGGACGAGTTTTGCGGTGAGGCGTTCAATCCTCGTTTCCTTTCAAGAGTGCTCTGACCGATTGACCGCCTGAACATCGAAGCCTGGCCTTAAACAAAACGGCCCCGCCAATTCACATTGGCGGGGCCGTTTTTTGTTGCTTCAAGCGTTTGCCTTACTCGGCGTCCGCTGCCTTCTCACCGTGAGACAGGCTGTAGACATAAGCAGCCAGCAGGTGAACCTTGTCGTTACCCTGCATTGCCTCTTGCGCAGGCATCTGGCCCTGACGGCCGTAACGGATGGTCTGCTGCAGTTGAGCGAAGCTCGAACCGTAGATGAACGCGGCCGGGTGAGTCAGGTTGGGGGCGCCCATCGCTGGCGTGCCTTTGCCTTCCGGACCGTGGCATGCCACGCAGTTGGTGGCGAACAGTTTCTGTCCGGCAGCCGGGTCGGCCTTGGCGCCTTCCGGCAACTTGCGGCCATCGAGGTTGGTCAGGATAAACGCGGCCACGTCGGCCACGCCTTGCTCGCCGATCACTTCAGCCCACGCCGGCATCACCGCATGACGGCCGCCCATGATGGTGGTCTTGATGGTTTCCGGCTCGCCACCCCAGCGCCAGTCGGCGTCTGTCAGGTTAGGGAAGCCATAGGCGCCCTTGGCGTCGGAGCCGTGGCAAACCGAGCAGTTGGAAGCGAACAGGCGACCACCCATTTTCAGGGCTTGCGGGTCCTTGGCCACTTCTTCGATTGGCATGGCGGCGAACTTGGCGAAGATCGGACCGAACTTGGCGTCCGACTTGGCCATTTCCTTTTCCCACTCGTGAACGCCGGTCCAGCCGGTCTGGCCGTTGGCGAACGCGGTCTGCTTCTCGTTATCCAGGTAGTTGTAACCCGGCAGCAGGCCTTTCCAGTTGCCCAGGCCCGGGTACAGCACCAGGTAGCCGAGGGCGAAGATGATGGTGCCCACGAACAGCATGAACCACCATTTCGGCAGGGGGTTGTCGTACTCCTCGATCCCGTCGAAGGAGTGCCCAACCGTCTCGTCCGTCTGCTCGCTGCGCTGGCCCTTGCGGGTCGACAGCAACAGCCAGGTCAGGGCGAAGATCGTACCGAGACTGAGGACTGTGACGTACAGACTCCAGAATGTAGTCATTCTTTGTTACTCCTAGAAGCTTGCTCGACGTGCTTGATGGCTTCGGGATCATCCGCGAAAGGCAGCAAGGTCGCGTCTTCAAACTCCGACTTGCGCTTGGGGCTGAATACCCACAACGCCAGACCGATGAAGGCCACCATCACGACAACGGTGCCCAGGCCACGAATCATCCCGATATCCATTTAGATCACCGTTTGCTTTTGATGATGGTGCCCAGGCCTTGCAGATAGGCCACCAGCGCGTCCATTTCGGTTTTGCCCTTCACGGCATCCTTGGCACCGGCGATGTCTTCGTCGGTGTAAGGGACGCCGAGCGTGCGCAAGACTTCCATTTTTTTCGCGGTGTCCTTGCCGTCGAGCTTGTTTTCCACGAGGAACGGGTAGGCCGGCATTTTCGACTCTGGCACTACGTTGCGCGGGTTGTACAAGTGCGCACGCTGCCAGTCATCGGAGTAACGACCGCCAACACGGGCCAGGTCCGGACCGGTACGCTTGGAACCCCACAGGAACGGGTGGTCCCAGACGCTCTCACCAGCGACCGAGTAGTGGCCGTAGCGTTCGGTTTCGGCACGGAACGGACGGATCATCTGCGAGTGGCAGCCGACACAACCGTTGGCGATAT
The DNA here is from genome assembly GCF_009764265.1 of Pseudomonas sp. PB101. Taxonomy (GTDB): domain Bacteria; phylum Pseudomonadota; class Gammaproteobacteria; order Pseudomonadales; family Pseudomonadaceae; genus Aquipseudomonas. Next base: position 64,141 of record NZ_RWIR01000055.1, read on the forward strand.
AAACGTCCCGGCCTTCCAGTTCAAGGGCGGAGCGGGGCTTCATGCCCTCGACCGGCTTGTTGGTGACGTCCTGGAAAAACAGCGGAACGATCTGGGTCAGGCCGCCGACGCTGACGGCGATGACCATGAAGAAGGCCAGCAGGCCAATGTTCTTCTCGACTGCTTCATGCTTCATCAGTGAGCTCCAACTACGGCAATCTGTTCGGCGGCTTTGGCTTCAGCCGGGTTCGAGGCGCGTACGGTACGGAATACGTTGTAGGCCATGAACAGCATGCCGGTGGCGAAGAATGCACCGCCCAGGGCGCGGACGATGAAGCCCGGGTGGCTGGCTTGCAGCGCTTCGACGAACGAATAGGTGAGGGTGCCGTCATCGTTGATTGCACGCCACATCAGGCCCTGGGTGATGCCGTTGACCCACATCGAAGCGATGTAGAGCACGGTACCGATGGTCGCGAGCCAGAAGTGCGTGTTGATCAGGCCGGTGCTGTGCATCTGCGCACGACCGAACAGTTTCGGGATCATGTGGTAGATCGCGCCGATCGAGATCATCGCCACCCAGCCCAGAGCGCCGGCGTGTACGTGGCCGATGGTCCAGTCGGTGTAGTGCGACAGCGAGTTCACGGTCTTGATGGCCATCATCGGACCTTCGAAGGTCGACATGCCGTAGAACGCCAGCGATACCACGAGGAAGCGCAGGATCGGGTCCGTGCGCAGCTTATGCCAGGCGCCCGACAGGGTCATCATGCCGTTGATCATGCCGCCCCAGCTCGGAGCCAGCAGGATGATCGACATCGCCATGCCCAGGGACTGGGCCCAGTCCGGCAGTGCGGTGTAGTGCAGGTGGTGCGGACCGGCCCAGATGTACAGGGTGATCAGCGCCCAGAAGTGCACGATCGACAGGCGATAGGAGTAGATCGGACGCTCGGCCTGTTTCGGCACGAAGTAGTACATCATCCCCAGGAAGCCGGTGGTCAGGAAGAAGCCCACGGCGTTGTGGCCGTACCACCACTGGATCATCGCGTCCGTCGCACCCGAGTAGGCCGAGTAGGACTTGAACAGGCTGACCGGCAGCGACATGTGGTTGACGATGTGCAGCATCGCGGTCACGACGATGAACGCGCCGTAGAACCAGTTGCCCACATAGATGTGCTTGGTCTTGCGCTTGACGATGGTGCCGAAGAACACCAGACCGTAGGTGACCCAGACAATGGCCAGCAGAATAGCCAGGGGCCATTCCAGTTCCGCGTATTCCTTGGTGGTGGTGAAACCCATCGGCAAGGTAATGATCGCGCCGACGATCACCGCTTGCCATCCCCAGAAGGTGAAGGCGGCGAGGCTGTCGGAAATCAGTCGCGTTTGGCAGGTTCGCTGCACGACGTAATAAGAAGTGGCAAACAGTGCACATCCACCGAAGGCGAAAATCACCAGGTTGGTGTGCAGCGGGCGCAGGCGTCCAAAGCTCGTCCATGGCAGACCGAAGTTCAACTCCGGCCAGACCAGTTGCGAGGCGATGAAGACACCGAGCCCCATGCCAAGGATCCCCCAGACCACCGTCATGATGGCGAACTGGCGGACTACCTTATAGTTATAAGCAGTCGGACTGATTGCTGTGCTCATTCTAAGGTTCCACGGTTTGGGTGTTTTATTAGGATTAAAAATCGGCCGCAAGTATGGAGAAAGCAGGGGGTCATTGCAACGCGCCATGACCTGGGTCAATGCTTTCAAATGCTGATTCTGCGGCCTTTCCATGCACCGCGTAAGGACAAAATTGCCCGCAGGCAAAATGTCCTGGCGAACTCGAAAGGCGAGGGGTTCAGGTGACATGTAACGGGGTGTGTTGAAACGCAACGATCGAGTGACCGATGGCAATTGGCGCGACAGCCGGTATTACCGGCCTTTGCGGCCTGTCATCGGGCAGATTCGTCGGACACCTCGCTTCGGGTCGACCTGGAACCGGTGCTTGCCGGTCCGCATCGGGGGAAGCTTAGACGTGAATCCGGGGAACCGAAAGGAAGAGTCAAAGAGGGTGCGACAATGCGTCGCAAAGAGGCAGGGAAGCTGCCGCATCCGGGTGAATGCGGCAGTAGAGCGGTCGGGAATTATTCGCCCTTGTCTTCGGCCAGCAAATGCTCGGAGCCGGCAGCGTGTGACAGGCTGTAAACGTACGCGGCCAAGAGCTGCACCTTGTCATTGCCGAGCAGTTCGTTTTGCGCCGGCATATGGCCCTGGCGGCCATGACGAATCGTTTGTTCAAGCTGCGTCAGGCTGGTGCCGTAGATGAAACCGGTCGGGTGCGTGAGGTTTGGCGCGCCCATGGCTTCGGTGCCCTGGCCGTTTGCCCCATGGCAGGCGACGCAGGTGGTGCTGAACGCTTGTTGTCCGGCTTGCAGGTCGGCCTTGCTGCCTTGCGGCAATGGCAGCCCGGCCAGGTCGTGGCGCACATAGGCCGCGACGTTTTTCACGCCTGCCTCGCCAAGGACTTCACCCCAGGCCGGCATCGCCGCCATGCGGCCACCCATGATGGTGGTCTTGATGGTTTGTGCGTTGCCGCCCCAGCGCCAGTCGCTGTCGGTCAGGTTGGGGAAACCGAACGCACCCTTGGCATCCGAGCCGTGGCACACCGAGCAGTTGGAGGCGAACAGGCGGCCGCCCATTTTCAATGCCTGTGGATCCTTGGCTACCTCTTCCACGGGCATCGCCGCAAACCGGGCGAAGATCGGCCCGAACTTCGCGTCGGCCTTGGTCATCTCCTTTTCCCATTCGTGCACGCCGGTCCAGCCGTTCTCGTAGCCGGGCAGGATGCCTTTCCAGTTGCCCAGGCCCGGATAAAGAATCAGGTAGCCGACGGCAAACACCAGCGTGCCGGCGAACAGCATGAACCACCATTGCGGCAACGGATTGTCGTACTCCTCGATGCCGTCGAAGCTGTGGCCCATGGTCTGGTCGACGCTGCCCTTGGTTTCGCCCTTGCGGGTGCCGATCAGCAGCCAGGTCAGGCCGATCAGGCTGCCGATGGTCAGTACGCAGATCCACGTACTCCAGAAGGTGGTCATGGCCGGGTACTCCTTGTTGCTGATTCTTCGGTGATGTCAGGTTGTGGCTCGTCGGCGAACGGCAGCAGGCGCGCTTCGGCGAATTCCGGGCTGCGCTTGCTGTTGAATACCCACAGGGTCAAGCCGACGAAGGCCACGAACACCACGACGGTGCCGAGACCGCGGATCATTCCAGTGCTCAATTCAAACATTGCTCACCTCTTGCTCTTGATCGCAGTGCCGAGCACTTGCAGGTAGGCGACCAGTGCGTCCATTTCGCTCTTGCCCTTGAGGGAAGCGACGGCGCCGGCGATGTCGTCGTCGGTGTACGGCACGCCCAGGGTGCGCATGGCCTTGATCTTGGTTTCGGTATGACTGCTGTCGACCGGGTTGGCCACCAGCCACGGGTAGGCCGGCATCTTCGATTCCGGCACCACGTTGCGCGGGTTGTACAGGTGCGCGCGGTGCCAGTCATCCGAGTAGCGCGCGCCGACCCTGGCCAGGTCCGGCCCGGTGCGTTTCGAGCCCCACAGGAACGGGTGATCCCAGACGCTTTCGCCGGCCACCGAGTAGTGGCCGTAGCGTTCGGTCTCGGCGCGGAACGGGCGGATCATCTGCGAGTGACAGCCGACGCAGCCTTCGCGGATGTAGATGTCGCGACCTTCCAGTTGCAGCGCGGTGTAGGGCTTCATGCCTTCCACCGGTTTGTTGGTCACGTCCTGGAAGAACAGCGGGACGATCTGGGTCAGGCCGCCGATGCTCACGGCCAGGATCATCAGCAGCAGCAACAGGCCGACGTTTTTCTCGATGGTTTCGTGTTTCATGGCGGACTCCTCAGGCCATCTGCGCGGCAGCGGCGACGTCGGCAGGCTGCGAGGCCCGCACGGTGCGCCAGGTGTTGTAGGCCATCAGGAACATGCCGCTGAGGAAGATCGCGCCACCCACCAGCCGCACGACGAAGCCAGGGTGGCTGGCCACCAGGGTCTCGACGAAGGAGTAGGTCAGCGTGCCGTCCTCGTTCACCGCACGCCACATCAGGCCCTGGGCGATGCCGTTGACCCACATCGAGGCGATGTACAGCACGGTGCCGATGGTGGCGAGCCAGAAGTGCGCGTTGATCAGGCCGATGCTGTGCATCTGCTCGCGCCCGAAGACTTTCGGGATCATGTGGTACAGCGCGCCGATGGAGATCATCGCCACCCAGCCGAGTGCACCGGCGTGTACGTGGCCGATGGTCCAGTCGGTGTAGTGGGAGAGGGCGTTGACCGTCTTGATCGCCATCATCGGCCCTTCGAAGGTCGACATGCCGTAGAACGCCAGCGACACCACGAGGAAGCGCAGGATCGGGTCGCTGCGCAACTTATGCCAGGCGCCCGACAGGGTCATCATGCCGTTGATCATGCCGCCCCAGCTCGGCGCCAGCAGGATCAGCGACATCACCATGCCCAGCGACTGCGCCCAGTCCGGCAGCGCGGTGTAGTGCAAGTGGTGCGGGCCGGCCCAGATGTACAGGGTGATCAGCGCCCAGAAGTGCACGATCGACAGGCGATAGGAATACACCGGACGCTCGGCCTGTTTCGGCACGAAGTAGTACATCATCCCGAGGAAACCGGCGGTGAGGAAAAAGCCTACGGCGTTGTGCCCGTACCACCATTGCACCATCGCGTCGGTGGCGCCGGAGTACAGCGAGTAGGACTTGGTGAAGCTGACCGGCAACTCCATGTTGTTGACGATGTGCAGGATCGCCACGGTGATGATGAATGCGCCGAAGAACCAGTTACCGACGTAGATGTGTTTGGTCTTGCGCTGCATGATCGTGCCGAAGAACACGATGGCGTAGGCGACCCAGACGATGGTGATCAGGATGTCGATCGGCCATTCCAGCTCGGCGTATTCCTTGGAACTGGTGTAGCCCAATGGCAGGCTGATGGCCGCCAGGAGAATCACAAGCTGCCAGCCCCAGAAGCAGAACGCGGCGATTTTCGGCGCGAACAGCTGAGTCTGGCAGGTACGTTGTACTGAATAAAACGAACTGGCGAACAGCGCGCAGCCGCCAAAGGCGAAGATCACCGCGTTGGTGTGCAGCGGGCGCAAGCGGCCGAAGCTGGTCCACGGCAGATTGAAGTTGAGTTCGGGCCAGACCAACTGGGCGGCGAGAAAAACCCCGAGCCCCATGCCGACGATGCCCCACACCACCGTCATAATGGCAAATTGGCGGACCACCTTGTAGTTGTAGGCGGTACTGATTGAAGTGTTCATGGTTCCCCATCCACGGTTCAGCCGAAGTGAGTGCGGCAGCGCATCCTTCGCCTGGAGTTATAGGCAGACTAAAAGCGAGGCAAGCATGGACAAACAGCACAAGGCCGGTATTGACGGGGATCAATGGGCGCAGTGCGTGCGGGATCATGGATGGTTGTGGAATGCCGCCAGCGGCAAGGCTGCGGCGACGCTGATCCTCGCCCATGGCGCTGGCGCACCGATGGACAGCGACTGGATGAACGACATGGCTGCACGCCTCGCCGCGCAAGGCGTCAACGTGTTGCGCTTCGAGTTTCCGTACATGGCGCAGCGGCGCCTCGACGGCGGCAAGCGCCCACCGAACCCGGCGCCGAAACTGTTGGAGTGCTGGCGTGAGGTGTATGCCCAGGTGCGACGTCATGTCACTGGGCCGCTGGCCATCGGCGGCAAGTCCATGGGCGGGCGCATGGCCAGCCTGCTGGCGGATGAGTTGGGCGCGGATGCGCTGGTGTGCCTGGGCTATCCGTTCTATGCGGTGGGTAAACCGGAGAAACCACGGGTCGAGCATCTGGCTTCTTTGAAAACCCGCACGCTGATCGTGCAGGGCGAGCGCGATGCCCTGGGCAATCGCGAGGCAGTGGAAGGCTATGCGCTGTCACCGAATATCGAGGTGTTCTGGCTGGTGGCGGGGGATCATGACTTGAAGCCGTTGAAGGCTTCGGGGTTTAGCCATGAGCAGCATCTGGCGGCTGCGGCCCAGCGGGTGGTTGAATTTCTTCAGTGAGGTTTTCGCCAGCAGCCAGGGCCTCATCGCTGGCAAGCCAGCTCCCACAGGTTTCAGTGTGTGAATGCAATTGATATCACACAGCGGAACCCTGTGGGAGCGGGCTTGCCCGCGAAGGGGCCCGGTCAGGCAGCATCACTTTCAGACTGGCAATAAAAAACCCGGAGGCATTCACCGTCCGGGTTTTTATCATTCCAGCAACAATCAGCGGTTAAACCGCTCCACCAACGAGTATTGCGTGTTGGCGGTCTTGGTCAGCTCTTCACTCAACAACGCCGAGTTCTGCGCCTGTTCCGAGGTCTGGTCGGCCAGGTGCGAGATGTTGCTGATGTTGCGGCTGATCTCTTCGGCCACGGCGCTTTGCTCTTCGGTCGCGGCGGCGATCTGGGTGGTCATGTCGGTGATGTTGGCCACCGCTTCGCTGATCCCCACCAGTGCCTGGTCGGCCTCCAGTACTCGCGCCACGCCTTCTTCGGCCTGGCGATGCCCGGCTTCCATGGTTTGCACGGCGGTGCTGGCGGTTTGCTGGAGCTTGGCGATCAGCGCATGAATCTGCCCGGTGGACTCGCTGGTGCGTTGCGCCAACTGGCGGACTTCGTCGGCCACCACCGCAAAACCACGACCCATCTCGCCGGCACGGGCCGCTTCGATGGCGGCGTTCAGGGCCAGCAGGTTGGTCTGGTCGGCGATGCCTTTGATCACGTCGACCACGCCACCGATTTCGTTGCTGTCCTTGGCCAGTTGGGTCACGGTCACGCCGGTTTCACCGACCACCACCGACAGGCGTTGGATGGCCTCGCGGGTTTCCCCGGCGATGTCGCGACCACGCCCGGTCAGGCGATTGGCTTCCTGGGTGGCGTCGGCGGTGCGTTGTACGTGGCTGGCGACTTCCTGGGTGGTCGCGGCCATCTGGTTGACCGCGGTGGCCACTTGCTCGGTCTCGACACGTTGACGCTCCAGGCCGCTGGAGCTGTTGTGCGCCAGGGCATCGGATTGCCGGGCCTGATCGGTCAGGTGTTCGGCCGTGTCCTGCAGACGCGTCAGGCAGGTTTTCAGGCGCGCTTCCTGACTGAGGATGGACATTTCCAGGCGCGCCTGATCGCCGCGACTGTCGGTGTACATCTGTGCGATCAACGGGTCGGACGTGGTCTGCTCGGCCAGGCGCAGCAAACGCTTGAGGCCGCGTTGTTGCCAGCGCAGGCCCATCAGGCCCAGTGGCACCGAAAGGCCGGCCGCCAGGGCAAAACCCCAATGGGAGTTCAGCGAGGCGCCGATCATGAAGCTCAATTGGCTGACCAGAATGAACGGCAGCCAGTCCTGCAGGATCGGCACCCATTTATCCGAAGAAGGAATGGCCGACTTGCCCTGGTTGATGCGTTGGTAGAGCGCCTCGGCACGGCGGATCTGTTCGGCGGTGGGCTTGACCCGCACCGACTCGTAACCGGTCACTTGCTTGCCTTCGAAGACCGGGGTCACGTAGGCGTTCACCCAGTAATGATCACCGTTCTTGCAGCGATTCTTGACAATGCCCATCCATGGCAAGCCTTGTTTCAGCGTGGCCCACATGTGTGCGAACACCGCGGCCGGGACGTCGGGGTGACGGACCTGGTTATGCGGTGCACGGATCAACTCCTCTCGGGAAAACCCGCTGATTTCGACGAAGGCGTCGTTGCAGTAGGTGATCATGCCCTTGGCATCGGTGGTGGAAATCAACCGTTGCTGAGCCGGGAAGGTCCGCTCGCGCTGTGTAATTGGCTGGTTGTTACGCATGGCTTTTTTAATCCGCAAGGCTTTCAAGTGCTGTATCGGCAAGACCTGCGGATTGTTGAGATTATTTTTCGATACTCTGTGGATTCCCCCGGTCCCCACATACAAAAACACCGCCCGAAGGCGGCGTTTGTATCAGCGCATGCCTAGGAGGCAATCATCTGCCGCAACACGTAGTGCAGAATCCCTCCCGCCTTGAAGTACTCCACTTCATTAAGGGTATCGATGCGGCACAGCACCTCGATTTTCTCGCGGCTACCGTCTTCGCGCGTGATGACCAGCGTCAGGTTCATTCGCGGCGTCAGTTCGGTGCCGGTCAAGCCGAGGATGTCCAGGGTTTCACTGCCGTCCAGATTCAGGCTCTTGCGGTTCTGATCCAGCTTGAACTGCAATGGCAGCACGCCCATGCCCACCAGGTTGGAGCGGTGGATGCGTTCGAAGCTTTCGGCGATGACCGCTTTGACCCCCAGCAGGTTGGTGCCTTTGGCCGCCCAGTCGCGGCTCGATCCGGTGCCGTATTCCTGACCGGCGATCACCACCAGCGGCGTGCCCGACGCCTGATAGCGCATGGCGGCGTCGTAGATCGGCATTTTCTCTCCGGTGGGAATGTAGCGGGTGTTGCCGCCTTCTTCGCCGCCGAGCATTTCATTGCGTATGCGGATGTTGGCGAAGGTGCCGCGCATCATCACTTCATGGTTGCCACGCCGCGAACCGTAGGAGTTGAAATCCCGTGGTTCCACGCCCTTGTCGCGCAGGTATTGCCCTGCCGGGCTGTCCGCCTTGATATTGCCGGCGGGGGAGATGTGGTCGGTGGTCACCGAGTCGCCGAGCAGGGCGAGTATGTTCGCTGCGCTGACATCCTTGATGACCGGCGGCGGCCCGCCGATGCCGTCGAAGAACGGAGGATGCTGGATGTAGGTCGAGTCGTCCTGCCAGACATAGGTCGCCGCTTGCGGAACCTCGATCGCCTGCCATTGCGCGTCACCGGCAAACACTTCGGCGTACTCCTTGTGGAACATGGCGGTGTTGACCTGATTCACCGCGTCGGCGATTTCCTTGCTGCTGGGCCAGATGTCCCGCAGGTACACCGGTTTGCCGTCCTGGTCTTCGCCCAACGGTTCGCGGTTGAGGTCGGTGCGCACCGTGCCGGCCAACGCATAGGCGACCACCAGCGGCGGGGAGGCCAGCCAGTTGGTTTTCACCAACGGGTGCACCCGGCCTTCGAAGTTGCGGTTGCCCGAGAGCACGGACGCCACGGTGAGATCGGCTTGCTGGATGGCTTTCTCGATGGGCTCCGACAGCGGCCCGGAGTTGCCGATGCAGGTGGTGCAGCCATAGCCGACCAGGGCAAAACCCAATTCATCGAGGTAACGGGTCAGGTCGGCCGCCTTGTAGTAGTCGGTGACCACTTTTGAACCGGGGGCCAGTGAGCTCTTGACCCAGGGTTTGCGCTTCAGGCCTTTTTCCACGGCTTTCTTCGCCACCAGCCCGGCGGCCATCATCACGCTCGGGTTGGAGGTGTTGGTGCAGGAGGTGATGGCGGCAATCACCACCGCGCCGTTTTTCAGGCGATAGGTCTGGCCTTCGTAGTGGTAATCCGCCTCACCGGCCAGATCGGCGTTGCCGACGGCGACGCCGCCACCGCCCTCACTTTCCAGCCGGCCTTCTTCCTTGCTGGTGGGTTTGAATTGCAGGTCGATGAAGTCACTGAAGGCCTGGGCGACGTTCGACAGGGACACCCGGTCCTGCGGGCGCTTCGGCCCCGCGAGGCTGGCTTCGACGCTGCCCATGTCCAGCGCCAGGCTGTCGGTGAACACCGGCTCCTGGCCGGGCAGGCGCCACAGGCCCTGGGCCTTGCTGTAGGCCTCGACCAGTTGCACCGTTTCGAGGGGGCGCCCGGACAGGCGCAGGTACTCGAGGGTTATCTCGTCCACCGGGAAAAAACCGCAGGTGGCGCCGTATTCCGGGGCCATGTTGGCGATGGTCGCCCGGTCGGCCAGCGGCAGGTCGGCTAGGCCGTCGCCGTAAAATTCGACGAACTTGCCCACCACGCCTTTCTTGCGCAGCATCTGGGTCACGGTCAGCACCAGGTCGGTGGCGGTGATGCCTTCCCTGAGCTTGCCGGTGAGTTTGAAGCCGATCACTTCCGGAATCAGCATCGACACCGGTTGCCCGAGCATCGCTGCTTCCGCCTCGATGCCGCCGACGCCCCAGCCGAGCACGCCGAGACCGTTGATCATGGTGGTGTGGGAATCGGTGCCGACCAGGGTGTCGGGGAAGGCATAGGTGCGACCGTCCTCGTCCTTGGTCCAGACCGTGCGGCCAAGGTATTCAAGATTCACCTGGTGGCAGATCCCGGTGCCCGGCGGCACCACGCTGAAATTGTCGAAGGCGCTCTGGCCCCAGCGCAGGAAGGCATAACGCTCGCCATTGCGCTGCATTTCAATGTCGACGTTCTGCTCGAAGGCACTGCTGCTGGCGAATTTGTCGACCATCACCGAGTGGTCGATCACCAGGTCTACCGGCGACAGGGGGTTGATCCGCTGCGGATTGCCACCGGCCTTGGCCATCGCCGCGCGCATGGCGGCCAGGTCGACCACCGCCGGTACGCCGGTGAAGTCCTGCATCAGTACCCGCGCCGGGCGGTACTGGATCTCGCGGTCGGAGCGCCGCTCCTTGAGCCACGCGGCCAGTGCCTTGAGGTCGGCGCCGGTGACGGTTTTTTCGTCCTCCCAGCGCAGCAGGTTTTCCAGCAGGACTTTCAACGACATCGGCAACCTGTCCAGCTCGCCCAGGCTCTTGGCGGCATCGGGCAGGCTGAAGTAATGGTAGGTCTTGTTGCCGACTTGCAGGGTCTTGAGCGTTTTCAGACTATCGAGGGACGGCATTGCAATCACTCCTTTGAGTCCGCACGGCCACGGACGGAGGGGACGGACAGAGCCTTAAACCTAGCCCTGTTTTCGGTAGCTGGCTAATAACTGGACTCTATGGACAGACCCCAGGTTCCGATCTCGGCTATCATGCGCCGGTTTTCGTGACAGGCTTTGCTTCAACGCAAGCCTGGGCATCGCGCAGTGGCTGAATTTCCTCGCCATTGCCCAGGAGTAAGAATGAACACCCTATTCATGCATTGCCGGCCGGGCTTCGAAGGCGAAGTCTGTTCCGAGATTTCCGACCTTGCCGCACGGCTGAACGTGGCCGGTTATGCCAAGGCCAAGGCCGCCACGGCCTGCGCCGAATTCGTCTGCACCGAAGAAGACGGCGCCGAGCGCCTGATGCGCGGGCAGCGTTTCGCCGAACTGATCTTCCCGCGCCAGTGGGCCCGGGGGATTTTCATCGATCTGCCGGAAACCGACCGCATCAGCGTGATCCTGGCGCATATGGCGGACTTTCCGCTGTGCGGTAGCCTGTGGCTGGAAATGGTCGACACCAACGACGGCAAGGAACTGTCGAATTTCTGCAAGAAATTCGAAGGGCACCTGCGCAAGGCGCTGATGGCCGCCGGCAAACTGGTGGAAGACGCGCACAAGCCGCGTTTGCTGCTGACGTTCAAGAGCGGCCGCGAAGTGTTCATGGGCCTGGCCGAGTCGAACAACTCGGCCATGTGGCCGATGGGCATTCCGCGTTTGAAATTCCCCCGCGAGGCGCCGAGCCGCTCGACCCTCAAACTGGAAGAGGCCTGGCACCACTTTATCCCGCGCGATCAGTGGGACGAGCGCCTGCACGGCGATATGACCGGTGTCGACCTCGGGGCCGCTCCTGGTGGCTGGACCTGGCAACTGGTCAACCGCGGCATGCTGGTGACCGCCATCGACAACGGCCCGATGGCCGAAAGCCTGATGGACACTGGGCTGGTGCAGCACTTGATGGCCGACGGTTTTACCTTCAAGCCCAAGCAACCGGTGGACTGGATGGTCTGCGACATCGTCGAGAAGCCGGCGCGCAACGCCGCGATGCTGGAAGAGTGGATCGGCGACGGCCATTGCCGCGAAGCGGTGGTCAACCTCAAGCTGCCGATGAAACAGCGTTATGCCGAAGTGAAACGCTTGCTGGAACGGATTGCCGATGGCTTCAAGGCGCGGGGCATCAGGGTCGAGATCGGCTGCAAGCAGCTGTACCACGACCGCGAAGAAGTGACGTGCCATTTGCGTCGGCTGGATGTGAAGAAGCCCAAGTCCCGCTGAAACACCGCAACCCCCTGTAGGAGCGAGCCTGCTCGCGATGGACCTGAGAGCACCACGGGGTGTCAGGTCTCCCGCGTCATCGTTGACGACCATCGCGAGCAGGGCTCGCTCCTACAGGGGGGGGCGGCGTAATGCCACAGATGACGTTGCACCCGGCAATGCGCGACAATGCCGGCCTGTTTCAGGAGTTGATCATGAGTGAAATGCTTGATACGCCGGTAGACGGCACCCTCGACGCCACCGGCCTCAACTGCCCGGAGCCGGTGATGATGCTGCACCAGCACATTCGTGACCTGGTGCCCGGCGGCCTGCTCAAGGTGATCGCCACCGACCCGTCGACCCGTCGCGACATTCCCAAGTTCTGCGTGTTTCTCGACCACGAACTGGTGGCGCAGCACGAGGATCAGGGCACCTACCTCTACTGGATTCGCAAAAAGTCCGGCTGATCAGTTCCCCTGTAGGAGCGAGCCTGCTCGCGATGGACGTCAACGATAACGCGTTAAACCTGATGCCCCGCGGTGTCCTGACGTTTTTCGCGAGCAGTCGAGCATTGACCGGCTGCTCCTACAGGTGATGCGGTGATCAGTGCTGGCACAGGCGAATCCGCCGGCGCGCACTGAGCGTCAGGCGGATCGACAGCATCAGCGCCGCACAGCTCAACCCGGCAATCAACCCTTCCCACAGCCCGCTCGGGCCGCTGGCCGGACCGAACCAGTCGGTCAGTCCCAGCAAGTAACCGACCGGCAGGCCGATACCCCAATAGGCGAACAGGGTCAGGATCATCGTCACCCGGGTGTCCTGGTAGCCACGCAACGCGCCCGCGCAGATCACCTGGATGGCATCGGAAAACTGATACAGCGCGGCATAGACGATCAGCATCGAGGCAATCTGGATCACGGCCCGGTCAGGCGTGTAGATCGAGGCGATCTGTTCGCGCAGCAGCAGGATCAGCGCCGCCGAGAACGCCGCGAACACCAGTGCCGCGCCGAGCCCGACCTTAGCCGCGAAACGCGCCTGCCAGGGATTGCCGGCCCCCAGCGCCTGGCCGACCCGCACGGTCACCGCCATGCCCAGCGAGTAAGGGATCATGAACAGCAGCGAGCTGATATTCAGGGCGATCTGATGCCCGGCCACCACGGTAGAGCCGAGACTGCCGATCAACAGGGCAATGACCGCGAAGATGCTGGACTCGGCGAAGACGGCGATACCGATCGGCAGGCCAATGCTGACCAGACGCTTGATCACGGCCCATTGCGGCCGGTCGAAGCGCACCAGTACACGGGTGCGGGCATAGAAGGGGGCCCAGAACGTCCAGCCGGCCATGCTCAACGCCATGAACCACATCACGATGCCGCTGGCCCAGCCGCAACCGACGCCGCCCAGGGCCGGTGCGCCGAAATGGCCATAGATCAACGTGTAGTTAAGCGGGATGTTCAGCAGCAGGCCACACAAGCCAATGACCATGCTCGGACGGGTACGCCCCATGCCATCGCTGTAGCAGCGCAGCACGTAATAAAAAGCCATGCCCGGAAAGCCGAAGGCGATCCCGTGCAGGTAACCCATGCTCGGCTCGATCAATTGCGGATCGACTTTCATCCAGTGCAGGATCGGCTCGGCGCCGAGCAGCAGGCCACTGCCGATCAAGCCGACACACAGTGCGAGCCACAGTGCCTGGCGTACCAGCGGGCCGATTTCGTCAAGCTGCCCGGCGCCAAAGCGTTGCGCGACCTTGGGCGTGGTTGCCAGCAGGACGCCGGACATCAACAGGTAGACCGGAATCCAGATCGAATTGCCCAGGGCCACCGAGGCCAGGTCCCGTGGGCTGACGCGGCCGGCCATCACCGCATCGACGAAGCCCATGGCCGTGGTGGCCAGTTGCGCGATCATGATGGGCAGGGCCAGGCTGAGCAGGCCCTTGAGTTCCAGGCGAACGGGGGTCGTCCGCGCAGGAGCAGTGGCGACGGTATTCTCTATTACAGGATTCAATGGCGAAACGTCCAAAAGGTGTTGAAGCACAGGCGCGCATTCTACGCGTTGACGCGCCAGTCAGGAAAAGACCCGTGTTGTGGATTTGTAATCAAAACAAGAACCCGATTTCTGTGGCGAGGGGCGCGTAATGCCTGCTGGCTCACAACGGCCATCTACGCCTAAACTGCCGATCCGCCAAAGGAGCCTGCCATGCTGATTGTTGCCGACGAAAATATCCCCCTGCTCGATGCGTTCTTCGCAGGCTTCGGTGAAATCCGCCGGGTGCCGGGACGCGCCATCGACCGTGCCATGGTCGAGCAGGCCGATGTGCTGTTGGTGCGTTCGGTGACCAACGTCAATCGCACGCTGCTCGAAGGCAGCAAGGTGCGCTTTGTCGGCACCTGCACCATCGGCACCGATCATCTGGACCTGGATTACTTTCAGCAGGCCGGCATCACCTGGTCCAGCGCACCGGGCTGCAATGCCCGCGGCGTGGTCGACTATGTGCTCGGCAGTCTGCTGACCCTGGCCGAAATCGAAGGTGTCGACCTGACCCGGCGTACCTACGGCGTGGTCGGTGCCGGCGAAGTGGGCGGACGGCTGGTCAAGGTCCTGCAAGGCCTGGGCTGGAAGGTGCTGGTGTGCGATCCACCTCGGCAAGCTGCGGAAGGCGGAGACTACGTCAGTCTCGAGCAGATCATCGACGAGTGCGATGCCATCAGCCTGCACACGCCATTGACCAAGCAGGGCCAGCAATCGACCTGGCATCTGTTCGATGACAAACGCCTGAACCAGCTGCGATCGGGTGCCTGGCTGATCAATGCCAGTCGCGGGCCGGTAGTCAACAACGCGGCACTGCGTGATGTGCTGCTGGAGCGCGAAGACCTGCAAGCGGTGCTCGACGTCTGGGAAGGCGAGCCTGAAGTCGACGTGGCGCTGGCCGAGCTGTGCGTGCTGGCAACGCCGCACATTGCCGGTTACAGCCTCGACGGCAAGCAGCGTGGCACCGCGCAGATCTATCAGGCGTATTGCGAGTTCCTCGGGCAACCGGCCCGCGTCAGCCTGAGCGATTTGCTGCCGGCACCGTGGCTGTCGCACGTGACCCTGAATGCGCAAAGCGACCCGGCCTGGGCATTGGCGATGCTGTGCCGTGGCGTGTATGACCCGCGTCGTGACGATGCGGATTTTCGGCGCAGCCTGGTCGGCAGTGTCAGCGAGCAGCGGGCGGCATTCGATGCGCTGCGCAAGAACTATCCATCGCGGCGGGAGATTGATGGGTTGCAGGTGCGGATCGAGGGGGATGCGCCGCAGTTGCAGAGGATTGTGGCGGCGTTGGGGGCGACACTGGTTTAAAGACCGCATTGGCCTTATCGCGGGCAAGCCCGCTCCCACAGGGATCACACTGAACCTGTGGGAGCGGGCTTGCCCGCGAAGGGCGCGCCTCAGTTCCGAATTGGAATAGCAGGCATAAAAAACCCGGCCAACAAAGGGCCGGGTCAAGAAGACGGTGGCTATATCACTCTTGTTCGGCAGGCTTGACCAATCGCTTTTCCAGTTCGCTGCAAGCTTTCTGGATCATCTCTTCAGTGATCGGTACTTCGCGACCCTGCTCGTCGATAATCGAGCAACCCAGAGACTGGTCTGGTTGCGTGCGGATCACTTGAATCTTGTCATCGCTGCTGTGTTGCAAGGACATGGCCTGTCTCCTCATCAGGTTGTGTGCTTACTGTAGAACCGCCAGGTGACCGGGCTATGACAACTCCCTGCGATCTTTCCGGGGGGACACATCCAGTCCAGCAGAAATGCCTTCGCGTGGCTACCCGAACTTTAGACCAATAGCGTCTAGCCTCTAGTGTTGGTGGACATAATTAACCTGACTCATTGTGATTTGCAGCGAGCCACCCCATTGAGCGGTATAGGCTGACCCTGATGACTGCCTTGTCCTGGAAAATTACGATGCTCTCTGCCCGTCACCGCCGTGCTGTTCGCCTGGCCATCCGTTTCATCGCGCCCTATCGTTGGCAGGCCTTTGGCGCCTTGCTGGCGCTGATCGTCACCGCGGGCATCACCTTGTCCATGGGGCAGGGCATCCGCCTGCTGGTGGACAAGGGGTTCATGACCCAGTCACCGCATCTGCTCAATCAGTCCATCGCGCTGTTCATGCTGCTGGTGGTGGGGCTGGCGATCGGGACGTTTGCACGGTTTTACCTGGTGTCATGGATCGGCGAGCGCTGCGTCGCCGATATCCGGCGTCAGGTGTTCAATCACCTGATTTACCTGCACCCCGGGTTTTATGAAGACAATCGCAGTTCCGAAATCCAGTCCCGCCTGACCGCCGACACCACGCTGCTGCAATCGGTCATCGGCTCTTCGCTGTCATTGTTCCTGCGCAATCTGTTGATGGTGATCGGCGGGATCGTCCTGTTGTTCATCACCAACCCCAAGCTCACCAGCATCGTGGTGGTGGCCTTGCCCCTGGTGATCGCGCCGATCCTGATCTTCGGGCGCCGGGTGCGTAACCTTTCACGCCTGAGTCAGGACCGGATTGCCGATATCGGCAGTTATGTCTCGGAAACCCTTGGCCAGATCAAGACCGTGCAGGCCTACAACCATCAGGCCCAGGACGAGCGCCGGTTTGCCGTGACGGTGGAGGAGGCGTTCAACACCGCGCGCAAGCGCATCTTCCAGCGGGCCTGGCTGATTACCCTGGTCATCGTGCTGGTATTGGGCGCGGTCGGGGTGATGCTCTGGGTCGGCGGCATGGACGTCATCGCCGGGCGAATTTCCGCCGGCGAGCTGGCGGCGTTCGTGTTCTACAGCCTGATCGTCGGCAGTGCGTTCGGTACCTTGAGCGAAGTGATTGGCGAATTGCAGCGGGCAGCCGGCGCGGCCGAACGGATTGCCGAGTTGCTGCGTTCGCAGAACATCATCCTGCCGCCGGTGGCGGGTGCGGTGGCATTGCCGGAGCGGGTCAACGGCCACCTGCAATTGCAAAATGTGCGTTTTTCCTACCCGTCGCGCCCGGAAAGTTATGCTGTCGACGGCTTGAGCCTGACCGTCAATGCCGGTGAGACCCTGGCGTTGGTCGGACCGTCAGGGGCCGGCAAGTCGACGGTGTATGACCTGCTGCTGCGTTTCTACGACCCGGCCGGGGGGCGCATCCTGCTCGATGGCGTGCCGTTGACCCAACTCGATCCGCTGGATCTGCGGCGCTGCTTCGCCCTGGTGTCGCAGACCCCGGCGCTGTTTTTCGGCAGCATTGAAGAAAACATCCGCTACGGCAATCCGCAGGCAACGTTGGCCGAAGTCCAGGAAGCGGCAAGGATCGCTTACGCCCATGACTTCATCGAAGCCATGCCCAACGGCTACCAGACGCATCTGGGCGATGGCGGTCTCGGCTTGTCCGGGGGGCAGCGCCAGCGCCTGGCCATCGCCCGCGCATTGCTGGTGGACGCCCCGATCCTGCTCCTCGACGAAGCCACCAGCGCCCTCGACGCCCAGAGCGAGCACCTGATCCAGCAGGCGCTGCCGAGCCTGATGAAAAACCGTACCACCCTGGTCATCGCCCATCGCCTGGCCACGGTGAAAAACGCCGACCGGATCGCCGTGATGGATCAAGGGAAGCTGGTGGCGGTGGGCACGCACCAGGAGCTGATCGCCAGCAATGCGTTGTATGCGCGGTTGGCGGCGTTGCAGTTCAGTGATGGGAATGAAGCGGCGTGAATGACTACTGATGAATGTTGCCCGGTTCGGGCATTATGTCGTCCTCTGTCATGAGCCCGGATGAGGATATGAGCCGTTATCAACCACCGTTGACCTTGACGACGAGAATGTTGTCGCTGATCGCCGATATCAGCGAACAGATCGGTCAGCTTACGGCAATGGACGATCGCCTGCAGACGCCTCAGTTACGTCGTGGCAATCGGATTCGAACGATTCAGGCTTCTTTGGCCATCGAAAACAATACGCTGAGCATCGAGCAAGTGACCGCCGTTCTGGCAGGGCAGCGTGTGCTGGGGTTGCCTCGGGAAATCCAGGAAGTTCGAAATGCGTTTGCTGCATACGAAGCCATGCCTGATTGGCAGCCGAGCAGCCGGACCGATGTGCTGCGAGCCCATGAACTGCTGATGGGCGGATTGATTGATGAATGCGGGCAGTTTCGTCGAGCCGGCGTGGGTATCTATCGTGGCGACAAGTTGATCCATATGGCGCCGCCGCCGAGTCGCGTTGTGCACTTGATTGATGACTTGTTGGCGTGGCTGGGTGCCTCGGACTGGCATCCGCTGATTACCAGCTGCGTCTTTCATTATGAATTCGAGTTCATCCATCCCTTCGCTGACGGTAACGGGCGTATGGGACGCCTTTGGCAAACCCTGATACTCAGTCAGTGGCGCCCGGTATTATCTTATTTGCCGGTTGAGGCCGTGATTCGGGATCAGCAGGAGGCGTACTACGCGGCATTGTCGGCGGCCGATCATTTGGCCGAATCAACGCCTTTCGTAGAGTTCATGTTGCAAGCCATGAGCCTTGCACTATCGGAGGCGGTACGGGGTGAGCCAGAAATCGACCCAGTAAGCGACCCAGTAAGCGACCCAGTAGGGAAGTTGCTTTCTGCACTGCATCTTAACGGTCCGCGAAAGATCAGCGAATTGATGGCTGACATCGGGTTGGTGCACAAGGCGACCTTTCGGGCCAACTATCTCAGGCCTGCATTAGCGGTCGAGTGGATAGAGATGACCCATCCCGAGTCGCCCAGTAGTCCGGCACAAAAGTATCGCCTGACCCAGCTTGGGAAACAGATCTTCGCACGGCTCAAATCGGCGAAGAAACACTGAGTAATAAAAAAGCCCGCATCTGTGATGCGGGCTTTTTTTTACGGGTCGATTTGGATCATTGATCGTCGAAAAACCGCTCATGCCAATCCACGATCGGCTGAGGCGAGTTGAGCTTCTGGCCGTAGATCACCGAGTACGACAAAACGTTCTGCACGTACTGGCGGGTTTCGTCGAACGGGATGCTTTCCACCCACACGTCGAAACTCAGGTGGTCGGCGCCGCGCAGCCATTGGCGGACGCGGCCGGGGCCGGCGTTGTAGGCGGCGGAGGCGAGGACGCGGTTGCCGTTGAACTGGCTGTGCACCTGGCTCAGGTAGGCGGCGCCCAGCTGGATGTTCTTGTCCGGGTCGAACAGTTGCTGTGGCGAGCTGTAGGGAATGCTGAACTTGCGCGCGGTTTCCTTGGCGGTGGCCGGCATCAGTTGCATCAGGCCCGAGGCGCCGACTCCGGAGCGGGCGTCGTCCATGAAGGCGCTTTCCTGGCGGGTGATGGCGAACGCCCAGCTTGGATGCAGGCCGCGATTTTTCGCTTCACGCACCAGCGTATTCTGGTGAGCCATCGGGAAGCGGATATCCAGGTCATCCCAATACTGCGCCTGACTGATGGTGCGGATCGCCGGGAAGTACCATTTCAGGTCGTAGGCCAGTTTGGCCTGGGCGACCATTTCGTCGCGGCTGAAGTGACGGCTGACGTAGTACCACTCGCGCCGACCATCGACGATTTGCCCGCGGGCGTGCAGTTCCAGGGCGCGGCGTACACCGGGCGTGTTGCGCACCTTGTTGATGGTGGCCTGGCTGAGCACCAGCGGCTTGTTGAGCAGCGAGTAAGGCGACTGCGAGCGATCGGCGGCGAGGAAACCATAGAAGTCGCGTTCGCGCGCCAGGTTTTTATACAGCGTCTGCACCTCCGGGTTTTGCGGTTGCGCCAGTTCCAGGCTGCGGGCCTGCCAGTAACGCCAGCGATTGGTGGTGGCCAGGTCCTGGGGCAGGCGGCGGGTCAACTGATAGGCATCGTCCCAGCGTGCCAGGCGCAGGAGCAGGCGCAGGCGCCATTCGGAAACCGTGTTGTCGCGCAACTCGGGATCGTACCTGGTCATGACATCCAGTGCGCGGCTGTCGAAACGTCGTGCGAGGGTCAGCCCGATTTCCCGGGCGATCGCCACTTTTTCATCCCGGGAGAAGTGCATGCTGCTGGCATACCCGTCGAGCAGGGCCATGGCCTTGTCCGGGTCCTGGCGAGCCAGGCGGCGCAGGCCGAGGCTGACCACGTCGGACATGGGTTCATCGGCCGGGGTGAAGCGTGACGGCTGGTTGAGCAGCTCCGGTTTCTGCGCGACGTCCACCAGCAGGCGACCACGAGGGGCCAGGGTGGACATGCCGTTGACCAGGCTGTTGGCCAACGGGTAGTTGCGCGCCTGGGCGGCGAGTTTGGCGCGCTCCCAGCGTCTTTGCTCGGTCAACTGGCCATCGGCGGCCCACATGCCGAACAGCGTGTCACAGGCCTCGGGCTGGGACTTGCCGGTCAGCCAGAGCTTTTCGGCGTTGGCGTTGCCTTCGGCCTTGAGGCCGTGGCTGAGCTGGTACTGCGCGTTCAGGCAGTCCAGTTCGGTGAAGTTCATTTTCGGGTCGTAGTACTTGACGAAGGTCGCCCAGTCGCCGCGATCAGCCAGCCAGCGCAACCAGCGCAGTTTCATCCAGTTGGCCTGGGGCAGGTCGCCGTGTTCGGCGAGGAACTTCTCGATTTCGGCGTTGCTCGCGGTTTTCAGGCGCGCGGTCAGCTCGTCGTACGCCAGGTACGGTTCCAGCGGATAATCGGCGAGGGCCTGGCTGTAGCGGAAATATGGGCCGGTATCACCCTTGGCCAGGGCGCGCTTGGCTTCATCGTAATACTGGCGTTGGGTGGACAGGTCCACCGCCTGGGCGGATTGAAACGCTGCGGCTGAAAGTAAAAAGCACGACAAAAGATTGAAAAGGCGACTGCGCATGAGACGTCCAGGCAGAGAAAACATGACAAGTGCGGGCCAGGGCCCGCACTGAATTGTCTGTAGCTTAGCCTTTTGCCAGCAGCCGGCGAAAGCTTTGCGGGTCTTACCGCATCAGTTCGCAACATTTGTCATTCAGAGTGCTACGAGAGTGAAATTGCCGGCCTTCTGAAGCCTCAAGTCAGGTAGAATGCGCGCCCGGTTTTTGGAGAAGCTCATGACCCTGCTCAAATTCAGCGATGTGTCCCTTGCTTTCGGCGCTATGCCGTTGTTGGACAAGGTGTCCTGGCAGATCGCCCGTGGTGAGCGGGTGTGCATCATCGGCCGCAACGGCACTGGCAAGTCCAGCATGATGAAGCTCGTCAAGGGCGACCAGAAGCCCGATGACGGCTCCGTTTGGCGCGCACCCGGGCTCAAGATCGGCGAATTGCCGCAAGAATTGCCGGTAGCCGACGAGCGGACCGTGTTCGACGTGGTGGCCGAGGGCCTGGACGGTGTGGGCGAATTGCTCGCGCAATACCACCACCTGAGTCAGAACTGCGTTACCGACGCCGATCTGGACAAGCTGATGCACGTCCAGCACGACCTCGAAGCCCGCGATGGCTGGCGTCTACAGCAATTGGTCGACAGCACCCTGAGCCGCCTGCAACTGCCGGCGGACAAGACCCTCGCCCAGTTGTCCGGCGGCTGGCGTCGTCGCGTCCTGCTGGCCCAGGCCCTGGTGTCCGAGCCGGACCTGCTGCTGCTCGACGAGCCGACCAACCACCTGGACATCGGTGCGATCGCCTGGCTTGAAGAAGCGCTGAAGGATTTCCAGGGCGCCGTGCTGTTCATCACGCACGACCGTTCTTTCCTGCAGAACCTGGCCACCCGCATCCTCGAACTGGATCGCGGCGGCCTGATCGACTGGAACGGCGACTACGCCAGTTTCCTCGTGCACAAGGAAGCCGAACTCGCTGCCGAAGCCACCGCAAACGCGCTGTTCGACAAGCGCCTGGCCCAGGAAGAAGTGTGGATTCGCCAGGGCATCAAGGCCCGTCGTACGCGTAACGAAGGGCGCGTACGTGCGTTGAAAGCCTTGCGTGTCGAGCGCAGCGAACGCCGCGAACGTACCGGCAAGGCGAATATCCAGCTGGACACCGCCGACAAGTCCGGCAAGCAAGTGATGGTGCTCGAGAACGTCAGCTTCGCTCACCCGGGCGGCCCGTTCCTGATCAAGGACTTCTCCATGGTGCTGCAGCGCGGCGACCGTATCGGCCTGCTCGGCGCCAACGGCACCGGCAAGACCACGCTGTTGAAGCTGATGCTCAGCGGCTTGCAGCCAACCAGCGGCAAAGTGGAAGAGGGCACCCGGATCGATGTTGCCTACTTCGACCAGTTGCGCCATCAACTGGACCTGGAAAAGACCGTGATCGACAACGTCGCCGAAGGTCGCGACTTCATCGACATCGACGGCCAGAGCCGCCACGTGCTGAGCTACCTCGGCGACTTCCTGTTCAGCCCGCAACGTGCCCGCACGCCGGTCAAGGCGCTGTCCGGTGGCGAGCGTGCCCGTCTGTTGCTGGCCAAGCTGTTCAGCAAGCCGGCGAACCTTCTGGTGCTCGACGAACCGACCAACGACCTCGACGTTGAAACCCTGGAATTGCTCGAAGAGGTCTTGCTGACCTTCAACGGCACCGTACTGATGGTCAGCCACGACCGGGCATTCCTCGACAACGTGGTCACCAGCACCCTGGTCTTCGAGGGTGAAGGCAAGGTTCGCGAGTACGTCGGTGGCTACCAGGACTGGCTGCGTCAGGGTGGCTCGCCGCGCCTGCTGGGCGTGACCGAGAGCAAGTCCGGCAAGGCCGACTTGAACTCCGCGGTGGTGAAGGCCGAGCCGGCACCGGTTGCGGCAGCTGTCGAAGCGCCTGTGGCGAAGAAAAAGCTCAGCTACAAGTTGCAGCGCGAGCTGGAAGCGTTGCCGGGGCAGATCGAAGCCATGGAGCAGCAGATCGCTGCTGTTGAAGCGCAGATGGCGGATGCGGGCTTCTATCAGCGTCCGGCGGCCGAAACGGCTGCGGTGATTGCTCAGCTGGAGCAGTTGCAGGCTGAACTCGACGTGATGGTCGAGCGTTGGGCCGAGCTGGATGCCTGATTGATCCGGCAATAAAAAAGCCCGGCGCTCAGTGATGAGCGCCGGGCTTTTCGTATGCAATGCGATTTGCTGTTTGAAATGGATTCCCTGTAGGAGCGAGCTTGCTCGCGATGGACCTGGAAGCCCCGCGGGGTGTCAGGTTGGTAGCGTCATCGTTGACGACCATCGCCAGCAAGCCGGCTCCTACAGGGGGTGGCTTCAGTTTTTGCTTTGCAGGCGCACCGCCAGCACATCGCAAGGCGCGCCATGCAGTACATCGTTGGCGGTGGAGCCCAGCAGGAGTGCCAGGCCGTGCCGGCCATGGCTGCCCACCACGATCAGGTCGCATTGTTGCTCCTTGGCGAAATGGTGGATTTCCTGGCGTGGCTGGCCGTAGGTCAGGTGGCAGTTGGCGCCTTCGAGTTCGGCGTACTTGTGCTTGAGGCGCTCCAGGCGCTCCTTGGCCTGATCGAACTGCTGTTGTTGCAGTTGTGACAGGTCCATCGGCACGTCGCCGCCAAAGGCCATCGCCATCGGCTCGACAATGTGCACCAGTGACAGTTTCGCGCCGTTGCTCACCGACAGCTCGCGAGCGCGGTGGATCACAGGGTCGCACTCTTCGGTCAGATCTACAGCGACCAGAATATGGTTGTAGGGCATGAGGTGCTCCTCCTGAGGATTGCAATATTGGTAAGTATGGCTGGTTTCAAGCGCATTGGTTCCAAAGTGACACAATGGGCTCATCAAGAATCGGGAGTACAGATATGACGGTCTGGATAGTGGTGTCAATCCTGCTGGTGGTACTCAGCCCTCTGGCATGGTTGCGCCCGTCACGTGCCCAGAGCGGACGAATTGCCCTGCGGATGGAGGCTCGGCGCATTGGCCTGGCCATGCAACTGGCGCCCCAGGAGTGGCCGCACTGGCTGAGCCAGGAGCCGCCGAGCCCGTGCGCCCAGTACCATCGTCCGCGGCGTGGCAATCAGCCGGCGTGCTGGAGCTACTGGCAAAAATCACCGGGCGTCTGGGTGAATCAGTGGCAGGAAACCTGCGAGGATCCGGGCCTGCTCAATCATTTCGAAAAATTGCCAGGCAATGTCTACAAAGTCGAGGCCGACAAGCAAATGATCGCCTTGTACTGGGGCGAGAAGGGCGAGGCCGAGGTGTTGCAACACATCGATGCCACCCTCAAGGCGCTCGCCTGAAACCCCACCCTCTGTAGGAGCGAGCCTGCTCGCGAAAAACCTGAGGGCTCCGCGGGGTGCCAGGCTAACAGCGTCATCGTTGACGTTCATCGCGAGCAGGCTCGCTCCTACAGGTTTTCATGCAGGCAATAAAAAGCCCGACAACATCATCGGGCGGGATGGCCAGGCAGGCCGGTAAAACAATGTGGGCTTGATCTTACGCCGGGCGTTCGCCCAAGCGTTCAACTTTTTCCCTAGATTTCGCCAGCGTAGCTCGTTAAACACGGGCTGCAGCGATTTAGGGCGACATTTCTAATAATTGATTCTATGAATGACCTCGCATGTTTCGGCGTGTTGAAGGTCTTCGCAGTACGGATATGACCGGAAAGTCGCGTTTCAACCCGTGTTTCAGGCGATTGACAATTGTCGGAAATTCCGTGAAGGTGACGTACCCGAATCAAACGGGCGTATGAATTGAGCGTTTGTATTTCAGACCGCTCCTACAGAATCCCGACTATCGCGTTGGCGGGTGTGCCGGGGGAATGGGCGTAGCATTGACGATCAACGTCCCTGCCAAGCCATTCGCCTGCGTCCGACGTGTACTGTTCAGCTTCCATATCGTGGAGATCAGTTGATGATTTACGAAGGTAAAGCCATCACGGTTAAGGCTCTTGAAAGTGGCATCGTCGAACTGAAGTTCGACCTCAAGGGTGAGTCCGTCAACAAGTTCAACCGTCTAACCCTGAACGAACTGCGTCAGGCCGTAGACACCATCAAGGCAGATGCTTCGATCAAGGGCGTGATCGTCAGCAGTGGCAAGGACGTGTTCATCGTCGGCGCCGACATCACCGAATTTGTCGACAACTTCAAGCTGCCGGATGCAGAACTTGTTGCTGGCAACCTCGAAGCCAACAAGA
Source organism: Pseudomonas sp. PB101 (assembly GCF_009764265.1). GTDB lineage: Bacteria > Pseudomonadota > Gammaproteobacteria > Pseudomonadales > Pseudomonadaceae > Aquipseudomonas. Next base: position 89,144 of record NZ_RWIR01000055.1, read on the forward strand.
TTTTCAGCGATTTCGAAGACCTCAACGTCCCGACTGTAGCTGCGATCAACGGCATCGCATTGGGTGGCGGCTTCGAAATGTGCCTGGCCGCAGACTTCCGCGTCATGTCGGCCACTGCCAAAATCGGCCTGCCAGAAGTCAAACTGGGCATCTACCCAGGTTTTGGCGGCACCGTACGCCTGCCGCGCCTGATCGGGGCCGACAACGCCATCGAGTGGATCGCCGCCGGTAAGGAAAACCGTGCTGAAGACGCGCTGAAAGTCGGTGCCGTCGACGCCGTGGTTGCCCCGGAGAAACTGGCCGAAGCTGCACTGAACCTGATCAAGGGCGCCATCAGCGGCGAATTTGACTACAAGGCCAAGCGTCAGCCGAAGCTGGAAAAACTCAAGCTCAACGCCATCGAACAAATGATGTCGTTCGAAACCGCCAAGGGTTTCGTGGCTGGCCAGGCCGGCCCGAACTACCCGGCGCCGGTCGAAGCGATCAAGACCATCCAGAAAGCCGCGAACTTCGGTCGTGACAAGGCGCTGGAAATCGAAGCCGCCGGTTTCGTCAAGCTGGCCAAGACCTCTGCCGCGCAGAGCTTGATCGGCTTGTTCCTGAACGATCAGGAGCTGAAGAAAAAGGCCAAGGCCTACGACGAAATCGCCAAGGACGTGAAGCAGGCTGCCGTATTGGGCGCCGGCATCATGGGGGGCGGTATCGCCTATCAGTCGGCTTCCAAAGGCACGCCGATCCTGATGAAGGACATCAACGAGCACGGCATCGAGCAGGGTCTGGCCGAAGCCGCCAAACTGCTGGTTGGCCGCGTTGATAAAGGCCGCATGACCGCCGCGAAAATGGCTGAAGTGCTCAATGGCATTCGTCCAACCCTGTCGTACGGTGATTTCGGTCACGTGGACCTGGTGGTCGAAGCGGTTGTCGAGAACCCGAAGGTCAAGCAAGCGGTACTGGCTGAAGTCGAAGACAAGGTCAAGGAAGACACCATCCTGGCGTCCAACACCTCGACCATTTCCATTACCTTGCTGGCCAAGGCCCTCAAGCGTCCGGAAAACTTCGTCGGCATGCACTTCTTCAACCCGGTGCACATGATGCCGCTGGTGGAAGTGATCCGTGGCGAGAAGTCCAGCGAGCTGGCCGTTGCCACCACCGTTGCCTACGCCAAGAAAATGGGCAAGAACCCGATCGTCGTCAACGACTGCCCGGGCTTCCTGGTCAACCGCGTGCTGTTCCCGTACTTCGGCGGTTTCGCCAAGCTGGTCAGCGCCGGTGTGGACTTCGTCCGTATCGACAAGGTCATGGAAAAATTCGGCTGGCCGATGGGCCCGGCCTACCTGATGGACGTGGTCGGCATCGACACCGGCCACCACGGTCGTGACGTGATGGCTGAAGGCTTCCCGGATCGCATGAAGGATGACCGTCGCTCGGCCATCGACGTGCTTTACGAAGCCAAGCGCCTGGGCCAGAAGAACGGCAAGGGCTTCTACGCCTACGAGGCCGACAAGAAAGGCAAGCAGAAGAAAGTCGCCGATCCGTCGGTGCTGGAAGTGCTCAAGCCGATCGTTTACGAGCAGCGCGAAGTCACTGACGAAGACATCATCAACTGGATGATGATCCCGCTGTGCCTGGAAACCGTGCGTTGCCTGGAAGACGGCATCGTTGAAACCGCTGCCGAAGCCGACATGGGTCTGGTCTACGGTATCGGTTTCCCTCCATTCCGTGGCGGTGCGCTGCGCTACATCGACTCGATCGGTGTGGCAGAGTTCGTTGCCCTGGCTGACCAGTACGCTGATTTGGGCGCGCTGTACCACCCGACCGCGAAGCTGCGCGAAATGGCCAAGAACGGCCAGAGCTTCTTCGGTTAAGCGCCCCCAACTAGAGTGAGAGTGAACTTATGAGCTTGAATCCTAGAGACGTCGTGATTGTCGACTTCGGTCGTACTCCGATGGGCCGCTCCAAGGGCGGCATGCACCGCAACACCCGCGCCGAAGACATGTCGGCGCACCTGATCAGCAAACTGCTGGAACGCAACGTCAAGGTCGATCCTGCCGAAGTCGAGGACGTGATCTGGGGCTGCGTCAACCAGACCCTGGAGCAGGGCTGGAACATCGCGCGCATGGCGTCGCTGATGACCCAGATCCCGCACACCTCGGCCGGCCAGACCGTCAGCCGTCTGTGTGGCTCGTCCATGAGCGCCCTGCACACTGCTGCGCAAGCGATCATGACCGGTAACGGTGACGTATTCGTCGTTGGCGGCGTCGAGCATATGGGCCACGTGAGCATGATGCACGGTGTCGATCCGAACCCGCACATGTCGCTGTATGCGGCGAAAGCCTCCGGCATGATGGGCCTGACCGCGGAAATGCTGGGCAAGATGCACGGCATCACTCGCGAGCAACAGGACGCTTTCGGCGTGCGCTCCCACCAACTCGCCCACAAGGCGACCGTGGAAGGCAAGTTCAAAGACGAAATCATCCCGATGCAGGGCTACGACGAGAACGGTTTCCTGAAAACCTTCGACTACGACGAAACCATTCGTCCGGAAACCACCCTGGAAAGCCTGGCGGCCCTCAAGCCGGCATTCAATCCAAAGGGCGGCACCGTGACAGCGGGTACTTCGTCGCAGATCACCGATGGTGCTTCGTGCATGATCGTGATGTCGGCGCAGCGTGCACAGGACCTGGGTATCCAGCCTTTGGCGGTGATCCGTTCGATGGCAGTGGCAGGTGTGGATCCGGCAATCATGGGCTATGGTCCAGTACCGGCCACACAGAAAGCACTGAAGCGCGCGGGTCTGAGCATCTCCGACATCGACTTCTTCGAGCTCAACGAAGCTTTCGCCGCACAGGCCCTGCCAGTGCTGAAAGATCTGAAAGTGCTCGACAAGATGAACGAGAAGGTTAACCTGCACGGCGGCGCGATCGCCCTGGGTCACCCGTTCGGTTGCTCCGGTGCGCGTATCTCCGGCACTTTGCTCAACGTGATGAAGCAAAATGGCGGCAACCTCGGGGTAGCCACCATGTGCATTGGTCTCGGCCAAGGCATCTCCACCGTCTTCGAACGCGTTTAAGCGACTCGTTGATGGAAGCCGGGGCCAAGTGCCCCGGTTTTTGTTTTTCCGGATTTATTTTTGTTTTTATTTTGAAAGAATTTGAGTGAGGGCCAAAGCATGCCGATACAACCTGGGCTCTACCAACATTACAAAGGTCCGCAGTACCGCGTTTTCAGTGTTGCGCGGCATTCGGAAACCGAAGAAGAAGTGGTCTTCTACCAAGCCCTGTATGGCGATTACGGCTTTTGGGTACGTCCCTTGAGCATGTTCCTGGAGTCCGTCGAGGTTGACGGCGAACAGGTGCCACGCTTTGCTTTGGTGCAGGCCGAAGAAAGCCTTTTTACCAAGCCATAAGCTGAGTTCGCGCAAAACCCTGCGCTTGACCTCACCTTGTTGCCACTATATATAGCGGTGCCGCGTCAGGCGCCAACCGCCTTTCACTTCTCGAATTCAGGAATTTTCCGATCCATGGGCAAATCGCTGGTCATTGTGGAATCCCCGGCTAAGGCCAAGACCATCAACAAGTATTTGGGCAACGAATACGTGGTGAAGTCGAGTATCGGCCATATCCGAGACCTGCCCACCAGCGGTTCGGCTAGCGCCAGCAAAGAGCCAGCCGCCAAGCGCGGCAAGGCTGCTGCGGGCGAAGCGCCGGCCTTGTCGCCGAAAGAAAAGGCGCGCAAGCAGCTGGTCGCGCGCATGGGCGTCGATCCGGACCATGGCTGGAAAGCCAAGTACGAGATCCTCCCGGGCAAGGAAAAGGTCATCGAAGAGCTGCGCCGGCTCGCCAAGGATGCTGACACCATCTATCTCGCAACCGACTTGGACCGCGAGGGGGAAGCCATTGCCTGGCACCTGCGCGAAGCCATCGGTGGTGACGACACCCGCTACAAGCGCGTGGTGTTCAACGAAATCACCAAGAAGGCGATTCAGGAAGCCTTCTCGAAACCCGGCGAGCTGGATATCGACCGTGTCAACGCCCAGCAGGCACGTCGTTTCCTCGACCGAGTCGTGGGCTACATGGTTTCGCCGCTGCTGTGGGCCAAGATCGCTCGCGGTCTGTCCGCCGGCCGTGTGCAGTCGGTTGCCGTGAAGCTGGTGGTCGAGCGCGAACGTGAAATCCGCGCGTTCATCCCGGAAGAGTACTGGGAAGTGCACGCCGACCTCGGCACCGCCAAAGGCGCGACCGTGCGTTTCGACGTGGCCCGCGAGAAAGGCGAAGCCTTCAAGCCGCTCAACGAAACCCAGGCCATGGCCGCGCTGGAGAAGCTCAAGGCTTCCAGCTACAGCATCGTCAAGCGCGAAGACAAACCGACCAGCAGCAAGCCGTCGGCGCCGTTCATCACTTCCACCCTGCAGCAGGCCGCGAGCAACCGCCTGGGCTTCGGTGTGAAGAAAACCATGATGATGGCCCAGCGTCTGTACGAAGCCGGTTACATCACCTACATGCGTACCGACTCCACCAACCTCTCGGTTGATGCTGTGGCGATGGCGCGTACATATATTGAAGGCGAGTTCGGCAAGAAGTACCTGCCGGAAAACCCGAACGTCTACAGCAGCAAGGAAGGCGCACAAGAGGCTCACGAAGCGATTCGTCCGTCCGACGCCAACACCGAGCCAAGCAAGCTGTCGGGCATGGAGCGTGACGCTGAGCGCCTCTACGAGCTGATCTGGCGCCAGTTCCTCGCTTGCCAGATGCTGCCGGCGCAATACCTGTCGACTACCGTCACCGTGGGCGCTGGCGACTTCGAGCTGCGTGCCAAGGGCCGCATCCTCAAGTTCGACGGCTACACCCGTGTCATGCCGCAAATCGCCAAGCCGGGCGACGACGACGTATTGCCGGACATGGCCCAGGGCGACGCGATGAAGCTGATCAAGCTTGATCCGACCCAGCACTTCACCAAGCCGCCGGCGCGTTACTCGGAAGCCAGCCTGGTTAAAGAAATGGAAAAACGCGGCATCGGTCGTCCTTCGACCTACGCGGCAATCATTTCGACCATCCAGGACCGCGGCTATGTGGCGCTGCACAACCGTCGTTTCTATTCGGAAAAGATGGGCGACATCGTCACCGAGCGTCTGTCCGAAAGCTTTTCCAACCTGATGGACTACGGCTTCACCGCCGGCATGGAAGAGCATCTCGATGACGTGGCCCAGGGCGAACGCGACTGGAAAAACGTGCTCGACGAGTTCTACGGCGACTTCAAGAAGAAGCTCGAAGTGGCCGAAAGTCCGGAAAGTGGCATGCGTGCCAACCAGCCGGTGATGACCGACATTCCGTGCACCACTTGCGGCCGTCCGATGCAGATTCGTACCGCGTCGACCGGCGTGTTCCTCGGTTGCTCGGGCTATAGCCTGCCGCCGAAAGAACGCTGCAAGGCCACCGTCAACCTGGTGCCTGGCGACGAAATCGCCGCGGACGACGAGGGCGAGTCGGAGTCGCTGGTACTGCGCGGCAAGCATCGCTGCCCGATCTGCAGCACGGCGATGGATGCCTACCTGCTCGATGAGAAACGCAAGCTGCACATCTGCGGTAACAACCCGGATTGCGATGGCTACGAAATCGAAGAGGGCACCTATCGCATCAAGGGCTATGAAGGTCCGAGCCTGGAATGCGACAAGTGCGGCAGCGAGATGCAGCTCAAGACCGGCCGTTTCGGCAAGTTCTTCGGTTGCACCAATGCCACCTGCAAAAACACCCGCAAACTGCTCAAGAGCGGTGACGCGGCGCCGCCGAAGATGGACCCGGTGAAGATGCCTGAGCTGAAATGCGAAAAGGTTAACGACACCTACATCCTGCGCGACGGTGCATCGGGTCTGTTCCTGGCAGCCAGCCAGTTCCCGAAAAACCGTGAAACCCGTGCTCCGCTGGTGCTGGAAATCATCCCGCACAAGGATGAGATCGATCCGAAGTATCACTTCCTCTGCGAAGCACCGAAGAAAGATCCGGATGGCCTCCCGGCTGTGATTCGTTACAGCCGCAAGACCAAGGAACAGTACGTGCAGACCGAGGTTGACGGTAAGCCGACTGGCTGGAAAGCGTTCTACGACGGTGGCAAGTGGAAAGTCGAAGACAAGCGCCCGGCTGCCAAGGCGTAAAGCGTCGCGGTACTGAAAAGGCCGCATGACAACCCTTTGGGGTTTTCATGCGGCCTTTTTGTTTCTGCTGCTTTTCTGTAGGAGCGAGCCTGCTCGCGAAAAACTCAAAGGCGACACGTTTTTCCAGGATGCACGCGTTATCGTTAACGTTTTTCGCGAGCAGGCTCGCTCCTACAGTATCGGCAGAGGACTTGCGGTTTGCCTGGCTGATCCACGACACTGTCTGACCTGCTAGAAGCCCTTATTCGTTGTGGAGGCTGCCGTCATGGCCCACGAACTCTATACCCGTACCAATCAGAAGATCTATTTCGCCGGCCTGTCACTGGAAGCACTGGCTCGCACTGAAGAGGGTCGGGCGATGAATTCGCTGGCGCTGATCCAGGCGGGACGCGAATCCGCGCTGTTTCACCTGTACGGCGCGCTGTTGGGTCTGTGTCACGAAATCGCCGGCTTCTATCGCCTGCCTCAGGCCAATGCGCCTCGTGCAGAGCTGTTGCTGACTCGCGAAGTGCTGGAAACCATCGCCATTCCGGAAATGGCCGAGCTGGTCGAACTGGCCAATAACCCGGAAACCTGGCTGGCCAGGCTGCTGGCTGCCCATGCTGCGCTGTTTCAGCCGCCACGCGCGCCGCACAAGCCGAAAGGGGACGTGACCCAGCCGCTGATCCAGGCTGTCAATCTGGATGAAGAGGACGCGCCGCAGGAGTTGAGCCGGGAAGAGCTGGAGAGCTGGCGCCAGAACCTGAAAGGATTGGCGATCCGGTTTCGTGAAGGGTTGAACGAGTGCTGACACAAGCGGCCGGGTAATGACATCTGGTCAAGATCCCAAGCGAAGCCCGAGCGATGCCTATATAATCCCCGCCTTTCGTGGAGAACAGTCCTTTATGCCAACGTCCTTTCTAGAAATTGTCGAGTTACCAGACGGCCGTATCGAGCTGCGCAGGGCCGAGGACGAGGGTTCTCTGGTTACTTTGGATTTCTCCGAGGACGCCAAGGCGTTCCTGCAAGGGCAGCACGTGGAAGTCGCCAAGGCGATGTTGAGCGTCGGTGTTCAGATGGCAGGACGCCTGGTTGAAGGCGAATTCGACAAGGACGAGGGGACACGGGTTCTTCATTGATCCCCGTCCGTCGTTTTTCTTGATCTCGCAACACTTCGGCTTCTCTGTCCCTGGAGAAGCCTCGCGCGGTGAAGCTCGCGCCCCTGCTGTCAGTTAACCCAAACGAATATTCAGGCTCTGAGCGTCCCCGGTGCGGGCGGCGCTGATCAGCTGTTGCCGCGATTGGCTGCTCAGCGGGTTGAGCCAGCTGACCACCGTATGGCTGCGCCCCAGGCGCAGGGCTTCGCAAGTGAGCTGCTGGGCACTCTGGGCGCCCCGTGATTGCAGCAACAGGATGCGCTCGCGATTGAGGCCGGCATCTCGCAGCCAGGCTTGAGTCAGGCTGGCAGGTGGCGCGATCAGTGTCAGCCAGCGTGCGTCCTGGTCCTGACTCAATTCCCTGAGGATCGGTGCCAGGAGGCTCAGGCAGTTCCCGGCTGCACCACGCAGTGACAGCTCGCTGAAAACGTCGGGTTCGGCGCTCCAGGGGGACTCGACCACGTCTTTCAGAATCGGCGCCAATGGCTGTGCCATGAACGCTTCGAACAACGGCAGTTGGGTTTGCTGTGGTGATGTCTGTGGAAACTGCATGGTGCCTCCTTTAGCGGCGAATGACGCCGACACTCAAGCCTTCGATCACCAGTTCCTGGTCTTGAAGGTTCACTTCGATAGGGGCGAACTCGGGGTTCTCGGCGATCAGCCAGACTTTGCTGCCGTCACGCTTGAAACGCTTGACGGTCACTTCGTCGCCGATGCGCGCCACCACGATCTGGCCGTTACGCGCCTCGCGGGTGGTGTGGACCGCCAGCAGGTCGCCATCGAAAATGCCGACATCCTTCATGCTCATCCCGTGGACGCGCAGCAGGTAGTCGGCGCGCGGATGGAAGAAGGCAGGGTTGATGTTGCAGGACTCTTCGATATGTTGCTGCGCAAGAATCGGGGCGCCGGCTGCGACCCGGCCAATGATCGGCAGGGTGGAGTCGTCGGCCTTGGCTTCGAAGCCGGGGATGCGGATGCCGCGCGAGGCGCCAGGCGTCATCTCGATGGCACCCTTGCGGGCCAGGGCCTTGAGGTGTTCTTCCGCCGCGTTGGGCGACTTGAAACCCAGTTCCTGAGCGATTTCCGCACGGGTCGGCGGGTAGCCGTTGTCTTCCAGGCAGCGTTTGATGAAGGCCAGAATCTCGGCTTGGCGTGGCGTCAGCTTTAGCATATTGATCGCTCTGTTTTTTTATACAGTGACTGGGATTATATACAGTGGCGCGGTCTTGGCAATGCTCCATTTTTCAGTGGCCGCCGGACGGTCGATCAGTCAGTGGATTGAAGCTTTGCCGTTGTGTGGTTAAATGTCTGACCGACCATTCCCGAAACTAACTGCCAGACTTGACAAGGCACAGGCTGAAACGTATGTTTCAAACAAGTGTTTGTCAGGCGGAGTAGCCATGGCCCAGTCGGAAACCGTTGAACGCATTCTTGATGCAGCCGAGCAGTTGTTCGCGGAAAAAGGTTTCGCTGAAACCTCGTTGCGCCTGATCACCAGCAAGGCCGGTGTCAATCTGGCGGCGGTGAACTATCACTTCGGTTCGAAGAAGGCGTTGATCCAGGCGGTTTTCTCGCGGTTCCTCGGGCCGTTTTGCCTGAGCCTCGATAAAGAGCTGGAGCGGCGTCAGGCCAAGCCTGAAATCAGGCCGACCCTCGAAGAGTTGCTGGAAATCCTCGTCGAGCAGGCCCTGGTGGTGCAACCGCGCAGCGGCAACGACCTGTCGATCTTCATGCGTTTGCTGGGACTGGCGTTCAGTCAGAGCCAGGGGCATTTGCGTCGTTACCTGGAAGACATGTACGGCAAGGTCTTCCGCCGCTACATGATGCTGGTCAACGAAGCGGCACCACGCATTCCACCGATCGAACTGTTCTGGCGCGTGCACTTCATGCTCGGTGCGGCGGCGTTCAGCATGTCCGGTATCAAGGCCTTGCGCGCGATTGCCGAAACCGACTTCGGCGTGAACACCTCGATCGAGCAGGTCATGCGCCTGATGGTGCCGTTCCTGGCCGCCGGCATGCGTGCCGAGTCCGGTGTGACGGATGCGGCCATGGCCACTGCCCAGTTGCGTCCACGCAGCAAATCGACACCGGTTGCCGCCAAGGTTTGACCGCACACGGGTGGGCGCGGCAGCTGACATCCGTTAAGCTAGCCGCCCATGCCGACTCTCGTTCTGAACCCATTCCCCATTGAATTCGCCAATCTGCCGGGCCATGTCCTTGGCGGCGAATGTGTGTGGGCCGGGTTTTCTGTTATGAAGGAATTCTTATGACTGCTGGCTTGCAAGGCTCGTTGATGGTGGATGTCGCCGGTACCTGGCTGACGGCTGAGGATCGCCAATTGTTGCGCCAGCCCGAAGTGGGCGGCCTGATCATCTTTGCCCGCAACATCGAGCATCCGCGTCAAGTGCGCGAGCTGAGTGCGGCCATTCGCGCCATTCGTCCCGATCTGCTGTTGGCGGTGGATCAAGAGGGCGGCCGCGTGCAGCGCCTGCGCCAGGGTTTCGTGCGCTTGCCCGCCATGCGCGCCATTGCCGACAATCCGAACGCCGAATACCTGGCCGAGCAGTGCGGCTGGATCATGGCCACCGAAGTGCTGGCCGTTGGCCTGGACCTGAGCTTTGCCCCGGTGCTGGATCTGGATTACCAGCGCAGCGCCGTTGTCGGCACCCGCTCGTTCGAAGGTGATCCCGAGCGCGCTGCCTTGCTCGCGGGTGCATTCATCCGCGGGATGAACAGCGCAGGCATGGCGGCCACCGGCAAGCACTTCCCTGGCCATGGCTGGGCCGAAGCAGACTCCCACGTCGCGATCCCGAATGATGAGCGCAGCCTCGACGAGATCCGCGCCAACGACCTGGTGCCGTTCACCAAGCTGAGCAAGCAACTGGCCGCGGTCATGCCGGCCCACGTGATTTATCCACAGGTCGATTCCCAGCCTGCAGGTTTTTCCCGTCGCTGGCTGCAGGACATCCTGCGTGGCGAGTTGCAGTTCGATGGCGTGATCTTCAGTGACGACCTGTCGATGGCGGGTGCTCACGTGGTCGGCGATGCCGCCAGTCGTATCGAAGCGGCGCTGACAGCAGGTTGCGACATGGGCCTGGTGTGCAACGACCGTGCGGCCGCCGAACTGGCCCTGAGCGCTGCCCAGCGTCTGAAGGTCAAGCCATCGGCACGGATTGCGCGGATGCGCGGCCAGTCGTTCGCCGGCACCGAATACCGTCAGGACCCACGCTGGCTGGCCGCTGTCGGCGCGCTCAAAGAAGCTCAATTGATTGATTAAGGACTGTTCGTTATGACGGTTTACGCGATTATCGGTGGCACTGGCCTGACTCAGCTCGAAGGCCTGAGCATTCGCCAGTCACTGGCAGTGGACACGCCTTATGGCGCACCTTCGGCCGAGGTTCAGATCGGCGAATATGCCGGCAGGGAAGTGCTGTTCCTGGCGCGCCACGGCCATCCCCATCGTTTTCCGCCGCATCAGGTCAACTACCGCGCCAATCTCTGGGCGTTGAAGCAGGCCGGTGCCGAAGCCATCCTGGCGGTCAACGCCGTGGGCGGCATCCATGCAGCCATGGGCACCGGGCATTTCTGCGTGCCGCATCAGTTGATCGACTACACCAGCGGTCGTGAGCACACCTACTTTGCCGATGATCTGGAACAGGTCACCCATATCGATTTCAGCTACCCCTACAGCGAACCGTTGCGCCAGCAACTGATCGCGGCATTGGCGGCGGAAGGTGTGGGCTACAGCAGCCATGGCGTGTACGCCTGTACTCAAGGGCCGCGCCTGGAGACCGTGGCTGAAATCGCCCGGCTGGAACGCGATGGCTGCGACATCGTCGGCATGACCGGCATGCCGGAGGCCGCCCTGGCCCGTGAGCTGGAACTGGATTACGCCTGCCTGGCGCTGGTGGTGAATCCAGCGGCGGGCAAGTCGACGGCGGTGATCACCATGGCCGAGATCGAGCAGGCTCTGCATGACGGGATGGGCAAGGTGAAATCGACGCTGGCGCGGGTGCTCAAGGGCTGAGTCAGGCTGCAACACCGAGTTGACCCTATCGCGGGCAAGCCACGCTCCCACAGGTTCGGTGTCGATCACAAATTCTGTAATCGACTCAAGACCTGTGGGAGCGTGGCTTGCCCGCGATGCGATTTGTCTGGCTCCACACCTTTCAACGCTTTTCGAGGTTTTCCGGCAGCGGCGCAAACAGCGCCTCGATATCATCGCTCTGCAGTTTCCAGTCCCCGGCCTTGCGCCCATCCAGCACGCCGGCCGCGAGGTCGGATTTTTCCTTTTGCAGGTGCTGGATCTTTTCCTCCACCGTGCCCCGCGCAATCAGTTTGTAGACGAAAACCGGCTTCTCCTGGCCGATGCGATACGCCCGGTCGGTCGCCTGGTTTTCCGTCGCCGGGTTCCACCATGGGTCGTAGTGAATCACCGTGTCCGCTTCGGTCAGGTTCAGGCCAACACCGCCGGCCTTCAAGCTGATCAGAAAGATCTGACGTTTGCCGCTCTGGAATTCCTTCACCGGTGTGCGGCGGTCGCGGGTCTGGCCGGTCAGCAGGGCGTAGGCCACGCCGCGCTTGTTCAGTTCGTCTTCGATCAGCGACAGCATTGAGGTGAACTGCGAGAACAGCAGGATCCGCCGACCTTCCTCGAACAATTCCTCGAGCATTTCCATCAGGCTGTCGAGCTTGCCTGAGGTGCTGCCACGGCTTGGCAGGGTCGCTTCGTTGACCAGACGCAAATCGCAGCACACCTGGCGCAGCTTGAGCAGCGCTTCGAGAATGATGATCTGACTGCGGGCCACGCCTTTGCGGGTGATCTCGTCGCGGACTTTCTTGTCCATGGCCAGGCGCATGGTTTCGTACACGTCGCGTTGCGCTTCGTTGAGCTCGACCCAGTGGATGATCTCGGTTTTCGGCGGCAATTCGGTGGCCACCTGCTCCTTGGTGCGGCGCAACAGAAACGGCTTGATCCGACCGTTGAGGTGCGCAAGCCTGACTTCGCTGGCGCGCTTTTCAATCGGTACGCGGTAATCGCGGTTGAAGCTTTTGACATCGCCCAGCCAGCCCGGCAGGAGGAAGTGAAACAGCGACCACAGTTCACCCAGATGGTTTTCCAGCGGTGTGCCACTCAGGCACAGGCGCTGCCGGGCATTCAGCTCGCGGGCGGCCTGGGCGGCCTTGCTGGTCGGGTTCTTGATGTATTGCGCTTCATCCAGCACCAGTATGTGCAGCGGCTGCGCAGCCAGGCGTTCGACATCCTTGGGCAGCAGGGCGTAGGTGGTCAGGATCAGATCGTAGTCAGCCAGCTTGTCGAAGTGCTTTTTGCGGCCGGCACCGTAGAGCGCCAGCACCTTGAGCTGCGGCGTAAAGTGCGCCGCTTCGTCGAGCCAGTTGGGGATCAGGCTGGTCGGCATCACCACCATGCTAGGTCGATCGAGGCGCCCGGCGTTTTTCTCGCTCAGCACGTGCGCCAGTGTCTGCAGGGTTTTGCCCAGGCCCATGTCGTCCGCAAGAATTCCGCCTACGTCCAGTTGCCGCAGCGACTGCATCCAGCTCAAGCCCTCGAGTTGGTAAGGGCGCAGCGTCGCATTCAGGCCGTCCGGGGCGGCGGCGGTGTAGTCCTTGACGTCGCGCAGGCGCTGGGCAAAGGTGCGGATCTGTTCGCCGCCCTCCCAGAGCAGTGGCATGTCTTCCAGCGGGTTCAGGCGCGTGGCGTCGGCCTTGCTCAGGCGCAAGGTGGTTTCGCCGGGCTCCTGCAGGTAGAACTCGCCAAGGGTGGCCAGCACCGGCTTCAAGCGGCCGAAGGGCAGGGCGACTTGCAGCGGGCCGTGCTCGGAGTTCGGGCGATTGGGGATGTTGACCAGGATCAGCTCGTCGTCGCGGCGTCGGGCCAGGCGTTCCGGGTTGAGGATTTCGGTGTGCGAGCGCATCAGGTTGAGCAGGATCGGCAACAGGCTCAGGCGTTCGCCGTTGACGATGATCCCCAGTTCCAGATCGAACCAGTCGCGCTCCGGTGCCTGTTCAACGGTGGCGTACCAGTCGTCCACTGCGGTCAGGTCGAAGCCGAATTCCTCATCGATCTGCAGTTCCCAGCCCTGGGTGCGCAACTTCGGCAGTTCATTGAGGGTAAAGGTCAGCCAGGCGCTGTCATTGACCATCTCGAACAGTTCGCCGGCACTTTCCGGCAGGGCCTTGCTTTGTCGGGTGGCGACTTTGAAGCCGAGGATTCGCAACTGTTCCCGGTAGGACTGTTCCACTTCCGGGTGACGTTTTATCCGTAGCGTCTGGGTTTCCTGGCGAATCAGGATGTCGGCGTTTTTCTGCCCGGACACGTACTCGTCCAGGTAGCTGAACGACAGCGCCGCACGATGCTGGATATAGCGCTGCATGCGGCCGTTGCGCGGCTCGAATGCGCTGAACTCGATGCTCGCCAGCCACAGGCGCGGGACCGGTTGCACGTTGTCCACGAGCACTTGCGGCGGGGCTTTCGGGCTGCGGTTTTCCAGGACGGCCTGGAGTTTTTCCAGGAGTTCGGCGTCTTTGGCGGCGGCAGGGTAGTCGAGGGTTTCCTGCACTTGCAGGAGCACCGCCGCGCAATGTTTGCAGTTGTTGTGCACCGGGCACGAGCAGGTGGCGTCGACCATCAGCAGGGTGCCCTTGGCTGACTCGCGCAAGCGAATGGTCTGGCGGTAAACGTTACCGCCAGAGCCTTCGCAAGCGGCGACGATGGTAGCGTCGCCGGCCTCGACGATCCTGACGCGATTCTCCAGCGCGTAGCGGCGACCGCGCTCCAGGCTCTGTTCTTTGAATCGGCTGACCCAGGACGGTGCCAGGGGTTTGCTCAGGGTCGCGGACATAGATCAGTCCGGAATTTCTTCGGGAGCTGCTCGGGGTGCGGGAGCGGTCAGCGAGGTGATCTTGATCAGCAGGCCGAGATGGCCGGCGTCGAGGAAGTTCAACTGGCCGTTTTTGGTATGACTGTCGGTCTTCAGGCGTTCGCTGGCGGTGACCAGGCCATCTTCGTTGATCTGGTTCACCCAGAAGTCTGCGTCGACGTCGGTAAAGCGCCCCAACTTCATGCTCAACGTGCCCTCGATAGGGAATTGGCCAAATTGTTCCTTGCCGTCGCTGATCGCGATTCGGGTGGCTTCCTCGCCAAGGTTCTGTTGCCAGGCCTTGTGCAGCAACACTGTGTATTCATTGCTGGCGGTGAGTTTTTCCACCTCGCCATTGAGGCTTGGCGTGCGCAGGCTGTCGGCGCTGACGGGCTGGGCGCCAGCCGCCCAGTCTTCCGGTGCGGCGCGGCTGACAATCGCCGGCACGGCGTTTTGACGGACCAGAATCATTTCGACCTGATACAGGTCATCGGCAAATGCCGTGGGGGCGACCAGCGCTGGCATCAGCAGGGTCAGCAAAGTCAGAGAGCGAAACAGGCGCATGCGGCGTCCTTCAAGCAGTTTTCGGAACGAGGCGCTCGAACAGCGCCTCTACAGTATTAAAGCGCTCTTCCGGGCGCTCCATCGGAACCATGAACTTGAACATCGTGGCGCCTTCGAATTTGTAGCGTTTTGGCTGGCTCTGGATCAGCTTGATCAGGGTCAGCGGGTCGACCGGCGTCTGTGCGGCGAACTCGACGCGACCGCCTTGCGGGCCGCCATCGACTTTCTTGATGCCCAGTTGCTCGGCCTGCAATTTCAGCGCAGTGATGCGGATCAGGTTCTTGGTCGGTTCCGGCAGCAGGCCGAATCGATCGATCATCTCCACCTGCAAATCCTTGAGGCCATCTTCATCGGTGGCCGAGGCGATGCGTTTGTAGAGGATCAGGCGGGCGTGGACATCCGGCAGGTAATCTTCCGGAATCAACGCCGGTACCCGCAAGTTGACTTCCGGGCCGCCGCCGAGCGGTTGATCGAGGTTCGGCTGCTCGCCCTTGCGGATCGACTTCACCGCGCGTTCGAGCATTTCCATGTACAGCGTGAAGCCGACTGCCTGGATCTGCCCGCTCTGGCCGTCGCCGAGCAGTTCGCCGGCGCCACGGATTTCCAGGTCGTTGGTGGCGAGCACGAAGCCCGCGCCGAGGTCCTGGGTATTGGCAATCGCTTCCAGGCGCTTTTCCGCGTCCGGGGTGATTTGCTGGCGTGGCGGCGTCAGCAGGTAGGCGTACGCCTGGTGGTGGCTGCGTCCGACCCGGCCGCGCAACTGGTGCAACTGTGCCAGGCCGAACTTGTCGGCGCGCTCGATGATGATGGTGTTGGCGCTCGGCACGTCGATACCGGTCTCGATGATGGTCGAGGCGATCAGTACGTTGAAGCGCTTGTGATAGAAGTCGCTCATCACCTGTTCGAGATCACGTT
Source organism: Pseudomonas sp. PB101 (assembly GCF_009764265.1). Lineage (GTDB taxonomy): Bacteria > Pseudomonadota > Gammaproteobacteria > Pseudomonadales > Pseudomonadaceae > Aquipseudomonas. The sequence continues at coordinate 104,788 of NZ_RWIR01000055.1, forward strand.
CGCGCATCTGCCCGTGACCGATGCCGATCCGTGCTTCCGGCACCAGTTCGGCGAGGTCGGCGGCGCATTTCTCGATGGTTTTCACATCGTTGTGCAGGTAATAGACCTGGCCGCCCCGCAGCAGCTCACGCAGCAAGGCCTCTTTGACCGTGCTCTTGTTCTGTTCCATGACGAAGGTGCGCACCGACAGGCGACGGGCCGGCGGCGTGGCGATGATCGACAGGTCGCGCATGCCCGACACCGCCATGTTCAGCGTGCGCGGAATCGGCGTGGCGGTCAGGGTGAGGATGTCGACTTCGCTGCGCAGTGCCTTGAGCTGTTCTTTCTGGCGCACACCGAAGCGGTGTTCCTCGTCGATGATCACCAGCCCGAGGTTTTTGATCTTCACGTCGTCCTGCAGCAGCTTGTGCGTGCCGATGACGATGTCGATCTTGCCTTCGGCCAGATCGGCGACCGCGGCGTTCACTTCCTTGGCCGACTTGAAGCGGCTCATCACCTCCACGGTCACCGGCCAGTCGGCGAAGCGGTCGCGGAAGCTGTTGTAGTGCTGCTGGGCGAGCAGGGTGGTCGGCACCAGGATCGCCACTTGGCGACCACCGTGAACCGCGATGAACGCGGCGCGCATGGCCACTTCGGTCTTGCCGAAGCCGACGTCGCCGCACACCAGGCGGTCCATCGGCTTGGGCGCGAGCATGTCTTCGCGCACCGCTTCGATGGTGGTTTGCTGGTCCGGGGTTTCTTCGAACGGGAAGCCGGCGCTGAAGGTCGCGTAGTCGGCTTTCGGGTCGGCGAAGGCATAACCTTCGCGGGCGGCGCGGCGGGCATAGATGTCGAGCAGCTCGGCGGCGACGTCGCGCACCTGTTCGGCAGCCTTGCGCTTGGCTTTCTGCCAGGTCTCGGAACCGAGGCGATGCAGCGGGGCCAGGGCATCGTCGCTGCCTGTGTAGCGGGCGATCAGGTGCAGGTTGGCCACCGGCACGTAGAGCTTGGCGTTCTCGGCGTATTCCAGCGTCAGGAATTCAGCGGCCTGACTGTCGATCTCGAGGATCGTCAGGCCGAGGTAGCGGCCGACACCGTGGTCGATATGCACCACCGGCGCGCCTTCGCGCAGCTCGGTGAGGTTCTTGATCACCGCATCGTTGTTGGCATCGGCGCGTTTTTCCCGGCGTCGACGTTGCATCACGCGCTGGCCGAACAACGGGCTTTCGGCAACCAGGGCCAGGGCCGGGTCGTCGAGCTGCAGGCCTTCATCGAGCGGGGCGATGGTGATCGCCAGGCGCTCCTTGCCGGCGACAAAGTCCGGCCAGCTGTCGACGGTTTTCGGCCGCAGCTTCAGGCGTTCCAGCAGTTCCAGCAGTACTTCGCGACGGCCTGCCGATTCGGCGGTAAACAACACGCGGCCGGGGAACTGGTCGAGGAACTCGGCCAGCGCCGCCAGCGGCTGCGTGGCCTTGGCTTCGATGGCCAGGTTCGGCAGCTCCCGAGCGGGGAATCGCTCGCGACCGCTACCGCTTTCCACGTCCTGTTGACTGGCCACCACGCGCGGCCAGTTCTTCAGGCGCGCGAAGCAGTCTTCCACCGGCAGGAACAGTTCGGCGGGCGGCAATAAAGGACGGGACGGGTCGACGCGGCGTTCTTCATAACGATTGCGCACATCGTTCCAGAAGTTTTCCGCCGCCTGTTCGATGCCCGGCAGGGAAAACACTTGCGTGTCCTGGGGCAGGTAATCGAACAGCGTCGAGGTTTCTTCGAAGAACAGCGGCAGGTAGTACTCGATGCCGGCCGGGGTAATCCCGCTGCTCAAGTCCTGGAAGATCGGGCAGCGGCGGAAGTCGACGTCAAAACGCTCGCGGAAGCGTGCCTTGAAACGGGTGACCGCTTCTTTCTGTAGCGGGAACTCCCTGGCCGGCAACAGCTTGACCGAATCGACCTTGTCGATGGAACGCTGGTTCTCCGGATCGAAGGTGCGCAGGGTTTCGATTTCGTCGTCGAACAGATCGATGCGGTATGGAAGCTTGCTGCCCATCGGGAACAGATCGATCAGCGAGCCGCGCACGGTGAATTCGCCGTGTTCATACACCGTATCGACGTAGCGATAACCGGTGGCTTCAAGCCGGGTGCGCATTTGCTCGACGTCGAGTTTCTGGCCGATATCCAGCACCAGGCTGCTGCCGAGCAGGAATTTGGTCGGTGCAAGGCGATGCAGGGCGGTCGTGATCGGCACCACCAGCACGCCATGGCTCAGTTCCGGCAGTCGGTAGAGGCTGGCGATGCGCTGGGAGATGATGTCCTGATGCGGCGAGAACAGGTCGTAGGGCAGGGTTTCCCAGTCGGGAAAGTGCAATACGGGCAAATCCGGGGCGAAGAAGGCCAGCTCCTGTTCCAGCCGTTCGGCACTTTGGCTGTCGGCGGTCAGCAGCAGGGTAAAGCGCTTGGCAGCGCTGGCGGCCTCGGCGATGGCCAGGCTCAGGGCGGCACCGGGCAGGTTGCCCCAGTGCTGTTTACCTGCCGCGGCAGGGAGAAGCGGTAGACGCAGAACGGGCACGGAAGGTTGAGCTCCAAGCGTTGCGACAAAGTCGGTAATTGTAGCGGTCTACGGTGCCGCCTGTCAGTTGCTGACTGCGTCTAAAGCACCGGTTTGGCGAAATGTAGTGGTAAAGACAAAATTAGACGGTTTTTTGCCGGAATTTATTGAATATGTAGTGGCAAAAACAACCAGTGTTACGGAGGGTTACGGATAAGGGGGCGTGACCTCCAAAAAATTGACTGCGCTGAAAGCCCCGGTTTTATTGGGTTTGCGCGAGGCGTAAGTTTTTTGAACGACGAATTGTTACGTAAAGCACGACGGGCGCGCATTGCTACCGCAGTCACTCGGCGGCATAATGTAGCCCCTTTTTTCTGCCCCTACATGTGGAAGGTTCCCGTGACTCAGAAGCCCGACCAGTGTCTTGGTGAATGGATCGACCGTGAAGCACTCGCAGAAGCGATGATTCCGCTTATCGGTCAGCTCTACCGCAATAACAACGTGGTGAGCTCGATCTATGGCCGCAGCCTGATCAATCGTTCAGTCATTGCGATTCTCAAAGCGCACCGCTTTGCCCGTCACCGTCAGTCCGACGAAAGTGAGCTGTCCGTCCACGAAACATTCCCGCTGATCAAGGCGATGAGCGAGCTCAAGCTCGGCGCCGCTTCGGTGGACCTGGGCAAGCTGGCGGCCAAATTCAAGGCCGAAGGCAATGGCCGCAGTGCCGAGCAGTTCGTCCGTGAAGAACTGGCCGACGTGGTTGGCCAGCAGAACGCTTCCGCCCGCAAAGGCACCGACGTTGTCCTGTACGGCTTCGGTCGTATCGGCCGTCTGCTGGCACGCATCCTGATCGAGAAAACCGGTGGTGGCGACGGCCTGCGCCTGCGCGCCATCGTTGTCCGCAAGGGTGCCGAGAACGACCTGGTCAAGCGCGCCAGCCTGCTGCGTCGCGACTCGGTTCACGGTCCGTTCGATGGCACCATCACCATCGATGAAGCCAACAACACCATCACCGCCAACGGCAACCTGATCCAGGTTATCTACGCCAAGAGCCCGGCCGAAGTCGACTACACCCAGTACGGCATCGAAAACGCTCTGATCGTCGACAACACCGGTGTATGGCGTGACGCCGACGGCCTGGGCCAGCACCTGGCCTGCCCGGGCGCTGCCCGCGTGATCCTCACCGCACCTGGCAAGGGCGCGCTGAAGAACATCGTGCATGGCATCAACCATGGCGACATCACCCCTGACGACAAGATCATCTCGGCGGCTTCCTGCACCACCAACGCCATCGTGCCGGTGCTCAAGGCAGTCAACGACAAGTTCGGCATCGTCAACGGCCACGTCGAAACCGTTCACTCGTTCACCAACGACCAGAACCTGATCGACAACTTCCACAAGGGCAGCCGTCGTGGCCGCGCCGCGCCGCTGAACATGGTCATCACCGAGACCGGTGCCGCCACCGCAGCCGCCAAGGCGCTGCCAGTGCTCAAGGGCAAGCTGACCGGCAACGCGATTCGCGTTCCTACGCCGAACGTGTCGATGGCCATCCTGAACCTGAACCTGGAAAAGGCCACCACTCGCGAAGAGATCAACGAGTACCTGCGCCAGATGGCCATGCACTCGGACCTGCACAAGCAGATCGACTACGTGAGCTCCCAGGAAGTGGTTTCCACCGACTTCGTTGGCTCGCGCCACGCTGGCGTCGTGGATGCTGAAGCGACCATCACCCAGGATAACCGCGTTGTTTTGTACGTCTGGTACGACAACGAGTTCGGTTACAGCTGCCAGGTGGTTCGCGTGATGGAAGACATGGCCGGTGTAAACCCGCCAGCATTCCCGCGCTAAGCCTTTAGCTGCACATGAAACGCCCCGGCCTTGGTCGGGGCGTTTTTGTTTGTGCGCCCCGCATGGACGCAATGTCTTGTGGGTGTGCGTGGTTCGACAGGCCGTTCTTCCTGCCGATTGTTATCGGCCCTCTTGTTTTTCTGTCTGAAGAGATCCGCTTTAGAAGCACTCTTGTAGGAAATGGATTTTTTCTTTTGGCGAAATTTCCTGATCGCCCTGTAGGCCCTGCTGTTGGGGGCGCGACGCTGTTAGCGTCCACCGCATTATTGCGGGCGACCGGATGAAAAAGGAGAAACAACAGTGAGCAAGGGTTATTACATTGGCCTGGGCGACAAGACCACCTGTGGCGGTAAGGTCCTGGATGGAGACACCCGGATCATGATGTACGGCATTGCCCATGCCCGTGATGGTGATCGAGTCACCTGTGGCAAGGACGGCGAGACTTACAAAATCGTCGGTGGCATTTCACACATGATCAGTCATGGCAAAGCCATGGCGGGCACGCTGGATAGCCGTAGTGGTTGCCCCTGTAAAGCGCAACTGATTCCCTCGGTGTTCACCGCCAGCTATCGGAATGAAGCCAGTCCTGCACGGCAAACCACCCGTGCCACCGCGTCGCCAACGACTCAAGCGGATAGCGGGTTTGCGATGAAATCCGGGGTGGACGATCCAAGGCTTGCAGAAAAAGTCGCTGCCCCACTCGACAACCTTGATGGAGGCGCAGCCTGTAACCATCCAGACCAAATGGAAGAGCTTGCCGCCTACATCGCCGGCGAGATGAATCGAAACATCAAACATCCGTCTGTATTGAAAATGAAAGAGTTGATCAGCTACGACAGCGATGCGGCTGCCAAGAAGTTTCGGGAACTACCCTGGTACGCCAGACTGGCGGGGCCACCGAACTTCAATACCATCGCATGGACGAAGAAGCTTGAGGCGATGGCGATCTGGACGAAGCAGGTGGGTCAAAATATGGAGTGGGACCATAAGCCGAAACTGGAGGCGATGTACAACGGTGTCGTCCGGCACAAGCAAGGGAAGTACGAGTACTACTACGATATCTGGTCGAACATTCACTATGGGTACGTTGGTATTGCAGGTGGTCTCTCAGAAAGTGTGCTGCTGGATGGAGCAGGAGCTGAACAGATCGCTTCGGACGCCCTGCGTAAGGTGAAGGAGTCGTTAACAAAGCCAATAGAGGAAAGAAAGCGCCTCGGTCCCCGACCTACAGCGAGTCCTTGGACGGAGCTACGATCATGGGATGATGTAGCTGATAGAGTTTCGATCAGCATCGGCACGAAGCTAGCCATCCAGTACCCTAATGGCGGGATAACTGCGCAGATAGTTGTGAATGAAGTGTTGGCAATTGCTCCAGAAAACTGGGGAGATGGAGTCCGTGTCCATTCCTGCTAATAAACCTCGGTCGCGTTACCTTCGGTGGCTATGGATTCTGTTGATACCACTATTGCTGCCATTGGCGGTTCTTCTGCTGATCGCCCTCTGGCAAATTATTGTGCTGCCCGCCGCAACAGTTCATTACTCCAAGAATGGTGAAGACGAATTGCGGTTCATCTGGAATGTACAACACCGGATATACAAAGGTGGTATGCCCCCTGGCAGCAGCACACGCGATCATGGTTTTTTGTTTCCTGATGAGAAGTTTTTCATGGAGATTTCCTGGTGGAGCAAGAACATTCGTGCGCATTGCGTCAAGATAACCCCGACGTGGACCAACACGCATATTTACCTCGATGCCAACGGCGATATTGATCTCAGCGAAGGCAGCGGCACGGATTCGGATCGACTAAAACAATGCGTCACAGATACCGCGACTCCGTGAAAAGACCAACATTTGCAGCCAATACTGTTCAGCTAAGAATTTTGTAGGAGCGAGTTTGTTAGTGATGGAGCAAGAGCGCTGCGTTTAACCAGTAAACAAGCGTTATCGTTGACGACCATCGCGAGCAGGCTCGCTCCTACAAAGAATCACCTCGCGTATTCGCCGGTAAGCCGGTTTGGGGGTGGTGCATAATGGTCGGCCTTTGGGGCCATGTCGGGGCGGGCTGTAAGAGATGGATGTATTGAGCAGGCGCCTGGGCGGTCTTGTGGTTTTGATTTGCCTCCTGTCTGGCTGTGGCCATGGCGACTCGATGGAATCTTTCAGCGGCCCCACCATGGGTAGCACCTATTCGATCAAGTACGTGCGTCGCTCCGGTCTTCCCGCTCAGGCGGACGTGCGCGTTGAAGTCGAAAAAATTCTCGCTGACATCGACCGGCAAATGTCGACCTACCGCAGTGACTCGGACATCGAGCGCTTCAATGCATTGCCGGCCAGCCGCTGTCAGGCAATGCCGACGTCGATCCTCGAATTGATCCGTGTGGGCGAGCAACTGTCAGTGCAAAGCGACGGTTCCTACGATCTGACGGTGGAGCCGCTGCTCAACCTCTGGGGCTTTGGTCCGCAGGCCCGCGGGGAAAAGGTCCCGACCGCCGAAGCCCTCGCCGAAGCCCGCAAGCGCGTCGGTCACCAGCACTTGCGTATCGAGGGCGACCGGTTGTGCAAGGACGCCGCCGTCGAGGTCGACTTCAACAGTATCGCCGCCGGTTATGCGGTGGACACGATCGCTGCAAAACTCGAGGCGATGGGCATCCATGACTACCTCGCCGAGGCGACGGGGGAGCTCAAGGCGTCAGGCCACAAGGCTGATGGCTCGCCGTGGCGCATCGCCCTGGAAGAACCGCGGGATGACCGGCAAGTGGCCGAGCGGGTCATTGCTGTCGACGGCTTCGGGTTGTCCACCTCCGGCGACTACCGCAATTTTTTCGAGCAGGACGGCCAGCGCTTTTCCCACACCTTCGATGCCCGCAGTGGTGCGCCGGTCTCACACAAGCTGGCGTCGGTCACGGTGATTCATCCTTCAGCATTGATGGCCGATGGCTTATCGACGCTGTTGCTGATTCTCGGCCCGGAGCGCGGTTGGGACTACGCTGAAAAACACGATATCGGCGCATTTTTTGTGATTCGTGCCGATACAGGTTTCGTCACACGCAGCAGTCACGCCTTTGAACGCCTCAGTGGTAAAAAAACCGAATGATTTCGGCGATTTGAGCATTGAAAACTGGCGTTGTAGTGCAGGCAAAAGTAGCCTACGACGCGACCAAGGGTTAATGTGCGCGGCGTTGACGCTTCTATAGACTGTGTCCGGGTTCTGCACTGGCCCCAAATTGTTCCTTCATGCCACGCATTGGCGTGATTTAGCCGCAGGTGCCGATGGCGCCGCGGCCTGTTCTGAGGAGTACGCATGGCTGTCTACAACTACGACGTGGTGGTGTTGGGTTCCGGCCCGGCGGGGGAAGGCGCGGCAATGAACGCCGCCAAGGCAGGGCGCAAGGTGGCGATGGTCGATAGCCGTCGCCAGGTCGGCGGCAACTGCACTCACTTGGGCACCATCCCGTCCAAGGCACTGCGTCACTCGGTGCGGCAGATCATGCAGTTCAACACCAACCCGATGTTCCGGGCCATTGGTGAGCCGCGCTGGTTCTCGTTCCCGGACGTGTTGAAAAGCGCCGAGAAAGTCATCTCCAAGCAAGTCGCATCGCGCACCGGCTACTACGCCCGTAACCGCGTCGACGTGTTCTTCGGCACCGGCAGCTTCGCCGACGAGCAGACCATCGAAGTGGTCTGCGCCAACGGCGTGGTCGAGAAACTGGTGGCCAAGCACATCATCATCGCCACCGGCTCGCGCCCTTATCGCCCGGCGGACATCGATTTCCACCACCCGCGCATCTACGATAGCGACACCATCCTCAGCCTCGGCCACACCCCGCGCAAACTCATCGTTTACGGCGCCGGCGTGATCGGTTGCGAATACGCCTCGATCTTCAGCGGCCTGGGTGTATTGGTTGAATTGGTGGACAACCGTGGCCAGTTGCTGAGTTTCCTCGACTCGGAAATCTCCCAGGCCCTGAGCTATCACTTCAGCAACAACAACATCACGGTCCGCCACAACGAAGACTACGACCGCGTCGAAGGTGTGGACAACGGCGTGATCCTGCACCTCAAGTCCGGCAAGAAGATCAAGGCCGACGCCTTGCTCTGGTGCAACGGTCGTACCGGCAACACCGATCAACTGGGTCTGGAAAACATCGGCGTGAAGGTCAATGGCCGCGGCCAGATCGAAGTCGACGAAAACTATCGCACCGGCATCCAGAACATTTATGGCGCCGGCGACGTGATCGGCTGGCCGAGTCTGGCCAGTGCCGCCCACGACCAGGGCCGTTCGGCCGCTGGCAGCATCGTCGATAACGGTAGCTGGCGCTTTGTGAATGACGTGCCGACCGGCATCTACACCATTCCGGAGATCAGCTCGATCGGCAAGAACGAGCAGGAGCTGACCCAGGCCAAGGTGCCGTATGAAGTCGGCAAGGCGTTCTTCAAGAGCATGGCGCGCGCGCAGATCGCCGGCGAGCCGCAAGGCATGCTGAAGATCCTGTTCCACCGTGAAACCCTGGAAGTGCTGGGCGTTCACTGCTTCGGTTATCAGGCGTCGGAGATCGTGCACATCGGCCAGGCGATCATGAACCAGCCGGGCGAACTGAACACGCTGAAGTACTTCGTCAACACCACGTTCAACTACCCGACCATGGCCGAAGCCTATCGGGTAGCTGCATACGACGGCCTCAACCGGCTTTTTTGAGCGGCTCCGGCCGGTGGCCTGAGCCGGCCGGGGAGACCGATTTCAGCAATTCTCGAGCGTGGCAGTGGCCAAACCGGGAAAGTCTGTAATCAGGCTGTCAACGCCGAAGTCGGCGAGTCTGCGCATCAGCGCAGGCTCGTTGACGGTCCACACCGACACATGCAGCCCCTGACGCTGCGCTTTTTGCAGGCGTTCCGGCGTGCACAGGGTCCAGTTCAGCGCCAGAATCTCGCAGCCGTAACTGGCCGCGACCTTCAGCGGGTCGAGCCAGGCGTACTCGGCCACCAGTCCGCGGGATACGTCCGGCACCAGCTCCAGCGCCGCCTTGAGCACTTCACGGGAACTCGAGGTGATGGTCACCTTGTCCATCAGGCCATGACGCTGGGCCATTTCGCGAATCGCCAGCACGGTGGTCGCTGCACGCATCCGTGATGCGCTCTTGACTTCCAGTTGCCAGTGATCGAAGTCGCATTTCTCGAACAGTTCTTCCAGCGTTGGGATCGGGCATGGCTTGATCCAGCCGGGGCCGCCCTTGCGTGCGTCATAGGTCACCAGCTCGGCCGCCGTGTGTTCGACGACCTTGCCGCGACGGTCAGTGGTGCGTTTGAGGGTCGGGTCGTGGATGACCATCAACTCGCCGTCACTGGACAGGTGCAGGTCCAGTTCGCAGCGACGCACGCCGTGCTTGAGACATTCCTGAAAGCTGGTCAGGGTGTTTTCCGGTGCTTCGCCCTTGGCGCCGCGATGGCCGTAGATGAGGGTCACGGTTCTTCCTTAATTTAATTGCCTGATTCGAGTTGTTCGCGGGCCTGGCGTCGTTCCTGGGCCTGCTTTTGCAAGATGTGGCGGGCCAACAGTTGGCGCTGGGCGTCGCTCAGGTGTTCGAACTCGGTGCCGACGTCATAACCATCGCCCTTGCGGTCGCAATGGGTGACGCGAGCGCGCAGCAACAGGCCCAGGGCTTGCGGCATCAGCACCAGCTTGACCGACAGGTGTGCGCCGGCGGCGATGGGCGTTGGATGCTGAAAGTCGATGCCGCCTTCGGAGATGATCACCGGCTGCGGTTCGCCGATCTGCCCGAGCACCGTCAGAGCGACGACCTGGCTCAGCAAATCGATGCGCTTGTTCTGGGATTTGAGGAATGCAGCGGTCGTGCGGTCGCGTTCGCTGATCTGGCGCAACAGGTGTTGCGACTCGAATTCGCTCAGGTGCAGTTCGCTGAGCAAGTTGAAGAGTGGGGAAGCATCCTGCAACACTTCCTGGCCTGTGGCTTCAGCAGCGGACAGGGGCCGAATTTCCAGTGCGATCGTATCCTCGATACGGTAGTATTCGCGGCGATCTTCTTCATCTAATGTCGACATGGCGAACCCATGGTAGCGGCGGTGGTCTGAGTGTAAAGCTGGTTATCGACCCCCGCCACAAGGACGTTCCTTTTCCCTCCGAACAAGCCCCGACATGTTCAGACCTCTCTTCGTATTTATCGGCACGCGTTACACCCGTGCAAAGCGTCGCAATCATTTTGTGTCATTCATTTCCCTGACTTCGATGATCGGGCTCGCCCTTGGCGTGGTCGTGATGATCGTGGTGCTGTCGGTGATGAACGGCTTCGATCATGAGATGCGCACCCGCGTGCTGGGCATGGTGCCCCACGCGACCATCGAGTCCGGCGAGGCGATCAGCGACTGGCAAAGCCTGGCCGCCAAGGTCAAGCAGAACCCGCAGGTGACGGCCGTGGCGCCGTTTACCCAAATGCAGGGGCTGCTGACCAACAACGGCAAGGTCTCGAAAGTCCTGCTCAATGCCATCGACCCGGCGCTGGAGCGCCAGGTCTCGATCATCGATCACTTCATGACCCAGGGCAAACTCGACGACCTGGTGCCGGGTGAGTTCGGCATCGTCATCGGCGACAAGGCCGCGGCCAAGCTCGGCGCGGCCATCGGCGACAAGCTGACGTTCGTGGCGCCGGAAGTCACCGTGACCCCGGCCGGGATGTTCCCGCGCATGAAGCGCTTTACCGTGGTCGGCATCTTCCATGTCGGCGCCGGTGAGCTCGATGGCTACCTGGGCGTCACCAACCTGCAGGACCTGGCCCGGCTGCACCGCTGGAAACCGGATCAGGTGCAGGGCCTGCGCCTGAAGTTCGACGACCTGTTCCAGGCGCCGCGCACCGCGTGGAGCATCGCCCGTGACCTGGGCGAAGACCGTTTCTACGCCCGCGACTGGACCCGTACCCACGGCAACCTGTACCAGGCGATCCGCATGGAAAAAGCCATGATCGGCCTGTTGCTGCTGCTGATCGTTGCTGTCGCGGCGTTCAACATCATTTCAACACTGGTGATGGTGGTGAACGACAAGAAGGGCGACATCGCGATCCTGCGCACCCTGGGCGCCACGCCGGGTACGATCATGCGCACGTTCATGGTGCAAGGCACCGTCATTGGTGTGGTCGGCACCGCGATCGGTGCTGTGGTCGGGATCTTCGCCGCGCTGAATGTCAGTGCCGCGATCTCGGCCCTCGAAGGCCTGATCGGTCATAAATTCCTCAACGCCGACGTGTACTTCATCGATTACCTGCCGTCGCAGGTGCAGAGCCAGGACGTGGTCATGGTCTGCTCCGCGGCGTTGGTCCTGAGTTTCCTCGCCACCCTGTATCCAGCCTGGCGTGCCGCGCGCACCCAGCCGGCGGAGGCGCTACGTTATGAGTGAGTCGGGCATGAGTGATAAAGCAATCTTGAGCTGCCGCAGCCTGGGCAAATCCTACGAGGAAGGCCCGGAATCGGTGGAAGTGTTGGCCGGCCTGCAACTGGAGTTGCACCCGGGTGAGCGTGTGGCGATCGTCGGCAAGTCGGGCTCGGGCAAAAGTACCTTGCTCAATCTGCTGGGCGGACTCGATACGCCGACCACGGGCAGCGTCTGGCTCGACGGTGAAGAGCTGTCGGCGCTGAGCGAGAAAAAGCGCGGCCTGCTGCGCAATCGCGCCCTCGGCTTCGTGTACCAGTTCCACCACCTGCTGGCGGAATTCACCGCCCTGGAAAACGTCTGCATGCCGCTGCTGATCGGCAAGACCGCGATCCCTGAAGCGCGCCAGCGTGCCACGGCGTTGCTGGAGCGGGTAGGACTGGGCCATCGCCTGGAACACAAACCGGCCGAACTGTCCGGTGGCGAGCGTCAGCGCGTGGCCATCGCCCGCGCACTGGTGAACAATCCCGGCCTGGTGATGCTCGACGAGCCGACCGGCAACCTCGACTCCCACACCGCCCAGGGCATTCAGGACTTGATGCTGGAGCTCAGCACCTCGATGCGCACGGCGTTCCTGGTGGTGACCCACGACATGAACCTGGCCCGCCAGATGGACCGCGTCCTGCACTTGCAGGAAGGTTGCCTCACGCCCATCTGATTGGCTGAAACCCGATGCCCGGAAAGGCGTCGGGTCTTTTATTTCTATACGGTGCCCCAGCGAATGTTCAGACCGTTATCGATCTTTATCGGCACGCGCTATACCCGCGCCAAGCGCCGCAATCGCTTTGTCTCCTTCATCTCGATGACCTCGATGATCGGCCTCGCCCTGGGCGTGCTGGCGATGATCGTGGTGTTGTCGGTGATGAACGGCTTCCAGCGCGAAATGAGCTCGCGCATCCTCGGCATGGTGCCGCACGCCACCATCGTCGGCGTCAACCCGATTGACGACTGGAAACCCGTGGCCGCGGCGGCGATGAAAAACCCGGAAGTGACGGCGGCGGTGCCGTTCACCGAGTTGGAAGGCATGCTGTCCTACAAGGGCACGATGCAGCCCATCCAGGTCAGCGGTGTCGACCCGGCGCTGGAAGGCCAGGTGTCGATCGTCGCCAAGCACATCGTCCAGGGCAGTCTCGAGGCCCTGAAGCCGGGCGAATTCGGCGTGGTGATCGGTGAGATCACGGCGCGCCGCTTCCGCTTGAACGTCGGCGACAAGATCACCCTGATCGTGCCGGAAGTCAGCAATGCGCCGGGCGGCATCACCCCGCGCATGCAACGGCTGAACGTGGTCGGCGTGTTCAAGGTCGGTGCCGAACTGGACGGCACCATGGCGCTGATCCACATGGCCGATGCCGCGCAGATGCAGCACTGGGAGCCGAATCAGGTGCAGAGCGTGCGCCTGGCGGTGAAGGACCTGTATGCCGCGCCGCAAGTGTCGAGCGACATCGCCACCGGCCTGGGCGCCGCCTACAAGGCTGACGACTGGACCCACACCCAGGGCAGTTTGTTCAGCGCCATGAAGATGGAAAAAACCATGATCGGCCTGCTGTTGCTGATGATCGTCGCGGTGGCGGCGTTCAACATCATTGCGACCCTGATCATGGTGGTGAACGACAAGGGCGCGGATATCGCGATCCTGCGCACCATCGGCGCCACGCCACGGCAGATCATGGCGATCTTCATGGTGCAGGGCACCGTGATCGGCATCGTCGGCACCTTGATCGGCGGTGTGTTGGGCGTGATTGCCGCGCTGAACGTCAGCCAGATCGTGGGCTGGATCGAGCGGGTCAGCGGGCAGCACATCTTCAGTTCCGACGTGTACTTCGTCAGCAACCTGCCGTCTGAGCTGCAAGGCGCGGATGTGGCGTTGATCTGCTCTGCCGGGTTTATCCTGAGCTTCCTGGCGACTGTGTACCCGGCATGGCGGGCGGCGAAGATCGAGCCGGCTCATGCGTTGCGCTATTCCTGATATCGCCATCGCGGGCAAGCCCGCTCCCACAGTAGACCGGGTTGAATCATGTATTTATGAACACCCCCAGACCCTGTGGGAGCGGGCTTGCCCGCGATGAGGCCGGAACTACTGGCCTCAATCCCCCCTTGGCAACTCGATCACAAACCTGGTCCACCCATTCTCCGATTCACAACGAATCTGCCCCCCATGGGCACGGATGATCGACTGGGTAATCGCCAACCCCAATCCCGCATGTTCACTGCTGCCTTCGCGGCGAGCCGGGTCTGCGCGGTAGAAGCGGTCAAACAGCTTCGGCAGTAACTGTGCGTCTATCCCGCTCCCGGTGTTTTCGACGCTCAATCTCAGGCCATTCGCTTGCTCGACAATGTTGACCCGGACCTCGCCGTCGGCGGGGGTAAAACGCAGCGCGTTATCCAGCAGGTTGGACAATGCTCGCCGCAACATGCTGCGGTCGCCCTCCAGACACCCATGACCCTCCCTGGCGAGCGTCACCCGCGCGTCTTCCGCCAGCGGCGCAAAGAACTCCAACAGCAAATCCGCCTCTCCCGCCAGTTCCAGCGCTTCGCGTTTGGGCATCAGCAAGCCATGGTCAGCCTTGGCCAGATAAAGCATGTCGTTGACCAGCTGCGCCATCCATTGCAGCTCTTCGAGATTGCTGTGCAGTGCCTCGCGATAATCTTCGATGGGCCGCGGGCGGGTGAGGGTGACCTGGGTGTGGGTCAGCAGGTTCGACAGTGGCGTGCGCAGCTCATGGGCAATGTCGGCGGAGAACGCGGACAGGCGCTGAAACGAGTCGTCGAGGCGTCCGAGCATGGCGTTGAAGTTGTGGGCCATTTCCGCCAGTTCCGGTGGCATGTTCTCTTCAGGCAGGCGCGAGTTGAGCGATTGCGCGGAAACACCGCTGGCCACCGCACTGATCCGCCGCAACGGGCGCAAGCCGCTGCGTGCCGCCCAGGCGCCCAGCAGTGCGGTGGCCAGGGCTGACAGGCCGACAGTCAGCCAGATCAAATGTTGCATGCGCTGCAGGAAGTGCTGGTGGTGGGTGATGTCCAATAGCAGGGTCAGTTGCGGCGATTCGGGTTTGTCCGCGAAGAGCGGCGCATTCAGCACGCGGTAGTCCGTGCCTTCATGACTCACCGTCGACAATCCGGGCTGGCTCGGCAATGCCTGGGGAATGTGGGTCGAGCTGTCATACCAGCGCTGGCCGTCGCTGCCGGTGATGCGCAGGGACAGGTCGGCCTGCCGGCTCAACTCCTCGGCCAGTTTCACCTCGCTGTCACTCGACTGAAGGTCGTGCAGGGCCCGGCGCAAGCCAATCAGCTTGCCGTCCAGCAGTTGCTGGTCGAGTTCGACGAAGTGCGCCTCACTGGCGCGGCTGAACAACACCCCGGCGAACAACGACACCACGGCGGTGCACGCCGCAAACAACAGCGCCAGGCGGCTGCTCAAGGACAGTCGGCGCATCAGGCGGGGCGCTCTTCAAGGACATAGCCCATGCCGCGCACGGTGTGGATCAGCTTGTTGGGGAATTCGTCGTCGATCTTCAGGCGCAGGCGACGGATCGCCACCTCGATGACATTGGTGTCGCTGTCGAAATTCATGTCCCAGACCTGGGACGCAATCAGCGACTTGGGCAGGACTTCGCCCTGGCGGCGCAGGAGCATTTCCAGCAGGGCGAACTCCTTGGCGGTCAGGTCGATGCGCTGGCCGCTGCGTTCGACCCGGCGCCGGATCAGGTCGAGGCGCAAATCGGCCAGTTGCAGGCTGGTTTCCTGGGGCGTGGCGCTGCCGCGACGCAACAGGCTGCGGACCCGGGCCAGCAGTTCGGAAAAGGCGAACGGCTTGACCAGATAATCGTCGGCGCCCAGTTCGAG
This sequence comes from Pseudomonas sp. PB101, assembly GCF_009764265.1. Lineage (GTDB taxonomy): Bacteria > Pseudomonadota > Gammaproteobacteria > Pseudomonadales > Pseudomonadaceae > Aquipseudomonas. The sequence continues at coordinate 120,439 of NZ_RWIR01000055.1, forward strand.
GCCGTGAACCCTGTCTTCCACAGCGTCACGCGCTGTCAGAAAAAGTACCGGTGTGTCCAGGCCGGCGCTGCGCACCGCCTGCAGAATCTGCCAGCCATCACGACCGGGCAGCATCACGTCGAGGATCAGCAAGGCATATTCACCACTGAGGGCCAATTGCTGGCCGGTAGTGCCATCGGCCACCAGTTCCGTATTGAACCCGGCCTCGGCCAGGCCCTGGCGCAGGTAATGGCCGGTTTTCGGTTGGTCTTCGACAATCAGCAGTTTCATGGGCGACTCTTGGCAAATGGAACGAACGCTTTATACCGTGGGCAGCATTCATACAGGGCAACCTGACAAAGTTGTAATCTGCCTGTCAGGTTGCGGGCAGTGGCAGCAGTTTAGAGTTTTGCCCATGCTGAGCCTTATCTTGTTGGAGTATGACGATGTTTTTACGCAAATCCGTGGCGCAGATCCTCTGTTTGCTGGCGCTGAGTTCGCCGGTGTGGGCGGACGCCGGGCATGGCTACGATTTCGGTCAGCCGGCCCCGGCGGCCAAGGCGACCCGCAGTGTCGAGGTGGTCATGGGCGACATGTCCTTCACGCCCAAGGCCATCGACATCAAGGCCGGGGAAACCGTGCGCTTCGTGCTGGTCAATAAAGGCCAGTTGTTGCATGAGTTCAACCTCGGCGATGCGGCGATGCACGCCAGACACCAGCAGGAAATGTTGCAGATGCAGCAGAGCGGCATGCTGACGCCGACCGGCATGAAGGCCATGGACCACGGCGACATGGCCGGCATGGATCACGGCAAAATGGGCCACGGCATGCAGCATGACGACCCCAACAGCGTACTGGTGGGGCCGGGCAAGACCGCCGAGCTGACGTGGACCTTCAACAAGGCCACCAACCTGGAGTTTGCCTGCAATATCCCCGGCCATTACCAGGCGGGCATGGTCGGCAAACTGACTGTCAGTCAGTAAGCACTCAAAGGCGGGAGCAAAGGCTGATAGAATCCGCTGATTCTTCAGTCAGGTTTCCGCCATGCATCCCGCAGCCGAACACTCGCCGCTGGGCAAGTCCAGCGAATACATCGCCACCTACACGCCGTCCCTGCTGTTCCCGATCCCGCGCACCGCGAAGTGGGCGGAACTGGGCCTGACGGCGCAAACCCTGCCGTACAAAGGCGTGGACTTCTGGAACTGCTTCGAGCTGTCCTGGCTGTTGCCGTCGGGCAAGCCCGTAGTGGCGATCGGCGAATTCAGCATCCCGGCGGATTCACCGAACATCATCGAGTCGAAGTCGTTCAAGCTCTACCTCAACTCCCTGAACCAGACGCCGTTTGCCGACACCGCGAGCCTTGAGGTGACGCTGGCCAAGGACTTGTCGGCGGCTGCCGGCAAGCCGGTGGGCGTGCGCATTCGCAGTCTCAAGGATGTCGAGAGTGAAGGCGTCGTGGCCTTGCCGGGCGTGTGCATCGATGAACTGGATATCAGCGTCAGCAATTACGAGCATCCACGCCCGGAACTGCTGCGTTGCGATGATTCGCGCATTGTCGAGGAGAGCGTGCACAGCCATTTGCTCAAGTCCAACTGCCCGGTCACCAGCCAGCCGGACTGGGGCAGCGTGGCGGTGGAATACCGTGGCGCGGCGCTGGATCACGCCAGTCTGCTGGAGTACATCGTCAGCTTCCGCCAGCATTCGGACTTCCATGAGCAGTGTGTGGAGCGGATCTTCCTCGACCTGCAGCGGTTGCTCAAGCCGGAGAAACTGACCGTGTATGCGCGTTATGTGCGGCGCGGCGGGTTGGATATCAACCCGTATCGCAGCACGGAAGAGGTGCAGCTGCCGAATCATCGGCTGGTCCGCCAGTAACGAAACCCTGTAGGAGCGAGCTTGCTCGCGATGGTGTGTCAGTCGACGCCAAGGTCGCTGACACTCCATCGCGAGCGAGCTCGCTCCTACAGAGGCATTGGTGGGTTCAGATCCCCATGTTGGCCAAGGCCTGCCCAATGTTGCGCAGGGTGCCGGCAAGGGTCGGATGTTCGAGTTCGAAGCGTTCCACGGCCAGGTTGACGCCGTCGGCAAGGCTGGAGTCCTGGGTTTTGGTTTCCAGCTCAAGCTTCAATTCAATCTGTTGCATGAGCTCGTGCAGGTCGGCGCGTTCGTTTTCGGACAGCGGAGGATTCTGTTCCAATTGCTCGCGCAGGGCATTGAGCTGTTCTTGCAGTTCGCGGGCAGGCATGGCGTTCTTCCTTCTTTGATCGATAGGCACTGGCATAGACCATGGCGACAAGCCAAAGGTCGATGCCTGACCTTTAGATTAATCCACTCGCGCGCAACGTGCATGATCTCGGTCAGGGCTTTTCGCCCTTGAGCCGACGCAAGCTGATATCGGCCAGGCAGGTGTCGAGTTCACCGAGGTGATCGATGACCGAATGCACGCCCAGGCCGAACAGTTGCATCGTCGCCTTGGCGCGTTTGCTGTCGCGTTCCTGCGGGGGCAACGCCAGCCATTCCTGGGGCGTCAAACCGCAGAGCGAGCCGCAGGACGCCAGGCCGATGGTCCACAACCCGGCATTGAGCCCGGCTTGCAGCAGGCGGGGCTCGCCGCTCACCAGTACACAACCGTCGAGTCGCGAGACGTTCAGGCTCATCAAGGCTTGCCAGCAGGCATTCGGGGCCGGCCATGGATTGTTTGTTGCCGGATGTTGCGAAGGTTTGATCCAGTCCGGCAGCGCGGCGGCCAGGGATTGGCTGAGGGCAGGGGGCAGTTCATCGAGCCAGGCGCAGGGGATTTGCTGGCGCTGCAAGCTGCGCAGGCTGTCCAGTGCGCCGGGTGTGGCTTCGGCGTGCTCGGCCGAGTGGCTGCCGTGCCGATGCGTGTATGCGCCGAAATCCACCAGGCAGCCACTCAGGCCGAACAGTACGGCGGTCAGGCTGGGTGCGGTTTGCGGCATGGCTTCGGCGAGCGGCATATGGACGTCCCTGAAATAGTCCCGAGGCTAGCGGGCGACGGTGACAGTTGAGTGACATGGATGTGAATCGCTCACAGTTGGCACGATTGCTGTAGCGCCGGTTTCGTGCAAAGTGCCTTAAACGGCATTTACGTCTTATACTTGCCCACTTATTGCCCGGGCCAGGCGCCCGAGCCGGTACAAACCAAGGAGTTTTTTTCTATGCGCTGGAGCAACCATCTAGCCAGGATTTGTGTAACCGCCGGTGTGATGCTGGTTCCGTTCGTTGCCCAGGCAGCCTCGGAAGATGATCCTTGGGAAAGCGTCAACCGCCCGATCTACAAGTTCAACGACGTGATCGACACCTACGCACTGAAGCCGCTGGCCCAGGGCTACCAGTACATAGCGCCGCAGTTCGTCGAGGACGGCGTCCACAACTTCTTCCAGAACATCGGTGATGTGCGCAACCTGGCCAACGATATCCTCCAGGCCAAGCCTCACGCCGCAGGCGTTGATACCGCACGCCTCATTTTCAACACCACCTTCGGCTTGCTGGGCGTGATCGATGTCGGCACCAGGATGGGCCTGCAGCGCAATGACGAAGACTTCGGCCAGACGCTGGGTTACTGGGGTGTCGGCAGCGGCCCTTACGTGATGCTGCCACTGCTGGGCCCAAGCACCTTGCGCGATGCGCCGTCCAAGTACGTCGACAGCTACACGGCCCCCTATCGCTACGTAGACGACGTGCCCGTGCGTAACTCGTTCTACGCCCTGGACATCATCGATACCCGTGCCAGCCTGCTGTCGAGCGAGAAGCTGATCAGCGGCGACCGGTACACCTTCATCCGCAATGCGTACTTGCAGAACCGCGAGTTCAAGGTGAAAGACGGCCAGGTTGAAGACGATTTCTGATTCCGACCGGTAAACTGAAAAAGGCGGCCCTCAAGGCCGCCTTTTTTTGCCTGCGCAGACCCGCATGCCCGATGAAAATCACGCTTTTCGCTGTAGTCCCGAGCGGTTTGACTCATGGGTTGGATCCTTCCATTGGGTTTCGGTTTTGACCGTTCTTATAACTCTCGGTGATTTGACAAGCAAAGTCGTCAAGCGACCATCGGCGTGAGCTTGAAACGCCCCGCGGATGGGAGTACCGTCTGCGCCTTAGAAGGGCACCTCTGGTGAACACGTGTGTAGGGCAAATGCCCGAAAGCGGTGCGACAGAGAGGCTAGAAAGCGAATCCAGTAGTGAGTGCCGGGTCTAAATCCCCGCCTGCTACGCCAACCTAATTCTGGCGCCGTTTGCCCACATGCCAAAAACCAGTGCCACGCTGCTGATAATCGATGATGACGAAGTAGTGCGCGCGAGCCTCGCCGCCTATTTGGAAGACAGTGGTTTCAGCGTCTTGCAGGCCAGCAATGGCCAGCAGGGTCTTCAGGTATTCGAGCAAGACAAGCCCGACTTGGTCATCTGCGATCTGCGCATGCCGCAGATGGGCGGACTCGAACTCATCCGCCAGGTCACCGAGCTGTCGCCGCAAACGCCGGTGATCGTGGTGTCGGGTGCGGGCGTGATGAACGACGCGGTCGAAGCCCTGCGCCTGGGCGCGGCGGACTACCTGATCAAGCCTCTCGAAGATCTGGCCGTGCTCGAGCACTCTGTGCGCCGGGCCCTGGATCGTGCGCGCCTGCTGCTGGAGAACCAGCGCTACCGCGAGAAGCTGGAGAAGGCCAACCGCGAGCTCGAAGCCAGCCTGAACCTGCTCCAGGAAGACCAGAACGCCGGTCGCCAGGTGCAGATGAACATGCTGCCGGTCAGCCCGTGGACCATCGACGAGTTCAAGTTCGCTCACCAGATCATCCCGTCGCTGTACCTGTCGGGTGATTTCGTCGACTACTTTCGCGTCGACGAGCGCCGGGTAGCCTTCTACCTGGCGGACGTTTCCGGACATGGCGCCTCTTCAGCCTTCGTCACCGTGCTGTTGAAGTTCATGACCACGCGCCTGCTGTTCGAGTCCAAGCGCAGCGGCACCTTACCGGAATTCAAGCCTTCAGAGGTTCTTGGTCATATCAACCGGGGCCTGATCAGTTGTAAGCTGGGTAAACACGTCACAATGGTCGGTGGAGTCATCGACGAGGAGACAGGTTTGTTGACCTATAGCATCGGCGGTCATCTGCCGTTGCCAGTGTTGTACACGCCAGACAGTGTCAGTTATCTGGAAGGGCGTGGTCTGCCGGTGGGGCTTTTCAACGAAGCCACCTACGAAGACCACGTGCTGGAATTGCCACCGACGTTCAGCCTGACGCTGATGTCTGATGGCATTCTGGATCTTTTGCCAGAACCCACACTCAAAGAAAAAGAAGCGGCGTTGCCCCAACGGGTCAAGGCTGCGGGCGGCACCCTGGATGGGCTGCGGCAGGTTTTTGGATTGGCCACGCTAGGGGAGATGCCGGATGATATCGCCCTGTTGGTGTTGAGCAGGAATCTTTGATGAGTACCGGTAGAATCCAGTTCGCCGAGCAGGACGGCACCTTCGTCCTCAAGTTCGTCGGTGAAGTTCGCCTGACCCTGTGTTCGGCGTTGGATGCGACTATTGAGCGGATCTTCAGCGCGTTGAATTTCAACTCGATCGTGATCGATCTGACCGAAACCCGCAGCATCGACAGCACCACGCTTGGCCTGCTGGCCAAACTGTCGATCCTGTCGCGGCAGAAAGTCGGCCTGCTGCCGACGGTCGTCACCACCCACGAAGACATCACGCGGCTGCTGCAGTCCATGGGCTTCGAGCAGGTCTTCAACATCGTCGACAAACCGGTGCCATGCCCGGAATGCCTGGACGACCTGCCAGACCAGGATCAGTCGGAAGAAGTGGTGCGGATAAAAGTGCTCGAAGCGCACAAGATCCTCATGGGCCTGAACGACACCAATCGTGAAGCCTTCCATGACCTGGTGAATGCGCTCGAACGGCATTGATCCTTGAAATGGTGTGGGCCGGGCTGGCCCCATCGCGAGCAAGCTCGCTCCCACAGGTCCCTTGTTTAGCACACGACTTCAGCCATCCCACAAGTCCCTTGTGGGAGCGAGCTTGCTCGCGATGGCGTCCTGACAGTCACCAAACACATACAAAAAAGGGCGAACCCACCAGGGTTCGCCCTTTTTGCATTACACCCACTCAGATCACAGCTTGGCCTGCAACAACGCCTCAAGCTTCTCCTGATCCCGCGCGAACTGACGAATGCCTTCAGCCAGTTTCTCGGTCGCCATCGCATCTTCGTTGGACAACCAGCGGAACTGCGACTCGTTGAGGCTCAGGCGCGCTTCACCGGCATGGCCCGGCGCCAGTTTGCGCTCCAGCTTGCCGGTATCCGCTGCCAGCTTGTCGATCAGGTCCGGGCTGATGGTCAGGCGGTCGCAGCCGGCCAGTTGCTCGATCTGGCCGAGATTGCGGAAGCTCGCCCCCATGACCACGGTCTTGTAGTCATTGGCCTTGTAGTAGTTGTAGATGCGCGTCACCGACTGCACGCCCGGATCATCCGCGCCGGTGTAGTCGTTGCCGTTGGCTTTCTTGTACCAGTCGTAGATACGGCCCACGAACGGCGAAATCAGGAACACCCCGGCTTCGGCACAGGCGGCGGCCTGGGCGAAGGAGAACAGCAGGGTCAGGTTGGTCTGGATGCCTTCCTTTTCCAGGATCTCGGCAGCACGGATGCCTTCCCAGGTGGACGCGATCTTGATCAGCACGCGCTCGCGGCCAATACCGGCCTTGTCGTACAGCTCGATCAGGCGATGCGCACGCTTCAACATCGCGTCGGTGTCGAACGACAGGCGCGCATCCACTTCGGTGGAAATACGGCCCGGGATCACTTTGAGGATTTCCTGGCCCACGGCCACGCCGAAACGGTCGCTGGCCAGGCCCACATCGCCCTTGCAGTCATTGACGCTGGCGTTCAGCAGCTCGGCATACGCAGGAATGGCCGCGGCCTTGAGCAGCAGGGAAGGGTTGGTGGTAGCGTCCACCGGCTTAACGCGAGCGATAGCTTCGAAGTCGCCGGTGTCGGCAACCACGGTAGTCATTTGTTTGAGTTGTTCCAGCTTGGAAGTCATGGGCGTGCTCTGTCCTATGGGTCTGATGACATTACCCGAGCGCTGACAGCCACTCAAGGGTGCGTATGTGTATCGACGGCCCCTGCGGCAACAACCTGAAAACGGCTGTTTGAAAGGCGGGGCCTGGTAATGATGAATACGATGCCGAAACGCGGCACAGGTTCCAGGCAACTGATCGTCAGCACCCCGTGGATGTACGTCCTACCGCGGATTCAACTGGGTAGAGGCTGCCATTTTAGCCGGTTTCGCTTGGCCGTCGGAGGTCAGGAAACCGAAGTTTCTTTCCCGGTCGTTGCTGCCCGTTTCACTGTTTTTCCACTCGTAGATCGATGTCAGCGGGATATCGAGCTTCTTGACGTCGGCGATGAAGGTGCTGATTTTGCTGGCCTGCCCTTCGATCCCGCCGTTGGAGCTGAGGGAAGGCACACCCCATTCACTGATGACCCCCGGTAGATGGAAGTTTTGCTGAATAAACGCCTGGGTCTTGCTGATCTGCGCGCCGGACATGCCATAGGGGTGATAAGAGATCGCACTCAGGCATCGGGGGTATTCACTGACGATTTTCTTCAACGCCAATGCTGACGTCGTGCCGGCACTCGGTGGGCGGGCGAAGCCAAAGCCGATCAGCGGCGTCGATGGCGGTTTGTCCTGCAGCGAGTTGCACAGGGCACTCATGAACGGAACAAAGGTCGTGTCGAGATTTCGGGTTGGCCAGTACTTCGCCAGGTCCGGTTCGTTCCATATTTCAATGGCGACGAGCTGCGCGTTGTATGACTGCTCCAACCCTTTCACCGAACTGGCGAACGATTCGCCGGCAGCAACGAGTTCGCTGGTGTTGTCGGGGGCGGAGGTCAGCGCCTTGGTCGAGCGTACGGTCATCAGTACCGGCAGATCGGCGGACTTGGCCGCGGCGAAGGCATCGCTGATCTGCTTTTGATACGCCGCGCCGCCCAGGCTGTTGGTCCATACGCCAAAGCGCACGAATCCGAAGCCCGCGGCCTTGATCTGCTCGGCGTCGGTGGGGGAGAAGGTCTGGATCTTCACCTGGACACCGATGGTTTTGTTGGCGGCAAGCAGGGGGAACAAGTCACTGGCGTCAACCTGACTGGCTGCACCCAGCATTAACAGGGTTGAAGCGGTGAGCCGTTTGAAGCGTGCTGATTTCATGCCTGCACTCCTGGCGGGTAATGACATTTTCCAATGGTTGATTCGTTACTTTCATTTGGATGCTCGCGAGGGTGCCAAGTGCGCGAATGTTATTTTTTGTCAGGTAGTTGGTTCCGGAAAATCACAGTTATTTTTGGTCCGGTAATTCTGGTTGGGTGGCTTTTGGGGGCTGTGGTACTTAATGCACTTGTATTAACAGGGCGAATCTATTTCTCAGTGCCGCAAGGTCTTTTGGGTTCAGTAAAGCCCACTCGGAATGTTGGCATATTGATATTGCGCGGGAAAGTAACCTTGTTCAGAAAGATCCTTGTTGTCTGCGTGGGCAATATTTGCCGAAGTCCGACAGCAGAAACTTTGCTGCGTAACGCGCTGGCCCCTTCAGCGATCACGGTGACCTCGGCGGGTCTTGCCGCGCGGGTTGGCGAGGCCATGGAACCGTCGGCCCTCCAGGTTCTGGAAGACCACGGGCACAACGCCCAGGGGTTTAAAGCGCGGCAAATTACACCGGACATCGTCAATGAATCAGACTTGATTCTGGTCATGGAAAAAGAGCATGTAAAACAAGTACTGAAGATTGCCTCTCATGCCAGGGGCAAAGTGTTTCTGCTCGGTAAGTGGCAGAGCGAGCGAGAAATACAGGATCCGTATCGTCAAGGAAAGGCCGCTTTTATTCATGCCCATGCATTGATTGAAGATGCTGTTAGCTCATGGGCGCAGCGCCTCGGACATTGATGAACATTCTTCAGATCAGTGAATGGTAAGAACAGACTTATGCAGTTACCGTCAGTAATCGGCACCCGTGACAACGATCAAGACAGCATTGATCTTCTCGGCATATTTGGCAGTTTGATCGACCAGAAATGGTTGATCGGCGCGCTCACCGGTGCCTTCATGGCGACCGGCGTTGCCTATGCGGTTTTGGCGACTCCCGTGTACCTGGCGAACGCGCTGGTGCAGGTTGAACCGAAGAAGAACGACATGCTCGGGTTCTCCGATCTCAACAGCATGCTCGGCGGGCAATCGCCGTCGGTGACCGAAATCGGCATCATCAAGTCCCGCGCGGTGATCGGCAAAACGGTCGACGATCTTCGCCTTGATATCGACGTCACCCCCAAAACCTTCCCGGTCATTGGCGGTTTTCTTGCCCGGCGTTATCGCGGCGAGACCGAGTTCAGTGTCGCGGCGCCGCGTTTGGGCCTGAACAGCTACGCCTGGGGCGGAGAACGCCTGGAGATCAACCGGCTCAATCTGCCGAAAGAACTGCTGGGCAAGAAACTCACGCTGATTGCCGGCGAGCAGCATCGATTCCAGTTGTTCGATGAAAACGACAACTTGCTGGTCGAAGGCGTCGCCGGCGAAGCGTTCAAACAGGGCGATGTAGAAGGGCAGGTCGCTCAACTGTCGGCAAACCCTGGCACCCGCTTCGAAGTGGTGCGCAATCCACGGATCGTGACCATCCAGAGTTACCAGGATGCGCTGGATATTTCCGAACAAGGCAAGGAGTCGGGGATCATCCGTTTGGCCCTGGCCAGCACCGATGCGGCCGAGGCAGTGAAAATCCTCAATAAAATCGCTTCGTTGTATGTGCAGCAGAATGTGCAACGCACGTCGGCGGAAGCGGCGCAGAGTCTGGAGTTCCTGCAAGGTCAGTTGCCGCAGGTCAAGCGTGACCTGGCCAAGGCCAGCGATGCGCTCAACGGTTATCAAACCCGTGGCAAGACGGTCAACATTTCCCTCGAAACCCAATCGGTGCTGGAACAGGTTGTCAGTCTGGACACCCGTATCTCCGAACTGAAAATGCAACAGGCGGAGATGGATCGCAAGTTCACCAGGCAGCACCCGGCGTACCGTGCGCTGATGACCCAGATCGGCGAATTGACCCAGCAGCAGAAGGCGCTGGAGGGCAAGGCCCAGGACCTGCCTGCGACGCAACAGGAGCTGCTGAACCTGACCCGCGACGTGGAAGTGGCGTCGCAGATCTACACACAACTGCTGAACAAATCCCAGGAGCTGGACATCGTCCGGGCGGGGGCTGTGGGCAACGTGCGATTGGTCGACACCGCGGATGTCGACCTGACCAGCCCGGTCAAACCGAAAAAAGCCTTGATCGTTCTGATTGCCACCTTCCTCGGCGCCTTTTTCGGCGTTGCGCTGGTGTTGCTGCGTAAATCCCTGAGCCGGGGCCTGGAAGGTCCGGAGGCCATCGAGCAACTCGGCTTGCCGGTGTACGCGTCGATTCCCTACAGCGTCTTGCAACAGGAAGAGGACAGCAAAAAAGTTCGCGCCCGGGATGGGGCGGACAAGCCCGCGTACCTGTTGGCCCTGCGTAACCCGACGGACCTTTCCATCGAGTCGATCCGCAGTTTGCGCACCTGCCTGCACTTTGCGGGGCTGGATTCGACCAACAACCGGATCATGATTTCCGGTCCGAGCCCGCAGGTCGGCAAGACTTTCGTCTCCTCCAACCTCGCGGCGGTCATGGCGCAGAGCGGGCAGCGGGTGGTACTGATCGATGCCGACATGCGCAAAGGCCATCTGCACAAGACGCTGAACACACCGATCACCAATGGCTTGTCGGACCTGTTGGTCAAGCGCTGCAACATCGAGCAGGCAATCAACAGAGTCGAAGTCGACAACCTGCATTTCATCAGTCGAGGGCAGGTCCCGCCCAATCCTTCCGAGCTGCTGATGCACGCCAACTTTCGTGAGCTGCTGGCGCAACTCAGCGAGCTGTATGACGTGGTGATCATCGACACGCCACCGCTGCTGGCGGTGACGGATGCGGCGATTGTCGGTCGCGAAGCGGGGATCAGCCTGATTGTCACGCGCTTCGGGGTGAACCCGGCCAAAGAGATCGAGCTGACGATTCGTCGATTCGCCCAGAACGGCATCGAGTTGAAGGGTGCGGTGTTCAACGGCGTCGAGAAGCGTGCGGCCAGCTATTACGGTAACAGCGGCTATTACAACTACGAATACGCGTCCGACAAATCCTGAGTGTCAGCGGTTGTCCTTTCATGTTTGAAGTGGGTGAGTTGTGAAAAAAATACTGCACGTGGCAGAGACGATCAAAGGTGGCGTCGCAACGGTGATCCGCACGATCTCGGCTTCACCCGAAGGCGACGCGGCAAACTATGAGCTGGTCTATCTGGTCCCGCAGGATCAGGAAAAGGAACTGCACGGGATTGCCGGGCAACAGATCCGCACCTTCACCCGGACTGGACGCAATGTGCCGTCGTTGCTGCGCTTCGCCTGGCGACTGACCCAGGTGATGCTCAAGGAAAAACCCGATGTCGTGCATTTGCACAGCACCTTTTCCGGGGTTATCGGACGTTGTGTGTGCGTGCTGTTGCGACCTTGGCGCAAGCCGAAGATCGTCTACTGCCCGCATGCTTTTTCGTTCCTGATGGAAAGCTCTCCGACCAAACAGAAAGCCTACGCGTGGATCGAGCGGGCACTGCAGAAGGTCACCGACGTGATCATCTGCGTCAGCCAGTACGAGCTCGACAAGGCCGCGCGATTCGGCATTGAGCGCAAGCGCATGAAGCTGATCTACAACGGCATTCATCACAAGGATGACGCGCCCAAAGCCAACAGTCCCGAGCCGATTCATCTGCTCTTTGTCGGCCGTCTCGATTATCAGAAAGGCTTCGACGTGCTGCTCAAGGCTTTCGCCAAAGTCCAGCGCAGTGATCTGAAACTGACGGTGGTTGGCAGCGCCGTGAACGAGGATTCGGTCGAGTGCCCGCCGATGGAAGGGGTTGAATACCTGCCGTGGGTGACGCCTGGCGAAGTCCAGGTGCTGTACCGCAAGGCCGATGCGTTGATCGTCCCGAGTCGCTGGGAAGGCTTTGCGATGGTGCCGCTCGAAGGCATGGCCATGGGCTTGCCGGTGATTGCCAGCAACTGCACGTCGTTACCCGAACTGGTCACCAACGAGGTGTCCGGCTACGTCTTCCCCAGTGGGGATCACCAGGCGCTGGCCGATGTGTTGACGATAATCCAGAAGCCGCGGTTGCTCGACCTCGGCAGCGAAGGGCGCAGCATCGTCCGCGAGCGCTTCAGCGCCGCGTTGATGATCCGCCAGACCTACGACCTGTATCGCGCCCCCACTTTTTAATTAGAACTCAAGCATATGAACGTAACGATTTTGCATGGCTACAGTGCGTCCAACTCCGGTGACGGTCTGCTCGTGGATCTGGCCATTGCCCTGGTGCAGCGAAACTTTGGTGATGACACCTCGATCAGTGTCGTGGCCTCCGATCCAGAGTCCTTCAGTTACTTGCCGCACCCGCGTTTTGACGCGCCGGTCATGGCGGCCAAGGGGCTGGGGCGGGTCAAGCAGGCAGTGTTCCTCAACCAGTCCTACGCCGGTCTTGCTGATCTGTTGAAGAAAACCGATTTGATCGTCGGCGTCGGTGGCGGCTACATGCGCTCCAAAAGCGCCTTCGAACACATCAAGTTGAAACTGGGCCACGCCAAGCAACTGGAAACGGCGATCCTCAGCAAAGTGCCGTCGGTGTACCTGCCGCAAAGCATCGGACCGTTCCACGGCGAGAGCAGCAAGATCGTCGAGCATTACGCCAGCGCCGATGCGGTGTTCGTGCGTGACAACAGGTCGTCGGCGATTTTCGATGCCTGTGAAAATGTCTACCGCGCGCCGGATCTGGCGGTCCAGTCATTGGCCAGCAAAATCCTCATGCAGCCCAAGTTCACCCGTTGCGCGTCATCGCCGGCAACGGTGTGTGTGGTGCTGCGCAAGCCGCCGGAGTGGAGCAAGGAAAAGAAGGTCGCTTACGTGGCGAACTTGAAGCTGCTGCTGCAACGCTTGAAGAACAAAAGCAAAGTGGTTTGCGCGGTCCAGAGCGCCGTTCGCGGCAACGATGACGGTGCGTTCTATCGCGAATTGGGCATTACCGAAGACCTGCTGCCGTTGAAGGCGACGCTGGCCAAATATCAGCCGGACCTGGTGATTTCCGTGCGCCTGCACGGCGCCATCGAATCGCTGCTGTCCGGCGTCCCGGCGTACCACATCAGCTATGAGCGCAAAGGTTTCGGCGCCTATCAGGACATGGGCGTGGAAGACTGGGTGATCAACGGCGGCGACATTAATGTCGACACCATCATCGACACGGTCTACGCGCCGAACGCACTGTCCAGTTTCGGCAAACGCCTGACCGACACTTGCCGCGAGATCGAGGCAAAAACCGTGGCCATGGACGACATCATCAAAGGTATCGTTCGATGATATTTCGGCTACTGCTTCGCGGCGGAGCATTGGGCGCGAAGTTTTTGCTGGTGCTGGCGATCACCCATTTCCTCGGTTATGAGGCGCTGGGTTTTTACGGCGTGGTGGTCGCCGCCTCGTTGATTGCGTCGAAGTTCTACAGCGTCGGCTTCAGTTCCGAAATCAATCGGTTGATCAGCGTCGGTGGCAGTTCGCGACGGGTCGTCGACAAGGTCCTGCTGCTGTACCTGGCTGTGGGGCTGTTGTTGTCGGTGGTGACGGTGTTGGTTTATTCGCTGTTCCAGGACGTCGAGGCAACGACCACGCTGATCCTCTGCGTGACCCTGGTTTTGCTCACGGAACATCTGTCGTTCGAAATCAACTCCTTCGTGTTTTCCGCGCAGAAAGCCACGGCCGGTGCGTTGCTGTTTTTCATCAAGACCGGCCTCTGGGCGCTGTTGGCGGTGGGCGGGATGATGCTCGGCTGGGTGTCCGGGATCGCCAGTGTGCTGTGGCTGTGGGTTGCGGCCAACGTGCTGGTGATCGTCGCCGGTTACCTGATTGTGGTGAACGTGCACAAGGGCCGGGTGAGCGGGTCGCTGGCCACGGCGACCGTGTGGAAGGCCGGGTTGCCGTTCTATCTCGGCACGGGCTTGATCGCGTTGAGTCAGTACGCCGAGCGCTTTCTGATTATCGACCTCGAGCCCTACGCCAGCCTTGGTAAGTACGTGTACGCCTGGTCGGCTGCCAATACCCTGCAGGCGCTGTCCTATGCGGTGGTGGCGGTGGTCGGCATTCCGGTGCTCGCCAAGCGTTTTCAGGCTGATCAACAGCCGTTCACGGTCCGGCAACTGTTCGTGAACAAATGGGTCATGCGCTCGCTGGTGGTGTCCGCCGCAGTGGCGGTGCTGATTTATCTGTTCTTCAACGTTGTGCTCGATTACGTCGCCACGACCGTGCCGCGTCCGGACAACGCGATCCTCGGCGTGCTGATTTTTTCCTTCGCCCTGCGTGCCATTGGCGACATCGTCTGGGGCGGTTTGATTGCCTCGAAGAACAGCCGGGTGTCACTGGCCAGTGCGGCAATCTGCTTGCTGGTTTCGGTGCCGGCCAGCTACCTGCTGATCAAGCACTATTCGATCTACGGCGCTGCCTGGGGCAACGTCTTTGCGATCATCGTGCAGCTCGGCGTGATTGCCGTGTTGACCCGTGTGACCCGGCCGAAGGGGGCTTTGGCATGGGGTTGAAACTGCCGTGCATCGAGTTTCGAGGCAAGAGACTCGACTCGTCGATATCGTTCCTGATCCTGTTCACCGGGTTGTTTCTGTCAGTGGCCATGCCGCTGTTGGTCCCTCGCGATCCTGGCCCGGATGCCATGACCTTGTGGTCGTCCTACGCCCGTGCCGACAACTGCAATTTCTGGAACCCGTTCTCGCCGGATCGCTCTTCCTATGAGTGTTCGGCGTTTCTACTGCGACCCACCGGGATCAATCTGACCAATGCCTGGGCGTACGGCATGTTCTGCAATTTTTTCCTCACGGCGATTCCGGTGGTGGTCTTCCGGCGCATGCCGCTGACGATTTTCGGCACGCTGTGTCTGTGGGGCATCGTTCGTTCGTTCTTCCTTGAAAACCTGACCAAGGAAATCATTGTGTCGGTGGCGGTGTTGAGCATTTTACTCAGCTCTTTGACGCGCAAGTATCGCGGCGGATTTTTCTTCTCGGCGGTGATCTACGGCGTGCTGATCCGGCCCTACTGGATTCTGTTTTCACTGTCCTGGGTCGGCGTCTGCGTGATGAAGAAGTATGTCTCGCGCCTCACCTTTTTCCTGATGCTGTTCTTGTTCTACCTGGCGGTCGCCATGGCGATCCAGGTGGCGCTCGGGTTTCCGGTGTCGTCGATTCGCGCCAGCAACAATGAACTGCGCACGGCGGGCGAAGAGGGCTCCAAGTCGTTGATCGTCTCGTGGCTCAGCGGCAGCGACTTTGTCTCGCAAGCGCTGGACTCGATGATCATTTTCTTCCGGCTGTCGTTCCCGGTGGAACTGATTTTGCTGTCGGGGCCGGGGCAGGTGATCTTCGTGGCGTTGATGATCATGACCGCATTGCTGCTATTCAAAGTCATCACGTCGACCGATTACAAAGGCGCGCCGATCCAGACCAAGCCCAAGGAACTTATCGCGATTCCGCTGGCGTTCCTGCTGGTTCAAGGCCTGTTCGAGCCGGACTTCGGCTCCTTCGCCCGGCACTTCTCGATGGTGGTGCCGGTGTTGTTCGTCGGTCTGGGATTGATGTTGCGGGCGAACAAGCCGGTGCAAGTTGAATCAAGAATTCTGAATTGAGGCAGGTGCTTTATGTCGAGTAGGAAAAAGTCCCTGGAGATCGAAACCCTGCGTGGCCTGGCGTGCCTGCTGCTGGTGCTCTATCACGTGATCGGCCCGTTGGGTGGCGGCTTGAAAATAGACCTGGGCTCGCCGTTCCGGGTGATTGCCGACTCCATGGTGTACGTGCGGATGCCGCTGTTCACCTTTATCTCGGGCTACATTTACTCCATCTACAAAATACGCGGCAATGATTTTTCCGCGTTTTTCAGCGGCAAGGTGCGACGCTTGATCGTGCCGCTGTTTTGCGTGGGCGTGCCGTTCTCGGTGTTGCAGGCGGTGGGGCCGGGTGTGAACAAGGACGTCGGTGTGATCGACGCGTTGTTGTCGTTCTGGGTGCCGATCAACCACTTCTGGTTCCTGCAGGCGGTGTTCATCATTTTCATGTTCGTCGGCCTGCTGGAGTGGCGTGGTTTGCTGCGCTCGGCGACGCGCTTGTATCTGCTGTTTGCCTTTTCGGCGGTGTTGTTTTTGTTACCGCAGTTCAAGTTCGATGCGTTCGGCATTAATGGCGCGATCTACCTGCTACCGTTCTTTGTGGCGGGGATGATTGGCCAGGAAAATGTCGATGCGGTGAAACAACGGTTCAAGGTGATCGGGCCGTTGGTGTTTGTGTTGATCTCGCTGACGCTACTGTACGTGGCGGCGGTGGATCGCGAGTTGATCGTCGACCGCCGCAGCCTGATCGGTTTGACCGTGGGTTGCGTGTCCTGCATTGCGTTGCTGTCCAGTGACATGCGCTCGAAATGGCTGACCTGGCTCGGCGGGTATTCCTATGGGATTTTCCTGTTCCATGTGTTGTTTGCCGCCACTTCGCGGTTTGTCCTGGGGCGTTTGGGCGTGAAGGACGAAAGCCTTCTGGTGCTCGGTGGCTTGACGTGTGGCTTGCTGGGGCCGGTGGTTCTATCGATGGTTTTCAGTCGATTCAACTTCACCTCCGTGCTGTTCCTGGGTGAGCGTGCGGCGGCTAAAAAACCGCCGGCAAACGTCGCCCCGGTACCCCAGATATGATGAGTGTTCGAGTGAAGGAAGCGATGCATGTTGGCAGTTGATGACGTCCAGCCTGTTGCGGCGTCAGTGGTCGAAGTCGGCGACGCTCGCGAACGGTTTGGCCAGTGGCGCGAAGGGAAGGGTGGGAAGGTCCTGTCGATCTCGGTGATCGGCGACAGCTATAGCGCCGGGCAGGATTTCTATCTGAACAAACTGGTACAGCGGCTGGCCGGGGAGACGGGTTTCGCCGGTCCCGGCTATGTCGGTTTCAACCATGGCGCGGCACTTGGCGGCACGCACTTCAAATACACCCGCAGCAGCGAAAAATACTTCGGCGGCGACTGGCAGGTGTCCGCCCTCGGCCAGGCCAGCCCCGATAGTCGCACCTTTACCGGAGGGCCCGGCGCCTGGCTGCAGATCGATGCCAATCCGACAGCGGCCATCAACACGGCTGTCTCCCAAGCCAAACTGCTCTACCTCGGCAATGGCGAACCCAATGAGGTTCGTTACCGCTGGGCACCGTCCCAATCCTGGCAGCCATTGACGCTCGCAGGCTCGGGGGTTCAGGAAGTGCCGCTGCCGGGCACCTCGGCAGCGACAAACTGGTCGTTCCGGCTGGAAGTGGTGAAAGGCGCGCCAACGCTCTTTGGCTTGTGGATGAGCAACGACCAGGGCGGCGTGCGGGTATCAAAGCTGGCGGCGTCCGGCGCGGCATCCGCTGACTTCTACCACAGCGATAGCCGTTGGCAGGCGCAGTGGAAGACGGTGGTGTCGAAGATTCCCGCTGACATCTACCTGATCATGCTGGGTGGCAACGACCAGGGTTTTGGCGTGAAGCCCGAGCAGTACCGGAAGAACATTCAGGGATTGGTGGGGA
Source organism: Pseudomonas sp. PB101 (assembly GCF_009764265.1). Lineage (GTDB taxonomy): Bacteria > Pseudomonadota > Gammaproteobacteria > Pseudomonadales > Pseudomonadaceae > Aquipseudomonas. The sequence continues at coordinate 138,112 of NZ_RWIR01000055.1, forward strand.
TGGTCCGTGAGATTCAACCGGCGGCGAGCATCAACCTGATCCTGCGTCAGGACACGACGCGTTCCAGTGCTTACCCGATGTCGGCCTATGCGCAAGTCCTGGAACCCTGGGCACGCGAGCAGCATTTGGGTTACGCCAATCTGCAATGTGCATTCGGTACCGACGTCAAACGCTACACCGCCACCATGATCGGCCCGGACAAGATTCATCCGGTGCCGGCCACGGGTGGGCAAGTGATTGCCGATTACTTCTATCGTCTTCTTGTCGGTGGCAACTCCGGGGTATCAGCACAGGGCAGCCGATTCGAAGTGCTCCAGATGAGCGAGCAGCTCTGCGGTTTTAAGCGGCATCAGTTGCGTAGCGCAACGGGTCTCCACATTGATGATGATGGCCGGGTCATTGCAGCAAATGCGCACCCGGAATCGCCAGTCGCTGAAAATCACTTTCAGTCCATCGCGGTCATCGATTTCCAGCGCCTGCCCGCGGTAAAGCCTTTTCAGGTGAGCGAGGAGGGGATAGGGGTCGAGCATCGGCCGGCGGATGTCTCCGGAAGAGGGAAACATACCGATCCGTTCCACCAGCAGAGTGGGGCCGAGCCAGGATTCGTTGGCGCTCGGCAACCGCTGATGGCGCGATAACGAGGACATCACCCCGAGGTTGCCCACCTCCATTTCAATGTATGCCGAGAGTTTTTTAATGTTCATGGTTGGCCTGCCTGAAATGAAGAGTGGGCGTCGGGTGCTGGAGCCGTCTTAGCGGCCCTTGAGGTACACGTTTTCGTAGCAGAAGTTGGTCGCCTGCAAGTAACCCTCGGCGTCGCCGCAATCGAAGCGCAAACCCTTGAACTTGTAGGCCAGCACACAGCCGTTCTGCGCCTGTTTCATCAGCGCGTCGGTGATCTGGATCTCGCCACCTTTACCCGGTTCGGTGTCGGCGATCAGGTCGAAGATATCCGGCGTCAGAATGTAGCGGCCGATGATCGCCAGGTTCGACGGGGCGTCCTGTGGGGCCGGTTTTTCCACCATGTTGTTGACCCGGTAGATCCCGTCGGAGATCGGCTCGCCGGCAATCACGCCGTACTTGTGGGTCTGGTCGCGGGGGACTTCCTGGATGGCCACGATCGAGCAGCGGTATTTCTTGTACAGCTCGATCATTTGCGTGAGAACGCCATCACCTTCCAGGTTCAGGCACAGGTCATCGGCCAGTACCACGGCGAAGGGTTCGTCACCGATCAACGGACGGCCACTGAGAATGGCGTGGCCCAGGCCCTTCATTTCCACCTGACGGGTGTAGGAGAAGGTGCAGGTGTCGATGAGCTCGCGGGTTCCGGCCAGGAACTTCTCTTTCTCGGTGCCGCGAATCTGGTGCTCCAGTTCATAGCTGATGTCGAAGTGGTCTTCCAGCGCACGCTTGCCCCGCCCGGTGACGATCGCCATGTGTTGCAGGCCGGCGTCCCGTGCTTCTTCGACGGCGTACTCGATCAATGGCTTGTTGACGATCGGCAGCATTTCCTTGGGCATGGCTTTGGTCGCTGGCAAGAAACGAGTGCCATAGCCGGCAGCGGGGAACAAACATTTACGAATCATAAAAGTATCCTGGACAGTCATAGAACACGGACAACGGGTGCGCGCAATAACGAGTGATTGCAAGTTTCAATGTTTATTGAAGGCTTACTTTAATACCTGAGTATGGCCGCTAGTGGCAAATAGCAATGTGCGGATAACGCGACAATGTTATGAGATGTCGGGTTGATAGTTGTTGGTTATTTTTAGTCGGTATCTGTTGATAGTGGTGCGTGCGTCGGAATGCTAATAAGTATCCCGCAATACAGTTTGGTCTGAAAAAATATTTATTGCTAGTCGTTGAACTAATTTTGTTTTGGGTTGTTGTCGCTCTTATTTGTGTGGTTCAGCACACACCTTTAACAAGAGGCGCTTGACGCGCAACTTCGCACCTTTCCCACTATGGACCGCGCTATGAAGATTCTGGTAACGGGTGGAGCTGGATATATCGGTTCGCACACCACGCTCGCACTGCTTGAGGCAGGCTATGAAGTTGTTGTGCTGGATAATCTTTGCAACAGCAGCGATGCGGCATTGCACGCGGTGGAAGTCATTTGCGGCAAGAGTGCGCTGATGATTCGCGGCGATGTGTGCGATCGGGCCTTGCTGGACCGGATTTTCCAGCAGCATGCCATCGATGCTGTCCTGCATTTTGCCGGTCTCAAGGCTGTGGGCGAGAGCGTGCGCAAGCCGCTTGAGTATTACGAGACCAACGTCAGCGGCAGCATCACGCTGTGTCAGGCGATGGCCGCTGCCGGGGTGTTTCGCCTGGTGTTCAGTTCGTCGGCCACGGTCTACGGCGAGCCGGAGCAGATGCCGATCCGCGAGGATTTCCCCACGGGCAACCCGACCAATCCCTACGGTCAATCCAAGCTGATCGTCGAAAATGTGCTGCGTGACCTGAGCCTGGCCGAGCCGCGCTGGAGCATCGCGTTGTTGCGTTACTTCAACCCGATCGGCGCGCATGACAGCGGCCATCTGGGCGAAGACCCGAGCGGCATTCCGAATAACCTGGTGCCCTACATCAGCCAGGTGGCGGTTGGCAGCCTGCAAGAGTTGTCGATCTTCGGTAACGACTACCCCACGGTCGACGGCACCGGGGTGCGCGACTACATCCACGTCGTGGACCTGGCGGACGGCCATCTCAAGGCCTTGCAGTCCATCGCCGGGCGCACCGGCATTCATACCTGGAACCTGGGCACGGGCGACGGCTACAGCGTGTTGCAAGTACTGCGGGCGTTCGAGCAGGCCTGCGGTCAGCCGGTGCCCTATCGGATGATGCCGCGTCGCTCGGGTGATATCGCCGAGAGCTGGGCCGATCCTTCCAAGGCGGAGAAAGAGCTGGGCTGGAAGGCTACGCGCAACTTGCAGGACATGGTCATTGATACCTGGCGCTGGCAATCGAATCACCCCAAAGGCTACCTGGGATGATGGCGTTTTAGCCTAGCGTTATTTTCGGTCGGGTTGTTAGATGTTGTCGGGAAAATACACTGGCTATGCCTTTTGCAAGTCCGTAGATATAAACCTGCCGTTCGACTTTTATTAGTTGGGTAAGACTGTGAAAGAACGACGGATCTTGTCCGCACTTTTCGCGGGCTTGAACTCTACCACCTCTAACGCACTACCCGATTTCGATCAGGTCGAATGTTAGAAAGGAGTTGATATGAAGAAAGTGATGGCAATTGCCCTGTTGACGATGTTGAGCAACTGGGCGTCCGCGGTAGAAGCGCCGCTTACAACTGCGACCAATGTATTGGGTAGCGTGGCGGCGACTCAAGCCACTGCAGCCAGTACTGCAATGGTCGCCAGTGCTGTAGCAGCGTCCAACAGTGGTGGAAGTGCAAACGGCGGTACGACGGGTACGACAGGTACCACGGGTACAACCGGTACGCACAACTAACTGAAACATCTGTTGGTGCAGTACAAGGTCGCCCGATGCAAATCGGGTGACTTTGTTTTGAGATTCGCCCTTGAATAGCGTAGTGCCATTATGACTCGTAGTTTTTCTCTTTTAATGTTGGCAAGCATCGCTTTACAAGGTTGCATGTTTTCCCCCGGCCAATACCTGAGCACCAGTGATATCACACGCCAGGGCGCCAGTGAGAGCAGCCGGGTCGAGCTCATTCCGATCACGCCCAAGCTCATCGCCATGAACAGGGCCACGCAAAAGCGTGAGTCCGTGCCGACGGAACTGTTGGCGGCACCGGCCGAGTACCGCATCGGCAGTAACGATGTCCTGTACATCACGGTCTGGGATCACCCGGAGCTGACCGCACCCTCCGGCGCGCAACAGCAGATTGATGCCAACGGTCGCCTGGTTCGGGCCGATGGCACGCTGTACTACCCGTTTATCAAAGAGGTGCAGGCGGCCGGTAAGACCGTCCAGCAACTGCGATCGGACATCGAAGAAAGGTTGTCGGCCTTCATCGCGGACCCGCAGGTGGATGTCGCCGTGTTGCGCTTTTCCAGTCAGAAAGTCGTGGTCACGGGCGCCGTTTCGAAGGCCGGTCCGCAAGCGATTTCCACCAACCCGCTCAGTGTGGTCGAGGCCCTCGGTTCTGCCGGTATCGATACGACGAGTGCGGACTTGTCCGGTCTGTTGCTGACGCGAAACGGGCGGGTCTACACGCTTAATCTCGACACGCTCAACCAGCCGGATTCCGAGTTGCAGAACGTCTACCTCAAGGGTGGCGATCAGTTGTACCTGCCGTACAACGACAAAAAGCGCATCTACGTCATGGGCGAGGTCAACCAGCCCCGCGCACTGAGCTTCAAGACCGCCACCATGAACCTGTCCGATGTGCTGGGCTCGGTCGGCGGATTGAGTCAGACCACCTCCAACGGTAACGCCGTGTACGTGATCAGGGGGGTTGAAAACCTCGATGTCGAACCGGCGAAGGTCTACCAACTGCAAGCAGAATCACCGACCGCCATGGCGCTGGCCACGCACTTTGAAGTGCGTCCCCAGGATGTTGTCTACGTAGGTCCTGCCAACGTGACTCGCTGGAATCGCTTCGTCAGCCAATTGGTGCCGTCGGCGGCGATTGTCGGTTCGGGCGCTTCCGCGGCGAAGAACATGAGTGAAGTCAGCAGCAACAGCAATTAAGGCCGGGTCCGATCGTGAGAACGTTGAATGTTGGCGTCTGCTTGATAGCGGCCTTGATGTTGTGTGGCTGTAACCCGCTGATGGTTGCTTCGATGACCAACCTCAAATCGGCGGTGGCGGGGCCGGATGAGCTGGACGTGACGGCGGCCCAGGTGGCGGATGTGCGCTTTCCCCAGCTCAAGCTGACCACGCCGTCCGGTTCCGGCGTGCTGGCGCTGGTGCGTGAGCGCGGCGACCTGCAGTTCTGGGTCGCGTCCGGCAAACAGGTTCTGCTCATGCGCGACGGTCTCGCGGTGCGCAGCATCGGCCTGGGCCTGGGCGGTGATCTGGACGGGACGCGCCTCGCTGACGTCTCGCCCTTCAAGCAAGGCCTCCATCAAGTACCGGATGGCTACACCAGCCAGCGCTGGATCGATCTCTACCAGGGCCAGGAAGTCGGGGTGACCTTGAACAGTCGCTTCTTCCGCAAATCCATGGAAACCCTGGAAATCCTCAACAAGGAATATGCCGTGCTACGTGTCGATGAGCAGATTGACGCGCCGGCCATCGGCCTGCGTGCGACCAATCGTTACTGGGTCGATCCCGTTGACGGTTTCATTGTGCAGAGTGAGCAGCAACTGACCTCGCAGCTGCGGGTCAAGATCGTGCAACTGACCCCTGACCGCAGGCATGCCCGGTGAAGCGGGTCAGGGCTCTATCGGCATGCCTGCTGTTCATCGCCGGCGCCTGCCATGCAACGGTCACCGTCACCGGTGATGTTGCCAATCCGGGGGCGGTCGAGCTGCCGGCGGGCGGGCGATTGCTGGACGTGATCAGCGTGGCACAGCCCAATGCCGAGAGTTACTGGTTGGCGGGCGTATTGCTGCGTCAGTCCCTGGTCGAGCAACAGACCCGGCTCAAGGTCGGGGTGCTGTTTGATCTGGACGTGCTGCAGCGCATGGCCGTGCTTTTCGACAGGCCGAGCCGGGCTGCCCTGGCGGTGCGGTTGGCCGAGCAAGTCAGGCGCATGCCGGTCACTGGGCGCCAGGTGGCTGTCCTGGACCCGGTCGCCGTGGAAGTCGGGTTTGCCCGCAACATTCGCCTGGACGACGGCGATCGCCTCATCTACCCGTTGCGGGTCGACGAAGTCGAGGTGCTCGGCGCTGTCGCCGAGTCGTGTCGGTTGCCCTATCAAGCGCTGCAAGAGGCCCGCGATTACCTGCAGGGTTGCACACCGCTTGTCGATGCGGACGCCGATTACCTGTGGTTGATCCAGCCCAACGGCGTCACCCGGCGCGTCGGCATTGCCCACTGGAATCGCGAGAGCGGGCAGATACCTGCCGCCGGCAGCAAGATTCTGGTCCCGGTCAAAAGCGATGACCTTGATCCGCCTATCCCTGAACTGAATCAGCAGTTGGCCGAATTTATTGCCACGCAGCTGGCTGAGGTGGTTCGTTGAATTTACGTTTTGCAGCCGTATTGTTATTGCCGTGTGGTCTGGCTCATGCAGAACCACGCATTACCCAGAATGATTTCGGTGGCGCAGGCTTGTTACAAACGCCGACGGCGCGCATGGCGCCGGCCGGTGAGTTGAGTCTGAATGCCAACCGCACCGACCCCTATAGTCGCTACAGCGTTTCACTTCAGCCATTTGAGTGGCTGGAAGGCTCGTTTCGCTACACCGCGATCACCAACCGCCCTTACGGCCCTGAATCGCTGAGTGGCAGCCAGAGCTACAAGGACAAGGCGGTCGACCTCAAGGCCCGCCTGTGGGAAGAAAGCCATTGGGCGCCCGAGGTGGCCGTGGGCTTCCGGGACATCGGTGGTACAGGCCTGTTCTCCAGTGAATTCGTGGTGGCCAACAAGCGCTACGACAATCTTGATTTCAGCGCCGGCATTGCCTGGGGTTACCTGGGCAACCGCGGTGACTTCGAAAACCCGCTGGGCTACATCAGTGATCGCTTCAAGACCCGGCCCGACAGCGAGGGCACCGGTGATGTCAACGCCGGGGCCTATTTTCGCGGCAGCCCTTCCTTTTTCGGCGGCGTGAGCTATCAGACGCCCTGGGATCGGCTCAGTCTGAAACTCGAATACGAAGGCAACGATTACAAGCACGAGCCGAAGGACAACGAGATCAAGCAGGACTCGCCGATCAACCTCGGCGCGGTGTTCAAGCTGACTGACTCGATCGACGTCAGCGCGGCCTGGGAGCGCGGCAACACGGCGATGTTCGGCGTCACTTTCCATACCAACTTTGTCAGCCGCAAGGCGCCGGCGAAGACGTTCGACCCGCCGGCTGAACCCTTGCCAGTGAAAGCGCCAAGCACCGGGATGGATCAGGTCAACTGGGCCGATGTGTCCCGGCGCCTGCAGCAAAATGCCGGGTACAAGGTCGAGCGCATCAGCCAGCGCGATTCCGAGTTGATCGTGTATGGCGAGCAGCAGCGTTACTTCCATTCGGCCAAGGCCGTTGGCCGGGCGAGCCGGATTCTGGACAACAGCGTCAACGACGATATCGACTGGTTCACCGTAGTGAACAAGCGCTACGACTTGCCGCTCGAAGAAACCAGCGTGCCACGGCAAACCTTCCGCGAAGTGATCAACAACGAGGAGCCGCTGCAAACGCTGCACCGCACCACCGAAATCAACCCGGCGATGCCGCACAACGAGAAAACCCTCTACACCGAAGCGATGCAGCCATTCGCTTATGGCGTCGGACTGGGCTTCAAGCAGAACGTCGGTGGCCCCGATGGCTTGCTCTATCAGTTCAGTGCCGACGCGGACGCCGAGTACCGCTTCAACCGCAACACCTGGTGGAGCGGCTTGCTCAGTGCCAACCTGATCAACAACTTCGACAAGTTCACCTATGACGCACCCAGCGGCTTGCCCCGCGTGCGCACGGACTTGCGCCAGTACATGACCACGTCCGACGTCACCATGCCGTTGTTCCAGTTCAGCCATGCCGAACAGTTGGACAAGGACCTGTATGGCATGGTGTACGGTGGCTACCTGGAGTCGATGTTTGCCGGCGTCGGTGGCGAGGTGCTGTTCCGTCCGACCGGCGAGCGCTGGTCGTTGGGCGCGGACCTGAACTACGTCCGCCAGCGTGAGTTCGACCAAGGGTTTGGCTTGCGTGATTATTCAGTGGTGACCGGCCACATCACCGGCTACACCGACTTGCCCTACGATACGCTGGCAGCCGTCAGCGTCGGGCGTTACCTGGCAGGCGACTGGGGCGGCACGCTGGATATCTCGCGAGAGTTTTCCAACGGGGTACGGCTTGGTGCCTGGGCAACGATCACCACCGCAACCGGTGCTGAATACGGCGAAGGTAGTTTCGACAAAGGCATCTACCTGTCCATTCCGTTCGACGAACTGATGAGCATGTCGACCATGCGCCGCGCCAACCTCGTCTGGTCGCCACTGACCCGGGACGGCGGTGCACGGCTCAATCGCAGCTACCAGTTGCACTCCATGACCGACAGTCGCGACGACGACATGTTCTATCGCAACTTCGAGAAGATCACCGAGTAACCTGCAGGAGCGAGCCTGCTCGCGATGGCGTCGGTACATTCAGCATTGATGTTGACTGACCCAACGCCTTCGCGAGCAGGCTCGCTCCTACAGTGGTTTTTTGCTGATCCAGAAATCCGGGTAGACCCCCGACTCCCAAATCACAGCCACAAAAAAGGGGACTTGCGTCCCCTTGCGGTGTTGCCTTGTGCAGCCCTAAACCATCAGTAGATGTCTTTCGACAACAAGGTGAACGGCGTCTTCACCAAAATCTTCAGGTCCAGCCACAACGACCAGTTGTTGATGTACTTGAGGTCGATCTCGACACGCTTCTGCATCTTGTCGATGGTGTCGGTCTCGCCACGGCAACCGTTGATCTGCGCCAGGCCAGTGATGCCCGGTTTGATTCGATGGCGCGCCATGTAGGCGAGAATCTTCCCGGAGTAGTAGTTGTTGTGCGCGATGGCGTGAGGGCGCGGGCCGACCAGTGCCATGTGCCCTTGCAGCACGTTGAACAGTTGCGGCAACTCGTCCAGCGAAGTGCGACGGATGAAGCGTCCGACGGCGGTGATGCGCGAGTCATTACGGCTGGCCTGCTTGACCTCATGATCATCGTGCACACGCATGGAGCGGAACTTCCAGACCTGAATCACCCTGCCGTTCCAGCCATGACGGTCCTGCTTGAAGAACACCGGGCCGGGGGAGTTGAGCTTCACGGCCAGGGCAATGACTAGCAAAACCGGGCTCAGCAGGATAATGGCCAGCAGGGCCACGCTTTTTTCCACCAGGCTTTTGCTGAGCGCGGCGGTGGGCCGGCTGGTCAGCGGACTTTCGTTCAAGTAGATCGCCGGCAGGCCATCCACGACTTTCACCGAGTGATTGAGCAGCGTCAGGCTGTTCAAGTCCGGCACCCAGACCACGTCAACGCTGGCATCCAGCAAATCGACGTACATGGCTTCGATTTTTGCCGCTTCCGACAGGGGCAGGGTGATGTACAAGCGACGGATGTCATGGGTCTTGATCAGTTCCAGCAGGTCTTCCTGGGCGCCGACGATGCGCGGTGCGCCCGGCTCCATGGCAGGAAGGGCACCGTTGCTGACCAGGCCCACCAATGGCAGGTTTTCGAGGTCGCTCAGTTTGTTCGCCAATCCCAGCGCCAGTTCACCGGTGCCGACGATCAGGGTTTTATGCTCGCTTTTGCGGGACCGCTGGTAGAACTTCGAGAACGCATGCAGCGGCGCATACAGCAACGCCTGGCCGAGGAAACCGTACACCGCCCAACCCAGGATGACTTGCCGGGAAAACAGCTCATCGGCCTTGCAGATAAACGCGATGCAGGCCAGCGCCGCCATCGTCATGGACCAGCCCATGAACAGGCGTCCCAGCCCTGACAGATAATTGTCTCTTTTTCGGTACACACCACTGAACGTATAAGCCGGAACCGAGGCCAGTACGGCGAGCGTTGCGCACATTCGGTAATAGAACTCGACCGTTCCAGTGTGCCGCTCGGCAAGTATGAACAACAGAGAAACTACAAAGCCCTGTGCCAGCGCCCATTGCCCCCAAAAGGTAAGTCCCTTGAGGCCGGTGTTTCGATTGATACTAAGAGTAAGATCCATACAATATCCCCAAAAGACGTCCATTCAGGTTTCGACAGTTGAAATCCGAGTTGTTAAACAGACTTTTTATTGTTGTTGTAGTGAGTGTCCTGAGGTAACAACGTCGATATGCCGAACTGTCGTCAGTCAATAGACTAAGTTATTAGCGGGGATGCTGTCTGACGAGTTCTAACAAGATGGCAAAGTGCCAACTATTAAGTTTTTAGAAAAGGCCGAGCGTTAGAAAAGGTCGAATGGAAGGGGGTGAATACTTAGAGTGGTGTTTGGTATTGTTGGAGGGGTGGGGATGAGGGCGGTTTGACTGGCGCGGAGGTTGAAACCAAACAGAGTGCTTTTTTTATTGTTGTAATCGCACTGTTTCTGTTTGTTTTATTCGCTAAAGGTGTAAGCGTTTACGCCACGACTTCCTGGATCAGGCAATAGCCACGATTCCTTACTGCACGAAACAGGCGTTCACCGTTACTGGCCATTTTGAATTTGTCTTGCAGCCGACTCAGGCACATTTCCAGGCCACGGTATTGTTCCGGCTCCCTGCCGATGCTGAGGATCAGTTCGTCTCGACTGACGACACGCTCTTCATGGTGCAGCATTTTCTTTACCAGCGCGGCTTCCAACCCGGTCAGGCTGATCTCGACGCCCTCTTTTACCAATGCGCTTTGATCCTTGTCGAGTTGCCAGGCCTTGCTGCAAGGAGTATCGCCCTCGATGGTTCGCGCAATGTCGCTGGCTGCCCCGGCTGTTGCCGGCATGCTGTGGAAAGGATTCGTCGATTGCGCTGCCAGCCATTCGGATTCCAGGGTGGCCAGTAGTCGCTGTGTATCATGTTCGATACTGCGCGCGACGTTTTTCCTTGAAACGCTTGGGTAGCTGAACTCCATCAGCACGGGAGCGGAAGAGGGCGAAGCAACACCTTCAATAAACATTTGTGCCTGGGAGGTGCCAAACGAGTTGAAGCGCTCACTGGACAGGATGGTCTCAAGTTCACGCTGAGACGTTGTGCTGTGGGTCACGACGACAAAGTATTTTCTTGGGAGGGTTGTACTAGTTTCCATGTCTCTCTCCTGAAGTACACACCAAATTTGGCTAAAAGATGATCGGCAGGGGAGCAATGACTCCCTGGGAAGTAGTCGAAAGGCAGGGTCTGGGCCCAAGTTTGGCCCTCGATGGGTTCCACTCGATCTGCTGCTATAGAATAAACTTTTATTGTTATGGTTCGATGTTGCCACGGTCATGGAATCGATAAATGCCTTTGGTATGAAATACAAAAAAACGATGAAGTCGAGATCTTTGTGCCGTTGAGAAAAACGTCTGTTTAGTTGGTGCTAAAGCGCCATCACTTCTGTGTGTCAGGGGGTTGAAATCAGACCTCTCATCAACCGGTACCCATGCCCCCTGATGCTTTGGATGGCGTTTGTGCCATACATGTCCTTGATTTTTCCACGAAGGCGGCTGATCGACTTTTCCAAAGCCCTGGGGTCATAAAAGTTGGTGTTGAGCCCCATGATGTTGGCGATTTCATCGTGACTTAGTATGTGGTTACTGGTTTGCGCAAAGGCTTCCAGGATCTTCATTTCTGCAAAGGAGATGTCCAGCTTCTTGCTGGTACCCAGTAGGCAAATACGGGTAGGGTCCAATATCAAATTGATATCTCTTTGCCATTCTTCACTGCTGAAGAACTCGGCGAGCGACTCAGGGCTTTCATCGGAAAGGGTATTGAGCTTGATACAGTAGTCGGCCCCCGCAAGATAGTACTTGATCTTGTTGTAGGTGCCTCGGCCTGTGATGACCGCGCAAATGATGGGTTTCAAGTTGCCGTTGCGCAGGTTTTCCACTAGCGCGAGGCTTTCTTCGAGGGCCGGAGGGCTGTCGATGATGATGAAGATGGCGCGATACGAACCGGAGCGTTCATTCTTCTTGACTGTACTAGTGTAGGCATTGGCCTCTAGTGCCATATCGGTCCGCACATGCCTTGCGACTTGCGTTCTAAAATGTTCAGCCACGCCACGGGTACGACCCAGAGTGAGAACTCCGGGTTCATCGTTTGTCTGGCGCTGGCTTCTAGTCGCTAAGTTCCCTGTAAGCATCATGCATTGACTCGAATAGGTGCTGACATCGGGATGTTAAAGCACCGGTTCTCATCTGTGACTGACAATTGGTAACATTTACGCGAATTTTAGACGTGGCTTCCGAGTTTTCTAACAATAGTTAAGCTTTTCAAGCTTTTAGTTGACTTTTTCCGGTGAGCTGAACTAGTGGGGTAGTGCCGTTAGATGGTGGCAATATGGAATTGTGCCACTCTTTTGAAACGATGGCGATTATTTTTTATGTCCTTTTGCCACTGTTTGGCCCACTGCGTGCCACCATTCATGCCAAGGTGCTGAATCTACTAAGAAACACAAATAGTGTGAGAGCGATCACACTTTATTGAGTGGCGAGACTTTTTTCCACTAAATACCTAAATATAGTTCCGGGGCGTTCGTACTCGGACGATTATTAACATGGCTTGAGTGTGTCTTTTGATAAGACATATTCTTTCTCGCTACATCTGGTAATGGGTGTGGATGTCTCGATTGTTTTGCTTGAGCTACTCAATATCTGAGTGCAGTTGACGGATCGTTCCCAAAGAACGGTCTGACGGAGGATTGATGGATTTCTGGACCCTTTTCAAAGTGTTGATCCTGGGCGCGGTAGAGGGCCTGACTGAGTTTTTGCCGATCTCCAGTACGGGTCACCAGATTATTGTAGCGGACTTGCTGGGATTTGGCGGTGAACGCGCCATGGCGTTCAATATCATTATTCAATTGGGCGCCATTCTTGCCGTTGTCTGGGAGTTTCGGCGCAAAATCTCAGAGATCGTCAAAGGACTGCCGACCCAACGTAATGCACAACGATTCACCCTGAACTTGCTGATCGGTTTTCTTCCGGCCGTGGTTCTGGGTGTATTGTTCGCCGAGCAGATTCATCACTATCTGTTCAACCCGATCACCGTGGCAGTCGCCTTGGTCGTGGGCGGCATTGTCATGTTGTGGGCGGAGCAGAGGGACCACGTGGTGCACGTCGACCATGTCGACGACATGCGCTGGCCGGATGCGCTGAAGGTAGGCTTCGCGCAATGCCTGGCGATGATACCGGGCACTTCCCGCTCCGGATCGACCATTATCGGCGGCTTGCTGTTTGGTCTGTCGCGCAAGGCGGCCACCGAGTACTCGTTCTTCCTGGCGATGCCCACCATGGTCGGCGCGGCGGTGTATTCAGGTTACAAGTACCGGGAACTGTTCCAGGCCAGCGACCTGCCGGTATTCGCCCTGGGCTTCGTCACAGCATTCTTTTTCGCCATGATCGCCGTACGCGGCTTGCTCAAGTTCATTGCGAACCACAGTTATGCCGCCTTCGCGTGGTACCGGATCGCTTTCGGATTGTTTATCCTGGCAACCTGGGCATTCGGTTGGGTGAACTGGACGGCGACGGCCGCCGGCTGACAGGTGCGCCAGGCGGATCAAACCGCCTGGCTGAAATGGCGAGAAAAACCGGGCATTAACGCCCTTCAAGCAGCTCCGCAGCTTGATCCAGCAAGGCCAGGGGCTCCTTGGCCTTGTGGATATCCACCGACAACAACTGCCGAAACTTGCGCGCCCCCGGGAACCCGGTGCCCAGCCCCAGCACATGGCGAGTGATGTGGTGCATCGAACCGCCGGCGTCGACGTGTGCAGCGATATACGGCCGCAGCTGCGCCAGTGCTTCAGCACGTGTGATCACTGGCGCCGTGCTGCCGAACAGCTGCTGGTCCACCTCGGCCATCACATAAGGGTTGTGATACGCCTCGCGGCCCAGCATCACACCGTCGAAGGTCTGCAAATGCTCGTGGCAGGCCTCCAGCGTCTTGATGCCGCCGTTGAGAATGATCTCCAGCTCCGGAAAGTCCGCCTTCAACTGCGCCGCCACGTCATAGCGCAGGGGCGGAATGTCGCGGTTCTCCTTCGGCGACAACCCCTCCAGAATCGCGATCCGCGCGTGCACGGTAAAACTGGTGCACCCGGCATCGCGCACCGTACCGACGAAATCACACAGCTGCTCGTAGCTGTCCCGCCCGTTGATCCCGATCCGATGCTTGACCGTCACCGGAATCGACACCGCATCACGCATCGCCTTCACACAATCGGCCACCAACTGCGGATGCCCCATCAGGCACGCGCCGATCATATTGTTCTGCACCCGATCACTCGGGCAGCCGACATTCAGGTTCACCTCGTCGTAACCATGCTCCTGCGCCATGCGCGCACACGCCGCCAGGTCCAGCGGCACACTGCCGCCAAGCTGCAACGCCAACGGATGCTCCGCCTCGTTGTGCCGCAGGAAACGCTCGTGATCACCATTGAGCAGGGCACCGGTGGTGACCATTTCGGTGTAGAGCAGGGCGTTTTTCGACAGCAGGCGCAGGAAAAAGCGGCAGTGGCGGTCGGTCCAATCCATCATCGGCGCCACGCTGAAGCGGCGGGACGGCTCAGAACGGGCATGGCTAGTGTTTGCGGGTGCTTCAGGTTTTTCGAAATTCATTGATACTGATCTTTTATACAGCGGTTTTTACCCATTTTTCCTTGTTTTCCGAGAGCGCTTGCTACAATGTAGCAAGCGTATTCGGCAATGTAGCAACTGGAAATGGGCACGATCACATCACGCAAGCGCAAGGACAACTCGACGGCCTACACGGCGCAGATACGGATCAATCGGGACGGGAAGACAGTTTATCAGGAAAGCCAGACCTTCGACCGCAAGCAGGTCGCCCAGGCCTGGATCAAACGGCGTGAGACGGAACTGGCCGAGCCCGGTGCCATCGCGCGCGCGAACCGCAAGGGGGTGACGATCAGGAAGATGATCGAGCAGTACCTGGACGAGTACGAAAAGATCCGGCCGCTGGGCAAGACCAAGAACGCGACGCTGAAGGCGATCAAGGATACCTGGCTGGGTGATCTCGACGATTCGGCGTTGACCAGTCAGAAACTGGTGGAGTTCGCGCAATGGCGGATGAGCAAGGAGGGCGGTGGTGTCCAGGCTCAGACGGTCGGTAACGATCTGTCGCACCTCGGCGCGGTGTTGTCCGTGGCGCGGCCGGCGTGGGGCTATGAGGTCGATGCGTTGGCCATGCCGGACGCGCGCAAGGTGTTGCGCAAGCTGGGCATGGTCAGCAAAAGCAAGGAGCGCAACCGTCGGCCGACCCTGGAGGAGCTGGACAAGCTGATGGAGCACTATTTCGAGATGCAGACGCGCCGTAAAGCCCAGATCGACATGCCGAAGCTAATCGCCTTCGCGATCTTCTCGACGCGCCGACAGGAGGAGATTACTCGGATCCGCTGGGAGGATTTGGATGAGTCCCGGCAGGCGGTCCTAGTGCGGGACATGAAAAACCCCGGGCAGAAAATCGGCAATAACGTTTGGTGCCATCTGCCGGATGAGGCCTGGGCGATCCTTCAGTCCATGCCCAAGGCGGAAAAGGAGATCTTTCCCTACAACAGCAGGTCGGTGTCGGCATCCTTTACCCGGGCATGCCTCTTCCTTGAGATAGAGGATCTGCATTTTCATGATCTGAGGCATGACGGGGTGAGTCGGCTGTTCGAGATGGACTGGGACATTCCCAGGGTGTCGAGCGTTTCGGGTCATCGAGACTGGAATTCACTTCGGCGATACACGCATTTGCGCGGGAGAGGGGATCAGTACGCGGGGTGGAAATGGTTGACGCAGGATTGGCGCTGACATTGGCTGAGCGAGAAGAGATTTCGCGTGCAGTAGTGGCAGGTAACTCGATCCGTTCCATAGCCGCGCTACTAGGGCGGGCAGCCTCTGCGATCAGTCGTGAGATCAGACGCAACGGTAGCCAAGAGTGCTACCGGGCTAATGCGTGGTAATCGTAGTTTGACCGTCGCCAGTAGGCCCGCCTTCAGGGAAATCTGCTAGGGAAAGCCCCGATGCGTGGTCAGGAGTCGGGATGCGCGTCCGTCTCGGCGCCGGGGTGAACCCCTTGTGTTCCCTGAAGAAGGTGATAACCTAAACCTTAATTTAGAAAAGCGTCGCCCTTGAGCGACTTTTGCAATTAAGCAGCCAAAAATTCGAGACCTTAATGCTCGTCAATATCTCTATGTCTAACATGTGGTCCTTCCGTGATACACAGAATCTGAGCATGCTTGCTTCAGACTCCAAAAAGGACGACATCAACCAACTCAACATTCAAACAATTGGCGACGCAGAAGAGAGAGTATTGAAATCCGCTCTTATCTTCGGCGCCAACGCAAGCGGGAAATCTAATTTAATTAAAGCGATAGGCTTCATGAAAGACATCGTTTTAAGTTCGATTTCCAATATTGAAACCAGCGTTTCCAGAAATATCGTTCCTTATCTTTTACGCGAGGAGAACTTAGAAGCCCCTTCCGAAATTGAGATGGTGTTTTATGCCAATAAAGTAAAATATAGATACGGCCTTAGTGTCAAAGAGGGAGAGATTGTTGAGGAGTGGCTTTACTACACTCCCCAGACAAGAGAAACCAAGCTCTTCGAACGCAATAGAATGTTTGTTGATTATAATAGGTCTAGTTTTTCCGAGGCCGATCTATTTGTAAAGAAAGGAGCCCTTGAAAAGACCAGGGCTGACGTACCGTTCATCTCGGTCCTTTCTGGTTTCAATGGTGAGCACGCAACGATTATCACAGACTGGTTTAATAAGACGCACATATTAAACGGTATTACTGACTCTCATTATAGTGACTTCACTTATAAGCAGATCCAAAACAATTCGAGTTTTAGATCTTGGCTCCTCAAAATTCTGAAAGCTTTCCAAATTGCCGATTTAAGAGTGGTTGATAGCGTATCTGACGAGCGCTTGGATCAAATTGACACTACTGATGACACCATGCGCAAATTGGTCGACAGTTTCAAGGAGTTCCAGAGAGCAAAGAAGATCAATAGAACTAACCTGCTTGTAATTAAGAAAGTAGATAGTCATGAGGTTGAATTTCCATTGGCCCTAGAGTCTGATGGAACGCGTAAGCTTATAAATATTCTCGGTCCTATATATGATTCAATGATGGCTGGCGAGCGCCTGATCATTGATGAGTTTGACTCGAAATTTCACACGCTGTTATCAAAGCACCTGTTTAAAATATTCCATGCAGAAAGCAATCAGGGCTGCCAGATAATTGCAGCGGTACAAGATGTCAATCTCATGGATACTGAGTGTTTTAGGCGTGACCAAGTATGGTTTGTGGATAAGGACGGTGAAGGGGCAAGCGAACTGTACTCTCTTGTTGAATATAAAGAGAAATCTCGCTCCTTGAAAAACAACTATGGTGACGATTATTTAGAGGGGGCTTTTGGCGCAATTCCTTTATTTAACTCCTTTGAAAGCATTGATCGACTTATGGGGATAGACCATGAGTAAAAGGTCTAGCCCGCTTAAAGGTGCCGCACGGCGCGAGGACACCCGCGAAGCTCAACCGTTGAAGCGCAACCAGTATTTGAGCTTCAGCTTCAAATATTTCAAGGATCAGGATGACGTGGGTCAATCACTAGCAACATGGGCTAGCGGTGATCTATTAGCTTCATTGATTGCTAAGTTGCATCATATAAGTAAAGTCAATATCACCGAGTTACAAACAGAGAAATCCATAACCAATTACAGACGCTTTCCACCCGCTGACAAGACACATTTTTCCTGCCCTAGTGATTTGTCTAAAGATGATAGTTGGGGAGTGATTAGAAATATCGGTGGACAAAAGCAACGTGTCGCAGGCTTTTTAAGGGATAACATTTTTTACATCGTATTCCTGGATCGTGATCATAAATTTTGGCCAACCGATAATTAATCATAATATCTTCGCATGTCGAGTGATAGTCGATATGCGAAGCAAAAAATTCATATTCCAAATACTCTGAGTTTGCTTCTTTTGCCCAGGCTCATTCGCTTTCGCAGAAATACAGAAGTTTTTTAAACGAGCAGTTTGTGTTCAGCGTTGGGTGTTGCACGGTTATCAATAGAGAGTCTCCAGGCACTTAATGGCATTCTCTTCCCATGAGCTGGTTTTGCTCCTTCGCGGCTTTCTCGCGCTGGCGATCGATGTAGTCGGAAAGGTCTTTCAAGTGGATGCCCAGCCCAGCTTTCTGGCTATTGGCGCCCAAGCGCACCACCGGAATATCGATCTCGCCTGAGAGGTGTTTTTGCTTGAATTTTACTACGGTTAAATTCATGTAATCGGCACAGACGCGATCCAAGGGGATGACCACTTGCCCGTTGTACTGGGCCATCAGCAGGAAAAGGGTGTTCATGTGACCTCTTGGTTATCGTCTGTCTGAAAGTAAATTGAATGCTGTTGCTGCCACGATTGGAACCTGACCGTTGCCAAGGGCTTTAATGCGGTCCACCCGATGGGCCACCCCATCAGCCACTCGACCCATTGTGGGTTGAGTTGTCCACCGTCCAATGCCATCACTGCGTGATCCAGCCGATCGTTGCAGCGGTCTGCTCCCGATTTTCGGATCAAGGCGGCCGGCGAAGAGCCTTTCGACATGCTGGCGACCGGTGTCGGCCATCTCCTGGTGGCGGGATTGTTGTGGGTCTTTAGCAACAATCCAGATGCGATCCCGTTGATGCGGGGCTCCGAGATCAGCCGCTCCCACAACACCCCAGCACGCGTCATACCCCATTTCGGTAAGGTCACCGAGGACCACAGCAAGTCCTCTTCCCACAAGCAGTGGTGAGTTTTCCACGTCGACGAATTTCGGTCGTACCTCATCGATAATTCGTGCCATGTGTGTCCATAACCCAGAGCGGCTGCCTGCGAGCCCAAGTCCGTTACCGGCGGCCGAAATGTCCTGACAAGGAAATCCTCCCGAAACCACGTCAACAAGTCCTTTCCATGGTCGGCCGTCAAAACTGCACACGTCAGACCAAATCGGGAAAGCCGGGAGCAGTCCATCGGTTTGTCGTTGCGCCAGAATTTGTGCGGCGTAGGCATCACGCTCAACGGCGCAGACGGTGCGCCAGCCGAGAAGGTGGCCGCCGAGTATTCCGCCTCCAGCGCCTGCGAAAAGAGCCAGCTCATTCACTTTGCCTCCATAGGGCGGTATTGAGTGCAGGTTGTTTACCCCTGAACGGCAGGGGCTACCGGTGAATCACGCTGCTGCCGTCAACGCCTGGGTGTCGAGGTAGTCGGCCAGGTCGTGCAGGTAAACCACCGGCTTTGCCCGGGTCGAGCCGTGCAGGCGCTTCACCGTGAGCTTGATGCGGCCTTTCTTGATCTCGGCCAGCAGGTGGCGGTCGGTCCGGATGTGCGAGAAGTAATGCTCGCGCACGGCTGCTAGCGTCGGGCACGGTGTTGCGAACTGGCGCCGAAGTTGGTCGAGGGTATTACTCATGCCGCGTCCTCCCCGAACCCCACCGATGGGGGCAGCAACTTGAGGCGGATCAGTTCAGCAAGGCCTTCTTTGCTTTTGCCCATGGCGGCCGCGCAGACGTTGCCGCGTTGATCGGCGACGACTGCACCGTAGGGGTACTCCGGTGATTTGGTCGGGGTGACGTAGGCGATTTGCCCTTCGCCAATGACCGCGTCAACACAGCGGAATACCTCGGCCAACTCGGCGCTGACCGGTGGCAGCGATTCCAGTAGTTGTACGGCTTCGGCTGATGCGCCAATCAGCGTGGCGCGGCTGATGATGGTCGGGTGGTTGAGAAACATTGGGACCAGCTTCAGTGCGCCGATGGCTTGGGTAATTGCGTTCTGGCTCATGCTGCGGCGTCCTTGTGCGTAATGGAGATGTTCAGTTTTTTGGCGATCCACTCGACACCTTCTTCCTTCACCATCACTACGGCGTAATGGCGAAAACGGTTGGTGTTTCCGATCTGGACGCTGCGCGGATCCGAGAACAGATAACCCCGGTCGCGGTGATGGCTGGCCAAGTCGCCGTCAATGGTCAGGATGCGCAGTTCTCGCAACCTGGTGCGGAAGGCGCGAGGCTTGAGGCCGAGCACGGCGGCCGTTTGATCCAGGGTGCGATTCATGGCGCGGTCCTCAGGCTGCGAGCAATTTTCGAACGTTGTTCAGCAGAGCGTCTGACTCGGCCAGCATCTGCTGTATTTGCGCTGCGCTACCGGGTTGCACTGGTGGCGGCGAAGGTTCTGCCGACTCAATACGGCCGTTCGCGATGTCCTGGATGAAATCCCGCAGGTGCAGATGATTGGCGCGATCTGAACGCTTGAGGGTCAGCTCGCCGGTGTTGCCACCCAAGTCCACGCTGATGACTGCGCTGCAATCAGTGAGCTCCACTTCAAAACTTGCATGGATGGTTTGCTCTGGTCGTTGAAGAGGGCATACGGCTGCGCCGCCAACCTGGAGCATGTAATGCAGCAGCTCTTGTTTTGCGAGTGGGATGAGGTAGTTGTTCATGCTGCATCCCCTCCGAACGGCAATGAGCTTTCAACGGCAGCAGTGCCGGTAGGCTCGGCGGCCGCGGTGCGACCTGTAGAGGTTGTAATTACTAGCAGGCCTGTTTGGCGCTGGATGGCTTCGACGGCAGCCCGGCTACTGCAGGCAGACGGATGTAGATAGACGGGGCAGCGCGTGCTGCTGTGCTGTGTGGTTTGCATTGCTCGTACTCTTTGGTGAGAGGTAGATACGAGTGCAAAATTAGCAATGGCTAAATAAACATGCAATAGCAGATGCTAATTTAGTTTTTCGATGTGCAAAAAAAACCCGCACTTGGCGGGTTATTTGAGGGGCGAACGATTACAGCAGTACGGAATACCAGAAGACTTTGCCTATCACGATGATTTCGTTTTTGAGCAGTTCGGTTGCACTGTACTCTTCGTCTGGATGCTCTTCCCGGTTATAGCTACGCATCCTGATGCCTCCACCAGGTAGCCGGTACAGCGTTTTCACTCGCAGCTGACCTCCGTGATTCAGCGCGTACATTTTTCCATCGGTGATGGTTGTACAGCCCTGGTCAACACCTACGGTGCTTCCGTGGGGAAGAACGGGTTCCATGCTGTTGCCATTAACAGTTACGCAGACCGCTTCGTTCGCCTGGACGCTTTGCCGCCTTAGGGTCATTTTTCCAAAGCGAAGTTTTTGCTTGTGTGACTGATGTACTGCGGTTCGGCCGCTCCCAGCGGATAGTTCAACTTCCTTAAGAAACGGCACGTAGACCTCGTCATCATCCAAGGGGGTATCGTCGTCCCATACATCAATGGGGCCGAGATACTCGGCATTGCTTGGGACGACTTCATTCTCTGGCGTTTGCGGCGCTCTCGATGTAGGGGCGCGCATCGAGCCGGACGGCGTTGTTAGCGTGCCCTCGGCAAGACCAATTTTCGCTTCAAGATTCGCAGCCGCTTTCTCGCCAAGCGATCTATGCCCGTTGAGCAATTGCGACAGGTATGAGGCGTCTAGGTTGTATTGGTCGGCGAACTCTTTCTGGGTTTTTTCGCCCATCAAGTCACGCAGCACCTGAACTCGCATTTTCTTTATATCCATTCCTCAATCATCGCTTTCCGTTAGCAAACAGTAAATTACGGTTTGCTATTGCTGAAAACATTAGCAATTGCTAATCTCGGCATTCAGAAGGAGGTGCATATGACCTTGCACGAGTATTTGAAGAGTCTTGATAAAGCCGCGCTGGATGCATTCGCAGGCCGTTGCGGCACGTCAGTTGGCCAGTTGAAGCAGGTCGCTTACGGCAACCGTCGTGCTGGCGCTGCTTTGGCGGTCGGTATCGAGCGAGAGTCGGCGGGTTCAGTCACTTGCGAGCAACTCCGTGCAGACATTGACTGGGCTTACCTTCGCGGTTCCAAAGCTGCTTAAAAAGTGCCGGGCTGGGGCCTCTCACCAAAGAATCCCCCAGCCCAGCTACGACGATACACAGCACATGCACATCGGTCGTGGTCGTAGGATAGGGGCTGCCCTGGACTATGGCTAGACCGTAAACAGGGGATTTACGGTTATGAGTCGCACAGATCTTTTGCCGGACGCAGGTCCGGTCCTTCCTTTGCGCCAGGCGATTTATCGCGCTGGTCGTGACTACAAGGGTGGAATTACCGCCCTTGCCTTTGACATGGTATTGGATAACGACACCCTTCAGAAGAAACTCAAACTTGATGAAGAGCGCCGTTGGCTGAATCCGGATGAACTCGAGGAGTTGATCAGGCTGACTGCCGACTCGCGTTTGCTCGATGCACTGATGCGTCCTACAGGCGCCGTCTGGTACCGCCCAGTACCGGTACCGGCGACACGCGATGCACTTAAGGCCGTTGGAAAGTTGCTCGGTGAAACCGGTGAGCTGGTCGCGTCGATGCATGATGGAGCTGCCGACAACGTCTGGGAGTTGCACGAAGTTTTGGATCTGGAAAAACAGGGCATGGATGTAATTCGCGAAGTTCTAGGCATCATGGCGGGTGCTCGGCTAGCGATGGAGGATCGGGTCAATGGATGACATCGATCGCGCGAACGACCAGGCGCAATACCTGCTCGATGTAGCCCTTCATAGCAACCGTCGTGTGCCTTCGAATTGCGTCAGTGCGCAGTTCTGTGAGGATTGTGATGAAGCTATCCCGTTGCTTCGACAGCAGATAATTGAGGGGTGTGAAACCTGCGTCCATTGCCAGGGGTTGCGGGAGGCTCGGCGATGACTGAACTGGCCAAAGGAATAGCCACCGCCACATGGGCAAAACGTTACATCAACACTTTCGATCTCGTCCTGGTATCAATCGAGCCAGGTGAAAAAGCCCCAAAGGGCTTGGGGTGGAACAAACCGGGTGGCTACATCACCGATGCCGATAGCGCTGAAGCTTTCTGGCAACGAAACCCTAATCACAACCTCGGCGTCGTACTTGGGCCGAGCCGGGTCTGTTCGCTGGACGTCGACGACGTTCAGTGGACGCGGCATGTGATGTATGAGCTGCTGGGTGTCGATCTGGATGCCATGGCTTTGGTGTACCCGACCATTGTGGGGAACCCTGCGCGTTTCCGGGTGCTGTTTAAGCTGCCGGAAGGCATTGAGCTGACCCGGCATTCTCTCTCGTGGCCGAATGAAAAAGACCCTGACGGTTCGATCCACAAAGGCTTGATGGATAAAGCCAAGGCTGCGAAAGAGCAGGGCGATGGCGTCGGGGAGGTTGCGGCGCGCACGGAGGCCGAAGAGTACAAACGCTTCACGGTGTTCGAACTGCGTGCTGGCCTGGTACAGGACGTGTTCCCGCCTTCGATTCATCCGGGTACCGGCAAGCCTTACACCTGGAGAACCCCGCCCAGCGCTGCGGACGGATTGCCAACGCTGACCGATGAGTTGCTTTCTGTCTGGCAAAACTGGGACTTCTTTAAGCGTGATGCCGAAGCAGTATGCCCTTGGGCGATCAAGCCGACCACGCCACCGGCGAAAGTTGCCAAGCGTCCAGCAGCTACGGTGGGTCAACGCCCGTCGGTAATTGATGAGTTCAACCGCTGCCACGACATCGAGGAGCTGCTGCGTAGCCACGGATACATCAAACGAGGCAGCAAGTGGCTTTACCCGCAGAGCAGCACCGGGCTGCCCGGCGTGACCATAAGTGAGGGCAAAGCCTATTCGCACCACGGTGCCGATCCGCTTGCTAACGGGCATCAGAATGACGCCTTCGAGGTGTTCTGTTTGCTCGAGCACGGCGGGGACCAGTCGAAGGCGGTGAAGGACGCTGCTCACATGATGGGTATGCAGCATTCCTCGCGCCCTGATCCGCGTGACCTTCCCCCGACCCCATCTGGTGACAAGTGCGAGCCGCGCCCCGGCGCCGACGACGTCAGCGAGGCCGCTACGGCTCCTGACGGGGGCGCGGGGGAGTCGCTGACGCTTGACCAGTTATTGCGTCGTTTTGCGCTGGTCGAGGGCACAACGCAAGTATGGGACTGCGATCAGTCGCGGGTGATGAAGAAGGCCGCATTTGAAGCACGGGTGGGCAAACCGCTCGCCAAGGCGTGGCTGGATGACACGGGCAAACGGTTGATTGCGGATGATCACGTCCGCGACATCGAGCAAGCGCGGCGCATGGCGGGCAAGAAGGGTGGTGCGTTCGGCATGCCGCCGACTGACCGATACGTGTACATCGATGGCACCAAGGATGTCTGGGATCGTGAGAAAAAGCGTCGTATCGCCGAGGGCGCGGTGAAGATGGCGCTGGGTGACACGTATCCACTCTGGCTGAACAGCAGTGAACGGCGCACCGTGGATGTCGAACATATCGTGTTTGATCCGACCATGAGCAAGGATCCAGCGGTGTACATCAACACCTTTGATGGCCTGCCGCTCGAACCGGTCAGGGATGACGAAGCCTGCGCCAACCTGCGCTGGCTTATTTCGTTTTTGTGCAACCACGATGAAGCTGCGGCTCAATGGCTGACCCGCTGGTTGGCGTACCCGTTGCAGCACTTGGGCGCCAAGATGGACACCGCCGTGCTGATGCACTCGATCATGGAGGGCTCTGGCAAAAGCCTGCTGTTCGCGGATGCACTGGGCATGTTGTACGGCCAGTACGCGGCCACGGTCGGTCAGACGCAACTGGAGAGCAACTTCAACGCCTGGCAAAGCCGCAAATTGTGGTCGGTGTTTGAAGAGGTGGTAAGTCGCGATCAACGATACAACCAGGTGGGCAAGATCAAGCACTTGATCACTGGCAAGACGGTACGTATGGAATCGAAGTTCATCAATGGGTGGGAGGAGGCCAACCATATGAACGCGGTATTCCTGAGCAACGAGATCTTGCCATGGCCGATCAGCGACAGTGACCGGCGGATGCTGGTGATGTGGCCCATGGAAACCTTGCCGGTCGAGCGGCAAAAGGCGATCGGGAGGGAGCTGGAACAGGGTGGTGTTGCGGCGCTGTACGGTTGGTTGTTGTCAGTCGATCTGGGCGACTTCAACCAGCGAACGCGACCGCCATCTACGGATGCCCGGGAGCGCCTGGTGGCCTTGAGTCGAGCCGGTTGGCAGACATTCTTGCATCTGTGGCAGACGAGTGAGCTTGGCAATGGTTTATGGGGGCCATGCTTGTCGACGGATTTGTATGCGCTGTTCTTGGAGTGGTGCCAACGAAACAAAGAACATACGATGAGCCAGACGAAATTCTCCCTGTTTATCAGTTCGGCGGTGGAGAAGACCAGGTCCATCCCGTGGACTGAAGGTAGCAATCGTCGTTTCGGGGCTTTCTTCGTTCCCGATCATCCTGACGCTTCCCTGCTCCCATCATTGAAGGCGGCCGAGCTGGGGAGCACGGTGTCGTTCTGGCGTGCTAAGGCAAAGCTTGCGGGTTGGAATGTGGACGGCTGGGATCACCTCAAGGGGATCGCAGCATGAATTCCTCAAGCATTGTGTTGGGTGTGTTGGGTGTGTGTCGGGTTACTTTCGGCAACTCAACACAGGTTCGAGCCAGCGAATTCAAGGGTTATAGAGATGTGTGTTTGGTGTGTTGGGTTTACGCCCGCGCGTGCGCGCGCGCATGCATTTTTTACTCTCTCGGTTGCCCTTGCGGCAATAGAAAAAAACTCCATGCGAGGACAGAAAAACCCAACCAACCCAACACACTCAACACAAAACATCTCAAGGTATTGATTTATAAATTTTTTATTTGTGTCGGGTTTGTGTTGGGTTCGGTGTTTTCTGTGTTGGGTTCGGTTTTTCGGGGGAAAGGACGATGATCGGGGAAGTTGAAGAATTGATGCAGCATTGGGGGGCTCAGCACGGCCAGGTTGGCGACGGTGGTGGTTTGGGCAGTCCGATGGCGACGATCATGCAGTATGGCGGTTGCGCTCCCCGTGGTACTCCAGGTTCTCGAGATCTGATGATGTCGGCTGGTGGTATGGACCATGCCAGCTCCGAGGTCGCCGCTGCTGTGGCACAGCTCGAACGGCAATCGAAGAAGGGTGCCCAGCTGGCTTTGTTAGCTCGCAATCGCTACCTGGCCCAACCTCCCATGACTGTTCGTGAGCAGCTTCGGTTGTTGCAACTCGCCGAGGATGCTGACCGGACCTACAGAAACTGGGTGCATCGTTTGCACCAGCAGGTGTTGTTGATACTGACCCTGCGCAGCGCAACAACACGTGGACTTGACCGCCGCAGTGGTACGGTGGAAACCAATTACACACGTGCATCAATGAGCAAGCGTATAAGCGCGTTCTGACCGGGACTTCGTATGCTGGAGGCAATCACGAGAGAGTGATCAGCCT
Organism: Pseudomonas sp. PB101; assembly: GCF_009764265.1. GTDB lineage: Bacteria > Pseudomonadota > Gammaproteobacteria > Pseudomonadales > Pseudomonadaceae > Aquipseudomonas. The sequence goes on from NZ_RWIR01000055.1 coordinate 164,117, forward strand.
CTCGCACTGGACAGCTGTCCTTCAGACTATTAGCTTGCAAGCTGCGTACGTTTTTTCTATGTGGTCTGATCTTTAGTCGTCATTAATAATGGAGTGGTAACTTTGCAAAATTCATATATTGAAAGCCTTCACGTAATGAATGTGAGGCAGTTTGGTGAGTTGAATGTGAAGTTCAATGACGGATTTAATTTTATATCTGGTCCGAATGGGTGTGGGAAAACATCTATTCTTGCGTGTATTTCCCATTGCTTTAGCCCAAATAATTTTGAATACTCTCGTTTCAAGGGGGATGCTGAATTTTGGACCGATTTTACCTCCGGGCATGAAAAGTTTAGAGTTGGATTTTCTGTCGGTGCTTTTCAAGGAGAAGTATATAGATCCTCGGCATTGAGAGGTTGGAATCCGCCACCTTCAGGCGATGGTAGGAAATCACTGGAGGTTCATAATTATAGAGAACGGTCCTCGAATTTTTGCCCGCTGTTCTTGGGTGCGAACCGGAGTATAAAATACAAACAGATATCCGGCATGCAGCGCGAGCCGGAAATGGCCCAGAAATTAGATGCGTATTCTAAAAGCAGTACTAGGTCTCTTCATGGTGAGCATCAGCAAGATATTAAGCAGTGGTTTGTTAATCGCTACTTCATGATCGAAAAAGAGTGGGCGACTGAAGAGCGGACAAACTGGGAGCATATGGTGAGCAGTTTGCCAAAACTTGGTCCCTTCGATAGTAAGTTCTCATACGTAAAAATCGGGAAAGATATGGAGCCGATTTTCTCGATTTATGGAGAGGAATGTTATTTGGAGGAACTGTCCTCAGGTTTTCAGGCTGTACTTTCTATCATAGCCAGTATTTTTGAGTGGGTAGAAGGTAGTAGGCCAGATGGCGAGCGCCAGGTTGCTATAGCTTCGGGGACAGTACTAATAGATGAATTAGATCTTCATCTTCATCCTGAATGGCAGTTTACTTTGAGAGATGGGTTGAAAAGTATATTTCCTAACATGCAATTCATTGTAACCACGCACTCTCCTCACTTGTTAGCGTCTGCGCAGCAGGGAGAGGTTATTGTGATGCCAAAAATATCAGGTAGAGAGAGCTATAATCTAGAAGCCTCCTCAAAAGCTTTTTCTGGTTGGAATACGGATCAAATATTATCTGAGGTGATGGGGGTTGAAAGTCTTGAGAATAAGCTATATGAACGGTTAATATCAAAGGCGTTTGATCTTGTAGAGGTTGGTGCGATACAAGAATTAGAAGTTGTTGTGGATGAACTTATGAGCGTCTCCCATCCCAGTGATGCAATAGTTACTGTGTTGCAAGCAAAATTAGCAGCATTGGTGGCGATGAATAATGATTAAACTAGTGCGGAGAGGTAAGCCGGGGATACTTGAAACTAATCAAGGTGTCTGGCAGCAAGCATTGGATCTTGCTATAAAGAAGTATGGTGGGTATGGAAGTATCCCTCAAAAAGAGAGGGAAAGCTTGGTGTCTCATTATCGCCATGAAAAAATAAAAGAAGGATTGGTTGAAAGTTCCGGTGAGAAGTGCGCGTTTTGTGAAAGCAAGCCTGGCGAGAGTGGTAATATTGAAGTTGAGCACTTTCTGCCAAAGTCTATATATCCGAGCTTAACTTTTGAGTGGGGTAATTTTTTACCTTCCTGCAGAAAATGTAATGGAAGTAAGTCTGATCACGATACCGGAGCAGATCCTATAGTAAATCCTTATGATATTGATCCGGATTCTGTTTTCTATTATCGGGATATTCAAATAAAGGCAATTGGCGATAATGTGTTGGGCGAAACCACCATAAGAGTGTGTGGGCTTAACTCTGTTCGGTTGATGAGGCCTAGAGCAGAGATACTTGTTGCTTTGCATGATTTCTCTGAATCGATTCGTGAGGCGATTGAAGACTACAGAAGTTGCACGACTGAGTTGCAGCGAACTAATCGGGCGAGAAAAATTTATGAATCGATTGAGCGGATAGAACTAATTTCAAGCCGGGATGAACGCTATTCAGGGTTTTGCAAGAGCTATCTTCAAGCTTGTGAGCCTTATTGTGAGGCGAAAAAATTGATTGCCGAAAGGAATGGATAGCAAATCGAACTGGAAAAATCAATGTATATCTATTCACAGCATGGGTGGCATCAGACTTCTTGGCGCACCATTACAGTTCTATGGAGATGTTGAGCCAGAGTGGCAAGCATAGTTGGTTACCGCTCGTCGGAGTGTCTTGCGTCAAACCTGCGTCAAAGTGCGCGAAATCAGCATCGAGTTACACAACCGAAAATGCCCCCTTTTCGGTTTTTCCGGAGAGGGGTAAAAAGTCCCCACGATATGGAATTTGCGCCTTGGCGCTGACCTCGCACGTGTCGTGCAGCTTCACCCGGCATTCCCTGAGCCGGTCACCTAACCCCGCTTCGGCGGGGTTTTCTATTTTCGGCGTATGGCGTTAAAACTTGGGACAGAAGATGACAAATGAGCAGCAGGCGCTGGCAGACATGCCGATCTGGTTGGTGATCGTCCTGGCCTTGGTTGGAGGCGTGTCGGGTGAAATGTGGCGGGCCGATAAAGACGGGGCGCGCGGTTGGGTGTTGTTGCGCCGATTGGCCCTTCGATCTGGCGCCTGCATCGTCTGCGGCGTCTCTGCAATGATGTTGATGATCGGTGCGGGGATGTCGGTTTGGACGGCTGGCGCGATCGGATGCCTCACTGCGATGGCCGGCGCCGATGTGGCGATTGGGTTGTATGAACGGTGGGTGGCAAAGCGTCTTGGTGTCACCGAGTCGTCCGGCACTGGCGGCGAACCAGGGCAATGATGCGGCTTGAGATGCGCGACAACATCGACAGGATCGCGAAAAGCATGCGAGGGCTCTGCCGCAACAAGGTGCCAACGGCTGCAGCCAAGGCGTTGACCTTTACCGCCGAACGGGTGCAAATCGCGGAGAAAGCCGAGATTGTCCGCGTGTTTGATCGTCCCACCCGCTGGACCTTGAACTCGATCTATAAACGAAGTGCCGCAGCCACCCGGTTGTTCGCCCGCGTGTGGGTCAAGGATGAGGCCAGCTCCGGCGTTGCCGCCTCGAAGTACCTGCCTGTGCATATGGACGGCGGCAATCGTCCGCACAAGCGGTTCGAAAAGGCTTTGATTCATTACGGTCTCATGCCCGCCGACATGTACGCGGTGCCAGGTCGTCGGGCTCGAATGGATGGCAACGGCAACATCAGCCGTGGTCAGATCGTGCAGATACTGTCAGCGCTTGGCGCTGCCGAGCGCGTATCAGGCTTCATGGCCAACCGCACGGCGCGTAGCAAGCGGCGCAATCGCAATGCCCCTGAGTACTTTGTTGGTCGCCCTGGCAGCGGCACCGGCCCGCTTGGCATCTGGCAGCGCGTCGGCAGCGGGGCTCGGCCCATCCTGATCTTCGTTAAGCGTCCGACCTACCGGCGCCGCTTTGACTTCTACGGTGTGGCCAATCGCGTGGCGGCTGCCGAGTTCGAACCGCTGTTTCGACGGGCATTGGCCCGCGAGATGGGCCGGGGGTGACGGCGGGCCTCGGTTTCGCCCGCTGTTGGGGTGGTTTGGGCATGGGGCAGGGCCATGTTGCCCTGATCAATGGGTCCTTCCGGACGATCACGAGAATGGGGTAATTCGAACCCCGACTTTTTTGCAGATTCAACCTGACATAGGGGGTTCCGCTTCCCTGTCAGCAACAGGACCAGACCATGCCAACCCAACGTGAAATCGCCGAACACCTGGACATGAGTGAGCGCAATGCCCGCGACGTGCTCAAGGGGTTGAGCCTGGACGGGCAGACGGCGCCCCTCGACGAGATCCGCACGGCTTACATCCGCGACCTGCGGGGAAAAGCTGCGGGGCGCGGAGGCAGCCAGCTTGAACAGCTCAACAGAGCGCGGATCGATGACTTGCAGCAGAAGGCGGCAAACGGCCGGCTGGCGTATCACGAAAAGCTGCGCTCATTGATCTCCGCCGGTGAGGCTGAGCGGGTGCTGTCCGACTGGGCCAGCTTCGCAAACCGGGAATACCTGGGCGGCCTTGAACGAATCCTTCAGGAAATCGAAAACGTGCAGAAACTCACGATTGATCGAACAGTGGTGGCCAAAGTTGCTGGACCTACAACCGAGCGAATTGCAGGCTACGCGCGAAAACTTGGCGCGGAGCTTGTTGGCAGCAGCGGGGAAGTTCAACCCGCCGCGTGACATTCCGACCGCGCATTACCTGAGCACCGAGTTTTACCTGCCCTCAGAGAGCGGCGTGTTGCACGGGCTCTACGACTTCCAGTACACGCCTTACTTTCTCGGCGTTGCCGCTGCCCTGGATGATCCGCGGGTCAGCGAAGTGGACCTGATGAAAGCGGCGCAGATCGGCTGGACCTGGTTCCTGATCGGCTACCTGTTCAAGTTCATTCACAACCTGCCGCGTCCGATCATGATCCTGTTTGCCAAGGAGAAGGACGGCAAGAACTTCCACGACGAAAAGCTCAAGTTCGGTGTCACGGCGAACACGGAAGTGGCGAAGCTGATGCCGGTTGACGTCAGCCGCACCTCCGGCAACCGCTGGGACCATAAGACCTTTCCGGGCGGGTTTCTCAAGCTGGTGGCGTCCAACTCGCCCGGCAACGTTAAATCCACTTCCTCTGTCGGCCTGTCGGTGGTCGAGGAACCAGACGACACCAGCGACGACGTAAAGGGGCAGGGTGATGCGATCGCTCTGCTCGAAGAGCGTGGCAAGCGTTATCCCGGCTCGAAAATGTTGGTGGGCGGTACACCCGCGATCAAGGGCGCGAGCAAGACCGAGGCGCGACTGGCCCAGACCGATTGCCGGGTGTTGCCGATTATCTGCCACACCTGCGGCCAGGCTCATGTGCTGGACTTCGCGCACATCAAGTGGCTGGACATCGAAGAGGAAGCGCAGCCCCATGAAATCTACGGGCGTGCGGATCCGGCAACAGCCGGCTACGCCTGCCCGCACTGCGGCGAGATCTGGGACGACTACCAGCGCAAGGAGAACATCCGCAACACGGTGTTTAACGCCATTGATGCCGGTGATCCGAACTGCGGCTGGGTGCCGACAAAACCCTTTGCCGGGCGTGCCGGGTTCATTGAGCTGAACGAGCTCTACGCCTGCCTGCCGGGTACCAGCTTGGCCGATATCGTGCGCGAGAAACTCAACGCCGAGCACCAGGCGTCGATGGGCAACCTGTCGCTGCTGATCAAGTTCGTCAACCAGAAACAGGGCCGGGCTTACGAGTACAAATCCGACCTGCCCGAGGCGGACAAGCTGGCAGAGCGGGCGGAAGACTACCCCGAACTGTTCGTGCCCATGGGGGGGCTGGTGGTCACTGCCGGCGTGGACGTCCAGCATGACCGCCTCGCGGTAGTCATGCGGGCTTGGGGCCGGGGTGAGGAATCCTGGCTGCTCTACTGGGGCGAGATCTACGGCGAGGTGGTGTTGCCCGATCAGGGCGTGTGGCTGGACCTGGAGAAACTGCTGTTTGCTCCCATCACCCACGCCGGCGGTGCCAAGTTGAAGGTGCTCGCGGTGTCACTCGACACCTCGGACGGTACCGTCACCCAGGACGCGGCCTATGCGTTTTGCCGTAAGCATCAACAACGCGGCGTTATGGCGATCAAGGGCGCCAGCGAGCGAGGCAACAGCCGGGATGATGAACGAAAAGAAATCTTCAGCGCGCCGCGGCAGGGGGTGGACACCGACAAAGAGCAGAAGGCGTCGAAGTACGGCCTGCGCCCATACATCGTCGGCACCTCGCGAGCCAAGGATCTCTGGATTGAGGGGCGTTTGCCGTTGGCTGGAGACGGACCGGGCCGGATGCACTTCTACAAGACGGTGCGGCCTGACTACTGGCGGCAGATCACGGCGGAAGTGAAAGCTCCCAGCCGCCGGCATCACTATCGCAAGGTGTGGCAGAAAAAGGCCGGTGAGCCGAACGAGGCCACCGACTGTGAAACCTACGCCCTGCATGCGGCCCGGTCGCTGAAAACTCACCTGCTGCAAGAGCACGACTGGGCGGCGCTTGATGCCCAGATTCGGCAGGGGGCGCTTTTCTTCGATGCACCTCCGGCGAGTGAGCCGGCTCACGATCCAGATCCTGGGCCTGCTGCAGCTGCTGAGCCACCGGCGCCGGCCGCACCTGTTGAACCACCTGAACTCCCGCCAACTGGCGGGAGAGTTATTTCTGGGCGCCGCAGTGCAATGCGTGTGCTCTCCCAACGCAGGAACTAACCCATGGCCATCACACTGGAACAGGCGCAGAGCCAGCTTCAAGCGTGGCTCGACGCAAGCATCAAGGTCAGTCAGAAACAGAGCTATCGCATCGGCACCCGGCAGCTGGAATATGCCGATGCCGCTGAAATCACGCGGATGATCGACTACTGGCAAGGCCAGGTTGATCGACTGGCCAGCGGACGGCCTCGGGGTATAACGCTGCGTGGGATCACGCCGTTATGAGCCGCGCACCGAAAGCCCCTGAACCGACGCTGCTGGACAAGGCCATCAGTTGGATCAGTCCAGAGCGCGGTGCCAAGCGGATGCATGCACGGATGACGATGACCGCCTTGGGCGGTTACACCGGAGCCTCCAAAGCCAAGCGCTCGTTGAGTGCCTGGAATCCTACGGCGGGCAGTGCCGCGGCGGACCTGTTGCCGGACTTGCCCACGCTGCGCGAGCGCTGTCGCGATTTGGAGCGCAACAACCCCATCGGCGGTGGCGCGATCAACACGGTGACGACGAAAACGGTCGGTACTGGCCTGGCCCTCAAGTCGGTGGTCAATCGCCAGATCCTGGGGTGGGATGAAGAGCAGGCCCGCAACTGGCAGCGTAATACTGAATCGCTGTTCAAGTCTTGGGCCGAAACCAACTGCTGCGACATTACCCGAGAGCAGAACTTTTACGGCCTGCAGGAACTGGCCTGGCGCTCGGTGCTGAGCAGCGGGGATGTGTTCCCACTGCTGACGCACAAGGTCCAACCCGGCCATCACTACTCAGCGTGCATTCAGCTGATCGAGGGCGATCGGGTCTGCAACCCGGACGGCAAGGCCGACACGGAGACACTCACCGCCGGTATCGAACGTGATGCGGACGGGGCGCCGGTCAAGGCGCACATCCTGCGCAGTCATCCAGGTGCGCTGGGTGTGAAAGAGCGGAAATGGGATGAGCGTCCGTTCTTCAACGAGCGGGGCGGCCGGGTACTGCTGCACCTGTACCGGCGCCGTCGTGTGGGTCAGCCCCGCGGGGTGCCTTACCTGGCGCCGGTGATCGAGAAGCTCAAACAGCTCGACCGCTACACCGACGCCGAGCTGGAAGCGGCGGTGGTGTCGGCGTTCTTCGCGGTGTTCATCAAGCCAGGCAATGGTGGCCAGCTCAGCCCTTTGGCCTCAGCTGCGACGGGCAATACGCCGGTGGGCGGTGATGCTCCGGCAGGGCGCGCTTCTGGCGGCTGGGACGGTTCGCTCAGCGGTGGCATCGTGGCCGAGCTGGACGACGGCGCCTCCATCGATACCGCCTCACCGGGGAGGCCGAACATGGCCTTTGATCCTTTCGTGCTGGCCATGCTGCGCCAGATCGGTATGGCCTTGGAGCTGCCGTATGAGGTGCTGATCAAGCACTTCACTGCCAGCTATACGGCGGCCCGGGCTGCCGTGATGGAGGCCTGGCAGTTTGTGCGCGGGTGCCGAGATTTTTTGGGGCACAACTTCTGCCAGCCGGTGTACGAGCATTGGTTGGAAGAAGCCGTTGCGCAGGGCGATGTCGAAGCACCGGGCTTTTTTGACCATCCGTTATTGCGATATGCCTATTGCGGGTCGCTGTGGGTCGGGGATGGCCCGGGCACGGTGGACCCGCTGAAAGACGTCAACGCCGCGGAGAAACGCATTGATATCGGCATAAGCACGCTGGCGAAGGAATCGATGCTCTATGACGGCAGCGACTGGGAAGAAAACCACGAACAGCGGGCGCTGGAGGTAAAGCGCCGCCTTGACGATGGTCTTTCTGCCACGCCTACAGCACGCCCGGAAAATGAGCCTGCCGTAAACCCCGACCTTCCTGAACGGACATAACTATGAGCGACAACCCAACCGATGCACCTCCGGTGCACCGGGTGACGGCGTTCGACCTGGTGTCACGCGAGCCCTGGGCCATCACCCCGGACATGCTGCAGACCATCACCGCCATCGCCCGCCGCGAAAATGAAGGGCCAGAAGCCTTGGAGGCTCGGCAAGGCAAGCCCTTGCAGAACACTCGAACGGTGACACAGCGCGGCAACGTGGCGTTGTTGCCTGTCACCGGCCCGGTGTTCCGCTACGCCAACCTCTTTACGGCGCTGTCCGGTGCGACCTCGCTGGACGTGCTGGCCAAGGAGTTCACCACGGCCGTGGACGACCCGCGAACCGACACCATCATCCTGGTGATGGACACGCCCGGCGGCATTGCCAGCGGCATCGCGGAGTTCGGCCAAATGATCCGCGCCTCGCCCAAGCGGGTGGTGGCCTACGTATCCGGCAACGCAGCCAGCGCCGGTTACTGGATGGCCGCGGCGGCCCATGAAATCGTCATGAGCCGCACCGGCGCGGTCGGTTCCATTGGCACTGTGTTGACGGTGCAGAAAAATGGCGATGACGGCAGTTTCGAGATCGTCAGCAGCCAGAGCCCCAAAAAACGCCCGGACTTCGGCACCGAGTCCGGCCGTGCGCAGGCCCAGGCCCATGTCGATCGATTGACCGACATCTTTGTCGAGGACGTCGCCAATTATCGCGGCCTCAGTGTTGAAACCGTGCTGGCCGACTTCGGCCAGGGCGACATGCGGATTGGTTCTGATGCCGTTGAACTGGGCATGGCTGACCGTGAATCCACCCTTGAAAACCTTATCGCCGAATTCAACGGCAGCACTTCTGGAGATCGATCCATGTCCACGCAAAACAGCAGCACCGCACCAACCACAACGACTGAAAAGCCAGCCATCACCCGCGAGTACCTGGCTGCGAACCATGCCGAGTTGCTGGCCAGCCTGGAACATGACGCACACGCAGCCGGTGCCCGTGCTGAGTGTGACCGCATCAAGGCTGTCGAGGCGGCTGGATTGCCGGGCCATGAAGAACTGATTGCCAGCCTCAAGTTTGATGGCAAAACCAGCGGTGCCGAAGCTGCCACGCAGGTGATCGGTGCCGAGAAATCGAAGCGCGCAAACGCACTGGCCGATATCCGCGGCAGTGCTGCCGAGCCCGTACCGGGTGTCGCTACACCGCCAGCGGCTCCAGCGGCTACCAAGGAAGATCCGGACGCTCCGCTGGAAGAACGTGCCAAAGCAACCTGGGACAGCGACAAGGAATTGCGCGCTGAATTCGGAACCTTCGAGGCCTACCACGGTTATCGCCGGGCTTCCGAAAAAGGCCTGGTCAAGGTTCTGAAAAAGTAAGTACCTGGTAATCCTCTAACCCCTGGCCCTGGAGAATCCTATGCCACTTACCCTCGACACCCCACGCGCTTACGAGACGGCGGATATCAACGAATTGCCCGTTGCCGGCGCCGCTCAGATCTTCGAAGGCTCGGCGATCGGCATTGTTGCCGCCAGCGGCCTGGCTCGACCGCTCGCCGCCGGTGATCTGTTTGCCGGCTTTGCTGATCGTGGCGCTGACAACCGCATCGGCGGCGCCGGTGCGATCCGCGTCCGCGCGCGTGAGCACGGCAAGGTTCAGTTGGCTGTCGCTGCATTGGCGATCACGGACATCGGCAAGGCTGTCTACGCCAGTGACAGCGGTACCTTTGTGCTGACTGCCGCCGGCAATAGCCGCGTCGGCCATGTGCACCGCTTCGTCAGTGGCGGCGTTGGCATCGTCAAGTTCGCTGCACAGGCCATTCCGGTCGCTCCGTAACACCCCGCGCAACTCCATTTTTTCCAATTCATCCTTCCTCGGGAGAATCACCCATGGGTGCTGAAGTACTGTCCAGTCGTGCCGTGATCGGTACGTTTTACGAGCTGCTCGAACAAAATGTTGGCAATACCTGGATCGATGCAGTCTCCAACCTGTTCGACTCTGACCAGGCCAAAGAAACCTATCCCTGGATCGGCATGGTGCCAACCCTGCGCGAATGGATCGGCGGGCGTCATGCCAAGGGTTTCAACAGTGCTGAGCTCGAAATCGAGAACCTGCACTTTGAAGCGACGATCGAAGTCCTGGTCAAGGAGCTGCGCCGCGACAAAACCGGTCAGCTGCGCATTCGCCTGGGCGAGCTGGCCGACCGTACCAACGCGCACTGGGCTCGCTTGTTGTCGGTGCTGCTACTCAATGGCGAGAGCCAGGTCTGCTACGACGGGCAGTACTACTTCGACACCGACCACCAGGAAGGCCAAAGCGGTGTCCAGTCCAACAAGATCACCACGACCATTGCCAGCTTGCCGGCCAAGGTGCACGGCACACCGACTGCCCCAAGCGTCGAAGAATTCCAGCAGGCCGTAGCCAAGTCGGTCACCCAGTTGACCAGCCTGAAAGACGATCAGGGCGAGCCGATCAACGAACTGGCTCGCGAGTTTTTGGTGATGGTGCCATTCAACCTGCTGAGCGTTGCCCAGGCAGCATTGAGCGTGCCCCGTGGTACCAGCATCAGCGAAATCGTTATGCCAGATAACGTCGTGGTTCGTGTGGTGGGCAACGTCCGCCTCAACACCTGGACCGACAAGTTCGTCACCCTGCGTACTGACGGTCGCCTGAAAGCGTTCATTCGTCAGCAGGAAACCGATGTGGTGATGAAGGCCAAGGCTGAAGGCTCGGAGTACGAGTTCGACAACGATGCCCACCAATACGGTGTCGACACCTGGCGCAACGTGGGCTTCGGTCGCTGGCAGTACGCCGTCCTGAACCAACTGGTGTAAGCCCGCGGGCCTACACGTCATCGAGGACATTGATATGCCGAAGTATCACGTTGATCAACCCATCACGCTGTACAGCGGTGAGTTGATCTTGACCGCTGCCCAGGCTGCTGCACGTGCGCACAGCCTGGAGGCGATCGCGGGCAAGAAGGGGCGCTACATCATTCTGGATGCCGTTCAGTTCAAAGCGGGGGAGGAGATCGTTATCCCTGGCGAACCGGACAAGGCGCTGGCGCAGCGCGTGAGTAAGGTCGAGAAAGCAGCCGGGGGCAGTGATGGGGAATAAGTCCTACATAGTCGTGTCCGGGACCTTTCGCGGCCCGGGCGACAAGGTCACCGCACTCGGTGGCCAGATCGAATTGCCGGACGACGTTGCCGAACGCTTTCGCCACCAGCTGGTGGCGGTGAAGACGGGAGCCGTCGCCCAGCCAGCTCAGGAAAGCGCCCCTCGCAAAAACGCCCAAGCCAAGGAAGGCGGCAGTGCTTAACGAGGATCTCGCGGGCTTCCTGGAAGATTTCGACGTGGGAGGGGAGATCGATGGTCAACCCTTTCTGGCGGCCCGAGATATGCCCGACGAGATCGTTGGAATGGGTGGGTTGAACAGTCAATCCACCGGCTACGAGATCCTGATTATCACTGCCGAGGCCGAACGCCTTGGCATCGACAATCCGAAGTTGATCACCGTCGGTGGCGCCACCTTCAGGGTGCGCGATCGCCGCATGATCGATGACGGCGCGTTCAGTCTGGCCTCTCTCACCAAGGTTTAAATCCCATGCCCTCGATTCAAGAACGCATCGTCGAAAAGGCGAAGGCGCTGATTTTGGCTGCCGGTACGCTGGCTGAAGATCGTGTGTTTCGCAGCCGTACTGAAGCGCTGACACGGGGCATGACCCCGGCCATCGTGCTGCGGCCTGACTTGGAAACCACCGAGCGCGAAAGCCACTCGGTGGACCGCAACCAGTTCGAACTGTCAGTTGAAATTCTGGCACGGGAGAACACCACCACCGGTGAGGCCTGGGACCAGGTTGCCGATCTGGTCAAGGTCGCGGTTCATGCCGTCATGCTGGCCGAGGATGCGTTTGTTGAGGCGGACCGGGTTCAACGCTTCTACATCGACTGGATCGAGGAAGACGGGGACAACACAGCCGGCAACTGCATGGTGCGTTACCGCTTTACCTACCTGTGCAATACCGGCGACCTGACGTCCGGACCTACCTTTTACTGAGGAACACATTATGCAAATCGCATTCGGCAGCGGGTTGTTTTATGCCACCCCGCTGATGGACGCCTATGGCAACTCGCTGGCCTCACCGACGCCCATTCTGCTCGGCATCATGCAGGAAGCCTCGGTAGATCTGTCCTACGACTCCAAGGAATTGTTCGGTAGCGAGCAGTTCGCGGTCGACGCCGCGCGCGGTCAGGGCAAATTGTCCGGCAAGGCCAAAGCGGCGCAGATCAGCCTTTCGCAGTGGAATGCCCTGGTGTTCGGCCAGAACCTGCAGCCCGGTCAGGTGCTGGTGCATCACGCGACCACGCCGACCCCTGTGCCTGCGGGCGGCAAGATCACCGTTACGCCGCCTGTTGGTGGTCTGTTGGCAGGTGATCTTGGCGTTCGTGGCGGCGGCGCGGTGCCTTTCGAGCGGGTGCTGAGCGCTCCTGCAGTCGGGCAGTACACCTATAACGCTTCGGCGGGCGAGTACAGCTTCGCGGCGGCCGATGTCGATGTACCGGTGTTTATCGACTACCGCTACTCGGTTTCGACGGGTAAGAGCCTGTCGGTTCGCAACTTGCCCATGGGCGATATGCCAGTGTTTCAGGGTGAGCTGTACCTGAAGTACAAGGGCAAATCGATCTATGTGCGGGTGCCGAATTTCGTCAGCAACAAGCTGGGTCTCGGCACCAAGCAGGACGACTACACCATCCCTGACTTTGAGTTCACCGGCTACGCCGATGAGTTTGGTGAGGTCGCGTACTGGAGTGCCAGCGAATGACGGTCGTGAATATACCGGGTGTCGAATTCGCGTTTCCCGGGAAGGTGTTGGTGATTCCACCGCTGGCTCTGGGTGATCTGGAACAGTTGCTGGACCGCATCAACTCGGTGATGGCGGGCAACATGGACAAGGATGGCGTCGCGACCGTGATCGATGCGACGCATGCGGCATTGCGTCGTAACTATCCCGATATCGAACGCGGCGAGGTTGCCGCGCTGTTGGACCTGCGAAACATGCGGGATGCCCTCAATGCGGTGATGAACGCCTCGGGTATGGAAGTCCGGGATGCGACGCCGGGGGAAGTGGTGGCCCCTTCGACTGGGGCCAGCTCTACGCACACCTGATCGCCAGTACCGGCCAGAGTCCGGTCACGCTACGGCGTGACTGGGACATGGTCATGGTGGGCCACATGACGGACTACTGGCATCACCACCCGCCGGTGCATGTGCTTGTCGCCGGGTATCTCGGATACAAACCAACGCAGTCGGACGGGGCAGCACCTGACCTGGCGGCCAACATGGCGGCACTGGCAGCCGATATGCGCGACGAACTGCCGCCGCATTTGCGGGGCGCACTGGATGCCTTTGTCGTGCCAGCCGAGCCGCTCCAGTAACACCATCAACGGAACTCCGCTTCGGCGGAGTTTTTCATTTCTTGCACAGTGAGTGTCCGGCATGGATAGAAATATCGCGTACCAGTTCACTGCCGGCACTCAGGGTTTTGACCGCGCAGTTGAAAGCATCGAGCGCAACATGCGTGACGCTCGAACCACGCTCAGCCGTGAGTTGCGGGCCATCAACACGGACATGGTAGGCAGCCAGGCCCAGATCGGAAAGTTTGGCCCGGCGGTGAACGATGCTTTTTCTGGTGTCGCCACTGTTATGCGCTCCGGGCTGGGCGGTGTAGCTGCGGGCATTTTGGGCGTGTTTGGGGTCGGCGCTTTCAAGCTGGGTCAGTTGGTCAGTGACAGCAAGGACGCGGCGATCCAGCAGCAGGCGGCCTATCGCGGTTTGGAAGCGGTGGCCAACCATGCCGGCGTCGGTATCGGCCGGGCCATGGATGAGGCCAACAAGCTGGCTGCCGATGGTTTGATTAGCGTCGGTGACGCGGCCAAGGCGCTGCAGAACCTGCTGAGCCGCGGGTACAGCGTCGACCAGGCGGTCTCGGTGATCAACCGTTTGAAAGACGCTGCGGCGTTCAACCGCCAAGCCAGCCTCAGCATGTCCGAAGCGGTGGTGACCGCGACCGAGGGTTTGAAGAACGAAAACTCGGTGCTGGTCGACAACGCCGGGGTAACGAAAAACGTTGCGAAAATGTGGGACGAGTACGCCAAGAGCATTGGCACCACGCGTGACAAGCTGAACGATTCGCAGAAGATCCAGGCCGAATACAACGGAATCATGAAAGAGACCGAGGCTCAGGTCGGTAATGCGAAGAAGGCGGCCGATGGGCTGACGGGTAGCCAGGCTGAGCTCGACTCGAGGAGCAATGAACTCAAGGTCACCATTGGCACAATCCTCGAGCCCGTTTTTATCAGCTTGAACAAGCGTCTGGCGGAAACCGCCGGTTGGTTCAATGGCATTCTCAAAGGCATGACGGGGGTGGGGCTGACCGTCGAGGAAGTGTCGGCGAATGTCGCTCGCTATGAGGCGATGCTGGCAAACGTTGACAACAAAGGGTCACGGGGTGGAGGAGGTAAGGCCCAGCTCGAGGGCACGCTACAAGAAGAGCGCCTGTTGCTGGAAAGCATGCAGCTCACCTCTACGAAGATCGACCAGGTAGACGCCGGCATGCGCTCGCGCCTGGCGCGAATCGAGGCGCAGCGAGCCAAGGTCGCGGAAATGGCAGCGGGCGGCGATACCGCGTTGACCAAGGCTCCCCAGCAAGGGCGCGTCGCTCCAACCGCCTATGGCATTGAGATCGCCCGCCTGACCAAGCTTGAACAGGCCTACGCCGCTGCCGTCGAGCATCGCAAAAGCCTGATTCAAACCACCACGCCGCCGCCGGCGAAAACGGATACTCCGACCGCGCCGACTGGGGCGACAAAGTCCCGGGTCAGCCAGTGGTCAGAAGCACTGGATGCGCAGAAGGTCGCACACGCGCAGCTGCAGTCGGAGCAGGGGACCTTTCTAAAGTTCTCGCAACAGCAGGAAATGGACTACTGGCAGGGCATCCTGAAACGGACTGACCTCAGCGCCTCCGAACGGCTCACCGTGCAACGCAACTACCTGGGCGCCTTGAACGGGCTTCGCCGTCAGGACGAAGGCAAAGCGTTTGCCGATCTGCAGGCCCAGGCCCAGCAGTACCGCCACAACATGGACGCCCGGCTGCAAATTGCTCAGCAGGCGTTGGATCGTAGCCGGTTGCTCTATGGCCAAGACTCTCAGGAGTACCAGCGGGCGGCCTCTGAGGTAGTTGCGATCGAGCGGGAGAAACAGCAACAGATCACCAACATGAAGCAGCAACAGTTCGGCGCCGACCAGCAGGCCCGGCTGGCAGACGTTTCCCATGCGGAGCAGATGGCGCAACTGGATCTGCAGGCCAACCTGATCACCCAAGGGCAACTGCTGCAGGCCCAGGCGGAGTTTGAAAAACAGCGGTATGCAATTGAGGCCCAGGCGCTGGTCCAGCGCAAGGCGTTGCTGGAGCAGGACCCCGACCGCAACCCGGTCGCCCTGCAGCAGGTCCAGCAGCAGATTCAAGCCTTGGAGCAGACCCACCGCAACAGCCTGGCGGTCATTGGCCGGCAGCAAGCCATGGAGTCCCAGAGTAACTGGAGCGGCATGCTCGGCAGCATCCAGTCGAGCTGGAGCAGCGGACTCAGCGGCATCCTCAACGGCACGATGACTACTCAGGGTCTGCTGAATGGAGTGTTCAGCAGCATCGGTGGTGCGTTCATCGAGAACATGGTTACGAAGCCCTTGATGGCCTGGATCTTCGGTGAGACGGCGAAAACCGGTGTGACGGTGGCCGGCGTTGGCATGCGCACCGCGGCGGAGGCGGGCGGGGCGGCGATGTCCGTGGCGATCTGGGGCGCCGCAACGATCAAGAACATCATGGCAAGCGCCTGGCAGGCCATGGCCGGTGCCTTCGCGGCGATGTCTGCGATTCCAATCATCGGTCCCGCCTTGGGGGTGGCGGCGGCTGTGGCGGCCGGTGCGTTTGTGTTCGGGATGGTCAAGAACGTGGCGTCTGCCGAAGGCGGCTACGACATCCCGGCGGGCACCAATCCGATGACCCAACTCCACGAACAGGAAATGGTGCTGCCCAAGCAGTACGCCAACGTTATCCGCCAGGCGGCGAATGGTGAAGGCCAGTTGGGGGGAGGTGGAGGCGGGTATCACTACCACGACAACAGCGGCCGTCTGACGCCCTCGGACATTCGTCGTAACGCTCGAGTCTTTGCCGAGGAAATGCAGAAGCTCAAACGCAACGGTGCCATCAAGGCATAAGGGGTAATCATGCTGTTAGGGCCTTTTTTTCCGGCACGCTGGATTGCGGGTTTTCCGGATCGCGGTGTGATGGCGGATGACGTGTTGCCGCATATGCCCGGGCAAACCTTGCTCGCGAAGAAGGCGCCGGAGTGGAGCACTGGAGTGCAGAAGTCGGTGAGCGGCCGGCGCCGATCGACGGCGTATTACTCGGCACCGCTGTGGACGTTCCAGATGAACTACAACGCGATTCGCAAGCGGCCAGGTCTGGACGAGTGGTCGCGGATCTTGAACTTCTTCAACGAGCGAAAAGGGCAGTTTGGCGAGTTCCTGTTCTTTGATCGCACCGATCACCTGGTGAACAAGCATCGGTTCGGTACCGGCGACGGCATTACCCGAACCTTTCAACTGTCCCGGGCCATTGGCAATTGGGTCGAGCCGATTTATGGCGTCGTCAACATCGAGCGGTTGAGCGTTGCCGGCGTGCCGGCGACGGGCTTCACCGTCGATGAATTGGGGCAAATCACCTTTGCCCATGCACCGGCCAACGGCGCGCCGCTGGAATGGACGGGGGCGTTCTTTTTCCGTTGTGCCTACGACTCAGACGCACTGGATAGCGCGCAGCCATTCGGAAAGATCTGGGAAATGAAAAACATCTCCTTCACGAGCATCAAACCATGATCGCAGCCAGTCCTGAGTTGCAGCAGTTTTTGGCCACGGCGCGCAGCTTCGTGATGGCTGACTTGTACACCATCACCCTGGCTAGCGGGCAGGTCCTGCGCTACACCGACGCCGGCATCCAGATTTATGCCAGCGGTGTGAACTACTCGGCATCCGGCCCGCTGATCAAGCGCACTGGCGTGCGGATCGTTCGAGGCATTGAGGTCGACACCTTGAGCGTGACCTTTTATGCCGGCGTGGATGACACGCTCTTGGGCGAGCCAGTATTGGCATTCATTGCCGGCGGTGGCTTCGACGGTGCTTCCCTGACACTCGCCCGGGCGTTTATGCCGGATTGGGGCGGTTCTGTGGTCGGTACCGTGATGCGTTTCATCGGTCGAGTGGCCGGGGTCGAAGCGGACCGCGAGCAGGCCACAGTCGAGGTCAAGTCGCCGCTGGAGTTGCTGGACACCAAGGTGCCCAAAGGCGTCTACCAGCCCGGCTGCCTGCGCACCGTGTACAGCGCGGATTGTGGGGTGAACCGTTCGCTGTTCGAGACGGCCGGCCAAGTGCTGGCAGACACCACAGCACTGCGCATCCATACCAATCTTTCCGCGGGGAATGGATGGTTTGATCAGGGCGTTATCCGTTTCGTGAACGGTGGCAATGCCGGCGTTGCGCGCACGGTGCGACGCCAGGCGGGAGACGGCGTGGTCAGTTTGATCCTGGGTCTGCCAGCGGTACCGGCACCCGGGGATCAGTTCCTGATTTATCCAGGTTGTCCACGGACGCTGGATGCCTGCACCAACAAATTCGGCAACCGTGGCCGCTATCGCGGCATGCCCTTCATCCCCGTCGCGGAGACATCCATATGACCGAGCAGGAGCAGCTGCAGCGCGACGCGGTGCTGGCCGAGGCCCGGTACTGGCTCGGAACACCCTACCAGCACCGACAGCACCTCCACGGTGTGGGAGTTGATTGCGCCTGGTTGCTGATCGAGGTGTTTCATTCGGCTGGCCTGATGCCGCGTATCGACCCGGGCGCCTACGCGCAAGACTGGCACCTGCACCGAAGTCAGGAGCTGTACCTGGGCTGGCTGGACGAGTACGGCCATGAGGTCGAAAGCCCCCAGCGCGGGGACGTCGCGATCTGGAAATTCGGGCGCACCTACAGCCACGCCGCCGTGGTCATCGACGATCACCGGATCATCCATGCCTATCGCGATATCGGCGTTGAAGTGGCCGACATGCGCGAAGAGCGTTTTGTTTGCCGGCCCGTGCGCTATTACACACTTGATAATTACGGAGGCAGCGATGGGGGGCAGCAGCACAACGATCTCTAACAGCGCCACACGCATCAACGCCATGCAGATCCAGAGCAGTGCGGCTGGCAAGCCGATCGCCTGGATGGCCGGGCGCAATCGCATCAGTCCCAACCTGATCTATTACACCGACTTCGAGGCGGTGGCCAAAACCACGAAGACCAAGACCGGCGGCAAGGGCGGCGGCGGTGCGACCCAGAAGGACACGACTTACACCTACTATGCCGCGCTCATTCTGGCGATCGGCCGGGGCTCGCTCAGCGCAGTCCGGCGGATCTTCCGTGACAAGGAAGTGTTCGAGGAAAAGGTGTTAGGGGGTGTGGTGCAGTCATCCCTGGCCCAGATCGGCTTTAGCGTCATGACCGGCTCGCCCGATCAACCGGTATGGGGCTACCTTGCAACCAAGCACCCGGCCGAGGCGATCGCGTACTCGAGCACGGCTTATGTTTATTCGCCGCGTTACTTGCTCAACGATAACGCTGGGGTGCAGAACCATACCTTCGAAGTTGATGGTCCCTACCAGGTGCCGGGATTGCCTGACGCGAACCCCGGGCTTTTCTTGCCGGCGTTGTTGATGGACCCGCTGGATGGTGTCGGGTTTGACCCGCAGTGGATCGATGACTTGAGCAACTATCGGGATTACTGCCTGGCAGAAAACCTGCTGCTCAGCCCGGTCCTCGATGAGCAGGCCGCGGCCAGCGAAGCCATCGCCCGTTGGTTGCAGTTGACCAACAGCGAGCTGGTCTGGTCGGCGGGGAAGATGAAGATCATCCCTTTCGGTGATCAGGTCGTCTCCGGCAACGGTGTCACCTGGTACCCGAACATCACCCCTGTTGCCGATCTGACCGATGACGACTTTCTCGCAGAGGAGGGGACGCCACCGATACAAATCAAGATCAAGAGCCAGGCCGACAGTTACAACGAAGTGTCGCTGGAGATCCTGGATCGTGATCATGAATACAACACCGACGTGGTGCGCGGTGTTGACCAGGCGGCCATAGAGCAGTTCGGCTCCCGGCCGATGGATACCATCAAGGCCTACGAGATCTGCAGCACGGCGATCGCCTCGCACGCTGCCCAGCTGCTGGTCCAACGCATGCTGTATGTCCGTAACGAATACCAGTTTTCCCTGGGCTGGCAGCATGTGCTGCTAGAACCGATGGATCTGGTCACCGTCACTGACCCCGGGCTGAACATTGATCGCCGGCTGGTCCGGCTGATGTCGACCGAGGAAGACGAGGACGGCAAGCTCTCGGTCGTGGCCGAAGATGCCCTGCTGGGTATCGGCAGTGCGCCGAGCTATCCGGTACAAAGCAAGGCCGGGTATCAGGGCAACCAAAACGCCGATCCAGGCCCGGTGCTGGTCCCGATCATCTTTAATCCGCCCGATAGCTTGTTGCTGCCCGGTGAGACACAGGTCTGGGGTGCGGTGGCCGGTACCAACGAAAACTGGGGGGGCTGTGAGGTCTGGATCAGTGCTGACGGCGACAGCTATCGGATGGTGGAAAGCATTTACGGGCGTTCCCGAATTGGTCAGCTCACCGCGCCTCTTGCCGCCGGGGTGGATCCTGACGTCACCAACACTCTAAAGGTGCAGTTGTCAGCCGCTGGCCAGCTCACGGCCGCAACGACCACCGAGGCCGACAGCGGAGCGACCTTGTGCTGGGTCAACGGCGAGTTGATCAGCTATCGAGATGCAACGCTCACCGGTGCCGGAGCATACAACCTGCAATACCTGCGACGCGGGCGTCTTAGGTCCTCCGTGATCAGTCATCCGGTGGGCGCCTCTTTTGTTCGCCTTGATGATGCGATCTGGAAGCACAGCTACACCGTGGATCAGATCGGAAAAACAGTGTGGGTGAAGTTCCGCTCATTCAACGTGTTCGGGAGAGCCTTGCAGGATCTAGCCGACGTGACGGCCTACAGCATCACCCTTAACCCGGCACGAGTGGTTCCCACGGCGGCGCAAGGTTTGTTGTTGGTCGGGGCGTTCGAGGCACCGTATTTCGCGGTTAGCTGGACCGCCGGAAGCAACGCGGCGGATCGCATCATCCGGATCCGCAACGCTTCGAACAACGCCTTGCTGCGTGAAGTCATCACCACCGGCACGACGTTCACCTATCAACGCGCTGACGCGCTGGTGGACGGTGCTTTGGTTCGTAGCTATCGCGTGGAAGTCATCGAGCGGAACTCGGCGGGCAATGCGGCGGTGACGGCTTTGGTGGTGGTCAATACGGCGCCGCCGGCAGTCAGTGGCGTTGCCGCAACGGTGACTGGCACCACGGCGAACGTGAGCTGCAGCACCAGCTCAGCCCCGGACGCGGCGGGCTACATGTACGTCTATTCAACCGTGGCTGGCTTCGATCCGACGATCTCGGGGACCGTCGGGTATCAGGGCGCTTCGGTCGCGGGCCAGATCACGGGCCTGGCGCCGGGCACGACCTACTACTTGCGCGCTGCAGCTTATGACACCTGGAGCAGCGTTCGCTCGCAACTCAATTTCGCCCCGGCGATAACCTTTACGACCTGACAGAGAACAACTATGCAACCCATTCAGTTCTTCGCCGCAAGAGCCGAAGACGGTGCCCTATTGCCTGATGCAACCGTGGATGTGTTCGCCCATGGTACTCAGGACCGCGCCGTCTTGTTTTCGGATTCGGCGGGCACCGTTCCGCTTGAGAACCCCTTTCGGGCTGATGCCAACGCCCGGGTGTTCTTCTATTCGACGACCGACCACATCGATATTCGAATCAGTCGTTACGGCTATGTAGCGCCGATGTTGCTCGATATTTCGACTGTGGATGTGGCTACAGCCGTTGAGCAGGTTCGAGGGGAAATCGATCAGATTCTTGATCAGGCGAGAGATGATTTCGAGAATTTGCTGCAGCACTCTGGTTACGAAACTGTTTTTCTTGCTTATGCCGGGGGCGTAGTTGTCCAGCGCCAAACTCAGCTGGTGCAACGTGACGGCGAACTTTATCGAGTGGCCGACCAGGCCACGCTCCCGCTGACGCTCACTGGAACCTGGTCGATCGATAAGCTGAAGCTTTTTGCTGTGGGTGACATCTCACTTCGCCAGGTTCTGATGAGTGCATTAGGCGCTGAGAATGTTTCGATCAAGGCACCGGGCGTCAACACAGTTGTGCGCAGTCTCGCCAGCAAGGTTCAGCGCGAAATTGAACTGGGCGACTACGTGGCTGGCGGTCTGGACGACACCGTGCAGTTCCAGAATATGCTTAGCGATATCGGCAACAAAACGACTTATCGCATGATCTCCATTGGCGGCCTGTCTGCCAGTTATTCCGGCACCACACCGCGGGTAATTGTTAGGTCTGGTGACTACGCCATCAGCGACTCGTTGGTGCTTCCGTCTTATGTGAACCTCGAAGGCGAAGAATGCCTGATCGCGCAGAACGGCGGCGTGACCAAGGACATCTTCAGCGGCGTGGCCTATCTGTGGCAGATCCAGGGCTTCAACCTGGCCGGCGGGCGCAACCCGATCAGTTTCAGCAATAACAACATTAACTCGGCCATGGTCGAGATCAAAAATTGCGACATTATGCTGGCCGATGGTTTCGGGATTAACACATTCGCCACCGGAACAGATGCCCTAGGCAATGCATGGTCCCACCTGTCTACCGAGTGCAACCTTCACAAGGTGCGGATTCTCACGTGCAAGCAAGCGATCAACAACGCTTGCGACCACATGACCGTCAGCCAGAGTTGGATTCAGCAGGATAAATCCAACATGGCGCCTTCGTCGCCCGCCATTATCAACAAGGGTATTTCCGCCAGTGACCCGAACGTCCTAACTCGCCTGCACATCAAAGATTCGTTCCTGATCCCGAACGTCGGAACCGGCGTGGGTCGCTTGTCTGGCGTGCGCTGGATCGACAACTATGGCAGTTTCAACGCCTCACACACACGCTTTGGCGGCGAGGGTGGCGGCATGACGATTTTGCACCACATCGGGGCGCCCAATACCCAGTTCCCCTGGAACAGCCAAGAGGTTGGGTTTTTCAGCTGCTTCCTGTTCTCCGGCCCGGACGGTGTTCCTGAAAGCTGCGTGATGGCTATCATGGGGCAGATCCCGAATCGGTTTGTTATGCGGGACTGCACCGGCCCGGTGTCTGGGCCGATCATCGCGAACCTGTCGTCGACCAACATCCCGGCCTATATGGCGGCATTCGAAGCGGCAACCGGGAGAAAGGCCTATGAATACTTCAAGGTACTCATCGACAACGTGAGCCACGACCTGAACTCCTACACGCCGCAACGCCAGATCATTCCGGCATCGCTTCTGCCGTATTCCTTGCGCGGGCGTTCGACCAAGATCCGCAAGACCAACCAGTCTATGGCTACAGGTTTGGCAGTAGTAACCAACATTGTGTCATTCGCTACGATCGTAGACGACAACGTGGGGGCGTTCTCGCTGACCACCCCCGATCGACTGCTTATGCCAAATGGCTGCTCCAAAATGACCATCAGCGTTTCGGTGATCATGGCAGTGGATGGCGCGGCGAAGTATATCGCCGTTGAGCTGGTCGATTCTGGGGGCACCTATTTCGACGGTGAAGGCGAGCCGAAGGGCATAAACCCGGATAAGGACCGTATAAAATGTGTGTTCAAGGTGTCCGGGGTCCCGGGGCAGTACTGGCGGTTGCGCATCCGCCACAACGCGGCGGCGCCACTGAATATGGATGATTGCCAAGTCGATATTTCGCCGAACGACTACCAGGGATGATGGAGGCCAGCGACACACGAAAAGTACATCGTTAAGTGGTGCCCAGATGAGTAGCCGCCTTGAGCGGTTTTTTTGTACCTGAACTTTGAAGACCCGCCTTCGAGCGGGTTTTTTTTATGCCTGGAGAAAAGTGATGACTGTATCCGATAGAGACCGCGACATTCTCGCCCGCACGCTGTGGGGTGAGGCTCGCGGTGAATCCCTGGCCGGCCAGATCGCCGTGGCCTGTACCATCCGCAACCGCGTAAACGACGGCAAGGACAAGTCGTGGTGGGGGGAGGGCTATGCCGGCGTGTGCCAGAAGCCCTACCAGTTCAGTTGCTGGAACAGGAACGATCCGAACTTCGCCTACCTGAGTGGTGCGAAAAAGATTCCGTTCCGCGAGCTCGCCCAATCGCGGATTGCCGCTGACCAGGTGATAGATGGAAAGGTGCCGGATCCCACCGGTGGCGCGACCCACTACTACGCGACCACCATGCCGAGGCCGCCGGGTTGGGTAAAAGGCGCCAAGGAAACGTTGAGGCTCGGCCATCACATCTTCTTCAAGGACGTGCCATGACAGCCTGCAGTAGATAGTCACAAATGCGGGTAACTGGAGCTGGGGCGCTATGGTTCGAGAGTCCTTGCTGTAAACATGCCGCTGTTGTCCAGACTGTGGATCTGTCTGATCGAGAGGAGGAGTGATGCTGACATCGGTACAAAAGCTATTCGGTTTGTTGGCGATGGTTGTCCTGCTAATCGTTGCCGGCGCGGCCTCGGCTTGGAAAGTGCAGGAATGGCGGTACGGCAAGCAACTGGCGGACCTCGTAGCGGTTCAGGCTCAAGGCGTTGCCCAGGCTGAGCGCTTGGCACGGGAAGAGGAACAGCGCCGCCAGTCGGCCGTTGATAGGGTGAAAATCGATGCGAAAGAACAGTACAAAACTGCAACTGCTCATGCTGCTGATGCTGATGCTGATGCTGCTAGCGAGCGGCTGCATGTCGCGGCGGGCAAATTCATCGCAGGAGCCAGTGGCAGCACCTGCGATTCCAATACTGCCAAGCGAGGCGCGACAGCAGCTCGCGCCGCTATGGTGCTCTCCGACCTGTTCCAGCGGACTGACAAGAGAGCGGGAGAGTTGGCGGCAGCATATGACCGCGCCAGATTAGCGGGGCTGGCGTGCGAGCGAAGTTATGATGCGCTCAGGCTGCGATTTAAATAAAAAGTTTCTAAAGTTACTACACCACGGGTTTCTGCAAAATAGTAATAGTAGCTTCATGGTCTTTGAGTTTTGGGTCTACATTTATCAAGTGAGGTATGTTCAATTCGAGTAGCAAGTGGTGCAGTGCAACAAATCTTTGAGTCGAAGGTTTGGTTTCTAGGCTGCCCACGGTGAATGTAACTCCTTCATCTGTTTCGTTGAGTTGGACACACTCGCCGGGAAGACATCCATTTGGAGTTGGGCAGAAATTGACGTTGGATGTTCGCATTAGATTCAAAAAATTAAGTGCGTAAAGTTGCGATTCTGTATCCGCAACAGAGAAAATTCTCACGTTTGCAGGTGGCTCTGCCCTGAAGAGATCTGACTTTAGAAGTGAGGATAGCTGATCAATTTGGTCTTTTGTTAGTTGCCTTGTAGCCTGCAACTTATGAAGTCGTTCGTTGACTTTTGCTGCTTCAGCTTTAGCCTCCTCTGCTTGTTTTTTAAGCTCAGCTGTCTGCTGTTCGAGTTGAGCGGCACGTTCATTCGCCTCTGCGGCTTTGAGTGTTGCTTCAGCCGATCCGCGTTTAGCTTCTTCCGCCCGGGCATCAGCAGCTTTTGAAGCTGCTGATGCTTGTACCACCGCGGTCTCATTATTTGATTGGCGAATTTCTGAATACGTATCACGAACTGATGTAGCCCACATAGCTCCAATTGTTGCTAGCAATACAAGGATTGAGCCTACAACTAACCCAACGTTCGACCATCCAAGGAGTTGGTCGGCCGTTTTTGAAGAGAGATCGAACATAGATTTACTCCGTTATCAAAACCGTAAATTTGCTTGCGAAGGTTCAGCATCAGTTCAAGCGGCGTCACCTTCTATGACCATGCTTTCGCCTCGAACCGGCAACAGACCTTCCCAGATGACGTTCACTTTTCTCAACCCTTCTTCAGAAGCAGGCGTCGACGCGTTCCACGTGGGCTTTCAGTGTAACCAGTGTTTTGGATTTTGCTGGCGACCGCCGGGGGACGGTTAGGTCACCCGGTGATCAGATAGTTCTCTAAAAAACTGACCGCAGCCATTCTCAAAGTTAACTGTATATTCGTACAGTTTCTGGATGTCGAGCGTCATGAGCTATTCCATTTTTGGGCCGATTGCCGAGGGCGGTCGAAAGCTGCCACTGTGCCTGCTTCAAGTTCCGGCCTGCTTTACCTCGCCAGCAACGATCTATGTCGATCCTGCGGGCAAGTTCAGTTGTTAATGTGTGCTTGATTATTTAGAGGTGTCGATTATTTTTGAGTTGGGATTTTATCTATAATTAATTTTACTAGTTCTTGGATGTTGATTGGGATATTGTCTGGGAGATTACTTCCGTTTTCTTGCATGCCAAAAATTTTAGCTGCGACATCCGATTTTATCTTGTTTTGTTCATCAGTGGGTAAGGTGGCGATATATGGGTTAATCGCTCTCAGGTCTAGCGAAATTCGTCTATTGATGTGTTCTTGGTTTCTATGTTTCGCTGATTCTCTTGCAAGATATGCGGCGGGTACTGAAAGAGCTATAGCTGTAAATATTTTAAAAATTGATTGTTTCCAGTCAAATGCGTTGAATAGTGATTCAAAAATCGATATGCACAAAAATACTCCTGTCAATGTCATGCATGCTAATGACCAATTTCTCATTTTGTTGGCAGATTTATTTTCTGTCTCGGCTGTGTCTGCATAATCTACCAATAATACTTTGGTAGCCGTCTCTCCGAGTAGTTTGTGAATTTTGTCGTTGCTATCTTTGCTGCTCTGGACAGCGTCTTCTGTAATTTTTGCGGCTTTATCTAATTCTTTTGCTAAGACTTGATTAAGTTCGTAAATAATAGATTTGAGTTGCTCTATTTCATCCGTTAATTTCAATATATCAGCATTGGACTTTTTGTATTCTGAATGACTTCTCTGTTTTAGTTGCTCAATTTCATCGGATCCCTTGGATATATCTCTTATGAAGGTTTTGATTTCGGATTCTAATGTTGCTTTAAGTTCGATTAATTGCTTTTCATTGATTGAGATTGAATCTTTATTGGAGTGGTGGTTCTCAGGACCTTGGAGGTATTCTTCACGGGGTCGATAGAATGGTCCAGAGTCGATTTTCTCTAATAGTGTCAAAGACATGTTTGAAAGTTTATTGGCTGTAGAAATTGCCGCTTGTTCGTGATTTGTATTTTGGGCGATGCCGGACGCAAATTTATAAGCCGAAAGGCCAAAGGCTCTAGCGCTGTTAATTGCGGAGATAGTATCGTCTGGAGAGTTTGATATGTGATTTGATAGATTTTTTATTTCGATGCCTAAATTAGAAATGTTCTCGGTGTCGAATTTGGAAAGGGTATTGGAGGGGAGTTGCTCTAGAAGTGTTTCTTTGAGTTTGTATATTGAATCTATGCTTTCTTTGTATATGTCTAGTGGCTTTGGCATTCGAAATGTCTGCATTGAAATGTGATTGTTCGGGTCTGAATTTAGACCCGTGGGACCATTTTTTATGTTGCTAGAAACTGACGTGAGACAAGGAGAAAAAACGACCTGAGCTCATACAGGTTACGAAGTCGTTTGCAGTATGTCCATGCTCTGCTTTGTTCGATAGCGGTTACTCCGGCGTCATCATCACCGCGAGTGTCATCTTGATGAACTCCTCGTTGTGGTCGATCACATCTAGGGCGCCGCGCACGTTGACGGCGACATCCGCGGCTCCGCGCTGATCAACCCAATTTGTGAGCTCCATGATTGCGGCTTCCAGGGCGAGTAGGTTTTTATTGATCCTTAACAGCAGGGAAGGGAGCAGGTCAGTGTGTGGCATCGCGAATCCTCCGTGAAGAACTCAGCGTAGTAGTCGAATTTTGGGTGAGTGACCAAGAGTCGACTTTCCCAGGCTATAAACGAAGAACCGGTAGTGCCCGTGACAGGTCTGTCTCACAGCTCGCTAGTGTCAGTTCAGGGCACAGGTAATCTTAGGGCATTTTTAGGGCATGACGGATGCCGCTTCAGGCCTATTTAGGCCTTAATTTTTGTACGAAAGGCCCAATATATGTTTTATCTGGCCTACGCGGTGTTGGCCACGGCTGTGTTGCAGATCTGGATCAAGTCAACGGCTTGAGCGGCTCCCTGGCGCAGGCAGATCATTTCGCGGCTTCTTTCATCAAGAATTCGTATGCCTCGTTGGTTTTGATGATCGTGCTTGTTGACCAGTATGAGTAACCGAGAACACGAGAGTCGGTTGCCATAATCCCCGTCGTTGCATTCAACGCCAGCCGCATGGCCTCATCTAAAGTATGCCCTGGCCAAGTTTGACGGTAGGCTGCCAAGCCCAGCACAATTGGAATTTTCAGATTTTTCATTTTGCCGATACTGTACTTCTGAAACTTGCCGGGCCCGGTATAGTTGTCGAATGCCTTGCAGTTGGATGCTGGGCATTTACTGTATGCCTGCAAAGAAACATAGTCTGCCGCAGCAAGTGGAATCTCAATCTCTCCAATATGGCTAGTGTGAGTAGTGATACCCACCGGCATGTCCTGCTTGATGGATTTGACCCGATCCTTGAAGTCTTGGAACGCGGCGATGTGACTGGTGTACCCGCAAGGTGGGTGAAGCTTCCAGTCACCTTCAAGATCCAATTCAATAGCATCTATACCCTTGACAATTAAGGCTGGCACGGGGCCCGAGTCAGGATCTAGTAGTGCATTAACAGCGGCCTTCGTCGGCGGGAGGTAGACCGTCGCAATGATATACATGTTTTTCTGTTGAAGAGTATGCGTCAGGGTCTTGAGTTGGTTAACAGTTGAACTGGGTTTGGGAAGCGTTGCAAGAGAACACTTCGATACTACGGTGGGGGTGTCGGTCAACATGATGTGTACTCGACGCATACCCATATCTTGAAGTTTTTTGATCAACGAATCCTGAACTTTGGCAGGATTCTTCCACCATATGCCGCGCCCCTTTAGCACTTCATTCAAATCAGCAGCAGAAACTCCAAGCGAGAGCCCCATGAGACATATCAGTAATTTTGACATTGCATCACCTCCTACGGGCATCACTGAGTTAGCGTAGTTCACCTTTGGAGATTGCAATTTTTGTATTAACAACCACGCCCCTCATGACATGAGGGGGCTCGCCCTAACCGCTGGGCGACCCCACCCCCCTCTGGAAGGCTTAGTTCGCACGAGGCGCTGGGGCATTCGGCTCATAAAGACAGGTAAAAAACAACGTAGCTACTCTTCGCCATCGATCTGTCCTCCGACAGCTTTTGGCCGACTGTTGCCAACCATGAACGGTAGCTATCGACCTAGGGTTGACGATCAGCAGGCACAATATCCCGTTTAGTCATCGATTTTTGGGTTACCACCAGATTGGTGGCAAAAAATGGGCAATCTGCTATTACGTATGTACCCACCATTTCAGTGGATCGCGGGCCAACTTGACCATACAGGTGCACCAAGATGCGAAATTCACTTCTCCTTTTACCGCTCCTTCTTCAAGTATCAGGCTGCACAACCTTCAGCGGTCCAGGCTCAGATATTGGATGGACAGATGCCGTTCCACCTGTTGGGAATGGTGTTGGACGCAAGGTAGAAACAAATCATCGTGTTAAGTCCCTTGGCCAGGCAGCATTTCAAGTGACGCCAGACCAACTAGAAATTCTCCCCACATATAACGCGGTGAGTACAGAAGAAAATACTAAGTACTCGGCTGGCGCTAACGCCGTGTTCAGCCAGATAACCGCCGACGCCAAAATCGAAAGATCTACATCTAATCTTAGCCAATCGAGTGATTGGAAAATTGTTCAGCTCAAAGATTTTTCGACTGTCGTACTTGATAAAGAATTTGCATATAAATGTTTGACGGCAAAAGAATACAGCTACGAGGTTATTCAGAAAACTTCAGGCAACGTTAAACTTGATGCTTCAAAAATCGCTCAAGCATTTGGTGTGACCGCTGCTGCGGTAGAGGTCAGTGCTAGCCCGGACAAACCAAACCACACAAAGGTCACAATTGCTGAGCCCAATGTGTGCCTATCTTTTGTTTCTGCAACACTTGAGCGAGCTCGGTGGTTGACCAGATATGATGGCACTAGGAGCTTGCGCCTAGATGGTGCCAAAAAATTCACTTTAAATATTAATGAACCTGGCCCCACCGTGGAGCCAGATTTTGGAAAGAGAGCGGTTCAGACAAAACCTAGATATCAACTTTATGCGGGCGAAGCCGGAGGTAAGGCAACTCTAAATGTAATGATAGAAGACAGGGAAACACACCAAGAAGTTCCTACAAAGATTTTAAAAGAAACTTTGCCTGGGGTGTGGAAGCAAAGCTATAAGGTTCATACCTTTAATGTGGAGGAGGATATTTACGCGATAATGTCTCTTGATATTGAAGCCAAGCGAACGGCTGACAATAAAATTGTAGTAACGTATGCCGAGTTGTCTTCCCCAGAGTACAAGCTAAAACGCGACTGAATTACTGTGCAGCTACCACAACTATTACTGCGCAGTGATGAGTATGGCCAGAACCAACTCACCGCAGTCACTCAGGTGTCATCAGCACTGCGAGCGTCATCTTGATGAATTCTTCATTTTTGTCGATGGCCTCCAGGGCACTGCGCACGTTGTCGGCGACGTCGGCGGATCCGCGCTGCTCGACCCAGTTCGACAGCTCCATGATGGCAGCTTCTAGAGCGAGTTGGTTTTCGTTGATCTTGAACAGCAGGGAAGGGAGCAAATCTGAGGTTGGCATGGTGTTTCCTCCGTGAAGCATTCAGCGTAGCAGCCGAAGGCTGAATGGGTGACTTGCTGCCCCCTTTCCTCAGCAAGTTTCAGCTCCGTTCAAACCGAGAACCGGTAGTGCCCCTGACAGGCCTGTCTGACACCTTGCTTAAAAGTTGCTACAAAAAGAAGCAATAACACAGTCTGAGCAAGGCTGGCTGGGGCTGTGGTCGATGGCTACATCCAATCCATCATCGGCGCGACGGAAAAACGGCGGGAGAGCGGGGCGATGCAGCGTTGGCTGCGGACATTGGGAATCTGGAAGCGGTGAGGCCGGGAGATGGAGGAGTTCATCAGTATTAGCCAGATCAAGGCGCAAACGGGAATGACGTCGCGTTGCTAACTCACACAATCGCCTTGCCGGAACACACCACTACAAAATCCTGCTTGCTCGGATCCCTTACAAAGCGGCCACCTAGCCGACAAACGAGCTAGCATTCTGATGGCACCCATCTAATCTCATCTGACAAATTCCCCCCGTCCCACCTCGTCCCCCTCCAGAAGGTGTGTGCCATGCCCAATTTCGGTGAAACTCTGATTAACACCACGACTCCAGGCGATCAGGAAGATCCGAATATCTATGGGCTAATCGACGGTGGTTTTGTCATCGCCTGGCATGGCAATGGTCTTGGCGATGCCACTGGAATATTCACCCAGCGCTACAACGCCAGCGGTGCCAAGGTGGGGGGGGAGGCGCTGGTCAACACCACGCTGGCGGGCGAGCAGAGTCAGCCTTCGGTAGTCGGGTTGTTGAACGGCGGTTACGTTGTGACCTGGTCTGGCCTCAATACCGGGGGGGCTGATTGCATCTTTACCCAGCAGTACGGCGCCAGCGGGGCCAAGGTTGGTGGCGAAACTGTTGTCAATACAACCACGGCGGGCTTTCGCGATTCCCCTGAAATTACTGCGCTGGCCGACGGTGGTTATGTGGTGACATGGGGGGCAGAGGAGACCCCTGGCGACTTCGGGTCTTATCTGCAGCGTTTCAATGCCAGCGGGGTCAAGGTCGGTGGGGAGGTTCACATCAACACCACTACGGTGGGGCCTCAGGATTTTCCGCAGATTTTTGGTGTGCCCGACGGTGGTTACCTGGCGGTGTGGGAGGGGAGTGGGCCGGGAGACGACTACGGCATCTTCACCCAGCGCTTTAACTCGGCTGGCGCCAAGGTCGGTGTGGAAACCCTGGTCAATACACCCTCTGCGGAGATTCAGTCCGAGCATATGGTCGCCGTGCAGGCCAACGGCAATTACCTGCTCATCTGGGAGTCTTACCCTAATACGGTTACCGGAGTGGAACAAAGAGACGTATTTTCCCAGCTCTATAACTCCGCCGGCGGCAAGATCGGTGCGCAGACCCGGGTCAATACCACGACCCCTGGTGGTCAGGGGGAGCCTCACGTTTCGGCAATGTTCGACGGTGGCTACCTGGTCACTTGGGTGGGCAATGGCCCGGGTGATGTCGATGGCGTTTTCACTCAGCGTCTTAATGCCAGTGGCGTTCTGGTCGGGGCGGAAACCCGGGTCAATACGACGGTAGCGGGCGACCAGGTCATCACGCGGGTGACCACACTGATTGATGGTGGTTATGTGGTTGTCTGGGAGTCGATCGGTCAGGACGGCGCAGGTTCAGGCACTTACTTCCAGCGTTTCGACGCAAGCGGCAACAAGTTGACCGGTCTGCCGGGCGATGCCGCGGCCAACGTGCTGACCTGGGCGGGGGTGGGAAGCGTGGTCATCGATGCCGGGGCGGGGGATGACACCCTCACGGGCGGCAGTGCAAACGACCATCTCAACGGCGACGCCGGCAACGACACGCTCAACGGCGGTGGCGGCGCAGACCGGATGACCGGCGGCGACGGCTCCGACACTTACTTCGTCGATAATCTGTTCGATGTCGTCAGCGAAACCAACGCCGTTGCGGCTACCGGTGGCATCGATACGGTCAACAGTCTGCTGGCGACCAACGTCCTCGGCGCCAACGTGGAAAACCTGCGCCTGTTGGCCACGACTGCCGCGAACGGTACCGGCAATGCGTTGAACAACACGATCTTCGCCGGTGCCGGCAACAATATCCTCAATGGCGGCGATGGCGTCGATACTGTGTCCTACGCTTTTGCCACCAGTGCGGTGACGGTCAGCCTGGCGGTCACCACCGCCCAGGCCACGGGTGGCTCCGGCAGCGATACGCTGCTGGCCTTCGAGAACCTGACCGGCAGTAACTTCAACGACACCCTGACCGGCAATGCGGGCGCCAACACCCTCAACGGCGGTGCCGGCGCAGACACGCTGATCGGTGGTGACGGTTCGGACTCCTACGTTGTCGATAATGTCGGCGATGTGGTCAGTGAAACCAATGCTGTCGCCGCCACCGGTGGCACGGATACGGTCAGTAGCTCTCTGGCCGCCTACACCCTGGGCGCCAACGTGGAAAACCTGCGCCTGCTGGCCACCACCGCCGCCAACGGTACTGGCAATACCTTGAACAACACGCTGTTTGCCGGGGCCGGCAACAACATCCTCAATGGCGGCGATGGTGTCGATACCGCGTCTTATGCCTTTGCCGCCACTGCGGTGGTGGCCAGCCTGGCGGTGACGACCGCCCAGGCAACGGGGGGCTCGGGCAGCGATACGTTGCTGGCCTTCGAGAACCTGGCCGGCAGTAACTTCAACGACACCCTGACCGGCAATGCGGGCGCCAATACCCTCAGTGGCGGCGCGGGCAACGATGCCCTCAATGGCGCTGCCGGCAATGACACCCTCGATGGTGGTGCCGGTGCAGACACGCTGGTCGGTGGCGACGGTTCGGACATTTACATTGTCGATAACGTCGGTGATGTGGTCAGTGAAACCAACGCAGTTGCCGCTACCGGCGGCACGGATTCTGTCTATACCACCCTGGCGAGCTATATCCTCGGCGCCAACGTGGAAAACCTGCGCCTGATGGCCACAACCGCTGCCAACGGCACCGGCAATACCTTGAACAACACGCTGTTTGCCGGGGCCGGCAACAACATCCTTCATGGCAGCGATGGCATCGATACCGCGTCTTATGCCTTTGCCGCCAGTGGGGTGGTTGCCAGTCTGGCGGTCAGCACCGCCCAGGCCACGGGCGGCTCGGGCAGCGATACGCTGCTGGCCTTCGAGAATCTGGCCGGCAGTAATTTCAACGACACCCTGACCGGTAATGCGGCTGCCAATACCCTCACTGGCGGCGCGGGCAACGATGCCCTCAATGGCGGTGCCGGCAATGACTCTCTCGATGGCGGTGCCGGTGTAGACACAATGGTGGGGGGCGACGGTTCGGACATCTACGTTGTCGATAACATCGGCGATGTGGTCAGTGAAACCAACGCGGTTGCCGCCACCGGCGGCACGGACACTGTCTATAGCTCGCTGGCCGGTTATACCCTGGGCGCCAACGTGGAAAACCTGCGTCTGCTGGCAACCACCGCCGCCAACGGTACCGGCAATACGTTGAGCAACACGCTGTTTGCCGGTGCCGGCAACAACATCCTCAATGGCGGCGATGGTGTCGACACCGCGTCCTACACCTTTGCCGCCAGCGCGGTGACTGCCAGCCTGGCTGTGACCACTGCCCAGGCCACCGGCGGTTCGGGCAGCGATACGCTGTTGGCCTTCGAAAACCTGACCGGCAGCAATTTCAACGACAGCCTGACGGGCAACACGGCTGCCAACACCCTCATCGGCGGCGCGGGCAATGACGTGCTCAATGGGGGAACCGGTAACGACCTGCTGATCGGCGGGGTGGGGGTTGACCAGCTCACAGGCGGTGTCGGAGCCGACCGCTTCGACTTCGATGCCTTGAGTGAAATGGGCCTGGGCACATTGCGCGATGTGATCGGGGATTTCAAAACCGCCGAGGGGGACAAAATCGACCTGTCGACCCTGGACGCCAACGTGGCCACCGCCGTCAATGATGCCTTCAGCTTTATCGGGGCGAACGCCTTCAGTGCCAATGCGACCGGGCAGGTGCGCTTCGCCGGCGGCGTCCTGTTCGGCAGCACCGATGCCGACACGGCGGCGGAGTTCGAGATTTCCCTGGTGGGTGTTGCCACGTTCGCGGGCACAGACCTGATTGCCTGATCGTGCCTCGCCGGGGCTCTATGGAGCCCCGGTGCACAGGGTTCCTGAACCGATGCTGTCGCCACGCAACATTTCATGATGCCCGGCACGGACGAGGCCTAGGATGAAAGCCAAATGTCGTGTCCTCCGCGCCTCAGCCCACAGGAATGAAAAAATGATCGCAAACCTGGTCAAAGTCTCGCTGATCGCGGGTTCCGTGCTATTGAGCGCCTGTTCCGCTGTGAGCACTCAGCGCGACTATTCGGCCGACTCGGTGCAGCCGGCCGGCTTTGGCCCGGGGCCCACCAACAGCAACGCCAACAAGATGAATTTCCATGGCAGTGCGCTGGGCAATAGCTTTGGCGAGTACAGCTCGGGTTTGCTGCACGACGATTGACCGGTGGCGCAGCGCTGGCGTGATGTCCACCGCTGCGCACTGGATCAGGCTCAGATCATCCTCAAGCCTTCGAAAGGATTCCAGCCTTGCGAGCCTTTTACCTGTTTCAGGTAGTAGGCGTAGTTGGCGCTCAATCCGTACATGAGTGCAAAGACAACGTTCATGCCGCTGTTGAAGGCCTTGGGTGCTTCTTCATAACCCAGCAGGGCGAAAACCACTGTCAGGGCAACGGATATGGCAACGATGATCGCGATGATCGCCAGGTTCTTTTTCCACAGTCCAAGCACGAAAAAATAGATCGGCCCGAAAAAAAACGCGATGAGGTTCAGGTTGATCAGGAGGCGCTTGCGCGCTGGCAACTGTTTGAAAGCCAGTTTGAAATCCGGGCTTTTGGGGCCGCCGTGCTGATCAAAAAAAGCGAAGCGTTCTTGCCATTTCGGGCTGACATTGTAGGTTTGCAATTCATCCGTGCTGCTCATGATCTGTCCTTTTTTGAGGTGCTGCCCGGTCGAGGCATCGACCGGACTGTCGTTCGGTGAGAGAGTAGTTTCAAACATGTAACGAGAATTGACAAGGCATGACCAAAGGCCTTGGCCTGCGGTTCTCGCGTCAGGTCTTGTTGGAAAACGGCCTGACGGCGGTCACCCATTCCAGTCGCAGGCACGCCGTTATTTGCCCTCGGGCACCGCCAGCCACTGCCGCAGAATCTTCTGGTAATTGCCGGTCACCTTGGCCAGGTGCAGCCACTGATCGACGTACAGCTTCCAGGTGATGTCGTCGCGGGGCAGCAGGTAGGCTTTTTCGCCGTATTGCATGGAGTGCGTCGGGTTGACTGCGCACAGGCCGGGCTTGAGCTTCTGCTGATACAGCGCCTCCGACGCATCGGTGATCATCACGTCGGCTTTTTTATCCAGCAGTTCCTGAAAGATGCTGATGTTGTCGCGCAGCTGCAATTGCGCCCGGGGCAGGTAGGCGTGGACGAACGCTTCGTTGGTGCCGCCGGCAGGTTCGACCAGGCGAACCGCAGGCTGGTTGATCTGTTCGACGGTCTGGTACAGCGCCTGGTCTTCGCAGCGCACCAGCGGGATTTTGCCGTCGACGTCCAGGGTGGTGCTGAAGAAGGCTTTTTTCTGCCGCTCCAGGGTGACCGAGATGCCGCCCATGGCGATGTCGCACTTGCCGGCGAGCATGTCGGGCATCAGGGTTTTCCAGGTGGTGGGCACCCACTCGACCTTGACGCCCAGGCTCTCGGCCAGGCTGCGGGCCATGGCGATGTCGATGCCGGAATACTCGCCGTCTTCGGCCTTGAAAGTGTAGGGCTTGTAGTCACCGGTGGTGCAAACGCGCAGCTGTCCCTGTTGCATGACGCTGTCCAGGTGCGAAGGTTCTGCCTGGGCGCCAAGGGAGAGTGCGAGCAAACCGCCGAGCATCATTGCTCTGTTGATTGTCTTCATTGTCATCGGACTTTTGTGCTGGGGTGGTTTTGAAGGGGGGAGTGTAGTGAAGTTTTCAGCGCTGTGAAAAATCAACACCCGCTAAAAGCCGCTCATTTCCCCTTCCGGGCTCAACGTCCCCAACCACGCCACCAACCCCACAATCACCAGCGCCGCGGCCATTTCCACCACCACGCTGCGCCGAAGTGCGTGGGCCGCCGCGCGATGTTGGCCGTCGCGCAACGACCGCTCCAGCAAGGGGCCGAGATGGAAGCGGTTCAGTGCCGCCAACACCAGCATTCCGGCAAACAGCAGTACTTTTATCGCCAGCAGGATTCCGTAGTGGCTGAGCAGAACCTCTTCGAGTTTCGGGCCGACGATGAACAGGTAGTTCACCACGCCCGTCACGCTGATGATCACCACGATCAGCGCACCGACTGGCTCGAATCGCTTGACCGCGCGAACCAGCAACCCTGCGTGCGCCCGGGTTGGCAGGGCGCGGGTTTGCGCGAGCAACACAAAGGCCAGCAACGCACCGAGCCAGGCGCCCGCTGCCAACAGGTGCAGGATGTCCGCCAGGAAGTGCCAGAAACGGCGACTGCCTTCGTCCATGGCGCCATGCCCGCTCCAGGCCAGGCTGGCGAGGGCGATGCCGCCGGCCGTGGCGGCGATCAGCAGGCTGCTGGTGGGGGCGCGCGGGTAAAGCATCAACGCCAGCCCCGCGACCACCAGCGCAATCATCCGCACGACCCAGGCCAATCCGACGTCGGTCTCGAACAGCATCATCTCGAGGTGCGGACGCAATTGGGCAACGTCTGATTCGCCGCTCATGGCGCTGGCCATCAGCACCATGCCTGCGCTGGACAGCAGTGCACCGACTCCCGCAGTTCCCGTCAGCAAGCGGCGAAAGGGCAGCCCGGATAGCCGCTCCTGCCCTCTGAAGCTGTACAGCCCGAACAGCGCGACGCCAAACAACAGCATCAAGTCCACATACAGCACAAACCGCAGCACGACATTGGCCGAGTCGCTCATCGATCATTTCACTTTGAACGTGACGTTGCCGGTGATCGGGTGGGTGTCCGACGACACCGCGCGCCATTCGACCTTGTAGGTGCCGGCAGTCAAGGGCGCTGTCGGTGTGATGAGCATGGTCTTCGGATCACTGCTGGCGCTGACTTTGGCCTTGACCGGCATCGGGGCGTGGGCCATGCCGGACATTTCGGTCATCAGCAGTTTTGCCCCGGAAAACTGGGTGACGAGGTTTTCGGAAAAGTGCAGTTCGATCTTGTCCGGCGGGGCACCTGTCGCGCCTTCCGCCGGGGTGGAGGCGAGCAGTTTCGGGTGAGCTTGAGCGAGGGTGCTCATGAGCATCGCGATAACGACAGCGGCGGGTTTTATGTGGCGCATGCAAGGTCCTCTACCGCTTGAAGCGGTTGTTGTTGGTTTGGGGGTGTTCAGAACCACATCCGCACACCGAGCACCAGGCGTGTTTCGCTGCGGTCCTCGCCTTCGTCATTGGCAAAGTCGGCGGTGTTGCCGTAGGTGCGGTTCCAGGTCACGCCGAGGTAGGGCGCGAATTCCCGGCGGATTTCGTAGCGCAGACGCAGGCCGGCTTCGGTGTTGGACAGCCCCGCGCCGATGCCCCGCTGCGGATCGTTTTTGCCGTAGGCGTTAAGTTCGACGGTCGGTTGCAGGATCAGCCGATTGGTCAGCAGGATGTCGTAGTCGCCTTCCAGCCGCACGGCGCTCTGGCCGCCTTCGCCGATGAAGGCCGTCGCTTGGGCTTCGAAGTTGTACAGCGCCATGCCTTGCACGCCGAGCGCGGCCCAGGTTTGCGGGGCGCCGGGTTTGAAGTCCTGGCGCACCCCGCTGACGACGTCCCACCACGGGGAAATGGCGTGGCCCCACAGGGCCTGGATTTCCGCGTCCTCGGTCACGCCGTTGCTGCGTTCGCCTTCGGAGCGCAGCCACAGGCGATCGATGTCACCGCCGACCCAACCGGACAGATCCCAGGCCAGGGTGCTGCCGTCATCGGCGTCCTGCCATTCGAGTTTGTCGGCGAGGAAAAAACTGTTGAGCGCGCTGTCATGTACGCGGTGACCGGCGGGATCGGCATACACCGCCGCGCGATCGGCATCGGTCAGCAGCGGGATGGGCGTACGGCTTTCGCTGGGTGCGGCGGGCTGCATCCGGCCTTCGTCCATGCTCTGCATCTGGCCGTGGTCCATCTGGCTGTGATCCATGCCTTGCATGTCATCGTTGGCGGCCATCGTCGTGGAGGTCGCGAGTGCGATAAAAAACGGGGTGAATCGAATCATGGGGTGCGCCTCATTCTTCCACGCGAACTTCACGGAACATGCCCATTTCCATGTGGTACAGGAGATGGCAGTGATAGGCCCAGCGGCCGAGCGCATCGGCGGTGACCCGATAGCTGCGCCGGGAACCGGGTGGCATGTCGATGGTGTGTTTGCGCACCATGAACTGGCCGTTCTCGTCTTCGAGGTCGCTCCACATGCCGTGCAGGTGGATGGGGTGCATCATCATCGTGTCGTTGACCAGCACGACGCGCAGCCGCTCGCCGTACTTGAGGCGCAGGGGCTGTGCGTCAGAGAACTTCACGCCGTTGAACGACCAGGCGAATTTTTCCATGTGGCCTGTCAGGTGCAGCTCGAGGGTGCGGCCAGGCTCGCGGCCGTCCGGGTCTTCGAAGGTGCTGCGCAGGTCGGCATAGGTGAGCACGCGGCGACCGTTGTTGCGCAGGCCCATGCCCGGGTCGTCGAGTTTCGGTGAGGTGGACATGGCTTGCATGTCCACCAGCGGGTTGTCGGTTTCCGAGGCCGGGTGGGACTGCATGCCGGGCATGTCGGCCATGTTGCTGTGATCCATGCCCGCCATGCTGCCGTGGTCCATGCCGGCCATGCCCATGTCGTCCATGGTCACCAGGGGGCGCGGGTCCAGTGGCGGCAGCGGTGCAGGCAGTCCTTCCTTCACCGCGAGGGTGCCGCGTGCGTAGCCGGTGCGATCCATCGCCTGGGCGAACAGGGTGTAGGCCGCTTCGGTCGGCTCGACGATGACGTCGAAGGTCTCCGCCACGGCAATGCGAAACTCGTCGACGCTCACCGGTTTGACGTGCAGGCCATCGGCAGCGACCACGGTCATTTTCAGGCCGGGGATGCGCACGTCGAAGTAGCTCATGGCCGAGCCGTTGATGAAGCGCAGCCGCAGTTTTTCCCCCAGGCGGAATATCCCGGTCCAGTTCATGTCCGGCGCCTGGCCGTTCAACAGGTAGGTGTAAGTGGCGCCGCCGACGTCCGCCAGGTCGGTGGGGTTCATTTTCATTTGCGCCCACATGGTGCGGTCGGCGACGGTCGGCCCCCAGCCCTTTTCGCTGACGTCGTGGATGAAGTCGCCCACGGTGCGCTTGTTGAAGTTGTAGTAGTCGGACTGTTTTTTCAGGGTCTTCATCAGGCCGACCGGGTCTTCGTCGGTCCAGTCGCTGAGCATCACCACGTAGTCGCGGTCGTACTGGAACGGCTCCGGGTCCTTGGCGTCGATCACCAGCGGGCCGTAGACGCCGGATTGCTCCTGGAACCCCGAATGGCTGTGATACCAGTAGGTGCCGTTCTGGCGCACGGTGAACTGGTAGACGTACATGCCGCCCGGCTCGATGCCCTTGAAGCTCAGGCCTGGCACGCCGTCCATGTTGGCCGGCAGCAAGATGCCGTGCCAGTGGATGGAGGTGCTGTCCTTGAGTTTGTTGCGCACCCGCAACGTCACCGTATCGCCTTCACGCCAGCGCAGCAGCGGGCCGGGGATGCCGCCGTTGATGGTCATCGCGGTGCGTGGGTTGCCGGTGAAGTTGACCGGGGATTGGCCGATGACCAGGTCGAAATCGCTGCCGGCCAACACCTGCGGTTCGCCGGGACTGCCGAGCGCCCAGACCGGTGTGCGCCATAACCCGAGGCCGCCGAAGAGCCCGCCGATGGCCAGGCCTTTGACGAAGGTGCGTCTTGAAGTGTGGGAGTGCATGCCGTGTGTTCCGCCCGTCAGCCTGTTGAACTTGTCGACGAGGCTAGCGAGCGGTGCCTTTCAGCAGCCTGAGGCGGGGATTACAGTTTTGACAGGTTGGACGTCGTTTTCTGGCTTGAAGCGGGTTTTTCCCTCGAGGCCACGGTGTCGCCGCAGTTGATGTAGGAAGACGACTTCAGCCAGCGTTGGTCCGGGTAGTAGGAAAACAACAACTGCCCGTCCTTCATCGAGTCGATCAGGCGATGGGCGATTGCCGGGCGGACGGCCGGGCAACCCAGGCTGCGGCCGATGCGGCCATTGGCGCGGGCCAGCACCGGGCTGACATAGGGCGCGCCGTGAATGACGATGGCGCGGTCAAAGGCGTTGTCGTTGAAGCCGGGCTCCAGGCCCTCCATGCGCAGCGAGTAACCGTTCTGGCCGCTGTAGCTTTGCTGGGTGCGGAACAGGCCGAGGCTGGTGGCGTGGCTTTCGTTGCGGTTGGAGAACAGCGTGGCCATGTTTTCACCGCTGTTGCGGCCATGGGCGACCAGTTCGTGAAACAGCAACTTACGCCGCTTAAGATCAAAGACCCACAGGCGTTGTTCGGTCGAGGGCAGGGAGTAATCGATCACTGCCAGCCGTTGGGCCGGGGCGACACCTTGGGCGCGGCTGCATTGAGTTGCGCGAACGGCCAGGGCAATCACTTTGGCGTCGGCGCCTGGTGCTGCTTTGACCAGCGCGTTTTCAAGCGAATCGGCGTAGGCTGACGTTACTGAAAGGCACGTCAGTAAAATGGCAAATAAAAGGCCAAAGCGGTTTAGCGCCATAGTCGGGTCTCATCATGATAATTTCGAGTCTAGCTAGCAGCGAGCGGAAAGCTAGTCGGTTGAAACGGGGGATTAAGGATTATCCATGGTGCAATTAACAAGGTCATTCGTCATAAGCCGCATATTTTTTATGGGCTTTCTGATCAGCGGTGCAGCGATTGGGCAAACGTCGCCGATTGAGCCGGTATCTGCGACAAGCAGCACAATCGACGCCGCGGCGCCCGACGATGCGCTCGGCCAGGCCATTCAGGCATCGCTGGAACCGCTGCGCTCGGCCTTTCCGCCGTTGCTCACGTCCAGGCGCAATCAGCGTGTGGATATCAATCGGGTGGTGCTGGATTTCTATATGCACCGCAACTACCGCGCCGCGTGGACGGATGATCGGGACGTGGCGCAGTTGCTCAAGAGCCTCGAAGACACCCGGATCGACGGCCTGAACCCGGCGGATTTTCGCATCACCGAACTGGCCCAGGCCCATGAGTCGCTGGTGGCGGCCATGCCTTCCACGGCACAAAGGGTGATGTTCGACATGGCCGCCACCCGCACGTTCATCACCGCGCTGCTGCAACTGCGGCGTGGCAAGGTCGATCCGTCGCGGCTGGACATTCACTGGAATTTCGACCCGGCCGGCGGTGATGCCCGCGAAGACATGAACAACCTGTTCGCCGCCCTCGATGCCCATGACGTGGCACGTGCATTCGCCGATGCGCCGCCTCAGGAAACGATCTACCGCAATTTGCGTGAGGGCCTGGCCCGTTTGCGCCAGGTCCGTGAGGCGGGCGGCTGGCCGAAAGTCGCCGAAGGTCAATCGCTCAAGCCCGGTATGGACGGGGTGGCGGTCGCACAATTGCGTGCGCGTCTGGTGGCGGGCGGTTACCTGGACCCGCAAGCGTCGAAAAAGGCCGGCTACGACGACAAGGTCATTGCCGCGGTGAAGAAGTACCAGGTCGAGCAATACCTGGGGGCCGATGGCGTAGCGGGGGCGGCGACGCTGAAGGCTCTGAACGTGCCGGTCGAGGCGCGGATCGATCAGGTGCGGGTCAACATGGAGCGCGCCCGCTGGTTGCTGTACAAGCTTCAGGGCACGTTCGTGATCGTCGATATCGCCGGGTACAAGGTGGCGATGTACCGCGATGGTCTGCCGATCTGGCATTCGCGGGTGCAGGTCGGCAAGCCGGTGCGCAGCACGCCGGTGTTCCAGGCCGAAATCACCTACATCACGTTCAACCCGACCTGGACCGTGCCGCCGACCATTCTCAAGCAGGACGTGATTCCAAAGGTCCAGAACGATCCGGGCTATCTGGCCGCCAACCGGATTCGCGTGCTTGATCGCGAAGGCAATGTGCTCAATCCGTCGGACGTTGACTGGAGCAACCCACGGGGCATCCACCTGCGTCAGGATGCCGGGCCCGACAGTTCGCTGGGGCAGGTGGTGATCCGCTTCCCCAACGACTATGCGATTTACCTGCATGACACGCCGCACCGCGAGCTGTTCGCGAAAACGGTCCGGGCCACCAGTTCAGGCTGCATCCGTGTGGAAAATCCGCTGCAACTGGTCGAGTTGTTGTTCAACGATCCGGTGCGTTGGAACAGCGCCGGGATTCAAAAACAGTTGGCCAACGGCCGGACCGAGAACATCCGGCTGCCGGTGAAAGTACCGGTGTTGCTGGCCTATTGGACCGTGGACCTGAGCAATGACGGGCGGGTGACGTTCAAGCCCGACATTTATGATTACGATGCCCGGGTGTTGCAGGGCTTGAGCCAGCCGACCAAGTTGCCGCCCCTGGATCTGCGTCGGGCAGAGGTGCCGTTGGTGGTGACGGGACAGTAAGCCCCTTGTAGGAGCCAGCCTGCTGGCGATGGTCGTTAACGATAACGCGTGCTAACCGGATAAACGCAGCGCGCTCGAGCCCATCGCCAGCAAGCCGGCTCCTACAGGTGAAGCTCAACGCTGACTTTTGTAGGAGCTGGCTTGCCAGCGATGGTCGTTAACGAAAACGCGTGCGAACTGGATTAACGCAGCGCGCTCGAGCCCATCGCCAGCAAGCCGGCTCCTACAGGTGAAGATCAACGCTGATTTTTGTAGGAGCTGGCTTGCCAGCGATGGTCGTTAACGATAACGCGTGCGAACTGGACAAACGCGGCGCACTTGAGTGCATCGCCAGCAAGCCGGCTCCTACAGTTGAAGATCAACGCTGACTTTTGTAATTGGATGGACTCGCCCAAGCCGAGGCGTCAATGCGCCACGGTGGCAGTCTAAACAGCCATCGACAGCGAGGGCGAGTCCATGAAAAATCATAGTTCGTTTGATCAATCCGTGTCTCCTTCCG
>NZ_RWIR01000056.1 GCF_009764265.1 Pseudomonas sp. PB101
AGCACGATTGGATGCCAGAAAACGGCTACCAAAATCATTTCGAAGCGGAGAAGGATGTGATGGGCTTCATCTCACATTACAACCATCGCCGTTGCCATTCCGCTTCAAACCACCTGCCGCCTGCGCTGTTTGAGCAGCAAGCGGCTTAATGCTCCTACAGAGCGGTTCAAAAAAACTGAACCACTACAGGCTTGCCGGCGATGGCGGTGTGTCAGGTGCCGCAGGGTTGGCTGGGATGGCGCCATCGCCGGCAAGTCGGATCGCCGCACCGCAGCTCCTACAAGGAGGTATGTACAGCCTCGCGATCAGGCCGGCCGGCAGGCCGCCTCGCTTTGGCTTTTTGATCTTCTTGCCCCCTCGAGAGGATGCCGAGCCTAAGCGAGGCACCAAACGAAAGGGGCAAGAGTGTTACTTGGGGCCGGGCGGCGTTCCGTTTTTCCAAGTGACCCGCCGTAAGGGCAGAACCAATAGCCGCCATTACCGCAAAAACGGATATGTACACGTTCAAAAAAGTCAGGCCATCGCTCTATCCCACGCGAAATCGAGGATCGCCAAACACCTTGTATCGCCTGCAAACAGGCCATCTCCCCGAAATAACGGGCGGCAGTGTACAATCGCGTTCTTATACCCTCAGTTGATCATGCGAAGGATTTTCCGGATGTTGCCGCGCTTTCCTGCCGTCACCCGCTGCCTGACCCTTGCCGCCCTTTTTGTGGCCGGCCCTGTCGCAGCATTGGAGCTTCCCCTGCCACCGCCCGGCGAGGACATCATCGGCCAGGTGCAGGTGATCAAGGCCAAGTATGAAGACACCTTCGCCGACCTTGGTACTACCTACGATCTGGGCTACACGGAAATGGTCGCGGCCAACCCGGGTGTCGATGCCTGGTTGCCGGGCGCCGGCACGGAAATCATTCTGCCGACCCGCTTCATCCTGCCACCAGGCCCGCGTGAAGGCATCGTGATCAACCTGGCCGAGTACCGCCTCTACTACTACCCCAAAGGCAAGAACGTGGTGTACACGTTCCCGCTGGGTATCGGTCGCGAAGGCTGGGGCTCGCCGATTGCCCATACCAGCATCACCGCCAAGACACCCAACCCGACCTGGACGCCTCCGGCGTCGATCAAGGCCGAGCACGCGGCAGACGGTGATCCGCTGCCCAACGTCGTGCCGGCAGGCCCTGACAACCCGCTGGGGCCCTTCAAGTTCACCCTGGGCACACCGGGCTACCTGATCCACGGTTCGAACAAGAAGTTCGGCATCGGCATGCGCACCAGCCACGGCTGCTTCCGCATGTTCAACAACAACGTGCTGGAAATGGCGGGCATGGTGCCGGTCGGTACGTCCGTGCGGATCATCAACGACCCGTACAAGTTCGGCAT
The DNA here is from genome assembly GCF_009764265.1 of Pseudomonas sp. PB101. Classification (GTDB taxonomy): domain Bacteria; phylum Pseudomonadota; class Gammaproteobacteria; order Pseudomonadales; family Pseudomonadaceae; genus Aquipseudomonas. Next base: position 1,381 of record NZ_RWIR01000056.1, read on the forward strand.
GAGTGGCGGCAAGGTCTATCTGGAGGCGCATACGCCGCTGGATGACAAGGGCAACCCGTCGGTGGTCGACAAGCACACCGCGGTCATCAATGCGATGCTCAAGCGCGAAGACATCACCAACAACCTGCGCATGAACTGGGATGTGGTGCGTGATGTGGTCGCCGCTGAAGACGGCCTGCCGGTGGAAATCGCTGTGCCGGGCAACGGCGCCGCGCCGATGGTGTCGAGCACGCCGATCGACCCGCTGCAGTAACGCAGGTCAGGAACCCGTCGGCGCGGACCGCGTCGACGGGTTTTTTATTGCCTGGAGAAACACCGGGCAATAAAAAAGCCGACCCAAAAAATGGGTCGGCTTGATAACAATCCCGAAGGACTATTACTTGCGGCTAGCTTTGTCCAGCATGCGCAGAGCACGCTCGTTAGCTTCGTCAGCAGTCTGTTGTGCTTTTTGAGCAGCAGCCAGAGCTTCATCAGCTTTACGGTAAGCTTCGTCTGCACGAGCCTGGGAGCGAGCAGCTGCGTCTTCAGTAGCGGTCAGACGTGCTTCGGTTTCTTTCGATGCGCTGCTGCAACCGGTAGCCAGAACTGCGGCCAGAGCCAGAGCAGAGAATTTCAGAACGTTGTTCATCGTGTTCCCCTTCAAGGACTTTCTATTAAGTAGCTATCTCCTCCGATTGAGGAAATAGCCGGCGTACATACTACCCATTACTTGTAGTAAGTAAAACTGACGTGAAGCAAGAAGCAAAAAAAATTGTAGGCGTTGATTCTTTTTCGAGCAACTTTTAACTGAGCTGTTTAAAAAATATCCAGCTGCAAGGCCCGTTGCTGAGCGAGCTGGCGAGAAAAAGTTCCCGCTGCACAGTGCTCTTTTTCCCGGTCTGGCTAAAGTCCGCCTAGATGGATTCGTCTACACTTTTGTTCGGCTTTTGCGCAGCAGCTCTCAATATCTTTCTCGATGTTCAGGTGACTTTAACAACGGGCGCTCGTCTTAAGTCTCAACATCCGGCAATGTTCAGGCTATCGACCCGCAGTAACCCTCGGTCGAGCCATTCCTGCGTGAACCGGAGCAGCACCCGCCAACCTGCACGATGACGAGCGCACCTTGAGCATTTCTGTCAATGGTGCCTACTATTTGTACGTGCTCGGTAGCGCGAGATCGGTGCAGCTCTTCTCGGTGTCCATTCAGGCACGGGGTGGCGTAGATGTTCCTTCGCCGGAAAAACATCGGTAAGGTAGAGGTCGGAATTCCAGACCCGCGAGGAGTAGTGATGAGCGAGGCGTTGTCCATCCACCATGACCAGGCTGGTCATCAGTTCGAGACCAATGTGGACGGTCATCGTGCCTATCTGACCTATATGGATCTGGGGAAGCAGACCCTGGATATCTATCGTACTTTCGTGCCCAACGCATTGCGTGGTCGCGGTATTGCGGCAGCCTTGACCGAGAAGGCGCTGGAGTACGCTGACGAAATGGGCTACACCGTCATTCCATCGTGCTCCTACGTCGAGCGCTACATGGAGCGTCACCAGCGGCATGCGGCCAAGCTGAGTCAGTGACCTTCAGAACAACGAATGCAAAAAAAACGCCGGGTTCTACCCGGCGTTTTTTTGTCTGCGCTTTTTGTGCGGCCAGTTTGGCGATCAGTTGCGATCGCGTTTAGGCAGCACATCCTTGAGCTTGGCATGCATGCTGCGCAAGGTGTTTTCGGTCGCGGTCCAGTCGATGCAGGCGTCGGTGATCGATACGCCGTATTGCAGGTCGGCGAGGTCTTTCGGGATTGCCTGGGCGCCCCAGTTCAGGTGGCTTTCAACCATCAGGCCGATGATCGACTGGTTGCCTTCGAGGATCTGGTTGGCGACGTTCTCCATCACCAGCGGTTGCAGGGCCGGATCCTTGTTGGAGTTGGCGTGGCTGCAATCGACCATGATGTTCGGCTTGATCTTGGCCTTGTTCAGCGCCTGCTCGCAGAGCGCAACGCTGACCGAATCGTAGTTCGGCTTGCCGTTGCCGCCGCGCAGCACCACATGACCGTAGGCATTGCCCTTGGTGGTCACGATCGACACGCCGCCTTCCTGGTTGATGCCCAGGAACCGGTGCGGGCTGGAAACCGACTGCAGGGCGTTGATCGCCACGGTCAGGCCGCCATCGGTACCGTTCTTGAAGCCGACGGCCGAGGACAGGCCGGACGCCATTTCACGGTGAGTCTGGGATTCGGTGGTGCGCGCGCCGATGGCCGACCAGCTGATCAGGTCCTGCAGATACTGCGGGGAGATCGGGTCGAGGGCTTCGGTGGCGGTCGGCAGGCCTTTTTCAGCCAGGTCCAGCAGCAACTGGCGGCCGATGTGCAAGCCATCCTGGATCTTGAACGAGTCGTCCAGGTACGGGTCGTTGATCAAGCCTTTCCAGCCGACGGTGGTGCGTGGCTTCTCGAAATACACGCGCATGACCAGATACAGGGTATCGGACACTTCGGCAGCGAGTGCCTTCAGGCGATCGGCATATTCGTGGGCGGCCTTGATGTCGTGGATCGAGCAAGGCCCGATGACGACGAACAGGCGGTGGTCGGTGCCATCCAGAATGTTGCGAATGACTTCGCGGCCCTTGGTGACGGTGCGCAGTGCGGCATCGCTCAGGGGAATATCGCGCTTGAGCTGATCAGGAGTGATCAGCGTCTCGTTGGAGGCGACGTTTAGGTCGTTGATCGGTAAATCAGCCATCGTTTACTCGTCAGGTCACGGGTGCCGGCCGCCAGCGAACCCGCGCGGCGGAGCACAGCAAATTAAGCGCGTCGGGGAGCCGAACCTTAGCGCGTTACACCGTGGCTCGACAATGGGCAGACGCCGGTTTGGTGGGCTTTCGCAGTCAGTTTCCCTGCCGCGGGGGGCAAACCGATCATGAATGCGCCTATTCCGGCACAGGCTGCGCAAAAGCCTTGCGCACCGATTCGTGAGAGAACTCGTCGGCATGCTCCTGGACCCACTCGAGGGCCAGGGCCTGGATACCCTGCAAGTCGTCGTGGGCGTCATGCAGGCGGCAGTAGCGTTCGATCTGACACACCTGCTCACCCATTCGGGCGCTGAACAGCGTTTGCTCGTCAACGAAGGCGATGCCCACCAGGTAACCGCGTTTGCGCCGCAGGCACCAGGCGACATAGCCCAGATAGCGCATGTCCGGGTTCACGGTTGGCATGCGTACTTCCAGGGCCGTGCCGTGGCGCCACGCGCGGTGATAATTGCAAGCCATGCCCCCGAGACTGATAGTGTGCAGCTGTCGTCGCGAAATACACTCGGGTTTCAGTAACTTCAATTCGACGGGCACATCGTCAGGGTGAGGAATGAATCGTCCCATGAACACAGACTCCATGTGTCGGCCATCTGACATTGTTTCACCCAGTATAGTGGTCGAATTGGAACTGACCGATTTTGACGCCGACCAACGGCTGCTGGCGATGAGCGGTGTTTCGCTGGTCATTTTCACCAGTGTCGGCTGCTCCGGCTGCCGCTTTGCCCGCGAGCAATTGCCGGCACTCGACCTGGCAGTCGACCGACTGTGCTGGATCGATGCCGGCAACAACGGCGGGGTGGTCGAGCGTTATCAGGTCTTTCACTTGCCGGCGCTGTTTGTGGTTCGCGACGGCGAATTCTTCGGAGCACTGAAATCGCGCCTGACCGGCACCGAGCTCAATCGGGCCGTGCGCCAGGCGCTGAGTCGAACAGCAGAGGAGTTGCCATGATGGGGACAGTTGCCAGGCCGACGATCGGCATCATCGGGACCGGCGCAATCGGCGGTTTCTACGGGGTGATGCTGGCGCGTGCCGGTTTTGATGTGCATTTTCTGCTGCGCAGCGAATTCTCGGCAGTGGCCGAACACGGGTTGCGGGTCGATAGCGCGCCCCACGGCGCACTGACGTTGAACCCGGTGCAGGCCTATTCGAACGCTGAAGACATGCCGCCCTGCGACTGGCTGCTGGTGGGCGCGAAAACCACCAGCAACCCAGGCCTGGCGCCCTCGATCCTGAAAGCAGCGGCACCGAACGCCAAGGTACTGTTGTTGCAAAATGGCCTGGACGTCGAAGACAGCCTGCGCGAGTTGCTCCCCGATTCGCTGCATGTGCTCGGCGGGCTCTGCTACATCTGCGTCCATCGCGAGGCGCCGGGTGTCATCACTCATCAGGCGCTGGGCGCGGTGCATGTCGGCTATCACAGTGGGCCCGCCGATGGGCCGGCACGCATGGCGATAGTCGAAGAAGGCGTCGGCCTGTTCCGCAGCGCCGGCCTCGATTCCCAGGCCATGGCGAATCTGCATCAGGCGCGTTGGCAAAAACTGGTCTGGAATATCCCTTACAACGGCCTCTCGGTGTTGTTGGGAGCGAGCACCACGCCGCTGATGGCGGATGCCGACAGTCGCGAACTGGTCAAGGCGCTGATGGCTGAAGTGGTGCAAGGCGCAGTCGCGTGCGGGCACGATGTACCGGCGGGGTATGCCGAGCACTTGTTCATGGTCACCGAGAAGATGCCCGACTACTGGCCGAGCATGTACCACGATTTCCTGCACAAGCGGCCGCTGGAACTGGCGGCGATCTACGCCCGGCCGCTGGCGGCAGCGAGGGCTGCGGGATGTGAAATGCCGCGTATCGAGGCCTTGTATCGCAGCTTGAGTTTCATTGATCGACGCAACACCTGAGTCGACCGACCTGAGGGGGGAAGGGCATGCCAAAGGCAATTGACGACAAGCTGGTACTGGCGATTTCTTCGCGCGCGCTGTTCGATCTGAGCGAAAGCCACAAGGTCTATCTGGCGAGCGGCGTCGAAGCCTACCGGCAGTATCAGATCGAACACGAAGACGAAATCCTCGAGCCCGGCGATGCCTTTCCGTTGGTGCAAAAACTCTTGAACCTCAACAACAGCCTCGGCCGCGCCCGGGTCGAGGTGATTCTGGTGTCGCGCAACAGCGCCGACACCGGGCTGCGGGTATTCAACTCGATCGACCACTACGGACTGGCGATTTCCCGTGCGGCATTTGTCGGCGGGCGCAGTCCGTATCCCTACCTCAAGGCCTTCGGCTGCGACCTGTTTCTTTCCACTCACGCCGAAGACGTACGCAGTGCCCTGGACGCCGGGTTCGCCGCGGCGACCATTTTGTCGGGCGGCGCCAGCCGTGCGGCCAGCGACGAGCTGCGCATTGCCTTCGACGGCGACGCGGTGCTGTTTTCCGATGAGTCGGAGCGCATCTATCAGGCCGGTGGTCTGGAAGCGTTCCAGGCCAGCGAGCGCGAGGCCGCCCGCGAGCCGTTGCGTGGCGGGCCGTTCAAGGGCTTTCTCGCCGCCCTCAATCTGTTGCAGCGTGAATTCCCGGAGGACGCCTGTCCGATCCGCACCGCGCTGGTTACGGCGCGGTCGGCGCCGGCCCATGAGCGGGTCATCCGCACGTTGCGCGAGTGGGACATCCGTCTCGATGAGTCGCTGTTCCTCGGCGGCCTGACCAAGTCCGCCTTTCTCGAAGCCTTCGCGGCCGATGTGTTTTTCGACGACCAGGCCGGCCACTGCGAGTTGGCCCGTGAAGTCGTCGCCACCGGTCATGTGCCCCATGGCATAAGCAACGAGCAAAAGGTTTAAGCCCGCCGTTCAATGTGTTGCGCCGGACGTCGTAGTCGCCAAGGCACTGCTAAGCTGAATCAAATCTCCGCCATGTTGGCAGTCGAGGAGGTCATATGATTCGTTCGATGCTGTACGCCACTGACCTTGGCCTGTACGCGCCCGTGGTGATGCAGCATGCCCTGGAGCTGGCCCGGTCGTTCAATGCCAGTTTGTATGTCGTGCATGCGGTTGAGCCCATGGGGTTGTTTGCCGAATCGGTGCTGCAAAGCTATCTCGATGAACAGGCGCTGAACGAGTTTCACAGCCAGGGTCTCAATACGGTGATTGCCAGTATCGAGCAGCGGGTGCTCGACAGTTTTCGTGAGGAGCTGGGGGAAGAGGGGGAGCACGACCTGGAGCGGATTCAGGCAGTACGGGTGCTGCAGGGCGATCCGTCGCAGGTGATTCTGGACCAGGCTCAGAAACTCTCCGTGGATTTATTGATCGTAGGTAGTCACAGCCATGGTGCTGGTGCGGAAACGCCGCTGGGGCGTACCGCCGCCCGTGTGTTGCAACTGTCCAAGGTGCCGGTCTACCTGGTGCCGCTGGTGCAACGTCGTCGTCAAGGGGATCGCTAGAACACGAATAGTGGCAATCTGATAAAAAAGTTCTAGATTTATTCTTCATGCCATTAATATAGTTATATATCGTCGCTGATGCCCGTGGCGTCTACCTGCTTTGAGGGATTCATATGAAGCTTCAACAATTGCGCTACATCTGGGAAGTGGCGCACCACGACCTCAACGTTTCCGCTACAGCCCAAAGCCTTTACACCTCTCAACCCGGCATCAGCAAGCAGATCCGCCTGCTCGAAGACGAACTGGGCGTCGAGGTTTTTGCCCGCAGCGGCAAGCATCTGACCCGGGTCACCCCGGCCGGTGAACGTATCATCACCACCGCCGGCGAGATTCTGCGCAAGGTCGAAAGCATCAAGCAGATCGCCCAGGAGTTCTCCAACGAGAAGAAAGGCACCCTGTCGATCGCCACCACTCACACCCAGGCGCGTTATGCGCTGCCGCCGGTGATCAGCAATTTCATCAAGCAATACCCGGACGTTGCCCTGCACATGCACCAGGGTTCGCCGATGCAAATCGCCGAAATGGCCGCCGACGGCACCGTGGATTTCGCCATCGCCACCGAAGCGCTGGAGTTGTTCGGCGATCTGGTGATGATGCCGTGTTACCGCTGGAACCGCTGCGTGGTCGTGCCTCAGGGCCACCCGCTGACCAAGCTGTCGAAACTGACCCTCGAAGCGCTGGCCGAGTACCCGATCGTGACGTACGTGTTCGGTTTTACCGGCCGTTCGAAACTCGATGAAGCGTTCAGCCATCGTGGCCTGACTCCGAAAGTGGTGTTCACCGCCGCCGACGCCGACGTGATCAAGACCTATGTTCGCCTGGGGCTGGGCGTGGGCATCGTGGCGAAAATGGCCGTCGACACCAAGCTCGACAGCGACCTGGTCGTGCTCGATGCCAGTGAGTTGTTCGAGTCCAGCGTGACCAAGATCGGCTTCCGTCGCGGCACCTTCCTGCGTGGTTTCATGTGCGATTTCATCGAAAAATTCGCGCCGCACCTGACCCGTGAAGTCATGGCCAAGGCCATTCAATGCCATAACAAGCAGGAACTGGAAGAGCTGTTCGAAGGCGTCGAACTGCCCGTTCACTGATAGCGTTTCATTCCTCTCAGACGACCTCGGTGACAGCGAACTGTTGCCGAGCGCCCGCCACCGTAATTTCCACCTCATCGCCCTCGAACTTGCCCAGCAGGCTTTTGCCCAGCGGTGAGCGCGGGGTAATGACGGTAATCAGTTGCCCCACCAGGTCGACCTTCAGTCCGGCGGCATCGGGGGCGAGAAACAGCCATTGCTCGCGACCCTTTTCGTCCTCGAGCCCGAGCAGTGCACCCACTTCGATGCCCCGCTGATCGTCATAGGGGCGCAGGGTGAGATTCTGGCAGAGGGCCAGTGACTGACGAATCTCCTCGACTCTTCTGGCTTGCCCGGCGGCGAGATACGAAGCTTCGAGCCCCAGGGTGTCGTACTTGTTCTCGGCGATGTTTTCTTCGTGGGTCGCCGTTTCGTAAGCGGTTTGCGCAGCCCGTTCGGCGATGTCGAGATCGATCCGCAGCTTGTCGAGAATCAGTTGGTGGATGCTGTGCTTATTCATGATCAATCGCAGAATTGCAGGACATTGGCGCGGCTTTTTTCGCTGGGTGCAGTGCGGTCCTGTTGCAGCCAGAACTGACAGTTCGGGTTGGCCAGGTTGCGACTGCTGCTGCGCGCCTGATCGAGCCGTTGCTGTTGCTCGTTCTTGCGCAGGTTCTCTTCGTATTGTTCGAACAGCGGGCTCTGTGGCGGGATGTCCGGCACGGGTTGAGCCACCGCGGGAGGTTTGGCCAATTGCTCCACGGCTGTCGCCACGGGTGCCAGTTGTTCGTTGAACAGCAGGCGCGAAGCGAGCCAGCAGGTCAGCGCGATGGCAATGAAACCCAGCCACATGCCCAGGGCGATGCTGCCGGTCAGTTGCAGGGCGTTGAGGCTGATCGGGAAGGAGCGGCGCGGCGTGGGGCGGTGGGGCATGCTTGCCTCCTGGCGAAAGGTCACTGGCGAGGGGGGATTGTCGCATGAAGAATAATCGCCGTCGGCTCTTCTGCACGGGGTAATTTATGCGGACAATCGGCGCCTTTGCCAACGGGAGCCTGGAATGCCTGAACTGAAAACCCGCTGGGATATTTTTTGCACTGTGGTCGACAATTTCGGCGACATCGGCGTGACCTGGCGCCTGGCCCGGCAGCTGGTGGCCGAGCATGGGCTGGCAGTGCGTCTATGGGTCGATGATTTGCGCGCCTTCGAGCGTATTTGTCCGCAAATCGACACCCACGCCCTGCAGCAGTGGCAGCAGGGCGTCGAAGTGCGTCAGTGGCCAGCCGAGTGGCAGCCGACCGAAGCCGCCGATGTGGTGATCGCCGCATTTGCCTGCCAATTGCCGAGCGCCTATATGGACGCCATGGTCGAACGGGAAAAGACGCCGCTATGGATGAACCTCGACTACCTGAGTGCCGAGGACTGGGTGATCGGCTGCCACGGCTTGCCCTCGGTGAAGTACAAAAACGTACAGAAGTTCTTTTTCTTCCCGGGGTTCCAGAAGGGCACGGGCGGGTTGCTGCGTGAAAGCGGGTTGCTGGAACGGCGTCGGCAATTCCAGCAAGACCCACAAGCTCAAACGGAATTCCTGCAAGGACTGGGGATTGATCGTGCCCCCGGCGCGCAGTTGATCTCATTGTTTGCCTACGAAAACACCGCGCTGGCCAGTTGGCTCGATGCGATGGCCGGCGATTCGACGGCCACTCATCTTCTGGTGCCGGAAGGGCGGATTCTCGGTGATGTCGAACGATGGCTCGGTGTGGAGGGGCTGGCGGCCGGCGCCGTGCATGTGCGTGATGCCCTGACCGTGCAGGTGCTGCCATTCGTCCGCCAGGACCAGTACGACGGCTTGCTGTGGTGCTGCGATTTCAACGCCGTACGCGGCGAAGACTCCTTCGTGCGCGCTCAATGGGCTGGCCGGCCATTCCTCTGGCACATCTACCGGCAGGAAGAAGACATCCATCTGGACAAGCTCGAAGCCTTCCTCGAACTCTATGTAAAGGGACTTTCCGAGCCCGCGCGGGAGGCGATCAGCGGTCTTTGGCGGGCCTGGAACGCCGGCGAAAAAATGGCCGACCACTGGCAATTCACCCGTAAACACTGGCCAGAGCTGGAAAAACACGCCGAGACGTGGTGTCTGGAACAGGCCTTGCAGGCCGATCTTGCCACGGCGCTGGTACAGTTTTATGGAAATTGGATATGATACGCGGCCTAGATTTTTGTAAATCCCATCCAAATTCGGATATTCGCAATGAAAACTGGTAAAGAACTGAAACCCGGGACCGTGATTCGTCTCGAAAACGATCCTTGGCTGGTTCAGAAAGCTGAATTCACCAAGTCCGGTCGTAACAGCGCGATCATGAAGACCAAGCTGAAGAACCTGCTGACCGGTTACAAGACCGAGATCGTTTACAGCGCCGATGACAAACTGGACGACGTAATCCTCGACCGCAAAGAAGCGACCCTGTCCTTCATCAGCGGCGACACCTACACGTTCATGGACACCACCGACTACACCATGTACGAGCTGAACGCCGAAGACATCGAAAGTGTTCTGCCTTTCGTTGAAGAAGGCATGACCGACGTTTGCGAAGCGATCTTCTTCGAAGAACGTCTGGTTTCCGTAGAGCTGCCGACCACTATCGTGCGTCAGGTTGACTACACCGAAGGTTCCGCTCGCGGTGACACTTCCGGCAAGGTGATGAAGCCTGCCAAACTGAAGAACGGTACCGAACTGTCGGTTGCTGACTTCATCGAAATCGGCGACATGATCGAGATCGATACCCGCGAAGGCGGTTCCTACAAAGGCCGTGCCAAATAAGCACTGCTTGAGTAATGAAAAAGCCCGACCATCGAGTCGGGCTTTTTTGTGTCTGTCAGAAATACACTGGTTGGGAAAACGCCGCAAAACCTGTAGGAGCCGGCTTGCTGGCGATGGCGATCTTGAAGACGCCATCGCCAGC
>NZ_RWIR01000057.1 GCF_009764265.1 Pseudomonas sp. PB101
AGCGCAGGCGGCAGGTGGTTTGAAGCGGAATGGCAACGGCGATGGTTGTAATGTGAGATGAAGCCCATCACATCCTTCTCCGCTTCGAAATGATTTTGGTAGCCGTTTTCTGGCATCCAATCGTGCTTCAACGTCCTGAAATAGCGCTCAACCACCGCGTTATCCCAGCAGTTGCCTCGACGACTCATGCTCTGAACGATCCGGTTTTCTGCCAGACATGCAACAAATCGATCAGCGGTGTATTGGGCGAATTCAATCGGTCGTCGCAACACCTTGATCGAGGTGTTTATGGGCCGACCTGCCGGATGGATGCAAAAATTGACGGGCCGGGGAGCGATGCGTTCTCCAGGTGCGCCGTCACTTCGTAATGAAATCGAGCGGCTGTTCTGGAAACAAATCGCAACCGGGATCACAAGTGAAAAGGCAGCGGAGGCTACTGGCGTATCATCAGCGGTAGGCACACGCTGGTTCCGTCATCGGGGCGGGATGCCATTGTTCATGTCTAACCAAATATCCGGAAGGTACTTGACGTTCGCAGAGCGAGAAGAGATTGGGCTGCTTCGGGCGAAAGGTGTTGGCGTACGTGAGATTGCGCGTCTCCTTGGACGAAGCCCGTCGACAGTTTCACGGGAACTGACACGTAATGCTGCAACTCGTTGCGGTCGGCTTGAGTATCGAGCTTCAGTTGCACAATGGAAGGCAGAACTGGTTGCCAAAAGACCGAAGCCAGCGAAACTTTTGACTAACCCGCGGCTATGTCACTACGTGCAAGACCGTCTGGAGGGTAAAGTTCACGGTACTAATGGTCGCGAGATTGTTGGGCCTCGACATGCTCCCTTCAAAGGCCGAAATAAACCACATCGCAGGGACCGTAAATGGGTCAATGGCTGGTCGCCCGAACAGATTACCAACCGGCTAAAGATCGATTTTCCGGACGATGAATCCATGCGCATCTCTCACGAAGCCATATATCAGGCCCTCTATATTCAGGGGCGAGGAGCTCTTAAGCGCGAGCTAGTGAGC
>NZ_RWIR01000058.1 GCF_009764265.1 Pseudomonas sp. PB101
GAGCAGGCTCGCTCCCACAGGGGAATACATTGCAAATGTGGGAGCGAGCCTGCTCGCGAAGCTTTTAAGAGGCCCACCCCGGTTTGCGCTTTTGCACGAAGGCCATGGTTCCCTCGACGCCTTCGGCTCCGATCACCGCTTCGCTGAACCATTCAGCTGCTTGATCCAGCAGGGCATCCGAGGGCTGCCCGGCACTCGCCAGCAAGAGTTTCTTGGTCGCCGCATTCGCCCCCGGCGCACAGCACAACACATGGGCCAACACCTCATCGAGACGCTCGGCCAGGGCTTGCGGATCATGCTCGACAAAATGCACCAGCCCCATGCGCCGCGCGTGAGTGCCGTCAAAACGCGCGGCCGTCAGGGCCAGACGCCGGGTCTCGGTCAGGCCGATGCGCTGCACCACGAACGGCGCGATCTGCGCCGGCAACAGACCGAGGCTGGTTTCCGGCAGGCCGAATTGTGCCTGGTGATCGGCCAGGGCGACATCGCTGACACAGGCCAGGCCGAGACCGCCGCCGAGCACTGCACCCTGCAGCACCGTGATCACCACTTGCGGTGCGTTTTGCACTTCTTGCAATAGCGCGCCGAACACCCGGTTCATATCCCGGTGTGCCGTTGGGCCTTGAGCGCGGGCGTTGGCCATGTCCTTGAGGTCGCCGCCGGCACAGAAGTGCCCACCGACGCCGCCGATCACCAGTGCGCGAACCCCTGGTTTATCGCGAACCGCGGCCAGCACCGAGCGCAACTCGGCGACCATCTGCAGGCTCATCGCATTGCGGCATTCCGGGCGGTTGAGGGTGACGTGCAACACGCCGTTGTGCAGTTCCAGCAACAGCGTCTGGCAAACCGGCAGGTTGTTCATTTCTTTTTCCCCGGCAGGATGCCCATGAGTTTGCAGATGATCCCCAGCATGATTTCGTCGGCGCCACCGCCAATCGACACCAGCCGCACATCGCGGTAAGCCCGGGCCACCGGGTTGTCCCACATGAAGCCCATGCCGCCCCAGTATTGCAGGCAACTGTCACTGACTTCGCGCCCCAGCCGCCCGGCCTTGAGCTTGGCCATCGAGGCCAGGCGCGTGACGTCCTGGCCTTTGATGTATTGCTCGGTGGCCTGATAGACCAGCGCACGCAGGCATTCGATTTCGGTTTGCAGTTCCGCCAGGCGGAAGTGGATAACCTGATTGTCGATCAGCGCGTTGCCGAAGGTCTTGCGCTCCTTGCAGTACTCGATGGTGCTGTCGACGCAGTATTCCAGGCCCTTGATCATGTTGGCCGCGCCAAACAGACGCTCCTCCTGGAACTGCAGCATCTGCATCATGAACCCCGCGCCTTCATGGCCGATGCGGTTGCGTTGCGGCACGCGTACGTTGTCGAAAAACACCTGAGCGGTTTCCGAGCTGCGCATGCCGAGCTTGTCCAGGTGCGAGCTCAAGCTGATGCCCGGCGTGTTCATCGGCACCATGATCAGCGACTTGTTGATGTGCGGTTTGTCGTCCGAGGTGTTGGCCAGCAGGCAGATGAAGTCGGCGCTCGGCGAGTTGGTGATCCACATCTTGCTGCCGTTGATCACGTAGTCGTCACCGTCCTTGCGTGCGCTGGTTTTCAGCCCGGCGACGTCGGAGCCGGCGCCGACTTCGGAGACACCGATGCAGCCGACCTGCTCACCGCTGATGGCCGGGCGCAGGAATTCCTCGCGCAACTCATCGGAGCCAAACCGGGCCAGCGCCGGGGTGCACATGTCGGTCTGCACGCCGATGGACATCGGGATGCCGCCACAATGAATGGTGCCGAACTCTTCGGCGGCGACGATCGAATAGCTGTAGTCGAGCCCCATGCCGCCGAATTTTTCCGGCTTGGAAATCCCCAGCAAGCCGAGGTCGCCGGCCTTGCGGAAGATGTCGTGGATGGGGAAGCGCCCGGCCTTTTCCCATTCCTCGACGTGCGGGTTGATTTCGTGCTCGACGAACTGGCGCACGGTGCGGCGTAGGGCTTCGTGTTCCTGGGTGAAGATCATTTTTATTGTTCTCCTTGAGCCGGTTTAGAGCCGGGCTACGCCAAAACTGTTGGCTTGCAATGGCCGCACCTGGGCCTCGTGACAGATGTCCAGCAAGTAACCGAGCAAGGTCCGGGTATCGCGCGGGTCGATCAAGCCGTCGTCCCACAGGTTGGCGCTGCCGTAGAGCGCCGTGGACTGGCTGTCGAGTTTCTGCGCGGTGGCCTGTTCGAGCATGTCGAGCATTTTCGGATCGGGCACCAGGCCGTCCTTGGCCTGTTTGGCCTCGGTGACGATGCGCAGCACCTTGCCCGCTTGCGCGCCGCCCATCACGGCGGTGCGGCTGTTGGGCCAGGCGAAGATGAAGCGCGGGTCGAGGCCGCGTCCGCACATCGCATAGTTGCCGGCGCCATAGGAGCCGCCGACGACGATGGTCAGCTTCGGAACGCGGGCGTTGGCCACCGCTTGAATCATTTTCGCGCCGTGTTTGATCACGCCTTGCTGTTCCGATTCGGTGCCGACCATGAACCCGGTGGTGTTGTGGAAAAACAGCAGCGGCGTCTGGCTCTGGTCGCACAGCTGGATGAACTGGGCGGCCTTGCTCGCGCCTTTTGGCGTGATCGGGCCGTTGTTGCCGATGAAGCCACAGGCGCGGCCCTGAATTTTCAGATGGCCGCAGACGGTCTGCTGATCGAACTCGCCTTTGAACTCAAGGAAGTTCGAAGCGTCGGCGAGGCGGGCGATGATTTCGCGCACGTCGTAGGGCTTTTTCGGGTCATCCGGGATCAGGCCCAGCAGTTCGTCGATGGGGTATAGCGGGTCATCCCAGCGACGTTCGGGGCGCGGCGGCAACTGTTCGTTCCACGGCAACAAAGCGACGATCTCGCGTACCTGACGCACACCGTCGGCGTCGTTTTCAGCCAGGTATTCGGCGGTACCGGCGGTTTGTGCGTGCATCTCGGCGCCGCCCAACTCTTCATCGGTGGCGACTTCGCCGGTGGCGGCCTTGAGAAGTGGCGGACCTGCGAGAAACAGCTTGGCCTTGCCGCGCACCACCACCACGTAATCCGACAGCCCCGGTTGATAGGCACCGCCCGCCGTGGCAGAGCCATGCACCACGGTGATCTGCGGCAAGCCCATGGCCGACATCCGCGCCTGATTGGCAAAGCTGCGCGCGCCCTCGACGAAAATCTCCGCCGCGTAATTGAGGTTGGCGCCGCCGCTTTCGGCGAGGGTGATCACCGGCAGTTTGTTTTCCATGGCGATCTGTTGCAGGCGCAGGGACTTTTTCAGACCGCTGGGGGAAATGGTCCCGCCCTTGATCGCGCTGTTGTTCGCCACCACCAGCACGCGCACGCCGGACACGTAGCCAATGCCGGCGATCAGGCCGCCACCGGCGGAGCTGCCGTCCTTGTCGTCGTGCAGCTTGTAGCCGGCCAGGCTGGCCAGTTCGAGAAACGGCGCGCCGGGGTCCAGCAGCAGATTGAGGCGTTCGCGGGGCAGCAACTGACCGCGCTTTTCGAATTTCGATTGGGCTTCGGCCGCCTTGTTCAGCAAGTTCTGTTCGAGCGCGCGGACTTGTTCGATGGCGCTCAGCATCGCCACACGGTTGCGGGCGAACGGCTCGCTGTGGGGATCGAGTAACGACTGAATCACCGGCATGGGTTATTCCTTGTCCTTCAATACGTCGGGTATGTAGGCGCGGTGGAAACCGTTGTACGACTCGCTGTTGGTCGCCTTGTGGATCGGCCAGGCGCGTCCGCCGAGGCTGGCGGCGCCGTCGATGCGCAAGGTGCTGCCGCTGACGAACGCCGCGGCCGGGCTGAGCAGGAAAACAATCGCCGCGCTGACCTCCGATTCGGTGCCGATGCGCTTGAGCGGCACGTGTTCGCGCAAGGTCGGGATCACCGCCTTGAAGGCGCCTTCGTAGGTGTCCATGCCGCTGGAGGCAATCCAGCCCGGCGCCACGGCATTGACCCGTACCCCGGCATGCCCCCATTCGTACGCGGCGGTCTTGGTCAGGTTGTCCATGCCCGAACGTGCCGCGCCGGAGTGACCCATGCCGGGCATGCCGCCCCACATGTCGGCGAGCATGTTGACGATGGCGCCGCCGTGCTTGCTCATGGACTGGTTGAAGACTTCCCGGCCCATCAGGAAACCGCCCACCAGATTGGTGCGCATCACGGTTTCGAAACCCTTCTGATTGATCGAGGCCAGGGGCGACGGGTACTGCCCGCCCGCATTGTTGACCAGGCCATGAATGGGGCCATGCTTGCGGATCAATTCGCTGACCAGGTGCGTCACCGCTTCTTCCTCGCGGATGTCGCAAACCGCCCAATCGGCCTTGCCGCCGTCGCCGACAATCTCCGCCGCAACGTTTTTCAGCTTGTCGGCCTTGCGCCCGACCAGCAGCACATGGGCGCCGAGGGCCGCCAGTTCGTGGGCGGTGCAGCGGCCGATGCCACTGCCGCCACCGGTGACGATGATGTTTTGGCCGGCAAACAGATCGGCTTTGAAAATCGAATCGTAGGCCATGGCGGCAATCCTCTAGTTGAACTGGTCGGCGATGCGCTGTGGCACCGGGATCTGGATGTCCAGCAGTTGCTGGGCGAAGGCCTTGCCTTGCGGATCGATGCGCAGGCTGGCGACACCGCCGCCGCCGAGGGCATTTTCCAGCAGGAAGTTCAGGCTGTGGCTGGCAGGCAAGTACCAGCGTTCGACCCGCCCGTGGATCGGGTCGAGGACGTGGCCCATCCAGTCGACGATCACTTCCGGGGTCAGGGCTTCGGCGATCCAGGGCAGGAATTCGGGCTCGCGGGCCATGACACCGATGTTGCTGTGGTTGCCCTTGTCGCCGGAGCGGGCGACCGCCAGTTTGACCAGGGCCACGCTGGCGTCGGCCAGGCCAGTCGGTTTCGGCGGCGCGAGCGCGGCTGGCAGGTCCAGCGGGTCGAGCACATCGAGGGCGGGCAGGGCGCACCCGTGGCGCTGGCCCATGAAATCAATCTCCAGCGTGCAGGCGGTTTTGTCGATCAGGAAGGAGAACAGCCGGATCAGCGGATACACCGTCGGCCGGCCACCGACAATGCCGGTCAGCCCCGGCGCCATGCCGGTGGCGGCCTGGGCGATTTCCCGGGAGAACACGATCAATGCCTGCTTGTCGGGATGGCGCACGGCAAGCTTGATCACCACTTCGCGGCTGTCCTGGCGCTGGCCGTGGGGACCGTAGGTGGCCTCGCTGCCCAGCAACTCGATACTCACGTCGCTGTACGGCACCCAGCCGCGCTGGCGGAACATTTCCGAGGTCTTGTTGATGATCGCATCGCCAACGCGCCGTGCCTTGTCGACGGCATCGATGCCGGCAATCAGGCAACTGGCGGTACAGCGAAAACCATCGGGGTACGTGGCGCTGACCTTGTATTGAGCCGTCGGCGCCAGGCCCTTGGCACCGTGCACCTGCACCGCGTTCTTGCCTTGTTGCAGCAGTTTGACCTGAGTGAAGTCGCACACCACATCGGGCAGCAGATACGCCCGCGGGTCTCCGATTTCGTAGAGCATCTGCTCGCCCACCGTCAGTGGCGTGACCAGCCCGCCGGTGCCTTGCGGTTTGCTGACGATGAACTGGCTGTCGGCGCTGACTTCGACGATGGGAAAGCCGATGTGTTCGTAGTCGGGCACGTCGCGCCAATCGGTGAAGTTGCCGCCCGTGCACTGGGCGCCGCATTCGATGATGTGCCCGGCCAATGCCGCCTGGGCGAGCTTGTCGTAGTCGTGCCACGACCAGCCGAACTCATGCACCAGCGCGGCGCTGACCACCGCGCTGTCGACCACGCGCCCGGTGATCACGATGTCCGCGCCCAGCCGCAGGGCTTCGACAATGCCGGGGGCGCCGAGGTAGGCATTGGTCGACACGCACATCGATGGCAGGGGCGCGCCGCTGAACATTTCGTGAATGCCCTGGCTGCCCAGCTGTTTGAATTGCGGTTGCAGGTCATCACCCAGCAGCACGGCGATCTTCAGCGCCACCCCGGCCTTGTCGCAGGCCGCTTGCAGGGCGGCGGCGCAGGCTTGGGGATTGACCCCGCCGGCATTGCTGATGACCCGGATGTTGTGCTGCGCGAGCTGCGGCAGCAAGGGCGCGAGGACTTCGATGAAGTCGCCCGCATACCCGGCCCGGAGATCTTTCATCCGCGCACCGGCCATGATCGACAGGGTGATTTCGGCCAGGTAATCGAAGACCAGATAGTCCAGATGCCCGTGTTCCACGAGTTGCGCGGCAGCGGTCGAGGTATCGCCCCAGAAGGCGCTGGCGCAACCGATGCGAATTGTTTTGGGCGCAGTCCTTTCCATAGCCACCTCCAACCGAAGTGTATCGACATTACCAAGCAAGCGCTTGGTTTGTAAATGACTTGATTTTCTTCTGCCCAAGCGCTTGCTTGGTTCCATCCGTCAGCTTAAATTGCCCGCGCAACCCCGGTGTTTTCGGGGGGCTCGGCGTTATTGATTGATCGACTGTAGGAGAGAACGGGTGGACGAGCAAAAAGCCCTGAGGGTCATGCGTGAATTGGTCGACGACGGCCAGTTGACCGACCCGGACAGCGCCCGTGGCAAGCTGCTGCAAGTGGCCGCCCACCTGTTCCGCAATAAAGGCTATGAACGCACGACCGTGCGCGACCTGGCCGGTGCCGTGGGCATTCAGTCCGGGAGTATTTTTCATCACTTCAAGAGCAAGGACGAAATCCTGCGCGCCGTGATGGAAGAAACCATACGCTACAATACCGCGTTGATGCGTGCGGCCATCGCCGACGCCGGCAATGTGCGCGAGCGGGTGCTGGCGCTGATCCGCTGTGAATTGCAGTCGATCATGGGCGGCAGCGGCGAGGCCATGGCGGTGCTGGTCTACGAATGGCGCTCACTGTCCGAAGAGGGCCAGGCCAAGGTCCTGGAGTTGCGCGACATCTACGAAGACATCTGGCTGCAAGTACTGGGCGAAGCCAGGACCGCCGGGTTCATTCGCGGCGATGTGTTCATCACCCGACGCTTCCTGACCGGCGCGTTGTCCTGGACCACCACCTGGTTTCGCGCCGGCGGCAGCATGAGCCTCGATCAGTTGGCCGAAGAAGCGTTGATTCTGGTGTTGAAAGACCAGCAATAGGCTTGTGCTGGGCAGCATTAAACTGGCTAACTGGACGAAAACGCCTGGCTTGAAGGCATTGATGCCGTTTTATTGGGGAGTGGACTTGTTTTGATGGGTTCGCCAATTCGGACAGCCTCGCGGCTTTTGCTGGCGACGCTTGCGGCATTAACGGTGCTGCCATCCCAGGCTGCGCAACTGGTGCGCATTGGTGCCGCGCACTTTCCGCCCTATACCGTGCGCCCGGAATCCGGGGCCGATACCGGGTTGTTGCCGCAACTGGTCGAGGCCCTCAACGCAGCGCAAAACGACTATCAGTTTGTCCTGGTGCCCACCTCCATTCCACGGCGCTTCGGTGACTTCAAGCAGGGCCGGATCGACATGGCCATCTTTGAAAATCCGGCCTGGGGTTGGGAAGACATTCCCCATAGCGCCGTCGACATGGGGCTCGAAGACGCCGAGATTTTTGTCGCGCAACGCCTGCCCGATCGGCAGCAAAGCTATTTTGCCGACCTGAGCGGCAAGCGCCTGGCACTGTTCAGCGGCTATCACTACGAGTTCGCCAACTTCAATGCCGAGCCCCGGTACCTGGCGCAAAACTACAACGCCACGCTGACCTATTCCCATGACAGCAATCTGCTGATGGTATTACGCGGTCGCGCCGACATCGCCCTGGTCACGCGCTCCTACCTCAATGACTATTTTTTGCGCAATCTGAATGTCGCCAAAGAGCTGCTGGTGTCCGATCGCATCGATCAGGTCTATCACCACTACGCCATCCTGCGCCCGGCCGCGCCCATCAGCGGCGAGGCCTTCGGCAAGTTGTTGCAAGGCTTGCGGGACAATGGCCAGATGCTGAGGATTTTCGATCCGTACAAGATTGCGGTGGTGCCGGTGCCGCACGACGAACCGGCAGCTCAAGTCGCCAATTGACGGTTTCCCCCTAAATTTCCCGCCGTGGCTGACGTCACCTCGTTGAACTGTCGACGACTATCGTGAGCCCGCCCCATGTCCAATCTGAATGACCTGACTGACCTGTGTCTGCCGACCGGCAGCCGTCTTGCCGCCGATGAAACGCAAGGCCGCCTGAGCCTCAGCCTGGAAGGGCAACCGTTGCTCACCCTGCAGCTGAGCCCTGGCCCCGAGTTGCAGGTGCAATTGCTCGAGCGTTTCAGTCGCCCCGAAGGACAAGCGATATGGGCGGCCTGCTATTGGCTGTTCGCTCGCGACCCCGACTGTCAGCGCCTGATTTGGCAACTGCAAGAGGTACCGAGCGAAGCGCTGCTGAGCGGTTTGCTGATTTCGACGCCCGTGAGTGGCCAGTATTTCTGCGAGCGCACCTTGTTCTGGCAGTTGCCGCAGCCATGGCTGGGCCATTCGTTGACCGGCAGTTACCCGCAGCAAATGGTCATCACCGGTGGCAAGCGTCATCCGCTGCGAGCGGTGAAACCCCGGGGTGAGGTGTATCGACGCTTCGATGCCCGGCTGGGCGCCTGGGTTTCCCTGCGCACGCTGGAAATCGAGCAAGACCTGGCGCGTTTCAATCGCTGGCAGAACAGCCCGCGCGTCGCCAGTTTCTGGCAGGAGGAGGGCAGCCTCGAACAGCATCGCCAATGCCTGGGCAAACTCGCGGCCGATCCGCACACCCTGACGCTGATCGGGTGTTTCGACGATCAGCCGTTCGCTTACTTCGAAGCCTATTGGGCCAAGGAAGATCGCATCGCACCTTTCTACGATGCCGGCGATTACGACCGTGGCATTCACATGCTGGTGGGCGAAGAAAACCATCGCGGTCCGCACAAGGTGGCGAGCTGGTTATCGGCGCTGGTGCATTACCTGTTTCTCGATGATCCGCGCACGCAGCGGGTGGTTGCCGAACCGCGCGCCGATAACGCGAAGATGATCGGGTATATGCAGAACCAGTGTTTTCACTGCGAGAAAGAGTTCGACTTCCCGCACAAGCGTGCGGCCTTGATGGTGTTGGGGCGGGAGCGGTTTTTTGACCGGTGCAGGCTGGCTTGATACTCAAGATCTTTGGTGTTCTTGAGTGCCCCATCGCGAGCAAGCTCGCTCCCACAGGGTGTGCGCTGAACCTGTGGGAGCGAGCTTGCTCGCGATGGGCGCGATGCAGATCCCGGATTTTACTGGCGAGCAGCCATATCACCACGCGTGCCCGACACCTTGCGGCAGTGCACCAGTGCATCGCGAATCATGAAGTTCACCAGGGTCGGCGAGACGCCGAGTTCCTTGGCGATGTCTTTTTGCGGTACGCCGTGCAGGCGATACATCTCGAAGGCGTAGCGGGTGCGGCTCGGCAGCTCGGTCAACGCATCGGCAATGTGCTCCAGCGTCGAGAAGTTGATATGCGAAGTTTCCGGTGACGCACCCTGGATCACCACGTTCAGCCCTTCCTCTTCAGGTCCGGAATACTTCAGCTCCAGCGCCTGCTTGCGGTAGTGATCGATCGCCAGGTTGCGCACGATCTGGAACAGGTAGCTGAGCTGGGCCTTGATCGAACTGGTGATCGGCGGTGCCGATTGCAACCGGAAAAACGCGTCCTGCACCACATCCTCGGCTCGCGAGCGGCAACCGGTAATACGGGCTGCGATCTTCACCAGAATCAGTCGATTATCGACGAATGCCTGAAGTAGCGGTGTATCGCACCTGCTTGTGGACACTGGTTCCATCATGGAAATCACCCTGCTGCCAAAAGGTTAGTGGGACGGGGGAGAAACCGGGGGGGCCGTCCTGCACAATCGAGCGACAAATTAGGCTTAATGATAATGATTGTCAAATGAGAAAAAGAACTAATGCACTACAAAGGCGCAGAGTGCGAACTGCGACACGTTGACGCCCCCTCAACACGCCTGGTGTTGCAGCCCGACGACTAATTATTCCAAGACGTCATCCGTTCTCATTGGTGAATGGCACCGGGCAGCAGCCCCGGTCACAAGCGCATTGCCAATGCCTTGCGCGGTCGGCGAAGACCGCGTCCCGCGCGCCCTCGATCAGGGTGCGACGTCAGAAAACCGATTCCAATTGCAAGCCGAAATCAGGCAGGAAACCTCATGACCGACGCGTTCGAACTCCCCAGCACAATGGTCCAAGCCCTTCAGCGCCGCGCGGCCCTGACGCCGGATCGGGTGGCCCTGCGTTTTCTCGCCGAGACCCCGGAACACGCTGTGGTGCTCAGTTATCGCGAGCTGGATCAACGGGCGCGGATGATTGCCGGCGCATTGCAGGCTCAGGCGGATTTCGGCGATCGCGCCGTGTTGCTGTTCCCCAGCGGTCCGGATTACGTCGCGGCGTTCTTTGGTTGCCTGTACGCCGGAGTGATCGCGGTGCCGGCCTACCCGCCGGAATCGGCGCGCCGTCATCACCAGGAACGCCTGCTGTCGATCATCAGCGATGCCCAGCCGCGCCTGCTGCTGACCAGCGCCGGCCTGCGCGATGCGTTGCAGCAAATCGAAGGGGCGCCGCCGTTGCTGTGTGTCGATACCCTCGACGAGGCGCTGGCCGAACGCTGGGTCGCAGCGGATTTGCAGGACGACCACATCGCGTTCCTGCAATACACCTCCGGCTCCACCGCGCTGCCCAAGGGCGTGCAAGTCAGCCACGGCAACCTGGTGGCCAACGAGTTGCTGATTCGTCACGGTTTCGGCATCGACCTCAACCCTGACGACGTGATCGTCAGCTGGCTGCCGCTGTACCACGACATGGGCCTGATCGGCGGCCTGCTGCAGCCGATTTTCAGCGGCGTGCCTTGTGTGTTGATGTCGCCTGCGTACTTCCTCGGCCGGCCATTGCGCTGGCTGGAGGCGATCAGCGAATACGGCGGCACCATCAGCGGCGGGCCGGATTTTGCCTATCGCCTGTGCAGTGAGCGGGTCAGCGAGTCGGCCCTGGCACGGCTCGACCTGAGCGGCTGGCGCGTGGCGTATTCCGGTTCCGAACCGATTCGCCTCGACACCCTGGAACGCTTCGCCGGGAAGTTCGCGACCTGCGGCTTCAGCGCGGACAGCTTCATGGCCTCCTATGGCCTGGCTGAGGCCACGCTGTTCGTGGCCGGCACGCCGCGCGGCGAAGGCATCGGCAACCTGCGGGTGGACGATCAGGCCCTGGCGCAGAACCGGGTCGAAGCGGGCGAGGGCAGCCCGATCATGAGCTGTGGTAGCAGCCAGCCGGCTCACGCCGTGCTGATCATCGACCCGGTCTCGCTCAGCGAACAGGCCGACAACGTCGTCGGCGAAGTCTGGGCCAGCGGGCCGAGCATCGCCCTCGGTTACTGGCGCAACCCCGAGGCATCCGCCAAGACCTTCGTCCAGCACGCTGGCCAGACCTGGCTGCGCACCGGCGACCTGGGTTTCATGCGCGACGGTGAACTGTTCATCACCGGCCGCCTGAAAGACATGCTGATCGTGCGCGGGCACAACCTGTATCCGCAGGACATCGAGCAGACCGTCGAACGTGAAGTGGAAGTGGTGCGCAAGGGCCGCGTTGCCGCCTTTGCCGTCACTGTCGATGGTCAGGAAGGCATCGGCATCGCCGCCGAAATCAGCCGCAGCGTGCAGAAAATCCTGCCGCCCGAATCCCTGATCAAAGCCATTCGCCAGGCCGTCGCCGAGGCGTATCAGGAGGCACCGAGCGTGGTGGTGCTGCTCAACCCGGGTGCGCTGCCCAAGACCTCCAGCGGCAAATTGCAGCGCTCGGCGTGCCGCAGTCGCCTGGCGGATGGCAGCCTCGACAGCTATGCGGTATTCCCGTCGGCCAGCGCCGAAAGTGCAGGGCTGGTCGAGTCGGGCTCCGAGCTGCAAGATCTCATCGGTCGCATCTGGTGCGAACAGTTGCAGGTTGGGCAGGTGGGCGCCGACGATCATTTCTTCCTGCTCGGCGGCAACTCCATCGCCGCGACGCAAGTGGTGGCGCGCCTGCGTGAGGAGCTGGGGCTGGAGTTGAACCTGCGCCTGCTGTTCGAAGCGCCGACCCTCGGCGCATTCGCTGATGTCGTGGCCCGTCAGCAGCAGGACGGTGGCCTGGCCCAGGGCGCGATCACTGCGCTGTCGCGCCAGCAACCAATGCCGCAATCGCTGGCACAAAACCGTTTGTGGATCACCTGGCAACTCGACCCGCACAGCAGCGCCTACAACATTCCGGGTGCCTTGCGCTTGCGTGGCGAGCTGGATGAGGACGCGTTGCGCGGCAGTTTCCAGCAGTTGATCGAGCGCCACGAATCCCTGCGCACGCGATTCTTCGAGCGTGATGGCGTGGCGTTGCAACAGGTCGATCCGGCCACTGAATTCAACCTGCAAATGATCGACATCAGTGACCTGCCGGCTGCCGAGCGTGAAGCCCGCGCAGTGCAAATCCGCGAGGACGAAGCCCGTACCCAGTTCGATCTGCAACAGGGGCCGCTGCTGTGGGTGACGCTCGTACGCCTCGACGATGAGGATCATCAGTTGCTGGTGACCCTGCACCACATCATCGCCGACGGCTGGTCGCTGAATGTGCTGATCGACGAGTTCTCGCGCCTGTATGCGGCGGCTTCCCAGGGCCAGCAAGCGCTGCTGGCGCCATTGCCGACGCAGTACGCCGATTACGGCAGCTGGCAGCGCCAATGGCTGGCGCAAGGGGAGGGTGAGCGGCAACTGGCCTACTGGAAAGACCGCTTGGGCGATGAACATCCGACCCTGAACCTGGCCACCGACCATCCGCGCTCGGCACAACAACAGCACAGCGCCGCCCGCCACACGGTGCGTCTGGGCGCGGCCCTGAGCAATGCGATTCGCCAGACCGCCCAGGCTCATGAATCAACTTCCTTCATGCTGTTGCTCGCCGCGTTCCAGACGTTGTTGCATCGCTACAGCGGCCAGCGTGACATCCGCATCGGCGTACCGAACGCCAACCGGCCACGCCTGGAAACCCAGGGCTTGATCGGCTTTTTCATCAACACCCAGGTGCTGCGCGCCGAGGTGGATTCACGCCAGCCATTCGTTGAACTGCTGGGGCAAACCCGTCAGGCGGCATTGGGTGCGCAAGCGCATCAGGACCTGCCGTTCGAGCAATTGCTTGAAGCCTTCCCGCAGGCTCGCGAGCAGGGTCTGTTCCAGGTCATGTTCAACCACCAGCAGCGCGACCTCAGTGCCTTGAAACGCCTGCCGGGGTTACTGGCCGAAGAGCTGCCGTGGCACAGCCGCGAAGCCAAGTTCGATCTGCAGTTGCACAGTGAAGAAGATCGCAACGGTCGCTTGAGCCTGTCCTTCGACTACGCCAGCGAGTTGTTCGATGCGACGACCATCGAGCGTCTGGCCGAGCATTACGCCAACCTGTTGGGTGAAGTCTGCGAGCGCCCACAAACGGCCCTCGGCGATCTGCAACTGCTGACTGAACCCGAGCACGATCAGCAAGCCAACTGGTCCGTTGCGCCGTGCGCACCTGCCAGCCAATGGCTGCCGGAGCTGCTCAACGAACAAGCCCGATTGACCCCGCAGCGCACCGCACTTTTGTGGGACGGCGGTCAATTGGACTTCGCCGAACTGCACACCCGCGCCAACCGCCTGGCCCATTACCTGCGCGACAAGGGCGTCGGCCCGGATGTCTGCGTGGCCATCGCCTGCGAACGTTCGCCGCAACTGCTGATCGGCCTGCTGGCGATCATCAAGGCCGGTGGTGCCTATGTACCGCTGGATCCGGACTACCCGGCCGACCGCCTGGCCTACATGCTCAACGACAGCGGCGTTGAACTGCTGCTGACCCAGACTGAACTGCTCGACCGGTTGCCGGCCAGCGACGGCGTCAGCGTGATCGCCATGGATGCCTTGCACCTGGAGAGCTGGCCGAGCCAGTCGCCGGGCCTGCACCTGCACGGTGACAACCTCGCCTATGTGATCTACACCTCCGGCTCCACCGGCCAGCCAAAAGGCGTCGGCAACACCCACGCGGCGCTGGCCGAGCGCCTGCAATGGAT
Organism: Pseudomonas sp. PB101; assembly: GCF_009764265.1. Lineage (GTDB taxonomy): Bacteria > Pseudomonadota > Gammaproteobacteria > Pseudomonadales > Pseudomonadaceae > Aquipseudomonas. The sequence continues at coordinate 14,094 of NZ_RWIR01000058.1, forward strand.
GCAGCAGACCTATCAACTGAACGAAACCGATGTGCTGATGCAAAAGGCGCCGATCAGCTTCGACGTGTCGGTGTGGGAGTGCTTCTGGCCGCTGATCACAGGTGCACGACTGGTGATCGCCGGCCCTGGCGAACACCGCGATCCGCAGCGCATCGCACAGCTTGTGCAAGCGCATGGCGTGACCACGTTGCACTTCGTGCCGCCACTGCTTTCGCTGCTCATCGACGAACCGCTCAGTGCCCAATGTTCCAGCCTGCGCCGGGTGTTCTCCGGCGGCGAAGCCTTGCCTGCGCAGCTGCGCAACCGCGTGCTGGCGCAACTGCCGGCGGTACAGCTGCACAACCGCTACGGCCCGACCGAAACCGCGATCAACGTCACGCACTGGCAGTGCTCCGGCGCTGACGGCGAACGCTCGCCGATTGGCCGGCCGCTGGGCAATGTGATCTGCCGCGTGCTCGACAGCGAGCTCAATCCGGTGCCGGCCGGCGTGCCGGGTGAGTTGTGCATCAGCGGCGTGGGCCTGGCCCGCGGCTATCTGGGCCGTCCGGGCCTGACCGCCGAACGCTTTGTCGTCGATCCGTTGGGCGAGCATGGCGCACGCCTGTACCGCACCGGTGACCGTGCACGCTGGATGGGCGATGGCGTGATTGAATATCTCGGACGCCTCGATCAGCAGGTCAAACTGCGCGGCTTCCGCGTCGAGCCGCAAGAAATCGAAGCACGCCTGCTGGCGCAGGAGGGTGTCGCCCAAGCGGTGGTGCTGGTGCGCGAAACGTCGGCGGGCGGGCAACTGATCGGTTACTTCACCGCCACCGACACCAGCGAAGCCATCGATGCGCAGACGGCTCGCCTGAAAGCGGCGCTGGCGGCAGAGCTACCGGAGTACATGGTCCCGGCACAGCTGATGCGCCTGGAAGAAATGCCCCTGGGCCCAAGCGGCAAACTCGACCGCCGCGCCTTGCCGGAGCCGCAATGGCAGGTGCGCGAACACGTCGAGCCGGTGAGCGAACTGGAACGACAGATCGCCGCTATCTGGCGCCAGGTGCTGGGCCTGGCACAAGTCGGTCTGCGCGATGATTTCTTTGCACTCGGCGGCCACTCGCTGCTGGCCACGCAAATCATCTCCCGTACCCGTCAGGCCTGCGACGTCGAGTTGCCACTGCGAGCGCTGTTCGAGCACAGCGAACTGGGTGCATTTGCCGAACAGGTTCGCTTGATCCAGGCCAGCGGCAGCACCAACAAACAGCCGCCGATTGAAAAAGTCGACCGCAGTCAGGCGGTGCCGCTGTCGTATTCTCAGCAGCGCATGTGGTTCCTCTGGCAGATGGAGCCGGACAGCCCGGCCTACAACGTCGGCGGCATGGCGCGGCTGCGCGGCGTGCTGGATGTCGCGCGTTTCGAAGCGGCGCTGCAAGCCTTGATCATGCGTCACGAAACCTTGCGCACCACCTTCCCGAGCATCGACGGCGTCGCCCGCCAGCAGGTGCACACGCAAACCGGAGTGCGCATGGCGTGGAAGGATTTCACTGCGCTGGATGCCGACGGCCGCGAGTGGCAGGTCCAGCAACTGGCCGACGATGAAGCGCACCAGCCGTTCGATCTGGAAACCGGCCCCTTGCTGCGCGCGTGCCTGGTCAAGACCGCCGAGCAGGAACACTACCTCGTGCTGACGTTGCACCACATCGTCACCGAAGGCTGGGCGATGGACATCTTTGCCCGGGAGCTGAGCGCGCTGTACGAAGCCTATGTCGATGAACGTGAGTCGCCGCTCGCGCCGTTGCCGGTGCAGTACCTGGACTACAGCGTGTGGCAGCGGCAGTGGCTGGAGTCCGGCGAACGTCAGCGCCAGCTCGACTACTGGACCACGCAACTGGGCCGCGAACACCCGCTGCTGGAGTTGCCGGCCGACCGTCCGCGCCCGCCGGTGCAAAGCCATCAGGGTGAGTTGTACCGCTTCGACCTGAGCGATGATCTTGCGGCACGGGTCCGCGCCTTCAATGCGCAACACGGCCTGACCCTGTTCATGACCATGACCGCCGCCCTGGCGACGCTGCTGTACCGCTACAGCGGCCAGACCGATCTGCGCATCGGCGCGCCGGTGGCCAACCGCATCCGGCCGGAAAGCGAAGGGCTGATCGGCGCATTCCTCAACACCCAGGTGCTGCGCTGCCAGCTCGACGGGCAGATGTCTGTCGGCGAACTGTTCGAGCAGGTGCGCCATACGGTGATCGAGGGCCAGTCCCATCAGGATCTGCCGTTCGACCATCTGGTGGAAGCCTTGCAGCCACCGCGCAGCGCGGCCTACAACCCACTCTTCCAGGTGATGTGCAACGTGCAACGCTGGGAGTTCCAGCAAAGCCGGACCCTGGCCGGCATGACGGTCGAGTACCTGGCCAACGATGCCCGCGCGACCAAGTTCGACCTCAACCTGGAAGTCACCGACCTCGACCATCGCCTCGGTTGCTGCCTGACCTACAGCACCGACCTGTTCGACGAACCGCGCATCGCCCGCATGGCGGGGCATTGGCGCAATCTGCTGGAGGCGCTGATCGCCGATCCGCAACAGCGCCTGAGCGAGTTGCCGCTGCTGGCATCCGGCGAACAACAACGTCTGCTCGACAGCCTCGGCGTCGAGGCGGGCGAACATCGGCTGGATCAATGCATCCACCATCTGTTCGCCGAGCAAGCCCTGATGCGCCAGGACGCGCCGGCCCTGACTTTCGCCGGGCAGACCCTGAGCTACGCCGAACTCGACAGCCGCGCCAATCGCCTGGCCTGGATGCTGCGTGAGCGTGGCGTCGGACCGCAGGTGCGTGTGGGGCTGGCGCTGGAACGTTCGCTGGAGATGGTCATCGGCTTGCTGGCGATCCTCAAGGCCGGCGGTGCGTATGTGCCGCTGGACCCGGAATACCCGCTGGACCGCTTGCATTACATGATCGAAGACAGCGGCGTCGGTTTGCTGCTCAGCGATGCGGCGATGTTCAAGGCGCTCGGCGAGCTACCGCCAACGGTTGGCCGCTGGTGCGTGGAAGAAGACGCGGCCGCGCTCGCCCGTTACCCGGTCACCGAGCTGCCGCTGATCAGCTTGCCGCAGCATCAGGCCTACCTGATCTACACCTCGGGCTCGACCGGGAAACCCAAGGGCGTGGTGGTGTCCCACGGTGAAATCGCCATGCATTGCCGCGCGGTGATCGAGCGTTTCGGCATGCGCGCCGACGACTGCGAACTGCACTTCTATTCGATCAACTTCGACGCCGCCACCGAGCGTTTGCTGGTGCCGCTGCTCAGCGGCGCGCAAGTGGTGCTGCGGGCTCAAGGACAGTGGGACGCGGAAGAAATCTGTGACCTGATCCGTCGTCACCGGATCAATGTGCTCGGTTTCACGCCGAGCTATGGCAGCCAATTGGCGCAATGGCTGGCGACCCGGGACCAGACCCTGCCGGTGCGCATGATCATCACCGGCGGCGAAGCGCTGACCGGTGAACACCTGTCGCGCATTCGCGCAGCGTTCACGCCGAGCCAGTTCTTCAACGCCTACGGCCCGACCGAGACCGTGGTCATGCCGCTGGCCAGCCTGGCGCCCGAAGTGCTGCAGGATGGCGTCGGCAGCGTGCCGATCGGCAGCGTGATCGGCGACCGCGTGGCCTACATTCTCGATGCCGATCTGGCGTTGGTGCCGCAAGGCGCGACGGGGGAGTTGTACGTCGGTGGCGCGGGGCTGGCGCAGGGTTATCACCAGCGACCGGGGATGACGGCTGAACGTTTTGTGGCGGATCCGTTCGCAGAAGACGGCGGGCGTATTTACCGCACCGGCGACCTGGTGCGTCAGTGTGCCGATGGCCTGGTGGAGTACCTGGGTCGTATTGACCATCAAGTGAAGATTCGCGGATTCCGCATCGAACTCGGTGAAATCGAAACCCGTCTGCTGGAGCACGAGTCGATCCGTGAAGCCGTGGTGTTGGCGCTGGATGCCCCGAGCGGCAAGCAACTGGCCGGTTACCTGGTGACCGATGTTGCCGAACAGGACGAAGCACAACAAAGCGCATTGCGTGAGTCGCTCAAGACCCATTTGAAATCGCAATTGCCCGATTACATGGTGCCCGCGCACCTGATCCTGCTGGCGAGCATGCCACTGACCGCCAACGGCAAACTCGACCGCCGCGCGCTCCCGGCGCCGGACCCGGAGTCGAATCGCCAGGATTACGTGGCGCCGAGCAACGAGCTCGAAGTCACGCTCGCGCAGATCTGGTGCGACGTGCTGAACGTCGCTCAGGTGGGTCTGAACGACAACTTCTTCGAACTGGGCGGCGACTCGATCCTGTCGATCCAGGTGGTCAGCCGGGCGCGGCAGCAGGGCATCCACTTCAGCCCTCGCGACCTGTTCCAGCACCAGACGGTGCAGACCCTCGCCGCCGTCGCCACTCGCAGCGAGCAGATCAGCGCCGAGCAGGGCCTGATCATGGGCGAGTCGCACCTGACGCCTATCCAGCACTGGTTCTTCGACACCGACATCGCGCAACGCCAGCACTGGAACCAGGCGTTGCTGCTGCAGCCGGCGGCGGTCCTGGAGCCTCATCGTCTGGAGCAAGCGCTGCTGGCGCTGATCGAACAGCACGACGCCTTGCGCCTGCGCTTCAGCAAGGTCGCCGGTCAATGGCAGGCCATGCACCAGCCGATCTGCGATGCGCCGGTGCTGTGGCAAGTGCGGGTTTCGTCGATGGACAAGTGCGCCGCCCTGTTCGCCGATGCTCAACGCAGTCTTGACCTGGAAGAGGGGCCGTTGCTGCGCGTATTGCTGGTCGATGGACCTGAAAGCCAGCAGCGTTTGTTTATCGCCATTCACCACTTGGTGGTGGACGGAGTGTCGTGGCGGGTGCTGCTGGATGATCTGCAAACGGTGTACCGCCAACAGGATGCGCAGCAGGCGGTGAAACTGCCGGCGAAAACCAGCGCTTTCAAGGACTGGGCTGCTCGCTTGCAGGCCTACGCCGGCAGTGAGTCCCTGCGTGAAGAACTGGGTTGGTGGCAGGCGCAACTGGCCGGGCCAACAGCCGGTTTGCCCTGCGATCACCCTGATGGCGGACGGCAGAACCGCCACGCGCAAACTGTCAGCGTGCGTCTCGACAGCGAGCGTACGCGGCAGTTGCTGCAACAGGCACCGAGTGCTTATCGCACCCAGGTCAACGACTTGTTGTTGACCGCATTGGCCCGGGTGCTGTGCCGCTGGAGCGGTCAGCCATCGGCGCTGATTCAACTGGAAGGCCACGGCCGCGAAGCGCTGTTCGACGAGATCGACCTGACCCGCACCGTCGGCTGGTTCACCAGCGCCTATCCGCTGCGCCTGACGCCGTCGAACGTCGAAGAGGCCGCCGGGCAGGGCGCGTCGATCAAGGCGATCAAGGAGCAATTGCGCGCCGTGCCGCACAAAGGCCTCGGTCATGGCGTGCTGCGCTACCTCGCCGATGAACCGAGTCGCCACAGCATGGCGGCGTTGCCGCAGGCACCGATCACCTTCAACTACCTTGGCCAGTTCGACCAGAGCTTCGGGTCCGACGCGTTGTTCCATCCTTTGGATGAAGCCATCGGCGCGGCCCACGATGCCAATGCGCCGTTGCCCAACGAGCTGAGCGTCGACAGTCAGGTGTATGGCGGTGAACTGGTGTTGCGCTGGACGTTCAGTGCCGAACGCTTCGATCCGACAACCATCGGCGAGTTGGCCGATGCCTACCTCTGCGAGTTGAGCAGCCTGATCGAGCATTGCCTGCGCGATGACGCGGGCGGCCTGACGCCGTCGGATTTCCCTCTGGCGCAGCTCGATCAGGCGCAACTGGATGCACTGCCGGTGCCGGCCGCTGTCATCGAAGACGTCTACCCGTTGACCCCGATGCAGGAAGGCATGCTGTTGCACACCTTGCTGGAGCCGGGCACCGGCCTGTACTACATGCAGGACCGCTATCGCATCAACAGCGAGCTCGATCCGCAGCGTTTCGCCCAGGCCTGGCAAGCAGTGATCGCCCGCCACGAAGCGTTGCGCGCGTCGTTCTGCTGGAACGTCGGCGAAGACATGCTGCAAGTGATCCACAAACCGGGCAGCACGCCGATCGAGTACCTCGACTGGAGCGACATTGGCGAAGCCGAGCAAGAGCCGAAGCTGCAAACCTTGCTCAAGACCGAACGCGAGGCGGGTTTCGATCTGCTCAACCAGGCGCCGTTCCACTTGCGCCTGATCCGGGTCGGCGCGGCGCGCTACTGGTTCATGATGAGCAACCACCACATCCTCATCGATGCCTGGTGCCGTTCGCTGCTGATGAACGATTTCTTCGAAATCTACAGCGCCCTGGGCGAAGGCCGGGAAGCGCAATTAGCGGTGCCGCCGCGCTATCGCGACTACATCGGCTGGCTGCAACGCCAGAGCCTGGCCGAAGCGCGGCAATGGTGGAAAACCAACCTGCAAGGCTTCGAACGGACCACGCCGATCCCGAGCGACCGGCCATTGCTGCGCGAACATGCCGGCGACAGCGGCGGCATGATCGTCGGCGACTGCTACACAAGGCTCGATGCCCGTGACGGTGCGCAATTGCGCGAACTGGCCCAGGCCCATCAGTTGACCATCAACACCTTCGCCCAGGCGGCGTGGGCGCTGGTGCTGCGGCGCATGAGCGGTGATCGCGACGTGCTGTTCGGCGTCACCGTGGCCGGACGTCCGGTGGACATGCCGCAGATGCAGCGCACCGTCGGCCTGTTCATCAACAGCATCGCGCTGCGAGTGAAAATGCCCGAGGACGGTCAGCGTTGCAGCGTGCGCCAGTGGCTCAGCGGGCTGCTCGACAGCAACATGCAACTGCGTGAATACGAATACCTGCCGCTGGTGAATATCCAGGAACAAAGCGAACTACCGAAAGGCCAACCGCTGTTCGACAGCCTGTTCGTGTTTGAAAACGCCCCGGTGGAAGTCTCGGTGCTGGACCGAGCGCAAAGCCTCCACGCGACCTCGGATTCGGGCCGTACGCACACCAACTTCCCGCTGACGGCCGTGTGTTATCCGGGGGATGACCTGGGCTTGCACCTGTCCTACGACCAGCGCTACTTCGATGAGGCCACGGTCGAACGCATGCTCGGCGAGTTCAAGCGATTGCTGCTGGCGCTGGTGGACGGCTTCCATGGCGACATGGCCGACCTGCCGTTGTTGGGTACCGAGGAGCTGGACTTCCTCATCCATGGTTGCAACCAGAGCGAACACGACTATCCGCTGGAACAGAGCTACGTTGCGATGTTCGAAACCCAGGTCGCGATGCACCCGCAGCGGATTGCCGCCAGTTGTCTGGACCGCCAGTACAGTTATCTGGAGCTGAACCAGCGCAGCAACCGTCTCGGTCATGCGCTGATCGCCGCCGGAGTCGGGCGCGATCAACCGGTGGCGCTGCTGGCCGAACGCAGCCTCGAATTGCTGGGCATGATCATCGGCAGCTTCAAGGCGGGGGCGGGTTACCTGCCACTGGACCCGGGGCTGCCGACTCAGCGTCTGAGCCGGATCATCGACCTGAGCCGCACGCCATTGCTGGTGTGCACCGAAGCGTGCCGTGAACAGGCGCAGGCTCTGCTCGACGAATTCGCCTGCGTCAGCCGGCCACGACTGCTGGTCTGGGAGGAGGTTCAGGCCCTGGCATTGTCGGCGGACAATCCTGGTATTTACAGCACCCCGGACAACCTGGCCTACGTGATCTACACGTCCGGTTCCACCGGTTTGCCCAAAGGCGTGATGGTCGAACAGCGCGGCATGCTCAATAACCAGTTGAGCAAGGTGCCGTACCTGAACCTGAGCGACGCCGACGTCATCGCCCAGACCGCCTCGCAAAGCTTCGACATTTCCGTGTGGCAGTTCCTCGCCGCGCCGTTGTTCGGCGCACGGGTGGACATCGTGCCGAACACCGTCGCCCATGATCCCCAGGGCTTGCTGGCGCATGTCGCGACCCAGGGCATCACCGTGCTGGAAAGCGTGCCGTCGCTGATCCAGGGCATGCTCGCCCAGGAGCGCATGAGCCTCGACGGTCTGCGCTGGATGCTGCCGACCGGTGAGGCGATGCCGCCGGAGCTGGCGCATCAATGGTTGCAGCGCTATCCGGACATCGGCCTGGTAAACGCCTACGGTCCGGCGGAGTGCTCGGACGACGTGGCGTTCTTCCGTGTCGATATGGCGTCGACTCGCGGCAGCTACCTGCCGATCGGAACGCCGACCGACAACAACCGTTTGTACCTGCTCGACGGAGCGCTGGAGCTGGTGCCGTTGGGCGCGGTGGGTGAACTGTGCGTGGCAGGGACCGGGGTCGGTCGCGGCTATGTCAGCGATCCGCTGCGCACCGCCCCGGTGTTTGTGCCAAATCCGTTCGGCGCACCCGGTGAACGCCTGTATCGCACCGGCGACCTGGCCCGCCGTCGCAGTGATGGTGTTCTGGAATACGTTGGCCGGGTCGACCACCAGATCAAGATTCGCGGCTACCGCATCGAGTTGGGTGAGATCGAAGCGCGCCTGCATGAGCAGCCGGAGATTCGTGATGCGGCGGTTGGCGTGCAGGAAGGCGTGAATGGCAAGCACCTTGTCGGCTATTTGGTCGCGGCGGGCCTCTCGCTGAGTCCGGCGGAAAGTCTTGAGCGCATCAAGCAACGCTTGCGCGCCGAACTGCCGGAATACATGGTGCCGCTGCACTGGCTATGGCTGGACAAGATGCCACTCAACGCCAACGGCAAACTGGACCGCAAGGCCCTGCCGGCGCTGGAGATCGGCCAGATTCAGAGTCAGGACTACGAGGCCCCGCGCAATGAACTGGAGCAGACCCTGGCTGACATCTGGGCCGAGGTGTTGAAGGTCGAACGGGTAGGCGTTCGCGACAACTTCTTCGAATTGGGCGGGCATTCGCTGCTGGCCACGCAAATCGCCTCACGGGTGCAGAAAACCCTGCAGCGGGATGTGCCGCTGCGTGCGATGTTCGAATGCAGCACGGTCGAGGAGCTGGCCGGGTACATCGAGGGGCTGGCGGCGACGGATATCACCGAGGAGAAGGTGGATCGCTTGAATGACCTGATGGCGGAGCTGGAGGGGTTGTAGTCTCCAGCGGCTGGAGGGACCTCATCGCGGGCAAGCGGGCTCCTGCAAGTTCGGTGGTGGACTCATGAGATATGAACACCTCAAAACCTGTGGGAGCTGGCTTGTCAGCGAAGGCGGTGGCACAAGCGCACACACTCCTACGGTTGACGATGGACTGTCTGCCGCTCAGTCTTCCGGCTCCCATTTTTGCTCGCGGAGACAGTCGATGCCCTTCGTAACGATAGACGGACAAGCCCTTCACTACATCGATCAAGGCAGCGGCCCGGTGGTGCTGCTGGCCGGTAGTTACCTGTGGGACCAGGGTATGTGGGCGCCGCAGATTGCGGCGCTGGCGCAGCAGTATCGAGTGATTGCCCTCGATCTTTGGGGACATGGCCAATCCGGGCCAATACCTGTCGGTACCACGTCACTTGATGACATTGCGCGTCAGGCCCTGCTCCTTCTCGACCATCTGGACATCGAGCGGATAACGCTGGTCGGCCTGTCGGTGGGCGGCATGTGGGGCGCGCGCCTGGCGCTGTCGGCGCCGCAGCGCATCAACGGGCTGGTGCTGATGGACAGCTACCTGGGCGCCGAGCCGGAGCCGACTCGCCAGTATTACTTTTCACTGTTGAAGCAGATCGAAGAGGCTGGTGTCATCACGCCAGAACTGCTGGATATCGTGGTGCCGATTTTCTTCCGGCCGGGCATTGGTTCGCAGTCGGCGCTCTACCGGGATTTTTGTGCTTCCCTCGCGGCTCTACCGGCGGATCGCCTGCGTGAAAGTATCGTGCCGATGGGGCGGATTACATTTGGACGCGATGACCAGTTATCACGACTGGGCGAACTGGACGCAGCGAACACACTGGTGATGTGCGGCGACCAGGACAAGCCTCGGCCACCGAGTGAAGCTCGAGAAATGGCCGAATTGATTGGTTGTCCGTGTGTATTGGTGCCGGAGGCGGGGCATATTTCCAATCTGGAGAATCCCGGGTTCGTCACCACCGAACTGCTGAATTTTTTAGCTGAGAGAACTTAGCCGGTTGTCCTGGCCCCATCGCGGGCATGCCCGCTCCTACAAGGGCAGGTGGTGAACACATATTTTGTGGGCACCCTAGACTCCTGTGGGAGCGGGCATGCCCGCGATGGCGTCAGCGTTATCACCGTGAATCCGACGGCGGACTACTTACTTCGGCCCGAGAATCTTCGCCAACTTGTCCGGCGACGGCGCGCCCTGCTGTTGTTGCAGTTCCCCCTTGTCGTCCATGTAGAAAATCGCCGGTGTCGCCTGCAACTCCAGCTCTTCCATCAATTGCATGTTGGCCGCCAGTTTTGCCTGAACGGCTGGCGGCACTTCCTTCAAGGCCTTGAGCGAACTGCCCTTGCCGGCGGCTTCGTGGTCTTGCAGGGCTTTTTCCGGGTCTTTGGCGGCGAGCAGTGCGGCGGATTTCCCCGGGCTGTCTTCGCGGATGATGCCCACCATGATGTGGCGCAACTGCACCTTGCCGGCCTTGACCCAGGGCCGCGCCTGTTCCCAGAACATGTTGCAGTACGGGCAATTCGGGTCGCTGAAGAGGTACACCACGCGCGGTGCATCCTTTTTACCGTCGCCGATCCAGTTGCTGGTTTCGAACTTGGCCCAGACTTCCTTGGCCATCGGCGCATACACCAGTTTCTGCAACGGCGCGCTGCTCAGATCATTGCCCTCGGCGTCGTACAGGTTGCCCAGCAACACGTGTTTGCCGTCAGGTGTCAGGTACAGCGCCATACCGCGGCCCTGATACTGCGCGGCATAACCGCGCAAACCGTCGGGGGCATCGAACTGGCCGACGATTTTCGCGCCCTTGGCCTCGATTTTCTTGACGGCATCGGGCAGCTCTTCGGCCTGCACCGATGGCAGGTGCAACAGGACGGCACCGAGGCTCAGGGTCAGCAGGTGGCGGAGGCGGGGCATGGCAGTTTCCTTGAAGAAGTGGCGGGTACGGTGTCGAAATTTTCCAGCGCGCGGGCCAGGCTGGCGTCCGACAACTCACCCAGATGGCTGCCCAGCAGGCGACCTTCGGGGTTGTAGAACAGCGTAGTCGGCAATGCCATGGAACCGACGGCCTGGCCCAGTCGTCCGCCGCCGTCGAACAGCACGTTGGACAAACTCAGGCCCTGGGTTTCCAGAAAGGTCGCCACGCTCTGCATGCTTTCCGCCTGATTGACGAACAGGAACGTCAGGTCCGGCCGCTGTTGCTGGGCGTTTTCCAGCACCGGCATTTCCCGGCGGCACGGCGGGCACCAGGTGGCCCAGAGATTGATCACCAACGGGCCGCCCTTGTAGTCGGCCAACTGCACGGTTTCGCCGGCGGCATTGCGCAGGGTGATTTCCGGCAGGCGTGTGCCTTGTTCATAGATCGACAGGGAGAACGTTGCCAATAACCAGAACGCCAGGCCGCTGGCCGCGCCAAAGCCCAATGGACGGCGCAAACCCGGGCGACGCCAGCCTCGATACAGCGTGGCAAGCACAACGACAATCACCCCGGGCCAGGCGAGGAAGCCGCCATCGCGCAGGTCGATGACCTGCCACGGATCGTTGCGGTAGTGCGTCCAATACACCACCACGAAACTGATCCGGGCCGCGAGCATGCCCAGCAGAAACAGGCTGAACAGCGCCGACTCGGGGTTTTCGCCGCCACGCTTGGCGACCCGCCAGCCGACAAAAGTGGCCAGCGCCAGCGCACTGATCAGCAGCAGGTGATTGAGCGCGATGGCAAAGGTGCCGAGGGTGAAGGTCAGCATTAACGGGCGTCTCGGGTGGTGGTCCAGCGTTGCAGGAAAGTCTCCGCATCGACCTCGCCGGTGATGCGCCGGCTACGCCGCTCTTCACCGTCAGCGCCAATCCACAGCAGGCTCGGTGGCCCCGGCACTTTGTAACGGCCGAGCAGCTCGCGGCTGGCGGCATTGTCGGCGGTGACGTCCAGGCGGAGCAAGCGCACATCGCTGAGGGCTTGCATGACGTTGGTTTTGCCGAACACCTGTTTTTCCATGACCTTGCACGACACGCACCAGTCGGCGTAGTAGTCCAGCAGCACCCACTGGCCCCGAGCCTGTGCCGCGTCGAGTTCACGTTGCAAGGCTTGCGGGTCCTTGATGGTGGTGAAGGCATCGTGGCCAACCGGCACGGCGGCCACCGCCTGGTTCGAGGCACGGAAGACCTGCAACGGTTTGAACGGGTCGTCACTGCCACCGGCCGCCCCGATCACCAGCAGGCTGCCCCACAAACCGAGCAGCAACGAGCTGGCGCCAAACAGGTGCGCGATACGGCCGAAACCTTCCGACTGCTTCCAGGCGCTGTAGGCCGTGATCAACAGCAGGGCACCGCACAGGCCGATCCACAGGGATTCGTCCAGCACCGGGCGCAACATCAGCAGCGCGGTGGCGAGGAACAGGAAACCGAAGATGCCTTTGACCAGGTTCATCCAGGCGCCGGGCTTGGGCATGAAGCGATTGCCGACGGTTACCAGCAACAGCAGCGGAACGCCGATACCGATGCCCATGACAAACAGGATCAATCCGCCATGCAGCGCGTTACCGCTTTGCGCGATGTAGAGCAGGGCGCCGGCCAGCGGTGCGGTCATGCAGGGACCGACCAGCAGGCCGGACAGGGCTCCCAGCACTCCGGCGCCGATCAGGCTGCCGCCGCGCTGATTGCGCGAAACGTTTTCCAGTCGATCACGCACGGCCACCGGCAGTTGCAGTTCGAAGAAACCGAACATCGGCAGTGCCAGCAACACGAATATCGCCGCGAAACTGCCCAGCAGCCAGGGGTTCTGCATCCAGGCTTGCAGGTTCGCACCGAGGGAGGCGGCCACAACCCCCATCGCCGCATACACCAGCGCCATGCTGACCACGTAACTGCTGGCCAGGGCGAAACCGCGTTTGGGCGTGGCGCCGCTACCGACGATCAACCCGGCCAGAATCGGCAGCATCGGCAATGAACACGGGGTGAAGGCCAGCAGAAGGCCAAGGCCGAAGAACAACAAAAGGCTCCAGCCCAGTGCCCGTTGTTGCAGGCTGCTGGCCAGCGCCTGGTCTGGTGCTTCATTGGCCGCGCTCTGCGCATTGACGTTACCCAGGTCCACGACTTGGGTTTGCGGCGGATAACACAAACCGGCATCGGCACAACCCTGGTAACTGACCTTGACCTGGCCGCTGGCACCGGCCGGTATCTTCAGTTCCAGACCCTGGCGGTAGACTTGCTGCTCGCCGAAAAACTCGTCGCTGTGGGCTTCGCCCTCCGGTAGCACGGGTTTGTGCTGTTCCGGCAGGCCATCGAATTTCAGGCGCTTCTGATACAGGTAATAGCCGTCGGCAATCTGCCAGAACAGCTGGGTTTCACCGGATTCCAGGCGTTCGGAAGTAAAAATGAAGGCGTTGCCGACCGGAAGAAAGTCAGGTTTGGTTTCGAACGGATTGGTACTGGCCTGGGCCAGGCCCGAGATCAATAGAGCAAAGAGGAAAAACAATCGACGCATGGGTAAGCCTTGTCCCTGTGCAAGTGAGAAGCACAATGGATGGCGGCGATTAACCGATGATTAACCACCGCTTACCTGCGGTGGCGTGGCCGGGCTCAGTCGCGAAGCAGACCGGGCCAGGTCTGTTCATCGACTTTCTCGGGGCCGTGCACGAGTTCGCCATTAGGAATGGTATAGGTCATGAACTCATTATTGGTCAGGAAGATATGGAAATGACTCTGTGCCAGAGTTCGGTCATTTTGTACGCCGGTGAGAATCCGATCCTTGTACGGTGCCAAGCCAGGCCAGGTCTGTTCATCGATGGGCTGAAGGAGCACATCCGACCTATAAATATCAAACCAGAAACACTGCCCGTCGCTCATAAGGAATCGAAAGGGTGACGGTTTGCCTATCCAGTTTGCACCGCCGGTTTCCCACCATGTGCCCGCCACAATTTTATCAAAGTACGGAAGAATAGGGCGCCAATGAGTAGTTGCCACGGGTCGACGGCGAGTTACCTTGTCATCATCTTGGTCGTACCAGCAGCACATGGGTGTTTTGCCTTCGTAATAGAAGAGCAGAAGATAATCCCGGTCAAAAGCTTCCTGCCCATCGAACTTGTAAAGATTGGTGGTTGAGAACCCGAATCGCAGGTTTTTGACCTCCGAGTGAAAGCTGTCCCAATTATCTGGCGTGACTGATGCTGGGTATCCGTCAGGAACGCTGTTGTCTCCAATATCGAAGCGGGTGTAGGTTTCGGTGTCTGTGAAAAAGAAGTAATAACGATCTTTTCCGGATCGCCAATCGACGGCGACCATGTTTTTTAATGTACGCATGTTCTGATTCCTTTCAGTTTATCGATGTTATTCAGCGGTAGGTTTGGATCTATATTCAGTCTGGCGATAGTGTGAGGGGGGCGCCAGTTGTATGACTTTATGCAGTTTTTAAAGATCTATTCAGTGAGCTTTGTTTCGTTGTTTAAATTGCCTGGTTAAATGTTAGTTGTTTCAGGCTTGTTCAAAGGGCAGGTGGTAGCTGATACAACGGCTCGGGGCGGTCCTGGCGCTTCTCCTCATTCAAATGGCTTGTCATAATTGAGCCTTAATCCTCACCTGCTTGACTCACGTTTTTAATCAGGGATCTGCCATGCACGTACTGGTTTGTGAAGACGATGAGCTGATCGCCAGCGGCATTGTCGCCGGTCTGACCGCCCAGGGCCTGACCGTGGAGCACGTCGCCACCGCGTCCGCCGCCCGGGCGATGCTGAAGGTCGCGGAGTTCGATGTCATGGTGCTCGACCTCGGCCTGCCGGACGAAGACGGTCTCAAGCTGCTCCAGCAATTGCGTCATCAAGGCCTGGAACTGCCGGTCCTGATCCTCACCGCGCGTGATTCGGTCACCGACCGTGTCGATGGCCTGCAGGCCGGCGCCGATGATTACCTGCTCAAACCGTTCGACCTGCGTGAGCTTGCTGCGCGCTTGCACACGCTGTTGCGGCGGGTGGCGGGGCGCAGCGTCAACCTGATCGAACACGGCGCCCTGACCTACGACCCGAGCAGCCGCGAAACCACACTTGCAGGCCAGCCGGTGGACCTCTCGCGTCGCGAGCAGTCGCTGCTGCAGGCCTTGTTGCATAACCGTGGCCGGGTGCTGTCCACCGAGCAATTGAAGGACAGCGTCTACGGTTTCAACGACGAACTGGAGAGCAACGCCCTCAACGTCCATATCCATCACCTGCGGCGCAAGCTCGGCAACGGCATTGTCGAGACCGTGCGCGGCCTGGGCTATCGCCTGGGGCCGGCTGATGGCGGAGAAGAATCGAAGTGATGAGTCTGCGTTTGCGCCTGAGCCTGACGCTCGGTGCCGCGTTTGCGCTGATCTGGGCCCTGGCCGCGGCCTGGATGCTCAGCGATCTGCGCAATCAGATGATGTTTTCCCTCGACCAGCGCCTGGTGGCGTCGGCGCGCATGGTCGCCGGCCTGATGGAGCAACTGCCGCCTGTGCCGAGCAAGGGCGAGGGCACCCACTTCAGCGCCGAACAACTGAACATTCCGGGAGGCATGGCCTGTCAGGTCAGCTCGCTGCGCGGTGAAATCCTTGCCCGCAGCCATACCGATCCGCAGCAGACCCTGGAGGCCGAGAAACTGGGCTTTCACGATCAGATGATCGACGGCGCGCCCTGGCGCAGTTTCACCCTGGCCCGGGGCGATCTGCGCATCACCACCGCCGACCGGCAGATCGAACGCGAGGCGTTGAACATGTCGATCCTGCTGGCCGCCTCGGTACCGGTGGGCGTGGCGCTGCTTGGTTGCCTGTGCCTGCTCTGGCTGGGCATCGGCCAGGGGCTGGCGCCGCTCAACCGCATGCGTGACGCCTTGATGCGCCGCAGTGCCGACTCCCTCGAGCCGTTGCAGATCCAGCCGTTGCCCAGCGAGTTGCAACCCTTGCTGGAAACCCAGAACCAGTTGCTGCAGCGCATCGGCAAGACCATCGAACGCGAGCGCCGCCTGACCGGGGACGCGGCCCATGAGCTGCGCAGCCCGCTGACCGCCATCAAGACCCACCTGCAAGTGGCGCGCATGACCGACGGCAACGCCCGGGACCAGTCCCTGGCGCGCGCCGAAGAAGGGGCGGACCGCATGCACCGCACCCTCGAGCAATTGCTGCTGCTGGCGCGAGTCGAGGGCAGCCTGTCGTTTGACGACGGTGTGCAGTGCAACGCCGAGCAAGTGGCGAAACTGGCGATCCAGGACTCGGCGAGCGGTGATCGCCAGCGCATCAGGTTCCAGGCGCCGGGCAAGGTCTCCGCGGCACCTGTACAAATGCCCGCCGTGCTGTCGATTGCCGCGCTGCGCAACCTGCTCGACAACGCACTGCGCCATACCCCCGCCGACAAGGCCGTGGAGTTGAGCCTGGAAACCACCGGCAATCGAGTGCAGTTCGTGGTGCGCGACCATGGGCCGGGGATTGCCGAAGAGGATTTGCAACACTTGACCCAGCGCTTCTGGCGCAACGGCCAGAGCACCGGTTGTGGCCTGGGGCTGGCGATTGTCCAGGCCATCGTCCAGCGTTGCGGCTGCACGTTGCAATTCGATAGCCGACCGGATGGCCTGCGGGTCGAGCTGACGATGCCACTGCAACCGGTCTGAAAACACCACATGCCACTGTAGGCGCGAGCTCTGCTCGCGATGGTCGAAAACGAAAACGCGTGCTTTCTGAATGCACGCGGTGTTCTTGAGTCCATCGCGAGCAGAGGTTTGCGTGTTACCGCCTAAATCCCTCAAGCGCTGATGCGTTTCCAGAACAGGAAAACTTCATTGAGGGTTAGAGAGATGTCAGTCGCTACCAGCCTTATCGAAGAGCAGCCGGCGACGTCCGCCGAGACGCTTTATCAGTTCAACGAATCGCCATTGCTCGCCCGTCAGAGTCAGCAGGAATCCAACGCCCGCAGCTATCCGCGACGCATTCCCCTGGCGCTCAAGCGCGCCAAGGGCATCCATGTCGAAGACGTCGAAGGCCGCACGTTCATCGACTGCCTGGCCGGTGCCGGGACGCTGGCCCTGGGGCACAACCACCCGGTGGTGATCCAAGCCATCCAACAAGTGCTGTCCGATGAACTGCCGCTGCACACCCTGGACCTGACCACGCCGGTCAAGGACCAGTTCGTTCAGGATCTGTTCGGTCTGCTGCCGCCTGCGCTGGCCGCTGAAGCGAAGATCCAGTTCTGCGGCCCCACCGGCACCGACGCCGTGGAAGCTGCCCTGAAACTGGTGCGTACCGCCACCGGCCGCAGCACCGTGATCTCGTTCCAGGGCGGTTATCACGGCATGAGCCAGGGCGCGTTGAGCCTGATGGGCAGCCTTGGGCCGAAAAAACCTTTGGGCGCCTTGCTTGGCAGCGGCGTGCAGTTCATGCCATATCCATACGATTACCGCTGCCCGTTCGGGCTCGGCGGTGCGCAAGGGGTGAACGCCAACCTGAGTTATCTGGAAAACCTGCTCAACGATCCCGAGGCTGGTGTGCAACTACCGGCGGCGGTGATTGTGGAAGTGGTGCAGGGCGAGGGCGGGGTGATCCCGGCGGATCTGGACTGGCTGCGCGGTGTGCGGCGGATCACCGAAAAGGCGGGTGTCGCGCTGATCGTCGATGAGATCCAGAGTGGATTCGCCCGCACCGGCAAGATGTTCGCCTTCGAGCACGCCGGGATCATTCCCGATGTCGTGGTGATGTCCAAGGCCATCGGCGGTAGCCTGCCGCTGGCGGTGGTGGTCTACCGCGACTGGCTCGACACCTGGCTGCCGGGTGCCCATGCGGGGACGTTCCGTGGCAACCAGATGGCCATGGCCGCCGGTTCCGCGGTGATGCGTTATCTGGTCGAACACAAGGTCTGCGAGCATGCCGCCGCGATGGGCGAGCGCCTGGCCGAGCACCTGCGCATCCTGCAGCGGGACTTCCCGCAACTGGGCGATATTCGTGGGCGTGGCTTGATGCTCGGTGTCGAACTGGTCGATCCGACGGGTGCGCTGGATGCCCAGGGTCATCCACCGGCCTTCGCCCGCCTGGCACCGCTGGTGCAGCGTGAATGCCTCAAGCGCGGCTTGATCCTGGAGCTCGGTGGCCGTCATGGCGCGGTGGTGCGCTTCCTGCCGCCGCTGGTGATCAGTGCTGCGGAAATCGATCAGGTGACCGGGATTTTCGGCCGGGCCCTGGCTGCGGCCACCCGCGACCTATAAATTTTTCGCTGCGCGCAACGTTCCTTCTACATAACGGCTGCGCACACGGCGTAGCCCGCCCAACATCGATGGAGAGACAGCATGACTTCAGTATTCGACCGCGAGGACATCCTCTTTCAGGTCGTGGTCAACCATGAAGAGCAATACTCGATCTGGCCCGACTACAAGGCCGTGCCGCAAGGCTGGCGCACCGTGGGCAAAAGCGGCCTGAAAAAGGAATGCCTGGCTTATATCGAAGAGACCTGGACCGACATGCGCCCGTTGAGCCTGCGCCAGAAGATGGACGAGGCGGCTGTGGCACACTGATTCGTCACACATGAAAAAGCCCGCTGGACTGGTGACAGTCAGCGGGCTTTTTCATGTCGTGTGCAACACGGGGTTACGCGCCACTCAGCCCCTTGATGACCAGATCCACATTCCCCTCCAGCTCCGCCACCGGATCTTCGGCATCGGTACTCAGCACCACCAAGCGGCTACCCGCTCCGGCAATCACCGCTTTCACAACATCCGACGGCTGCCGGTGATGCAATACCACCGCCACGTCGTTGTCCTTGAGCGTTGTACCCAGTTGCTTGAGCGCATCGGCGCTCCACTCGGCATCGGGACGTGCATCCTGACCGATCAATTCCAGGTTGAGACCACCGATCAGGTAGCCGAAATGATCGCTCAGGCTCATCACACTGAGGTTGTCCGCATCGGCCAGTCGCGCCTCGCTGGCGGCGCTGAGCTTGAGCAAGCGCTGTTTCAGCGTGGCCAGGTTGGCGTCGATGGTCGGCTTGGCCTCGGGAGCCAGTCGCACCAGGTCCGCCGCCATCACATCGGCCATGCGTCCCATGTTGTTGCTGGAGAGCCAGGGCTGGCTGTTCAGTCCGTCGACCTTGTTGTCGGGCTGTACCGCAATGCCGGGCAGGGCACCATCCACCGGGCGGGCGGCATCGACTTCGACGATGCGGATATTGCTGCGTCGGGAGATCGGGTACAGCGGGTCATCCGGCCACAGTGAGCGCAGGCCGATCACCGCGTCGGCATCGTTCGCCAGACCGGCCAGCGCCGGGGCGCCACGTCCGGTGAAGTAGGCGGTCTGGCGACTGCCGGGCAGATTGGCCGGCGCGGCGCGTTCAAGGCTGACATCGGTGCCTTTGAGCAGTACCTCACCCAGGCCATAAGTAATCGGCAAGGAGGCCAGCACGCGCAGCGGTTTGCCGCTGCCGGCGGCGAAGGTCGTGGTGGCCAGCCCGCACAGGGCCACGGCGAGGGTCAGTTGGCGCAGAGAAAAAATCATTTATCCAAGGTTCCCTTTCAGGCTGGGGACAATGCCGCGCGCGAGGGCGGCCAGGGCGAAGGCGATGCCGGCCACGAGGATGATCGCGGCGCCGGACGGAATCGGCAGGTCGAAGACAATCGGCGCGAGAATCCCGCACAGCGTGCTGACGGTGGCGATCAACACCGAACACCAGAAAAAGCCCTTCAGCGATTGGCTGAGCAAACGTGCCGCCGCCGCCGGAATCACCAGCAGCGCGCCGACCAGAATCGCGCCGATGACTTTCACCGCGGCAACGGTGATCAGCGTCACCAGAATCACGAACAGATAATCCAGGGTCTTCACCGCCACCCCGCGCACAGCCGCCAGTTGCGGATTGAAACTGGCGAGCATGATGCGGTTGTACAACGGCAAGGCCAGGGCCATGACCAGCGAACCGACGATGGCCAACACCAGCAGGTCATTGCCGTTCACCGTCAACACCGAGCCGAACAGCACGTTTTCCAGAATGTGCACGTTGATCTTGCCCGCCAGAATCAACAGCAGGCTCGCGCCCAGTGCGAGCGACACCGAGAGGAACACGCCGATCAAGGTGTCCGGTGCCAGGCCGGTACGGTTGCGCAGGTAGTTGAGCAAGATGCCGAACAGCAGGCAGTAACCGAACAGGCTGCCGTAGGGGCCGGTGTAGGGTTCGCCGAGCAAAATGCCGACGGCCACGCCGGTGAGCGCGGCGTGACCGACCGCCTCGGAGAAAAACGCGAAGCGCTTGACCACCACCAATGTCCCCAGGCCGCCCAGCACCGGGCCGATCAGCAGGCCGGCGAGCAGGGCATTGA
Organism: Pseudomonas sp. PB101; assembly: GCF_009764265.1. Classification (GTDB taxonomy): domain Bacteria; phylum Pseudomonadota; class Gammaproteobacteria; order Pseudomonadales; family Pseudomonadaceae; genus Aquipseudomonas. Next base: position 34,505 of record NZ_RWIR01000058.1, read on the forward strand.
CCACAAACCCATAGGCCAGCGCCTCGGGCAGATAACCCGACGATGCCCAACCCTGGACCATCAGGCGAAAAGCTTCGTAACTCATCAGGCATGGCTCCGTGGGTGGGTCGAGAACAGCGTCAACAGACGCTCTGGTGTCAGCGCCTGTCGCGGCGTGGCATCGAACAGCACGCGGCGATTGAGCCCGGTGACGTGATCAGCCAGGCGCCCGACCGCTTCCAGGTCGTGCTCGATCCACAGCACGGTGATGCCCGCCGCTCGCCAGTCGCCGAGCAAGCGTTCGAACACTTGAATGCCGGCCTCATCGAGGGCCGACATCGGCTCGTCGAGCACCAGCAATTGCGGAGGCGGAATCAACCCCTGGGCCAGCAACACCCGTTGGCGCTCACCGCCAGACAGTGCGCCCATGCGGCGCTTGCGTTTGTCCTGCATGCCGACCCGTTCAAGGGCCTCGCCAATCGCCGCCGCGAAATGTTTGCTCAAGCCGAGAAAGGCCGGGCGACGCTGGCACATGGCGGCCATGAAATCGTCGACGGTCATCGGCAAGCCCCGGTCGAATTCCAGTGCCTGTGGCACGTAGCCAATGGTGCCGGGCTCGCCCGGCCATTGCAGGCTCAAGCGGCCCTGATGCGGCATCTGCCCGAGCAGGGTCTTGATCAGTGAACTCTTGCCGCCGCCATTGGGGCCGACCAGTGCGTGCACGCTGCCGGGGCGGACCTGAAAGGTCACGTTGTCGAGGATTGTCGTGCGCCCGAGGGTCAGGCTGATGTCGGCAAAATCCAGCGTCGGCCCGGAACCCTGCAGGAGCGAGCCTGCTCGCGATTGCGCTGTGCCATTCAATGATGATGTTGCCTGAGCTGGCGCCTTCGCGAGCAAGCTCGCTCCCACAGGTAGCTCGATTTCTTTCGAGGTCATGCGCCAGACTCCTGAATCGCCCGCACCACGGTGTTGAGGTTGCCGGTCATTTCCTTTTCGTACTTGTCGGCGGTGTATTCGCCGTAGGAGATGTGCGACAGCGGATACAGCTTCACCCCGGACTCACGCTGGATGGTGTCGACGTAGGTGGAGGGAAAGTCCATCTCCGAGAAGATCACTTTCACGTCCAGTTCACGCAGTTGATCGATGGTTTTTTTCAGCTGGCTCGGGCTCGGCTCGATGCCATGGGCCGGCTCGACCACTGCAGTCACTTCCAGGCCGAATTCGCGCAGCAGGTAGTCGTACGCCGCGTGCACCGTGGCCACCCGCAGCTCGGCGTTCGGCGCCTGGGTCAGTTTGGCCAGGGCGTCGGCGCGCATCTTGCGCAGGCGCTTGCCGTAGGCGCGGGCGTTCTCGGTGTAGGCCTTGGCATTGGCCGGGTCGAGTTTGCCCAGCTCCCGGGCAATGTTGTTGACCTGGGCGATCGATGCGCTGATCGACAGGAAGGTGTGCGGGTTCACCACTTTGCCGGCACCACGTGCGGCCACGCCGGTGGCCGCCAGCAGCGGCACGTTTTCGTTGGCTTCGATCACCGGCACGTTCGGGGTTTCGCTGGCGGCGATCATGCGGTCGGCGAAATCGTCATGGCCCACGCCGTTGAGCACGACCACGTCCAGCCCGCTGATGCGCTTGATGTCTTCGGCGCGGGGTTCGTAGGCATGCGGGTTGAAGCCGGCCGGAATCAGCGGTACCACTTCGGCCTTGTCGCCGACGATGTTCGCCACGTAGCTGTAATAAGGATGCAGGGTGATGCCGATGCGCAGGCGTTTGGCTGCGTCGTCGGCACTGGCGAGGGATGGCAGCAGGCAGGCCAGCAGGCCGACCAGCAGCAAGCGCAAGGTGGAACGTTGAGATGGAATGGGCATGGGAAAGCGGTCTTCTCTCGGATGGGGGCGAGGATTCAGTGCCGGTGCTGGCGAGTCACGCCGGCATCGTATTGCGCGACGATCTGTTGCCAGCCCGAGCTTTCGAGCGCGGTATCGCTGAGATCGGCCGGAGCCGTGAGCGTGCTGGCGCGATTGAGCCAGATGTCAGGAGCGTCATCGGTGGCAGTCAGGCGCATCAGGAATGAGCCGGCGACCGTCGGTACCTGGCTCAGGCCGAAGTAGGCCTTGGCGTTGAGCAATTGCCAGGCATGGCCGCCACGGCTGACGGAGCTGGCGTCCTGGGCAAACGGGGCAAAACCCTCGTCGGCGAGGACCTCGGGAGTCGGCAGGGTCTGCTGTTCCTGGCGCAGCAAATGAATTTCGTCCAGCGTCACCCGCAAATCGGCGTAGATGCCTTGCTCGGAAGCACTGAGGTCGCGGCGCGCATCCAGTTGGTGGCTGTTGACGCTGCTGACCTCATGGGACTCACCGCGCCAGAGCACCACCGAGCCTGCGACCGCAAGGATCAGCAGGCACAGAAGCAGGACGTAGAGGGTTTCGTGGCCGGCACCGGCCGGGCGTACGACTTGGGTCGTTGGCGTGCTCATGGTGCCTCGATGTCCGCTTGGTCGATTTCCACCACGTGGCCAGGGCCTGCGTCGAACAGCACGTAGAACTCGGCACCCGGTTTCTTGAAGGTCAGGGTCGAATCGGCGCCGAGTTTGCCCGGCACCAGAATGGTTTCGTCGTAGCCGATCACATCGAGGGTCACGCCCGGCGCGCCGCTGCCGTCGGAAAAACCGCCGGTGCATTTGATCTGCTCGGCGTCGATGGCCTTGCATTCGCACATCGGGTTGTGGGCCAGCGCGCTGGCGCTGAAGCCGGCGCAGAGCAGCAGCAACACGGCATTGAGTGGACGAAGCGGGTTGATCATGGTTTGCCTCCTTGTTTGTTCAGCCAGGCGATGGTGGAGGGGGAGGCCTGGCTCAAAGGAATGGATGCCTGATGCATGGAGCCGTCCCAGCCTTCCATGGTGATCCACAGCTCGGCGTTGGCCGTGGTCTTTTCCGGGACGGGCAGCGAAGCGCCCATGCGGTACGGCGTGCCGAAGAAAATCACTCCGGCGGCGCGCAGGCTGCGGGGTTTGCCGATGCGCAGGTAAGTGGCCTTGACCTGTCCGATGCAGGCCTCGCACAGCGCCGCGTTGAAACCCTTCATGTAGCCGGCCGGGCCATCGAGCGTGGGCGCGGCGTTGCGCAGCTCCGCCAGACGCAGGCTCCAGGGGCCGACCTGGACTTCACCGACTTCGCGTTCGCCCAGGCCACTGTCGCCACGCATCAGCGCTTCGTCGGCGAAGTACTTGGGCATGAAACCGAGTGGAATCAGGAGCAACAGGACATTCAGGTGAAAGCGCCATTTGTGCCAGAACACGCTCAGGCGCGAAGGTTGTGAGGCCGCAATGACTTTGCTCACAGGTTGACCTCCGATGGTTCATTGTTCGTGGCCGGTTGCGCAGGGGTAATACGGGGTTTTTTGTTGCTGCGCTTGAAGGCATTGGCCGTGGCCAGGGCCGTGCGCTTGGTCCAGATCAACAAACCGCTGAGCACCATCATGCTCAGCAACAGGCCGAAGAACGCCCAGATGAGCTTGATCCACAGGCCACCGAAATCCCCGGTGTGCAGCGGGCGCATGGACTCGGTGACGAACTCCAGGGTCGAACGGTCCGAAATCAGGCGCGTGGCGGCGACTTCGCCGTTATACGGGTTGATGGTCGCGGTCTGGAACATCAGCGGATACCAGCCGCGTCCACCGACATCCAGATGGCTGTAGGCATTGCCCGGCAGGCTGACGAAACTGGCCTCCAGTCCGGAAATCTTCTGCGAGGCAATGGCAATCGCGCGGTCAAGGTCGATGCGCGGCGCAGGCGAACCATCGGACGACAGCGGTACCGCTTCGCGGGACATCGCCGGGATGATCTTTTCCGTGGAAATGGAAATATGGTTGTCGAACAGCAGTGCCTGGATCAGGAACCAGGTGCCGGTGACAGAAATCACCGCGATGAACCAGATCGACCAGATGCCGCTCAAGCGGTGGAAGTCGCCCCAGAAAATCCGCGCGCCGTGGCGAATGCGCAGGGTCGGGCGGAAAAAGCCTTTCCAGAAACGTTTGTAGACAACCAGTCCGGTAACGAGCGAAGCCAGCAGCGGCAAGCCAAGAAACGACACCAGGTACCAGCCCCAGCTATAGCCATTGGTGAACGGCACCAGCCACCAACCGTGCAGGGCGCGGGTGAACGCGCGGAAGTTGAACTCCGGCGCGACACCCTGGATCACGCCACTGTACGGATTGACGTAAATCACCACCGAGCGCCCGTCGGGATAGCTGACTTCGACATCCAGCGCGAAGTGCGACTCGTCGGGCCGACTGATGCTCTGCACCACGGTCTGCGGCTCGGCCTTGTTGATGGCCTCGATGACCTGCTGATAACTGAGCAGCGGTGCATCGTCCACGGGCTGGCTGGCGCGCATGGGCGGGTTGGCCAGCCAGACGATTTCCTGGCTGATCACCGCCAGGGTGCCGGTCACGCAGACGATCAGCACGAAAAACCAGATTGGCAGCGCCAGCCAGCTATGGACCAGGAACCAGATTTTTGAACGGGACTTCTTCGACATATTGGAGGTCTTGCCTGGATGAGAGGCAGCTCGTCTGCGGGCTTCGCAGGGGGGAGCGCCCTGAACGTCCAGTCGTGGCTTTTGCCTACGCGACAGGACTGCATCTATGTAAGACGGATGAGCAAAGGAAATCCCGAACGGGGAAATGAAAGAAAATGTTTCGCATTGCCGCAAACCTGGAGTTGGCTTGCTGGCAAAGTGCCTGGAGGGGCCGCGCAGTGATTGCGAGCGAGGCACAGAGGAGGGGAGAGAAACAACGAGAGAACCAACCCGCGCGCGGTGAACCCGGCGCGGGGGGGACGTATCAGCGCAGAAAGTCGAGCGCCTCGGCGAGCAGCAGTTCTGGCGCCTCCTCGGCAATGTAATGGCCGGTCGGCAACGCTTTGCCACGCACGTCGCACGCCACTTGTTGCCATTCCTTGAGTGGTTCGAAGCAGCGCCCGACCGTACCTTCGGCGCCCCACAACACCAACAGGGGCAGCTTCAGATGATGACCGGCCTCGATATCGGCGCGGTCGTGGTCCAGGTCGATGCTGGCGCTGGCGCGATAGTCTTCGCAGATGCCGCGTGCGGCGCCCGGTTGTTTCAGGCCGCGCAGGTATTCGCCGAAGGCTTCGTCAGTGAAGGGCTTGAGCCCGGCGCTGCGGCTGCCCATGACGCTGCGCAGATAGGCCTGCGGGTCGGCCTCGATCAGGGTTTCCGGTAGCGGTGCCGGACGGATCAGGAAGAACCAGTGCCAATAGGCACGCGCAAAGGCTTCGTTGGTTTGCGTATACATCGACAGGGTCGGGGCGATATCGAGCAAGACCATGCGCTGCACGCTCTCGGGATGATCGAGTGCCAGTCGATGAGCCACCCGCGCGCCACGGTCGTGGGCCAGCACGGAAAACCGCTCGAAGCCCAGGGATCGCATCAACTCGACGGCGTCCCGGGCCATTTCCCGTTTTGAATAGTGGGCATGCTGTTCATCGGCCGGCGGCTTGCCGCTATCGCCATAACCGCGCAGGTCGGCGGCCACCACGGTGAAGTGTGCAGCCAGTTGCTCGGCGACCTTGTGCCAGATGACGTGAGTCTGTGGATGACCGTGCAGCAACAGCAGGGCAGGCCCGTTACCGCCGATCCGATAGGCGATGTCTACAGCGTTGACGTGGCGCTGGTCTTTGCGGAATCCGGCAAACATGGGTGGCTCCCTGTAATGGTTGCCGCCATCCTGAAATCCCCGGCGGCCGAGAGCAAGGTACAAACCGTGGTGTGTTTATTCATGAACCGTGTGTAACGGGCAGCCAGTACGCCACTGTGGAGCGAGCCTGTTCGCGAAGAGGCCCGCTCCAACGCTGAAGATTTCACCCCTGGGCAAACATCTCCCTGGCCCGTTGCTCGATCTGCTCCTGGGTCAGGTCTTCCTTGCGCGTGGCCAGGAACCACAGGTGGCCGTAGGGATCCTTCAAGGTGCCCGAGCGGTCACCGTAGAACTGATCCTTGACCTCCGACACAACCGTTGCACCGGCATCGATGGCCTGTTTGTAGGACTTGTCGACATCCTCCACGTACAAATGCAGACCCACGGACGGCGAATTGTCCGGATTGCTCAACGGTCCCTGATCGCAGGGCGTGCCCAACATGATCGGGCAATCGCCGATGCGCAGTTCGGCGTGACCGATGCCACCGTCGGGCATGGCCAGGCGCATGACCTCAGTGGCGCCGAAGGCTTTTTTGTAGAAGTCGATGGCTTCGGCAGCTTTGTGGATGCCCAGATAGGGAGTGATGCTGTGATACCCCTCTGGAATGGGTTTGACGCTCATGATGGATCTCCCTGTTTTTATTGTGTGAATGGAAACGGCCCGTGCCGTTGTACGACTGGATAAATATAGGCCAGCCGCTTTGCGCTTACCGAGCGGCCGACGAGCAGCAGCGCAATACAAGTGCCATCAACTCGGCTCCAGCCAACGCGTTCCCATCGCCTCGACAATGATCGCCATTTCCTGATAGCCACTATTGAAAGCGTTGATTTCTGCTGCCCGGGAGGCGCGGGTAGCCTGTGTTCATTGCCTCGAACCCAGTCGCCAGGACGCCAGATATGAAACCCATGATCGCTACGATGCTGATGCTCGCCGTCTCCCTGCTCTCCGGATGCGCCAGCCATGTTTCCCCCGAACTACGCCCTTACACGGCTGAAGAAAGCAAGGAACTGGCGCTGGAAGCGCTGAACCGTCGCGGGTTGTCCTTCGAGGAATACCACGCGAAAAAAGCCGAACTGCTCGGCGAGCCGCGCAAGTCGTTCGGCTTCGATAATCAGGGTGAAATGAGCGTCGGGCGATCTGTACAGCTGCACGGTCGTCCAAGCTGAGGCAAAACTGTACTGCTGCAAGTTTCGCGTAACTGTCCATGGGTTTCGCCCGGGGTGTGCGATAGGGTCAACACCTGACCGACCCTCACGGACTGCGCCCACCATGACACTCTCACTCGACCTGCTGCTGGGCTTCGCCCTGTTCGCCCTCGTCACCTCGATCACACCCGGTCCGAACAACACCATGTTGCTGGCATCCGGGGTGAACTTCGGCTTCAATCGCACGATTCCGCACATGCTCGGCATCACCTGTGGTTTTTTTGTACTGGTGGTGGCGGTCGGCTTTGGCCTTGGCGCGGTATTCCAGACGTACCCTTTGCTCTACACCGTGCTGCGTTATGTGGGGGCGGCGTATTTGCTGTATCTGGCGTGGAAAATCGCCCATTCCGGCCCCATGTCGGAGAGTCAGCAAAGCGAGGCGAAACCGATCAGTTATCTGGGCGCCGCCGCGTTCCAGTGGGTCAATCCCAAGGCCTGGATCATGGCCATTGGCGCCATCAGCACCTACACGCCGATGCAGGGTTACTTCACCAATGTGATCGTGATCGCGGCGGTTTTTGCCATCATCAACCTGCCGAGCGTCGGTGTCTGGGCCGCTTGCGGCACGCTGTTGCGCAGCGTTCTGAAGGATCGCCGCTGGCTGCGCCTGTTCAATTGGGGCATGGCCGCGCTGCTCGTGGTCTCGCTGTATCCGCTGTTGCTCGAAAGCTTTGGCTGACGCATTGCTTCAACCGGTTGCCCGATGCCTGTTAAGCTGACTTTTCAGGAGCGTTCCTACGCACTTTTAAATGAAGTAGTTCTTCTTTAACGGCATCCGATCAGGTATTGGTACGTTCTGAAAACAGCGCGCAGCTCACAAGGCTGCGCTTTGCCGTTTGCAGTCACGAGCTTCCTGATCCCGGAACACGCTCTGCGAGTCTTTTATGAATAAACGTCCGTTGTATTTCGATTACGCCGCCACCACGCCGGTGGATGAGCGGGTCATCAAAGTGATGGTCGAGTGTCTGGGCTTTACCGGCAATTTCGGCAACCCGGCCTCCAGCTCCCATATCTTCGGCCAGCAGGCCCGGCTATCGGTGGAACAGGCGCGACGCCAGGTCGCCGAACTGGTCGGTGCGATGCCCGAGCAGATTGTCTGGACCTCAGGCGCCACCGAATCCAACAACCTCGCGCTCAAGGGCGTGGCCCAGGCCCGCGGTACCGGCGGCGGCCATATCATCACCAGCCAGATCGAACACAAAGCCATTCTCGATACCGCCAGGCAATTGCAGGATGCCGGTGTGGCCGTGACGTATCTGGTGCCGGACGCCGAGGGCCTGATCACTGCGCAGGCAGTCAGCGAAGCCATGCGCGAGGACACCTTCCTGGTGTCGCTGATGCTGGTCAACAACGAACTGGGTACCCTCAACGACATACCCGCCATTGGCCAGGTGGTGCGTGAGCGCGGGGCATTGTTCCATGTCGACGCCGCACAGGGTGCGGGCAAAGTGGCGATCGACCTCGCGCAGTGGCCGGTGGACCTGATGTCGTTTTCCGCGCACAAACTGTACGGCCCCAAGGGTATCGGTGCGTTGTATGTCGGGCCGCGTGCACAGCAGCGATTGCAGGCGCAGATCCATGGCGGCGGGCATGAGGGCGGTTTGCGCTCCGGCACCCTGGCGACCCATCAGATCGTGGCCATGGGTTCGGCATTCGCACTGGCGGCAGCGTCCTTCGATGAAGAGAAAGCCACCATCGTGCATTTGCGTGAGCGCTTGCTCGAGCAATTGCAGAGCATTCCCGGTGTGCGTCTCAACGGCAGCCCGACCCGGCGCATCCCCCATACCCTGAGCCTGACCTTCAGTGAAGGCGAGTTCAACCCGGCGGCGTTACTGGCCTCGATCGCGTTTTCCGCGACCTCGGCCTGCAATTCCGCGAGCAACGCCCCATCCCATGTGCTGCTGGCCCTGGGGCATGATGCCCGTTCGGCCAGCCGCACCATTCGCTTGAGCCTCGGGCGCTTCACCACCGAGCAGGATATCGACCAGGCGGTTCAACTGATCAAGGCAGCCTGCGCCAGTGCCCCGGCATTCTGGCAATAGGGCGAGGAAGCGCCGACATTGATCGGCGCTCAACAATAATGACCAAGTGGTTAGCAGGAGACACGATGAATACGCAGTTTTCGATCAATGGATCGGTGCCCCAGCGCCTGGCGCAAACCCGCGAACTGATGAGCCGGGAGGGCATTCACGCCTTGCTGGTGCCGTCGGCCGACCCGCACCTGTCCGAATACCTGCCGGGTTACTGGCAGGGGCGCCAGTGGTTGTCGGGTTTCCATGGGTCGGTCGGTACCCTGATCGTGACTGCGGATTTTGCCGGCGTCTGGGCCGACAGCCGTTATTGGGAGCAGGCGACCAAGGAACTCAAGGGCAGCGGCATTGACCTGGTCAAGCTGCAACCCGGTCAACCCGGGCCACTGGAATGGCTAGCTGAGCAAACTCCCGAGGGTGGCGTTGTGGCAGTCGATGGCGCGGTCATGGCCGTGGCTTCGGCACGGACCCTGGGCAGCAAACTTGAAGAGCGTGGCGCCCGTCTGCGCACCGACATCGACCTGTTGAGCGGTGTCTGGAGCGACCGCCCAGGTCTGCCGAACGAACCGATCTATCAACACCTGCCACCGCAAGCGACGGTCAGTCGTGGCGAAAAACTCGCCCAACTGCGTGACACCCTCAAGGCGCGCGGTGCCGACTGGCATTTCATCGCCACACTGGATGACATCGCCTGGCTGTTCAACCTGCGCGGCGGCGACGTGTCGTTCAACCCGGTATTCGTTTCCTTTGCCCTGATCAATCAGCAACAGGCCACGCTGTTCGTGGCCTTGAGCAAGGTCAGCGCCGAGTTGCGTGCAGTCCTCGAACAGGACGGCGTGACCTTGCGCGATTACAGCGAAGTCGCTGCCGCATTGCGTGCCGTGCCGAGTGGCGCGAGCCTGCAAGTCGACCCGGCGCGGGTCACCGCGGGGTTGCTGGACAACCTCGACAGCGGGGTGAAACTGATCGAAGGCCTGAACCCGACGACCCTGGCCAAATCGCAAAAAAGCCTGGCCGATGCCGAACACATCCGCCAGGCCATGGAACAGGACGGTGCGGCGCTGTGCGAATTCTTCGCCTGGCTGGACTCGGCGCTGGGCCGCGAGCGCATCACCGAACTGACCATCGACGAAAAACTCACCGCGGCCCGTGAGCGCCGCCCGGATTATGTGTCGCTGAGCTTCAATACCATCGCCGCGTACAACGCCAATGGCGCGATGCCGCACTACCACGCCACTGAAGAGGAACACGCGGTCATCGAAGGGGACGGTCTGCTGTTGATCGACTCCGGTGGCCAGTACCTGGGCGGCACCACCGACATCACGCGGATGGTGGCAGTGGGCACGCCGACCGAAGAGCAGAAACGCGATTGCACCCGCGTGCTCAAGGGCGTGATTGCCTTGTCCCGCGCGCAGTTCCCCAAAGGCATTCTGTCGCCGCTGCTCGACGCCATCGCCCGCGCGCCCATCTGGGCGGAAAGTGTCGACTATGGTCACGGCACCGGTCATGGCGTCGGTTACTTCCTCAACGTCCACGAAGGTCCGCAAGTCATCGCCTATCAGGCCGCACCTGCACCGCAAACCGCGATGCAAACGGGCATGATCACGTCCATCGAGCCGGGCACCTACCGTCCGGGGCGTTGGGGTGTGCGCATCGAAAACCTGGCGATGAACCGTGAGGCAGGCAAAAGCGAATTCGGCGAGTTTTTGCAGTTCGAAACGCTGACCCTGTGCCCGATCGACACGCGTTGCCTGGAAACATCGCTGCTGACCATAGAGGAAAAACAGTGGTTCAACGCCTACCACGCCGAAGTGCGCGAACGCCTGAGCCCATTGGTCGAGGGCGCCGCACTGGAGTGGCTCAATACCCGCACCGCAGCTATTTGACCGGCTGCAACTCAGGCGCGTTATCCAGCGCCTGAGCCATAAAGTCGACAAAGGCTTTGACCCTGGCGGATTGGCGACGATTCGCCGGGGATACGGCATGGATCGGCAGCGACAGCGTGTTGTAGTCCTGCAGAATCGCGACCACCCGGCCAGCAATCAGGTCTTCGCTGAACAACCACACCGGTGACAGCGCAATTCCCAATCCCCCCAGCACCAGTTCGCGGATCGCCTCGGAATTGTTGCTCTGTGCATTGCCCTTGATCCGCACCTCGTGACGTTCCGCGTCTTTTGTGTAAGCCCACAGGTTCTGACTGCTCAGCAGGTTGAACATCAGGCAGTTGTGCCTGCCCAGTTCCTCTGGCGTTTGCGGCTGGCCGTTTTGCCTGAGGTAGTCAGGTGAGGCGACGGTCACCCGATGGGTGGTGCCGACAAGGCGAGCGATCAGGCCGCTGTCGTTCAGGGTGCCGATGCGGAAGGTGACGTCCATCCCTTCGCTGACCAGGTCCTGGTTCTGATCACTCAATTGCAAATCTATCTGTACGTCGGGGTAGTGTTTGAGAAAGTCCGGCAACCGCGGGGCGATCTGCAGGCGGCCGAAACTGACCGACGAACCGATTTTCAGCGCCCCGGCAACCCTTTCCCGACCGGACTGGAAGCTATGTTCTGCGGCATCCACGGCGGCCAGGATCGTCCGGCATTCGTTGTAATAGCGCTGACCTTCGTCTGTCAGGGATAACTTGCGGGTACTGCGGGCAATCAGCTTTCCGCCCAGTTGGCTTTCCAGCGCCTGCAGCACTTTGCTGATGGTCGGCTGGCTGGTCTGCAGCTCCCGGGCAACGGCGGAGAAACTGCCTCGTTCGACCACCCTCACGAAAATCGCCATTGCGTTGAGTTTGTCCACGGGATTCCTCATTGATGCCAAACAGGCATGATCACTATAGCGATATGGCGTCTTATCGGCAGGAGTTGAACGAATCAGGATGGGTCCCACATCCACTTCTGACGGGACATGGCGAAATGACTGACTCACTGAATATGCGCGCTCTGATGGTCGACTCTGCCAATGCGCCATTGCGTTTGGTATCCATTGCACGTCCGGAGCCCCAGGCCGGGCAGATATTAGTCAGGATCAAGGCCAGCGGCGTGAATCCGCTGGATGGAAAAATCCGCTGCGGGCAGGCGGCCCATGCTGCTCAACCATTGCCGGCGATAGTGGGAATGGATCTGGCCGGGACCGTAGAGGCGCTGGGGGAGGGCGTCAGTGGCTGGCTGCCGGGGGATGAGGTGTACGCCATGGCCACCGGCATTGGCGGTATTCAAGGTTCATTGGCCGAATATGCGGCGGTCGATGCGCGACTGTTGGCTCGCAAACCGCACAACCTGAGCATGCGCGAGGCTGCCGGATTGCCGCTGGTGCTGATTACGGCGTGGGAAGGCCTGGTGGACCGGGCTCGCGTTCGAGCCGGGCAGAAGGTATTGATTCATGGCGGTGCCGGTGGCGTCGGCCATGTCGCCGTGCAAATCGCCAGCGCTTTTGGCGCCGAGGTTTTTGCCACGGGCTCGGCCGGGCAACAAGCGATCATCGAAGGGTTCGGCGCGACGTTCATCGATTACCGCAAGTCTTCGGTTGAGGACTATGTGGCTGAGCATACGGGCGGTGAGGGCTTCGACATTGTCTATGACACAGTGGGGGGCGAAACCCTGGATGCCTCATTCAAGGCGGTACGGATGTATCACGGGCATGTGCTCAGTTGCCTTGGATGGGGGCAGCACAGTCTGGCACCGCTTTCCTTTCGCGGGGCGACTTACTCCGGGGTCTTCACTTTGCTGCCGTTGCTGACGGGGCAGGGGCGCGAGCATCACGGCGAGATTCTGCGCGATGCGGCGCGGTTGATCGAAGCGGGCAAGCTCGCGCCATTGCTTGACCCGCACTCGTTCACGCTGGAGTCCGCAGAGGCCGCCCATCAACTGCTCTTGTCGGGAGCGGCAAAGGGGCGGTTGGTGGTCGAGATCTAACTCAAGGCTTCGAGTACGAAGTCCAGTCGGTCCTGGCCGAAATACAGCCGGTTATCGACAAACATGCTCGGGGCTCCGAATACGCCTCGCTGTACGGCTTTTTCGGTGTTGTCCTTGAGCAGGGCTTTGACTTCTTCATCGGCAGTCAGGGCCAGTACCTCTTGTGGATCGAAACCGTTTTCGCTGAGCACTGCGGCGACGGTCGCCGGTTCGTCCAGGCTGCGACCGTCGACCCAAAGGGCCTTGAACAGGCAGTCGATGAAGGCGGCAAAGCGTTCAGGGTGGCGTAACTGCATGCCTGTCACGGCGCGCATCAGCATCAATGTGTTGATCGGGAAGTGCGGATTGAATTTCAGGGGCACGCCGTAGCGTTTGGCGTAGCGGTCCAGGTCCTGAAACATGTAGCGGCCCTTGGCCGGGACCGTCGCCGGAGAGGCATTGCCGGTGGCTTTGAACACTCCGCCCAGCAAGAGCGGTATGTAGATCAACTGGGTGTCAGTCTGTGCGCAGATCTTTGGCAGCTGGGTATAGGCCAGATAGGTGGCGGGGCTGCCGAGGTCGAAGTAGAACTCCACGGTTTTGCTCATGTTCAAGGCGCTCGTCTTATTGTTGTCTGAGGGTAATTACCAGCGTTCGCTCCAGGGGCGAAGGTCCAGCTCGAAGGTCCAGGCGTCGCGGGGCTGGCTGTGCAGGTACCAGTAGTTTTCGGCGATATGCTCGGGATTGAGGATGCCATCCTGTTCCTTGGTGGCGTATTTTTCGGGGAAGCTTTCGCGGATGAAGTCGGTATCGATCGCGCCGTCGACGACGACATGGGCAACGTGAATGTTCATCGGGCCAAGCTCTCGAGCCATGCTTTGCGCCAGCGCGCGAATGCCGTGCTTGGCACCGGCAAATGCAGCGAAGCCGGCAGCGCCACGCATGCCGGCGGTGGCGCCGGTGAACAGGATCGTGCCGCGCTGGCGCTTAGCCATGCGTTTGGCCACTTCACGCCCGTTGAGAAAACCCGAAAAACAGGCCATTTCCCAGATCTTGAAATACTTGCGGGCGGTTTCTTCGAGAATGCTGCACGGCACGTTGGCGCCGATGTTGAAGACAAAGGCTTCGATGGGGCCGATCTGGCTTTCGATTTGCTCGACCAGCGCGATCACGTCTTCCTCCTTGCGTGCATCGCAGGCAAAACCGTGGGCCTCGCCACCATCGGCCTTGATGGCATCCACCAATGGCTGGAGTTTGTCCGCGCTTCGGCGGGTGACGCAGGCGACAAAACCTTCCTGGGCAAAACGCTTGGCAATGGCGCCGCCCGTGGCATCCCCTGCACCGACGACCAGTACGACCTTCTTGTTATTCATGGGTAGATCCCTTTTTGGTAAACGATCGTTAACTAAACGAACGTTATGCTACGATTGAACAGGCGTCAAGGTGATCAACTACGGGAGAAGGACAATGCGTTACTCGGCCAGTCACAAGCTGGAAACCAGGCAGAAGCTGCTGGAAAGCAGTGCGTTGTCGGCCAAGAAGTCCGGATTTTCAACGGTGGGGGTGGACGGCCTGATGAAAGCGATTGGCTTGAGTGGCGGGGCCTTCTATAGCCACTTTTCGTCCAAGGACGAGTTGTTCGCCATCATTGTCGAGCGTGAGCTGGGACAAAGCCTGGCGCGGCTGGGGGTAGGACAGGACCGGGACAAGCTTGAGCGCTGCCTGAAACTGTACCTGAGCATGTCTCACGTCGAGAGTCCGGAAACCGGTTGTGCGCTACCGGCATTGGGAGCGGAAATCGCCCGTTCCGACCTGGCGGTTCGGCAACAGGCAGAGCACTGGATTTGTCGGCTTCAGGAAAGTTGGGCGGGTGTCCTGCAAAGCGACAGCCTGGCGTGGGCAATCCTGTCGCAATGCATTGGCGCGCTGGTCGTTGCGCGCATGCTGGCTAGCCCGGATATCCAGCGCACAGTGCTGAAGTCCAGCTACGACGAAATCGGCCGTCAGATCGCAAGCCCGAGAACCTGACTCGACGGCCCCTGCCTATTTGCAGATGACAATCATGCTGCGGCTGGTATAGCCGGCAGGATTGAGACCAAACGGATAATCACCGGGCTCTTCCACGGAGTCGCCCGACTTGGCGATGACCTTGTACCCCTTGGGCGCACAGGAGTTGGCGGCGCTGGCGTAGCACTTGTCCCAGGACGAAGACAGCCCCGAACAGTTGATATGTAACCCTTTCTTGCCGTGCTTGGTCTGTGTGTTGGAAGTCGCTGCGCAGCCCGCAATTGCAAGTACGGCGATCAGTATCAAAATTCGTTTCATTACTGTCCTTATAGCGTCCCCGGGTCTTGTGCCCGAGTCTGACTGCATTCGCTTTCGCTTGAAGCGTACCGATATCCCTATCTGAAATTGTCCATGGCATGACTCTGGAGTGCGGGGCTAAACATGGCCTAATTGAGCGGCAAATACCAGACCCGCGTCATATCTGCTATCAATCTGCCGCTACAGCGGGCCTGGCGGCAGCGCCCATGGTCATGGTTGCACCGACAGAAGCCAGAATGATGCACATGATTGCCATCCACTGCGACAGCGAGAGGTATTCATGCAGGAACAGCAAGCCCGATAGCGCACCGATCGCCGGTTCGATGCTCATCAGCGTGCCGAAGGTTCTGGCAGGCATGCGGGTCAGGGCGACCATCTCCAGGGTGTAGGGGAGGGCGGTGGACAGGACGGCGACGCCCAGGGCAATTGGGATCAGGGAAGGGGTCAGCAGAGCGGAGCCGGCATGGACGATACCGATCGGGGCTACGAAGAGCGCGGCGATCATGACTCCCAGTGCGGCGGTTTGCACGCCATTGTCGGCCCCGGCCTTTTGCCCGAACAGAATGTACAGAGCCCAGCAGACCCCGGCGCCCAAGGCATAACCGGCACCTACCAGATCGATTCCTGCGCTGGCTTCTCCAGTCGGTATCAATAACAGCAGGCCGACGGCAGCCAGGGCGATCCACAAAAAATCGATAGCGCGGCGCGAGGCATAGATCGCCACGGCCAATGGGCCGGTGAACTCGAGGGCCACCGCGATGCCCAGCGGAACGGTTTGCAGTGACATATAGAAGAGGAAGTTCATGCCGCCCAGCGCCATGCCGTAGACGATGACGGTGCGCAGGGACCTTGCGGTGAGTTTTGCCCGCCATGGACGCAGGATCAGCATCATGATCACGCTGGCGAAAATCAGGCGTAGTGTCGTCGTTCCCTGAGGGCCGACAACGGAGAACATGCTTTTGGCCAGGGAGGCACCGGACTGGATCGAGGCCATGGCGATGAGCAGCAGCCCAACCGAGAACAGGGTAGAAGCCAGGCTGCGAGGCTGATCATTCATTACGTGGCATCGTCCGAAAAATAGGAATCAAGGGTGTTTCTATGTGTGTTGGGCAATATACTGCGCATTCACTGCGGGCGCGTCTATATATAAGCAGTGTTTTTGCACATATCTTTGGAAAACCGGAATCAGTGCTTGACGGCAGATTCTGGAGGCCTATAATTCGCCCCACTTCCGGCGCAGTCGAAACGGAAAACTCCTTGGTAAACAATGAGTTACGCAGTTTTCGATAGCAGGTGCTTCAGTTCATCGAAGCCAAAAGGAAGTTGAAAAAGAGGTGTTGACAGCAGCGTGTAACGCTGTAGAATTCGCCTCCCGCTGATGAGAGATCTGAAGCGCAAGTGGTTGAAGTTGTTAAGGATTCCTTGAAAAC
>NZ_RWIR01000059.1 GCF_009764265.1 Pseudomonas sp. PB101
AGTTCGACTGCGTCGAACGGCGCTGCGCGCCAATCCCCGGATGAACACCTCCACTCAGCCTTCCGAGGGGGCGGGTGGATCAAGATCAAGAGCTGCAGGCGAGCTAACGCTCGGCCTGATGAGTGGTTAAAAGCAGTGGGTGTACGCCGCTTTTTGCTTTTTGCTTTTTACTTTTTGCTTTTCTGTAGGAGCTGGCTTGCCAGCGATGGCGGCTTACGAGCCGGCCATTTGCTCCGCACCGATGATGCTGGCCGGGCCGCCGCCGGATTGTTTCCATCAATAAAAAACCGCGACCCCCCTCCGGGGCCGCGGTTTTAAGTGTCGCGCTTTTACTGCTGCAGCACGGTTGCCTGGTTGGCCGAGCCATACTGTTGCACGGTAGCGGTCTGGGTCATGCCGCTTTGATCGACGCTGGCGATGTTGCCGGTGCCGCCCTGGGTGACGTAGGCCACGTTCATGGTGTCGGCCTGTTTGACGGTGATCATGTTGTCGCTGCCGTACACCTGTTCGGTGTAGGCGCGGTTGTTGCTGCCTTCCTGGTTGAACTCGGTGCTGTTGCCTATGCCGCTAGAGCTGCCGATGGCCAGGTTGGTCTCGCCGCGCTGGTCGGAGATCAGGATGTTGTCGCTGCCGTTCTGGTCGAAGTACAGCTCGTTGTACGAATCGGCCTGGCTGATGGTGGTCTTGTTGCCGGTACCGCTCTGGTTCGTCTTGACGATATGGCCAATGCCGTTCTGGGTGAAGTTGGCGATGTTTTCGTGGCCGTTCTGGTTGATGGTCGCACGCTGGTTGCTGCCGAACTGGCCGCCGGTCTGCGGGCCTTTCCAGTTGCTGGCGTAGACCTTGTTGCCGTCACCTGTGGTGTTGACATTGAGTACCTGGTTCGTGCCGTTCTGGTAGGTGAAATGCACGTTGCTGTTGCCTTGTTGATACAGCGCCAGGGTCGCGTTGGTGGATTCGTACTGGTCGGCATAGATGGCGTTGAGGTTGCCAACCTGCATCACCGAAGCCACGTTGTTATCGCCAAAGCTCTGATCGACGATGGTTTCGTTGGTGTTCCCGTATTGGTTGATGGTGGCCTGGCTGGTGACCTGAGTCTCTTGCCAGACTTCGGTGCCGTTGCCGTTGCCGTACTGGTTGATGTTCAGGTTGCCGCCCTGGCCGTTGCGCTGGTCGCCATAGGCATAGTTGCCGTCGCCGTTCTGGTTGATGTCCATCCGGGCACCGTTATGGAGTACCTGTTCGGCGGTGCCGTAGTTCTCGTTACCGTGCTGGGTGACCGTCGCCTTGTTGTCGACGCCCACCTCCGTCTGTTCGATGTTGACCTCGTTGTTGTCACCGAACTGGAAGCTCCTGGCGGATGTGCCGTCCTGGCTGTCCTGGTAGATGAGCGAGAAGTTGCCGTTGCCTTCCTGTTGCTGCAAGGCTTCGCTGCTGCCCACGCCGATCGACTGGCTGGCATGCACGGAGTTGTACGTGCCGGTCTGCAGTTGATTGATGGTGCTGCCGTTTTCGAACAGTTGCTCGGCATAACCGGCGTTGTACTGGCCGGACTGGCGCTGGTCGATGGTGCTGGTGGCATTGTCCTGCACCGCCGCGGCATCGTTGCCCAGACCTTGCTGCTGTTGATTGGCGCTACTGAGCGGGGCCGCGGTCTGCTTCACGTCGGCGATGTTGGCGGTGCCGTCCTGAAACTGATCGGAAATGCTGTCGTCGGCCATGGCCTGGGCACTGACCATGACGAGGATCGCGGCGGTGAGGGGCGTCAATTTGAACATGATTGAATCTCCGTATCGTGCAGTGCTTTAGCGATATTGTTTGACCGAAACGCTCATGCCGTTCCCGGACTGGTTCACGGCGCTTTGCAGTCCCGTGCCGGCCTGGTCGATGCTGGCGCTGTTGTAATTGCCGTTCTGCGAGATCTGGGCGCGGTTTTGGCTGCCTGTCTGGGTAATCGAGGCATCGTTACCGGTACCTTGTTGATTGATCATTGCCATCAAGTCGCTTCCTTGTTGCAGGATGTAAGCCTCCTGGTTGCTTCCCGACTGGACGATGGTGCCGAGCAACGACTGACCGTTCTGTTGCAGCATCGCGACGTTGGCCTGGCCGTTCTGGTTGATCAGCGCGTGCTGACCCACCGGTGGTGGCAATTCACCAAGATCGCCACCGGGGCCCAGGTCATCGTTTTCCATCAAATCGTCGGCGCGCACGCCTGCGCTGCAGCAGAGCAAAAGCAGGCAGAGCAGGGCGGCGGTCGATGTTTTCATGGTCTTGTCCTTGGGGTTCAAGCCGGCCCCATCAACCGACGCGGTCGATGGGGCGCGGGCTCAGTTGGCGATCACCGGCACCGTACGCACGGAGCCTTGGGACGAGCTGATCGTGGCGGTCGGGTTCGCCGACGGAACCACCGTGGTGATGTTGTTCACCGTCAACCGCCAGCGACCGTTCAGCGGTACGGTGGTGGTGCCCAGCGTCACCAGCCCGGTAGGGGTAGTGACCTTGATGGTGATGGTGTTGCCGGTGGTCACCGATGAGGTGCCGGCAAAGTCCCAGGTGAAGCGGTTGTTGGAACGGGCGCTCACCGTTGCGGTGGTCACTGCGAAGGTTTCCGCAGCAGGCCGTGGCGAGACCTGCACCGTGACCGTGGCCGGCGCTGTCGACACGGCGCCGAAGCTGTCCCGGGCGAAGTAGGTGAAGGTCGTAGTGAAGGCCGTGGTGACGTTGCCCGGTGGGGTGTAAGTGAGCACGGTGCCGTTACTGCTGACGGTGCCGCGATTTACCGGTGGTTGAGTGAAGCTGGCGACCGCGAGCGGCAGGTTGCCTTCCGGATCGGTGTCGTTGGCCAGCACGCTGATCGGGATTGCCACACCCAGTGTCGTGACGGCATCGGCGACTGCCACCGCAGGCCGGTTAGGCGCCACGGTAATGGTCACGGTTGCCGCGGTCGTCGAGGCCAGGCCTTTGACGTCCTGGGCCTTGTAGGTGAAGGTCGCAGTCAGCGGCGCGTTGACCACGGCAGGAGGGGTGTAGACCACTGCCGCCGTGCCGCTCAATGCCACGGTGCCCTGGCCGGTGGCCGGTGGGGTCAGCGCGGTAATGCTCAGCGGATTGTTGTTGTCAGGGTCCCTGTCGTTGGCCAGCAGGTTGAGGGTGATCGGCACGCCGAAGCTGGTGCTGCCGGTATCGGCGACGGCGATCGGTGCCTGATTCGCGCCGGTGTCCGGTGCAGTGCCGACGACAACGACCGGCTCGGTATCACTGCCGCCGGCAGCGGATTTCACCGTGACGGTTGCAGGGGGTTGGGTCAGCTCAGACACCGTCAGGCGTTGCAGGGTGCCGGATTTCGTCAGCCGTCCGTATCCCTGGGCGACCATGTCCGGTACCACCACTTCGTCTGTGGAGGTGGCCTCGATCAGCAGGCTGTGGTTGCTCCAGCTGTATTGAGCGGTCTGGATTTTCACCACGTCCGAGAGCTTGCTCGACACCGCTGTCGGCCGGGTGGTGCCGGCCGGGTTGGTGGCGGTGACCACCACGACCGGAGGCACGGTTCCATTGGTCAGCAGATGCTGGGCGAAGAACGTGCCGTTGTTGTCGCTGACCATGGTGGTCTGGCAAGGCGTCACCGGCGGGCCGGGCACCAGGGCGATGCTTTCGCGCAAGCACAGGGTCGAGCCATTGCCGGCTTTGGCGAACACTTCGACCCGGGTGTTGTTGCCACCGGTGCCGGCGATGCGCCGGTAGGTGGCACGGCTCATTTCCACAGCGGTTTGTGCGCGGCTGTCGAGCACCTTGCCGGCCACGGTGAAGAGGTTGGTCTGGATGGTCCCGGCCGGGCCCTGGATGCGCACGAAGTTGGTGTTGTTGGGGCTGCCGGTCACGGCCTCGGTGAGGTTCGGGTCGCCGATGAAGGTTTCGACGGCGCCGGTGTCCGGGTTCACCGCGGTGTAGGGGCCGTTGACACTACGCAGGAACGGCCCGAGCGCACCGTTGACTGCACCGGTGAAAACCCCCGGTGCACCGATGCCGACGTCCCGGGTGATGTTGATCGCACGGCGGCCGGGGGTGGTGACGTTGACCGTTTCCACACCATAGGGGTGGGTAATGGTGTAGGTCCCGGCAGTAGGAATATTGATCCGCATGCGAATCCGCGCGAAGCTGATCTGGTCGCCATCCAGCGGGTCGCCGCCAGCAAATGCAGCCTCGATCCCGGCGACATAGGCGTCCATGCCATAGCCGGCGGCATTGTTGGGGATGGTGGTCTCGGCAAGGAACCAGAAGGCTTCGTCCGGCCAGTTATCCGGGAACACCATCGGCAGGGTGTCATCGAAAATGCCGGGTGTCGGCAGCAGGGTACACATGTAGGCCGGCGGCACACTGGCGCCTACCCGGGTGCTGACGGCGCGGGACTGGCACAGCTCCATCGACAGCAGATTTTTGTCCTGATACCAGATCGGGAATTTCCCGGTGGCAAAGGTGTAGGGGCCGGGATCGACGGCGGCGAGTTGCGCGAAGGCACTGCCGGACAGCGATAGAGTCAGTCCCAGGGCGTTGATCGCCAAGCGTGGCCATTTGTTCATGATGCCTCCTGATGAGGATCTGGGCATGTGAGCGTTCATTGCACGATGACCACTTCTTCGGTATCGCTGCCGCCATTGGCTGACGTCACGCGAACCTGGGCTGGCGGAACCGGGGTGATCCCGGTGGCCAGGCTTTTCACGGCGCCGTCGCCACTCAGGGCGCCGATGGCAAGACCGGTGCCGGTGGTAGCGGTGAGTACCGGAGGCGACGTTTCATCGCTGGTCGAGGCCGTGATGCTGATTTGCCCGGTGCTCAGGCTGTACTCGGCCCGTGAGATGGTCACCAGGTCCGTCAGCGGCATGGGCAGGAGGGTCGGCGTGCTGCTGGCGATGGCCAGGTGGTTGTCGGCGGTCACCTGCAAGGTGCTCGGCAGCGTCGGGTTGTTCGGCGACTGCGCATACCAGTGACCGGTGGTGTTCGCTTCGGAGAGGTTCAGGACCGGGTTGTTGCTGGTCAGGGTCACGCTGGCCGGTGGCGGCGGGGCCATCACGAACACATCCTGCTGGGCCACCGGCGCGCTGGCGCCGGCATGTCGAGAGTAGGTGCTGCGTTCGGCGATCACCGGGGTCGGCCGCACTACCGTCGACAACTTTCCGGAAACGGCGAAGAGGGTGGTGCGCAAGTCCAGGCCATTGGGGCCTTCGATGCGCACGTAGTTGGTGTTGAACGGGCTGCCGGTGACGGCCTCGTTGAGGTTCGGATCGCCGACGAATCTCTCCGCCTGGCCAGTGGTCGGGTTGGTCTCGGTGTAGGGGCCGTTGACGCTGCGCAGGAACGGTCCGACGTCGCCCTTGAGCGCGCCGTTATAGGTTTTTGGCGCACCGATGCCGATGTCCCGGGTCATGTTGATCGCCCGCCGGCCGGGGGTGTCGACGTTGAATACTTCGACGCCGTAGGGGTGGGTGATGACATAGGTGCCGGCGACGGGCACGTCGATGCGAATACGGATACGGGCGAAGCTGATCTGGTCGCCCTCCAGCGGATCACCGCCACTGAAGGCGGCTTCGAGCGCCGAGACATAGGTCAGGTCGATGCCTCGGGTGGCATCGACAATGGTCGTTTCGCCTGTGGCCCAGAACGCTTCGTCGGGGAAATTGGTCGGGAAGACCAACGGTTTGGTGTCGTCGAAAATACCGGGGTTAGGGATCAGCGAACACATGTAAGTCGGGGCGCCCGGCGTGCTGGCAACCCTGGAACTGACAGCCTTTGACAAGCACAGGTCAAGTGTTCTGCCGTGTGCATCCTGGTACCAGGCGGCGAAATTGCCATTGGCTGGCAGGTAGGGTCCGGGGTCTACGGCAAACAGCGCTGCCTGGGCGATGCCTTGGGCCAGAGCGGTCACGACCAGGGCGGTCGCGGTTTTGCACAGTAAAGGGTGCATGAGTATTCCCTCTATCGAAGTACCTGCCCCTTGGGGATGGGTCAGTTGGCTGGGAAGTTGGCAACTTCCATACCAATGCGCGAAAACGCCCGTAAGAGGCCCGGAATACGGGCGTTGGCGCAGTCGCGGCCGATAGACCGGGAAGTAATCAAACGGGCGGTTGTCCCCAACATTGGGGGTGATGGGGACGCAGGGGCGGGTGGGGAATCAAAGTCCCCAGATTCGGGCAAACGGCCATGAGTGGGCTATAAACCTATAGGGGGTAACCGGGAACGTGTTCATGACCACGATCGCAAAAGTGTTTGCGAACAAAAGCGAGGTCCGCTTGAAAGCGCGCAAGCAGCCGTTCGATCTGCTGCGCTGGTTTTCGCTGATCAGCATGGCGGTGATCGGCACGGTGGCAGTGGCGCTGGGGGCGGTGTCCACGCGGTTCGTGATTACCGAAAGCGTGCAGCGCGATGCGCTGTTGACCTCACAATTCGTTCAGGCGATCGCCACGGCCGAAGTGCGCCATGTGTCCATTCCCCACGTCAGGACCATGGGCGAGTTGCTCGACCCGCGAACAGACAAGGACTTTACTGACGTCGACCCGCTGGCCCGCGCCAGTGCCCGTGGTGAGTTCCTCGACCATATCGAAAATCTGCCTGACGTGATCCTCGCCAATATCTATGCCCCCGACCGCATGGTGATCTGGTCGACCAATCCGTCCCTGATGGGTACCACTATTCGTGACGATGAAGACCTCGAGCGGGCATTCCACTCGAAGACGTCCGTGTCGACCGGTTATCACGATGTGGACAAGGCCCGCAAAGAGCAGAAGTTCGTCGTGCCCCCCAAATACCTCTTCATCGAAAATTACATTCCCCTGTTCGGCGCCGATGGCAAGACCGTCACGGCGATGGTGGAGATCTACAAGGAACCGCAGGACCTTATCAACCGCATGGAGCGCGGCCTGGTGCTGATCTGGCTGGCAACCGCCCTGGGTGGCGGTCTGATTTACCTGGGCCTGTACTGGATCGTGCGGCGAGCGGCGAACCTGCTGGCGGAGCAGCAGCAGCAATTGATCACCAACGAAACCTTTGTCGCGCTGGGGGAGATGTCCTCGGCGGTCGCCCACAGTCTGCGCAATCCGCTGGCGAACATCCGTTCCAGCGCCGAGCTGGCGGTTGAGTTCGACGACGGACCGGCGCACGACAACATCAACAACATCATCGGTCAGGTCGATCGCATGTCCAATTGGGTACGCGAGTTGCTGCAGTCCCTGCGACCGCTCAATGACGAGGCTGAACCGGTGAACCTGGTGGCGGCACTGCATGACAGCCTGCTGGCTTACGAGCAGCAGATCGCCAAGGCCAGGGTCAACGTGGTGTTCGAGCATGACCAGACGCCCATGGTCCTGAGCCAGCACGTGCAACTGACGCAGATCCTCAACAGCCTGCTGTCCAACGCGGTGGAAGCCATGGACAGGGGCGGTACGCTGACCATCCGCATCGAGCCGCGCGAGGCCCAGCGTGTCAGCGTGACGGTGAGCGATACCGGCATAGGCATGAACGAAGAACAGCGCACCATGGCCTTCCGGCCGTTCTTCACCACCAAGCAGGGCGGGCTGGGCGTCGGCCTGGTGCTGGTCAAGCGGATCATGGAGCGATTTGGCGGTGTGGTGACCCTCGATAGCCGTGAAGGCGAGGGCACCACGGTCCGCCTGGCGTTTATGCTGGTCCCCTGAAAACGGGGATGAACTATCCCCATTATTGGGGAAATCCCGGCCAAATACCCACCCTTGTATCCCATTGATGTTGATAAGCCATTGTTTTATCGATAGTTAATACTTTGTATAAAACAGTTCCAAAACTGGCGAGTTCCTTGCAGTCCCCCCATCACCCCCTTCACGACATCGAGGCGGCAGGTGATGGAAAGAAGCGCGCGGTGCAAATTCAAGCGTTCAACACCGGATGAAAAACTGCATTCACCACGCTCACGAGCATTGGGCATGCACCTGGTGCTGATGCTGGTGACCGGTCTGCTGACCAGCCAGCTGCTGGTCGCGAGCCAGCCGTTGTCGACACCCGCAACTGTTCCGGCAGTCGAGCCCGGATCGACACCCGATACGGCGGTCGTTGAAGACGTCACCCCGTGGGGGGGCGACTACTTCCCCAACACCCTGCTGACCGACCAGGACGGCCGGCAGATGCGTTTTTTCGATGACATGATCAAAGGCAAGGTGGTGGTGATCAACTTCATCTTCACCTCGTGCAGCGACTCCTGCCCCCTGGAAACCGCGCGTATGCGCCAGGTGCAGAAACTGCTGGGGGACAGGGTCGGCAAGGACATTTTTTTCTACTCCATCAGCATCGACCCCTTGAGCGATACCCCTGAGGTGCTCAAGGCCTATGCACAACGCTTCCAGGTCGGGCCGGGCTGGAAATTCCTCACCGGGGAATTCGCCGACGTGACCGAGCTGCGCAAGAAACTGGGGCTGTTCATCGAAGGTGTCGATAACGGCCGCAGCAAGGACCACAACCTGAGCCTGATCGTCGGCAACCAGGCAACGGGCCGCTGGATGAAAGCCTCGCCGTTCGAAAACCCGTGGATCCTCGCCGACCAACTGGCCAATACCCTGCAGAACTGGAAACAGCCCAGCGTCGAGGAAAGCTACGTCAATGCGCCGCAAATCCGCCCGCCAAGCAATGGCGAAGAGCTGTTCCGCACCCGCTGCGCGTCGTGCCACAGCCTTGGCCCGCTGGACGGACAGGGCATCGGTTTGCGCAGCATCGGCCCGGACCTGATCGGCGTGACCCGCCAGCGCGATCCAGAGTGGCTCAACCGCTGGATCCGCGAGCCGGATCGCATGCTCGCGGAAAAGGACCCGATCGCGATGGAACTGTTCGAACGCTACAACAGGATTTCGATGCCCAACCTGCGCCTGGACACGAAATCCGCGCAATCCATCATCGACTTCCTGCAGGAAGAAACCGACCGTCAGCATCCACCGGTGGCGCCGTTGGTCAGCGGTAACGACGAGCCCGAACATCATCACGCAGTCGGGCAACCGGCCTTGCCGGTGCAATAGTGTCGAAATAGTTACGTGGGCCAGCCAATTGCTATCAATGTTACCTACACTGACGTGATACATGGCTGCAAAGGCTGGATTCAAGGACTCAGGACAGACCCCATGCAGATACTGGAACAACAAAAAGTACCTGCGCCGGCAGCTCCGGCAGCAATGCGCAAGGGTTGGCAGCCACAGTTCAACTTGCTGCGCTGGTTCTCCCTGGCCAGTTTTTTCATCATTGCCGTGGTGGCGTTGGGGCTGGGTTACATTTCCACGCGCTTTGTGGTCGATGAAAGCATCGAGCGCGATTCGATGCTCACCGCGCAGTTCATTCAAGCCATTGGCGAAGCCGAAATCCGTCATGCGGCGATTTCGCCAGGTAGAACCATGGGCGAAATGCTCGACCCGCGCCTGGACCATGCCTATGCCGACGTCAGCCCCGAATCCCGGGCCGCCGCGCGCGCCGAGTTTCTCGACCATGTCGAGCATCTGCCGGACATCCTGCTGGCGACCGTGTATGCCCAGGACCGCACCGTGGTCTGGTCGACCAACGCCGAGTTGATCGGCGTGCGCATCAAGGACGACGAGGAACTGGATGAATCCTTTGAAATGAAATCGCCGGTCTCCACCAGCTACCACGAGATCGATGAGGAGCGTCCCGAGCAGCGCCTGCTGCACGAACCGGAATACCTGTTCGTCGAGAACTACATTCCGATGTTCAGCGCCGACAAAAGCAAAGTGATTGCCATGGTGGAGATCTACAAGGAGCCGGTGGACCTGGTGGGGCGCATCCAGCGTGGCTTCAAGGCGATCTGGCTGGCGACCCTGATTGGCGGGGCGGCGATCTACCTGGGGCTGTTCTGGATCGTGCGGCGTGCGGCGATACTCTTGCAAAGCCAGCAAAAACAGCTGATCGCCAACGAAACCTTCGTCGCCCTGGGGGAAATGTCCTCGGCGGTCGCCCACAGTCTGCGCAATCCGCTGGCCAACATCCGCTCCAGCGCCGAACTGGCCCAGGACATCGCCAGCCAGCCGGCCCAGAAAAACATTGGCGACATCATCAATCAGGTCGATCGCATGTCGCGCTGGGTCCGTGAATTGCTGGTGTCGTTGCGGCCGATGAATGACGACTTTGAAACGGTCGACCTGGTGCTCGCCATCGAAGACACCTTGAGTGCCTTCGAGTCCCTGATCAAACGCTCGAACGTCGAAGTGAGCTTCTCTCCCGCCAGCGTGCCACCGGTCGTCAGCCACCAGGTGCTACTGACGCAAATACTCAATAGCCTGTTTGCTAACGCTCTGGAAGCCATGCCCAAGGGCGGCACGCTGACGATCGAGATCGACTCCTCGGTGCCCGGCTACCTGACCATGCTCCTGACCGACACCGGCAAGGGCATGTCCAAGCAGCAGCAACAAATGGTCTTCAAGCCGTTTTTCACCACCAAGCAAGGCGGTTTGGGCGTGGGGCTGGCCCTGGTCAAAAGAATAATGGAGCGTTTTGACGGCTCGGTCGAACTGACCAGCCGGGAGCAGGAAGGAACCCGCGTGTGTCTCAATTTCAAAGTGGCAACGGGAGGGGTATATGGAGCACAGCATTCTGCTGGTCGAGGATGACGAGATCCTCGCCGAGAATATTCAGACTTACCTGGAGCGCAAGGACTTCGAGGTGACCGTCTGCCACTCGGCTGAAGACGCACTGGAGCAATTGGGTTCTTTCGCTCCGGACGTGGTACTGACCGACAACTCGTTGCCGGGCATGAGTGGTCACGACCTGATCCAGAAGTTGCGTGTGAGCGCGCCGGATCTGAAAGTGATCATGATGACCGGCTACGGCAATGTCGAAGACGCCGTGGTGGCGATGAAAGAGGGCGCCTTTCACTACGTCACCAAACCCGTGGCCCTGCCAGAGCTCAAGCTGTTGCTGGACAAGGCCCTGGCGACCGACCGCATGGAGCGCACGCTGAACTTTTACCAGGAGCGCGAGGCCCAGAAATCGGGGATTCAGGCGCTGATTGGCGAGTCGGCACCGATGGTGTACCTCAAGGGCACCATCAGCCAGTTGCTCGACGCCGAACGGCGGATGGCCAACAGCGATCTGCCGCCGGTCCTGGTGGAAGGCGAGACCGGCACCGGCAAGGAACTGGTGGCCCGCGCCCTGCATTTCGACGGTCCGCGCAGCAAGGGCCCGTTCATTGAATTCAACTGCGCTTCGATCCCGTCCAACCTGGTGGAGTCGGAACTGTTCGGCCACGAGAAGGGCGCCTTCACCGACGCCAAGGACCGTCGCATGGGGCTGGTGGAAGCGGCCGATGGCGGCACGCTGTTCCTCGATGAAATCGGTGAAATGGACCTGCTGTTGCAAGCCAAGCTGCTCAAGCTGCTGGAAGACCGGACCATCCGCCGGGTCGGTTCGGTGAAGGAGCGCAAGGTCGATCTGCGGGTGATCAGCGCCACCAACTGCAATCTCGAACAGATGGTCCAGCAGGGCAAATTCCGCCGCGACCTGTTTTTCCGCCTGCGCATCATTTCGATCAAGGTGCCGCGCCTGTATGCCCGTGGCGCCGACATCCTGCTGCTGGCCCGGCATTTCCTGGCGACCCACGGCAAACGTTATGGCAAGCCGAACCTGTACTTCAGCAACCAGGCCGAAGAATTGCTGCTCAGCTACAGCTGGCCGGGCAACGTGCGCGAATTGCGCAACATGCTCGAGCAAACCGTGTTGCTGGCGCAAAGCGACACCATCGCCGCCAACCAGTTGAACGTCTGCCTGAGCCTGGTGGATGAGCCACCGATGTTTCATCAGGAGCCGCAACATTTCAGCGAGCAGCGTCCGACCTACAACGGCAGCGAATCGATGAACCTGCCGGAAGTGGAGCGCGACATGGTGCGCAAGATGCTCGACAAGACCGACTGGAACGTCACCAAATCGGCACGCCTGCTGGGTCTGAGCCGTGACATGTTGCGCTACCGGATCGAAAAACTCGGCCTCGCCCGTCCGGACAAACGCCAGTGGTAAGGGTGTTTTCAATCAGTCTCACTGCAACACCGGGCCTTCCCTCAGGCAGGACAGCATGCAACCGGGATTCTCGACTTCCTGGTTCACGTACACGCCACGCTCCGCATCGTAGGAGCGGATAAACACCCGGACCGTGGCGTCGGCCACGGTCGGCAGGCGCGAGTCGGAGAACACGTGCGCACTTGAAACCGGAATGAAGTCCCCGGGTGCGGTCGGGATGTACGAACCCGGCGGCACAGTGCTCATGGACTGTGGCACCGGGTGGGCGAAGGGTTGGTCGGCGCCGTAGTAGTTGAATTCACTGCTGTAGTTGGTGGTGGGCATGTCGTCGGCATGGACGACAGCGGTCGCGCTCAGGCTGACGGCGAGCACAAGCATCAGGTCGGTTTTTTTCATGGCAGCACCTGCGAAATCGGTTTAACCACATGTCCCCAAGGTCATTAACTATAGCTGCGGCCGCGGGCAGCCGTCGGCGCTGCGCGGATTACAACTTCGCAACAGCTGCCAGAACAAGCTTGATCTAGACTCCGGTCGGTCAAATCGACCACCCGAACCCTGGAGCGAGCAATGGAACTGCCGACAAAAGAACAAGCCATCGCCAGTAACCGCGAGGCCTGGAATGACTCCGCCCGTCATCACAAGGACTCCAGGGAATGGCAAGCCTTGCTGGAGGGCGTGGCGCAGGCGGATTTTTCCTGCCTGGATGACACCCTGACCGACTTGCTGACCCGGACCGGTGTCGACGCCAAGGACGTGCTGCAACTGTGTTGCAACAACGGCCGCGAAAGCCTGTCGCTGTTCGCCTTGGGCGCGCGCAGCGTGGTGGGCGTCGACCAGTCCGGCGCATTCCTCGAACAGGCGCGGGAACTGGCGTCGCGCTCGCCCCATGCGCCGCAATTCATCGAAGCGGACGTTCATCACTTGCCTGCGCAACTGCAGGAGCGCTTCGACCTGGCGCTGATCACCATCGGGGTGCTGAACTGGATGCCGGACATCGGCGAATTCTTCCGCCATGCGGCGCGCACGCTGAAACCGGGTGGCGCGCTGGTGGTGTACGAAACCCACCCGTACCTGGAGATGTTCGACCCCGAGGCCGCCGATCCCTTTCGCCCGGCCAGCTCATATTTTCGCCGCGAACCCTTCGTGCAGCACGAGCCGATCGTCTACGAAGGCAAGATCGAACAGCCGGCCGCGCCGTCCTACTGGTTCGCCCACACCCTGGGCGACCTCTTCAGCGCCGCCCTGGCGGCAGGCCTGCAGATCCGCCACTTCCAGGAATACCCGCACTCCAACCGCGAAGAACTGTATGACCGCTATCAACAGCAGGTGGCGCAGTTGCCGTTGTGTTTTACGTGGGTGGTGGTGAAGGGTTGAGGCATGTGTTGCCAGGACTGACGCCATCGCGAGCAGGCTCGCTCCCACAGGAGTTCGGAGTCGTACATCTATCTTGCATACGACAACAATCCACTGTGGGAGCGGGCTTGCCCGCGATGGCGGTATGTCAGACACATCAATGTTGAATTTGCTGCCGCTATCGCGGGCAAGCCCGCTCCCACAGGATTTTCTGCTTACCGACAGGTATCAGGCTTGCAGCTTGATGCCAGGGGCGCAGGATCAACTTGATTCGCGCCACCCACCCCTTCAAGTCTAAACATACAAGCGAGCGCCGCGGTAAATCGGACAAACCCGAAATCAAGCCTCCGCCTGCGTCGCCGCCGTCACCACCGGCCGCCCCGGTTTGCGCAGCGGGTCCAGGCGGGAGCCGCTGTAGCGGGTTTCGCGGAAGAAGCGCCAGCGGCCGAACAGGCCGTAGACATGGGTGACGCGACCCTGTTCCTGGTAGCCCATGCGAATGTGCAGTTTCAGCGCCGGGATGTTGTGGGTCTCGCAGACGTCCACCACCTTGTTGCAGCCTTGCAGCGCCATGGTCTCCCAGAGAGCCACCTGGACATCCACCGACAGGCGGGTGCCGAAGTAGGCGCGGGTCATTTCGCCGCCGAACTCGAAGAATTCGCCTTCCTTGACCGGGAACATGCAGCCGTAATAGTGGCGATCGTAATAGTCCCGGGTGCTGGCCCAGATGAACCCGATCGCATGGCCTTCTTCATCCAGGTACATGTGCCCGGTGTGACCTTCGGCCGCGAGCTCGGCCATGGTCCCGACGCGGTCGCCGAAGTTCTTCGCGAATGCGCTGGCGTTCTCCGGGGTGATGGTCACCTGGCGCACGGGAGAGTAGGGCCGCAGTTTGTGCGGCGGCACCGGGCTGACCAGGTCGCGCTCCATCCACAGCAACTCCCAATGGAAGAACACGTAGCGTTTCCACAGGGTACCGAACGTGCGACCCAGGCCCTTGCGCTTGATGTGTTCTTGAAGCTTGTCGAGTACGCTCATGAAGCCCTCCTTTGTCGAGGATTGATGGTGCGTGATGAAGGTATTGATGGGTATAGATCACCGATGGCCAGTGCATTGCCATCTCCTTGCCAGCATTATGTTTCAAGTTGTGTATCAGTCTTGACACAATTTTCAGGCGTCAAAAAGCTGCTCGTCCCGAACCCATTCGGGAGGAAAACAGCCGATTGAAAGGTGCATTACCTGTGGGAGCGAGCCTGCTCGCGAAGGCGGTGGTTCAGTCAACAAAGATGTTGAATGTACCGGCCTCTTCGCGAGCAGGCTCGCTCCCACAGGGGGATTGCGGTGTTACTCCAGGACTGCCTGTGCGCGGTGAAGCGCGCCTTCGCCAGCGGCGCTATAGGCCACCCGCGGCACCCCCGGCAAACGCTGTTCGAGCAACGCACTCAAGGATTCTCCCGGCTCCAGGTAGGCATCGCCGAAGTCGGCGCCGAGCTGGTTCGGGTGGGCGACGATTTCCAGCAGTCCGTCGGCGGGTGGCTCGGCGTTGCGCAGGTCCACCGGGGTGCACACGTAGTCGGCGGTGGCGCCGGCCAGGTTGCTCAGGCGGCGGTTGAACAGGACTTTGAACACGCGCTTGGGCAGGCTGAGGTTTTGCCCCAGGTTGCGCGCCAGGCGCACCGGCACCCCCTGGCGGGCGGCGAAGCGCGCGACGATCTCGCCGATCGGCCAGATGTTGTGCACGTGTTGATGGGAGTCCAGGTGACTGGGGCGCAAACCGTTGTCCAGGCAACGCTGCCACTGGGCTTCGAGTTCTTCGAGCACGGCGTGGCGATCCCGTCGGCCGAGCCAGAGGCGGGTGCGGGACAGG
Organism: Pseudomonas sp. PB101; assembly: GCF_009764265.1. Taxonomy (GTDB): domain Bacteria; phylum Pseudomonadota; class Gammaproteobacteria; order Pseudomonadales; family Pseudomonadaceae; genus Aquipseudomonas. The sequence continues at coordinate 15,248 of NZ_RWIR01000059.1, forward strand.
TTGAGGTCGAACGCCCCGGCACCGTCGCAAAAGATCGGGCGCTGCGCAATGCTCTGGCTCAGCGGACGGCCGTAGGTGAGGTTGAAGTGCAGGCCGATGCGGCCTTCGAGCAACGGGTGCCGGGCCAGCACGCAGGCCGCTTCGAACGCCGGCATGTTGGCCATGGCGGTGGCGGAGCTGATGAGCCCCGCCTGGAATGCGCCGAGGATCACCGCGTTTTCACAGGCACTGAGGCCGAAGTCGTCAGCGTTGACTATCACTTGCCGAGGCATGGTCACCCTCCTTGAATTTTTCCGTAGACGCCGGTGTTTTGGCCGCGGGTGTCGCGACGGGCGCCGGGGTTTCGACTGCGGCCGCCGCGCGCCGGGCGCGCCATTGCTGCAATCGGGGTTTGACGCGTTGCCAGACCCGCAAGGCCAGCCCCAGCACCAGTCCGCCAGGGCGCCAGGAGTAAAAACTCCAGCGCCAGTGCTCCAGTTGTCCGCTCATGCGTTCGTGCAGTTGATGGCTGGAGTTTTCCAGGCTGACCCGAGACGCATCGATCCACTGCCAGTTGTCTTCCAGGCCCCAGCGAATCCACTCCTCGAGCAGCACCCGGCCACTGCCCAGGTCGGCATATTGCGGCAGGAATGCCAGGTTGTAGTCGTACAGGCGGCCCTGTTCCAGCAAACCAAGACGATAGCTGATGCAGCGCCCCTCCAGCTCCAGCACCACCACACGCACCAGGCCGCGAGCCGCCAGGGCGCTGAAGGCGCGGTCCATCCACTGGCGATGACGCGCATCGGAAAAGATCCCGACGCCTTCATCGCCTTTCCAGCTCACCGCTTCGACTTCACTGATTTCCTGCAACAGCGGGCCCATGGTCAGGGCGTCGGGGATAATCCGGCGTACCTGGGCGCCACAGGCGGCGATGCGTTTGCGCGCGCGGCGCAGTTTGTAGCGCGGGTCGCCAGAGACTTCCTGATGGTCGGCCTCGCTGATCAGGTGCACCGGCACTCGACAGCTGAGGCGTTGTTCGGCGGTCGAACTCAGCGCCTGCCAGGGTGCCAGGGCCTGGGCCGTGGCACCGGCCAGTTCGTTGAGTTGCAGCATGGCATGGGGCAGGCGCTGGCGGATCTGCGTCAGCGCCTTGCTGAAAGAGTCGCCGTCCAGCCTCGTCATTAGCGCGAGGCGGTCGGCGAGGGGATAGCCCAAATGATGCAGGACTCGAAATGGCACACGCGCAAAGCGCTCCACGGACGCCACCAACGGCAGGCACAGCGCCAGTTCGTCACCCTGCCAGGCCAGCAGCACGTGCAGCTGCTCGCCGGGTTTGAGTGCCTGTTCCGATGCACACAGCCAGGCCAGGGTGTTGAACGGCGTGTGGTCCGTCACGCGCTGGCGCAACGCTTCGTAAGCCGCTGCGGGAAAGTCGTGGGTGCACAGCGAAGTGCGCCACTCGAATCGTATCGTCATGGGATCACGTCGCCTCGGCAGTGGCAGGTTCACGCACCGGTTTGCGCAGGGTTGCCAGGCGCGAGCCGGTGTAGCGTGTTTCGCGGAAGAAGCGCCAGCGGCCAAACAGTTCGTAGACGTTCATGATGCGTCCCTGTTCGTCGTAGCCGGTGCGTATGTGCAGCTTGAGCGCGGGGATGTTGTGCCACTCGCACACGTCCACCACCTTGTTGCAGCCTTGGGCGTGCATGGCTTTCCACAGCTCGGTCTGCAGGTCCATCGACAGCTTGGTGCCCCAGTAGGGCCTGGCCAGTTCGCCACCGAACTCGAAGAATTCCCCTGGTTTCACCGGGAACCAGCAGCCGTAGTAGTGCTTGTCGTGATAGTTGCGCGCGGCCCCCCAGATGAACGCCACCGCGTCACCCTTGTCGTCCAGGTGCATTTGCCCGGTGTAGCCCTCGCGGGCAAGTTCCGCCATGGTCTCGACCCGGTCACCAAAGTGGCGGGTGAAGGCCACGGCGTTCTCGGGGGTAATGCGCACGACCCGCAGCGGCGAGTAGGCCTTGAGCTTGTGCGGTGGTACCGGGCTGACCAGGTCACGCTCCATCCACAGTAGCTCCTGGTGGGAAAACACGTAGTGCTTCCAGACTTTTTTCAAGGTGGCGCTCAGGCCCCTTTGTTTGATGTGTTCGCTGAGTTTTTTGATTGCACTCATGTTGTTGGCTCCTGACGGGTTTGCCCGTAAGTGGAGTGATTCCTGCGTGCGGCGAAATGCCGACACGGCCAAACACAAGAGGGGCGGTCATGAGGCGATCCAGCTGAGGGCGAACAGGGTTTGCCCGGGCAGCTCGAAGCTCACGCGACCATCCCGACAGTCGAAGGGTGCGTCGCGGCTGCGGTTGTCGGCGCCGAAATAACGCAGGGAACCCTTGCCCAGCGGGCAGGCCGCGCCATTGAGATCGACTCGCTGCAAGCGCGTGCCTTTGTTCACCCCCAGCAGCGTGCGCTTCTGGTCGTCGGCCATGGCCAGCACGTCGACTTCGAAGGCATCGTTGTCCAGGCGCAGCACGTTGTGCAGCCAGTGCTGGCGGATGAACTGCTGGGCCAGGCCGACGGGTTTGAGTTCGAAATGATTGTCGCCGAGCACCCGCAGCATGCCTTTGGGGTACTCGGGCTCGTCGGCCGCCTGGAACCAGCCAAGCATGTCGAGCAGGCCGTCCTGCGACGCATTGATCACCACCGAGGCCCACCACAATGACGCGTAGTGGGTTTCCTGATCGTAAGGGCTGAGGCTGGCACCGCTGGACATGTTGGTCTGGTCGAGCAACAGCGCCTTGCGCGGCCGGCCCCGGGCATCGAGCCCCGCCAGTTCGGCCGCGCGGCGCACGCTATCGCGATAGACGCGGGTGGCGAGCAGGTCGCGGATCATCCATTCGTGCCAGGCCAGGGCGTCGATCTGCTCCCCGTTGTCCTTGAGCAGGCGCCGCGCCCAGTCGATGCCGCGCCGCTCGCCGGCGTTGTCGGACAGTGGACCGTTGACGAACCGCGAACTGGCCGGGATGACGATGCGCACGCCGGCCCTGGCGTTGTCCGGGTTGCTGCGCACCTGCCGGGCCATGCTGCTGAACACGCTCTGGAAACTGGCGTAGTCCGGGTAGTTGAGGTTCGGTTCGTCGGCAAATCCGATGTAGTGCGTGCCCTTGCCGCCGAGGGCGCGGGTCGCGGCCAGCCAGGCCTCGAGCCCGCCATTGCTGGTGCTGTCGGCACGCAGTTCGGCCTGGCGCTGGCTGCCGGCCAACAGGGTGATGTCCTGGGTGATGCCGAACCGTTCCTGGTACAGACGCCGGAACGCATCTTCGTAGTGCGGCCGCGTGGCCATGATGTCGACGAGGCTGTAGTAAGTCGCCGCTTGGGGCTTGAGCGCATCGAGCACGGCAAAGCTCGAAGGCGGTGGCAGCACGTAGGGCAGGGCGATGCCCAGGTTCGGTGTAGTGCCGAGCAGTTCCTTGTGCAGGGTCAACCGGGTCCGGCCATCGTCCTCGCCCAGTGGCTTGAGCTGTTGCGGATTCTGCGCGAACAGGTTGGCCGTGCCGTCGAGCCAGAACGCCGCCTTGCCGCTGCCTTGCAGGCGCAGGCGCCAGACCTGATCGCTGGCGGCGACCGGCAGTTCGACCTTGTCGAATTGCCAGTAGGCACGGTAGGGCTTGAGGGCCAGCGTCAGTTGCTTGCCGTCCCCCACGCGCTGGGCTTGCAAGGTGCCGACGCCGTCGTGGAACTTGCCGGCGAGCACCGCATGTTCCCCGGCCGCGACCTTGAAATACAGCTCATCACCATCACGGGTTTCCGCGCTGAAATGCACCTTGGCCGGGGCGAACAGCGCCACCGTGCGTTCGTCGTGTTGCACGCGGTAGCGGCGGAAGCTGTAGCCCGGAATCTCCAGGCGATAAGGGCTGGCACCCGGTGCCAGTGACCAGCTCTGGTTGCCCTGGGTCTCGGCGGCGGCGATCGTCCGTTCGCCCGCAAGCTTGCCCTGGCCATCGAGCAGGTACAGGTGCTCTTCGTTGGCACCGGCCTGCCACGCCGGCACCCATTGCACGGTCAGGGTGTCGGGGCGATCGGTTTGCAGGTACAGGCTGCCGTCGCGGATATCGGCCCAGCGCATCGGCCCGGCGTACGCGTCGACGCTCAGGCCAAGGCCCATCAGCAGGGCGAAATACTTCATGCCGACTTCCGTTGCAGGACCAGCAGCATCGGCGCGATGTCGCTGGGCAGGATGATCAGGGTTTGCCAGAACGGCACCCGGCTCAGGCGGCAATACATCACCAGCAGGGCGACCGTCACCGCCAGGTAGGCGATGGACGAGGCCGCCGCCGCGCCGACGATGCCATAGGCCGGGATCAGCACCAGGTTCAGCGCCAGGTTGAGCAAGGCACCGAGGCCCATCAACAGGGAAATTGAACCGGGACGATCCTTGCCCAGCAAGTCCAGGCGCAGGATGCTCGCGTAGCACAACCCGAGCAGGCCCGGCAGCAGCGCGAGCAACGCCGGATAGGCCGGTTGGTAGGCCACGCCGAACAGGGTGACGATCAGCCATTCACCGATCAGCGCCATGCACAGGCAGGCGCCGAGCATCACCGTGGCGGTCAGGCGCAAGGCCAATGGCGTGACTTTTTCGATGCCTTCTTCCTGTTGCAGCAGGCGTTTCATCAGCGGCGTGGTCACCGCTTCCGGAACGATCAGCAGCAACTCGGCGGCGGCGCTGGCCATGGCGTAGTGACCCAGCGCAGTGCTGCCGAGCAGGGCGCCGATGAACAGGTAGTCGGAGCGCAGGATCACTTGCTGGAACAGCAGGTCCGGATGGCTGCGGGCGCTGTAGCGCAGCAGTTCGTTCTGGCTGGCGCGGTCCCATTGCAGGGTCAGCGGCTGGTTGCGCTTGAGCCACAGCCAACCGACCAGCACCACCAGGCTGATGCCCGCCAGCCAACTGATCAGCGCCGCTTCCAGCGCCGCGCTTTGCCACATCCAGAACAGGGCGAGGAACAGCAGCAGCGGCGCCAGCGATTCGATCAGGCGCAAGGCATTGAAGGCGACGACGCCGCCCGAGGCGTTGTGCAGGGTCAGCAAACCGCTTTTGAGCACGGTCAGCGGCACCGCCAGCAGCAACAGCCAGGCGAGCAAGCCCAGTTGCGTGGTGATGTCCAGTTCACTGCCGAATTCGCGGGTCAGCGCCACCACCAGCAAGGTCAGCATCGCCGCCAGCAGGCAACCGAACACCAGCACCTGGCTGAGCAGCAGGCCCATCGGTCGTTGCTTGGCCGCCTGATAGCCCACCGCCGAATTCAAGCCGCCGCTGGTGGCGGCGCTGATCAGGTCGGGCAGGGTGCTGAGCAAGGCAAACAAACCGCGTTCGCTGGGGCCGAGAATCCGCGCCAGCAACACGTTGCGCAGCAAGCGCAGGGCGATCATCGCCAGTTTGGTGCCCATGCTCAGGGCCAGGTGCTTGAGGTAATTGCTGCGGCTCATGGACGTGCCCCACGGTAGATGCGCCACGACAACAACTCGGGATTGCGCGCGGTACGCTGGCTGACGCCGAAGCGTGGCAGGGCCAGCGGATCTTCGGCCCCTCGATAAATGCCGGTGCCGGTGCCCAGGGCAAACGGGAAATCATGCCGGGCGACCTGTTGGCGCACCCGCGCATCGTTGTCGCCATTGGGGTAGCAGTAGACCGGCAACGGTCGGTTGCAGCCGTGCAGCAGTGCGTCGCGGCTGCGGCTCAGTTCTTCGTCCAGGCGTTGATCGTCAAGACCGGTGAGGATGGCGTGGCTGGCACCGTGGGGACCGAAGCGCACCAGGCCGGACGCTTCGAGCGTGCGTACCTGCTGCCAGTCCAGCGCCTGGGGCAACGACTCCTGCGGGCATTCGTCGGTCAGGTGATTGAGGTCTCGCGGCGCCAGGGTTTTCAGGCCCTGTAGAAAGTTCAGCAATGCCAGGCTACGGCGTTGCTCGTCGGGGTCATCGCAGAGTGTCGGCAACTGGCGCCCGAGGTGCTGCAAGCGTTCGATCAAATGCCGGCGTGCCTGTTCGCCATGGCTGTTCCACAAGGTTTCGCCGATGCTTTCCCACCAGAACCGCTGGCGGCTGCCGATGAAATCGGTGGACAGGAAAATGCTCGCCGGCACCTGGTATTTGTGCAGCAACGGGAAGGCATTCACGGCGTTGTCGCGCCAGCCGTCGTCGAAGGTCAGCGCCACTTTCGGCCGCTCCGAGCGCGATGCGCCGGGTTGCAGAATGTCCATCAGCGGCACGCAGTCGAAGTGTTTTTTCAACCACACCAGCAGATGTTCAAAGGCTTTTGGCCCCACGCACAGTTCATTGCGGTGGGGCAGTGCGGCGGCCTGGTCGCTGGCCAGCACCCGGTGCAGCATCAGGATCACCCCGGCGCCGTGCAGTTGATTGCGCCCCACCGGGGAGTTGAGGTACAGCCAGCCACTGGTGCGTTTTAACAGTTGCTTGATCGCCATGGCACGCGCCTCTCATCGATTTTGCTCGGGGTTCCATTGGGCGTAACGCTGGCCGCGCAGGAACTGCCACAGACCGATGCTCATCCCGGCGAGGGTCACCAGAAGGAACGCGGCGAGGCGAAAGGGTTTGGGCAAGCGGTGTTGCGAATCCAGCAGGCCGGCAATGGCCACCGTGTAACCGAGCAGTTGCGCGATCAGGCTCAGGCGATAAAAGTCGTGTTCGCCCCACAGCCAGAAATTGCTCAGCAGCAACGGCAGCAACAGGACCGGCGCCAGTCGCCGGATCAGCTTGTGGCTGATCAAGGCAAGCGCATACAGGCCGTGGGTCAGCGGATTGAGCAGCTCGCGGCGCTGGGCCAGGCTTTGCAGGCCGCCCACGGTGACACGCTGGCGGCGGCGGAACTGTTTGTCGGCTTCGTCCACGCCCTGGTCGATCACCCGGGCCTGGGGCACGTAGACAATCTTCTTGAACGCGACCGGCGCGCAGGTGCTGATAAAGAAGTCGTCGTTGACCTCCGCCGGCACGTTCTGGAACAGCTCGCGGCGCAGCGCGAGCAGGGCACCGTCGGCGGAAACCATGCAGCCGGTGCGATTTTCCACGTAGCGCAGCCAGCCTTCGTAGTGCCGATACAGGCTGTCACCGATGCTCAGGCCCTTGCCGGTCACCGGGATCACCATGTGCCCGGCGCAGCCACCGACTTGCGGGTCGTTGAGCGGCGCGAGCAGGTGGCCGAGGGTGTCGGTGGACCATTGGTTGTCGGCGTCGGTGAACACCAGGATTTCGCCGCTGCTGATCGCGACCCCGGCATTGAGCGTTGCCGCTTTCCCCTGGCGGGGCAGGTCGAGCACGCTGATGCGCGGGTCTTCGACCTTGCGCGCGCAGGCCACGGTGTCGTCGGTCGAGCCGTCGCTGGCGAGGATGATGTGCAGCGAGCGGGCCTGGTAATCCTGGGCCAGCACGGTGCGCAGTTTTTCTTCGATATGCCGCGCCTCGTTGTGTGCGGCAATCACGATGCTCACGTCCATGGGCTGTGCCGGTGCATGGCGCGGTGCCGGGTACAGCGGCGCCAGCAACGTCAACAGCAGGGGATAGCCGAGGTAGGCGTAAACCGGCAGCAACAGGCACAGCCAGAAAATGAATTCAGCCACGGGCGGGCCTCCTGGCATTCCAATGACAAAGACTGAGGATGAACGCGGCGCCCGCCAGGTGCAGGCGCACCCAGTGCAGGCCCCAGAGTTGCAGGGTCAGCAGCGTATCGTGGTGTTTGGCGCTCTGGCGCAGGCTCAGGCCCAGGGCAGGCAGGACGGTCAGCAGCAGCATCAGCGCCGCATGGTGGGGGAAACCGTCGAGCAGGGCGGAAAGGGCCATGAAGTCGATCACCCAGGCGGCAATCGACAGCAGCGGAAAACGCAGCAGCCGCAGGCTCGGGCCATGGGTGCGCAGCAGTTGCAGATGACTGCCCTGGCGCCACAATTCCTTGCCCATCCATTCCCGCCAACTGCCTTCGTAGCCCCAGTGCAGCGCCACGCTCTGGTTGACCGAAAGCAGCTTGGCGCCGGCGTCGGCCAGGCGCATGGTCAGCTCCTTGTCCTCGCCGGTGCGCAGCTGTTCATTGAAACCACCGACCTTGTCGAACCAGCGCCGACGCATCAACAGGTTGGAACTGGGCAGCCATTGCACGACATGCGGCGACTGGGTGTCGGGGCGCAAGGTACGACGCTGCCAGGCATCGGCGTACCACGGCGCTTCGGCCGGGGTGTGCAGGTCAAGGCCGAAGACATCGGCCTGGCCGCCGGACTCGAGGTCCGGCAGCAGCGTGAACCAGTTCTCGGGCATCTCGATGTCGGCATCGATGAAGGCCAGCCATTCACCGGTGGCGAGCGCTGCGCCGCGATTGCGCAACGCGCCGATGAGCAGGCCGGGCAGCACCAGCACCTGGGCGCCGAACTGCCGGGCAATCTGCGGGCCCTGATCGTCGGAGCCGTTGTCGACCACGATCAACTCGCATTCGACATTGGCCGCATCGGCGGCATGTTGTGCCGCGAACAGGGTCCGGGCGATGTGCCGGGCCTCGTTGTACATAGGGATGACGATACTGATTCGGTTCATGCCCTGACCTCTTTGTGCGGGGCTTCTTCGGCTCTCATGCGCAACACGCAGGTCATTGCGAGCATGATCCACAGGTACTTGTGGTTCGGCGCGCTGAGGAACATCAGGAACAGGGTCAACGACAGGAAGCTCATGCCCAGGTGGGTCATCACGTCGGCCTGCGCTCCATCCCCGCGTAACAGCCAGGCGCGGCGGGCGCGCAGCAGGTTGTACAGTCCCAGTGCCAGCATGCCGACGAACATCAGGCCGGCGGGAATCCCCAGTTCACTGAAGATTTCCAGGTAGGTGTTGTGGGCGCGCCGGTACAGGTCCGCGGTCTCGCCCTTGATGGAAAAGGCCTTGGCGTAACCGGTGATGGCGTAGTGCAGCGGGAACGTGCCGGGGCCGGTGCCGAGCAAGGGGTTCTCGGCGATCATGCCGCTGCCGACCACAATGTAGGAGGCGCGGCGGCCCAGGGATGGGTCCTGGCTCTTCGCTCCGGAGCTGAGAATGCTCAGCGACTGGATGCGCTCCACGTAGCCGGCCGGCATCGCATAGAGTGCCAACGGGATCACGATCGCCAGGCCGAGCATGGCAAAGCCCAGGTGGCGTGGACGAATGCGCGACAACCGCGCACGGTAATGCCAGGCGCCGATCAACAGGCTGAGGAACAACACCACCAGCCCCGAACGGGATTCGGTCTTGGTCATGCCGCCCAGCAGCAGGAGGGTGCAGCCGCCCCAGAACAACCGGTGCAACAGGTTCGGGCTGCGCACCACCAGCAACAGCGCCATGGGTACGGCGAAGGCGATCATCAGGGCAAAATTGTTCGGGTCCTTGAGCAGCCCGGAGGCGCGGCCGGCGTCCTGGTATTTGGTGGAGAACATCGCCATGGCGCAGGTCACCGCGACACTGATTGCGACCAGTCGGGCGAACATGTCGAGATTCAACTCACGCGCCACCAGCAGGGTGATGACAAACAGAATCAGGCCGACGCTCAATTCGCGCAGGTGGCCCAGGGAAATGCCCATGTCGTCGGTGTTCAACAGGCTGAGCAGGTACAGCAGCATGAAGCCGACCAGCAAGTGCCAGATATTGCTGCGCAGGCGCTCGGCCGGCAGTTGGCGAATCGCCAGTTGAAGCATCAGGATCAGCGCCAGTGAGGCCCCGAGGAACTTGGAGCCCGAAAACGCGTTGTCCTTGAACAGACCCTCGAACGGCACGATGGCGACAATCCCCAACAGGCCCCAGGTCGGCCTGCGGTACAGCACCGCGACACCCACCAGGCCGAGCACCGCTCCCGGCGCCAGAAACGGATAAGGGCTGGCCAGCAAACCGAGGCAGACCAGGCCGAGCAAACTGACGATCGAGAGTGGAAAGATCACGCGCGTGCCTCCCGTGCGGTCCGGATATACAGCTGCGACCAGCGTTCGGCCAAAGCCTTGAGGTCGTAGCGATCGCGTTGCGTACGTTTTGCGTTGTCGACCAAATAGCCGGCCAGGGCCGGGTCACGCAGCAGCGTGCCGATCTGGCGGGCGAGGGCGGCGCTGTCGGTGGGCGCGGCGAGCAGGCCGTTGTGGCGGTCCTGCAAGACATCGGGAATCCCGCCAACGCCGAAGGCCACCACCGGCACCCCGGCCTGCATCGCTTCGAGCAGAATCATCGGCGTGCCTTCGGTGCGCGAGCTGATCACCAGCGCATCGAGTTGTCGCCACCAGGCGCGCATGTCGGTCTGGTAGCCGGGCAGGCTGATGCGCGCCTGCAACCCGGCCGCGTCGATGCGCGCCTGCAGGCTTTCGCGCTCCGGCCCGTCGCCGAGCATCACCGCATCCAGTTGCGGGTACTGCCGGCACAACGGGATCAGTGCATCGAGAAACAGGTCAGGCCCCTTTTCGCTGCTCAGGCGCCCGACATAGCCGGCCAGAAAACGCTGGCGTGCGCCGTTGTGCGGCAGCAGGTCGTTGGCCGCCGGCAGACCGTTGGGGATCACCTGCAATTTGTCCGTGCTCACGTTGGCCTGGCGGTGCAGCGCCGCAATGCTTTCGGCGACGCACACCACCCGGTCCACCGAAGCCGTGCGGCACAACTGCAGGCTCAGCCAGGTGTAGAACTTCTGCTTGCGGCTGCGCGGGGTGAAGCCGTGCTGGGTGATCACCAGCGGCAGGCGCAACAGCGTGGCGCCCACCCAGCCGAACAACAGGCCCTTGAAGTTGTGCGTATTGATCAGTGGCCGCTGGTCCCGGCGTTGGCGCAAGTGCCCGAGCAACGCACCCAGGCCCGCGCATCCCAGGCAATCGACGCCGGCCTCGCGAAAACGCGCGATCAGCGCTGGCGGCGCATCGAGAAACAGCACCTGGTGCTGCCCCGGCGTCGCCAGGCAATGATCCAGCAGCATCCGCTCGGCCCCATAGAAGCCGCCGCTGCTGAGCAAATGAATGATCGGCAGGTCGCGGGGGGTGCCGAGCGCCGCGTTCAATTGCGCACCCAATGCACGAGGGCCGGAACGCTCCAGTTGCGGTGCGGATTGTTCGGCAGGGTGTTTTGATCGTTGATCACCAGCAGTACCGGCAAGCCCAGTTCATGGGTGATTTGCGCAGGGTGCTTGAAGCGGTGGTCGAAGAACTCACGCACGTAGACCAGGGCAATCGCCAGCAGCAGACCGGTGAACAGCCCGAACGGAATGATCAGCATCGGTTTGGGAAACGCCGCTTCGGTCGGTTCGAACGGCGGGCTGAGCACCCGGGCGTTGGACAGGTCGTTGTCGAGTGCGCGCGCGGTGCTGCTTTCGGCGAAGCGCTGGGCATAGGTGGAGAACGCCGCATGCAGCGCGTCGATCTCGGTGTCCATCTGCCGCAGCTTGCTCTGGGTTTCCTGCAACTGGTGGATGCGGTTCTTGAACTCGGCGATGCGCGCGGTTTTCTGGTCGATGACCGAACCGATCGTCGCCAGGTCGCTGGTGCGCTCCTGGATCCGGTTGCTGACGATCTTCAAAAATTGCCCACGGGTCCGGGTGATTTGCTCGCGAGCCAGCAGCATCGGTTCACTGCCGGGCTGAAAGATCGCCAGGTCGCTCATGTAGCGGCTGACCAGGGTCGTCAGTTGCTCGCCCAGTTGCTTGATCTCGCGGTCTTCGAAAGCGACGTTGTCGACCGTGGTGGTGAAGGTGTAGGGGAAGGTGTAGTCATTGAACCTGGCGTTGTTGGCGGTCGCCAGGCTGGTTTTCAGGTAGTCGAGCCAGCGCTGGCTTTGCAGCAGCCGGTCCTGATACAGGTTGAGCGCCTGCTCCTCGGTGTTGATCGCGTTGAGGCGGAAGGTGATCTCTTCCTTGGGGTCGGACGAGCCGATGCTCTCGAGCAAGGACAGGCGATTGGCTTCCAGGCCGTTGAGTCGCACCTGGTATTGCAGCTTCTTGGTTTCGTAGAAGCTCTGCGGCAGGTCGATCGATTGCATTTCCTGGCGGCTGACCAGGTAGTTCTGCAGCAGGGCCGCGACGAATTTGGTGCCTTGCGCCGGGTCAGGAAAGCTGTAGACGATCGAGATCACGTTGGAGCCCGGCAAGGTTTCCACCTTGAGGGCGTCGGCCGCTTCCTGCGTGAGCACATCGAGCACGGTGTCGCGCACCGGATCGGTCTGTAGCCCGAGCGTGTTGCGCAGCGGGTTGATCATGTGCTCGCGCACGGGGTTGACCACAAACTGCTTGAACGGCTGCACCAGCAGTTTGTTGAAGACGCTCACGGGCGGCGTGTACTCACCCTTTTCGCGCAACTGGCCGATGGTCTGGCGAATCAACGCCGGCGAACGCAGGATGTTGCTTTCGGTCTCCATGTCCGCCAGCGACGGCGGAATGAAGGACGCGTTTTCCTGATTGAGGGTGCTGGTGGCATCCCCCTGGGAGATTTTCTTGGACTGCACGATCACCTGGGCGGTGATATCGAAGCTCTGCTTGAGCATCAGCGGCAAGACCACGGCGATCACTGCAAAGACCAGGAAGACTCGTTTCACCAACTGCTTGTTGGCGAAGAAGATCCTGAAGAACTCATGCAGGTAGTTTTCCTTTGGATTCATGGCGGTCACCTGTGAGTTAGTCATTGCTGTCTTTGTTGTCGACGCGGTAGCTGAAGCTCATGCCCACGCCCTGGAACAACACCACGTCGGCCAGTTGCCGGGCGAGTTCACCGGCGCTGGCCAGTTTGGTCTTGGGCACGTACAGCATGTCGTCCGCTTGCAGGTAGGCGATCTGGGTGGCGTCGCCGGACAAGGCTTTTTCCACGTCGTAACGGTGCGCGACCACCTGATTGCCGTTGCGCCGCATGATCATCACCGAGTCCAGGCGGGCCTTGACGTTGGAGCCGCGTGCCATGGTCAGGGCCTCGAGCACCGACACCGGACGGCGGATCGGGTAGGAACCCGGTTGGCCGACTTCACCCAGTACATAGATTTCGTTGCCGGCGGTGGACTTGAGCAGCACGTCCACGGTCATGCGCCCAGGCAGTTTGGCGTAGCGTTTATTGAGGAAGTCCTCCAGCTGGTTGACGGTCATGCCTTGCAGCGGTACGGAACCGATTTCCGGGAAGCTGGCGTAGCCGTCGGTGCCCACGGTGATTTCCCGGCTCATGCCGGTGCCGGGGTGGTTGAGCACGGACTTGAGGTTCTGCTCATTGGTCAGCGGGGTCACCAGGATCACCGACAGCTGATTGCGGTTGGGCTGGAACAGCTGTTTGCGATCGTAGGCGCGTTGAATTTCCTCCCGTGCCTGATCGCGGGTCAGGCCTTCGATTTTCACCGTGGTGTTGGCGCCCGGCAGTTCGATGGTGCCGTCGGGCAGCACCAACTGGTTGCCGTTGAGTTGGCTGGCGGCGGTGAAATTCAGCGCGATCATGTCCCCGGACTGCACGCGATAGGCGTCCGAACCACTGGTACTGATGTGGAAGATCACGTCCAGCACATCTTGCGGCCGCAGGGTCTGTTCGACCTTGGGCACGTCTGTGGCCTGGGCGTTGGCCGGCGGGGCCGTGAGGATCTGCACCGGCATGCTTTGCGATTGTTCGGTGGACGTGCTGGAGCAACCTGCGAGGGGCAGCAACAGCAGGACAAGCATCTTGGCGTTCATGGCGTCATCCTTATCTGGTTGCTCACAGGTTTTTGTACAGCCACTTGGGCATGTAGTACTTGCGTCGGTTGAACACGCTGCCGACCAGTTTCGCGCCGGCCTGGCTCAGGCGCTGGGCCGCGGCCTGGGCCACTTCCCAGCGGGTGTCTTCGCAGCTCACGACCATGACCACGCCGTCCGCCTGGGTGCTGATGACCAGGGTGTCGGAATCCGAATACACCGCATCGCCGTCGATCACCACGAAGCGGTATTGGCTGACGAGCTGATCGAGCAGCGGGCTCAGGCGTTCGGGGGTCAGGTGTTCGTTGCCACGGGAGTGGCGGCCGAACGGCAGGACGTGGAACGGCAGGCTGGACACGTTGACCACACAGTCCTGCAACAAGGGCGGGCTCTGGGTGTTGAACAACAAGTCGCGAAGCCCGCGTTCCCGGGTCAGCCCCAGCTGTTGCGTGAGGTTGGTCGCCGACTGGCTGGCGTCCACCAGCAGCACCAGGCCGCTGCTCATCTGCGCCAGTTGACTGGCCAGCGCGAGGGCGCTGGTGGTGGTGCCTGCGCCGGGGTTGGCGGCGGTCAGGAACAGGATCCGCAGGTCCTGGTCCAGCACGGTCGATGTCAGGTTGGACTCGCTCGGGCTGGCAATGCTGAGGCTTTTAGCAGTTGAACCGTCCATTTAACTCGCTCCGTGGCCGCTGAACACTTTGAAAGGGGTTTTCAACAGAATCTTCAAATCAAGCAGCAGGCTCTGTTGGGCGATGTAAGTCAGGTCCAGCTCGACGCGCTGGTCGAAGTCGATATTGCTGCGCCCGGAGATCTGCCACAGGCCGGTCATGCCGGGGTAGATGCTCAGGCGCGCGAGGTGGTTGTCCTTGTAGCGATAGGCGTTGAACGAAGTCGGCCGGGGCCCGACAAGACGCATGTCGCCGGTCACCACGTTGAACAGGTTCGGCAGCTCGTCGAGACTGGTGCGCCGCAGGAAGCCACCGATACCGGTGATGCGCGGGTCCTTGTCGATCTTGAAATCGATGGCGTCGGCACCGTGCTTGTTCAGGTGCCGCAGGGACTCCTTGAGCTCTTCGGCGTTGGTGACCATGGTGCGGAACTTGTACATGCCGAACAGGCGGCCGCGGTAGCCGGTGCGCTTCTGCACGAACATCACCGGTCCCGGGCTGGTGCATTTGATGGCCAGTGCCAGGCCCAGCAGCACCGGCGCAATCAGCACCAGGATCGTCAGCGCACCGAGGCAGGCCAGCACGCGGTTGGTGCGCGACAGGGTCCACGATCGGCCACCGTCGCGACCGGTCAACCAGCCACGGCCTTGCATGTGAATGGCGGCGTCCATGCGCATGCGGTGCTCGGGGTCCATGCGCTTGTCCCTGCGCATTTTGTCCAGGGGCACACTTTTCTCATGTCCAGTCATAAATCCTCCGCATAGTTCAGCCGCGTGCGGCGTGGGCGATAGGCAGTCATTTAATTAATTACGCAATTAATTAATTAGTTGGTTAGTGCTTGGTTACTACTTAGGTATTACTGGGTTGTTGCCGGGTTAATTACTTTGTTAGTTAATTAGTTAGTTAGTAGTAAGTGCGGAACCAGGCAACGAAGTGCCCAAGTCCCTCATCCAGTTCGATGCGTGGCTGGAAATCGGTTGCGCGGGCCAGGTCGCTGGCATCGGCGCAGGTGTTGAGGACATCGCCCGGCTGCAGGGGTAGCAGTTCGACCCGGGCTTTTTGCCCCATGTGCTTTTCCAGCAGCGCCAGATAGTCCTTGAGCTGCACCGGGTGCTGGCCGCCGATGTTGAAGATCCGCCAGGGCGCCATGCTCGTGGCCGGGTCCGGGTGTTCGCGGTCCCATTGGTCGTTGGCTTGCGGCGGGCACTCGATCAGGCGCGTGATGCTCTCGATGATGTCGTCGATGTAGGTGAAGTCGCGCTGGTGCTCACCGTAGTTGAACAGCTTCAGCGGCTGCTCTTCGGCAATGGCCCGGGCGAACTGGATCGGCGACATGTCAGGCCGGCCCCAGGGACCGTATACCGTGAAAAAACGCAGCCCCGTGCAGGGAATGCCGAACAGGTGGCTATAGCTGTGGGCCATCAACTCGTTGGACTTCTTGGTCGCGGCGTACAGCGACAGCGGATGATTGACACCGTCCTTCACCGAGTACGGTGTGTGCTGGTTGGCGCCATACACTGAACTGGACGAGGCGTAGATCAGATGCTTGACCGGGTGCTTGCGGCAGCTTTCGAGGATGTTCAAAAAGCCGCTCAGGTTGCTCTCGAGGTACGCCCGCGGATTTTCCAGGGAGTAACGCACACCGGCCTGGGCCGCGAGGTGGATCACCACGTCGGGTCGTTCCTCGGCAAACAGGGTCTCTATGGCCGTGGCATCGGCCAGGTCAACCGTCGAGAGCTGGAAAGGGTGTGCCTGCTCCTGCACCCAACGCACGCGATCGTGCTTGAGTTGCGGGTCGTAGTAGCTGTTGAAGTTGTCCAGGCCGAACACCTGGTGGCCATCGCGCAGCAGTCGCAGCACGCAATGGGCACCGATGAAACCGGCCGCTCCGGTGACGAGAATCTTCATGGACGCACGGCCTCGGGCACGATGTGGCGCAAGCCGATGCCGCTGTAATGCAGGCCGGCGGCTGCCACCTGTTCCGGGTTGTAGAGGTTGCGCCCGTCGACGATCACCCGGCTGCGCAGTTTGCTCGCCAGCAGGTCGAAGTCGACCACGCGAAAGTTCTTCCACTCGGTGCAGATCACCAGGGCATCGGCGTCTTCGAGCGTGTCATCGCGGGTGGCGCACAGGTGCAGGCCGTCGCGGTAGCCGTAGAGGCGCCGGCATTCGGACATGGCTTCCGGGTCGTAGGCCTGCACGCTCGCGCCTTCGGCCCAGAGCGCCTCCATCAGATATCGGCTGGGCGCTTCGCGCATGTCATCGGTGTTGGGCTTGAACGCCAGGCCCCACATGGCGATGGATTTGCCGGCCAGTCCGCCAGGGAATCGCGCCTTGAGTTTGCTGAACAGGATATGCCGCTGGCTGTCGTTGACCTCGGTCACGCTGCGCAGCAGGCGCAGGGGCATGCCGCTGTGCTCGGCGGTGTGCAGCAGGGCGCGCAGGTCCTTGGGGAAGCAGGAGCCGCCGAAGCCGCAACCGGGGTAGATGAAGTGGTAACCGATGCGCGGGTCTGAACCGATGCCTTTGCGCACGGACTCGATATCGGCGCCGAGCAACTCGGTGAGGTTGGCCAGTTCGTTCATGAAGCTGATGCGCGTGGCCAGCATCGCGTTCGCCGCGTACTTGGTCAGCTCGGCGCTGCGGTTGTCCATGAACATCAGTTTTTCGTGATTGCGGCAGAACGGCGCGTAGAGCTCGCTCATCTGGCTGCGGGCCTCTTCGTCAGCGGTGCCGACGATGATCCGGTCCGGGCGCATGCAGTCGGCCAGGGCGCTGCCCTCCTTGAGAAACTCCGGGTTGGACACCACCCGTACCTTCAGCGAGCCTTTGCCGCGGCGTTGCAACTCTTCGATGGCGGTGGCGCTGACCTGGTCCGCCGTCCCGACCGGTACCGTGGACTTGATGATCAGCGTGCGGTCGGCCTCCATGTAACTGGCAATCTGCCGGGCCACGTTCAGCACGTGGCTGAGGTCGGCCGAACCGTCTTCGTCGGCGGGCGTGCCGACGGCGATGAAGATCAGGTCGGCATGCTCCACCGCATCGCTGGCCTGGGTGGTGAAGAGCAGGCGACCGGCCTTGATGTTCTCTTCAAGGGTGCCCGAAAGCCCTGGCTCACTGATCGGTGGCACGGCCTGTTGCAGTTGCCGGATCTTGTTCGGATCGATGTCGACGCACAGGACGCGATGTCCGACATCGGCCAGTGCCGCTGCTTGTATCAGGCCAACATAGCCCGTACCAAATACGCTCACGTCCATATTGGCGTGCCTCGTAAGACGGTGAAGAGTCGGGAAGTAAAACTGTCAAAAGGGGTATAGACCAGCCTCGGCAAACCGTGTCAACAAACCGTCTGTTAAATGGACAAGACACCCCCAAAACTGGGGGGCCAATTGCCATCAAAGTCGCACCACTATTGGGTTTTCCCCCGATTTTGAGGGGCCGGCGAGAATTCAAAGAAAGCGATAAACGGTCGTAAGCCGCGAAATACAAGGGTTGTAGCAGATCGAGTGTGTCAGATTTGAGTCATTGTTTTTTTGACGCTTTTCAAAAAGTCAGACAATTTTTACGCACAGATGGCGCAATGCCAGTGTCAAGAATCGACCGACAATCCATTGGCAAGGGGTCATCGGGTCATTGCAAAATACAATGATCCGACAGGTCGACGGGAGCGCCGGGAAGTGGCATTTTCCTGAGCCGGGCGCCCTTGTGGTCGGGCACCCTTGAGCGGGGGAGTGGCGTCAGTTGACCGCGGCGGGATCAATCCGGGCATCGGCGGTTTGCGGTTTGACCTCAGGGTCGTGCAGCAGGGAGAAGCCACGCTCGAGCAGGGTGCGGCCGATGAACCGCGAGCCCACTTCGTTCAAGTGCGAGTCGTCCAGGTACAGCAACTGACCCTCGATGATCGGACTGCACACGCCGGCCGGGCAGATCACCTGGTTGGGGTCGATGAAGCGTATTTGCGGGAACCTGGCCCGCACGTCCGCCCAATAGGGCGCCGGTGCACTGCGGGCGACCGAGCAGTTGCGCTCGTTGCCGAACATCAGTCGGCGAATCGGGCAACTCGCCGCCTTTTCGATGTGCTGGTTGCTCAGGATGACGATCACCTGGCCGCTGTTCTCCACCACCCGGCGGATGCTCGCTTCGACCAGGTCCCTGGCCCGCTCATCCTTGGGCCAGATCGCCGCCAGTACCACGTAGCGATACTTGTGCTGCTCGATCAGGCTGAACACCCGCTCGTTGCGTTTCGCGCAATGGGCCGCATACACCGGGGGCATTTCCGCGGTGTAGCCGAGGATCGGCGGGCAGGAGTCCATGGTGTAGTCCATCAGCATGATGTTGTTGGGTTTGGCCAGAATATCGACCATGCCGGTGAAGTGATTGGCGAACGAATCGCCGATCATGATGCCGTCCAGCGCCTCCTTGGTCGCGCCCAACCGGCAGCGCTCGTTGGGTTCGGTCTGGTACAGCGCATTGGGGACGTGGCAGCCGCTGCGGACCTCGGCGGGCTTGTTCAGGGTCATCGCTTCAAGCGCTGAGACGTTGGCGTTGAAGCGTTGTGGAAAACCGTTGAACTGCAGGCTCAGCCCCGCCAGCACGGCCAGCCCCAACGCCGGCAGGGCAAACCGGCGGGTGAAGACCCGGGCAAAATGCAGGCTTGCCCCGGTCCGTCGAAACGGCACTTCGACGTAGCGCCACGACAGCCACGACAGCAGGACGGAAGCGCCGATCAGCAGCGCCCCCACCGGCAGGTCGATGGGGATTTCCAGGTAGTTGAGGAAGGCAATCAGCGGCCAGTGCCACAAGTACAGCGAGTAGGAGATCAGGCCGATGAACACCATGGGCCGGCTGGTGAGCAGGCGCGAATGACGCTCGCCGCTGCCGGCCAGGATCAACAGGGCGGCGCCCAGGCAGGGGATCAAAGCGTTGATCCCGGGAAAGGTGGAGTTGGCGTTCAAGGCAAACAGCGAGAAGCCGATCAGCAGGTAGCCCGCCAGCGCAAAAGCATGGCCCGCCAGCTTGCCGATGACGCGCGGTTGGTGCAGGTAGATCGCGAGCAGCCCGCCCAGCATCAGTTCGAAAAAACGCGTGGGCAGCAGGTAGTAGGCGGCCGTGGCGAAGACCCCGGTTGCGTACTCGGAAACGCCCACCGCCAGCACCACGCCGATGGCCAGCACGGGCAACACGTAACGCGGCGCCAGGCGATACAGCAGCACGATGAACAGCGGCCAGATGACGTAGAACTGTTCTTCGATACCCAGCGACCAGGTGTGCAACAACGGTGCTTCGCTGGCATCGGCGGCGAAGTAGTTACCGTACTTGACCCAGATATAGATATTCGAAACGCCCAGCAGCGACAGCAGGGCGCTGACGTTGAGCCGCACCAGGTCGACCGGCGACAGGATGAAGGCGCCGACGATCACCGTCGCCAGCAGCACCGTCGCCAGCGCCGGCACGATGCGGTTGATGCGCCGCTGATAAAAGCCCTTCAGCGAGAACGCATTGCGCTTGACCTCGGAAAACACCTGGGACGTGATCAGGAACCCGGAGATGACAAAGAAGATGTCGACGCCGACGTAGCCGCCGGGCAACAGGCCGGCCTTGAGGTGATGCAGCAGCACTGCGATCACTGCGACCGCGCGCAGCCCATCGATGTCGGAGCGGTACTTGCCTTGAGCCATGCGCCTGACCTTCCCTAAAACCGAAGCCATCCATCGATGTCCGACCCGTGATATCCGCTGTCAGGACGCTGGACATTCAACCCACCCATCATTTGTAGCTGGAAACTGGTGGGACGCAAAAATCAATGGCGTACGAGCGTGGCTTTTATCGACCTTGCCGGGTTCGCCAGGCGCCCGGCGCGCACCCCAGCCACCGCAGGCATGCACGGTTGAAACTTTGCACATCGCTGTAACCCAGGCGGTCGGAAATCTCCACCAGCTCCAGGTCCGTTCCCTGCAAAAAGTCCTCGGCGCGGTAGCGGCGGTACTCGTCGAGCAACTCGGAAAAACTCCAGCCCAACGCCTTCAAGCGTCGGGCCGCGGTGCGCTCGAGCAAGTGCTGGGTGCTACAGAATTGCTGCCAGTTGGCGGCGGCGAGGTCGGCGATCAAATGGTCGCAGACTTGCTCCAGCAAGGTCGGTTCGCTGTTGCGTCGGGTCTGCTCCAGCAGTTCGACCAGCGTGCCTTCCAGTTCCTGGTTGCCCGGCGTCAAGGGGATAACGAACAGCTGCGGATCGAGACGGATCGCGTGTTGTGCCTGTTGCCACTGCACGGGGGCGCGGAAGGCTTGCTCGTGATCCTGCGGTTTGGCGGTGCAGGGGCCGGCCAACGCGACAGCCAGTATCGGATCACGCTCCAGGCCACTGGCGAGGAACTTGCGCCGCAACATGCTGCACAGGCTGATGAGGATGTAGTCGGTGGTTGCCGCGCAGGTTTTCACGCTGCCGCGGTCGAGCAACTGCAGTTCGACGCTGTCGTCGCCACGCACGATCCGCGCCTGGAAGTGCCCGTTGAAGAACGGAAAGAAGCGCACGAAATACTCGCAGGCGCTGTCCAGTGAATCGGCCACGTCGAACAGGTACGTCAGGCCGTTGGTGGCGGTGGAAACGAAACGCCGACCGGCCGCCAGGCCGATCAGCGGGTCGCCGCTCTGTTCCAGGGCAAACGCCCAGAAGCGCCGCGACAGGAACAGCGGAATGCGCATGAATGGCGTGCGCAACTCGAACAGGCTGCGCCGAAACAGGCCTTCGATGCTGTCCCGGTTCACGCCACGGGCCAGCAACTCTTCGATGGCCGGCAGCAGGGTCGGTGCGTAGAACGCATTGGGTATCGATGGGGCGTGCAGTGGCTGATCGCTTTTTGTCATGTAGGGCTCACAGCTTGTTCCGGAACACTGGTTAGGCTGCCCGACGTTAAGCGATTTGCCGGAGCAAGACCATGCTTGATTTACGCCAGCTCGATTTGAACCTGTTGCTCGCCTTCGATGCGATTTACCAGCAGCGCAGCGTCACCCGTGCCGCCGAGGTGATGTGCCTGTCGCAGCCGGCCATGAGCAATGCGTTGCGTCGCCTGCGCGAATTGTGCGGCGATCCGCTGTTCATCAAAAGTCGCCTGGGCGTGACGCCGACGCTGGTCGCCCATCGCCTGGCCGACTTCGTGCGTGCCGCGCTCGAGTCACTGCGCGACGGCTTGCGCATGATCCCCGCCGCACGGCAGAACAATCCGCTGCTGCGCATCAGTTGCCTGGATTGCCTGCAACCGGTGCTGCTCGATGCCTTGCTCGAATCGCCCCACGCCGATTGGCAGGTGCGGTACTTCCAGCCCCGGCGCCGTGACGCCTTGCAGGACCTGGCCAGCGGCAAGCTGGATATCCTGATCGACCTCGACCAGCCGCTGGCCGGGCTGGCCGGCCTGCACAAACAGACATTGCCCGCCGACCATTACGTGTTCGCCTATGGCGCCGCGCTCAAGGAACCGCCGCGCACCCTGCAGGAGTTTCTGCTGCAACCGCAGATTCAGGTGTCGAGCCGCCGCGACGGGCTCAGCCCGGTGGACTTGCAGCTTGGCTTGAAAGGCCTGCGGCGCAATGTGGCGATGAGCACCCAGAGCACCCTGGCCGCGAAGCTGATCGCCGACCGCCAGCCGTTCGGCATCAGCCTGCCCAGCCGGGTCGCCAGTGTGCTGGGCCTGCAACAGGTGCCGCTGCCCCTGGACGAACCCGTTGAGCTGAAGCTGGCGCTGTACATCGAGTCGCGCTATCGCTTCGAGCGCAGCCGCGAAGAGGCGATGCATTGTCTGCTGCGTGCGCTGGGAGAGCCTCGGGCGTTGCAGGCCATGGCGCGGCGTGCGTGACTTCAAAGCTGCGACGAACCCTGTGGGAGCGAGCTTGCTCGCGATAGCGGCAGGTCAGTCAAAAGTGATGTTGACTGACCCGGCCCCATCGCGAGCAAGCTCGCTCCCACAGGGGGCCGTGGTTACTCGCCTAATTCGACGCCAACAAACGCCGGTCGACCGACAGCACCGCATCGACCATCGCCAGTGCCGCCGGTGTCAGGGAGTGGCCGGCGCGGCTGACGATGCCGTAGTGCAGTTGCAGGCCGGGATCCTCCTTGGGCACATCGGCAAATTCCAGCAGGCGGATCAGGCCTTGGTCGACCAGTTCGGCCAGGGCTTCCACGGTGGCGATGCCGACGGCGTCGGAGTGCATCACCACGCGGCGGATGGCATCGAACTGCGCGCATTCCACGCTGGGGTTGAAGTCCGCCTCGCCCTGCACGTCGGCGAGGATCTTGCGGATCATCGGCGGCATTCGCGTGCCGACCACCGCGTAGTCGAGCAGGGCGCGCAGGGACAGGTTCTGCTGCTGTACCAGGGGATGGCCGACCCGGCAAAAGAACCGCCCGCGCCGGGGTCGCAACAGCTGTACCTGGTATTGCGGGTCGCCGGTGAAGTAGCGCGCGTCGGCCACGAGGAATTCGATCTGCTGTTCACGCAGCCAGACCGCCAGTTGTTCCCAGTCGCCCTGATGGAAGCTGATGCGGATCGCCGGGTGAGCCTGGATGAATTGCGCCAGCGCCTCGGGCACCAGCACCTGGGCCGGGTAGGGGCCACAGCCGAAGTGCAATTCGCCACCGGTCAGGCCGTTGTATTGGGTCAGTTCGTTGTGCAGGGCCTGGCTGCCGGCGAGCAGGCGCCGGGCATGTTGCAGCACCAGTTCGCCCTGGCCGGTCAGGCGGAATTCACGGCTGCCGCGCTCCACCAGCGCGCAGTCGAGGTCGCGCTCCAGGGTCTGGATGCTGCGGCTGAAGGCCGGTTGGCTGAGATTGATCGCCTCGGCGGCCCGGCCGAAATTGCGGTAATCGGCCAGGGCGACAAGGTGGCGGAGTTGTCTCAGGTCCATCATGCGTCTCCTGCATTTGGCGGATACTTTTAATGCATTGGATCGATAGCATAGAGACTGGCATAAGTACACGCCTGTCTTCTCGCCGTAACGTGCCATGACCAGTCAACCATTCATCTCCAGCGCCTTTACCCGCACCATTCTCAGTCATGCCCGGCAGTCCGGCTTGTGTCAGGACCAGTTGCTGCAACGGGCCGGCATCTGCCTGTCGTTGCTCGAGGGGCAGGACCTGCACGTGCCGGCGCATCTGGTCGAACGTTTGTGGAATGAGTGCGAGCGAGCGGGGGCGGGGGCGTCGTTTGGCTGTGAACTGGTCAACGGCATGGCGACCACCACGTTGCGAGGGTTGAACATTCTGCTGGATTCCGCCGCGACCCTGCGTGCGAGCCTGGCGTGCTTTACCGAGTTCATGCCGCGGGTGACCAACTGTGTGGTGGCGGAACTGGAGGAGGGTGGCGGGCAGGCTCGTTTGCATTTGCGCAGTGTTGGCCAGCAGACGCATTTTTTTGGCCTTGATGCGGCGACGCTGACGTTGGTGCGTAACATTGCCCGACGCTTGGGGCGAGCGCCGGCCGAGGTGTTTGTCGCGGTCCACCTGACGCCGCGACAGGCTGCCGGGAAGTGGTTGCGCAGTGTGGGTGTCGAGGTGCTGGAGGGTTCGCATCCGTGCTTGAGCCTGCCCGCGGCCAGCCTTGATGAGCCGTTGTTGGGGGCGAATGCGTTTTTGCATCAGAGCATGTTGCGGCACTGGCAGACGGCTGCGGTGCAGCATGCTCGCAGTGACAGCCTGGAGATGGCGCGGCATTGGTTGACGGCGGGGGATCAGCCGATCGAGCGGATTGCCGAGCGGTTGGGGTATCGGCAGCCGAGTAATTTTATTCGGGCGTTTCGTAAGCAGTTCGGGATTACGCCTAAGCAGTTTCGCCTTGGGTTATAGGGTGATGGGTCGGTGTACATATCCGTTGCTGCGGTAACGGCGACTTATGGTTTCGCCCTTACGGCGAGTCCCTTTTGTCAAACGACACAAAAGGAACCAAAAAGTCTCGCCCCTTGCGTACGGCCCCTCGCTAGAGCTCGGGGTTCCTTCGCTCCGGCATTCATCCGGGGGCATCGCCCTCCGGTTGGCTTCGCTGGCACCTACATGCGATGAGTTCGACTGCGTCGAAC
>NZ_RWIR01000060.1 GCF_009764265.1 Pseudomonas sp. PB101
GCGATGGCGTTTTGAGGATCGCCATCGCCAGCAAGCCGGCTCCTACAAGGATGGGTGTTTATTGCGGGCGAACGCGCAGGGTCAGGCCCTTGAGGAAGTTGCGCAGCAACTGGTCGCCGCACGGGCGGTAGTTGGTGTGGCCGAACTTGCGGAACAGCGCGCTCAGCTCAGGCTTGGACACCGGGAACTCGGCGGCCTTGAGGATGGCGTGCATGTCGTCTTCCTTCAGCTCGAACGCCACCCGCAGCTTTTTCAGGATGATGTTGTTGGTCACCGGCACTTCGATCGGCTGCGGCGGACGGCTTTCGTCCTTGCCGCGCTTGAAGATCACCAGGCCGTCGAGGAAGTGCGCCATGACTTCGTCCGGGCAGCGTACGAAACCTTCCTCGTCTTCCTCTTTTTTGTCGAGGTAGGTCAGCAGGTCCGGCAGGGTCACGTCCAGGCCGCCGAGCTTGATGATCTCGATGACTTTCTTGTCGCTGATGTCGAGCATGTAGCGCACGCTGCGCAGTACGTCGTTATGAATCATGTGTGCAGTCCTGATAATCAGCTGTGGGCGTCGCGGCCAGGCGCGGCGCCGAAATGTGTGGCGGCGAGAAAAGCCTTAGAACTTCTCTTTGCCGGACAAGTAGCGCCATTGCCCCACGGGCACCTTGCCGATGGACACGCCGCCGATGCGGATGCGGCGGATGGCGACGACCTTCAGGCCGACGGCCTGGCACAGCAGGGCGATGATGCCCGGTTGCGGATTCTTCATGGCAAAGCGCAGGCGGTTTTCGTTCTGCCAACTGGCCTTGACCGCCGGTAGCTCCTTGCCCTTGTAGGTCAGGCCGTGGTTCAGGCGGTTCAGGCCGTGAGCCGCCATCTCGCCTTCAACCTCGACCACATACTCTTGCTCGATCTTGTTGGAGTCGGCGGTGAGTTTGCGCAGGATTTTCCAGTCCTGGGTGAACACCAGCAGACCGCTGGCGTTGGCTTGCAGGTCGGTGCTGGCGGTCAGGCGCAGGAAATGCCCGCGCAACGGACGCTTGCCGTAGCGGTGCTCTTCGCTCAGGGTTTCGGCCCCGAGGGTGGCCATGGCGGTGTCTGCGTCCATGCCGGCCGGCACATTGAGCAGCAGGGTCACCGGTTCCGGCGCGGTGGCCTTGGCTTCTGGATCAAGTTCGACTTTCTGGGTATCGACCTTGAATTGCGGCTCGTCGATGACTTCGCCGTCGACGGTGACCCAGCCGCCCTCGATGAACAGCTCAGCCTCCCGACGGGAACAGCCGACGAGTTCGATGAGGCGTTTGGAGAGACGAATCGGGTCAGTCATGTCAGGGCCGTAACAAAAAAGGGGTGGGCATTGTACCTGCCTGGCGCCGGTTAATCCCGGTTCCATTTCAATGCATGTTTTTTGGTCTTATGGTGTATCAGCCATTGCGGGTGAGTTTTTCAGCCTGACGCACACGCATGTGCAGCAACGGATACGGCTGCCCCATGCCATCGACCTCCGAGCGACCGATGACCTCGAAACCCTGCTTGAAGTAGAAGCCGAGGGCCTGCGGGTTCTGTTCGTTGACGTCCAGTTCGTAGGCATTCAGGTGTTCCAGGGCATAACGCAACAATTTCTTGCCCAGACCCTGGCCGCGATGGTCGGGGTCGATGAAGAGCATTTCGATCTTGCCGGCCGCGACGCCGGCGAACCCGGTGATGCGTTGGCTCGAATCCTTGGTGCAGATCAGCATCACCGCGTCGAGGTAGCGGGTCAGCACCAGGTTTTTCAGCAGTTCGATGTAGCTGTCGGGCAGAAAGTCGTGGGTCGCGCGTACCGAGGCCTCCCAGACCCGGGTCAATTCTTCGTAGTCGCCGAGTTTCGGCGTGTGGATGACCGAATGCTGACGCATGCCCGTCTGCCTCTCATGCAGTGGTTGATAGGAATCCTTTCAACCTCAAACGATAGCCGTAAAAAAGCCCCGCATCTCGCAAGAGGGCGGGGCTTTGCGTATTTTTTGCGTTTAGATCTGTTCAGCCCACAGGTCGTATTCGTCGGCGTCGGTCACTTTGCACCAGACCTTGTCGCCCGGCTTCAGGTTGCTGCCGTTGTCGATGAATACGTTGCCGTCGATTTCCGGGGCGTCGAAGAAGCAGCGGCCCACCGCGCCTTGCTCGTCGACTTCATCGACCAGCACTTCGATTTCACGGCCGATGCGCATCTGCAGGCGCGCCGAGCTGATGGCCTGCTGGTGCGCCATGAATCGATCCCAGCGGTCCTGCTTGACGTCGTCCGGGACGACTTCGAGGTCCAGGTCATTGGCCGGTGCGCCTTCTACCGGCGAGTACTGGAAGCAGCCGACGCGGTCGAGCTGGGCTTCGGTCAGCCAGTTCAGCAGGTACTGGAAGTCTTCTTCGGTTTCACCCGGGAAGCCGACGATGAAGGTCGAGCGGATGATCAGGTCCGGGCAGATTTCGCGCCAGTTCTTGATGCGGGCCAGGGTCTTGTCTTCGAAGGCCGGGCGCTTCATCGACTTCAGCACTTTCGGGCTGGCGTGCTGGAACGGAATGTCCAGGTACGGCAGGATCTTGCCGGCGGCCATCAGCGGGATCAGCTCGTCAACGTGCGGGTACGGGTAGACGTAGTGCAGGCGAACCCAGACGCCGAGGGTGCTCAGGGCTTCGCAGAGTTCGGTCATGCGGGTTTTCACCGGCGCGCCGTTCCAGAAACCGGTGCGGTATTTCACGTCGACGCCGTAGGCGCTGGTGTCCTGGGAGATCACCAACAGCTCTTTGACGCCGGACTTGACCAGACGCTGGGCTTCGTCGAGCACGTCGCCCACCGGGCGGCTGACCAGCTTGCCGCGCATCGACGGGATGATGCAGAAGCTGCAGCTATGGTTGCAGCCTTCGGAAATTTTCAGGTAGGCGTAGTGGCGCGGAGTCAGCTTGATGCCTTGTGGCGGCACCAGGTCGATCAGCGGGTTGTGGTCCTGGCGTGGCGGCACGACTTCGTGCACGGCGTTGACCACTTGCTCGTACTGCTGCGGACCGGTCACGGCCAGCACGCTCGGATGCACGTTGCGAATGTTGCCTTCTTCGACGCCCATGCAGCCGGTCACGATGACCTTGCCGTTTTCCTTGATGGCTTCGCCGATCACTTCCAGGGACTCGGCCTTGGCCGAATCGATGAAGCCACAGGTATTGACCACCACGACGTCGGCGTCCTGGTAGGTGGACACGACGTCATAGCCTTCCATGCGCAGCTGGGTAAGGATGCGCTCGGAGTCGACCAGTGCTTTGGGGCAGCCCAGGGATACGAAGCCAACCTTTGGATTGGCCGACGCAGGAGTGGTGGACATGTCTAACCTCGGTATTTGTGACGCCTCGTGCCGAGTACGGCAAGACGACGGACGGGCGCTTATGGCGCCTCTGATCAAAAAGTGCGCAATTCTAGCGATGGTAAGCCCACTTGACCAGCTTTATGCAGGGAAATACGACGAGTGCTGCGCTATGCTTCGCGCCGTTACGCTTTACTGGTTTTTTACAGTCAACAAAACGTCTGTAACGAGAAGTAAAACAGCGCATGCTGCACGTCAAAGCATAGTGCTTCTTTCAAAGAGGCCCGAGTCTGGGTAGTAGGAGTGGTGGATGGGTCAGGCAAGTAGTCAGACTGCGGGCGCCGAGCATTCGGCGGTGAAGCCGATCGGCATGCTGGTCGCGGCAGTCGGGGTGGTTTATGGCGATATCGGCACCAGTCCGTTGTACACCCTCAAGGAAGTGTTTTCCGGAGGCTACGGCGTGCCGGTCACTCATGACGGGGTGCTGGGGATTCTGGCACTCATTTTCTGGTCGCTGATCTGGGTCGTGTCGATCAAGTACATGATGTTTGTACTGCGCGCCGACAACCAGGGCGAAGGCGGGATCATGGCCCTGACCGCGCTGGCCCGGCGGGCGGCGGCGGGGCATGCGAAGCTGCGCGGCTTCCTGGTGGTCTGCGGGCTGATCGGTGCGGCGCTGTTCTATGGCGACAGCATGATCACCCCGGCGATCTCCGTGCTGTCGGCGATTGAAGGCCTGGGGTTGGCGTTCGACGGGATCGACCATTGGGTGGTGCCTATCTCACTGGTGGTGCTGGTGGCGCTGTTCCTGATCCAGAGCCATGGTACGGCGCGCATCGGTATCCTGTTCGGGCCGATCATGGTGACCTGGTTCCTCGTGCTGGCTGCGCTGGGTGTCTATGGCATCAGCCAGCATCCGGAAGTCCTGCAAGCGATGAATCCGGTGTGGGGCGTACGCTTCTTCATCGTGCACCCGGGCATGGGCGTGGCGATTCTCGGCGCCGTGGTGCTCGCACTGACCGGTGCCGAAGCGCTGTACGCGGACATGGGCCACTTCGGCCGCAAGCCGATCGCTCGTGCCTGGTTCATTCTCGTGCTGCCGGCGCTGGTGCTGAACTATTTTGGTCAAGGCGCCTTGCTGCTGGGCGACCCGGAAGCTGCCCGCAACCCTTTCTACCTGTTGGCGCCGAGCTGGGCATTGATCCCGCTGGTCGGCCTGTCGACCATGGCCACGGTGATTGCCTCGCAAGCAGTGATTTCCGGTGCGTTCTCCCTGACCCGTCAGGCGATCCAGCTCGGTTACATCCCGCGCATGCACATCCAGCACACCTCCAGCGCTGAACAGGGCCAGATCTACATCGGCGCGGTGAACTGGGCGCTGATGGTCGGCGTAGTGCTGTTGGTGCTGGGCTTCGAATCTTCCGGCGCCCTGGCCTCGGCCTACGGTGTGGCGGTGACGGGGACCATGCTGATGACCAGCATTCTGGTGTCCGCGGTGATCCTGTTGCTGTGGAAGTGGCCACCGGTGCTTGTGGTGCCGGTCCTGCTGGGTTTCCTGCTGGTAGACGGTGTGTACTTCGCCGCCAACGTGCCGAAAATCGTTCAGGGCGGCGCATTCCCGGTGATCGCCGGTTTCGCGTTGTTCGTGCTGATGACCACCTGGAAGCGCGGCAAACAGTTGCTGGTCGATCGTATCGATGAGGGTGGATTGCCGCTGCCGATCTTCATCAGCAGCATCGCGGTACAGCCACCGCATCGTGTTCAGGGCACCGCCGTGTTCCTGACCGCGCGGCCGGATGCCGTGCCCCACGCGCTGTTGCACAACCTGTTGCATAACCAGGTACTGCACGAGCAAGTGGTGCTGCTGACGGTGGTGTACGAAGACATCCCGCGGGTGCCGCCAGCACGGCGGTTCGAGGTCGATGCCTATGGCGAAGGCTTCTTCCGGGTGATCCTGCATTTCGGCTTCACCGACGAGCCGGACGTACCGAAGGCGTTGAAGCTGTGTCATCTCGATGAGTTGGACTTCAGCCCGATGCGCACCACGTATTTCCTCAGCCGGGAGACGGTCATTGCCTCCAAGCTTGAAGGCATGTCCCGCTGGCGTGAGGCGCTGTTTGCGTTCATGTTGCAGAACGCCAACGGCAATTTGCGCTTCTTCAATCTGCCGCTGAACCGGGTGATTGAGCTGGGGACGCAGGTGGAGATGTAGGAGCGAGCTTGCTCGCGATGAACCTGAGATCACCACTGGGTGTCAGGTGTTCAGCGTTATCGTTGAAGTCCATCGCGAGCAGGCTCGCTCCTACAGGGATTTGTGGCGTTGAATGAAAAAGCCCCCGCTATCGTGAGATGGCGGGGGCTTTTCTTCAGCGAGGCTCAGCTCACTCTTGAGCTTCTGCTTCTTTGGCTTGCCGCTTCTCGATCACATCCACCAGACGCTTGGCCAGCGCCGGGTAGTTCTCGTCGAAGTGGTGGCCGCCAGGCAGCTTGATGGCTTCGCCCACCGCTGTCTTGTCGGTGCAGCCGCTTTCGTCGGTTTCTTCTTCGCCGTAGATGCACACCACTTTGGCGGCTGGCAGCTTGGCCATTTCCGGGCCGGTGGCGGCTTCCTTGCCGGCGTTGCCGAGCCAGCCTTCGACTTCGATCTCGAAGCTGCCGGTACGGGCGAAGGCCAGCAGGATGATCGCGTCGACGCGATTCTGTTCCGATTCGGCCAGACGGTTGTAGATCGCCGGCAGGACATCGGCGCCGAACGAGTAGCCGGTCAGGATGAAGCGCTTGGTGCCCCATTTCTGCCGGTAGTGTTGCATCAGTTCAGCCAGGTCCAGTGCGCTTTGCTCCGGGCTCTTGTGCTGCCAGTAGTAGCGCAGGGTGTCGATGCCGACCACCGGGTAGCCGATCTTGGCCATCTCGCCCGCCACGTCGCGGTCGAGGTCGCGCCAGCCGCCGTCACCGGACAGGAACAGGGTCACGGTGTCCCTGGCCTGGCCTGCCGGCACTTCGACCACCGGGATCTGCAGCCCGCCAGCGGACTTGTCGCCGCCGACGAGGATCTTGCGCAGTTCGTTGTTCAGCACCTGCGGGAGGTTGATGTCGTAGTCGCTGATGCTGGTTTCGGCGTTCGGTTGATCACGCACGAAGCCGGCACTGGTGTCGTCCGGGTTGTCGTTCCACGCGACCAGCCAATGACCGTGGGCGGCGCTTTTGGGCAGCAGGTGAGTGCAGCCGCCCTTTTCCAGGGCCAGGTCGACCGAGACGGCCTGGGCCTTGTCATTCTTCTGCTCGGACAGCCAGCGCCAGGCCAGCACGGCGCCCGGGCCGATGCCGCTGACCAGGGTGGCCGGGCCTTTGAGTTCCCGCAGGCCCGCTTGCAGGGCACGGCTTTGCAGCAGGCAGTCCTTGGGCAGGATCACCTGGACAATCTGTGCCGAGCCGCTGCGGCTCAGGGTCAGCAATTGCTTGTCGCTGAGTTTCTGGTCTTCGTTGACCGCCACCAGCACCTGGGCTTGTGGCGTGGTGCCGGGGATGACGCGGGTCATCGGCGCACCGTCGGCCGGGGTCAGCAATTGGAGGGTCGGTTCCGGTGCCGGGCGTTTCAGGTACCAGAATCCGCCACCAAGAATCAGGGCCACTACCACCAGTGTGCCCAATACATACCGCAAGGAGCGTTGAATCATCAGCGTTTCACCAATCCGGTCAAGCCGCCCGCGATCAGGGCGGCAGTGTCGGCCAGCGCAACCAGCGGATCGAGTCCGGCGGGCACGGCCATATAACGGGGTTCCCAATCAGGCTGGAACTTGTCTTTGAAGCGGCGCAAGCCTTGGAAGTTGTACAGCTGCTCACCACGGCGGAATACCATCGAGCCCAGGCGCTGGGTCAGTGGTGCGCCGCGACGGGGTTGCAACCCCGACAACGGCACCATGCCCAGGCTGAAACGCGCGTATCCATGATTTTTATAATGTTGAATCAGGCCGACCATCATGAATTCCATGGTCAGCTTCGGGGCGTCCGGGTGCGCGCGCATCAGGTCGAGGCTGGCCAGGTCGTGGCCGTAGGTCTCGAGCAGGTTGGCGAACGCCACCGGGCGTCCTTCGAAACGAATCACCGCGATGCGGAAATGCTTGAGGTAGTCATCGCTGAAGCGGCCCAGCGAAAAACCTTTCTCGCGCACGTTCTTGCCGCTCAGCCAGGCATCGGAAATCACCTTGAGCTCCTCCATCGGCGCCTGGCCCGGCTCATGGATTTCCAGCGACAGGCCGTCACGGGTGCCACGGTTCCAGGTGTAGCGCAGGTCCTTCATCTCCTTGCCCTTGGCTTCGAGATCAAAACGCTTGAGGTCGACCCGGGCTTCTTCACCGAGCTTGATCGCGGTCAGGCCGATGTCCATGTAGTACGGCAGGTTCTCGGCGCGCACTTGATAGAACACGGGACGGGCGTGGTGGATGTCGCACAGGTCGCGGAACTGCCAGATCATTTCCGCCCGTTGCTGGCCCGGGCCGATCGGGTCATACAGCGCCACCAGGCTGCGGCCGCGACGGGCGTACATCAGGAAGGCTTCGTCATTGGGGTGAAACAGCAGGGCCTTGTCACCGGTCAGGGCAAGGCCGCCATCCGGTTGGGCCGATGCCATCAGGATCTTGCTGGCGCGTTCCAGTTCCTCGGGTGTCGGCAGATGAATGACCGGGCGCGCGGTACGCAGCAGCCAGGTCAGGGACACCACCACCAACAGCACAGCGGCGCCGAGCAGCGAACGCAGGCCGCGAGGGGCATCGGCGTCGAGGGTGAACTGCCACCAGAGTTGGTGGCTGTACGGAACGTCCTGGTAGGCAAATAGCAGGAGCCACATCGATGCACCGAGTACGCACAGGCTGGCCACCAGATACAGCGGCGAGAACGGCAGTTCGGTCAGGCGGCTGGGGCGATAGAACGAGCGGCGGAAGACCCCGAGCAGGCTCGCCGTCAGTACCATCAGGCTGGCTTCTTCCCAGTCGAAGCCTTTGAGCAGCGAAAGCAGGGCGCCGACCAGCAACAGTATGGTGGTCAGCATCCACGCGGCCGACAGCCGGCGGCGCAGTCCTTGGGCCAGCAACAGGCAAAGCACGCCGACCAGGCTGGCGCCAAAGTGCGATGCATCGACCAGGCGATGGGGGATCAGAAAACCGATGTGTTCCAGGCGGGTATCGATCTCCGGGGTGGCGCCGGAGAACAGCAGGACAACACCGGACAGGAATACCAGCACCGCCAGTATCGGCGCCGCCAGGCCTGAGGCTGCGCGCAAGGTCTGGCGTGTCTGGAACAGACGCTGGCCTTCGTTGATCAGCAACAGCAGGCAGGCGACCAGCAAGGGCAGGACCACATAGATCAAGCGATAGAGCAGCAGGGCGGCCGCCAGTGGCGCGGCACCGAGGGTGTCGGAAAAGGCCGCCAGCAAGATCGCTTCGAAGACCCCGACACCGCCCGGCACATGGCTGAGCACGCCGGCGGCGAGGGCCAGCAGGTAAACCAGAAGGAACACACCGAAGGGCGGCGTTTCCGGCAGCAGCAGATAGAGCACGGTCGCGGCGGCCGCCACGTCGAGGGCAGTGATGAGCAATTGCAGGAACGTCAGGCGACGCCCGGGCAGGCGCAAGGTGCGGCGACCGATCCTGACCAGCAGGTTGTCCGGGTAAGGCTGATCCGGCAGGCGACGACGATAGATACCGATCGCCAGCACCGAAAACAGCACGAGCACTACGCTTGCCACCATGCCCAGCAACGTCTCGGAGAGCCCCAGGGCGGTGGACGCGGCAGGCAGGTCGCTGAGCGTCGCCAGGGCGGCCAGCGGTGGCAGTGCGCAACCCAGCGAGAGGCTGGCGAACAGCGTCATCTGGGCGACTTCAGCCGCCCCCAGGCCGTGACGGGCGTAGAGGCGATAGCGCACCGAGCCGCCCGACAGCATTGAAAGGCCGATGGCGTTGCCGATGGCAAAGGCTGTGAACCCGCCCAGTGCCAGGGTGCGCGGCGCCAGGCTCACCCCGGCATAGCGGCTGGCCGACCATTCGTAGCCGAGCAGAATGATGAAGCCCACCACGGTTGCGCCGAGCGCGCCCATCAAGGCAGGTTTGGGAACTTCGAGGATCGAGTCGTGCAGCGCGTAAAGGTCGAGCTCGCTCAGCAGGTGGCGACAGGCAATCAGCGCGATCGCGAACAACAGCAGGGTAATCGCCAGGCCGATGGGTTGGCGGTATTTGCTCAACCGATCAAGCAGGCGCAGACGCTCAGCCTTGATCGGTTGTGTCGCTGTGACAGTGTCTTGTGAATCAGACGAGTTGGCGCGCATCAATCACCTCTTGGATTGTGCGCGACAGGATGGGGGTATCCAGCCAAGTTACCAATCCCTGTAGAAAAAAATAATCACAAATATTAACGCCTGTCAGCGGAGACGGCGCGACATCGGTCGTGAAGGCTTCAGCCTGCGATAGAGCATAGTCTGAACCCGGCGCATGGGTGGCCCCAAACGGCTTGCTACACAGTGACAGATCATTGTTGCGAAAGGACTTTTTCAACAGATACAAAAAAGGCCACTCTTTCGAGCAGCCTTTTTTGATGTTTGGTTGCGGGAGCCGGATTTGAACCGACGACCTTCGGGTTATGAGCCCGACGAGCTACCAGACTGCTCCATCCCGCGTCTGTGTGGCGGCATTCTATAGAGAATCGCCGGGGTGTCAACCGTTAATCCCGAACCAGGTCAAATAAACGTTGAATCGCGTCAAACGGTCGCAGGCTTGCCCTAAGTTTCGGAATCAGAACGATTTTTGCTTACGGCTCGAGTCCATAGGGAAGTGGGTTCAGGTGCCCGGCGCTACAAAACAAGCACGCACAAAAAAGGCCACTCTTTCGAGTAGCCTTTTTTGATGTTTGGTTGCGGGAGCCGGATTTGAACCGACGACCTTCGGGTTATGAGCCCGACGAGCTACCAGACTGCTCCATCCCGCGTCTGTGTGGCTCATTCTATAGAGATGCGCCGGGGTGTCAACCTTCAATTCAGATAAAACCTGTTCTGCTTCAATCGGTTAGCTTGTCGAAGGGGAGGGTTTTCGGTCTGTGAGGCAGGCGGGGCAAGGCCTGTGGCTCTATTGGGAATGATTTTCCGATTGAAAAAATAAATTCATCAGCGACATTTCCCACGCGTCGAAAAGAACATTCAGACTACTGGTGCTATATACAGGTGTCGGTGAGATACTGCATATCCGTCAAACAAAGACGCCATTTCCTTGCCATGAACATTGCTTTGCCATGACTCAGCGAAAGATCATCCACGTCGATTGCGACTGTTTCTACGCCGCCATTGAGATGCGCGACGACCCGCGTCTGGCCGGCAAGCCATTGGCGGTGGGCGGGTCGGCGGATCGGCGCGGGGTGATCGCCACCTGTAATTACGAGGCGCGGGCGTACGGCGTGCGTTCGGCAATGTCCTCCGGGCACGCCCTGAAACTGTGCCCGGACCTGACCATCGTGAAGCCACGCATGGATGCCTATAGAGAAGCGTCCAGGGAAATTCACACGATCTTTCGCGACTACACCGAGATCATTGAACCGCTTTCGCTCGATGAGGCCTACCTGGATGTGTCGGACAGCGCGCATTTCGCGGGCAGTGCCACGCGAATCGCCCAGGATATCCGCCGCCGGGTCTCCAACCAGTTGCACATCACCGTGTCGGCGGGTGTGGCGCCGAACAAGTTTCTGGCCAAGATCGCCAGTGACTGGAAAAAGCCCAACGGCCTGTTCGTCATCACTCCGGACCAGGTCGAGGACTTTGTCAGTGGCTTGCCGGTGAACAAGTTGCACGGGGTCGGCAAAGTCACTGCCGACAAGCTCGGCAAGCTGGGTATCACCGATTGCCTGCAATTGCGCGAGTGGGACAAGTTGGCGCTGGTGCGTGAGTTCGGCAGCTTTGGCGAGCGACTCTGGAGCCTGGCCCGCGGGATTGATGAGCGAGTGGTGCACAACGACAGTCGTCGTCAGTCGATCAGCGTTGAAAATACCTACGACGTTGATCTGCCTGATCTGAAGAGTTGCCTGGATAAACTGCCCGAACTGCTGGAGACCCTGGCCGGTCGCATGGCGCGAATCGACAGCAGTTATCGTCCGGGCAAGCCATTCGTCAAAGTGAAGTTCCATGACTTCACTCAGACCACACTGGAGCAAGCCGGGGCAGGGCGGGATCTGGGGAGTTATCAGTTGATGCTGACCCAGGCTTTCAATCGCGGCGGTAAACCGGTGCGGTTGTTGGGGGTCGGGGTTCGGCTGGAAGACTTGCGGGGCGGGTTTGAGCAGATGGAGTTGTTTGAGCGGTAGTGGTCACCCTGATCGCGAGCAGGGTGACAACTAAGCTTTTCAATTCAATCCCGGGTTCGCTACCAGTCGTTCGCCATTCTGGGCCAGCGACTTGAGGAATTCGGTCTGCAATTCGGGATCATTGCGCGTCAGTTCGATCAGGCTCTGTTCCAGCTCGGTGGCTTCTTCTTCGAGACCCAACTCCGACAAGCGTTTGACCCGGTGAACCCATTGGCTGACCTCGTCGCCTTCGAGATCGTCATGAATCAGCCCGTGGGCCTCATAGAGCTTGCTGCGCAAGGTGCTGCTGATGGCCAGGGTCGCGTCGTTGCGGACATTGTCCTGGCCATCTTCGACACGAATCAGCAGCCGGGTCAGATGATTGATGTCATGTTCGGCGAACGGGTTATCCAACAGGTTCAGGCGCAGTACGCCGTTTTTGTCGGTGGTCAGTTCGAAGGTTTCCTTGCCGGCCTTGACCTCGACCGGGCGCTCGCTCCAGGGCAGGCTCGAGTACTCCGTGCGTTTGTCACGCTGGATTTCATCGATGCCGGCCAGGTTCTGCTGAGCGCGGCCATGGGACTGCACGTTCATGAACGGATTGAGCCCGGCGAAACCGTAGCTCAGCCAGTCTTTGGTCACGCTGTCCGGCAGGTTGCCGAGGGCGAACACATTGACCACGTTGGCACCGATACCCGCCACCACGGCCACCGCGCCCAGCGGGATTTCGTAAACCTCCCGCCAGGGTTGGTAGGGCGTATAGCGGTCGTAGTGACGAGTGACTTCGTACTCGGTGACTTCGAAAGTCTTTTGCTCGTGAATTTTCACGCGCCGTTGCGGCAGCTCAAGCACCGTGGGCTCGCCGACATCGATCTGGAGGCTGTGATCGAGCAATTTGCGCTCGACACGTTCCTCGTGCTCGCTGCGTTGTGACATCTGATTGGCACAGCCGCTGACCAGCAGGGTGCCGCACAGGGCGGCAGCACCGAGGCCTAAGGTGTTTCGCTTGAACATGACGTCTCTATCTGGTTTCAGCGGCGGATACGGGCCTGAAGGAACGACAGTACTTCAGCGACCGGCAGCGCTTGCGGCTCGGCCTCGGTACGGCTCTTGTATTCCAGGTTGCCATCGGCGAGGCCGCGGTCGCTGACCACGATCCGGTGTGGAATCCCGATCAGTTCCATGTCCGCGAACTTGATGCCCGGGCTGGTTTTCTTGTCGCGGTCGTCCAGCAGCACTTCGAAGCCGGCAGCGGTGAGTTGCGCGTACAGCTTGTCGGTGGCTTCGCGAACCTGCTCGGTTTCGTAGCGCAGCGGCACCAGGGCAATCTGGAACGGCGCGAGTGTGTCGCTCCAGATGATCCCGTTTTCGTCGTTGTTCTGCTCGATGGCAGCCGCCACCACGCGGGACACGCCGATACCGTA
The DNA here is from genome assembly GCF_009764265.1 of Pseudomonas sp. PB101. Lineage (GTDB taxonomy): Bacteria > Pseudomonadota > Gammaproteobacteria > Pseudomonadales > Pseudomonadaceae > Aquipseudomonas. The sequence goes on from NZ_RWIR01000060.1 coordinate 13,055, forward strand.
GCAACCCATTTCCAGGGTGATCGGCTTGCCGTTCTCGCCCAGCACTTCGCACTTCATCGCTTTGCTGTATTTGTTGCCCAGCTGGAAGATGTGCCCGACTTCGATGCCGCGCTTGATTTCCAGGGTGCCTTTGCCGTCCGGGCTCGGGTCACCGGCCACGACGTTGCGCAGGTCGGCAACGGTCGGAACAGGCAGATCGCGCTCCCAGTTCACGCCGAAGTAGTGTTTGTCGTCGATGTTGGCACCGATGCCGAAGTCGCTCATCAGTTCGACCGAACGGTCGATGATGATCGGCAGCGGCAGGTTCAACGGGCCAAGGGAACCGGCGCCGGCGCCAATGGCCTCGCGCAGTTCGCTTTCCGAGGCCATGACCAGCGGGCTGGCTACGCCAGGCTGGTTGGCGGCCTTGATTTCGTTCAGCTCATGGTCGCCACGGATGATCAGGGCAATCAGCTTGCCTTTCTCTTCGGCGTGCACCACCAGGGTCTTGATGGTTTTCTCGATCGGCAGGTTGAAGCCTTCGACCAGTTGCGCAATGGTCTTGGCGTTCGGGGTGTCGACCAGACGCAGTTCTTCGGTCGCAGCGGCGCGCGAGGTTTCCCGTGGCACGGCTTCGGCTTTTTCGATGTTCGCGGCGTAGTCGGAGCCGTTGCTGAAGACGATGTCGTCTTCACCGGACTCGGCCAGCACGTGGAACTCGTGGGAGCCGGCACCGCCGATGGAGCCGTTGTCGGCTTCAACAGGGCGGAACTTCAGGCCCAGGCGGGTGAACACGTTGCAGTAGGCCTGGTGCATGCGGTCGTAGGTGACCTGCAGCGAAGGCTGGTCGGCGTGGAACGAGTACGCGTCCTTCATGATGAATTCGCGGCCGCGCATCAAACCGAAGCGTGGGCGGATTTCGTCACGGAATTTGGTCTGGATCTGGTACAGGTTGATCGGCAGCTGCTTGTAGCTGCTCAATTCGTTGCGCATCAGATCGGTGATGACTTCTTCGTGGGTCGGGCCTGCGCAGAAGTCGCGGCCATGGCGATCCTTGAAGCGCAGCAATTCAGGGCCGTACTCTTCCCAACGCCCGGATTCCTGCCACAGCTCGGCCGGTTGGGTGCTCGGCATCAACACTTCGAGAGAGCCGGCGGCGTTCATTTCTTCACGAACGACGGCCTCGACCTTGCGCATTACCCGCAGGCCCATCGGCAGCCAGGTGTACAGGCCGGAGGCGAGTTTGCGGATCATGCCGGCGCGCAGCATCAGCTGGTGGCTGATCACGACCGCGTCGGAAGGCGTTTCTTTTTGTGTGGCGAGCAAAAATTGACTGGTGCGCATGGTTGGCCGTTATCGATTGCTGATGACGAGAAATGACGGAGCATTGTACGGGCGAGATCCGCTGGCGTACAGGCGTGCGGTCGGCGGTGTGGCAGGAGGGCGCGATTCACTCGGCCCTCCGCGAATTTTCCTGGGTAAAGAGCCTACGACTCTTCGACGACCGGGGTCTGCACCGGTTCCGGTGTCGGTGTCGGTCCTGCGCGGCGGTTCTCCTGGAACCAGTGCAGGGCGATCAACAGCAGGGTCGGGACGCCGAGCAGCGCGGTAATCAGGAAGAAGTTGTGATAACCGAACTTCTCCACCATGACCCCGGAGTAGCCGCCGATCAGGCGTGGCAGCAGCAGCATGATCGAGCTGAGCAGGGCGTACTGGGTGGCGGAGAACTTGAGGTTGGTCAGGCTCGACAGGTAGGCGACGAAGGCCGAGGTGGCCAGGCCCGAACTGAAGTTGTCCAGGGAGATGGTCAGCACCAGCATGTTCAGGTTGGGGCCCATGTCGGCGAGCATCAGGAACAGGATGTTGGTGGCCGCGGAGGCGATGCCGCCGATGAACAGGATCGGCAGGATGCCGAAGCGCACGATCAGCAGGCCGCCCATGCCGGCGCCGACCAGGGTCATGATCAGGCCGAAGATTTTGCTGACGCTGGCGATCTGGTCCTTGGTGAAACCCTGGTCGATGTAGAACACGTTGGCCATCACGCCCATGACCGTATCGGACATCCGATAGGTGGCGATCAGGCCGAGCAGCAGCAGCGCTTGCCAGCGGTATCGCAGGATAAAGTCGTTGATCGGCGTCAGTACTGGCGCCAGGCCACGACGGCCCATGGCCGAGAGGCACAGGGCGGTGAGCGTGATGTAGAGGATGGCTCGCAGGAACGCGCGGTCTTGGAGCAGCAGGTCGAGCAGGCTTGCGCCTTCGAACAGAACGCTGGCGAAGTCGGTGTTGTAGAGCTGGGTGAACATGGCCGGCACGGACACCAGCAATATGATCAGCACGAACACCGAGGCCAGTTGGTGCGCGAAGCTGTAGCGCCCGGCCTGCAGTTGCGTGCGCAACGGCACGGGTGGTTCGCGCATGAACAGGGAGGTCAGCAGTGCCGGGATCATCAGCGCGCCGAACAGGATGTAGGTGCCGGCCCAGGCCGAATGCTTGTAGTTGAAACCGGTGGAGCCAAAGCCTTCGGCGAAGTACAGCGCGCCTGCGGTGGCCAGCAGCGCAGCGACCCGGTAACCGGACATGTAGCTGGCGGCGAGGGCGGCCTGACGATTGTCTTCGGCGATCTCCAGGCGGTAGGCGTCGACTGCGATGTCTTGGGTCGCCGAGGCGAATGCGACGACAACGGCGATGGCTATCAGCCAGGACAGATGCTTTTGCGGGTCGCAGAAACCCATCCCGATCAGGCCCAGGATGACCAGGGCCTGGGACAGTACGAGCCAGGATCGTCGTCGACCGAGTTTGCCGAGCAATGGCAGTCGCCATTGGTCGAGCAAGGGCGACCAGACCCATTTGAAGGCATACGCCAGGCCGATCAGGCTTGCATAACCAATGGTTTCGCGAGCCACGCCGGCTTCACGCAGCCAGACTGAAAGCGTCGAAAAGACCAGCATGTAGGGCAGGCCGGCGGCGAAACCAAGCAGCAACAGCACGAGTGTCGAGGGGCTGGCATAAGCGGCGAGCGCGGCGCGCCAGGTTTTACGGGGCATGGGCTGGAGTCTGCCTCAACAAATACGGAAACAAAGCGCGCACTCTAACCGCTGTGCTCTACCGGACGCCAGCCATGGCGCTGAATATCAACACGATTATTCAGGACACTGATGCCTTCCGTGCGTAATCGCGCGCGCTGCTCATCCCCCGAAGGGCTGCCGACCGGCAGGCTGATACGCCCGTTTGCACCCAGCACACGGTGCCACGGCAGCTTGCTGTCGCTCGGCAATTGGCTGAGTGTGCGGCCGACCCAGCGCGCGGCGCGACCCAGTCCTGCCAGCTCGGCCAACTGACCGTAGCTGACGACTTTGCCCTCGGGAACTTGCGCCAGTGTCAGATACAGCGCCGTGCGTCGGATTTGCGCTGCGCTCTCGGGTTCATCGGTTGGATCGGTCACGTGCGTCAGTCCTGAAGAATTCTGCTTTACCGTCTGTAGAGTAATTCCTGTACGGGTAGTTGAGAAATGAACTCAATAGAAATAGTCGGGTCAGTCCTTGTCAGGGCCTTGTTCCTACGGATAATGCCGACTTTTTTCGCAATGCCGAGTTTGTATCTTGCTTATGTTGTCCAGATCCCTGCTGTGCCTCGCCGTCCTCAGTGCCTCCACGCCCTTGCTCGCCGATACCATCTGGTTGAAGAACGGTGACAAGTTGAGCGGCAAGATCATCCTGTTCGATGGCGGCAAGCTATTGCTCAAGACCGAGTACGCCGGTGAGGTTCCGATCGAGTGGAGCAAGGTGAAAACCCTGGAGAGTGATCAGCATCTGCTGGTCAAGCAGGATGCCTATACCGGCGAGGTGGCCAAGTCGCTGCAGGCGGCGGGGGATGGCAAGGTTACCCTGGCCAACGGTGATGCACCCAGGACGGTGGAGTTGGCGAGTATTCAGCAGATGCTCAAGCCCAAGCCGGTCGTCGAGGATCTGGTCTGGAAGGGCAACATCGATGCCGCGCTGGATTACCAGCGCGCCGACAAGGACACCGACGACTACGATATCGACTTCAAGACCTCGGCACGTCATGGTCGCTGGCGACACACCGCCGAAGGCGAGTACAACCGCGAATTCCAGGATGACGTGGTCACGACGGACAACTGGCGGGCCGAGTACTCCCTTGACCGCTTCCTGACGGACAAATGGTTCTGGCAGGGTCGCCTGGTTTACAAGCGTGACAAGGTCGAAGATCTCTCGCGTCAGCGTACGGTCGGTACAGGTCCGGGTTACCAGTTCTGGGATAACGAACTGGGCGCATTTTCCCTGGGTTCGCTGGTCAACCGCACAGACTATGAGTTCGTCGATGGCAGCAAGGAAAATTTCTATTCCGTGGCCATGAAGTGGGATTACAACCGCTATCTGATTGGCAAGAAAGTCGAGTTCTTCACCAACGGCGAGGTGGGCAAACCGCTGACGGACGTCGCTGATTACGCCCTCGATTCCGAGATAGGCCTGCGCTACAAGGTGACTGACTGGGCTTCGCTCAATCTCAAGGCTGAACGCAACATCATCAGCGGTACCGACGACGCGGACCTGGACAAGACGCGCTACACCGCAGGGTTTGGCGTGACCTGGTAAGAAGGACTGATCGATCGCCGCTTTCGGCAGCTCCTGCGAGGTCAACGCAGGGGTTGTTGGAGGCGGCGATTTTTTTGTGGGCAAAAACACCCGCCCACAAAAAAGCCCCGCTGTTGAGGGCGGGGCTTTTTACTAAAGCAAGTACAAGTTAGATAACTTGAACTTCTTCAGCTTGCATGCCTTTCTGACCGCGGGTAGCGATGAAAGAAACCTGTTGGCCTTCTTTCAGGCTTTTGAAGCCGTCGGATTGGATAGCTTTGAAGTGAACGAACAGGTCGTCACCGGATTGTGGAGTGATGAAGCCGAAGCCTTTTTCATCGTTGAACCACTTAACGGTACCGGTTTGGCGATTAGACATGGTGTAACTCCTTGAACAAAGATAACTGCGACTCAGGAAGAACCCTGGCCGAGACTGAGTGCAAAGAGCAGGAAAAATTCTTGTAGATGGTTGGATCGAAATTCAACATATCGTGTAGAGATTCTCAGTGACACAAGCAGCACAGTGGCGCCACCTTAACCCTTTTTCCGGAACGTGCCAATGCTTCTTGCGAAGGTTTCTCTGTTTTAGGGATCGGCGGTGTGACGCTTCGTCGCCGGCGCCGGTAATTCCAGGCTGTTCGGCGAGAATTGCAGCGCGGACTTTGAACCCGGCGGCGCGCCCGGTAAGATGCCGGACAGAATTTTTCGACCTCGCTATTCAGGACACCCCGCCATGAGCATCAAATCGGACAAGTGGATTCGCCGCATGGCGCAGGAACACGGCATGATCGAGCCTTTCGTCGAGCGCCAGGTACGCGGCAGCGACGATAACCGTGTGATCTCCTACGGCGTGTCGAGCTACGGCTACGACGTGCGTTGCACCAATCATTTCAAGGTGTTCACCAACATCAATTCGGCCATCGTCGACCCGAAAAACTTCGATGCCGGCAGCTTCGTCGACATCCACAGCGACGTGTGCATCATCCCGCCGAACTCCTTCGCCCTGGCCAGCACCGTCGAATACTTCCGCATTCCGCGCAATGTATTGACCATTTGCCTGGGTAAAAGCACCTACGCGCGTTGCGGCATCATCGTCAACGTCACGCCGCTCGAGCCTGAGTGGGAAGGTCACGTGACCCTGGAGTTCTCCAACACCACCAATCTGCCGGCGAAAATCTACGCCAACGAAGGTGTGGCGCAGATGCTGTTCCTTGAGTCGGACGAAGAGTGTGAAGTGTCCTACAAGGACCGTGGCGGCAAGTACCAGGGCCAGCGTGGCGTGACCCTGCCGCGCACCTGAGTCAACCGTCCGACAAATTTCGGGAATTCCTGAGCGGGCGTACACTCTATGGAGTGTACTGTTCCGATCCGCGCAAGGCGGGTCGGACCATCGCCCTGGAGTGCCGAATGAAGATCGATCCGCGAATCAGTGCCGAACTGGCAAGGCTTGAACCCAATCAGGTTGGCGTTCTGGCCTGGTCGTTGCTGGCACATCCGCCCGTCAGCATGGCAGGGGGCATCCCCGGCCAGCCTGATCCCGATACCCCGAATGAACAGCCGATGGAACCTGGCGAACCTACATTGCCGGATGAGCCACCGCCTGCGCCTGTGGCCTGAATAGATCAGGCGGTAGAAATCAAATGTGGGAGCGAGCTTGCTCCCACAACAGGTATTGCTGTAGACGTTACTTCAGGTTGCCGCTGAGGAACTGCTTCAACCGCTCGCTCTTCGGGTTGCCCAGCACGTCTTTCGGCGCACCTTCTTCCTCCACCAGGCCCTGGTGCAGAAACAGCACCTGGCTCGACACTTTGCGGGCGAAGCTCATTTCGTGGGTCACCATGATCATGGTCCGGCCTTCTTCGGCCAGGCCCTGGATCACCTTGAGCACCTCACCCACCAGTTCCGGGTCCAGCGCCGAGGTCGGTTCGTCGAACAGCATGACTTCCGGCTCCATCGCCAATGCGCGGGCAATCGCTACCCGTTGTTGCTGACCGCCGGACAGGAAGGCCGGGTATTGGTCCGCCACACGGGAGGCCAGCCCTACCTTGTCGAGGTAGCGCCGGGCGCGGTCCTCGGCTTCTTTCCTGTCGCAGCCCAGCACCCGGCGCGGGGCCATGGTGATGTTTTCCAGCACCGTCATGTGGCTCCACAGGTTGAAGTGCTGGAACACCATGGCCAGGCGGGTGCGAATCCGCTGCAATTCGTCGGCGTCGGCCACGTGCATGCCGTGACGATCCTTGATCATGCGGATGTTCTGCCCATCGAGGCTCATGGCGCCGTCGTTGGGTTGTTCGAGGAAGTTGATGCAGCGCAGAAAGGTACTTTTACCCGAGCCGCTGGCGCCGATCAGACTGATGACGTCGCCGGTCTTGGCCTTGAGTGAAACACCTTTGAGGACTTCATGGTCGCCGTAGCTTTTATGCAGGCCTTCGATGGTCAGTTTGTACATGGGGCGTGCATCCTCAAGGCGAAAGTAGATAGCCGCTGCGATAGGCTTCGGTGCCCGCGACGTGGGCGATCACCATGCCGGCAGTGGCCATGCGGCGCAGCGAGCGGGCGTACATCAACCCGGCGGTGGCGCAATGAACGGGGGTGACCTGATCGTTGATCGGGTCGATGATTTCGGCGACCAGTTGTCCGGCTTCCAGGTATTGGCCTGGCAGTGCGGTGAACACCAGCAACCCGCCGACCGGCGTAGCCACCGGTTCTACGCCGGCAAGCGGCGTCGCCGGCCAGGGAAGGTCAGGCAGTGGCGCGGGTTCGCCGGCGATCGCGCCGAAACGGATCAGGTAGTCGATCAACGCCTGGCAGTCGCGGCTGGCCAGTGGGTGGTTGACGTCGCCCTGGCCGCGCAATTCGACGGTCACCGAAAAACTGCCTGGGGGGATGTCGAAGTGTTCGCCGAAGCGTTCTTTCAACTGCCACCAGAGCAGGGTGAAGCATTCGTCGAACGACTGGCCACCGGAATCGGTAGCCAGCAAGCTGGCTTCGGCGCCGATGTAGCGCGCCAGCGGCTCGACCTGCGGCCAGGCTTCCGGCGTGGTGTACAGGTGCGCGATCGCTTCGAAATCGCAATGCAGGTCGAGCACCATGTCGGCGTCGCAGGCCAGGCGCTGCAGGGTCAGGCGCTGGGATTGCAGTTGGGTGCTGGCGGTCTGCCGGGCGAGCGCATCGCGCAGGCTGCTGCGGATCAATTGCTGATTGTGTTGCGGGTCATCACCGAGCTTGCCTTCGATCGCGTTGCCGACTTCCTCGCTGAGGTCGACGAACCAGCGGTTGAAGTTCTGCCCGCTTTCCAGCTCGTAGCGGCCCAGCGGCACATCCATCAGCACCTGTTCCAGGCCGACCGGGTTGGCGACGGGCACCAGTACGATTTCGCTGCGCAGGCGGCCGGCGGCCTCCAGCTCCGCCAGCCGTTGCTTGAGGTGCCAGGCCACCAGCATGCCGGGCATTTCGTCGGCGTGCAGGGAGGCCTGGATGTAGATCTTGCCATTGGCCGGTTGAGGGCCGAAGTGAAAGCTGTGGATCTGTCGTGCGGTCCCTGGCAGCGGGGCCAGCAGGTCATGTTTCTGGTGGCGCATCTGTTGTTTCCTGAAACTGGTTGAGACCTAGTGGGTCGGCCCGAGGAAGGCCAGCCATCGGCGTTCGGCAAGGCGGAACAGGCCGACCAGCGCAAAAGTGACGGTCAGGTAGATCAGCGCGGCGATGCCGAACGACTGAAAGGTCAGGAATGTCGCCGAGTTGGCGTCCCGTGCGACTTTCAGGATGTCCGGGATGGTCGCTGTGAACGCCACGGTGGTCGAGTGCAGCATCAGGATCACTTCGTTGCTGTAGTAAGGCAGCGAGCGACGCAAGGCCGACGGCATGATCACGTAGGCATACAGCTTCCACCCGGTCAGGCCATAAGCTTTGGCCGCTTCCACTTCACCATGGTTCATGCTGCGAATGGCCCCGGCGAAGATCTCCGTGGTGTAGGCGCAGGTGTTCAGGGCGAAGGCCAGGATGGTGCAGTTCATCGCATCGCGAAAGAATGCGTCCAATACCGGCTGCGCCCGGATGGCGGCCAGGCTGTAGATCCCGGTGTAACAGATCAGCAGCTGGATATAGAGCGGCGTGCCGCGGAACAGGTAGGTGTAGAACTGCACCGGCCAGCGAACATAGACCCGCGACGAGACCCGGGCGATGGACAGTGGAATCGACACCAGGAAGCCGAAGAAAATCGACGCGCTGAGCAGCCACATCGTCATGGCCAGGCCGGTGATGTTGTTGCCGTCGCTATAAAGGAAGGGTTTCCAGTATTCCTGCAGGAGTTCGATCATCGTACGGCCTCCCGTGTACCGGCGGAGTAACGGCGTTCAAGCCAGCGCAGGATGAAGTTGGACGCGCTGGTGATCACCAGGTAGATCAGCGCGGCCAGCACCAGGAAATAAAACAGCTGATAAGTACTTTTACCGGCGTCCTGGGCAGCCTTGACCAGGTCGGCGAGGCCGATGATCGACACCAGGGCGGTGGCCTTGAGCATCACCATCCAGTTGTTGCCGATACCCGGCAGGGCATATCGCATCATCTGCGGGAACACCACGATCCAGAAACGCTGGCCGCGCTTGAGGCCGTAGGCGGTGGCCGCTTCGACCTGGCCTCGCGGGACGGCGAGAATCGCGCCACGGAAGGTTTCAGTGAAATACGCACCGTAAATGAAGCCCAGGGTGATGACCCCGGCGCTGAACGGGTTGATCTCGATGTATTCCCATTCCATGTAATCGGTAAACGAGGTCAGCCAGGTTTGCAGGCTGTAGAAGATCAGCAGCATCAGGACCAGGTCCGGAACGCCGCGAATGAGTGTGGTGTAGAGCTGGGCAGGCACGCGCATCAGTTTGACTTTTGACAGCTTGGCACTGGCGCCGAGCAGCCCGAGCAACACGGCCACCAACAGCGATAACGCCGACAACTTGATCGTCATCCAGGTGCCTTGCATCAGCAGCGGACCGAAGCCCTTGAGGCTGAAGGCAGAGAGCCCCAGATTTTCTAATAGGTTTTCGAACATAAATCAGCAACCTGATCGGATGAAAAAAGCGCCCATCGCGAGATGGGCGCCGGGCATTATTTGCCGCTGTACAGATTCAGATCGCCAAAGTGTTTCTTCTGAATGGTGGCGTAGGTGCCATCATCGTGTAACGCTTTGATACCTTTATCCAAAAGTGCTTTCAGCTCGGTGTTACCTTTCTTAATGCCGATAGCTGTTTTGGCCGGCAGCAAAGCGTTGTCGACCGGCTTGCTGACGTCGTAGTCGGCACCCTGTGGCGACTTCAGGAAGCCCAGTTCGGCTTGCAGCATGTCCTGGATGCCTGCGTCGAGACGACCGGAAGTCAGGTCGGCGTAGACCTGGTCCTGGTTGGCGTAGGCCTGGGTTTTCACGCCGGCCTTGTCCAGAACGGCTTTGGCGTAGGCTTCCTGAATGGTGCCTTGTTCGTAGCCGACGGTCTTGCCCTTGAGCGAGGCGACGTCTTCGGTCACGCCGGAACCTTTCTTGGACACGTAGGCGGTTGGGCCGGAGAACAGCTCGCTGGAGAAGTCGATGACTTTTTCACGGGCTTCGGTAACGGTCATCGACGAGATCACGCCGTCGAATTTATTGGCTTTGAGGCCAGGGATCATGCCATCGAAGTCACTTTCGACCCACTTGCACTTGACCTTCAGCTCGGCGCAGATCGCGTTCCCCAGATCGATGTCGAAGCCCACCAGGTTGCCATCGGCCGCTTTCGACTCGAACGGTGCGTAGGAAGGGTCAACGCCGAAACGCAGTTCTTTGTATTCTTTCGCCATGGCGGAGCCAGCAGCCATGCACAACGCCAGTGCAGAAAGGGTCAGCAATGCTTTTTTCATTATTCAATCCCTAAAACCAATATGAGCGCTTGTGGCGCAGAATTATTGTTACTGGAAAGCGTAAGACCTGTTGAAAGTAGCAATTTCCGAACCAGAGTGCCGAACAAGCGTTTTAAAAGGTGTCTGGAAATAGCCGGAGACAGATTTATGCACGAAAACGGGCGCAGGGAAATGGCCGCACCCGTTCGGTTCAAAAAGAAAAAATATCGAGGGTGAAAAGAGGGCTTAGCTGAGCAGGTTTTGCAGGGTCGCCAAGCTGTCTGCATCGTCGACCGACTTGTCTTTGCGCCAGCGCAACATCCGCGGAAAGCGCACGGCAATGCCGCTTTTATGGCGGCGGGAGAGGGCGATGCCCTCAAAACCCAATTCAAACACCAGGCTTGGCTCGACGCTGCTCACGGGCCCGAACTTTTCCACGGTGGTCTTGCGCACGATGCTGTCGACCTGGCGGATTTCGTCATCGCTCAGCCCGCAATAGGCTTTGGCAAACGGCACCAGTGTGCGCTCGCTGGCATCTGGCGGGCCGTCCCAGACGGCGAAGGTGTAATCGCTGTAGAGGCTGGCGCGGCGTCCTTGCCCCCGTTGTGCGTAGATCAGCACGGCGTCAATGCTGAACGGGTCGACTTTCCATTTCCACCAAACGCCCATGTCCTTGGTCCGGCCGACGCCGTACAAGGCATCGCGGGCCTTGAGCATGAGGCCCTCGACACCGAGGCTGCGGGATGCTTCGCGCTGGCGGGCGAGGTCGAGCCAGGTCTCGCCGGTCAACAGGGGCGAGAGGTGCAACCGCGGGTTGGCACAGTCACCGACCACCCATTCCAGTTGCGCGCGACGCTCGGCCTGAGTGCGGTTGCGCCAGTCTTCACCCTGCCATTCGAGCAAATCGAAGGCGAGCAGCACCACCGGCACTTCATCGAGGATCTTGCGGTCCAGGGTTTTGCGACCGATGCGTTGTTGCAGGAGGGCAAAAGGTTGCGCTGCCGGTTCAAACGCCTTTTCGGTGCCGGTTGGCGCAGATTTCCAGGCGACGATCTCGCCGTCGATCACCGTCCCGTCGGGAAGGCCCAGAATCAGGCTGTCCAGTTCAGGGAAGCGTTCGGTCATCAACTCTTCACCCCGCGACCAGATCCACAGGCGCCCGCCGCGCTTGATCACCTGGGCGCGGATGCCGTCCCATTTCCATTCCGCCTGCCAGTGCTGGACTGGGCCGAGCAGCGCTTCGAACTGCTCCACGGGTGGCGACAACCCATGGGCGAGAAAAAACGGATAGGGCTGGCCGCCACGCTGGGCGTGTTCATCCGCGGATTCGGCGGCGATCAGTTTCAGGTAATGGCTGGCGCTGGGGCGATGAGTCTGGTCGGTGTAACCCACCAGCCGCTGCGCCACGCGTTTGCTGTCCAGATGCGCCATGGCTGCCAGGGCACGGGTGACCAGCAGTTTGGAGACCCCGACGCGAAAGCTGCCGGTGATCAGTTTGATGCAGACCATCAGGCTCAGGCGATCCAGTTGCGCCCACAGCTCTGGCAACCTTTGCGAGAGCGATTGCGCGGTTTCGCCGCGCAGTGACAGCAATTTGTCTTCGACCCAGGTGGCCAGCCCATCGGTTGATCGGTGCGGCACTTCGGGCAGAACCAGCGAAATGGTTTCCGCGAGATCACCGACGGCCTGGTAACTTTCTTCGAACAGCCATTCCGGCAAACCGGAAAACTCCACCGCCAGCTCGCGCAGGACGCGCACGGGCACCAGTTGCCGGGGCCGTCCGCCCGACAGAAAGTACACCGCCCATGCGGCATCCTCCGGCGCGGCATGGGCGAAGTAGTGTTGCATCGCCGCCAGTTTGGCGTTGTTCGAGGTGGAGGCATCGAGTTCGGCGTACAGCTCGGCGAATGCTTTCATCACAGCACCTCGGCCAGCTCGGCTTCGGCCAGGGCAATGTCCTCTTCGTCTGCGCCGTATCGGGTTTCGAACGCCATGGCATCGAGCCCCTGCTCGCGCAGATGGCGTACCAGGGCGCCGGTCGAGCCATGGGTCACCATGACCCGTTCGGCACCGGTCTGTTCAATGGCCCAGAGCAATCCTGGCCAGTCGGCGTGGTCGGACAGGACGAAACCTCGATCCACTCCGCGCCGCCGGCGCGTGCCGCGCAAACGCATCCAGCCACTGGCGAAACCATCGCTGAAACAGTCGAACCGCCGCATCCAGCCGCTATTGGCCGCCGAAGGTGGTGCGAGCACGAGAGCCTTGCGCATCATCGGGTCGCTTTTTTTGATGTCGGCGGCAGGAATCGTCGGCGGCAGATCAATCCCCGCTTCGCGGTAGATCCCGTTCACCGGCTCTACGGCGCCATGCACGAGGATGGGCCCCAGCTGCGCGTCGATGCCATGGAGAATGCGCTGGGCCTTGCCGAAGGCGTAACAGAACAGCAGGCTGGTTTTTTCCACCGCTGCATTGGCTTGCCACCATTGATTGATCTCGGCAAACACTTGCGCCTGGGGTTGCCAGCGGTAGATCGGCAGGCCAAAGGTCGACTCGGTGATGAAGGTGTCGCAACGCACCGGTTCAAACGGTGTGCAGGTGCCGTCGGCTTCGGTCTTGTAGTCCCCGGACGCCACCCAGACTTCTCCACCGTACTCCAGGCGTACTTGCGCCGAGCCGAGCACGTGGCCGGCGGGATGAAAGCTGAGGAACACGCCATGGTGCAGCAGGCGCTCGCCATAGCGCAGGGTTTGCAGGTCGATGTCCTGGCCCAGTCGCGCACGCAGAATGGCCTCGCCGGGTGCTGCCGCCAGGTAGTGCCGATTGCCGGCGCGGGCATGGTCGCCGTGGGCGTGGGTAATCACGGCGCGCTCGACCGGCCGCCACGGATCGATATAGAAGTCGCCGGCGGGGCAGTACAAGCCTTCGGGACGCGAGATAACAAGGTCCATGGTGTTGCCAGAATGGGGGGACTTGTTAGCTATGAGGTTGGCGCGCAGCGAGAAGTTCTATTTGTTTTCCGGGGACCAGTATCGGCCCCTGTAGGAGCGAGCTTGCTCGCGATGGATTCAAGAGCGCCGCGTTTATCCAGCAAATACGCGTTAACGTTAACGACCATCGTCGGAACGCCGCCCGGAACTAGCTCGCCCCCACATTAGGCGGGGGTTTCAACTTACTTGCCGGGTGTCAGCGTCAGTCGATTCTTGCCATAGGCATTGTCGAAGTTCTGCGGCTGAATCGGCAGGCTCATGTATTGACCCTTTAACCACGGGTCGATGCTGTTGAAGTAGTTCGGGCTGGCCGGGTTGCCGGATTGACCGGTGCCGTTTTGCGCCATCAGCGGTTCGGACTGGCCGAAATCGACGATAAAGCGCATGGCTGGCGCCAGCGTAGTGTTGAAATCCTGGCCCCAGGCAAAGGCGGCGGTGTTGAGCGTGGTGTGGTCGCCACCGGCCGGCAGCGGACCGCGTACGACCTGGCCGCTGCTGTTCTTCCATTCATAGCGATGCAGTTTGCCCCATTGCCAGGCTTTGTGATCGGCGCCCAACTGGCTGTCGCCGGCGCTGATCGCGGCGGCAAGGCTGCGCGCGAGGATGGCCGGTTTGTCTTCTTTCTGCGCGGTGCGCACGTCATCCCAGAACGGGCTGTCCTCACGCCCGAGCAGGTGATCGGCCTGGGCTGCGTAGGACAACTTGCCATCGGTGACAAAGGCTTTCCACGCCGGGCTGCTCTCCGGGCCCAGTTCATCGAGGAAGATCTGCCGGGTGCTTTCCTGCAGGAACAGTTCGTAGATGGCCGCATCGGTGGAGGCCGGGCCGAGCTTGCCGTCGAACGCCATCAAGCGGCTGTAGGCTTCGTGAGCCTTGGCGCGATCGGCCGCCGGCAAGGCGTCCATGGCTTGTTTGAGCGGCTGGGCCATGCCCGGCGCTTCGAACATTTTCTTCAGCTTGGCAGCGAAAGTAGTGGTCTGGTCGTACTGCATGGCGATCACGCTGCGGCTGTCGTGCTTGCCTGCGCCGGCCAGTTCGGCCAGGCGCTCGCCGCGCTCCGGAGCGGCCCAGGAATTGGACAACTGCATGCCGTAGCCATGGGGAATGACCCGCTGGTTGGCGGTGCCGAGCCAGCCTTGGGCCGGGTCCTGGTCGTAGGGGTGCAGCATCGGGTCGGCGTAACCGTCCCAATCGTAACGGCCTTCCCAACCCGGTGAGGGCAGCAGGCCTTCGCCTTCACGGCGGTTCGGGTAACGACCGGTGACTTGCCAGCCGATGTGGCTGGCATCGGCGAACACCAGGTTCACCGCGATGGCGCGGATTTCACGGCTGGCATCCGAGGCTTTCTCGACACTCTGGGCACGGGACAGGTCGAAGAACGCGTCCAGGCTCTTGTCGTCGGTGAAGCTCGGCATCTGCAGGGCCAGGCCGAAGCCATTGGCCAGCGTGCTGCCCTGGGCGCTGTTGAGCAACGGGCCATGGCGGGTTTCATACACGGCTTCGCGAATCGGGCGCTGGCCTTTGACGAAATAGGTTTCGTTGCGCACGATCGCCGGCTGCCATTTCCCGGCGTTTTCGTAGGTCAGGCCGTTGCCCTGGCGCTTGATCTTTTCCAGAAACAGGTCCTGGTTGTCGCCCATCACGGACGTCATGCTCCACGCCACTTTGCCGTTGAAACCGCCCAGCACCATCGGCAGGCCCGCGATGGTCACACCGGACGCCTGATACTTCGGTGCGCGAATCTGCACGTAGCTGAACAACGAAGGCACGCCCAGCGGGCCGTGACTGTCACTGGCCAACAGGCTCTTGCCGCTGCGGCTGCGTTGCGGGGCGATGGCCCAGTTGTTCGACGAGGCAGCGCCCGGCAGATTGAGGTCCGCCAGTTGCCCGGTGGCCTTACTGAGTTCGGCCAGCCCCGGCACTTGCCCGTTGAGCTTGATTCCTTGCAGTTTCTCGCTTTCGGCGAGCGGCAGTTTTTCGTCCGGAGCCGATGGCGTCAGCCACGCGAGTTTGTCGGTAGTGACGGTCTGGGCCAGCACCAGCGAGGAAATTTCTTCCGGCAGGTTGGTCGACTGGCTGAAGTTCAACAGGCAGAAAATCAGCGCCGAATCTTCCGGCTGCCAGTATTCAGGCTTGTAGCCGGTGGCCGCGAGGTCCGCCGGCAGTTTGTCGCGGTAGCGGAACAGGTAGGCGTTGACGCCCCGCGCATAGACTTCGAAGAAACGCTTGAGGCGCGGCGAAGAGGCCTTGTACAACTCGCCCGCACTTTTCTTCAGGTTGACCGCGCGCATGTAGCGGTCGGCATCCAGCAGGTCCGCACCGTGCATCTCGGCCAGACGGCCCTGGGCCAGCAGGCGCAGGGTGACCATCTGGGTGATGCGGTCGCTGGCATGCACGTAACCGAGGCTGAACAGCGCGTCGTGGAAGCTGTTGCTTTCGATCAGCGGCATGCCCATGGCATTGCGGCGCACCGAAACGTTCTGTGCCAGGCCCTTGAGCGGTTGTACGCCGGAGGCCGGCGGCAGGGTGTCCTGGGCGTTGTAGGTCTGACAACCGGTCAGGCTCAAGACGCCGGCCACTGCTGCGGCAACGCCGAACCGGGGTAGAAAATGAGTAAGGGCTGGCGAGGCCATGGCAAAGCTCCTGCGGGGGTAGAGGCGGCGGCGCGCAATAAAGGCGCTACGTTAGTGAGCGGGAGGTGGCCGTGCAAGCGGGGTGCAAGGTTATTTCAGGATTTGTCTGATAAACCGAAAAAAACACCGCCTTGCCGCTCGCAATGGGTGATGCTGAGGTGCGATACGGTCAACAATCCCGGAGAACAGGCGGCATGGAGCTCAAGGCAAACGCGGCACTGATCATCATCGATCAACAAAAAGGCATCCTGCATCCCAGGCTCGGCCGCCGGAATAATCCCCAGGCTGAAGAGCGCATGCTGGAATTGCTCGGCCATTGGCGGCGCACCGCTCGGCCGGTGATTCATGTGCAACACCTGTCCCGCTCGGAGGACTCGGTCTTCTGGCCGCAGCAGTCGGGGGTGGAGTTTCAGCAGCGGTTCGCGCCAATGACCGGTGAGCGCCTGATCCAGAAGCAGGTGCCGGATGCGTTTTGTTCGACTGGGCTGGAGGCGCAGTTGCGCGAGGCGGGGATCGGGCAGTTGATCATCGTCGGTGTCGCGACCCACAACTCGGTGGAGTCCACGGCGCGCACCGCGGGCAACCTGGGGTTTGATACGTGGGTGGCCGAGGATGCGTGCTTTACCTTCGACAAGGCTGATTTTTTCGGCCATGCCCATAGCGCCGAAGAGGTGCATGGGATGTCGCTGGGGAATTTGCACGGCGAGTATGCGACGGTAGTCAGCGCTGCATGTGTATTAAAGGCTGACTGAAAAACCTGTAGGAGCGAGCCTGCTCGCGAGGGTGTGTCAGCGACACAGATGTCGACTGACAGTCCATCGCGAGCAGGCTCGCTCCTACAGGGGAATGCATCAAGCGCCGTGGCACTTCTTGAATTTCTTGCCGTTGCCGCATGGGCACGGATCGTTGCGGCCGACGTCTTTCAGGGCATTGCGCACCGGTTCCTGGTGAGCGTGGCCGCAGTTCGGACCGTGGACATGACCGTGGTCGTGATCATGCTGGTGATGGTCATGATCGTGGTTGCAGTCAGGGCCGTGAACGTGGGGTTGCTGGGTCATCGGTGTTGCTCCGGAATTAAATCGGCGGCGATTATCACGCCATTGCGCGCCAGGTGCACGTAGTGGGCGATGAATATACCGGTTTCCAGTTCACCTTCCAGACGATAGGGAATGGGTTGATCGGCTTTTTTCAGCAGTTTGGCCATTTCACGGACTTTGGACCACAGGTTGGTGCGGATCGGCACCTTGAAGTAAGCGCTGTGCCGGGGGCTGATGGTGAACCAGTGTTCGTACTCGCCGTCGGCCAGCAGAATGTCGCCCAGGTGAATGCGGTATTCCAGGCTGCGCACCGTCAGTTCGCTGTCGTTGGGGTTGTCGATGCGAAAGTGCAGGAGGAACTTCTGTTCCAGCAGTTTGGCGCTGACCACCTCGACTTTCACCAGATGGACCTCGGGGTCCGGCAGGTCGTCGTCGAACCATGAGGCACAGCCGCCGAGTCCCAGAGTCAGGAACAACGTGAGCAGACAGCGTGCGCCGCAGCGGATGATCATCGTTCCATTTCTCCCTTGAGCCCCGGTCCAGACCCAAAAGATCGCCGCCTTCGGCGGCACCTGCGGGGTGCACAGGCATTACATCTCCTGGCTGCTGAAGTACCCCGCGCAACACTTCTTGAACTTCTGCCCGCTCGCGCACGGACAGGCGTCATTGCGTCCGGCCTTGAGCTGCACGGTGGGGTCGATGAAATACCAGCGACCGGTGTTCTGCACAAATGACGAGCGCTCGCGGTGACTGTGCTCGCCATTGCTGTCGTGCCAGCGCGCGGTGAAGGTCACGAAAGCATGTTCAGGCTGGCCACCCAGCACTTCGGAGCTTTCCACCTCAAGGCCCAGCCACGTACTTTGCGCGCTCCAGTCGCTGATCGATTGACGATCCAGGCCGGCCTGCTGGGCGGGCAGGGTGGTGGCCACCAGATAGTCGACCAACCCCAGCACGTAGGCGCTGTAGCGCGAGCGCATCAAGGCTTCGGCGCACGGTGCCGGGTGCCCGGCATGATAGTGACCGCAGCAGGCGTCGAGCAGGGTGCCGCTGCCGCAAGGGCAAATGGATGTACTCATTGCATTACCACCAGTATTTCCCGAAGTTTTCCGGATTGGCCCAGAAACGCGAGTTGAGCCAGTCGGGGACCTGCTTGTATTCAAGCAGATCGTAGGTAAACAGGGTCAAGACCTGTTCATCCCGTTGAAAGCGCTCGCTGGCTTGCAGGGCCAGGGAGAAAAAGTCGGTTTCCTGCCAGCCACAGGCCGACAGGTCCGCCAGCACGGCGATGCGGCTGGCGTTGAGGTTGCGGATGCCGCCCAGCAGGTTCAGGCCGTCGCGCTTGGGCAAATGCTCCAGGCAATCGACCGCCAGGGCCAGGTCGAAACGGCGGGCCGCCAACTCGTCGGGCAACGGCCCGGGGGCCGCGAAAGCGACGCTGCTGTCCGGGTGCGCGAGCTTGAACGCCTCCAGTGCCGGGAACTCACTGGCGCCGATCAACAACAGGCGCGCGGGGGCATATCGGTCAAGTAACGCAGCCAGTGCCTGTTGTGGTGTGCGTGAAGAATTACCTGCAATCATCGAAGATCCTCAATCAGATCTGCCAAGACTAGCCTGCCCTAACGTTCGGGCCTAGAGCGCCCTGACGACAAAAGCGCCAAGCTGCCGTTAATACGCGAATAAACAGCATGGCCTATTGCTGGCGGAGTTTAAAACTCGGGTCTTTACTACCTGAATCGGTTCTAAGCCGATCCCTCAGGAGAAAACTAGATGAGCATAGTTCGGACAGCATTACCCTTGGTTCTGCTAACCAGTGTGTTGACTGGTTGCGCAGGTTTGCAGAAAACCGACTGGCCGACCTGCGCGGCAGTCGGTGGTGTCGTGGGCGCGGGCCTCGGTGCGACCGAAAGCTCGGCATGGGCAGGGTATGGTGCTCTGCTCGTCGGCGGTACGGCAGCGGCTTATTGCTGGGTTCACGGTGATGGCGACGAAGACGGCGATGGTGTGCCGGACAGTCGCGACAAGTGCCCAGGCACGCCAAAAGGCGTTCAAGTCGATGCCAACGGTTGCCCTCCACCGGCACCTGTGGTCGAAGAAGCGGTTGTGGTCAAGGAAGAAACCATCGTCATTCGCGATGTTCACTTCCAGTTTGATAAAGCCACGCTTACCTCGTCCGACAAACAAGTACTCGACAAGATTGCCACTCGCCTGAAAGCCGAAGCCCCGACTGCCCAACTGACCGTGACCGGCCATACCGACAGCGTGGGCAGCGACGCCTACAACCAGAAACTGTCGGATAAACGCGCCCACTCGGTGGTTGAGTACCTCATCCAGGAAGGCGTACCTCGCAGCAACTTCGTCTCGGTTGTCGGTGCCGGTGAAAGCCAGCCGGTTGCGGACAACAAAACCGCTGACGGTCGTGCACAGAACCGTCGTACGGAAATCAAAATCCAGCGTTAAGCCCCCCTCGCATCCGCGCCTTGTGCAGTCGCGGATGCGGGTCTTTACTCCTGTGTAACCGGTATTGGCCGGTGACACAGGAGCTTTCAATATGATCGTTCTCACAAGGACCGTCTTGCCGGTTCTGCTACTTGGCAGCCTCTTGACCGGCTGCGCGACCCACAGTGATGGCACTGCCCCCCTCAATCAACGCACCTGGCCAATCTGCAGCCTCATCGGCGGCCTGGTCGGCGGTGGCCTGGGCGCAATCGAGAGTGGCGCCTGGGCCGCGGGCGGCGCGGCGCTGGGTATCTTGTCCGGCGGCTTGATCTGCTATGCCCAGGATGGCGACGAAGACGGCGACGGCGTTTTCGACCGGCGTGACCGTTGCCCTGACACGCCCGCCAATACCCCGGTGGACCATCGCGGTTGCGCGCTGCCGCAGTATCCGGCCAGCGTCGCGCCTGAGCCTGCGCAATCGGAAGTCATCACCTTGAGCGATGCCGGCGACGTGCTGTTTGCCTTCAATAAATCCGACCTGACCCCGACGGCGAAGAGTCAACTGGATGCGTTGATGAGCAAGTTCGAGGATGCCAGTGTGGTCAGCATCAAGGTGGTTGGTCATACCGACAGCGTCGGTTCGGATGCCTATAACCAGGCCTTGTCGGAGCGACGCGCCAGCAGCGTGGCGGAGTACTTGTTCAGCCAGGGTGTGGCGCCGAACAAAGTCACCAGCGAAGGCAAGGGCGAGAGTCAGCCGATTGCCGACAACGGGACGGATGAAGGTCGTGCGAAAAACCGTCGCGTGGAACTGCATATAAACCGCTGAGCCAAGAGATAGAGCCGTCGAGCGACAGTAGTAAACGCGTCGACGGCCGTTCGGCGGCCCTCATGAAGATTTTTCCGTTGCCCTCTGGCTTATCCCGCGTGGAAGCCGTTACTGTGCGTGCAAACAATAAATCTCATCGGGGGCGCGTATGAAAGTCTTATGGGGGCTAGGTCGGTTGTTGACCTTGCTTTTCTGGTTGGTGGTGCTGGTCAATCAGCTCATGCCATTGGTCTTTCCGCTGCATCCGTTGGTCAATCTGGCCGGCGGCCTGTTGGGGTTCATCCATCTGCTGGAAGCGCTGCTGTGCTATCGCAGCCTGCGCGGTCGCGCCCATCCCTGGCTTGACCGCCTGAAAATCCTCATTTTCGGCGTATTCCACCTGCAAACCATTCCAGCCCCCACCGCTTCTAAGGCTTCCCATGCGTAAACTCTGTCTGCTCGCCGCACTCATCAGCCCATTGGCCAGCGCACAGGTGGTGAGTGTCGAACCCAACTCGCTGATGCGCTTGCCCAACACCGCCAGCACCCTGCAACTGGAACGCCTGGAGGTGGCCGATTACGGCACCTTGCTGATTCCCTCGAACGTCACCGAAGTCACCGTGGGTGAATTGCACCTGGGGCGTGAAGCGCGCATCGCCATCGTGCCGGCGGAACAGGCGCTGGCGCTGAAGGTGCGCCGGGCCGATTTGTCCGAAGGCAGCCAGATCACCTCCCGTGGTGCCCCGGGTACCTATCACAAGGCCGCCCGCTCCGGGCGCACTCTCGATTTGCAGATCAAGACACTGAACGCACCGCAATTGAACGTTGATGCGCGTGGCGGTGCGGGTGCACCGGGGTTTGTCGGCCTCGATGGCGCCAACGGCCAGGAGCCGGGCTGCACGTGGGGACAGGCCGGTCGCGGTGCCGATGGCAGTGATGGCAGCAATGGTCAACCGGGTGCACCGGGGGCGCTGGTCAAACTGTCGGTGCCGCACGACTTCCCGGCAGACCGGATCAAGGTTCAGGTGGCTGGCGGTGCCGGTGGCCTGGCCGGCCCGGGTGGCAAACCGGGCGCGGGTGGCAAGGCCAAGGGTTGCCTGATCTACAAGGCCGATGGCGGCAAGAGCGGTAAGCCTGGGGCTGATGGTCAGCCGGGGCCGGAAGGCGCGACGGGTTCGGTGACAGTGCAGCGCATGTAAGCAACACCGAGAGCCCTGTGGTGAGGGGGGCAAGCCCCCTCGCCACAAAAAGCCCTCTACCGCCCATTCTTCAAAACATCGGCCGAGCCGCCCCAATCACCACCACAGCCAACCCCACCAACAGATTGATCCCCACCAACCGGCGAATCCGCCCCAGCACAGCCGCTCCTGCCGGCCAATCCTGCCCGGCCACGGCCGTGCGCAACTCCGGCAGCATCAACGCCTGGATACGGATAAACAGCGCGGTCATCACCACGTACAGCCCCATCATCACCTGCACATAACGTGGCGCAGTTTCAAAGCCACCGAAGTGCATGTGCAGCATGCCCACGCCGCTGACCGGCAACAGCACGACTGCCACCCAGACCCAGCGGAAAAAACCTTGAAACACTTCTACCCACAGCTTCAACCGGGCAGGGCCCTCCAGTGCCGTGATCGCTGCGGGGCGCAGGACCATCCAGGCGAAAAACATGCCGCCGACCCAGACCAGGGCCGCCAGTACATGCATGCTATAAATGAGGCTAAAAGGTGTCATTGGGGTACTCCGTTCTGCGCGGGATTCATTAGCGGGGTATGATAGCGGCCGAACCGAACTACTGAAAATTTATCCAGCGTTTTTGCGCCCGAAAATTCATGATCAGCACTGAACTCAAAACCACGATCCAGGGCGCCTACTCGCGTTTTCTCGAAGCCAAGAGCCTCAAGCCGCGCTACGGCCAACGCCTGATGATCGCCGAAATCGCCAAGGTCCTCGGTGACATCGACACCGACGACGAAGGCCGGCGCAGTGGCGACCCCGCGATTGTCGCGGTGGAAGCCGGCACCGGTACCGGCAAGACCGTGGCCTACAGCCTGGCGGCAATCCCGACCGCCAAGGCCGCGGGCAAGCGCCTGGTGATCGCCACGGCCACCGTGGCCCTGCAAGAGCAGATCGTCTACAAGGACTTGCCCGACCTGATGCGCAACAGCGGGCTGAACTTCAGCTTCGCCCTGGCCAAGGGACGCGGGCGCTACATGTGCCTGTCCAAGCTCGACATGTTGCTCCAGGAAGGCCACGCGCAGACCGCCACGGCGCAGTTGTTCGAAGAAGAAGGTTTCAAGATCGAGGTCGACGAGGCCAGCCAGAAGCTGTTCACCAGCATGATCGAGAAGCTCGCCGGCAATAAGTGGGACGGCGACCGCGACAGTTGGTCCACCGCCCTGGAAGACGCCGACTGGGCGCGCCTGACCACCGATCACAGCCAGTGCACCAACCGCCATTGCCCGAACTTCGGCCAGTGCGCCTTCTACAAGGCCCGCGAAGGCATGGGCAAGGTCGATGTGATCGTCACCAACCACGACATGGTCCTGGCCGACCTGGCCCTGGGCGGCGGCGCCGTGCTGCCGGACCCGCGCGACACCATCTACGTGTTCGACGAAGGCCATCACCTGCCGGACAAGGCCATCGGTCACTTTGCCCACTACACACGCCTGCGCTCCACCGCCGACTGGCTGGAAACCACCGCCAAGAACCTCACCAAGCTGCTGGCCCAGCACCCGTTGCCGGGCGACCTGGGCAAGTTGATCGAGCAGGTGCCGGAGCTGGCGCGGGAGATCAAGACCCAACAACAGTTCATGTTCACCGCGTGTGAACAGATTGCCGACTTCAAACCCGGCGAAGACGTCGAAGGCCGCGAGCGCCCGCGTCACCGTTTTGTCGCCGGGGTGATTCCCGAGCACATGCGCGAGATGGGCATCGAGCTGAAAAAAGGCTTCGCCCGTCTGACCGACCTGTTCACCCGCCTGACCGACCTGCTCAAGGAAGGCATGGACGGCGAAGTCAACATCGGCATCGCCAGCAACCAGGCTGAAGAGTGGTATCCACTGTTCGGCAGCCTGTTGTCGCGTTCTTCCGGCAACTGGGAGTTGTGGACCGCCTTCACCGTCGAAGACCCGGAAGACAACCCGCCCATGGCGCGCTGGCTGACCCTGGCTGAAAGCGGCTCGCTGTTCGACATCGAGGTCAACGCCAGTCCCATCCTTGCGGCGGAAATGCTTCGCCGCAACCTGTGGAACGTGGCCTACGGCTGCCTGGTGACCTCGGCGACCCTGACTGCCCTCGGCACCTTCGACCGCTTCCGCATGCGTGCCGGCCTGCCGAAAAAAGCCGTGACGGCGGTGGTGCCAAGCCCGTTCCATCACGCTGATGCCGGTGTGCTGCGGGTGCCGAACCTGAACGCCGATCCGCGTGATGCAGCGGCGCATACCGCCGCGATCATTCGTGATCTGCCTGAGCTGGTCGAAGGCTCGCGGGGCACGCTGGTGCTGTTTTCCTCGCGTAAACAGATGCAGGACGTGTTCGACGGCCTCGACCGCGACTGGCGCAAGCAAGTGTTCATCCAGGGCAACCTGTCGAAACAGGAAACCCTGAACAAGCACAAGGCGCGGGTCGATGGCGGGGACTCCAGCGTGTTGTTCGGCCTGGCAAGCTTCGCCGAAGGGGTCGACTTGCCCGGTGCCTATTGCGAGCACGTGGTCATCGCCAAGATTCCGTTCTCGGTGCCTGATGATCCGGTCGAAGCGGCCCTGGCCGAATGGATCGAAGCGCGCGGTGGCAATCCGTTCATGGAAATCTCCGTACCGGACGCCTCGCTGAAACTGGTCCAGGCCTGCGGCCGCTTGCTGCGTACCGAAGAGGACCGCGGCACCATCACCTTGCTCGACCGGCGCCTGGTGACCCAGCGCTATGGCAAAGCCATCCTCAACGCCTTGCCGCCGTTCCGTCGAGAAATTTCCTGAAACACCGGTGGGCAGTTTTGCCCGCCGCGTTGTCTATCTCTCTGCCACCGCTTTTCCACTGGCCCATTGAAGGTCGTTAGGGAGAATTTCGTTCTCATGATTTGCCGTTCGTTGCCTGCTGTTTTTGCCCTGATGTTCGCAACACCTCTGCTGGCCGCTCCCGCGAGCCAGCAGACGCTGTTCAACTTTGTGCGCCCCGCCGACGTGGTCCAGGTGGCGACTCAGGACGCCAGCCTGCCGCAATCCAACGCCGAGCAAACCGCCGAGGGCGAAGTGCTGCGCCGGGTGACGTTCAACCCGGTTGCCCGCCCGACTTTGCGCCTGACCCCGCAAACCGGCGCCTGGGACTGGTCGCAGTCCGGCGTGATGAGCCTGCGGATCCAGAGCGCGATGAACTGGGACTTGACCCTGTACGTGACCCTCCAGAGCAACGACGGCAAGACCCTGGTCAGCCGCGTCGACTTGCCGGCGGGGCCTGCGCAGACCCTGTTGGTGCCTTTGCAGGCGACATCGCCGCTGAGCCTGGGCATGAAGGCTGGCCCGCCGATGCCGATGACGGTTGATGGCCAGCGTGTGTTGCTGGCCAGTAGCGCCGGTGAGCTGGATCGCAGCCAGGTGGTAGCGGTGAGTTTGTCGATGGACCAGCCGAAAGCCGCGCAAAGCATCCTGCTGGAGCGCTTTGGTGTGCAGGGCGGTGAGTCGGTCACCCAGGCCGTTTACGGTGGATTGGTGGACGCCTATGGCCAGTCGACCCGGGCCAAATGGCCGGAAAAAATCAGCAACGACGAACAGCTCAAAGGCGCCGCCGGCAAGGAGCAGCAGCAGCTGAAAACCTGGCTGGCCGAGCGTGAGAAGTCGTCCCTGGACAAATTCGGTGGCTTGACCAAAGGCCCGTCGTTCAAGGCCAGCGGTTTTTTCCGCACCGAGAAACGCGATGGTCGCTGGTATCTGGTGACGCCTGAGGGGCACCCGTTCTACTCCCTGGGGGTCAATACCGTGGCCCCGGATGTCAACCAGACCTATGTTGCCGGTCGCGAGTGGATGTTCGAGTCCCTGCCCAAGCCCGACGAAGCGCTGGCCAGCCACTACGGCGAAGGCGACAACCGGGGCGGCAACGGTGTCGATCAGGGCCGCGGCTACAATGCCGGGCGCTGGTACGACTTCTACGCTGCCAACCTGCAACGCCTGTATGGCGATCCTTGTGCGTTGGGCAGCGCAACCAAAGCCGGAGTTGCCGCGGCGGCCAAGGCGGATGCGGTTGAAGCGACAGCAGCCAAGGCTGCGGAGCAACCCGTAGCGCCTGCAGCTGCCGAGTCCGGTGTCGCCGAAGCCGCCAAGACTGAAGCGACGACAGCGCAAGCCGCTGAGCCAAAATCTGTCGAGCCGTGCAAGGCGCTGTTCGACGAACAACGCTGGGCCAGCCACACCCTCGATCGCTTGCAGGCCTGGGGCTTCAACACCATCGGCAACTGGAGCGCCCCGGTACTGGGCAACGCTGATCGCGTGCCCTACACCTTGCCGCTGTCGATCGTCGGCGACTACGCCAGCATCAGCACCGGTACCGACTGGTGGGGCGGCATGCCCGACCCGTTCGACCCGCGTTTCGCCATGGCCACCGAGCGTGCCGTGGCGATTGCCGCCCGCGATCACCGTGACGATCCGTGGCTGATGGGTTATTACGCCGACAACGAACTGGCCTGGGCCGGTCCCGGCGATGATCCGAAAGCCCGTTATGCCCTGGCCTACGGCACTTTGAAAATGACCACCGATGTGCCAGCCAAGCGCGCGTTCCTCAAGCAACTGCGTGACAAGTACCGCAATCAGGCGGGCCTGTCGAAAGCCTGGGGCATTGACCTGCCTGCCTGGGAGCTGATGGAAGACCCGGGATTCGTGCCGCCGCTGCCAAGCGCCGAGCATCCGGAAATCGAAGCAGACTTCAAATACTTCCAGAAGGTCTTTGCCGACACCTATTTCAAGACCATCTCCGACTCACTCAAGTGGCACGCGCCAAACCAACTGCTGCTCGGCGGCCGTTTCGCCATCAGCACACCGGAAGCCGTGGAGTCCTGCGCGCAGTATTGCGACGTGTTGAGCTTCAACATGTACACCTTGCAACCACAGGACGGTTACGACTTCGCCAGGCTGCGCAGCCTGGATAAACCGGTGCTGATCACCGAGTTCAATTTCGGCTCGGCTGATCGTGGCCCGTTCTGGGGCGGTGTCACGCCGCTGGCGAAGGAGGAGGACCGCAGCGCGGCGTATGCCAATTTCCTCAAGCAGGCACTGAACGAGCCGTCGATTGTTGGCGTGCATTGGTTCCAGTACCTCGATCAACCGGTCACCGGACGCCTGCTTGACGGTGAAAACGGTCACTTCGGGTTGGTGGGCATCACCGATCTGCCGTTCCAGGGTTTTGTCGACAGCGTGCGCAAGAGCAACCTGGCGACTGTCGAGCAATTGGGCAAAGAGGCCGAGAAGGCCGCGGCCGCCGCCGACAAAACCAGCCACGACGCCGAGGGCGGTCGCAAGGCCGAGGCCGGCAAGGGGCCGGGGAAGGGCGCCGGTGGGCATTCCGGCCAAGGTCATTAATCGCTGAAACCGCGTCATCGTTCTTCGCGAGCAGGCTCGCTCCCACTTTGGAATGCATTCTCCTGTGGGAGCGAGCCTGCTCGCGAAGGCGTTATTAGCATCACCACTGCCTTTCAAGTTGATGGCAGAGCGACCGCCCGGCCCAACCCTGTTCCCAAAACCCTCAAGGGCTGGAACAATGCCCGCCACTTTGTAAAGCGTTAATCCGGGGAGTTGCGGGTGCAGATTCAGGGTCATTACGAGCTTAAGTTCGAAGCGGTGCGAGAGGCCTTCGCGGCGCTGTTCGACGATCCCCAGGAACGTGGTGCGGCGTTGTGCATTCAGGTCGGTGGCGAAACCGTAGTCGATCTGTGGGCCGGCACGGCCGACAAGGACGGCGCCGAGGCCTGGCACAGCGACACCATCGCCAACCTGTTCTCCTGCACCAAGACCTTCACCGCGGTCGCCGCGCTGCAACTGGTGGCCGAAGGCAAGCTGCAACTGGATGCCCCGGTGGCGCGCTACTGGCCCGAATTTGCCGCTGCCGGCAAAGAGTCCGTGACCCTGCGTCAACTGCTCTGCCATCAGGCCGGCCTTCCGGCATTGCGCGAGTTGCTGGCCCCCGAAGCCCTTTACGACTGGCAGACCATGGTCGACGCCCTGGCCGCCGAAACGCCGT
The DNA here is from genome assembly GCF_009764265.1 of Pseudomonas sp. PB101. Lineage (GTDB taxonomy): Bacteria > Pseudomonadota > Gammaproteobacteria > Pseudomonadales > Pseudomonadaceae > Aquipseudomonas. Next base: position 40,616 of record NZ_RWIR01000060.1, read on the forward strand.
GGTGGACGCCGGGCGAAGGCCACGGTTACGCGGCGATCACCTATGGCTGGCTGGTCGGCGAGCTACTGCGCCGTGCCGACGGTCGTGGGCCGGGGGAATCCATCGTGGCGCGGGTCGCCAAGCCCTTGGGCCTGGACTTCCATGTGGGGCTGGCCGACGAAGAGTTCCATCGCGTGGCGCACATTGCGCGGGGCAAGGGCAATGTCGGCGATGCCGCCGCCCAGCGCCTGCTGCAAGTGACCATGCGTGAGCCAACGGCCATGACGACGCGGGCGTTCACCAACCCGCCGTCGATCATGACCAGCACCAACAAACCCGAGTGGCGACGCATGCAGCAACCGGCCGCCAATGGCCACGGCAATGCCCGCAGCCTGGCCGGTTTCTACGCCGGCCTGCTCGACGGCAGCCTGCTGGAAAGCGAAATGCTCGATGAATTGACCCGCGAGCACAGCCTCGGCGAGGACAAGACTTTACTGACCCGGACCCGTTTCGGCCTGGGTTGCATGCTCGATCAACCGGACGTTGCCAATGCCACTTTCGGCCTTGGCCCACGCGCGTTTGGTCATCCGGGGGCCGGCGGCTCCATCGGTTTTGCCGACCCGGAGCACGATGTGGCTTTCGGATTTGTGACAAATACCCTGGGACCCTACGTCTTGATGGACCCGCGCGCGCAAAAGCTGGTGCGGGTTCTGGCCACCTGTCTGTAAAAGCGGCAATCCGGCTCCAGGGCTGGAACCCGATTGCCTTTTCAGTTTCAAAGCGTCTGTTTATGCGGGCCGATGTGGCCTGATTTTTTTGACTTCATTTTTGTGGATATCCAATGTCATCCAATAAAACCCTCGCCTTGGCCCTGTGCTTCGCCATTACCGGTTGCGCACAGACTCCACAAAAAGACGCGACGGCACCTGTCGCCAAGACTGAAAGCGCCAGCCACTGGTACTGGCCGTTCGGTTCCGACGACAGCGCCGGCAAGCCCGCAGCCAAGCCGGAGGTGAAACCCGAGGTCAAACCCGCCGCCGTGGCCAAGGCCGAAACCGATAGCGGCAGCAAGTGGTGGTGGCCGTTCGGTGGCAGCGAGCAGAGCACCGCCAAGGCTGTGCCGATGCCAGACCCGAAAGTCACCCAGGCCTGGCTTGACGACTACGAGCCGCGCTTGCGCGAGGCGGTCAAGGACAGCAACCTGCAACTCGAGCGCCGCGAAAACGTGCTGGTGGTGACCGCGCCGGTCGAAGGCTCGTTCAACCCTGATCGTCCGGCCATGCTGCTGCCGGTCACGCTCGGGCCGTTCACCCGCGTTGCGAAAATCCTCGAAGCCGATCCAAAGACCGCCGTGTTGATCCTCGGCCACAGCGATACATCCGGCGCTGCGCCGGCCAACGTCAAGTTGAGCCAGGAGCGCGCCCAGGCCGTTGCGGCGATTTTCCGTCTCAGTGGTTTGCAGCGTGATCGCCTGATGCTGCGTGGTCTGGGTGGCGATGCGCCGCGTGCCGCCAACGACAGCGTGCAAGGGCGTGCGCTGAACCGTCGCGTGGAACTGCTGGTGACCCCGCAAAACACCATGGTCGCGTTGCTGAGCAAGTACAACATGCCGGCACCGGCCCCTGTGACCCTGGTTGCTGCCGCTGACGTCAAGCCGGTGGCCAAGCCTGTGACACCGGCCCCTGCGACCAAGAAGGCTGCTGTTCCAGCGGTGAAAAAAGCCCCGGCGAAAAAAGCTGCGGCCAAGAAAACCCCTGCGAAAACTGCAACGCCGGCGAAGAAAACCACGCCAGCCAAAGCCGCTGCGGCAGACAAGAAAGTCGCCAGCACCGATACTGCAAAGCAGTGATTCGTTAATTAAAAGGAATGCGCCATGACCCAGGGCCTGGCTGATATGCGTCGCGACTACACCCGTGATGGCCTGACCGAGGCACAAGCCCCGGCCGAGCCGTTCGCGCTGTTTCACCAGTGGTTCGCCGATGCGGTTAAAACCGAACAGGCGCCGGTGGAAGCCAACGCCATGACCCTGGCCACCGTTGACCAGGACGGTCGACCGCACTGTCGCATTCTGTTGCTCAAGGGCCTGGACGAGCAGGGCTTCACTTTTTTCACCAACTACGAAAGCGCCAAGGGCCAGCACCTGGCCGCGAATCCGTTCGCAGCCATGACGTTTTTCTGGCCGGCGCTGGAGCGCCAGGTGCGCATCGAAGGGCGGGTGGTGAAGGTGACGCCCGAAGAGTCCGACGCCTATTACCAGGTCCGTCCGCTGGGCAGTCGCCTGGGGGCCTGGGCATCGCCGCAGAGCCGCGTGATCGCCGATCGTGGCGAACTCGAAACGCTGCTCAAGGACACCGAGCAACGTTTCAGCGACACCCAGCCGCATTGCCCGGAACATTGGGGCGGTTATCGCCTGCTGCCGGAGCGCATCGAGTTCTGGCAGGGCCGCGCAAGCCGCCTGCACGACCGCCTCAATTACCGTCAGCAGGGCGCCGACTGGATTCTTGAACGCCTGGCTCCCTGAACAGTCTACCGACCGGGATAGCTTGCCGCAGCGGCCTCCAGCCACTTCGGCAGGTCCCGACGCTTGATCTTCTGCGCCTGAGCGCTCGCCAACTGCGCAAGCATGAAGGCTTTTTTCTGCTCGTCCTTGCCGGCCAGCGCCAGTGCCAGGTCACGGTCCATCCAGCGCTTGATCCGCACGTACAGCCACCAATGGAAGTACAAACCGGCAACAGTCGTGACGACGATGATAAAGTAATCCATGAAAATCCTTGGCCAGTGGGCGGTTTTCCGATTTTGCCGCTACTGTGTGAGTTCGTGGAGGCGCCTTAACGGAGCCTGAATCAAAGCAATTTTACCCGGGCGTTGCCGTGACAGGCGTCAAGCTGCGGGGTTTAATGAAAAAATGTTTCTTTGGAGTTGATGCTATGCGTAAGTCTGTTCTGCTGGTTGCTTCTTTTTCCACGATGGCGATGTTGCTCACTGGTTGCCAATCGAGCCTGACCGGTGACTCCTATTCTCGTGACGAGGCGCGTCGGGTGCAGACCATTCGCATGGGCACCATCGAAGCATTGCGCCCGGTGAAAATCGAAGGCACCAAAACCCCGATCGGCGGCGCGGCAGGCGCAGTGGTGGGTGGTGTTGGCGGCAGCGCCATCGGTGGCGGCAAAGGCAGTATTGTTGCTGCGGTCATCGGCGCAGTCGCCGGCGGCCTGATCGGTTCGGCCGCTGAAGAAGGCATGACCCGCACCCAGGGCGTGGAAATCACCGTACGCGAAGACGACGGCAGCATGCGTGCCTACGTTCAGGAAGTTCAGCCGAACGAAGTGTTCCGCGTTGGCGAACGTGTGCGCATCTCCAGCGTGGGTGGCACCAGCCGCGTATCGCACTAAGCGCATACTGCGGATAAACAAAAAACCTGATCAGGTGACTGATCGGGTTTTTTGTTTTTCAACTGTGGTGAGTGTTGCCGGTTATCAGGATGCCAGGCTGGAGCGCTTGCGGCTCGCCATCGCCGTCACCCCATAACCGATCAGTGCGGCCAGGATCGAACCGGTCAGGATCCCCATTCGGTCCATTCCGGCAAATTCACTCACGCCCGGCTCAAAGGCCAGGGAGCCGACAAACAGGCTCATGGTGAAACCGATGCCGCAGAGAATCGCCACGCCCAGTATCTGGCCCCAATTGGCGCCTTGGGGCAGGGCGGCGATACCGGTTTTTACGGCCAGCCAGGTCAGGCCGAAGACACCGACGGTCTTGCCCAGCAGCAGTCCGGCGGCGATGCCCATAGGGACGTGGTGAGTGAAGCTTTCGACAGTGACGCCGCTCAGGGAAAGGCCGGCGTTGGCGAAGGCGAACAACGGCAGGATGCCGTAGGCGACCCAGGGGTGCAGCGCGTGTTCCAGGGTCAGCAGCGGCGAAGGCTCGGCGTTTTTCGTGCGCAGCGGAATGCAGAAAGCCAGGGTCACGCCGGCCAGCGTGGCATGGACACCGCTCTTGAGCACGCAGACCCAGAGGATCAGGCCAATGATCATGTACGGTCCGAGTTTGACCACGCCGAGCCGGTTCATCCCGATCAACGCCGCGATACAGGCCGCGGCCAGCGCCAGGGACAACGTCGACAACGCGCCGGAATAGAAGATCGCAATGATGATGATCGCGCCAAGGTCGTCGATGATCGCCAGGGTCATCAGGAACAGCTTCAGCGAAACCGGAACGCGTTTGCCCAGCAACGCCAGCACGCCAAGGGCGAAGGCAATGTCGGTGGCAGTCGGGATCGCCCAGCCATCGAGGGCCGGGGGCGTGTCGCGATTGAGGTACCAGTAGATCAGCGCCGGCACCACCATGCCGCCAATCGCCGCGGCGCCGGGCAGGACGATCTGCGACGGCTTGGACAACTGGCCGTCGAGGACTTCGCGCTTCACTTCCAGGCCGATCAGCAGGAAGAACAGCGCCATCAGGCCGTCGTTGATCCACAGCAGCAAGGGCTTGGCGATTTTCAGCGCGCCGATCTGGGCCACCACGGGGGTGTCCAGCAGGCCGTTGTACAGCCACGACAGCGGCGAGTTATTGATAATCAGAGCCAGAACGGCAGCGGCGATCAGTAACAGACCGCTGGCAGCTTCCAACTGAAAGAAACGCGTGAAAGTGCTACGCAGAGGCAAGGTCGCTCTCCATCTGTGAATTCAAAAGGTGTTACACCCTAACAAGTACTGTTAGTTGTTAAAACAAAAGTTATATTCTTTTTTGTTATATGCCGTTACAGAGTGATCCGCCAGCATCGGGCTGAGCCTAGCAGTTGTCGGGTGTATTGGATCTCAGCTGTACCTGTGCCGGATGCAGGATATTTCCTAAGCTTGGTGGATGAGCCTTGATAAAAGGCCGACTCCTGCCCGATTCAACGAGAAAACCATCATGAGCGACAACCGACAGTGGTCCCGCGAAGCGATCCGGATCATCGAAGCCGATTTCCAGCGCAGCGCCGATACCCATCTGATCCCCTTGCCGCTACCGGGTTTTCCGGGCATCGAGTTGTATTTCAAGGATGAGTCCAGCCACCCCACGGGCAGCCTCAAGCACCGCCTGGCCCGTTCGCTGTTTCTGTATGCACTGTGCAACGGCTGGCTCAAGCCTGGCGCGCCGGTCATTGAAGCTTCCAGTGGTTCCACGGCGATTTCCGAGGCGTACTTCGCGCGCATGCTGGGCTTGCCGTTCATTGCGGTGATGCCGGCGACTACCTCAAAGGAGAAGATCGCGCAGATCGCCTTCTACGGTGGCCAAAGTCATCTGGTGGACGACCCGACCCAGATCTACGCCGAGTCCGAGCGCCTGGCTCGCGAACACGACGGGCACTTCATTGATCAGTTCACCTACGCCGAGCGCGCCACCGACTGGCGGGCGAACAACAACATCGCCGAGTCGATTTTCCAGCAGATGCGGTTCGAGCGGCATCCCGAACCGAGCTGGCTGATTTCCAGCCCCGGTACCGGTGGCACCACGGCCACCCTGGGCCGATACGTGCGGTATCGCCAGCATTGCACCCGTGTGCTATGTGCCGATGCCGAGCGATCGGTGTTCTTTGATTATTACCAGACCGGCGATGCCAGCCTGCGCCTGGATCATGGCTCGCGCATTGAAGGCATCGGCCGGCCGCGTGTGGAAGCGTCGTTTCTGCCCAAGGTGATCGACGCGATGGTCAAGGTGCCCGATGCCTTGTCGCTGGCGGCCATGCACTACCTGGCGGAGCATCTGGGACGCCATGTAGGCGGGTCGAGCGGGACCAACCTGATCGGCGCACTGATGGCCGCCCTGCACATGAAAGCGGCGGGGGAGACGGGGTCGATGGTGGCGATTCTGTGTGACAGCGGCGAGCGTTATGCCACGACCTATTACGATCAGGACTGGCTCAAGGCTCAGGGGTATGACTTGGGTGACTTGATGGCTGCGGTAGCGGCGACGGTGGAGCGCGGTGAGGCGCTGCCGGCGAGCGTGCTGCGCGCCAATATCTAAGGCGCTGAATACCAATGTGGGAGCAAGCTCGCTCCCACAGGGTTTTGCATTGTTTCCGGGATCGCGTATCAGGCTTCCAGGCCAAGGATATCCCGAGCCACAGCCTCTGCAATGCGAATCCCGTCAACACCCGCCGACAGAATCCCGCCTGCATAACCGGCACCTTCGCCGGCCGGGAACAAGCCTTTCACGTTCAGGCTCTGCATCGACTCGTTACGGGTAATGCGCAGTGGCGAGGAAGTGCGGGTTTCGATCCCGGTCAACACCGCATCGTGCAGCGAATAACCACGAATCTGCTTTTCGAACGCCGGCAAGGCTTCGCGAATCGCTTCGATGGCGAACGCCGGCAGTGCCAGCGCCAGATCGCCCAGGGCAACGCCCGGCTTGTAGGACGGCTCGACGCTGCCCAGTTCGGTGGACGGTTTGCCTGCGATAAAGTCGCCGACCAGTTGCGCCGGGGCTTCGTAGTTGCTGCCACCGAGTACGAATGCGTGGGATTCCAGGCGTTCCTGCAGCTCGATACCGGCCAGCGGGCCGCCCGGATAATCGACTTCCGGGGTGATGCCGACGACGATCCCGGAGTTGGCGTTGCGCTCGTTACGCGAATACTGGCTCATGCCGTTGGTCACGACACGGTTCGGCTCGGACGTCGCCGCGACCACCGTACCGCCCGGGCACATGCAGAAGCTGTAGACCGAACGGCCGTTCTTGGCGTGGTGCACCAGTTTGTAGTCGGCGGCGCCCAGTTTCGGGTGGCCGGCGTACTTGCCCAGGCGCGCGCGGTCGATCAGCGACTGCGGGTGTTCGATGCGGAAACCTACCGAGAACGGCTTGGCTTCCATGAACACGCCACGGCCGTGGAGCATGCGGAAGGTGTCGCGGGCGCTGTGGCCGAGGGCCAGGACCACGTGTTTCGAGTGAATCTGCTCGCCGCCATTGAGTTCGACGCCGACCAGTTGGCCGTCCTCGATCAACACGTCGGTGACACGCTGCTGGAAGCGCACTTCACCGCCGAGGGCGCGAATCTGCTCACGCATGTTTTCCACCACACCGGTCAGACGGAACGTACCGATGTGCGGTTTGCTGACGTAGAGGATTTCTTCCGGCGCACCGGCCTTTACGAACTCGTGCAGGACCTTGCGACCGATGAACTTCGGGTCCTTGATCTGGCTGTAGAGCTTGCCGTCGGAGAATGTCCCGGCGCCGCCTTCGCCGAACTGTACGTTGGACTCGGGGTTGAGCACGCTTTTACGCCACAGGCCCCAGGTGTCCTTGGTGCGCTGGCGTACTTCGGTACCGCGCTCGAGGATGATCGGCTTGAAGCCCATTTGCGCCAGCAGCAGCCCGGCAAAGATCCCGCACGGACCGAACCCGACGACAATCGGCCGCGCGCTCAGGTCGGTCGGTGCCTGGCCGACCATTTTGTAGCTGACATCCGGCGCCACGTTGACGTTACGGTCATCGGCGAACTTGTGCAGCACCGCCGCCTCGTCGCGAACTTCGAGGTCGATGGTGTAGATGAAACACAGTTCGGAGGACTTTTTACGCGCATCGTAGCTGCGCTTGAACAAGGTGAAATCGAGCAGGTCATCGCTGGCTAGCCCTAAGCGCTGCACGATGGCAGGGCGCAGGTCTTCATCGGGATGGTCGATCGGCAACTTGAGTTCGGTGATTCGTAACATGGCGGGATCCGGTTCGCGGGGCGCACAACTGCGCCAGGGCGTTTGAAGCCCGCGATTATAAGCCCCAAAGGCGAAGGCCTGTGAGGCTTAAACGATCAGTCGTCGCGCGAGCCGCCGAAATACCCGCATCCACGCTGGACCTGTCCGTCAACCCGCAGCTCGGCACTCATGTGCTGGATGCTGCCGGTGCTGCTGTCGACGCAGCGTTGCGGTGCAACCCACAGTTCGATGTGCTGGTTGTTGGCTTCGGTGCTGAGGTTGAAACGGCCGTCGCCCAGTTGTTCCTCGACGTACGGCACGGCGAGGGCAGGCTGGCCGGCGCGCTCGATGACCATGCCTTTGCCGCTGACTTTCACGTTCCATTCCGGGGAGTGGCCGGCGGCGCGCAAAATCAGCAGCTTGAAGTTCGGATCATCGCACGCGCTGCCCGAGCGCTCGACGCGGTACAGCTGCTCCAGATCGAGCTGGCCGTCACCACCGCTGCCGGCCACAACCCGTCCGCGCACGTCGGCAAACAGCTTGCCCTGCTTGTCCGCCAGGCTCGCAGCCTGCTGCAGGACGCTGGTGCCGCCCGTGTCGTTGACCACGTAGCGGGCAGGCTGGTTGCACGGCTGGAACAGCAGTTTGCCGTCCGCCGCGGTCAACTGGCCTTGCATGCGTGTCTGGCCGACGTGGGAGGCGCTCTGCCGTTCACCGTCGAACAACTGGCAAGCGGCGAACAGCGGAAGCAAGGCAACGAGGACTAGGGAACGGGCAACACGCATCTTGGGGTCTCCTGACAAGTGCCGCCACGTTACTCAGCCTGACCGTTCATCACAACCCGTTATCGTCTGCGCTTTGTATTGGCGCTGACGCAGGCTGCGTTTTTTCATCTTCAGATGTGAAAGGTCTGACCCGTTTGCAGGCCTTCCACACTCTTGGCGTAGGCCAACGCCACATCCGCCGCAGGAACCGGTTTGAAACCACGGAAGTACGGTGCGTATTTGCCCATGGCTTCGACCAGGACGTTCGGGCTGATCGAGTTTACCCGCAGGCCGCGCGGCAGTTCGATGGCGGCGGCGCGGACAAAGCTGTCCAGTGCACCGTTGACCAACGCTGCCGAGGCGCCGCTGTAGATCGGATCGTGGCTGAGTACGCCAGTGGTGAAGGTGAACGAAGCGCCGTCGTTGGCGAACTCGCGGCCGATCAACAGCAGGTTGACCTGGCCCATGAGTTTGTCTTTCAGGCCCAGGGCAAAACTCTCTTCGGTCATCTCGTTGAGCGGGGCGAAGGTCACGTTGCCCGCGGCGCACACCAGCGCATCGAATTTGCCGGTCTGCTCGAACAGTTTGCGAATCGAGGCGCTGTCACTGATGTCCACGTGGAAGTCGCCGCTGGTGCGACCGATGCGGATGATTTCGTGGCGTGGCGACAGCTCTTTGTCGACGGCCGAACCGATGGTGCCGTTTGCGCCGATCAAAAGAATTTTCATGGAGGCTGATCTCGTGGTGGGTTGAACGAGGTATCAGTCTAGGGTGGTTTTTTCTGTAGATAAGCGCACTAATAGGCAACCTTTGGTTTTCAAATGGAAACAATCAATGAGCGAAATGGATGACCTTGCCGCGTTCGCCGTATTGATCGAAGCGGGAAGTTTCACCCTGGCGGCACAGCAGCTCGGTTGCAGCAAAGGCCAGCTGTCCAAGCGCATCAGCCAGTTGGAAGCGCAGTTTTCAGTGGTGCTGCTGCAGCGCACCACCCGCCGCTTGAGCCTGACCGCCGCCGGTGCTGCGTTGTTGCCGCAGGCCCAGGCGCTGGTGGTGCAAGTCGAGAGGGCGCGTCAGGCGCTGGCGAGATTGAAGGACGACATGGTCGGCCCGGTGCGGATGACGGTGCCGGTTTCGCTCGGCGAAACTTTCTTCGATGGCCTGTTGCTGGAGTTCTCCGCCAAGTATCCCCAGGTACAGATCGAGCTGGAGCTCAACAACAGCTACCGCGAACTGTCCCGCGACGGCTTCGACCTGGCGATTCGCTCGGAGGTGGCCGTTGACCAGCGACTGGTGGCGCGCCCGCTGCTGGCGTGGCAAGAGCTGACCTGTGCCAGCCCGGCTTACCTGGAGCAATACGGTGAACCGCAAACGCCCCAGGCGCTGGCCGAGCATCGCTGCCTGCTCAACAGCCACTACAGCGGCCGCGAAGAGTGGCTGTATCACCAGCAGCACGAGTTGTTGCGTGTGCGGGTGTCGGGGCCGTTTGCCAGTAATCACTACAACCTGCTGAAGAAAGCCGCGCTGGCCGGCGCGGGTATCGCACGATTGCCGTCCTATTGCTTGTCGGCGGAATTGGCTGACGGGCGTTTGCGATGGCTCCTGCGCGATTATCAGACCCGGACCATGCCGATGTACCTGGTGCACCCGTATCAGGGCGGATTGCCCAAGCGCACGCAGGTGCTGGCGGATTATTTGATGGGGTGGTTCAAGCGCAGTGGGGAAGCGCTGGATCGGTTGTAACGAGCCCCTTGTAGGAGCGAGCTTGCTCGCGATGGACGTTAACGATGACGGGGGCAGGCTGGATGAACGCGGTGTCTCTACGTTCTTCGCGAGCAAGCTCGCTCCTACAAGGGGTCTCATTGCGGGCATAAAAAAACGGCCCGCGAAGGCCGTTTTTTTGTTTACCGCGATGGCTTAGCCGCCGAGGTACGCTTCGCGCACTTTCGGGTCGGTCAGCAGGGCTTCACCGGTGCCTTGCATCACCACCCGGCCGTTCTCCAGAACGTAGGCGCGGTCGGCGATTTTCAGTGCCTGGTTGGCGTTCTGCTCAACCAGGAACACCGTTACACCGTCCTTGCGCAGTTGTTCGATGATGTCGAAGATCTGCTGGATGATGATCGGTGCCAGGCCCAGGGAGGGCTCGTCGAGCAGCAACAGCTTGGGCTTGCTCATCAGCGCACGGCCGATGGCGAGCATTTGCTGTTCGCCACCGGACATGGTGCCGCCACGCTGGCTGAAGCGTTCTTTCAGGCGTGGGAAAAGTCCGAGGACCTTGTCCATCTGTTCCTGATAGTCACCCTTGACCGTGAAGAATCCGCCCATGGACAGGTTTTCTTCCACGGTCAGGCGGGAAAACACCCGACGACCTTCCGGCACCACGGCAATGCTCTTGCGCATGATCTGCGAAGAGTCCTGGCCGACCAGTTCCTCACCCATGTAGCGGATGCTGCCGCTGTGGGCGCGCGGCGAACCGCAAAGCGTCATCAGCAGCGTGGACTTGCCGGCACCGTTGGCGCCGATCAGGGTCACGATCTCGCCCTGGCGGACTTCGACGTTGACGCTGTGCAGGGCCTGGATCTTGCCATAGAAGGTGGAAACGTTTTCGAACTGCAGCATTTACGCTTCCCCCAGGTAGGCTTTGATCACTTCAGGATTGTCGCGGATCTGATCCGGCGTGCCGTCGGCCAGGGGCGTGCCCTGGTTGATCACGACGATGTGGTCGGAAATGCTCATGACCAGCTTCATGTCGTGTTCGATCAGCAGAACGGTGACGTTGTGCTCTTCACGCAGCATGCTGATCAGCGCCTTGAGGTCCTCGGTTTCCTTCGGGTTCAGGCCTGCGGCCGGTTCGTCGAGCATGAGGATCCGCGGGCGGGTCATCATGCAGCGGGCGATTTCCAGGCGACGTTGCTGACCGTAGGCCAGGGTGCCGGCCGGGCGGTTGGCGAACTCTTTCAGGTTGACCTTTTCCAGCCAGAACTCGGCGAAGTCCATGGCCTCGCGCTCGCTTTTGCGGAACGACGGGGTCTTGAACAGGCCGGACAGGAAGTTGGTGTTCAGGTGACGGTGCTGGGCGATCAAGAGGTTCTCGACCGCGGTCATGTCCTTGAACAACCGTACGTTCTGGAAGGTACGCACCACGCCCTTGAGGGCGATCTTGTGGCCGGGCAGGCCTTCGATCGGCTCGCCGTCCAGCAGGATGCTGCCGCCGCTCGGCTTGTAGAAGCCGGTCAGGCAGTTGAACACGGTGGTCTTGCCGGCGCCGTTGGGGCCGATCAGTGCAACCACTTGTTTCTCTTTCACGCTCAAGGCAACGCCGTTGACCGCCAGCAAACCGCCGAAGCGCATGCTCAGGTTTTCTACTTTAAGGATCTCGCGGCTCATTTGCGCAGCTCCATGTGAGGACGTTGCATGGGCAGCAGACCCTGAGGGCGCCAGATCATCATCAGTACCATCAAGGCACCGAACATCAACATGCGGTACTCACTGAACTCACGCATCATTTCCGGCAGCAGGATCATCACCACGGCAGCGAGGATCACGCCCAGCTGCGAGCCCATGCCACCCAGCACCACGATGGCGAGGATGATCGCCGACTCGATGAAGGTGAAGGACTCCGGCGTCACCAGGCCTTGGCGGGCAGCGAAGAAACTACCGGCGAAACCGGCGAAGCTCGCGCCCAGGGTGAAGGCCGACAGCTTGATGATGGTCGGGTTCAGGCCCAGCGCGCGGCAGGCGATTTCGTCCTCACGCAGCGCTTCCCAGGCACGGCCCAACGGCATGCGCAGCAAACGGTTGATGACGAACAGCGCACCCAACGCAAGCAACAGCGCAACCAGGTACAGGAAGATCACCTTGTTGATCGAGTTGTATTCCAGGCCGAAATACTCATGGAAGGTTTGCAGGCCTTCCGCGGCCTTGCGTTCGAAGGTCAGGCCGAAGAACGTTGGCTTCTCGATGTTGCTGATGCCGTTCGGACCGCCAGTGAGGCCGGTCAGGTTACGCAGGAACAGACGGATGATCTCACCGAAGCCCAGGGTCACGATCGCCAGGTAGTCACCGCGCAGACGCAGCACCGGGAAACCCAGCAGGAAGCCGAAGGTGGCCGCCATCAGGCCGGCGATCGGCAGGCAGATCCAGAAGCTCAGGCCGTAGTAGTGCGACAGCAGCGCGTAGCTGTAGGCGCCGACGGCGTAGAAGCCGACGTAACCGAGGTCGAGCAGACCGGCCAGACCGACCACGATGTTCAGGCCCAGGCCCAGCATCACGTAGATCAGCACCAGGGTGGCGATATCCACCGCACCGCGAGAGCCGAAGAACGGCCAGACCAGCGCACCGGCGATCAGCGCGATGATGATCCAGCGTTGTGTGGTCGGCAGGGTCAGGAAGTTGCTGGCCTTGGCCGGAATCAGCGGCATGCTGGGCGAAGAACGCCAGGCCGAGCTGATCTGCTGGTCGAACAAGACACGCAGGAACATCAGCACCGAGCACACCGCGATGGTGATCAGGGTGGCGTCGCTGGTGCCATGAACTTCGAGGTTGATGCCGACGATGGTCAGCTTCAGACCGAGTACCGGGTAGGCCACGGCCCACACCAGCAAGGCGCTGAACAGCGCCTGTTTAAGATTCCTAGTCATACCTTCTCAACCTCCGGACGGCCCAGCAGGCCGGTTGGCCGGAACAACAGCACCAGAACCAGCAGGCCGAACGCCACGACGTCCTTGTACTGGTCGCCGAAGATATCGGCACCAAAGGCTTCCGCCACACCCAATACGAGCCCGCCGAGCATGGCGCCCGGAATGCTGCCGATACCGCCGAGTACCGCTGCGGTGAAGGCCTTGAGGCCGACCAGGAAACCGGCGTTCGGGTTGATCACGCCGTATTGCATGCTCAGCAGCACGGCCGCGATGGCCGCCAGCGCAGCACCGATGACGAAGGTCAGGGCGATGATGTTGTTGGTGTTGATACCCAGCAGGTTGGCCATCTTGATGTCTTCGGCGCAGGCGCGGCAGGCGCGGCCCAGGCGGGAGCGGGAGATGAACAGGGTCAGGCCGAGCATGGCGACCAGGGTCACCACGAACACCACGATTTGCATGTAGGAAATCAGCACTTCATGTGCGCCACCTGGCCCGAAGGCAAAGTTGCCCGGAATCAGGTTGGGGATGGATTTGTCCTTGGAGTCTTGCGCCAGCAGAACGGTGTTCTGCAGGAAGATCGACATGCCGATGGCGGAGATCAGCGGGATCAGACGGTTGCTGCCGCGCAAGGGGCGGTAGGCGATCCGTTCGATGCTGTAGCCGTAGGCACTGGTGACGACGATGGTTGCCAGGAAAGCGGCGGTCATCAACAGCGGAACGCTGTCGAGTCCCAGCATGGCCAGCCCGGCGATGGCGATGAACGCCACGTAGGAGCCGATCATGTACACCTCGCCGTGGGCGAAGTTGATCATTCCAATGATGCCGTAAACCATCGTATAGCCGATGGCGATCAGGGCATACGTGCTGCCAATGGTCAGGCCATTAACCAGCTGTTGGAAAAAGTGATAGATGTCAGGCATTACAGCGCTCCTAAAAACCTGATACGCATTTCACTGGTGGAGTCATTTTCCCGCCCGGGCCCCGTGGATCTGCATCCACTTCGAATCCGGGGTTTGCCAGCGAACCGCTGATGACGGTTTTGAGATTTTCAGGTGGGGAGACTGGCGGATCACGCCAGCGCGGCCCAAATACGTTCGTAAAACAAAGCCCACGGCACGCCGTGGGCTTTGTTGGCAGTCAGTCAGGCAACGCCTTACTGAGGCTTGGCTTCAGTTTTTGGTTTGCCGAAGTGCCACTCGTAAACCACGAATTTGAAGTCTTTCAGGTCGCCTTTCTCGTCGAAGCTCAGGTCGCCGGTCGGGGTCTTGAAGGTGCCTTTGTGGATAGCTTCAGCCACTTTGGCGGAGTCTTCGGACTTGGCAGCCTTGATACCTTCGGCGATCACTTCCACAGCCGAGTAGGCCGGGAACACGAACGGACCGCTTGGATCTTCTTTCTTGGCCTTGAACGCGTCAGCCAGGGCGATGTTGGCCGGATCCTGGTCGAAGGATTTCGGCAGGGTCACCAGCAAGCCTTCGGAAGCGTCCTTGGCGATCTGCGAAATGGAGTCGTTACCCACGCCTTCCGGACCCATGAACTTGGCTTTCAGGCCTTTTTCCTGGGATTGACGCAGGATCAGGCCCAGCTCCGGGTGGTAGCCGCCGTAGTAGACGAAGTCGACGTTGGCTTGCTTGAGCTTGGCGATCATCGAGGAGAAGTCCTTGTCGCCGGCGTTGACGCCTTCGAACACGGCAACCTTGACGCCTTTGCCTTCCAGGGTTTTCTTCACGGCGGTGGCGATGCCTTCACCGTATTGCTGCTTGTCGTGCAGGACAGCAACGATCTTCGGCTTGACGAAGTCGGCGATGTAGTTACCGGCGGCAGGGCCTTGGGCGCTGTCCAGACCGATGGTGCGGAACACCATTTTGTAACCACGGGCGGTGATGTCCGGGCTGGTGGCAGCCGGGGTGATCATGATCACGCCTTCGTCTTCGTAGATGTCCGAAGCCGGTTGAGTGGAGCTGGAGCACAGGTGACCGACCACGAACTTGACGCCGTCGTTGACGACCTTGTTCGCTACGGCCACGGCTTGTTTCGGATCACAGGCGTCATCGTATTCAACGGCTTCGAGTTTCTTGCCGTCTACGCCGCCTTTGGCGTTGATCTGTTCGATGGCCATTTTGGCGCCACTGAACTGCATGTCGCCGTATTGGGCTACAGGGCCGGTTTTAGGGCCGGCGATGCCGATCTTGATGGTGTCAGCTGCGAACGAATGGCTGGCAACCCCGGCCAGAACCATAGCGGCAAACAGTTTGGAAATCTGCTTAGTAGCCTTAGTCATAGTGCTCCACTCTTACTGTTGTAGTTTTTATAGTCCTGGCGCCGAAAGCAGCAGAACCGGGTCAGATATCTGCGACATTCCCCGGAAAAGTCCCTCGGCAACTGTACCGGTACAGTGTAGAGCGCCGATTGTCAGCCTGGGAAGGCAGCGCCGGGGGACAAAACCTGCAGGTGTCGCTTTATTGAAAGTAAAAGACAGAATTGCGGCGGGGGCGTTGAGGGGCTTATAGCCGGATTCGGTGCATTCCCTGGCTTTCCTGCGCTTTTCATTTCGGTCACTCAATTGCATCCGGGTTTTTCTGCCAGACCACCGACGTTATCATTCGCCGTCGATTTCTTTTCCGGACAGTCCCATGAATCAAGAACCTAGCACCCTCTATGCCAAGCTGCTTGGTGAAACCGCATCTATTACCTGGAAAGAGCTGGAACCGTTCTTCGCCAAGGGTGCCCTATTGTGGGTCGATCGCGGCCTGGATTTGATCGCTGCCGCCGAGGCCGTGGCCCAGGATGAGGGGGAGAAAGTGGCTGCCTGGCTGGCCGCTGACAAACTCGCCAAGCTCTCTGAAACGCGGGCGCTGGATCTTTTTGAGCGTGATCCGCCGTTGTGGGCCGTGGTGGTTTCGCCGTGGATTCTGATCCAGGAAAGAGCGCAGGCTTAAAGGTCGCACCTTATTGGTGCGCGCCTTTCAAAGGGAAAAGTGTGTAGCCGAGTAGCGTGATGGCAGGTTGCCGTAGAGAAAGGCCACAGCCTCACGGTGACGTAAACGTAACGGGAACAGTTGGGAGGGCAACTGAACGGCTGCTCAATTGTTTCTGGATGTTGGGATGGCTGAAATCCTCAGCGAATTTCAGGGCCTTATCGCTGGCAAGCCAGCTCCCACAATGTCCGGGACGTTCACAATTAATGTGTCCGCCACGAACCTGTGGGAGCTGGCTTGCCAGCGATTGGAGCAACTCGGTTCTGGATCAGACCGAGAAAGTCTTGCCTGTGTGGTTATTCAACGAAATCACCTTGGTCTTGCCGATGCGGTGACGGTAGATCTCGCGCAGGTACTTGATCGCTTTCTTCACGCAATCGCGGGACAGGCGGATGTCGTTGATCGAGACGAACTTTTCCTTGTCGTTGATCAGCTCGCGGTACTTCTTCTCGTACATCGGTTTGATCGCGTACCAGTTGGTATCGAGGATCTTCGCCGGGTTCTCGAATTCGTTGAGCAAGTCGTCGATACGGTCTTCGTCGAATTCTTCCTGGACGATGAAATCCAGGATCGAGTTGTCCAGGGTTTCGTCGAAACGGTACGGCGTCTTCGCGAAGCAGCGCTTGATGAAGGCCACGATCAGCGTCAGGAAATCGTCCGACAGGCACGGGCTCTTGGCGATCAGGGTGGTCAACGACAGGTTGGCCGAAGCACCGATCACCAGCGCGTAACGCTTGAGCGTGGTGTTGGGGAACAGGCTGTTGAGGTGAGTCTTCAACCGGTTCAGGTCCATGTAGGACAGCTTGTAGTCCTTGGGCAGGGACACGATCGACACCACCGACGAGCAGTTCTTGAAGAAGTGCAGGTCGTGCAGCGCGGCCGCGTCGTAGCCCGAATTCTTGTATTGCTCCAGCGACGCGCGATAGCGCTTGGACTCGATCGGCAGCAGGCTGATGCCTTCGATGGCCTGGGTGACCTTGTTGAAGTGCGGCAGGTCGATCGAGCGGAAGAACAGGTCGTCGATGTTCAGGCGCTGCGGCTCTTTCTCGAACACCTTGAACTTGTCGCTGCTCGGCGGCGGGGTTTCCGGCACCACGGACTCGGCGTAGGCAATCGCCACCGGGCCGGCCAGGCTCATGAACAGGTCGTTGGCGTCCAGGCGGATGGTTTCGCCGATGTCGATGCCGGCGCGACGGAAATAGTTCTGGTCGTAGTCGGTGGTCACCGCCTGGGCCGTAAGAATGTTGAAGATCTGCTGCGAGATGTATTGGTTGGCATGCTTTTCCATGGCATTGACATCAATGTTCTGGATGTTGCCGTCATCGTTCTCTTCGGCGTAACGCATGATGTCGTTGGAAATCAGCATCATCGCGTTCCACGGGCGGATGCGGCCCATGACGCTGGCTTCGCTGCTGTCCTCGTTGGCGAAGTTGTAGGAAAAGTCCCACTCTTCCGACAGGTATTTGCACAGCAGTCGACCGGCGTTGATGTGCAGCGCCTCGGACATTTCACTGCGGTGGTCGGAAATGTTCGGCAGCACGCAGATGCCACTGGTGAAGATCGGTTCGAAGACGAAGGAGTGACCGCTCTTGCTGTCGTGCTCGTCCATCGGTTTGGTGTCGAACGTCTTGTTCATGTACGAATGCTGCTGGGCCAGGCCGAACTCCGAGGCCATGCCCGAGCCGGTACCGCCGCCGGCACTGAAGATCGAGAAATACAGGCGCGACTGGTTGGCCTTGATGCCGCAGCTGTCGATCAGGTACGAGTGAATCATCTTCCAGTCAGGGCTGGAAAAACGCTGGGTGTCCTTGTTCAGGATGATCTTGGCCAGGTACTGGCCGAGGATCGGCGCGTTACCGGCGCCACCGGCGTGGACTTCCGACAAATCCATGATTTTCATCTTGCTGTAGTCGCGCAGGAAGCCGCTTTTTTCGCCCTTGCGCGAGAAGCGGATGCGTCCGGCGATGTCCTTGTCCAGGTCGCCGAGCATCACCAGCGGCTCGACCAGGAACACCGGCTTGGTGTTCTTGTTCTGGCCCAGGCGCAGGTTGTTGCGGATCCATTGGGCCGGGCTGTAGCCCTTTTCGGCAAAACGCTTGTCCGGCGACAGGCGATCTTCGTTGTTGAATTCGTTGAGGTAGAACTTGCGGGCGTTGTACACCAGTTCCGCCACGTCCAGCGCGATGTTCGAGCCGCAACGGCCCAGGCCGATCAGGCACACCGACGGGAATTCCTGATCGTTGTGCTGTTCGCTGTCGCCTTCCAGATGCGGTGCGCGCGGGAACACCATGTCGCGCAGGCCGTCGAGGTTGTCGAGGATACGGTCGGTGTTGGTTTCGGTGAAGTACAGGTATTGCTGGGTCGCCAGCGGGCGCGATTGAATCAATGGCTTCGGTGATGACGGGCTGTTGGCCGCTGGGCTCAACGTCAGATCGGTTACCGCAGTGGCCGGGTTGTTTTTAGAAGTCATTGTTCGCCATCTACCTGGGCTGATTGGTTGGCCGACTCACTGTCGTCGAACCGTCACGGAATACAATCGCGTCTTTTTTCAGCGCGTACTTGGACCTTGCCTTGGTCTTTGACCTGAGCATTGCTCGGGGTGAATCCTTTCCTAAGTCATGATGAATCGGCCAATATTTGGCGATCTTTAATCAAAAGGAGGCTAAATGATGTCAACGCTACCTTCGTTGGGGTTTGCCGGGATCGGCCTGATGGGGTTGCCGATGTGCCGCCGCCTGCTGGCCGCGGGTTATCAGCTGGCGGTATGGAATCGCAATCCGGACAAGTGCAAGCCGCTGGTGGAGGCGGGTGCACGCCAGGTCTCCAGCCCGGCAGAACTGTGCCGGCACGCTGATGTGGTGATGTTGTGTCTGGCGGATACGTCGGTGGTGCGCGAGGTGGTGTTTGGTCCGACCGGCATTGTCGAGGGGGCAAAAAAGGGGCAGCTGCTGGTGGATTTTTCCAGCCTGGAACCCAACGCCACGCGGGAAATGGCCGCTGAGCTCGCCGGTAAAACCGGCATGGGCTGGCTCGACACGCCGGTCTCCGGTGGCGTGGTCGGCGCCGAGGCCGGAAGCCTGGCGATCATGGTCGGCGGTGAAGCGCAGGACCTGGAACGGGTCCGGCCTGTCCTGTTGAGCCTGGGGCAGCGCGTGACGCACATGGGCGGCGTCGGGGCAGGGCAGGTGACCAAGGCGTGCA
The DNA here is from genome assembly GCF_009764265.1 of Pseudomonas sp. PB101. Lineage (GTDB taxonomy): Bacteria > Pseudomonadota > Gammaproteobacteria > Pseudomonadales > Pseudomonadaceae > Aquipseudomonas. Next base: position 59,848 of record NZ_RWIR01000060.1, read on the forward strand.
ATCAGATGATCGTCGCCTGCAATGCCTTGGTGATTGCCGAAGTGGTCGCGCTGGCGGAACGCTCCGGGGTGGATGCCAGCCTGATCGCCGAAGCGCTGGCCGGTGGTTTTGCCGATTCGAAGCCCTTGCAGTTCCTTGCCCCGCAGATGGCGGAAAACCGTTTCGAACCGGTCAAGTGGCACGTGCGCACGTTGCTCAAGGATCTGGACGCGGCGGTGAAGTTTTCCCGCGAGCAAGGCTCGGCGACACCGATCAGCGGGCTGGCCGCGCAGCTGATGCGCCTGCACGGGAGTCAGGGTTTCCTCGAAAAAGACCCGTCTACATTAGTGCAGATGTACCGTGAGCCAGGCTCAGCGTCGTGACGGTGTAGGCGTGCTTGCGCTGGTTGATTTCGTCTAGCACCGGAAGCAGTTCGGTCAGCGGCACCGGCCGGCTGAGCAGATAGCCCTGGACGAAGTCACAGCCATGGTCTTCCAGGAACTGGTATTGCTCGAAGGTTTCGACCCCTTCGGTGACCACTTGCAGTTGCAGGGTGTGGGCCATGACGATAATCGCCTGGACAATCTCCATGTCCTGGGTCGCCTTGGGGATGTCCTGGATGAACGAGCGGTCGATTTTCAGCGTGTTGAGCGGCAAGCGCTTGAGGTAGGCCAGGGATGAGTAGCCGGTGCCGAAGTCATCGATGGACAGCGATACGCCGAGGGCGCGTATCTGTCGCAGCAACACCAGTGTGTTGGCGATATTGCCCATCAAGGCATTTTCCGTGACTTCCAGTTCCAGCCGCTGGGGCGCCACCCCGGCCACCCGCAATGCGAACTCGATTTCATCGGCGAGTTCTTCACGCGCCAGGTTAAGGGGCGAGCAATTCACGGCGATCTTCAGGTCTTCACAGCCCTGGCGCGACAACTCGGCCAGATCCTCGCAGGCCTTGCGCAGCACCCAGTTGTCCAGCTCGGCGATCAGGCCGTTGGCCTCGGCGATGGCGATAAAACGATCCGGTACAAGGAAACCGTGGACCGGGTGCTGCCAGCGGATCAAGGCTTCGAGCTTGCTGACCTGACCGGTCTTGAGGTCGTATATCGGTTGGTAGTAGAGCATCAGGCCGGAGTCTTCACGCAGGGCGTGGCGCAACTCTTCTTCCAGTTGCAGCTCCAGCGTGGCACGGGTTTTCAGGTTGGCGCTGAAAAAATTCAGGCCGTTGCGGCCGCTGCCCTTGGACTGATACAGCGCCAGGTCGGCGTTCTTCAGCAGTTCTTCACAGGTCTTGCCGTCTTCCGGAAACAGGCTGATGCCGATGCTGGTGGTCATCACCATGCGCCGTCCGGCCAGCTCGATGGGATCCTTCATTTTAAGCATGATCCGTTGCGCCAGCTGGCGCGCCTCGTCACGGTCATGCAGGTCGATGAGCAGGCAGAACTCGTCGCCGCCGAAGCGTGCGACCACATCTTCGTGACTGCGAACCGAGCTCTTGATGTGCCCGGCAAGCACTTTGAGCAACTCGTCGCCGGCATCGTGGCCAAGGCTGTCGTTGATCCGCTTGAAATGGTCGATGTCCAGGAACAGGACCGCCAGCATTCCGCCTTCGTTGGTTTTCTCGATGAGTTTTTCGGCGAAGATCTGATTGAACCCTCGGCGGTTGATCAGGTTGGTCAGCGCGTCGTAGTGCGCCACCTGTTGCAGCGACATGCGCGCCTGATCCAGCTGGCTGAGCAGGGAGTTGACCCGTTGCAGGTCGTGGTCCTTGTGTTGCAGTTTCTTGTCCGCCAGTGCAGCGCTGATGCTGCTGCCGATGATCAGCAGCGTCATGACCGTCACGGTCAGCGCCAGTTGCAGGTGACTGTGCTCGCCGTTCTGCGCAGGCAGGCTGCCTTCGGGCAGCACCAGGTTGAAGGCGGCCATGGCCGTGAGGTGCATGCCGAGGATGCCCGCCCCGAGCAACAGGCTGGCGCAGTATTTGAAGAGCTGATGCAGCATGCCGGCGCCGTTGCGCAGATACCAGGCCAGCAACAAGGCTGCCAGCGCGGCGCCGATCGCGATCGCGATGGACAGGGCAAACAGGCCTGGGTGGTAATAGACCGAAGCACTGGAGTGCATGGCCGTCATGCCCACGTAATGCATGGTCGCGATACCCAGGCCAACCCCGATGGATGCCTTCAGGCACCGTTGAAAACTCAAATCAGGACGACTGAGGGTCTGCATGGCCAGCCACGCGGCGAGCAGCGCGATGGTCAGCGAGAACACCGTGACAGGCAGTTGATAGTGCAGGTCGACGGGCGCCTGGAATGCCAGCATCCCGACGAAGTGCATGGCCCAGATACCGCCGGCCAGGCACCCGCTGCCCACCCAGCGCCAGCGCGTCTGGGATGCGGATTTTTCAGCGTGAGCAACCCGCTCGGCCATGTCCAGCGTCGCGAAACTGCCGACGCAGGCGACCAGATAAGCCAGCAGCACCAGAAAAGGGTCATGTGTGCAATTGAGTATGACCTGTCCACTCTCTGGTAGCTCGGTAATGAAATGCACACCAAGCCACTCCATAGCATGCCCCATCGTTATCCCTCAGGCCGGCGCAAGAGCGCCGACGAATGTCTTGGAGTATAGAGGGCATGGGTGGAGCGCAAGCGGTAGTGGCACATTGGTGCCAATCATTTTTACATTAGCCTAATAGCGATTGGTGCTAATACTCAGGCGATTTGCTTCTGAGGCGTCTCGAACGCGGGTTGCAGCGCCGGCAAGCCGAAGGCGGCGCGGGCGGCGTCGCAATCTGGGTTGGCCAGGCCATCGACCCAGGACGCATCGAACTCCCGACAGGTGCTGGAGCGTTTTTCGTAGATCGAGCACTGCACCGTACTGCCGACATCTCCCACCAGGCTGGTGCAGCGCACGGGTTTGCAGCCGGTGCCGATCATCGCGACCCGGCTGGGGCTGATCTGCTCGACAAGCTCATCGGGTACCGTCCCCCCGGACGAGGCGCACTCACCCCAGAAAAATGACACGCGAAAATGAGAACAGCAGGCACCGCAATTCAGACACGGACTGGCTTCGGACATGGGCGATTATCGTAAGGAGAGTGGAGACACAGGGGGGGAATCAAGGCCGCTATTCTAGGCTTCGCCATCGGCTTGGGAAGGGGGGGCGAGAGGTATTTTTCATCAACCGGACGGGCTGCGAAATACCCTGTGAGTGTGCGCCATGGGCAGGTATCAGCCTGGCGAATAATGAAAGACAGTTGTGCCTGGCCTGTCTAGATTGCAAAGTCCGGGGGCAGTGACGCCCCAATAACAATAAAAGAGACGGATCCATGCAGAACTCGACCCAAGCGGCCAATGCCTGGCGCATCCTGTTCCTGTTGTTCCTGGCCAACCTGTTCAATTTTTTCGACCGCACCATCCCGGCCATCATCATCGAGCCCATTCGCATGGAGTGGCACCTCAGTGATTTCCAGTTGGGGATCATCGGGACGGCATTCACCCTCGTCTACGCCATTGCCGGCTTGCCGCTCGGACGCATGGCCGATACCGGCTCGCGCAGCAAGCTGATGGGGTGGGGGCTGGCGGTGTGGAGCGGGTTGACCGCCGTCAACGGCATGGTGGGCAGTTTCTGGAGTTTCCTGATCGTGCGCATGGGCGTGGGCATTGGTGAGGCCAGTTACGCGCCAGCCGCCAACTCGCTGATCGGCGACCTGTTTCCGGCGCACCGCCGGGCCCGGGCCATGGGTATCTTCATGCTCGGGCTGCCATTGGGGCTGTTGCTGGCGTTCTTCACCATCGGCGCGATGGTCAAGGCCTTCGACAGCTGGCGCGCACCGTTCTTTATCGCGGCGGTGCCCGGGCTGATCCTTGCGATCTTCATGTTTTTCATCAAGGAACCGAAGCGCGGCGCCGCCGAGAGCGTTCAGGTCTCGCAGGAAAAGATCGATCGGCCGATCCGGCGGGTATTGGCAGTGCCGACCTTCCTGTGGCTGGTGATGGCCGGCCTGTGTTTCAACTTCGCCACCTATGCCTGCAACTCGTTCCTGGTGCCGATGCTGCAGCGTTATTTCCTGATGCCATTGCAGGAAGCGGCGGTCGCTACCGGGGTTATCGTCGGCGTGACCGGGTTGGTCGGCCTGACCCTGGGCGGCTGGATCGCGGACAAGATTCACCAGCGAGTCGCCAACGGTCGACTGTTGTTTGCGGCGTTCAGCCTGGTGATTTCGACGGTGTGCACCGCGTGGGCGCTGCATTCCGGGCGGATCGAGATCGGCGTTTTTGTCGCCGTGTTCAGTTTGGGCTGGCTGTTCGCCTACAACTTCTATACCTGCGTCTATACGGCGATTCAGGATGTAGTCGAGCCGCGTCTGCGGGCGACGGCCATGGCGTTGTTCTTCGCCGGACTGTATCTGTTGGGCGGTGGTCTTGGCCCGGTAGTGGTCGGCGCGTTGTCCGATCACTTCGCCCACACGGCGATGCTCGCGGCGGGTGCCGAACAGATGACCGAGGCCTTCAAGGCGGTCGGCCTGCATGACGCGATGTACCTGATTCCGGTGGCGCTGCTGTTCACCGTGGTGTTTCTGTTCCTGGCTTCGCGGTGTTTCGTGCGGGATGCCAAGCGGATGAAGGAAGGGTTGGTGGCGGTGGTTGAGCCTGATGGTTCTGCAGTGACTGCCTAGCCGCCATCGCGGGCAAGTCGGATCGCCGCACCGCCGCTCCCACAGTGGTTGGTGTTGTTCACAAGTTATGTGGTCAACTCTAAACCTGTGGGAGCGGCGGTGCGGCGATCCGACTTGCCCGCGATGAGGCCATCGGCATCACCACAAAAATCAGATAAAAAAAGGCCCGCATCACTGCGGGCCTTCTTTTTAGCAGGGTAGAGCAGGGGACTTAACCCGCCACCAACACCCGAATCGCTTCCAGTCGCAGCGCAGCCTTGTCGAGCATGGCCAGGCCTTGCTCGCGTTGTTTGCGCAGGGCTACCAGTTCGCTGTCGCGCACGGTCGGGTTGACCGCTTGCAAGGCAGTCAGGCGCGCCAGTTCTTCGTCGGTATCGGCGGCCAGGCGACGCTGCGCCTCGGCGACACGTTCGGTGTGGCGAGGCAGGATCTTCGCTTCACCGGCGTTGATCCGCGGCGTCAACTGGTCGCGCTGGGCCTGGATGAACTTGTTGGCGCTGGCACGCGGTACGCTTTCGAGCTGGTCGTTCAAGGTTTCGAACGCCACGCGGGCCGACAGGTCGTTGCCGTTGGTATCGAGCAGGCAGCGCAGGGCGGCCGGCGGCAGGTAGCGGCCCAGTTGCAGCGAGCGCGGGGCAACCACTTCGCTGACATACAACAGTTCCAGCAACACGGTGCCAGGCTTGAGCGCCTTGTTCTTGATCAGCGCCACGGCGGTGTTGCCCATCGAGCCGGACAGCACCAGATCCATGCCGCCCTGCACCATCGGGTGTTCCCAGGTGATGAACTGCATGTCTTCGCGAGACAGCGCCTGGTTACGGTCGTACGTGATGGTCACGCCTTCGTCGTCGCCCAGCGGGAAGCTGGCGTCGAGCATTTTTTCGCTCGGCTTGAGGATCAGCGCGTTTTCCGAATGGTCTTCGCTGTCGATGCCGAAGGCGTCGAACAGGGTTTCCATGTAGATCGGCAGGGCGAACTGGTCGTCTTGCTCGAGGATATCTTCCACCAGCGCAACGCCTTCGCCCGCGCCACCGGAGTTCAGCTCCAGCAAACGGTCACGGCCGGTGTGCAACTCGGCTTCCAGGCGCTCGCGTTCGGTGCGGGCTTCGTCGATCAGCGCTTGCCACTCGCCGTCGTCGGCTTCTTCGAGCAGCGGCAGCAGGCGCGGGCCGAACTGGTGCTGCAGGGCGTTGCCGGTCGGGCAGGTGTTGAGGAAGGCGTTCAGCGCTTCGTGGTACCACTGGAACAGGCGCTCTTGCGGGCTGGTTTCCAGGTACGGCACGTGCAGTTCGATGATGTGCTTCTGGCCGATCCGGTCCAGACGCCCGATACGTTGCTCAAGCAGGTCCGGGTGGGACGGCAGGTCGAACAGCACCAGGTGATGGGAGAACTGGAAGTTGCGGCCTTCACTGCCGATTTCCGAGCAGATCAGCACTTGCGCGCCAAATTCTTCGTCGGCGAAGTAGGCGGCGGCGCGGTCACGCTCGAGGATGTTCATGCCCTCGTGGAACACCGTGGCCGGGATGCCGGAACGCACGCGCAGGGCGTCTTCCAGGTCCATGGCGGTTTCGGCGTGGGCGCAGATCACCAGCACTTTGGTGCGCTTGAGCATCTTCAACTGGTCGATCAGCCATTCGACGCGCGGGTCGAATTTCCACCAGCGTTCTTCTTCGTTGGCATCCGGCTGGGCCTGGAAGCTGACTTCCGGGTACAGCTCGGCGTGATCGCCCAGGGGCAGTTCGAGGTATTCGTCCGGGCACGGCAACGGATACGGGTGCAGCTTGCGCTCCGGGAACCCTTGCACGGCGGCGCGGGTGTTGCGGAACAGCACGCGGCCGGTGCCGTGGCGGTCGAGCAGTTCGCGCACCAGGCGCGCGCTGGCTTCGGTGTCGCCATCGTTGACGGCGGCGAGCAGGGCTTCGCCTTCGTTGCCGAGGAAACCATGGATGGTCTTGTGCGCTTGTGGCGACAGGCGACCCTGGTCCAGCAACTCCTGAACGGCTTCGGCCACCGGGCGATAGTTTTCGCTCTCGGCACGGAAGGCGTGCAGGTCATGGAAACGGTTCGGGTCGAGCAGGCGCAGACGGGCGAAGTGGCTGTCCTGGCCCAGTTGTTCCGGGGTGGCGGTCAACAGCAGTACACCGGGAATGGTTTCAGCGAGTTGCTCGACCAGGGTGTATTCAGGGCTGGCCTGATCTTCGTGCCACACCAGGTGGTGAGCTTCGTCGACCACCAGCAAGTCCCAGCCGGCGGCGAACAGCGCGTCCTGGGCTTTTTCGTCGTCCACCAGCCATTCGAGCGCGACCAGCGCGAGCTGGGTGTCTTCGAACGGGTTGCTGGCATCGCTTTCGATGAAGCGCTCTTCGTCGAACAGTGCGACCTGCAGGTTGAAGCGGCGGCGCATTTCTACCAGCCACTGGTGCTGCAGGTTTTCCGGAACCAGGATCAGCACACGGCTGGCGCGGCCCGAGAGCAATTGGCGATGGATCACCAGGCCGGCTTCGATGGTTTTGCCCAGGCCCACTTCGTCGGCCAGCAGAACCCGTGGCGCGATACGGTCGGCGACTTCGCGGGCGATGTGCAACTGGTGCGCGATGGGTTGCGCACGCACGCCGCCCAGGCCCCAAAGGGAGGACTGCAACTGGCGGCTGGTGTGTTCCAGTGTGTGGTAACGCAGGGAGAACCAGGCCAGCGGGTCGATCTGGCCGGCGAACAGACGGTCGCTGGCCAGGCGGAACTGGATGAAGTTCGACAGTTGGGTTTCCGGCAGGGTGACCACTTCGTTCTGCGCGTTGAGGCCGTGGTAAACCAGCAGGCCATCAATGTCGTCGACTTCGCGGACGGTCAGTTTCCAGCCTTCGAAATGAGTGATGGAGTCACCCGGCGAAAACCGCACGCGGGTAAGGGGCGCATTCCGTAGCGCGTACTGGCGAGTGTCGCCAGTGGCCGGGTAGAGCACGGTCAACAAGCGGCCGTCCTGTGCCAGAACGGTGCCTAAACCCAGCTCGGCTTCGCTGTCACTGATCCAGCGTTGCCCCGGTTGATACTGCTGCGCCATGCTGCCTGACTCCCACCTTGAAAAAGCGGGCTATCTTAACGGAATGAGGGCTTCAGGGCCAAAGGACTCTCAGAAAAACTCACAGTCATACGTTAGACCACCTGTGCATGACGCGCCGCCCGGTGCACTAATGAGTGCCGATTGGGTCACAGTTTGCGACCGATGGCTCAAGTCGCCATCGCCGCAGCCGACAGCCTGCTGACAGGAGACCGAATACCATGCTGCCACCGATGCTCCCCTTGAGTGCCGTGCCGATCACTTCACAGACGGATCCGATCCGCCAGCGTCCGGATATTCCCCCGGTGGTGCCGGTGCAGGAAAGCTCCAGCGAAAGCACCATCGACCTGCAAAAACGCAATCCCGAAGAGGACGGTCTGGTGCTGCGCGAGGAACAGCGCCGCAGACAGGAGCAGGAACGCCGTCGCCACGAAGCCGACAATGACCCCGAGGCTCACCTGGCGATTCCCGGCGACGAGCTCAATGCCGACAACACCGTACCGGTGGCGCCGCTGATGGAAGATCAGCCGCGGCAGGGGTTGTGGGTCGATATCGAGATTTGAGCGCAGGCTGGTCAGCGCGGCCGTCAGGCCGCATTATTGGCGCAGGGTTGCCGAACGCTACGGCGGCCGAATTTCATTTCAAGCGATGCACTGACTGCCATGAGCCAAGACGACAAGCTGATTGACCTCAACGCCGAACGCGCCAAGCGTGTTCATGACCTCAATGACAAACGACTCAATGAAGTTCGCCAGGCGTTCGAACAGGCCATGCCGTTGGGCAAGGCTAAAAAGAAGCCGAAAAACAAACCGAAAAAACGCTGAGCCTCTCCCGCATTCATTGATGCGGGTCAAACTTCTCCCTTCCTCTTGCCCAGTCTCGGGCGACATTGATCCCGGTCAATATTCTCTCCTGCCCGTTTGGTTAACTTAGCCCTATCGCAACAGGGCAAGTTCAGGAGACGCGTCATGTTTTTCGACAACGTGGTGATCGCCGGAGTGCTGACTGTCAGCCTCATGTTTGTGTTTTTTGCAGGGTTCGGACTTTTTATCTGGAAGGATTCGCACAAGCGCAAGTAACCGTAGTTCCTTCTGGATGTAATGAGCACGCAAGGCATTTTGGGCAACTTCGGTTGCCTTTTTTTTTGCCTGCGAAAAACTATCGGTAAACACGTAACCCTGTAGGAGCGAGCTCTGCTCGCGATGACCGCAAGGACAACGCGTACATTCAGGCAGCCCGCGTCATCGTTGGCGTCCATCGCGAGCAGAGCTCGCTCCTACAGTGATTTTTTGCGATTGGCGGCAATAAAAAAGGCGCGATCCTCACGGAGCGCGCCTTTTTCGTTTGGCTGCCTGTCAGCTGCCAAGTGCCTTCGAAGCGAGCCAGAACAACCCGGCCGACAGGGCCACCGTGGCTGGCAGGGTCAATACCCAGGCCAGCAGGATGGTTTTGACGGTGCCGCCTTGCAGGCCGCTTTTGTTGGCGACCATGGTGCCCGCCACGCCGGAAGACAGCACATGGGTAGTGGAAACCGGCAGGCTGAAGATGTTCGCCAGGCCGATCAGGCTGGCGGTGGTGATCTGCGCCGACATGCCTTGGGAGTAGGTCATGCCTTGCTTGCCGATCTTCTCGCCAATGGTCAGGACCACGCGTTTCCAGCCGACCATGGTGCCCAGGCCCAAGGCCAGTGCAACCGCGAGGATCACCCAGAACGGGGCGTACTCAGTGGTGGTGGTCAGGTCTTTGCGCAGCTTGTCCAGGTCAGCCTTTTCACGGGCGCCGAGCGTTGGCAGCTTGCTGACTTTCTTCGCCGTGTCGTCCAGGCAGAGCAGGTAGCGACGGACTTCGATGCGGCTTTCCGACGACAGCGAGTGGTAGTCCGCTACACCCTTGAGGGTGCCGAGCAGGGCGGCGATGGTCGGTTCGGTCTGTTGCGGGTTGCAACGGAATTTCTCCGGCAGATCGCCTTCCACGCTCTTGCCCAGGGCCAGGAACTCGCCCAGGGTTTCCGAGTTGCGCTGGTAGAACTGGCTCAGGTGCAGCGTGGCGTCGCGGGTCCGCTCGATCTGATAGGTCGTGCTGTTCAGGTCGAGGACGAACTGCGCCGGCACGATACCGATCAGGACCAGCATGATCAGGCCGATACCTTTCTGGCCATCGTTGGAACCGTGCACGAAACTCACGGCCATGGCCGAAATCACCAATACCAGGCGATTCCAGAACGGCGGATGTTTCTTGTCGTCGATCTTGCGGCGCTGCTCCGGTGTCTTGTGCATCTTCGACAGCGGACGCCACCATTTAAGACCGATCAGGATCAGCGCGGCGATCAGGAAACCGGCCATTGGCGAGAACACCAGCGACATGCCGATATCGATCGCCTTCTGCCAGTTCACGCCATCGGCCAACGGAATTTCGTTGATCAAGGCGTTCGCCAGGCCCACGCCGAGGATCGAACCGATCAACGTATGGGAGCTGGAGGCGGGGATACCGAAGTACCAGGTGCCCAGGTTCCAGGTGATGGCTGCAGCGAGCAACGAGAACACCATCGCCAGGCCATGGCCGGTGTTCACATTGATCAGCAGCTCCACCGGCAGCAGGTGAACGATGGCATACGCCACGCCAACGCCGCCCAGCAGCACGCCGAGGAAGTTGAACACACCGGAGAAGAACACCGCCAGGTGAGGCGGCATGGCTTTGGTGTAGATAACGGTGGCCACCGCGTTAGCGGTGTCATGAAAGCCGTTGATGAACTCGAAGGCGAGGACAAAGGCCAGGGCGAGCAAGAGGCTCACAAGCACCCAAGCATCCAGTCCGCTGAATAAATCGATCATGAAGGTTTTCTGACCCGGTCATAAGGGGGCGCGATTATGCCAGAAAAGAGTGTCAATCAATGCACTAGCTGCTCGTCGGTAACATTCTTCAATGATTTTTTTGGTCGCAACACCCAAAACCCAAGGGTTTTGCTGCGTTTTTTAAGTTATTGATTTTCTTCGAAAAGATCGTAATCGTTAGCCATTCGAGCCGCAGGGGCGGGGGCTTGAAAGCTTGTATGAAAAATCTGAGAAATAGGTCAGATATCAAAAAACCGCCTGGTTCGACGACGGTGGGGCCGCTGCCCGCTCGTAGCGGGCGCGCAAGGCGACATCCATACATCCCGCTTTTAACAGGTGTACAGGCAGGCCCTTGTAAGGATCGGGCCGAAGCAGTCACGGCTCTTCGGCTTTGAGTTCCTTTTCCATTTTCTGAAGTTCTTGCTGGAAAACCTGATCCTGAACGGTGGCGCGCTTACGCCAGGGTTTGCGTTCCGGTTCGGGTTGAGCGGCGTAAGTGGTGACTTCTCCGCCGTAAACTTCCTTGTAACGTTGTTCCTGGCGCTCTAGTTCCGCGCGCAGTTCGTCTTTCGTCACAGTGCTACCTGTTTGAGTTGGGATAAATTCTGGTGAAAACGCGCTGCATCAAATCGATTGATCACATTTGTCGAATGGGCAATGCCGGCAAAGGCATCGTTTTGGCAACAACGTGAGCAATACTTCCATGTCACAGGCGGCCACGACACCAGAGATAAACAGCTGACGCAGCTTCAGTTTCCTGTTCGGCAAGCGCACTGGCAAGGCAGTGCAATGCGGATCTTGCGCTTGCAACGGGCAATGGCGATGGAACATCGCATTGCCGGGTAGCGGGTCCGGCAAGTAAAAAAACCGGGGCGCTACTGAATTGTATTATAGCGGCCGATTTGCAGAACACTATCACCAAAGAGTTAAAAGCGGGTCTTGAGGGGTGACAGTTTTGTTGCCCGCTACTTTGCGATCAATTAGAACGTCGACTGATAGCAGATTGCGGCGATGCCTTTCTGACGCCATTAAGTCGAACAAGTTACGGTATTTGTATTGCTCCATTAAGTCCTGTGTCGAATGGCTGGGTGAGCGAAAAAAACCGTGCATCAACGGATCGGGTGATTGATACAACGGATTGCGATTATCGGTCGAGCGTTCGATAATCGCCCGGAGTTGGCAGGTCGGGCTTGAGCCTCAGGCGGTAGACCTTTGTAATAGTCGCTGAACCGATTGGGTAAAAGGACCTTGTATGAACGATCAATTGCGCAATTCCTTCGCTTCAGTGGCTCCACCCATCGTTGCCTCACCGGCCAAACGGATCCAGGCACTGACCGGCGACCCGGACTTCATGACGTCCCTGGCCCGTGGCCTTGCCGTGGTGCAGGCGTTCCAGGAGCGCAAACGGCACCTGACCATTGCCCAGATCAGCCACCGCACGGAAATTCCCCGCGCCGCCGTGCGCCGTTGCCTGCACACCCTGATCAAACTCGGCTACGCCACCACCGACGGCCGCACCTATTCGTTGCTGCCCAAAGTGCTGACCCTCGGCCATGCCTATGTGTCATCGACGCCGCTGGCGGTTTCCGCGCAGCCTTACCTTGACCGCATGAGCGAACAACTGCACGAGGCCTGCAACATGGCCACGCTGGAAGGTGACGACATTCTCTACATCGCCCGCTCCGCGACTACCCAGCGCCTGATTTCGGTGGACCTGTCGGTGGGCGGGCGCCTGCCTGCCTATTGCACGTCGATGGGACGGATTCTGCTGGCCGCGCTGGATGACACTTCGCTGGGCGAATACCTCGATCACGCCGAATTGCAGGCCAAGACCAGCCGTACGATCCACACCCCCGAGGCATTGCTCGAATGCCTGCAAGAGGTGCGACAGCAAGGCTGGTGCATCGTCGACCAGGAACTCGAGCAAGGGCTGCGCTCGATTGCGGTACCGGTGTACGACGCGTCCGGCCAGGTGGTCGCGGCCCTCAACGTCAGCACCCACGCCGGGCGAGTCAGCCGCAACGAGCTGGAACAACGTTTCCTGCCCGGCCTGCTCAGTGCCAGCCGCGACCTCAGTACCCAGTTGTTCACCTAAGGTGTTCGATAAACGCACAGAGTTACGTTTGGCGAATTGACGCTGTTTCCTGTGGATCATTAATGTCGCGACTGCGTCAGCCCTGGCTGGCCCCTTCTCGACTGTGATCCATGGAATAAAAATAATGAACCAGCCCCAGTCTGCTGTCGGCAACTGCCTCGACGTGCAGTCCTTCATCAATGCTCAGCCCATTTCGCGCTACCAGTGGCGGGTGGTGATCCTGTGTTTCCTGATTGTCTTTCTCGATGGCCTCGATACCGCGGCCATGGGGTTCATCGCGCCGGCCCTTTCCCAGGATTGGGGTATCGATCGCGCCAGCCTCGGCCCGGTGATGAGTGCCGCCCTGATCGGCATGGTCTTTGGTGCACTGGGCTCCGGGCCATTGGCTGACCGCTTCGGGCGAAAAGTCGTACTGGTCGGGGCGGTGTTGTTGTTCGGCGCCTTCAGCCTGGCTTCGGCCTACAGCACTAATGTCGAGCAATTGTTGGTATTGCGCTTCCTGACCGGCCTGGGTCTGGGCGCCGGCATGCCGAACGCCACGACGCTGCTGTCGGAGTACACCCCGGAGCGCAAGAAGTCCTTGCTGGTGACCAGCATGTTCTGCGGTTTCAACCTCGGCATGGCCGGCGGCGGGTTTATCTCGGCCAAGCTCATTCCGGCTTTTGGCTGGCACAGCCTGCTGTTGATCGGCGGAATCCTGCCGCTGATCCTCGCCGTCGTTTTGCTGTTCTGGCTGCCGGAGTCGGCGCGTTACCTGGTGGTGCGCAACCGCGGCACCGACAAAGTGCGCAAGGCCCTGGCGCCGATCGACCCGACGCTGGTGGCCCAGGCGTCCGGTTTCAGTGTGCCGGAACAGAAAACCGTGAAGGCGCGCAATGTGTTCGCGGTGATCTTCTCCGGCACTTATAGCACCGGCACCTTGCTGTTGTGGCTGACTTACTTCATGGGCCTGGTCATCGTCTACCTGCTGACCAGTTGGTTGCCGACGCTGATGCGTGACAGTGGCGCGAGCATGGAGCAGGCCGCCTTCATCGGCGCGCTGTTCCAGTTTGGCGGGGTGTTGAGTGCGGTGGGCGTGGGCTGGGCGATGGACCGGTTCAATCCGCACAAGGTCATCGGCACTTTCTACCTGCTGGCCGGGGTGTTTGCCTACGCGGTAGGGCAGAGCCTGGGCAACATTACGCTGTTGGCGACGCTGGTGCTGGTCGCCGGGATGTGTGTCAACGGTGCGCAATCGGCGATGCCGTCGCTGGCGGCGCGGTTCTATCCGACTCAAGGGCGGGCCACTGGTGTGTCGTGGATGCTCGGGATCGGCCGTTTCGGTGCCATCCTGGGTGCCTGGATGGGCGCGACGCTACTGGGGTTGGGCTGGAACTTCGAGCAGGTGCTGACGGCGCTGGTGATTCCGGCGGCGCTGGCAACCACGGCGGTGGTGATCAAGGGCATGGTCAGTCATGCGGATGCGACCTGAGGCCACCATTCAGACTCTTTAGTGAATGTGCGGGCCTCTTCGCGAGCAGGCTCGCTCCCACAGGTGATCACATTCCTCTGTGGGAGCGGGCTTGCCCGCGATGCTTTTGGGGATAGGTAGCCAGACAACAATGTGTTCGATAATCGAACGCTCAGTCGATTATCGGATTGTTTGGTGTTAGGCACGGGCTTAACCTTCAGTCATTCCGGCGCTGCGCATCGGCGCCTTCTTCCACTGTCGGTTAACAACAAACGGGAGCCTGCCCCAATGGCTGAAATCCTTTCGCTGCACGACGCGGTGAAGCAATTCGTAAACGACGGCGATACGGTCGCGCTCGAAGGCTTTACCCACCTGATCCCAACGGCGGCGGGTCACGAAATCATTCGCCAGGGCAAGAAAGACCTGACCCTGGTGCGGATGACCCCTGACCTGATCTACGACCAGTTGATCGGTGCCGGTTGTGCCCGCAAGCTGATTTTCTCCTGGGGTGGCAACCCGGGCGTCGGTTCCCTGCATCGCCTGCGTGACGCTGTCGAGAAGCAGTGGCCGCACCCGCTGGAAATCGAAGAACACAGCCACGCCGACCTGGCCAATGCCTACGTCGCCGGCGCTTCCGGCCTACCGTTCGCGGTGCTGCGTGCCTACGCCGGTTCCGACCTGCCGAAGGTCAACCCGCTGATCAAGTCCGTTACCTGCCCGTTCACGGGTGAAGTGCTGGCCGCCGTGCCTTCGGTGCGCCCGGACATCACCGTGATCCATGCGCAGAAAGCCGACCGCAAGGGCAACGTATTGCTCTGGGGCATTCTCGGTGTGCAGAAAGAAGCCGCACTGGCCGCCAAGCGCTGCATCGTCACCGTTGAAGAAATCGTCGACGACCTCAACGCACCGATGAATTCCTGTGTATTGCCAACCTGGGCCTTGAGCGCGGTTTGCCACGTACCAGGCGGTGCGCATCCGTCCTACGCCCACGGTTACAACGAGCGCGACAACCGCTTCTACCAAGCCTGGGACCCGATTGCCCGCGACCGTGAAACCTTCACCGCGTGGATCAACGAATACATCCACGGCAGCGCTGACTTCAGCGAGTTCCAGGCCAAACTGGCCGCCGCTTCGGAGGCGAAGTAATGACTTACACCACCAATGAAATGATGACCGTCGCCGCCGCTCGCCGCCTGAAGAACGGATCGGTGTGCTTCGTCGGTATCGGCCTGCCGTCGAAAGCGGCCAACCTGGCGCGCCTGACGTCTTCGCCCGATGTGGTGCTGATCTATGAGTCGGGTCCGATCGGTGCCAAGCCGAGCGTACTGCCACTGTCGATCGGTGACGGTGAGCTGGCGGAAACCGCTGACACCGTGGTGCCGACCGGCGAGATTTTCCGCTACTGGCTGCAGGGCGGACGCATCGACGTCGGCTTCCTCGGCGCGGCGCAGGTCGACCGCTTCGGCAACATCAACACCACCGTGGTCGGCGATTACCACTCGCCGAAAGTCCGTCTGCCGGGCGCCGGTGGCGCACCGGAGATTGCCGGTTCGGCCAAGAGCGTGCTGATCATCCTCAAGCAATCGTCGCGTTCCTTCGTCGACAAACTCGACTTCATTACCTCGGTCGGCCACGGTGAAGGCGGCGACTCGCGCAAGCGTCTCGGCCTGCCGGGCGCCGGTCCGGTCGGGATCATCACCGACCTGTGCATCATGGAGCCGGAAGCCGGCACCCATGAGTTCGTGGTCACCGCGCTGCACCCGGGCGTGACCCGCGAGCAAGTGGTTGCCGCCACCGGTTGGGCCATTCGCTTTGCCGATCATGTAGAGCAAACTGCGGAGCCAACGGACGTCGAGTTGACCGCGCTGCGAGACCTCGAAGCCCGCACTGCGGCCGCCCATGGCCAGGCCCCCGGAGAAGCGTGATGCGTGACGTTTATATCTGCGACGCGATTCGTACCCCCATCGGCCGTTTCGGCGGCGGCCTGTCGACGGTACGTGCCGACGACCTGGCTGCCGTGCCGATCAAGGCCTTGATGGAACGCAACCCGTCGGTCGACTGGAACGCCGTGGACGAGGTGTTCCTCGGCTGTGCCAACCAGGCCGGTGAAGACAACCGCAACGTGGCGCGCATGGCGCTGCTGCTGGCGGGGCTGCCGGAAAGCATTCCCGGCGTGACCCTCAACCGCCTCTGCGCTTCGGGCATGGACGCCATCGGCACTGCGTTCCGCGCCATCGCCAGCGGCGAGATGGAGCTGGCGATTGCCGGCGGCGTCGAATCGATGTCCCGCGCGCCGTTCGTGATGGGCAAGGCTGATGCAGCGTTTTCGCGCAACATGAAACTGGAAGACACCACCATCGGCTGGCGCTTCATCAACCCGTTGATGAAGGCGCAGTACGGCGTGGACGCGATGCCGCAGACCGCCGACAACGTCGCCGACGACTACAAGGTCTCTCGCGCAGATCAGGACGCGTTCGCCCTGCGCAGCCAGCAACGCACCGCCGCCGCGCAAGCCGCAGGCTTTTTCGCCGAGGAAATCGTCGAGGTGCGCATTGCCCACAAGAAGGGTGAAACCGTGGTCAGCCAGGACGAGCATCCTCGCGCCGACACCACGCTCGAAGCGCTGACCAAACTCAAGCCGGTCAACGGTCCCGACAAAACCGTCACCGCCGGCAACGCCTCCGGTGTGAACGATGGCGCCGCCGCGTTGATTCTGGCTTCGGCTGAAGCGGTGAAGAAACACGGCCTGACCGCTCGCGCCAAAGTGCTGGGCATGGCCAGCGCCGGCGTTGCCCCTCGGGTGATGGGCATCGGCCCGGTGCCGGCAGTGCGCAAACTGATCGAGCGCCTCGGTGTGGCGGTCAGCGATTTCGACGTGATCGAACTCAACGAAGCCTTCGCCAGCCAGGGCCTGGCGGTGCTGCGTGAACTGGGGATCGCCGACGACGCGGCCCAGGTCAACCCGAACGGTGGCGCGATTGCCTTGGGCCATCCCTTGGGCATGAGCGGCGCGCGACTGGTGTTGACCGCGTTGCATCAGCTGGAAAAAACAGGTGGCAAGAAAGGTCTGGCGACCATGTGTGTAGGCGTCGGCCAGGGCCTGGCCCTGGCAATCGAACGCGTCTGACACAGCCAACAAGAACTGAGGAAAGCGTAATGACTGACAAGCCTGGATACCGTCGCCCGCAGGCGGGCACTCAGCCGGAATACCTGCACCCGACCTATCAATCCACCAACCTGCGCTCGCCATCCAAGCCGTTGGTGTTTCTGCCGCATTCGTTGTCGGAGATCACCGGTCCGACCATCGGCGCCGACCGCGTCAACGAGAAGGACAACGACCTGACGGCCCAACATGACGCGCAACCTCAGGGTGAACGCATCATCATCCACGGCCGCGTACTGGACGAAAACGGCTCGCCGGTGCCCGGGATTCTGGTAGAGATCTGGCAGGCCAATGCCGCCGGTCGCTACGCCCATGCCCGTGACCTGCACGACGCACCGCTGGACCCGAACTTCACCGGCACCGGCCGCACCGTGACCGACGCCGATGGCTGGTATCAGTTCCAGACCATCAAGCCCGGCGCCTATCCGTGGGGCAACCACCACAACGCCTGGCGCCCGGCGCACATTCACTTCTCGTTGTTCGGGCCGAGCATCCTGACGCGCCTGGTGACGCAGATGTATTTCCCGGGCGACCCGCTGCTGGCATACGACCCGATCTACAACTGCGTACCCGATACCGGTGCCAAAGAGCGTTTGATCGCCACGTTCGATCTGGAAAAAACCATCCCTTCCTATGCCCTCGGTTATCGCTGGGACATCGTATTGCGCGGCCGCGACGCCACGCCGATGGAGAAATAAGATGACGCTGACTGCGACCACGTCCCACACCGTCGGGCCGTACTACCACATCGGCCTGACCTGGCTGAACCGCGAAAACCTGACCGTCGAACAAACCCTGGGCGAGCGCGTGGCGATCACCGGGCAAGTGGTCGACGGCAACGGCGATGTCGTCAACGACGCGATGCTGGAAGTCTGGCAGGCCAACGCCGCCGGCAAGTACGATCACCCCGAAGACGACCAGGACAAACCCCTGGACCCGAACTTCGAAGGTTTTGGCCGGGTGCCGGTGGATGCCGAAGGGCGCTTCCGTTTCACTACCATCAAGCCGGGCACGGTCGAAGGCCTCAAGGGCACGACCCAGGCGCCGCACCTGGTGGTGCTGGTGTTTGCCCGCGGCCTGGTGAAGCACCTGCTGACGCGTATCTACTTTGATGGCGAGCCGGCCAACGTCGACGATCCGCTGCTCGAGTGCGTGCCGGCCGAGCGCCGCGCTACGTTGCTGGCCAAGCAGGATGCGTCGGGTGTGTACCAGTGGAATGTGATCCTGCAGGGCACCGATGCCGAGACGGTGTTCTTCGACTACTAGCAAATCACTGTAGGAGCCGGCTTGCTGGCGATTGCGGTGTGTCAGCGTCATCAATGTTGAATGACACACCGTAAATCGCCAGCAAGCCGGCTCCTACAGAGCTGATGTATCTGCGGAACGGGACTGTTGCAAAGTGTGTCTAGACTCTCACTGTCCCCATTGAGTGAAAAACAATGACAACTGACACCGCTACACAACCGCTATACACCGGTGAGGAGCGCAGCAAGCGGATCTTCGCCATCGTCGGTGCCTCGTCCGGCAACCTGGTCGAATGGTTCGACTTCTACGTCTACGCCTTCTGCGCGATCTATTTCGCCCCGGCGTTTTTCCCGTCCGACAACCCGACCGTGCAGTTGGTCAACACCGCAGGCGTGTTCGCCGCCGGGTTCCTGATGCGGCCGATCGGCGGCTGGATTTTCGGGCGGTTGGCGGACAAGCACGGGCGCAAGAACTCGATGCTGATCTCGATTCTGATGATGTGCTTCGGCTCGTTGCTCATCGCCTGCTTGCCGACCTACAACAGCATCGGGGTCTGGGCGCCGATCCTGTTGCTCTTCGCCCGTTTGCTGCAAGGCTTGTCGGTGGGCGGTGAGTACGGCACCACCGCGACCTACATGAGCGAAGTGGCGCTCAAGGGCCAGCGCGGCTTCTTCGCTTCATTCCAGTACGTGACCCTGATCGGTGGCCAACTGCTCGCGGTGTCGCTGGTGGTGATCCTGCAACAGTTCCTCAACGAAGACGAATTGCGTGCCTACGGCTGGCGGATTCCCTTTGTGGTCGGTGCCATGGCGGCGCTGGTTTCGCTGTATCTGCGTCGTTCGCTGAAAGAAACCTCCAGCAAGGAAATGCGCGAAAACAAGGACGCCGGCAGCATCAGCGCGCTGTTTCGTGACCATAAAGCCGCGTTCATCACCGTGCTGGGCTACACCGCCGGTGGCTCGCTGATTTTCTACACCTTCACCACTTACATGCAGAAGTACCTGGTGAACACCGCCGGGATGCCGGCCAAGACCGCCAGCTACATCATGACCGGCGCGCTGTTCTTCTATATGTGCATGCAGCCGATCTTCGGCATGCTCGCCGACAAGATCGGCCGGCGTAACTCGATGCTCTGGT
This sequence comes from Pseudomonas sp. PB101, assembly GCF_009764265.1. Classification (GTDB taxonomy): domain Bacteria; phylum Pseudomonadota; class Gammaproteobacteria; order Pseudomonadales; family Pseudomonadaceae; genus Aquipseudomonas. The sequence continues at coordinate 79,472 of NZ_RWIR01000060.1, forward strand.
TCGGCGCACTGGGCACGTTGTGCACCGTGCCGATCTTGCTGAGCCTGAAAAGCGTGAGCAGTCCGTTTCTGGCTTTCGTGCTGATCACCCTGGCGCTGGCGATTGTCAGTTTCTACACGTCCATCAGTGGTTTGGTGAAAGCCGAGATGTTTCCGCCGGAGGTGCGTGCCCTGGGTGTTGGCCTGGCGTATGCGGTGGCGAATGCAATCTTCGGCGGTTCGGCAGAGTATGTTGCCTTGAGCCTCAAGGCCGTGGGCATGGAGAACTCCTTCTACTGGTACGTGACGGTCATGATGGCGATAGCGTTCCTGTTCAGCCTGCGTCTGCCGAAACAAGCGAAGTATCTGCACCACGATCTGTGATCTTTACGCGGGCCTCACCGGCCCGCGCCTCTAGGAATTGTTTATGAACCAGCGACCGGGCAATCAGTTGTTCGATGCCTATTTCACCGCCCGCGATATGCGCGCCGTGTTCTGCGATCAGGGCCGGGTCCAGGCCATGCTCGACTTTGAAGCAGCACTGGCCCGGGCTGAAGCGCGGGTCGGGTTGGTCCCGTCGAGTGCGGTCGCGCCGATCGAGGCGGCTTGCAGCGCCGGGCTTTATGATTTCGCGGCATTGGGCGAGGCGATTGCCACGGCGGGAAATTCGGCGATTCCGCTGGTCAAGGCGTTGGGCAAACAGATCGCTTCGCACAATGCCGAGGCCGAGCGTTACGTGCATCTGGGCGCGACCAGCCAGGATGTGATGGACAGCGGCCTGGTGCTGCAATTGCGCCGCGCACTGGAACTGATCGAAAGCGATCTGGCGCAACTGGGGCGGATCCTCGCTACCCAGGCCCAGCGCTATGTGGCCACGCCATTGGCCGGCCGCACCTGGTTGCAACATGCGACGCCAGTGACCCTGGGCATGAAAATCGCCGGCTGGCTGGGCGCCGTGACCCGCAGTCGGCAACGCCTGGTCGAGCTGAAACCGCGTCTGTTGGTGCTGCAATTCGGCGGAGCGTCCGGAACCCTGGCGGCACTTGGCGAGCAGGCCATGCCGGTTGCCCGGGCACTGGCCGAAGAGCTGCAACTGGCCTTGCCCGATCAGCCGTGGCATACCCAGCGTGACCGTGTGGTTGAGTTCGCTGCGGTACTCGGCCTGATCGCCGGGAGTCTCGGCAAACTCGGACGCGATATCAGCCTGTTGATGCAGACCGAGGCCGCCGAAGTGTTCGAACCTTCGGCGCCGGGCAAGGGCGGTTCTTCGACCATGCCGCACAAGCGCAATCCGGTCGGCGCAGCGGTGCTGATCGGCGCGGCGACGCGCGTCCCCGGTCTGCTCTCGACACTGTTCAGCGCCATGCCCCAGGAGCATGAGCGCAGCCTCGGCCTGTGGCATGCCGAATGGGAAACCCTGCCGGAAATCTGCTGCCTGGTGTCGGGCAGCCTGCAGCAAGCGCTGTTGATCGCCCAAGGACTGGAAGTGGATGCCGAGCGCATGGCGCGCAACCTCGATCTGACCCAGGGCCTGGTCCTTGCCGAAGCGGTAAGCATCGTCCTTGCGCAACGGGTCGGCCGCGATAGCGCACACCATCTGCTCGAACAATGCTGCAAACGCGCGGTGGCCGAACAACGTCATCTGCGTGCGGTCCTCGGCGACGAACCGCAAGTGACCGCCGAACTGTCGGCGGCTGAACTCGATCATCTGCTGGACCCTGCCCACTATCTCGGCCAGGCCCGTACCTGGGTCGAGAGGGCGGTGGCTGAACATTCTGCATTGACTGCCTGAAGGAGACTTGCTGTGGCTTTTGTACAACTCGCCGAGGGCGAACTGCATTACCAACTCGATGGACCGGTCGATGCGCCGGTGCTGGTGCTGTCCAACTCCCTGGGCACGGACCTGCACATGTGGGACGCGCAGATCCCGGCGTTCACCGAGCATTTTCGCGTGTTGCGTTTTGACACCCGTGGCCACGGCCAATCCCTGGTGACGCCGGGCCCGTACAGCATCGAGCAACTGGGCCACGACGTGCTGGCGCTGCTGGATGCCTTGCACATCGAGCGCGCGCATTTTTGTGGTTTATCCATGGGCGGGCTGATCGGCCAGTGGCTGGGGATCAATGCCGGCAATCGCCTGAACAAGCTGATCGTGTGCAACACCGCAGCGAAAATCGGCGATCCGTCGGTGTGGAACCCGCGCATTGAGATGGTGCTGCGCGATGGTCAGGCCGCCATGGTCGCCCTGCGCGATGCGTCGATTGCCCGCTGGTTCACGCCGGACTTTTCTGCGGCCAACCCGGCGGCAGCCAAGCAGATTACCGACATGCTCGCGGCCACATCGCCCGAAGGTTATGCAGCCAACTGCGCAGCGGTGCGTGATGCTGACTTCCGTGATCAGTTGTCTTCGATCAAGGCGCCGTTGCTGGTGATCGCCGGGACCGAAGATGCGGTGACGCCGCCGTCCGGCGGGCACTTCATCCAGGAGCATGTGCCGGGCGCCGAGTACGCCGAGTTCCATGCGGCGCACTTGTCCAACGTCCAGGCCGGCGCTGCGTTCAGCGAGCGGGTACTGGCGTTTTTGTCGGCTCATTAAGGGGATTGTTGTGGACGAGAAACAACGTTACGACGAGGGCATGAACGTCCGTCGCGCGGTACTGGGCGACGCCCACGTCGACCGCAGCCTGACCACCCTGACCGAGTTCAACTCGGAGTTCCAGGAGATGATCACCCGCCACGCCTGGGGTGACATCTGGACCCGCCCGGGCCTGCCGCGCCACACGCGCAGCCTGATCACCATCGCCATGCTGATCGGCATGAACCGCGAAGGCGAACTCAAACTGCACCTGCGTGCCGCCGCCAATAACGGCGTGAGCCGCGGCGAGATCAAGGAAGTGATTATGCAGAGCGCCATCTACTGCGGGATTCCGGCGGCCAATGCGACCTTCCACCTGGCCGAGTCGGTGTGGGATGAGTTGGGGGTTGAATCGCGGGAGTGATCCCGGTGATTTTGCGTTGATTGAACTGACGCCATCGCGGGCAAGCCCGCTCCCACAAAGTTTTATGTCATGCCCAAATCTTGGGGCACACACAAAACCTGTGGGAGCGGGCTTGCCCGCGATGGCGTATTTGAGATTTACAACAAGCTGATCGGATAGCTGATGATCACGCGGTTCTCATCGAACTCGTTGTTGCTGTAGTCCCGGCGCATGGTCGAATTGCGCCACTTCACGTTCAAGTCTTTCAGCGCACCGCTCTGCACGGTGTAGCCCAGTTCCGATTCACGTCCCCATTCCTTGCCGTCGGTGATACTGCCGGTGTGCACATTGTCGCCGCTGATGTAGCGGTTCATCAGGGTCAGGCCCGGTACGCCGAGGGCGGCGAAGTTGTAGTCGTGGCGTACTTGCCAGGATTTCTCCTGGGCGTTGTCGTAGCTGGAGTTGTAGCTGTCGTTGGCCAGGGTGCCGCCGCTGGTGCCGTTGACCCGCATCCAGGCATTGTCGCCAGTGAGTTTTTGCAGGCCGACGTAAAAGGTGTTGCCGCCGTACTTGGCCGAGAACAAGCCGTACATGGTTTTGTTGTCCAGCTCGCCGGCCCGGGCGCTGCCGTCGTCCTTGCCGTAGAAGAAACCGAGGTTCGCGCCCAGGGTCCAGTCGCCAAGCGGCTGGCTGTGGATCAGGTTGACGAATTGCTGGCTGTAGATGTCCTTGAGCTCAGCGTTCCACAGACCGATCTGGGTGCGTTTGTCGTTGAACACGTACTCGCCGCCCTGGAAGTTGAAACGGTCGGAGGTGAACGCGGCTTTGCCGGTCATCGACATGTCGTCCATGCTGCTGTCGTCGCGCGGGCTGTTCTGGCGGAACTGGCCGCCGTAGAGCGCCAGGCCATTGATTTCCTTCGAGGTGATCTGGCCGCCACGGAAGGTTTGCGGCAGCGAACGACCATCGTCCGAACGCAGGATCGGCAGCACCGGCATCCATTCGCCGACCTTCACTTCGGTCTGCGACAGCTTGGCCTTGAACGCCACGTTGGTGCGGCCGAAGTTGTCCGCCGGGCGGCCGTCGTGGTCCAGCGGCAGCAGTTGCGTGCCTGCGGTGCCTTTGCCGCCGTCGAGCTTCACCGAATACAAGCCGAGCACATCCATGCCGAACCCGACGGTGCCCTGGGTGAACCCGGACTTGGCGTCGAGGATGAAGCTCTGCGTCCACTCTTCAGCCTTGCCCTGGGTCTTGGTCGGGTTGGTGAAGTTGCGGTTGATGTAGAAGTTGCGCAGGTTCAGGTTGACCTTGGCCCCTTCGACAAAACCCGATTCCTCGGCGTAGGCGGGCAGGGCGGCACTGGCCAGGGCGGCGGCGATCAGGCCGGGAACGAAATACTGCGCGGTGGAAGGCGTCATGAGCTCGGGTCTCTCTAATTCTTGGGGATGAAGCGGGGTGATGCCGCAACCGGGGGTTGCAGACGAACAGTCGAAATCAGCACAAACGAAGCGGATCAGCCGGAGAGGGCGGGGCGCGGGGGCATGGTGTCGAACCTGTTGTTATTGGTTTTGTGGTTCGGATGGTGAATTGAATGTACTAGATGGTTCAATTGTAAAAAGCGGGTTTTGGGCGATTATCGAACGCAACATTGATCTGGGTTTTGTAGTGCCTGTACTGGCCTCATCGCGGGCAAGCCCGCTCCCACATTGGATCTTCGGTGAACACAGTTTTTGTATTCAACACCCATTCCCTGTGGGAGCGAGCTTGCTCGCGATGGGGCCATCACTGACAACGCAACTTTTCCCGCAGCCAACAAAAAGCCCACCAAAAGGTGGGCCCCTTGTTTCCACAGCGCTATCAGAAATACTTCATCTTCGGCGCTTCTTCTTTCAACGGCTCGTTCTTCGCCGTCTGTTCGTTCCAGCCACCACCCAGGGCCTTGTACAGGTTGACCTGGCTGACCAGCTGCGCCAGACGGTCGGTGATCAGTACCTGTTGCGCACTGAACAGCTGACGCTGGGCATCGAGGAAGGTCAGGTTGCTGTCGACACCGATGCGGTAACGACGCTCGGCCAGGCGGTAGTAGTCCTGGTTGGCACTGACGAAATCTTTCTGTGCCTGCAACTGCTGGACGTAGGTCTGGCGGGCGGCCAGGCCGTCGGCGACTTCCTGGAAGGCCGTTTGAATGGACTTCTCGTAGTTCGCCACGCCGATGTCTTTCTGGATTTTCGAGTAATCCAGGCTGGCACGCAGGCTGCCGGCGTTGAAGATCGGCAGGTTGATCTGCGGCTGGAACAGCCAGGTGCCCGAACCACCCTTGAACAGACCGGACAGATCCGGGCTCAGGGTACCGGCATTGGCCGTGAGGCTGATGCTCGGGAAGAACGCAGCCCGCGCCGCGCCGATGTTGGCGTTGGCGGCCTTCAAGTTGTATTCGGCCTGGAGGATGTCCGGACGACGGTGCAGCAGGTCCGACGGCAAGCCCGGCGGAACGTCGCTCAGCAGGTCGTCGGCAAGCGGTTTGGCCGCTTGCAGGTTGGCCGGGATACCGGTGCCGAGCAGCAGCACCAGGCTGTTCTCGTCCTGGGCGACCTGACGGGTGTACTTGGCCAGTTGTGCACGGGCGTTTTCCACCGAGGTGCGCGACTGCGCGAGGTCCAGGGCGGAAGCGACACCGACTTCGTTGCTGCGGGCGGTGAGCTTGTAGCTCTCCTCGAACGCGGCGAGGGTGTCCTGGGTCAGCTTGTACAGTTCCTTGTCGGCCTGCCAGGTCAGGTAGGCATTGGCCACGCTGGCCACCAGGCTGATCTGCGTGCTGCGGCGGCCTTCTTCGGTGGCGAAGTACTTCTGCAGGGCTTCTTCGTTCAGGCTGCGAACCCGACCGAACAGGTCGAGTTCGTAGGCGCTGACGCCAACAGTTGCCGAGTAGGAACTGGTGATGCCGGCTTCGCCGGTCTGCGAAGCGTCAGCCGGAAGGCGCTGGCGGCTGCCGCTGCCGTTGGCCGAGACGGCCGGGAACAGATCGGCACGGGAGATGCGGTACTGAGCCGCGAACGCGTCGATGTTCAGGGCCGCGACACGCAGGTCACGGTTGTTTTCCAGGGCCACCTGGATCAGCTGTTGCAGCGCCGGGTCATGGAAAAACTGCTTCCAGCCCTGCTCGGCAGCCGCCTGCGCCGGTGCCTGGGCCGGCGAGTACGCCAGGCCCTGCGGGTACTGGCCCGCCACCGGTGCTTCGGGCTGCTGATAATCAGGTATCAGCGAGCAGCCACCGAGCACGAAGGCGGCGACTGCCAGGGAGAGTAGCGACTTGCTCATTGGCCAGCCTCTTTAGGAGTTTCAGTAGCGTCATCCTGGTCGACCTTTTTACGCTGGCCAATGGACGACACGGTGACGAAAAACAGCGGGACCCAGAAGATCGCCAGCACTGTGGCGGTGATCATACCGCCGATCACGCCGGTACCGATTGCATGCTGGCTACCGGAACCTGCGCCCGTGGATATCGCCAGTGGTACCACACCCAGAACGAAGGCGAGCGAGGTCATGATGATCGGTCGCAGACGCATGCGGCAGGCTTCGATTGCCGCATCGCGCAGGCTACGCCCCTGTTCGTGCAGCTCCTTGGCAAATTCGACAATCAGAATGGCGTTTTTCGCCGCCAGACCGATAGTCGTCAACAGACCCACCTGGAAGTACACGTCGTTGGACAAACCGCGCAGGCTGGTGGCCATCAGTGCACCGATGATCCCCAGCGGCACGACCAACATCACCGCGATCGGAATCGACCAGCTTTCATACAGCGCCGCCAGGCACAGGAACACCATCAGCAGCGACAGGGCGTACAGCGCCGGCGCTTGCGAACCGGACAGACGCTCTTCGTACGACAGGCCGGTCCAGGAAATACCGACACCCGCCGGCAGTTTCTTGGCAATGGCCTCGACTTCGGCCATGGCTTCACCGGTGGAGTAACCCGGGGCCGGAGCACCGAGGATTTCCATCGCTTCCACGCCGTTGTAGCGGGCCAGTTTCGGCGAACCGTAGATCCACTCGCCCTTGGCGAATGCCGAGAACGGCACCATGGTTCCCTGGGCGTTGCGCACGTACCACTTCTGCAGGTCTTCAGGGCCCATTCGCGAGCCTGGTATGCCTTGCACGTAGACCTTCTTCACCCGACCACGGTCGATGAAGTCGTTGACGTAGCTACTGCCCAGCGCAATCGACAGGGTGTTGTTGATGTCGGCGATGGTAATGCCCAGGGCACTGGCCTTCTCGTCATCGATTTCCAGCTGATACTGCGGTTCGTCGTTCAGGCCGTTCGGACGCACCTGAGTCAGGATCTTGCTTTGCGCGGCCATACCGAGGAACTGGTTGCGCGCTTCCATCAGTTTTTCGTGGCCGATGCCGGCGCGGTCCTGCAGGAACACGTCGAAACCGGTGGCGTTACCCAGTTCCAGTACCGCCGGTGGCGCGAAAGCGAACACCATGGCATCGCGGAAGGTGAAGAAGTGCTGCTGGGCACGGGCCGCCACCTTGAACACGTTGTTGTCGGCGTTACGTTCGTCCCACGGACGCAGCATGATGAACGCCATGCCCGAACTCTGGCCGCGGCCGGCGAAGTTGAAGCCGGTCACGGTAAACACCGAGTTCACCGCATCGCCTTCACCGCCGTCCTTGCCCGGACGCAGCAGGAATTCACGCATTTCGTCGACGACCACCTGGGTACGCTGAGCCGTGGAGCCTGCCGGGGTTTGCACCTGGGCGAACAGTACACCCTGGTCTTCTTCCGGCAGGAACGCCGTTGGAATGCGGGTGAACAGCCAGATCATGCCCACCACGATCAGCAGGTACGCCAGCAGATACGGGATCTTGCGCTGCAGGATGTTGCCGACACCGCGCTCGTAGCCGCGAACGCCGCGGTCGAAGTTTCGGTTGAACCAGCCAAAGAAGCCGCGTTTCGGCGTGCCGTGCTCGCCTTTCGGAATCGGCTTGAGCATGGTCGCGCAGAGCGCCGGGGTGAAGATCAGCGCAACCAGTACCGACAGGGCCATGGCCGAGACGATGGTGATCGAGAACTGCTTGTAGATCACGCCGGTGGAACCGCTGAAGAACGCCATTGGCAGCAGAACCGCCGACAGCACCAGGGCGATACCGACCAGTGCGCCCTGGATCTGGCCCATGGACTTCTTGGTGGCTTCCTTGGGTGACAGGCCTTCCTCGCTCATCACCCGTTCGACGTTTTCCACCACGACGATGGCGTCGTCCACCAGCAAGCCGATGGCCAGCACCATGCCGAACATGGTCAGGGTGTTGATGCTGAATCCAGCGGCCGCGAGGATGCCGAACGTACCGAGCAATACCACCGGTACGGTCATCGTGGTGATCACCGTGGCGCGGAAGTTTTGCAGGAACAGGAACATCACCAGGAACACCAGTGCGATCGCTTCGACCAGGGTATGAACCACGCCCTTGATCGACTCGGTCACCACCGGCGTGGTGTCGTACGGGAACACCACTTCCATCCCTTGCGGGAAGAACGGCTTGAGGCTGTCGATGGTCGTGCGCAGGGCCTTGGCGGTATCCAGAGCGTTGGCACCGGTGGCCAGTTTCACCGCCAGGCCGGAAGCCGGGGCGCCGTTGAACTGGGCGTTGATGCTGTAGTTCTCGCCACCCAGGCCGACTTCGGCAACATCTTTGAGGCGAACCTGGGAGCCGTCCTTGTTGACCTTGAGCAGGATCTTGTCGAATTGCTCGGCGGTCTGCAGGCGGGTCTTGCCGATGATCGTCGCGTTCAGCTGGGTGCCGGGCAGGGCAGGCAGGCCGCCGAGCTGGCCGGACGACACCTGGACGTTCTGCGCGGCGATGGCGGTCTTGACGTCGATCGGGGTCAGGTTGTAGTTGTTCAACTTGGCCGGGTCGAGCCAGATACGCATGGCGTACTGCGAACCGAACACCTGGAAGTCACCGACACCGGCGGTTCGCGAGATCGGGTCCTGCATGTTCGACACGATGTAGTTGGACAGGTCGTCCTTGGTCATGCTGCCGTCACGCGACACCACGCCGATCACCAACAGGAAGTTCTTCACGGCCTTGGTGACGCGGATACCTTGCTGTTGCACTTCCTGCGGCAGCAGCGGGGTGGCCAGGTTCAGCTTGTTCTGGACCTGAACCTGCGCGGTGTCGGAGTTGGTGCCTTGCTCGAAGGTCGCGGTAATGGTCATGGTGCCGTCGGAGTTACTTTCCGACGAGACATAACGCAGGTTGTCGATACCGTTGAGCTGTTGCTCGATCACCTGGACCACGGTGTCCTGTACCGTTTGTGCCGAAGCACCCGGGTAGGTCACGGAGATGGCGATCGCGGGTGGTGCGATGCTCGGGTACTGGTTGATCGGCAACCGCAGGATCGATAGTGCCCCGACCAACATGATCACCAGGGCAATTACCCAGGCGAAAATCGGACGGTCGATAAAAAATTTCGACATGGTTTACTCCCCTTTGCCGCCAGAGGCTTTGTCAGCTGCCTGGGCGGGGGCCGGGTTCTTTACGGCTACGTTGGTCGCTTCACTGGCCTTGACTTCGATGCCAGGTTTGACGAATTGCAGACCTTCGGTAATCAGGCGATCGCCGGCCTTGAGGCCGTCTTCGATCAGCCACTGGTTACCGACGGTGCGGTTGGCCTTGAGTTGACGCAGTTCGACCTTGTTGTCCGGGCCGACGACCAGTGCGGTCGGCGAACCCTTGAGGTCGCGGGTCACGCCTTGCTGCGGGGCCAGGATCGCCGCGCTGTTCACACCGGCCAGCAACTTGGCGTGCACGAACATGCCAGGCAGAAGGGTGTGGTCAGGGTTGGGGAAAATGGCGCGCAGGGTGACGGAACCGGTGGTCTGGTCAACCGAGATTTCCGAGAACTCCAGCTTGCCGTCCAGCTTGTACTCGCTGCCGTCTTCGAGGGTCAGCTTGACCGAAGCGGCGTTGTCACCGGCCTTTTGCAGGCGACCGCTTTCCAGCTCACGACGCAGTTGCAACAGCTCGACCGAGGACTGCGTCACGTCGACGTAGATCGGGTCGATCTGCTGGATCACCGCCATCGCATCGACCTGGGCATTGCTGACCAGCGCGCCTTCGGTCACCGAGGAGCGGCCGATGCGGCCGGTCAGCGGGGCATAGACCTTGGTGTAGCGCACGTTGATCTGGGCAGATTGCAGCGCGGCTTCCGATTGCAGGCGGTTGGCGACTGCGGTGTCGTATTCCTGACGGCTTACAGCCTGCTCGTCGACCAATTGCTTGTAGCGGTCGGAAATCGACTTGGTCGAACGCAGGTTGGCTTCGGCGCTTTTCAAGGTCGCGTCATAGACCGACGGATCGATCTGATACAGCTGCTGGCCGGCCTTGACGTCGCTGCCTTCCTTGAACAGGCGCTTGAGAATGATGCCGTTGACCTGCGGGCGGACTTCGGCGATGCGGAACGCACTGGTACGGCCGGGCAGATCGGAGGTCAGGGTGAAAGCTTGCGGTTGCAGAGTCACGACGCCGACCTGAGGGGGTGGGGCGACCGGTGCTGCCTCTTCCTTTTTGCATCCGCTGAGTAGCGATGCCAGGGCGACGGCGGCGACCAGAGCGGTAACAGCTGGCTTGAATTGCATGAAAATCCTCGGGTCAGGCGCGCAAGGAGCGCACCGGAAAGGTGGAAGGTTGAAATTTGTTTACCGAGTGGATAAGTAGCTTGCTAAGGAATATACTTACGTACATGGTTGTTTGTAAAGACCCAGGCTGCGTATCACCGTCGTTACACAAGACGTTGAAAGGTAGAAATTGTAGGCCGGGGACGAACCCCCAGAACGTTCGCCCCACTTTTATTCAGCTGATATTCAGACATCGCTGAAGCACCCTGATTGAGGTTGTACTGCCATGGTCCGTCGTACCAAAGAGGAAGCTCAGGAAACCCGCGCGCAAATTCTCGTGGCGGCCGAAAAGGCCTTTTACGAGCGAGGCGTGGCGCGCACGACCCTGGCGGACATCGCGACCCTGGCCGGCGTCACTCGCGGGGCCATTTACTGGCATTTCAGCAACAAGGCGGATCTGGTGCAGGCCATGCTCGACACCCTGCATGAGCCGCTGGAAGAAATGGCCAAGGCCAGCGAGAGCGAAGACGAACTCGATCCTCTGGGCTGCATGCGCAAACTGCTGATTCATTTGTTTCATCAGATTGCGCTGGACCCGAAAACCCGACGCATCAATGAGATTCTTTTTCATAAGTGCGAATTCACCGATGAAATGTGCGACCTGCGCCAGCAACGGGTGTCAGCCAGCCTCGAATGCAATCTGCGGATCGGCCTGGCGCTGAGTAATGCGGTGAATCGTGGCCAATTGCCGGAAAACCTAGACACCGCCCGCGCTGCGATCAGCCTGCATGCTTATATCGATGGCATCCTGTACCAGTGGTTGCTGGCCCCCGACAGCTTTGAGTTACACACCGAAGCCGCGCGTTGGGTCGATACAGGGCTGGACATGCTGCGCTTGAGCCCCAGCCTGCGCAAATAAAGCAAAATGCGTAATCGGCGTCTTGTGTGTCAACCGTTGAAGCCGAAGATGAACAGTTCTTCACGCGTCCTTCGACAATGGGGTGCTTTTATATACTTACAGTCGGCAGGTTGACAGGTAGCAAGCTCAGTAATTTGTAGGGATTTTGTGTCGAGTCTGTGAGCATCTGCCGATAATCGCACCCCCTGTGGGAGCGAGCTTGCTCGCGATAGCGGTGTGTCAGTCGACGTCTTCGTTGATGGTTACGCCGCCATCGCGAGCAAGCTCGCTCCCACAGTAGATGGTGTTAATCCGCCAGATAACAAAAAGCCCCGGCTCTTTCGAGTCGGGGCTTTTGCGTTTCAATGGCAGCGGCTTACAGCGTCGGGTAGTCGATGTAGCCGACCGGGCCCTTGGCGTAGAACAGTTCCGGACGCGCTTCGTTCAGCGGCGCATCGGCTTTCAAGCGGGCCGGCAAGTCCGGGTTGGCAATGAACGGCACGCCAAAGGCGACCGCATCGGCCTTGCCGCTGGCCAGCCAGGCATTGGCGCTGTCCTTGGTGAAGCGCTCGTTGGCGATGTAAGGGCCGCCGAAGGCTTCCTTGAGCTGTGGGCCGAGGCTGTCCGCACCTTCTTTCTCGCGGGAGCAGATGAAGGCGATGCCACGCTTGCCCAGTTCACGAGCCACGTAGGTGAAGGTTTCAGTCAGGTTGTCATCGCCCATGTCATGGGAATCGGCGCGTGGTGCCAGGTGCACACCGACGCGGCCGGCGCCCCAGATTTCGATGGCGGCGTCAGTCACTTCCAACAGCAGGCGGGCACGGTTTTCCAGGGAACCGCCGTAGTTGTCGGTGCGCTGGTTGGTGCTGCTTTGCAGGAACTGGTCGAGCAGGTAGCCGTTGGCGCCGTGGATTTCCACGCCGTCGAAGCCGGCGGCCTTGGCGTTCTCGGCACCGACGCGGTAAGCGTCGACGATGTCGGCGATTTCAGCGGTTTCCAGGGCGCGCGGCGTTGGGTAGTCGGCCATCGGGCGCACCAGGCTGACGTGGCCCTTTGGCTGTATGGCGCTCGGCGCGACCGGGGCATCACCGTTCAGGTACGACGGGTGCGACACCCGGCCCACGTGCCACAGTTGCAGGAAGATCTTGCCGCCCGCGCCATGGACCGCCTTGGTCACGTTGGACCAGCCACGTACCTGGTCGTTGGACCAGATGCCCGGGGTGTCCGGGTAGCCGACGCCCATCGGGGTGACCGAAGTGGCTTCGCTGAGGATCAGGCCGGCGGAGGCGCGCTGCACGTAGTACTCGGCCATCAGCGCGTTCGGCACTCGGCCTTCGTCGGCGCGGCAGCGGGTCAGCGGCGCCATGATGATGCGGTTGGCCAACTCGAGGTCGCCCAGTTTGATCGGATCGAAAATAGTCGTCATCTAATACAACCCTCGTGAGGTAATGGTGAATCAGTGGGTAGCAGGTGCCAGATCGGGATTGCCGCTCTGACGGAAAGTGATCAGGGTGACCAGCAGGGCGAGTACTGCCAGTGCGGCTGCGGCGAGCGGCACGCTGGTCAAGCCGAAGCCGTGGGCGATCACACTGCCGCCGACCCAGGCACCCAAGGCGTTGCCGACGTTGAATGCGCCGATGTTCAGGGTCGACACCAGGTTCGGTGCGGCCTTGCCGAAGGTCACTACGTTCACTTGCAGCGCCGGTACGGCGGCAAAACACGCGGTGGCCCAGAGGAACAGGGTGATTTCGGTCGGGATCAGCGCGACGCTGGTCCAGGTCAGCACGGTGGACACCACGGCCATGGTGACGAACACGCCGATCAGGGTCGCGGCCATGCCTTTGTCAGCCAGCTTGCCGCCGATGATGTTGCCCACCGTCAGGCCCAGGCCGATCAGCATCAGGGTCCAGGTCACGCCACGGGGCGAGACGCCGGTGACTTCGCCGAGCAGCGGCGCAACGTAGGTGAACAGGGTGAACACCGAGGCGGCGAACAGCGCGGTCATGCTCAGGGACAGCCAGATGCCGGCGCCCTTGAGTGCGGCCAGTTCGGCGCGCATGTCGAGTTTTTCTTCATCACGCTGTGCCGGCAGGAAGCGGATCAGACCGATCAGGGCGATCACACCAATCACGGTCACGGCCCAGAAGGTCGAGCGCCAGCCGGCTTCCTGACCGAGGGCGGTGCCCAACGGCACGCCGAGGACGTTGGCCAGGGTCAGGCCGGTGAACATCAGGGCCACGGCCGAAGCGCGTTTGTTCGCAGGCACCAGGCCGGCGGCTACCACTGAACCGATGCCGAAGAAGGCGCCATGGCACAGGGCGGTGACCACACGGGCAAACATCAGCACGTTGTAGTCGCCGGCCACTGCGCAGAGCAGGTTGCCGATAATGAAGATGCCCATCAGCGCCACCAGGGCTGCCTTGCGCGGCAGTCTGGCCGTGGCCAGCGCCATGAACGGCGCACCGATGGCCACGCCCAGGGCGTAACCGGTCACCAGCCAGCCGGCACCGGGAATCGACACACCGAGGTCGGCTGCCACGTTGGGCAGCAGGCCCATGATGACGAACTCGGTGGTGCCGATGGCGAAGGCGCTCAAGGCGAGGATGAGTAGCGAGAGGGGCATTATCTAATTCCTTTTCGGCTTCAGAGCTCTTGGCTGAAGGTCTTGAGGAATTCCTGGATGGTTTCCTCGTTGCGTTTGAAAAAGTGCCACTGGCCGACTTTGCGGCTGCTGATCAGGCCGGCGCGTTGCAGGGTCGCCAGGTGTGCGGACACCGTGGACTGCGACAGGCCGCAACGTTGATCGATCTGCCCGGCGCAAACGCCGTGCTCGTTGCTGTGGGACTGGTCGGGAAATTCGACGGTCGGGTCCTTGAGCCAGTGCAGGATTTCTCGCCGTACCGGGTGTGCCAGGGCTTTTATTATTTCGTCGAGGTTGATGGTCATGATGTGGGCTCGTGATGTTTAAAACGCTATATCGCGATGAGGCGAACTTTAAATCGGTATTTCGCGATATACAAATATGATTTGGCTCTGAGCCGCTCACATTTCGGTATATCGAGTTATAACGATACGTTGAGTGTAACAAGACAAGGGGGCAGTGCTAAGCTGCGCCCATGAACTATCTCGCACATCTTCACCTCGGTGGCCAGCGTCCCGGCCAATTGCTCGGCAGCCTGTATGGCGATTTCGTCAAGGGACGCCTGCAAGGGCAGTTCGCTCCGGAAATCGAGGGGGCTATCCAGTTGCACCGCAGCATCGACGTGTTCACCGATCGCCATCCGCTGGTGGATGTCGCGCTGTCGCGTTTCTCCCTGACCCGTCGGCGCTACGCGGGGATCGTCCTCGACGTGTTTTTCGACCATTGCCTGGCTCGGGACTGGGCGCTGTATGCCGACCGGCCTCTGGCGTTGTTCACCTCGGACGTCTATCGGGCATTGTCCAGCGAACGGCAACTGCCGGAGCGGCTGGCGAAGATCGCGCCGCACATGGTGGCCAATGACTGGTTGGGGTCGTATCAGCAGTTCGAAGTGCTGGAGCAGGTGTTGCGCGGGATCTCGCGGCGCCTGACCCGACCGGAAGAGCTGGCGGCGGCGATGCAGGAGTTGCGCCGGTTGTATGAACCGTTGAGCGAGGACTTTCGGTTGTTCTATCCGCAGCTACAGGATTTTGCCCGGAACTATCCAACACCATAAGTCACTGTGGGAGCGGGCTTGCCCGCGATTGCGGTAATTCATTCAACATCACAGTTGAATGCTAAGCCGCCATCGCGGGCAAGCCCGCTCCCACAGGGATGTGTGTTTACGCAGCAATTGCGGGGCGCATTGGAACTTGCTGTTTTTCCGGAATCGCCCCGAATAACACCTTCTGCACCGCCTGCTGCGCCTCGAACGCCAATGCCGCGCGTTCCCGACCTTCGCAAGCGATCGGCTTGAGCAGATGAATCTCCACGCCGCCACGGTCGTTGCCGAACAGGCGCATCAGGTGCGAGAGCAGATCATCGTCGCCAATGAATGGCGCCAGTGCGCAAGGCCTGCCGTCACGCACGTAACGAATCGCCACCGGCTGCATCGCCACTTCGGAATCGATGGCGGCGGACAACAGGCGGCCATGGAACGTACGCAGCGAACGGCCATCGGTGGTGGTGCCTTCCGGGAACATCAGCAGTGGGTGTGCCTGTTCCAGATGACGGGTCATCTGCTTGCGGATCAACTGGCTGTCACCCGAGCCACGACGGATGAACAGGCTGCCGGCCTTGGCCGCCAACCAACCGGCCACAGGCCAGGTGCGCACTTCGGCCTTGGACAGGAACGACAGCGGCGTGAGCATGCCCAGCAGCGGGATGTCGGTCCAGGACACGTGGTTGCTGACCCAGAGCATCGGCGCCTTCGGCAACTCGCCGTGGACGGTCACGTCGAAGGGTAGGGCGTTGCTCAGGCGGGCCATGAAAAAACGCGACCAGCGCTGCCGGCGCGCCATCGAATGGGCCAGTCCCAGGCGCTCGAACACCCCGAACACACTGGCCATGCCCAGCCCCAGCGTCACCACCAGCAGCACTCGCGCGACTCGCGCGTACACGCGCAACCGGCTCATTACACCGCCGCCTTGAAGTGTTTGGCGTAGCGCGGGCAGAGTTCGTCGCGCTTGAGCAGGATGAACACGTCGGCGACCTGGAAGTCTTCGTCCCAGCAAGGCTCGCCGCAAATCTTCGCGCCCAGGCGCATGTAGGCCTTGAGCAGCGGTGGCATTTCGGCAATCACGTTCGACGGGATGTCCAGGCTCGGCAGCGGTTTTTTCGGCTCGGCGCGCAGGTGTTCGGTGCACAGGTAGCGCTCGCGCAGACGCTGCATGATCGCGTGGGCCTGCACGCCGCCATCCTGCATCGGAATGCTCGCGCAACCCATCAGGTAGCTGTAGCCACCCTGGTTCAGGACTTCCGCCAGTTCGCCCCAGAGCACAGCGATGGTGCCGCCGTTACGGTAGGCCGGGTCGACGCAGGTGCGACCGATTTCCAGGATCGGGCCTTGCAGGTGCACCAGGCCGTGGAGGCTGAATTCTTCTTCGCTGTAGAACCTGCCCAGGCTGCTGGCCGCCGTGTGGTCGAGCAAACGGGTGGTCGCCACCAGACGCCCGGTGTTCAGGTCACGCACGCCGATGTGAGCGCAGTGAACGTCGTAGTCATCCATGTCCAGACCCAGCTCGGCACCCTTGAGTTTGGCGTTGAATTCGCCGCTGAACACGTTGAAGCGCAAGGCCTGGGCTTCCTGCAAAGCCTCGGCACCCACCAGGCGTTCGGCTTGCAGGCGGCGTTCGTTGCCGGTGTCGCTGATGCGGGCGATCTGAGTCATGACGAATCTCCGTGCGGGCTGCTCACCCGTCTTTGGGCTACAGCGAATCGACTTTCTTTGTCTAGCCGTGTTGTGCAAAGTCAGGCTATGTAGCCCCGGTGTCATCGCCATTAAGCTTTGGTGATGCTTATATGACAGCCCACAAGGAGCCTCTTATGCCCTGGCAAACCCTGTTGAACCGCCGTGATCGCTTGCCCGCCAACCCGGACCTGGCCGAAGGTTTCGCGACCTTGTTGCAGCAGTTGGGTACGGTTACGCCGTTTGAATTGGCGGTGCTGGGCGGGCGGTTGATGGCGACGCCGGGGCTGGCGTTTCTGGTGGGCTACCAAGCGGCATTGCGCATGCTCTGGCCGAGCGCGCCGCTGAGCCTCGGCGCGTTGTGCGCCACCGAACAGCGCAGCCTGCGCCCGGCGGACATGCAGACCCGACTGAGTGGCTTGCGCCTGAGCGGACGCAAGGATTTCGTCACCGCCGGCGACGCCGCCGACTGGTTGCTGGTGGCGGCGCGTAATGAGGAAGCCGACGCCGACCCACGCTTGAGCCTGGCGGTGATCTATCGCGATGAGCCGGGTGTGCGCGTGGAAAAACTGACGCCGATCCCGTTGATGCCGGACATCAGCCATGGCCGGTTGATTCTGGATAATGCGTTGTGCGAGCTGCTCGCGGGGGATGGTTGGGATGCGTACGTCAAACCGTTCCGCACGCTGGAAGACATCTATGTGCTGAGTGCGATGACAGCGTGGTTGTATGGCGTCGGTCAGGAATGCGATTGGCCGCAGGGCCTGCAATTGCGCTTGCTGGGGCTTTTGGCCGGGTGTGCGGAAACCAGTCGCCAGCCACCGACCAGCCTGGCCGGGCATGTGGTGCTGGGCGGGTTGTTTGCACAGTTCGAAGGGCTCAAGGCCGAGGTGAATGAGGCGCTGGCTGGAGGGCCTCCAGAGTGGGCGACGATGTGGCAGCGGGATCAGGCGGTGATGGAGTTGGCGGCGGGGGCTAGGGGGAAGCGGTTGGCCAAGGCACTGGCGCAATATTCGTTGAATTGACTGGCCTCATCGCTGGCAAGCCAGCTCCCACAGGGGATCTTTGGTGTGAGCGAGATCCCTGTGGGAGCTGGCTTGCCAGCGATGAGGCCCTCACAGGCAGCGCACACTTCAGAACTGTCATCAACCTCGACTAGGCTCAGCAGGTTCAATCTCCGAGCTCTCGCCATGCCCAAAGGCTTGTCCCTGATGTTCCTGCTGTTGCTCAGCTTCACGGCCCGGGCCGAATCCTGGCCCGCGGAGCAATGGCTGACCACCCCGACGCCGACCGGTCCGGCGCTGCAAGCCCTGGAGGCCTACGCCTTCCCGTCCCGCGATGACACCACTCGCCAGGGCATTCGCACCGATGCCTTGCTGGTGATTCGCGACGGCCGGTTGATCTACGAACGCTACGCCGGCCCGACGACGGCCGAGACGCCGCACCTGGCCTGGTCGATCAGCAAGAGCCTGATGGCCACGGTCCTTGGTGTGGCCTACGGCGAAGGGTTGTTCAAGCTCGACGACCCTGTGGCGAAGTTTTATCCGCCCCTGCAAAAATCCCCCGGCCTGACCATGGCCGACCTGATGCACTGGGCCTCGGGCCTGGATTGGCAAGAAGACTACGAATACGCGCCGCTGAAATCGTCGGTGGTGGCCATGCTCTACACCCGCGGTCACCACGACATGGCCGCGTTCACCGCAGCCCATGCTGCCTACGCGGCGCCAGGCCAGGCATTTCGCTACTCCAGCGGCGACAGCAACCTGTTGTCCGCCGCGCTGAAAACCATCGTCGGTCCCGGCCGTTATCCCGACTTTCCGTGGACTGCATTGTTCGAACCGCTGGGCATTCGCCACGCGATCTGGGAAACAGATGCCACGGGCACTTTCGTCGCGTCGTCCTATGCCTACCTCACTGCACGGGACCTGGCCCGGGTCGGTCTGTTGATGGCCCGCGAGGGTCGCTGGGCAGACAAGCAACTGCTGCCCAAGGATTGGGTGGCGTTCAACCGCGAACCGTTCGCTCACTATCACGCACACGAAGACGATGCCGTCCCCGGCGGTCAATGGTGGCTCAATCGAGCCGTCGAGGGGGCGGCACGACCCTGGCCCGACGCCCCCGCCGACACCTTCGCCGCGTTGGGTCATTGGGGCCAGGCAATGTACGTGATCCCCAGTGAACAGCTGGTGATCGTGCGCTATGGCGATGACCGCGACGGCAGCTACCGGCACAACGAATTGCTCAAATTCGCGCTCAAGGCCTTTTCCGGAAAGGTGCTGCCATGAGCGCTTTCATTCGCCGTCGACCGATCAGCTCTCTGTTGCTGATTCTGCTAATTGCCTTGCTCGGCTGGATCTGGCACGAGCGGGTGGCGCTGTGGGCGTTCCCCGACATCATCAGCGCTTACACCGCCAAGGAGTACTGTTCGTGCCGCTACGTGATGAACAACGATGCCGAGTACTGCCACGGTTATGTGAAACAGTGGCTACCCGCCAGCGGCTTTGCCGATGACCCGGCCGGCAAGCGTGTCACGGTCAGCGGCATGGGCCGCAGCAACAGCGCGGTGTGGGTCGGCGAGCGCCAGGGTTGCCGCTTGCAGCCCTGATTTCCCTTCAGGTTCCACCCTGTGGAACCACATTCGATTGTCCTGGCGCGCGACTCGCGGTTATCTGGCGGTGAGCGCGACCTGCCTTTGACGTGTCGCGAAATCACAGCGAACAACAAGAACGGGACTACACCCGGCCCGAGGACAATCGTCATGACCCGATATCAGCACATCCTTGCCTGGCTCAACGACGTGGCCAGCGACCTGCACGCCACCCGCCAGGACATCCACGCCCACCCGGAACTCGGCTTCGAGGAAAACCGTACCTCGGCGCTGGTGGCCAAGTCCCTGAGGGATTGGGGTTACGAGGTGCACACCGGGGTCGGCAAGACCGGTGTGGTCGGCGTCCTGCGTAACGGCAGCAGCCCGCGCAGACTTGGGCTGCGGGCGGACATGGACGCGCTGCCGATCATCGAGAACACCGGCGCAACCTACAGCAGCCGACATCAGGGCTGCATGCATGCCTGTGGGCATGACGGTCACACCACGATGTTGCTGGGCGCGGCGCGCTACCTGGCGGCGACCCGCCAGTTCGACGGCACCCTGACGTTGATTTTCCAGCCTGCCGAAGAGGGCCAGGGCGGCGCCGAGGCAATGCTCGCCGATGGCTTGCTCGAACGTTTCCCCTGCGACGCGTTGTTCGGCATGCACAACATGCCGGGGCTGCCCGCCGGCCATTTGGGTTTTCGCGAGGGGCCGATGATGGCCTCGCAGGATTTGCTTAACGTCACCATCGAAGGGGTCGGCGGCCACGGCTCGATGCCGCATCTGGCGGTCGATCCGCTGGTGGCGGCAGCCAGTGTGGTCATGGCCCTGCAGACCGTGGTCGCGCGCAACATCGATGCGCAGCAGGCGGCGGTGGTCACGGTCGGGGCGCTGCAGGCCGGGGAGGCGGCCAACGTCATTCCACAACAGGCGATCCTGCGCCTGAGCCTGCGGGCGCTGAACGCCCAGGTGCGCGAGCAGACCCTCGAACGTGTGCGCGCAATCATCGAGTCCCAGGCGCAAAGCTTCGGTTGCAGCTCACGCATTGAACATCGTCCGGCTTATCCGGTGCTGGTCAACCACGCCACCGAAACCGAGTTCGCCCGTCAGGTCGGTGTCGAGTTGGTTGGCGCTGATGCGGTGGACGGCAACACACCCAAGCTCATGGGCAGCGAAGACTTCGCCTGGATGCTGCAACGCTGCCCCGGCGCCTACCTGTTCATCGGCAATGGCGTGTCCCGGCCGATGGTCCACAACCCTGCGTATGACTTCAACGACGACATCCTGCTGACCGGTGCCGCGTACTGGGGCGCGCTGACCGAGAGCTGGCTCAAGCCGGCCTGATTCCCGCCACTGTCTACTGCCGCTGGACCGGGCACGCGCTGTCGTGCCCGCCGTTACCCAACAGGTTTCTGGAGAGTTCCCCCATGCAGACTTCGAGCACAGGCGTTTCGCGCACCCGGCAGGTGGTCGCCGCGGTTATCGGCAACGCGCTGGAATGGTATGACTTCATCGTTTACGGCTTTCTCGCGAGCATCATCGCCCGGCAGTTTTTCCCGTCTGACGACGAATACGCCTCCTTGCTGATGGCTCTGGCGACTTTCGGCGTCGGCTTTTTCATGCGTCCGGTGGGCGGCATTTTGCTGGGCATGTATTCGGACCGCAAAGGGCGTAAGGCGGCGATGCAGATGATCATTCGCCTGATGACTGTATCCATCGCACTGATTGCGTTTGCACCGAACTACGCCGCTATCGGCATGGGTGCGCCACTGTTGATCGTGGTTGCGCGGATGCTGCAAGGCTTCGCCACGGGTGGCGAATACGCCAGCGCCACGGCGTTCCTGGTGGAGAGCGCACCCGCGCACCGCAAGGGTTTGTACGGCTCGTGGCAATTGGTCGGGCAATGCCTGGCAGTGTTCTCCGGGGCGGCGATGGTCGCATTGTTCACCCACCTGCTGTCCCCTGAGGCACTTGAGAGCTGGGGCTGGCGGATTCCCTTTGTGCTGGGTCTGCTGATCGGCCCGGTCGGGCTGTGGATTCGCAAGCACATGGAAGAGCCGGAGGAGTTTCTTGAAGCGCGTAAACAGGCCAAAGGTGCGAGCCCAGGCCTGATGCAAGTGATCCGTTTACACCGACGCAGCATTCTGGTGTCGATGGGCCTGGCCTGTGGCGCGACCGTGTCGTTCTACGTGGTGTTGGTGAACATGCCGACCTTCGCCCACAAGAATCTCGGCCTGCCGCTGGATCAGGTGCTGCTCGTGCAAATGCTCGCGGTGGCGCTGATGACCGTGGTCATTCCCTTATCCGGCGCACTGTCGGACCGCCTCGGTCGCCGCCCGGTGTTGATGGCCTTCACCCTGGCGTTTTTCCTGATGGTGTATCCCTTGTACGTGTGGGTGGCGGCGGCGCCATCGGTGGAGCGTTTGCTGGTGATGCAGCTGTTGCTGTGCAGTGCGATCGGCGGGTTTTTCGGCCCGGCCCCGACCGCGCTGGCCGAGCAGTTTCCCATCGAAGTGCGCTCCACCGGGGTGTCGGTGGCTTACAACGTCGCGGTCATGGTCTTCGGCGGATTTGCGCCGCTGATCGTCACCTGGTTGAGCAAGGTCCTGGCGACACCGGTGGCGCCATCGTTCTACGTGTTGTTCGCCTGCTTGCTGACGTTGCTCGGCACCTACTGCATGCAGGAAGCACCACGGGCAAAAAGATCCGTTGAACTCAATCTTGGGGTGAAATCTTGAGCAGCCATCCGATTGTTGAAATGGACGCCGACGTGCTGTCCGGGGCCATTCATGGGCGGCAGGTGTCCTGCCGCGAGGTGATGCAGGCTTATCTGGCGCAGATCGAACGCTTCAACCCGCTGGTCAATGCGCTGGTGTCCCTGCGTCCGGCCGAGGCGTTGCTGGCAGAGGCCGACGAGTGTGATCGCCAACTCGAGCGGGGCCAGTCCCGTGGCTGGATGCACGGCATGCCGCAGGCGGTCAAAGACCTGGCGGCCACCGTCGGTTTGCGCACTACCCTGGGCTCGCCACTGTTCGCCGAGCAGGTTCCGCAACACGACGCCATCAGCGTGGCGCGGGTGCGTGACTGCGGGGCAATCATCATCGGTAAGAGCAACGTCCCGGAATTCGGCCTCGGCTCGCAAACCTTCAACAGCGTGTTCGGTACCACCACCAACGCCTACGACCCGACCCTGGTTGCCGGCGGCAGCAGTGGCGGGGCGGCGGTGGCGCTGGCGTTGCGCATGCTGCCGGTGGCCGACGGCAGCGACATGATGGGCTCGCTGCGCAATCCGGCGGCGTTCAACAACGTCTATGGATTTCGTCCATCCCAGGGGCGTGTGCCATTCGGGCCCGGGCCGGAAATGTTCGTCCAGCAACTGGCCACCGAAGGACCGATGGGCCGCACGGTCACCGATGTTGCCCGTTTGCTCGGCACCCAGGCCGGGTACGACCCGCGCGTGCCGTTGTCGCTGACTGAGGATCCGGCGGTGTTTCACCAGTCGTTGCAGCAGGATTTCAGGGATGTGCGGCTCGGCTGGCTGGGGGACTACAACGGCTACCTGCCGATGGACCCCGGTGTCATGGGGCTGTGTGAATCGGCGTTGCAGGACTTCGCGACACTGGGTTGCAAGGTCGAGGCCTGTCAGCCGGATTTCTCCATGGAGCGCCTGTGGCAAACCTGGCTGGTGCATCGCCACTGGCTGGTGCAAGGCAGCCTCGGCGGGCTGTATGCCGACGCGCAAAAACGCGAACTACTCAAACCCGAAGCCCGATGGGAAGTCGAAGGCGGGCTGCGTCTGACGGCGGCGGATGTCTATCAGGCCTCGGTCAGTCGCAGCGAGTGGTATCGGGCGTTGAACGAATTGTTCGAGCGTTACGATTTTCTGTTGCTGCCCACCACCCAAGTGTTTCCTTTTGATGCACAAACTCCGTGGCCGCGCTTCGTTGGCGGCCAGAGCATGGACACTTACCACCGCTGGATGGAGGTTGTCATCGGGCCGACCCTGGCCGGCTTGCCGAGCATGAGTGTGCCGGTGGGGTTCAACCCGGCCGGACTGCCGATGGGCCTGCAAATCATAGGCCGGGCTCATGCTGACCTTGCGGTTTTGCAACTGGCGTATGCCCATGAACAGTTGACTCAATGGGTCAAACGCAGGCCGCCCGGCTGTCTGCAACATGCCTGAGACTGGCCGATGGGCCCGCATCTTGCTGCGCAAATTGAACATCCATCTGCGCTTAGGGAGATCGAACCTATGGAGAGCAAGGCAGAATCCGGCAGCGTGCGTTCCGTCGAGCGCGCCCTGGCGATTGTCGAGTTGCTGGGTGAGCATCAGGCGTTGGGGCTGGAGGAGTTGCACTACCTGACAGCCTTGCCCAAGGCCACGGTGTCGCGCATGTTGCTGACGTTGCAGGAGCAGGGCTGGATCTATCGCGGCCTGAGCGATCGGCGTTACCGGTTGTGCGCCAAGCGCCTGTTTGGTGACAGTCAGCAGCGCTTCAAGCGGCGGCTGGTGGAAAACGCCGCTCCGCTGTTGCTGGAGTTGAGCGAGCGCACCGGGCTGGTGGCGGACCTGTCGTGCTTTGACGGCGAGCGGATCGAGGTCATGGAAAGCGCGATCCCCACGGTGCTGCGCAAGCGATATCCAAACAACTGCCAGATCGTCGGCCAGCACGCCAGCCTGTTCCATTCGGCCATGGGCCGGGCCTGCCTGGGCGAACTGGACCGCCATGAGGTGGAGCGCCTGGCCAGCCGTGAGCTAATGACGGACGAATCCCTGTTCAACACCCGTGAGCAGGCATTGCACCAAGGCTTCGGCCAGCGCACCGAGGGTTATTGGGAATATCCGGTGCGCCTGCCCTTCCTGATTCGCGCGGTGGCCCTGCCGATCCGCACTGATGGCCGTCTGGTCGGCAGCATGGCGCTGCACTGGCCGATGGATCAGGCGCCGGTGGAACGGGTACTCAACCTGCACCTCAACAGCCTGGCCACCACCATTGGCAATGTGCAACAGGCGATGGCCTGAGAGGAACTTGTGGCGGTTTAGAGACTCAAGGCAACACATTTCTTGCAACCTGTGTCAGGCCAGTTAAGGTTCAGCACAGGTTTCTTTGCCTGACGAGTCTCTATGTTCAAGCGCTCCACTCTCCAAACCCTCACTTTCCTGCTGCTGACCGGCGCCGCGTTGTCGGCCCGCGCCGACTGGTACCTCGACGGCGAGTCTTCGCGCCTGTCATTCGTCAGCACCAAGAGTGCCAATGTTTCCGAAGTGCAGCGCTTTCTGGTGTTGCACGGCAAGGTCGATCCCGAGGGGCTGGCGCGGGTGGAAGTCGAGCTGGAGTCGATCAACAGCGGCATTGCGCTGCGCGACGAGCGCATGCGCAAGGAGCTGTTCCAGATCGACCGGTTTGCCGAGGCCTTGATCACCACGAAAATCGATCTGCGCCCGATCAACGACCTCGCTCCCGGTGCGCAGCTGGAATTGCGCCTGCCGCTGACGGTCGACCTGCACGGCAAACAACATGAGTACAACGCCCAACTGCTGGCGACCCGTCTCGATGACCGGCGCTTTCAGGTGGTGACCCTCGAGCCGCTGGTGATCAACGCCGAAGATTTCGATTTGGCTCCCGGCCTGGAAGCGTTGCGCAAAATGGCCGGTTTGTCGGCGATCAGCCTGTCGGTACCGGTGAGTGCGGTACTGATTTTCGCGGCGCGCTGACATGGCCGGAGCGATTTTTCCATGGCGTGAAGGCAACCACTTCGAACTGCTGGTCGATGGTCCGCAGTTTTTTCCGCGCATGCTGGTGGCGATTGCCCGGGCTGAAGAACAGGTCGAACTGGAGCTGTATCTGGTGGAGGCGGGCGCCTGCGCCGAAGCCATGGTCCAGGCCTTGGTGCAGGCCGCCGAGCGCGGTGTGCGGGTGCGCTGCCTGTTCGATGATTACGGCAGCCTCGCCTTCACCCTGGCCTTGCGTCAGCGGCTGTTGTCCGCCGGTGTGGAGCTGCGTTTTTACAATCGCCTGAGTTGGCGACGTTGGGTCGGCAACTTCTACCGCGATCACCGCAAGCTGCTGCTGGTGGACCAGAGCCTGGCCGTGGTCGGCGGTACGGGTGTGACGGATGAGTTCTGGACACCGGGCGAAGACGTCAGCGAATGGCATGAGGTGATGGTGGAAATCACCGGCCCGCTGGTGCTCGACTGGCAGTTGCTGTTCGACCGTCAGTGGATCGCCAACCGCCATCGTCGCGCCTGGCGACCGGCCTCGCATTTCGGCTTGCCGCGCCTGCCACGGGTGCCGTCCATAGGCGAGGGCATGGGCCGGGTGGCCTATGCCGACGCCCGCCAGCACCGGGACATACTGCAATCGCTGGTGCGTGCCCTGAACAGCGGCCAGCGCCGGATCTGGCTGGCCACACCGTACTTTCTGCCGACCTGGAAAGTCCGCCGTTCCCTGCGCCGGGCCGCCGCCCGGGGCGTCGATGTGCGGTTGCTGCTGACCGGCCCGCGAACCGATCACCCGTCCGTGCGCTACGCCGGGCATCGCTACTACCCGCGACTGCTCAAGGCCGGGGTGAAGATCTTCGAGTACCAGCCATGTTTCCTGCACCTGAAAATGGTCCTGATCGATGACTGGGTGAGCATCGGCTCGTGCAATTTCGATCACTGGAACCTGCGTTTCAACCTGGAAGCCAACCTGGAAGCGCTGGACCCCGGACTGACCCGGGCGGTAGCGACGAGTTTCGAACGGGACTTCGGGTTGAGCGAGCAAGTCAGCCTGGAAGAGTGGCGGCGCCGGCCACTGTGGCGACGGGTCAAGCAGCGGGTGTGGGGATGGGTGGATCGGGTGGTGGTGAATCTGCTGGATCGACGGGGTTGACGCCGATCTTTTGAACACCACAAACCACTGTGGGAGCGGGCTTGCCCGCGATGGCGGCTTAACAGGCAACTTGGATGTTGGATGTTATGGCCTCATCGCGGGCAAGCCCGCTCCCACAGGTTTTTGCAGTGTTTGAACGGTTACAGCAACTCAAAACTCTGCTGCGTCACGTCCTCTGAATCCAGGCCGATCTGCACGTTGAACTTGCCCGGTTCCGCCGCGTATTTGAGCTGGGCGTTGTAGAACTTCAGGTCGTCCTCGGTGATGGTGAAGTGCACGACTTTCTGCTCGCCGGCCTTGATCATCACTTTCTGGAAGTTCTTCAGTTCCTTGATCGGGCGGATCATCGAACCGGCCACATCCTGGATGTACAACTGCACCACGGTCTCGCCGTCACGCTTGCCGGTGTTTTTCACCGTGACACTGGCGTCGAGCTTGCCGGTCTTGTTCAGCGTGGTCGACGACAGGGCCATGTCGCTCAGGGCGAAATCGGTGTAGCTCAGGCCATAACCGAACGGGAACAGCGGGCCCGTGGTGTCATCGAAGTACTGCGAGGTGTAGTTGCCCGGTTTGCCAGGGGTGAACGGCCGGCCGATGGTCAGGTGGTTGTAGTAGGTCGGAATCTGGCCTACCGAGCGCGGGATGCTGATCGGCAGTTTGCCCGACGGGTTGTAGTCGCCGAACAGCACGTCGGCGATGGCGTTGCCGCCCTCGGTGCCGCTGAACCAGGTTTCCAGGATCGCGTCAGCCTGTTCCTTCTCTTCGAGGATCGTCAGCGGGCGGCCGTTCATCAACACCAGCACCAGCGGTTTGCCGGTGGCTTTCAGGGCGCGGATCAGCTCGCGCTGGTTTTCCGGGATGTTCAGGTCGGTGCGGCTCGACGACTCGTGGGACATGCCACGGGATTCGCCGACGGCGGCAACGACCACATCGGCATCCTTGGCCGCTTTCACCGCTTCGTCGATCAATACGTTGGCCGGGCGCGGGTCATCCACCACTTCCGGCGCGTCGAAGTTGAGGAAGTTCAGGTAACCGAGGATTTTCGGGTCGCTGGTGATGTTGGCGCCACGGGCGTAGATCAGTGTCGACTTGTCGCCCAGGGCGTTGCTCATGCCGTCGAACAGGGTCACCGATTGAGCAGGGCGACCGGCAGCGGCCCAGCTGCCCATCATGTCGATAGGCGCCTTGGCCAGCGGGCCGACCAGGGCGATTTTCGCGGTTTTCTTCAGCGGCAGGGTTTCGTTCCGGTTCTTCAACAGCACCTGGCTGCGGCGCGCCACATCACGGGCCTCGGCGCGGTGCAGGCGGCTGTCGGCGTAGGTGTCGACCGGATCGTCCTCGGCCTTGCCGATGCGCAGGTACGGGTCCTTGAACAGGCCCATGTCGTACTTGGCGCCCAGCACCGCACGCACCGCGTTGTCGATATCGCTCTGCTGGATCTCGCCGGACTTGAGCAGCCCTGGCAGCTCTTTGCCGTACAGGGTGTCGTTCATGCTCATGTGGATGCCGGCCTTGATCGCCAGCTTCGCCGCTTCGCGACCGTCGGCGGCAACGCCGTGCTTGATCAGCTCGAAAATCGCCCCGTGGTCACTGACGGCCAGGCCCTTGAACCCCCATTCCTTGCGCAGCAGGTCGTTCATCAGCCAGGTGTTGGCGGTGGCCGGCACGCCGTTGATCGAGTTCAGCGCGACCATCACGCCGCCCGCGCCGGCCTCGATCGCCGCGTGGTAGGGCGGCAGGTAATCCTGGTACATCTTGACCGGGCTCATGTCGACCACGTTGTAGTCGCGGCCACCCTCGACCGCGCCGTACAGGGCGAAGTGCTTGACGCTGGCCATGATGCTGTCGGCCGCGTTCGCGCCCGTGCCCTGGAACGCCTTGACCATCACGCCGGCAATGCGCGACACCAGGTAGGTGTCTTCGCCGAAGCCTTCGGAGGTGCGGCCCCAGCGTGGGTCGCGGGAGATATCGACCATCGGCGCGAAGGTGATGTCGAGGCTGTCGGCCGCGGCTTCCTTGGCGGCGATGCGCCCCGACAGGCCGATGGCGTCCATGTCCCAGCTCGAGGCCAGGGCCAGCGGAATCGGGAAAATGGTGCGGTGGCCGTGGATCACGTCGTAGGCGAAGAACATCGGGATCTTCAGGCGGCTGCGCATGGCCGCGTCCTGCATCGGCCGGTTTTCCGGGCGGGTGATCGAGTTGAACGTACCGCCGATGTTGCCCGCCGCGATTTCCTTGCGGATCATTTCGCGAGGCATTTCCGGGCCGATGCTGATCAGGCGCAACTGGCCGATTTTTTCATCGAGGGTCATTTGCTTCATCAGGTTGCTGACGAAGGCGTCCTTGTTCTCCAGGGGTGCGGGCGTCGTGGCGGCCAATACGTTATGACTGGCCAGGCTGACGAACAGGCCCAGCAAACACAGCTTCTTCATGAATAGTTTTCTCAAGGGCCCAAACGGCGATGTACACGCCGGCCAGCCAAAATTTAGGGAGCGTCTATTGTTGTTCGGGTGCCGGCTCAAAAAACCAGAGCCAAAAACGACAGCCAGAGGGCGGATGCGTTTTTGCGCAGGGCCTCTTTTTAGCCCATCGGCCCGTTGCAATCCAGAGGCGCGGGCGATTATGCCCCAAGAGCCGGCCCAGAAGGTTTCACGGTCGGTTTTTTCATGAAATGCACAAGGGAGCATCATCCTGATGAATGTAAGTCCAACCTACCGCTCGCGTTTGCAGGTCGTCACGCTGCTGATGCTGGCCACGCTGCTGACCGCCTGCGGCATCAACAACATCCCGACCCTCGACGAACAGGCCAAGGCCGCCTGGGGCCAGGTGCAGAACCAGTATCAACGGCGCGCCGACCTGATTCCCAACCTGGTGGAAACCGTCAAGGGCTATGCGGCCCACGAGAAGGAAACCCTGACCGCTGTCATCGAGGCCCGGGCCAAGGCCACGTCGATCCAGGTGGACGCCTCGACCCTCGACAACCCGGAAAAACTCAAGCAGTACCAGCAGGCCCAGGATCAGCTCAGCGGTGCATTGAGCCGTTTGATGGTGGTTTCCGAGCGATATCCGGATCTGAAGGCCAACCAGAATTTCCTCGCCCTGCAGTCGCAACTGGAAGGCACCGAGAACCGCATCAGCGTGGCCCGGCGTGACTTCATCCTCGCGGTGCAGAAATACAACACCGAGATCCGCACGTTCCCCGGCCGTTTGTGGCACACCGTGATGTACAGCGACCTGCCGATGCGCGAGACCTTCGAAGCCGCACCGGGCTCGGAAAAGACCCCCGAGGTCAAATTCTGAAAAGCGCTGATCGGCGTCACTACGCAAGAGGTTGCCAATGCGCGTGTTGAAAGCGGGCCTGATGCTGTTGCTGTGGGCGGTAGTGATCACCGCCCGGGCCGAACCGAGTTTTCCGGCGCTGACCGGGCGCGTGGTCGATGGCGCGCAGATGATCGAGCCTGCGGTGCGCGAGCAGCTCAATCAACAGCTTCAGGCCCATGAGCAGGCCACCGGCGAGCAGCTTGTGGTGGTGACGTTGCCGGACTTGCAGGGCACCGACATCGCCGACTTCGGTTACCAGCTCGGCCGCCACTGGGGCATCGGGCAGAAAGACAAGAACAACGGTGCCTTGCTGATCATCGCCCGGGACGAGCGTCGGCTGCGCATCGAAGTGGGTTATGGCCTGGAGGATCGCCTGACCGATGCCCAGAGTTCGGTGATCATCAACCAGGTCATCACCCCGGCGTTCAAGACCGGCAACTTCAGCAAAGGCATCAGCGACGGTGTGGCGGCAATGCTGGTGGTGCTGGGTGGCAACCCCTTGGACGAACCCTCCACGGCGTACGAATCCAGAGGCGATCCGGGGGACGATTTCATCGCGCGCCATCCCGGGGTGTTCGTGTTTTTGGTGATGCTGTTCATCCTGACTGTTTTTGTGTGTCAGATGCTCGGTATCCTTCCCGCCGGCCGGGGCGGCTCCGGTGGATCCGGGGGCGGTTTTGGCGGTGGTGGTTTTGGCGGCGGCGGTGGAGGCGGGGGCTTCAGCGGCGGCGGGGGCAGTTTCGGCGGGGGCGGTTCGTCCGGCGGCTGGTGATAATGATAATGAGCAGGCGATTCACGACATGGCATTACTGACTGAACACGAACAACGCAAAGTGGCCGAAGCAATCGCCCGGGTCGAGCGCGACACCGACGCAGAACTGGTGACCGTGCTCGCGGCCCGCGCCGACGACTATGCGTACATCCCGTTGCTGTGGGCCAGCCTGCTGGCGCTGCTGGTGCCGGGCATCGTGCATTACCTCACCGGCTGGCTGACCATGCACAGCCTGCTGATGGTGCAATGGGCCCTCTTCATCGTGCTGTGCCTGGTGTTCCGCCTGCCGAAAGTCACCACCCATCTGGTCCCGCGCTCGGTGCGCCACTGGCGCGCCTCGAACCTGGCGCGCCGGCAGTTCCTGGAGCAGAACCTGCACCACACCGAAGGCAGCACCGGCGTGCTGATCTTTGTATCCGAGGCCGAGCGTTATGTGGAAATCCTCGTGGATGAAGGGATTTCCAGCCGCCTGGACAACAAGAACTGGGACGCCATCGTCGCCACGTTCACCCGGCAAGTGAAGCAGGGGCAGACGCTGCAAGGGTTTGTCAGCTGCGTCGAAGCCTGTGGCGAGCTGCTCAAGGTGCATGTGCCGGTGACCCATGTGCGCAACGAATTGCCGAACAGGCTGGTGGTGCTCGGCTAAGTCTTGTCTTGGTGTTGTGTAGCGCTCGCCGCTACAACTCCCGTCAATTGTCCGGGTTTGGCCTTGTCGTCAGTATTTCTCTCTAACAGTGGACACCCAGTGACGGGTGTACTCGCGAAGAGGGATTCTTATGACAGCCCGACAATCAAATGACTCTTTGGCAGGGGCAGCTCGTGGTGGAGAGGGAAGTACGCCCAAGGCGAAACTGACGGCCAAGGAAACACAAATCCTGATGTGGTGTTTCAAGGGCAAGACTTCCTGGGAAATCGCCAGGATCGAGAATTGCACGGAATCTACCGTCAATTTTCACTTCGCCAATATTCGCCGAAAGTTCGATGTCAGCTCGCGCACCTGCGCATTGCTCAGGGCGATCGAGTCGGGTGCGATCGTCGTGGACTCGGTCGTAGCGCGAGGTGCCCATGAGCCTGACTGATTCGACCTACAACGGCATCAATGGGCTCATGTTGGGGATGGGGATTGCGACACTGCCAGTTATTAATGGTGAGGTACTGTTCGGTGCAATGCTCGGCGCCTGGCTGGTCACGACCACTCGCACCAACTTCAAGGCCTGGCAGCGCATCGGTTCCTGGCTTCTGTCTGCCGGTGTCGGATACCTCTTTACGCCTGTCGCACATCCGCTGGCACCTTTTCTGACCGAGGGTGTAACGGCCTTTCTTTGCGCGCTGATCGTTATTCCCATCAGCATCAAACTCATGCAATGGATCGATGGTGCCGCTATCGGCGAGATCATCCGACACCTGAGAGGGCGAAGATGATGGACCGTGCAAAGGGGGGCATATCAGGTTTCTTTTGCCGCTTTGAGCGTTGCCAGAATAGCGGCCATTTCGCAAAGCCTTAGTTCCATATCACGTAGTCGATGTTTTTCCTCGAGTGCGTTTTGTATGGCGCAGCGATCATCTTCGCCGAGCAAGCGCCAGAGCGTGAGAATGGTGTTTTCCCGTGTGCTTTGCGGGTCTGCCTGCGAAGAGTTGGTAACTGTTTGTCTCAAGATTGGCCCTTCACCGAGCAACAGCCAGTCAAGGGAGATACCGCGTGTTTGTGCAATTTCTACGCATAATGAGTAAGGCGTGCTGTCGCGACCTTTCCAGCTACTCAGTGTCTGGGGGCTGATCTGTAGTGCGGTAGACAAAGAAGCATCGGTTTTAGTACCGGTAATTTGCTTCAGTCGAGCCAGAACAGCTTGTGATTTTTTGCTACGCAATTTGAGCCTCTTCCTTTTGACATATGCTTTTTGAGTGCCTAATTTATGCGTAATGAGTACTTTTTTTCTTGTAAGTAATCAATCATCAAAGATGAGTCAGAAGAATACGATGTCGAAACTTCCTAATAGTATCAAGGTGATTTCCTACGAGCATGGCTCGAACCCATTACAGATCTGCCCGATGCAATTCCTTATGCCTGGCAGGCACTGTTCGCAAGACCGGAACGCCGCGAAGAGTATTGCGTTTGATCAGGCTGATTGCCACCAAATGACCATAAGGAATCAAGCATGAGTACTTATAAAATGGTGTGCCCGCACTGCTTGAGCAGGATGCGCATCCGTACCAGCGAAGGCCGACATATTTTCCTGCGGGTGGCGTATCTGCAATGCACGTCGGAAGCGTGTGGGTGGTCCGTACGTGCCGAATTCGAAATGACCCATGAGCTTTCGCCCAGTGGCATGCCGAATCCGGCCGTACGCCTGCCTTGTGCCGGACCCGATTTGCGCCGTGCCGCCCGGCCTGTTGCAGAAAGTCCTGTTACGGCAGACGCGGCGCAGGAAGTGTGAACATGAAGGTCACCGATGAACACGCAGAGTTGAATGAAGAGCTGTTGGCTATTGCCCAGGCGTTTCTGGAGCGTCATGAAAGTGAAGGGGAGGCAGGTGATCAAGTGCTGTTTTGCCGAGCGGTGCGGCATCTGCAGAACATGGATGTGCCGATGTATCTGGCGGAAGGGCTGGTTAGCCGTGCCTATGGGGTACTCAAGTCATGCAACGACCGTCGGCGCCTGGACATCGCTGCAAGCTCCGAAACGGTCGCCGTGGTGACTGACCCTGCCAACGGCCTGACCTGGGCAGTACCGGTGGGGCTGATCGTCAAGCACATCATAAATTCGCCGAACAACCGCAGGCTTCGCCTGGTGGAGTCTTGAAGTTTCAAAGGCTGTGTCGGGGTCCTGGGCCGGTTGACCGGGACCTCCCACAAAATAACCCCGTGCCCAAAGTCCTCGTCCCCCTTAAAATAACGGCATTCTTCGATTTGCACCGCCTGAGGCCGTTTCTCCATGTCCGTCACCGCCACTCCTGCCAGCCTCGCGCCGGATCATCACGCCCAGTTCATCGACCTGCTGCAAACCAGCCTTGAGCACAATGCGTTCATCAAACTGGTGCTGGCCAAGTACGCGGGCGATGAAGCGGACCTGCAGCGCATCATCATCAAGCCGGTGACCGTCAAGGCGCAGCCTTGCCTGTCTTTCGTCTACCGCTACAAGACCCGCGATATCACCAAGAACCTGCCGCTGGCCGAAGGCGTGGCGAGCATTGCCGGGTTGCTGCCGGCGTCGTTCAAGAATGCGCATTTGTTGTCGTTGACCGATGAAGCCCAGCTCGAATACAGCAAAAAGGGCAAGTCATCGCTGTTCAAGAGCAAACCCCAGCAATTGCGCGAAGTGCCATCGGCCGAGCACAACCGTGAAAAAAACCGCTTTCTTGACCTGAACCGGCCGTTTCTCGCCGACCTGGGCGTGACCAACAAGCAGCATGAACTGATCCCGGCGATGTCGCGCAAGTGGAAGCAGATCAACAAGTTCATCGAAGTGTTCAGCCATGCGCTGACCTCGTCACCCCTGGCGCTGGACAAGCCGGTGCGTGTGGCGGACTTCGGTTCGGGCAAGGGCTACCTGACCTTCGCCATCCACGATTACCTGCGCAACACCCTGAAGGCCGAAGGCGAGGTGACCGGCGTCGAGCTGCGTGAGGACATGGTCACCCTGTGCAACACCGCTGCCGCCAGGCTTGAACACCCCGGCCTGGTGTTCAAGTGCGGTGACGTGCGCAGCGTGGCGCCGAGCGAGCTGGACGTGATGATCGCCCTGCATGCCTGCGATATCGCGACCGACTATGCGATCCATACCGGCATCCGTTCCGGCGCTTCGATCATCATGTGCTCGCCGTGCTGCCACAAGCAGATCCGCCTGCAAATCCAGAGCCCGGCGCTGCTCAAGCCGATGCTGCAATACGGCTTGCACCTGGGCCAGCAGGCGGAGATGGTCACCGACAGTCTGCGCGCGCTGTTCCTTGAGGCCTGCGGCTACGAGACCAAGGTGTTCGAGTTCATCTCGCTGGACCACACCAACAAGAACAAGATGATCCTGGCGGTCAAGCGCGCCGAGCCGGTGGCCCCGGCCCAGTTGCTGGCGAAGATTCAGGAACTGAAGGACTTCTATCACATCAGCGAGCATTGCCTGGAAACCCTTCTGCGCGCGGACGGTTACCTCTGACCTCCCTGTAGGAGCCGGCTTGCTGGCGATGGCGTCCTCAAAATCGCCATCGCCGGCAAGCCGGCTCCTACAGGGTCAGGCAGTAGCGGTTCGTGCCGGGCGCACTGTGGTTTTGCGCCCGAGCATCACAGTGACGATCACCCCGCCAGCAAACAGCCAGGTAATCGGCTCCACATGTTCTCCGAAAAACAACGCCGAAAAGGCGATGGTGAAGAAGATCTGCAGCAACTGGATCTGACTGACCCGGGCTATGCCGCCCATGGCCAGCCCGGCGTACCAGGCGAAGAAGCCGATGAACTGCGAAAACAGCGAGACATAACCGAAGGCCCACCAGGTCTTGGCGGAAATTTCGCCCTGATGTTGCAGCGCCAGGTACACCACTGGGCCGATCAGCAGCGGCGTCGACAGCACCAGCGCCCAGCAGATCACCTGCCAGCCGCCCATCTCCCTGGCCAACCGGCCCCCCTCGGCGTAGCCCAATCCGCCCACGGCAATGGCGCCGAGCATCAGCAAGTCACCGGCCTGAATGCTGCCGGCGCCGCTGATCAGTGCATAACCGAGCATCAGCGCGCTACCCAGTGCGGCGCAGGCCCAGAAGGCTTTCGAAGGCCGTTCATGGGACAGCCATGCGGCGTACAGCGCCACGCACAGCGGCTGCAGACCGTTGACCAGCGCACCGTGAGACGCCGGCAAGGTTTGCATGGCCCAGGCCGACAACACCGGAAAACCGAGGATCACCCCGGCCATCACCAGCGTCAGGCCTTTTACCTGTTTCCAGGTTGGCCATTTTTCCCGGCGCCAGAGCAACAGCAACGCGGCCGGAACCGCCGCAAACAATGCCCGGCCCAGGCCGTTGAGCAGCGGGTGGAGTTCCTGCACGACGATCCGCGTGAAGGGCAGGGTGAGGCTGAAGATCACAACGCCGAGCAGGCCCAGGGCCATGCCGGTGTTTTCGCGCGAGGACATGATGGCAACCAGAATCGTGGGTGATGGGGGATGTCGTTATATAGCCATAAACCTGGTGAAAGCCGCTGTTACAGCTAGGTGCAGAGTTATCCGTACAGTTTGAGGCCGCCATCGCGGGCAAGCCACGCTCCCACAGGTCCTGTGTTCAGGTAGTAGCCGGTTGTTACCCGCCCAGCTGGATAAGGACTACCTTGAATACTCCTGCACGCCCACTTCCAGAGGAGTCCTCCCCATGGCTGCGAAAAAAATTCTGATGCTGGTCGGTGATTACGTCGAAGACTATGAAGTGATGGTGCCGTTCCAGGCGCTGCTGATGGTCGGCCACACGGTACACGCCGTTTGCCCGGACAAGACCGCCGGCCAGACCGTGCGCACGGCGATCCATGACTTTGAGGGTGACCAGACCTACAGTGAAAAACCCGGTCACCTGTTTGCCCTGAACTTCGATTTCGCCAAGGTCGACGCCGCCGATTATGACGCCGTGCTGATTCCGGGCGGCCGTGCGCCGGAGTACCTGCGCCTGAACGAAAAGGTCCTGGAGCTGGTGCGCGCATTCGACAAGGCCGGCAAACCGATCGCCGCCGTGTGCCATGGCGCGCAGTTGCTGGCGGCAGCGGGTGTTCTCGAAGGTCGTGAATGCAGCGCCTATCCGGCCTGCGCTCCGGAAGTGCGCCTGGCGGGCGGTACGTATATCGAAATCCCGGTGACGGACGGCCATGTTCAGGGCAATCTGGCCACGGCGCCGGCCTGGCCTGCGCACCCGAACTGGCTGGCCGGTTTCCTGGGGTTGCTGGGTACCAAAATCACGTTGTAACGAGGGACATGCCCATGTGCGAGCTGTACGTCAAAGCCGACCCGATTCTGTACGAATCACGCTCGCGCTCACTGCGCATCTGCGGGGTGGTCACCACCCTGCGGCTGGAAAACCAGTTTTGGGACATCCTCAGCGAAATCGCCGAGGTTGATGGCATGACCACCAACCAGTTGATCGCCAAGCTGTATGAAGAGGTGATGGACTATCGCGGCGAGGTGGTCAATTTCGCTTCGTTCCTGCGGGTCAGTTGCACGCGGTACCTGAGTCAGCGGCGCACGTCGGCGCCGGAGTTGTCGGTGGTGCGGGCAGTGGTGAAGTAGTCAAAACTGCGTCGACCCCATCGTCGGAACGCCGCCCGGAGCAAGCCCGCTCCCACAGGGATCACGCTGAACCTGTGGGAGCGGGCTTGCCCGCGATGGGGCCGGTACAGGCGACAGAAACATCAGGCTGGTCTTTACTGTGATGCGCATTACCTCTCAATCGCCAAGGAGAAAACAGCATGTCCGGATGGTATGAAGTGAGCAAAAGCAGCAATGGCCAGTTCAGGTTCGTCCTCAAGGCGGCCAACGCCGAGACCATTCTGACCAGCGAGCTGTACACCACCCACGCCGCCGCCGACAAAGGCATCGCCTCGGTCCAGGCCAACAGCCCGCTGGATGAGCGCTACGAGAAGAAAACCACCAAGGATGGCCATCCGTATTTCAACCTCAAGGCCGGTAACCACGAGATCATCGGCAGCAGCGAGGCCTATGCCTCTGCTGCCGCCATGGAGAAAGGTATCGCCAGCGTGAAGGCCAACGGCTCGACGACGGTGATCAAGGACAAGACCTTGCCGGTGCTTTGAGATCAACACACATCCCCTGTGGGAGCGAGCTTGCTCGCGATGAGGCCACCACATTCAACATCCATGTTGTCTGATAGGCTGCCATCGCGAGCAAGCTCGCTCCCACAGTGTTTTTATATACGGCTGGAGATCAGCGCAGGGCCTTCAACAGATCTTGCAACTGAGCACAACCGGCCTCACTCAACGGGAACACCGGCAGCCGTGGAGCCCCAACCTCCAGCCCGGTCGCCCGCAAACCCGCCTTGATCGTCGCCGGCAAACCACCCTTTAGGATGAAATCCAGCAGCGGCAACTGCCGATAGAACAGCTCGCGTGCCTTGAGCAAATCGTTGGCCAGCACGGCGTCATACAAATCCAGATTGAGCTGCGGGATCAGGTTCGGCGCCGCCGTGCACCAGCCTTTTGCGCCGGCGGCAAAAGCCTCCAGAGCCAGGGGATTGCAGCCGTTGTAGAACGGCACCCGGCCTTCGCCCAGGCGTTGCAGTTGGTGCATGCGCTGGATGTCGCCGGTGCTCTCCTTGACCATGGTCACGTTTTCCACGGCGTTGAAAATGCGCAGGATCAGGTCCACCGACATGTCGGTACCGCTGGTGGCCGGGTTGTTGTAGAGCATGATCGGCACGCCGATGCTGTCGCCGATGGCGCGGTAATGGGCGAGGATTTCCGCTTCGCTGAGCTTCCAGTAGGACGCCGGCAGTACCATCACCACATCGGCACCCTGGGCTTCGGCGAAACGCGCGCGGCGTATCGCCTTGGCGGTGGTCAGGTCCGACACGCTGACGACGGTGGGCACGCGTTTGGCCACGTGCCTGATGCTGAATTCGCTGACCTGATCCCACTCCGCGTCGCTCAGGTAGGCCCCTTCGCCGGTGCTGCCCAGCGGTGCGATGGCGTGCACGCCGCCCTCGATCAGACGGTCGATGGAGCGCCCGAGGGCGTCCAGGTCAACGCCTTCGCCATTGGCGGTAAAAGGCGTGATGGTGTAGCCGATGATGCCGTGAATGTTGGCGGTGGACATGGTGTCTCTCCGTTCTATCAATGGGTTCAGTTCAGGCAATCGGCGTGTTCGCGCAGGATCTGCCGGGTGTAGTAGTTGAAAGCGGCGGCGTGGCGTTTGGGCCGGGCAATCCAGTCATGGGCTTCACGGCCCAGCGCGGGGATGATCGGCTTGATGGTCCCGGCGCTCATCGCCAGCAGTTGCAGTTTCGCGGCGCGTTCGATCAGTTGCGCGATGACACAGGCTTCCTCGATGGAGCTGCCGGTGGACAATTGACCATGGTGCGAAAGCAGGATCGCCCGTTTGTCGCCCAGCGCCCCGGCAATCAGTTCGCCTTCTTCGTTGCCCACCGGCACACCCGGCCAGCCTTCGAGAAACGCGCAGTCGTCATAGAGCGGGCAGAGGTCCATGTGGGAAATCTGCAGCGGCACTTCCAGCATCGACAAGGCCGCAACGTGGGTCGGATGAGTGTGGATGATGCAGTTCACATCCGGGCGGGCGCGGTACACCCAGCTGTGAAAACGATTGGCCGGGTTGGGCATGCCGTGGCCTTCGAGCACCTCCAGGTCTTCGTTGACCAGCAGCAGGTTGCCCGCGCTGATTTCGTCGAAACCCAGGCCCAGTTGTTGAGTGTAGTAAGTGCCGGGTTGCGGACCGCGGGCGGTGATTTGCCCGGCAAGGCCGGAATCGTGGCCGTGCTCGAACAGGATGCGGCAGGCCAGGGCCAGCTTTTGCCGGACGGTCCACGTATTATCCGCCAGGGTATTTTGCATTTGGCTCAGCGCGTGCTTGACCAGTTGCTCTTTGGGCAGTGCTAATGTCTTGGCCATATCGGTGTCCTTTGGGTGATTCAATGCACTTTGCCGCTCACCGGTTCCTCGCAAAGTCGTCGGTGAGTGCAAATGACACTAAAGAGGCTATATGACACTTTGTGTCATTAGCAAGGACAAATCGTCGCCTCCTTGATGGATTAATCGCTCTACATGTCTATCCGTTTGAAATTACTAAGAAAAAAACTTGGCGTGACCTTGGAAGGCTTGGCCGAACAATCCGGCATGACCAAGAGTTACCTGTCGAAAGTCGAGCGCGGGCTGAACACCCCGTCGATTGCTGCCGCCCTGAAACTGGCCAAGGCGCTGAACGTGAAGGTCGAGGAATTGTTCAGCGAAGACAACGTCAGCCTCGACAGCTACAGCCTGGTGCGCAGCCACGAGCGCCAACCTTTGGGCGCCAGCGACAGCAATTCGGGTTACGCGGTGCTGGCCCATCAGGTCAGCGAACGCAGCCTGTTGCCGTTCATCATTTACCCGCCGGCCGAATTCACCGACAAGACCTTCAAGGAGCATTTGGGCGAGGAGTTTCTGTTCGTCCACGAAGGGCGGGTGGAAGTGGACTTCATGAACGAACGCGTGCTGCTCGAGCGTGGCGATGCGCTGCACTTCAATGCACAGAAGCCGCACCGGATTCGTTCGGTGGGGGAGGTTCAGGCGCAGTTGCTGGTGGTGGTGCATAGCACCGAAGAATGAGTTGACCTTAAAAGCTTCGTCGGAACGCCGCCCGGAGCAGGCTCGCTCCCACATTGGAATGCATTACCCCTGTGGGAGCGAGCTTGCTCGCGATAGCGGTAGCCGCGTCGCCGCTAAACCTCGACCGGAACCGTGAGCTTCGGGCCACCCAACGCATGGCTCTTCGAATCAAAAAACCGCAGCTCGACCCCCGTCCCCTCAAACACTTTCGCGTAGTGCCGCTTCTGGTGCTGGATGAACGCCTTGCTGCGCGGGTAGATCGAGATCGCCACTACCTGCGGCTTCGCCAGGCGCAAGGCATGGATGATGTGGCTGTCCTGCTCGCCCAGCGCATGGCCGAAGATGCACAGCGCCTGGCCGTGACCGAGCAGTTGCTCGTAGCAGAACGACAGATAGTCCGAGCTGCGAATGGTCTTGAGCTTGTCCGCGCTCGGCCCTTCGTTGACGAACAGCGGCACGTCGTCGAGGGTCTTGATCGTGTTGTTGATGGCGAAATTGCCCAGCAAGGTGCCCTCGGTCGACATCAGCTTGCGCGCCGTGCCGTCCTGGTTGCGCACCAGGTGCAGACCACCGTGCAGGTACAGCAAGCGGGTCTTGTCGGTGGCCGTGGCGCTCAGGTCGAAAGCCGGTTCGGCACCCTGGAACAGATCGGTGATCGCCTCGGGCTGCTGTTGCACGGCCCAGTAATTGAGCAGGTCGTAATTGGTGGTGAACACCGTGCGATAGCGGGCCAGTTCCTGATTGATCGTCGCCAGCGTCGAAGGCACCACCAGCCGCCACGGGATATGCAGCGCATGCACGCTGTTGATCAGCGCTTCCTTGATCGCGTAGTAGCGATTGCGCGGCGCGGCGGAGCTGACGGCCAGGGCCTTGTTGACCCGGCTGGTGGTTTTCAGGGCGCTCAGTACCTGCTCGAAACTGCGCGTCTGCAGCGCATCGAACACGCTCAGCTCGGACGGGCTCAGGGGTTTTTCTTCAACGGTGCGGGCGTTTTCGAACAGCGACTCGTAGCCGAAATCGTCCCACACCGCGCGGCTGGCGCCGTTGCCCACCAGCAAGCCACTGAACGAAGCGGTGTTGCGCAAGGCGTTCCAGTCTTCAAGTTGGGCGTCGACA
Organism: Pseudomonas sp. PB101; assembly: GCF_009764265.1. GTDB lineage: Bacteria > Pseudomonadota > Gammaproteobacteria > Pseudomonadales > Pseudomonadaceae > Aquipseudomonas. The sequence continues at coordinate 120,279 of NZ_RWIR01000060.1, forward strand.
TCCTGGAAATCGGTCATTGCGGTCTTCGTCTCACGGCAAAAGGTCTGTGGGCGGCGACTTTATCACGACCGGGCGCCCGACCACGGTACGACGCGGGCGAACAACGTTATGCTGCGACTTCGTCCGCGCCGACTTCGCCGAGTACCCGATGCTGCAAAAAAGCCTGATCCGCCGTCTCGACCTGATCACTCTGCAACTGTTCGTCGCCGTCCATGAAGAAGGCACGCTGACCCGTGCCGCCTCGCGCGAAGCGATCGCCGTCTCGGCGGCGAGCAAGCGCCTGATGGAGCTGGAGGAGGCGCTGGGCATCAGCCTGTTTGTGCGCCAGGCCAAGGGCATGTCGCTGACGCCGGCCGGTGAAACCCTGCTGCACCATGCCCGGCAGATGTTGTTCAACGTCGAGAAAATGGGCCTTGAACTGGGTGAGCACAGCCACGGTGTGCGCGGCTATGTGCGGATGCTCGCCAACCTGTCGGCGATCATTCAGTTTTTACCCGAGGACCTGCGGGACTTTTCCGAGCGCCACCCACAGGTCAAGACCGACCTCGAAGAACGCCCCAGCGCAGGGGTGATCCAGGGCGTGCTCGACGGGGTGGCCGACCTCGGCATCTGTTCCATCGACAGTGACATCAAGGGCCTGCACAGCGTGCTGTACCGCCAGGACAAACTGGTGGTGCTGATGCCGCCCGATCATCCATTGGCGAACCGCTCGAGCGTGGCCTTCGCCGATACGCTGCAGAGCGATTACGTCGGGCTGCATGCCGCCAGTTCGATCAACATGCGTACCCATGCGGCGGCCCGCGAAGCCGGCAAGGTGCTGCGGGTGCGCATCCATGTGCCGGGGTTCGATGCCATGTGCCGCATGGTCCAGGCCAACATGGGCATCGGCGTCCTGCCACAGCGGGCCTATGAATTGTTTGGCCGGGCACTGGGTTTGCACGCGGTGCCGTTGACGGACGAATGGTCGGACCGGGCGTTGATCCTGGTGGTGCGCGATGAGGCGTTATTGTCGCCGGTGAGCCGGATGTTGTTTGAGCATTTGCGGGGTTCAGCCTGATAGTTCTCGGCTGAATGGGCTGGCCTCATCGCGGGCAAGCCCGCTCCCACAATGGGTGATGTGAAGCACAAATTGTGCGAACACTGAAGATCCCTGTGGGAGCGGGCTTGCCCGCGATGACGGACTACAGATCGCGATGATCTCCCCGAGCGTTCGCATTTCGCGAACGCCCGTTGCCAACTGAAGGTTGGATTCCCGAGCCCCCCGTCCTCTAGCCTTGGCACATATTCCAAGAACAAGAGGTACCCCGCGATGACTGCCCCCTTGAGTGCGATCAAAGTGATCGAGATCGGCACGCTGATCGCCGCGCCGTTTGCGGCGCGCATGCTGGCCGAGTTCGGCGCCGAGGTGATCAAGATCGAAGCCATGGGCCAGGGTGATCCCCTGCGCAAATGGCGCAAGCTGCACGAAGGCACCTCGCTGTGGTGGTACCTGCAATCGCGCAACAAGAAGTCCCTGGCGCTGAACCTCAAATCCCCCGAAGGGATCGGGCTGGTCAAGCAACTGGCGACCAGCGCCGATGTGCTGATCGAGAACCTGCGCCCCGGCGCCCTGGAGAAACTTGGCCTCGGTTGGGACGTGTTGCACGCGCTCAATCCCAACCTGACGCTGGTGCGGATCTCCGGTTACGGCCAGACCGGCCCGTACCGCGATCGTCCGGGTTTCGGTGCCATAGGCGAGGCCATGGGCGGCATCCGCTACACCACCGGCACGCCCGGTTCGCCGCCGGCTCGGGTCGGCGTGAGCCTCGGCGACTCCCTGGCTTCGCTGCATGCGGTGATCGGTGCACTGATGTCGCTGCTGCGGGTCAAGACCGGGCAGGGCGGCGGGCAGATCGTCGATGTGTCCCTGGCCGAAAGCGTGTTCAACGTCATGGAAAGCCTGGTGCCGGAATACGACATGCTCGGCCATGTGCGTGAACGCAGCGGTGGCGCCTTGCCCGGGATCGCGCCGTCCAACACCTATCTGACCGCCGACGGCGCCTACGTGGTGATTGCCGGCAACAGCGATCCGATCTACAAGCGCCTGATGCACACCATCGGCCGCGCCGATCTGGCCGAGGCCGCGGAATTCGCCCACAACGACGGGCGTGCCGCCAAAAGCAATGTGCTCGACGCCGCCATCACCCACTGGACCAGCAGTTTGCCCATCGACGATGTCCTGGCTGCGCTGGAGGCCGCCGAAGTCCCGGCCGGGCGCATCTACTCGGTGGCCGATATCGTCGCCGACCCGCACTATCAGGCGCGGGACATGCTGCTCAATGCCGAGTTGCCCGGTGGCGCCACGGTGAAGATGCCGGGCATCGTGCCGAAACTCTCCGAGACCCCCGGTGGTGTTAACTGGTCCGGCCCGGGATTAGGCCAGCACACTGACGGTATCCTCGCGCAACTGGGCCTTACCGCTGCCGACATCGAGCGCCTGAAAGTCGAAGGAGTGGTGCAATGATCACCGATTATTCCGACAGCCTGATCGTGCAGGAAGTGTCCCCGCGCGACGGTCTGCAAATCGAGCCGACCTGGGTTGAAACCCACGACAAGATCGCTTTGATCGATCAGCTGTCGCAGGCCGGATTCAGCCGCATCGAAGCCGGTTCGTTCGTGTCGCCCAAGGCCATTCCGGCGCTGCGCGACGGCGAGCTGGTGTTCAAGGGCATCAACCGGCAGCCGGGGGTGATCTACGTCGCGCTGATCCCCAACCTCAAAGGCGCGCAACGGGCACTGGCGTGCAGCGCCGATGAGCTGAACCTGGTGATGTCCGCCAGCCAGACCCACAACCTGGCGAACATGCGCATGCGATGTGAGGATTCATTGGCCGCGTTCGGCGAGATCGTGCAGTTCGTCGGCGATAGCCCTGTACGGCTCAACGCCAGCATCGCCACCACCTTCGGCTGCCCGTTCGAGGGCAAGATCGATGAGGACCGCGTACTGCAAATCGTCGAGGCCTATCAGGAGCTCGGTATCCGGGGCATCACCCTGGCCGACACCACGGGCATGGCCAATCCGCGTCAGGTCGACCGACTGGTTCGCCGGGTGCTGCAACGGGTCTCCCCGACGGACCTGACCCTGCATTTCCACAACACCCGCGGCCTTGGCCTGTGCAACGTGCTGGCCGCCTACGAAGCCGGTGCCCGGCGCTTCGACGCGGCCCTCGGCGGCCTCGGCGGCTGCCCGTTTGCACCGGGGGCGTCGGGCAACATCTGCACCGAGGATCTGGTGAACCTGTGCGATGAAGTCGGGATTCACACGGGCATCGATTTGCCTCTATTGCTGAAACTGGCCCGAGGACTGCCGGCGCTGCTCGGTCACGAAGTACCGGGCCAACTGGCCAAGGCCGGACGCAACTGCGACCTGCACCCCGTGCCTTCCTGACACAACTCAAAAAACTGTGGGAGCGAGCTTGCTCGCGATGGCGGCGGGTCAGTCGACATCGATGCTGGAGGTGACTCAGTCATCGCGAGCAAGCTCGCTCCCACAGTAAAAGTTTTCACATAGCCCCTCTGAACCAGACAACAAAAACAATCGGACACCCACGGGAAGTCCGCCTGGAGAACCGCAATGAGCCTGAATGCACTGGAGGCGAGCGCGAGCCCGTCCGTTAGCCACGACACCGAAAAAGCCCTGGTCAGCAAAGTCGCCTGGCGCCTGATGCCGCTGATCATGGTCTGCTACCTGTTCGCCTTTTTCGACCGCATCAACATCAGCTTCGCCAAGTTTCAGCTGCAGACCGACCTGAGCCTGAGCGACACCGCGTACGGCCTCGGCGCCGGGTTGTTCGTGGTCGGTTATGTGATTTTCGAAGTACCGAGCAACATGATGCTGTACAAGGTCGGCGCCCGGCGCTGGATCGCCCGGATCATGATGTCCTGGGGCCTGGCCACGGCGGCCATGGTGTTCGTCAACAGCGAATGGCAGTTCTACACCCTGCGTTTCGTGATCGGCGCGATGGAGGCGGGTTTCGCTCCGGGCGTGCTGTATTACCTGACCCTGTGGTTCCCGCAGCACTATCGCGGGCGCATCACCTCGATGCTGTTCCTGTCGTCGGCGTTCGCCGGCCTGGTGGGCGCGCCGTTCTCGGGCCTTGTGCTGCAACACCTCGACGGCTTCATGGACATGCGCGGCTGGCACTGGTTGTTCCTGCTCGGCGGTGTGCCCTGCATCGGCCTCGGCCTGCTGGTGTTGACCCTGCTCAAGGACCGCATCGAAGACGCCCATTGGCTGACGTCTTCAGAGAAGACCCTGCTGGCCAGCCGCATCGCCCAGCATGAACCGCACAAGAGCGGTGGTTCGCTGCTCGCCGCGTTGCGGATTCCGGGCTTCCTGACCCTCGGCCTGATCTACTTTCTGATTCAGGTGGCGTCCTACGGCCTGAATTTCTGGGCTCCGCAACTGATCCGCAGCGCCGGCACCGAGAGCCCGGTGATGATCGGCTTGCTGACCGCCATCCCGTACATCTGCGGTGCCATCAGCATGGTGGTGATCGGGCGCCTGTCCGATGCTTCCGGCGAGCGGCGCAAGTATGTCGCCGGCCTGGTAGCGGTCGGTGCGGTCGGGTTCTTCTGCGCGGGGATCTTCGCCAGCCACACGACCTTCCTGATCGTCGCGCTGGGCCTGCTGGGTGCCGGGATCATCGCCTCCATCCCGAGCTTCTGGACCCTGCCGCCGAAACTGCTGGCCGGTGCCGGCGCGGGTGCGGCGGGCGGGATTGCGGTGATCAACACCCTGGGCCAGTTCGGCGGCATCGTCAGCCCGGTGATGGTCGGCCGGATCAAGGACCTGACCGGCAGCACCACGCCGGCGCTGTATGTCATTGGTGTGTGTGCGCTGATTGCGGTGGCGCTGCTGCTGTGGGGGTTGCCGCAGAAGTTGCGCACACTCGACAAGGCTTGATTGCTGCTGCGTCAGATGAATAGCTTTCGCGAGCAGGCTCGCTCCCACAGGGGAATTTGTGTCGGTCACAGATCCAATGTGGGAGCGAGCCTGCTCGCGAAGACTGACTGATAGCCGACATCTGACTTTCGGTTTTCACCTCAACCCGCCGTCGCCAAACCCTTGGCCGGTGCATCAAAAAACTGAATCAACACCACCCCGGCCATCAACAGCACCACCCCGAACACCTTGGGCAACGTGACCTGTCGCTCCATCAAGCCAAACCAGCCGAAGTGATCCAGCAGCAACGACGCCACCACTTGCCCCGCCAGCGCCAATGCCATGAACCCCGCGGCACCGAGCTTGGGCAACAGTACCAATGCCAGGGAAATAAAGATCACCCCAAAAGCGCCACCCGCCCACATCCAGAGCGGCGCCTTGCTGATGAACGCCAGTGACGGCAGCGGCAATCGCATCGCAACGATGATCGGCAATAACACCGCGACACTCACCAGCAACGAGGCGAGCGTCGCCCATAACGGATGGCCCAATCCGCGCCCCAGATTGACGTTGATCGCACTCTGAAACGGCACCACCGCCCCGGCGATCATCGCCAGCCCTATCAGACCGGCCCACTGCAACGTACTCATGATCGATCTCCAACAGGTTTTGCTGGACTCTAGGGTATTCGTCGCGCAGATTTAAATTCCGTTTTGTTATCCAGAACATGCAGCAGATGAATGATCTTCGACGCATCGACCTCAACTTGCTGGTGATCCTCGACGCCTTGCTCGCCGAGCAACACGTGACCCGGGCTGCCGAGCGCCTGCACCTGAGCCAGCCAGCGGTCAGCCATGCGCTGGCGCGGTTGCGCGACCTGCTGGGCGACCCACTGCTGGTGCGCGCCGGTGCCGGTCTGGTACCGACTCCGCGAGCGCTGGAACTGGTGGCACCGCTGGCCGAAGCCCTGGCCCAGGTGCAAGCGCTCCTGGCGCCCAATGCCTTCGATCCCGCGACCACCCGGCGCACCTTTCGCCTGGCGATGTCCGACTACGGCGCCGCCATCGTCCTGCCCGGGCTGATCCGAACCTTGCGCCGGGAAGCGCCGGGCATCGACCTGCAAATCAGCCATGGCAGCCGCGAAAGCATGCTCGAAGGGGTGCTCAACGGCGACATTGATGTCGCCGCCGGCGTGTTCCCGGAAATGCCCAACGAGTTGCGCAGCACGCCGCTGTTCGAGGAGCACTACGCCTGCCTGGTGGACCGCAACAGCCTGCCCGCCGACGGGGTGCTCGACCTGCCGACCTATCTGGCTCGGCCTCATGTGCTGCTGGAGATGCGCGGCAGCGGCACCCCGGAAATCGAGCGGGCGCTGACCGCCTTGCGCGAACGTCGCCGCGTCGCCGTCAGCCTGCCGCATTGGCGCGTGGCCCCGGAATTCATCAGCGGCACCGACCTGATCCTCACCGTCGCGTCCCGAAGCATGCGCGATATCGATCAGCAATCACTGATAGTCGTCCCGCCGCCGTTTCACATTCCATCGTTCACTTTTGTGTTGGCGTGGCATAAACGGCGGGGTGGGGATCAGGCGTTGAACTGGCTGAATGAGCGGATAGTGCAGGGGACCCACCGTTGAAGAATTTCTGTCGCGATCAGGCAGTCGACAGCTGAAGACCTGATATAGACTGGCGACCATTCACCAGACAGTTCAAAAGGACTCCCAATGACCCCATCGTTGCTAATGGCCGTGCTTGCCTCGGGTTTTATCTACGGCATCACCCCGGGGCCGGGTGTGCTGGCGGTGTTCGGTATTGGCGCGGCCCATGGACGGCGGGCGGGGGCGGGGTTTCTGTGCGGGCATTTGCTCGGCGATGTGGTCTGGTGCAGCACCGCGCTGATCGCGATTGTCGGTGCGCGGGAGATCGGCAGTACCGCGTTCGATGTGCTCGGTGTGCTCAGCGGTCTGTACCTGTTCTGGCTCGGCTGGCGTGCGGTGCGCGCCCGTCGTAGCAACGGCGATGCACCGCAGGGCCCGGCGCGGCAACCGTTCTGGCATGGCATTGTGTTTGGCCTGACCAATCCCAAGGCTTATCCGGTGGCGGTGGCGACGTTCACGGCGCTGCTGTCGAGTCGCGCGGAACTGCTCAACTGGTCAATGCTGCCGGCACTGATCGGCCTGAGCTTCGTCGGCGGATTGCTCGCCTACGCTATCCTCATCGGCATCGTTGGGGCTCGGCGAGTGCGCAACGTGTACCAGCGTCATGAACTGGCAATCACCCGGTTGTGCGGGGTGATGTTCATCGGTTTTGCCATCAACGCGCTGGTCCATGCGTTGCCGGGGCTGATACCGAACAAGGCTTGAATGTGATGACAAGGAAGCAAGACCGAACGGGCAGGGATGATTGATGAGCGCAGCATTGTCGGGACACCCACGCTGAACCATGGAAAACCGTAATTCCGCGCCTTTGGCGAGCTACATCGATCTGTTGCTGGATGCCGTTTGTGCGGTGGACAAGCAGGGCCGCTTTGTCTTTGTCAGTGCGGCGTGCGAGCGCATTTTCGGCTATGGCGCCGATGAAATGATCGGTCGGCTGATGATCGATATGGTGCACCCGGGGGATCGTCAGCGCACCCTCGACGCCGCCCGGGAAATCATGGGCGGCGAGCCCAAGCTCAACTTCGAAAACCGCTACCTGCGCAAGGATGGCCGCGTGGTGCACATTCTCTGGTCGGCCCGCTGGTCCGAGGTCGACCAGTTGCGCATCGCCGTGGCGCGCGACATCACCGAGCGCAAGCAGGCCGAATCCCGGCAGGCCGCGTTGTATGCGATTTCTGAAGCGGCCCACGCGGCGGAGGATCTGCTGGCGTTGTTCAAGCGCATCCACATGATCATCGGTGAGTGGCTGCCGGCGCTGAATTTTTCCGTGGCGCTGTACGACGAACACTGCGCGCAGCTGAATTTCCCTTATCACGTCGATGACCATGAGCCACAGCCCGAACAACCCGGATCCATCACCGGGCGGCTGTGCGCCGAAGTGATCCGCACGGGGCAACCGATCCTGTTGACCCCGGACCATCGCACACCGACGGCCGGCTTCGAAGCGCTGATGACCGAGCAGAACGCACCGTGCTGGCTGGGTGTGCCGCTGAACTCGCAAAACGGCACCATCGGCGCATTGATCGTCAAAAGCGTTCCGGGCGGCGAGCGCTACACCGAGCAAGACAAGGAACTGCTGCAATACGTCTGCGCCCAGGTCGCGACGGCCATCGAGCGCAAGCAGTTGCACGCCCGCCTGCAACACATGGCCCAGTACGACCAACTGACCCAGTTGCCCAACCGGGAGCTGTTGCGCGACCGCCTCAAGGCATCACTGCAAGCGGCCCGGATGGACGGCGGGCGCATGGCGCTGCTGTACGTCGACCTCGACCGCTTCAAGCAAGTCAATGACACCCATGGCCACGCGGTCGGCGACATGCTGCTGCAAGCGGTGGCCAACCGGCTCAAGGGCTGTGTGCGAGAAACCGATACCGTGGCCCGGATAGGCGGCGATGAATTCGTGGTGTTGCTGCACAGCATTCATGCTGCAGACGATACCGACATCGTGGTCGGAAAAATCCGACAGGTCCTGGTCCAGCCCCTGCGTCTGGACGGGCACAACCTGAAAATCCAGCCGAGTATCGGCGTCGCCCGGTACCCCGATCACGGCACCGAAGAGAATCAGTTGTTCCGGCATGCCGACGAGGCGATGTATTGCGCCAAACGCGAGCATCACCTGCGGCTGGTCTGACAACCGGGCACCGTTCGTCGTGCTGTCCAAGCAATTTTCTAAACCTTTTGCAGCGCGCAAATTCTGATTCTATGTGGGCGCAAGCTCGCCGCGCTCATCACCAAGAGGAAGAGAATCATGCCTAATTCAAGAAACTCGAACTCGGGAAATTTCGCCAACGATCGAACCAAGGCCACTGAAGCCGGTCGCAAGGGTGGGAAAACCACCACAACGACTGTCGATAAAGAGCCTGCGAAACCCGATATGGGCCGCAAGCCCGGACAGAAATCCAAGTAATGGATGCAGGTGGTTTTGATTGAGAAGCGGGGGCGAAAGCTCCCGTTTGAATTTGAAAAAGGAGGGCGCGACCATGAAACGGATGGCCACCCGATTATGCAACATCAGTTTTGCCACGTTGTTGGGCCTGTTTGCCGGCAACGTCCTTGCCCAGTCCCCCGCCGAATTCATTGACGATGCTTCGGCCCAAGGCATGGCCGACATCGAGGCCAGTCGCCTGGCACACCAGAAATCCGAGTCCAAAGAGGTCAAGGATTACACCATCGTCGTCATCAACGACCGCACCACCGCGAACCAGCACCTGGCGAAAATCGCCAGACAACTGGATTTGCCGGTAGCGCCGCGTGAAGAGATTGTCGAAAAAGCCAAGACCCTGATGCCACAAGTCATGGATGGGGCGACCTTCGATGAGGCCTACGCGGCCAGTCAAGTGAAGACCACGCAGCAAGCCATCGATCAGTTGCAGCAGGTCGCTCAAACCACCGACGTGCCGCAAATCAAGGCGTTCGCCGAAGAAACCCTGCCAAAGCTGCAAAATCATCTGCAGATGGCCAAGGCCCTGCAAGCCAGAAGTTGATCATCAGCAGTTATTCAGGTTTTGCTGGCCTTTTTCCTGGACGACGGTGCCGTCCAGGTCAATGGTCAGGCCTTCGCCAAGGCTGCGGTAGTGCTTTCTCAGGTTCTCCAGCTCCTTGAGGTCCAGCGCTTCAAGCCCGAGCATCGCGTTCTGCGCCTCTTTCGTCACCCGCAGCAACTCATCGACCTTCAGATGCAAAATGTCCGTGTCACGGTTTTGCGTGTTCTGGATCAGGAACACCATCAGGAACGTGATGATGGTGGTCGAGGTGTTGATGATCAGCTGCCACGTATCGTTGAAATGGAAAATCGGCCCGCTCAGCCCCCACAGAAAAATCAGGGTGATCGCCCCCAGGAACGTCTTGGGGCTACCGGTCCAGAGGGCGAGTTTCTGCGCGATTTTGGCGAATTTCATGACCGTGTTCCTTATTGGGAGGGCGCCTGAATTTGTGACAGCGACGGTGGGATGAAAATTCGATGTGATTGAAAGGGTGGTTTTCTGAAACCATTGATGGCGCTGGCCGAGGTATCGTAGCGACCCGAGGACAACACACCGACAGGAGAACGCAATGAGTTGGTCTGCCAAACAGTACGTCGCTTTTGAAGATGAACGCACCCGTCCCGCCCGTGACCTGCTGGCGGCCATCCCCGCCGGGGACGTGCGTTCGGCCATCGATATCGGTTGCGGCCCGGGGAACTCCACGCAGTTGCTGGTCGAGCGTTTTGCCGGCGCCACGGTGCGTGGCCTGGACAGCTCGAGTGACATGATCGACGCCGCGCGCAAGCGCTTGCCGCAGGTGCAGTTCGACATCGCCGGTATCGACACCTGGAACGACAACGGCCCGTTCGACGTGATATTCGCCAATGCGGTGTTGCAGTGGCTGCCTGATCACGCGGTGTTGTTGCCGTCGCTGGTGAGCAAACTTGCGGTCGGAGGCAGTCTCGCCGTCCAGATGCCCGATAATCTGAATGAACACTCGCATCGCTTGATGCGTGAAGTCGCCGCTGATGGCCCATGGGCCGGCAAACTGGCAGGCGTTGCCGGGCAGCGCACGGAAATGGACAGTGCCAGCGGTTACTACTCGATCTTGAAAGCCTGCTGCACCCGCGTCGACGTATGGCGTACCACTTACCACCATCCGCTAGCGGGCGGTGCGTCTGGCGTGGTTGAGTGGTTCAAGGGCAGCGGTTTGCGGCCGTTTCTCGATCCGCTGGACGAGGCGGAACGGGCGCAGTACCTGAAGCAATATCAGGCGGCTATCGAGCAGGCGTATCCGGCCTTGGCCGATGGTTCGGTGCTGCTGCCGTTCCCGCGACTGTTTATCGTCGCGACCCGCTGATGCGATCTCTTGTAGGAGCGAGCCTGCTCGCGATGGTCGTCAACGATAACGCGTGCAAACCGGATAAACGCGGCGCACTTGAGTCCATCGCCGGCAAGCCGGCTCCTACAGGTGGAGGCCACGCGGGCTCTTGTAGGAGCTGGCTTGCCAGCGAATGGTCGTCAACGATAACGCGTGTGATCCGGATAAACGCGGCGCACTTGAGTTCATCGCCGGCAAGCTGAACTGGTCAAGTAATCCCGGACACCGGTTACGGTGTTTATGCCGCTTTTTGCTCCATGGCTATTGGCAACCTGTGGCGAGGGAGCTTGCTCCCGTCGGACTGCGCAGCAGTCCCTGCTTTTAAGCCGAAGAGCGGGGGCTGCTTCGCAACCCAGCGGGAGCAAGCGCCCTCGCCACAATTGCCTGTGCTATTTCGTGATTGGCGCGTTTTTGCCGATATGGCTTCAGGACGGTTCTGCATCCATGCGGCGCGCGATCACATCCAGAACATCACATCCGTCACGCAGGGGCACACAGCACAGCAACGCAAAGTCGCTGAGCACAACGGTGTCAGAGCTCAGATCACCGCGCATCGCCAGGTTTTCAAGAAGCTGCGTCACGGCGCGAATCCTGTAGCTGGCCGTGCTGAGCAGGGAGTGCAGGGGTTGGGTGGTGTTGACGAAGAGGGAGGGGAGGTCGTCGGCGTTGCTGGTTAAAGCCATGTATTCATTCATGAGTGATCACCATGTTGGAGGAGAACGCACCACTCAATTGTCGCCAAACAATAGGGTGGTAGCTGTACGCGGGTTGGCGAACCGGACCATGGTAAAACCGGCAGACCCTAAGGTCTCCCACGCACAGCCACCGAAAAAGCAGCTGAGCATGATCAAAAGTGCTCCGAGATATCCTCGGAGAGGCTGAAATCTGGAGGGAGATCTACGCCATCAGGCAACACCCGCCAGCAAGCTTTCGTAAGGAATCCGCAACCCGTCGTGCAGGCGCTTGATCATCGACAGGCTCAACTTACGTTTGCGGTTCAGCACCTCAGATACCCTTCCGCTCGTACCAATGAAGGGTTCCAGATCGCGAGGGGTCAGGCCTTGCTGGTCCATGCGAAATTTAATTGCCTCAATCGGATCGGAGGGCGGCATCGGGTAATGCTCGTCTTCGTACTTTTCGATGAGCAGCGCCAGAATTTCCAGCTCATCGCCCTCAGGAGAACCCATTTCAGCTCCCCACAATTGTTCCACCCGTGCAAATGCAGCAGTCAGGTCTTCTTGATTGCGAATAGGTTTAATGTCCATCACACGGTCTCCGCGTTGATCTGATCGTACTGGGCGTGGGTGCCAACGAATCGTATGAAACTTAGCTGGCGCTGATAGTCGATTGCCATGATTACCCGGTATTTGTTGCCACCGATGTTGAATACAACCCTGCCGCCCTTAAGGATGCTAGCCGTTCTCAGCTCCGCTTTAACCTCTTGCGGCGTGCCATAAACGGCTTTTTCCATGTGCCGATACCATTCAACCAGTGGTGTTTCAGAGTCAGCATAAGCCGGGCTACTTTCCCAGAACTCCCGCAATGTTCCTTTTGCAATCACACGCACTGCACATCCTCCCGTTTTGGGAGATATTAGTCTGAGTTTTGGAGAGTTGCAATCTCTGATGTCGTTGAGGAAATCCGTTATCGGGACAAGAAAAACGTTAACAAAACCTGGATCTTGCGCTAAAACGCTAATTTTCAGGGCTTGAAGACGCTAACCCAAATCCCGCCCACAAAAAAACCGGCCATCAAGGCCGGTTTTTTCTGTCTCTGCATCCCCCGTCAAAATCACCCTGACGTGAGATCAAAATTCGATTGGAGCGGGTGAAGGGAATCGAACCCTCGTTATCAGCTTGGGAAGCTGGAGTAATGCCATTATACGACACCCGCTCAGAGCGCTGACTTTGTACCAGATACGGCCGGCGATTTGAAGTTTTTCTTTGCGTGGGGCGGGTTTAGCTCTGATGTAACTGAAAAACGGGCACGGCAAGACGGTCGATCGCGGGCAAGCCTCGCGCCTGCGGAATATGTTCAATCCGGCAGGGCGGGGCTTGCTCGCGATGATGCTGTTTCAGATGGACAATGCATGGTGGTCCTGGACGTAGTGGTAACGCGGTCGGCTTTCATGCGGTGCCGGTTTCAGGAAGCCCATCAGTGCATTGCGGCTGTCCCGGCAAGCGGCTTTGTGTTCCATGTCGAGAAAGTGCCCGGTGGCCTGCAAGGTAGTGAAGGTGGCGTGCTGCACGTGATTGGCGAACAACCGGGCGCCTTCGGCGGCGGTGTATTCGTCCCATTCGCCGTTCATGAACAACACCGGTACGTTGATTTTCTGCGCGGCCTTGAAAAAGCACTGGCGATCGCTTTGCAGCAAGTCGTTGATGTGGAAGTGCATCTGCCCGTATTCATGCTCGGCCAGGGAACTGACGTGCCGATAATTGAAGCGTTTGAACAACGTTGGCAGGTGCTTGCCGATGGTGCTGTTCACCAGGTTGCCTACCCGGTCACCGTCCCGGCTGCCGAGGTAATCGACGCCGCGCTCGAGATAATCGAGCATGTGCGAGTTGATTTCCGGGGAGAACGAACTGATCACGGCTTTTTCGATGCGCCGTGGCCGTTGCGACAACGCGACCATGGTCGCCGCGCCGCCCCAGGAAAACGACAGCACGTGTTCGGCGGCGAAGTGGTCGATCAGCTCCAGCAGGATCTGCCCTTCGATTTCCTTGGTGAGCATTTTTTCATGCAGGTTGTGGGCTTTTGACCGGCCCGCATAGGGCTGGTCGTAGCAGACGACGTTGAACTGCGGATGGAGGTTTTTCACGGTTTGTGCAAACGACGCAGTCGTGGCCATCGAGCCGTTGACCAGGATAATGGTCTTCTCTGCGGCGTCTGCGCGATAGAACTCCGTGTAGACCCGATACTGCCCCTGTATATCCAGCACAGCGATTTCTGGCCTCATGTCATAAGACTCCTGGCAAGCGGGTATGCGCGCAAATGAGATTGCACGAGCTTTGTGACAGGTAGGCATACGCCTGGAATTTGAGAGGCCCATGTCGATCCATTGCAGTCCGGTCGACGGGTATTGTTATTGGCGGGCAGTCTGCCGGATGAGGCCGGAACCCTTGGGCTCCTACCGGCAAAAAGTTTCTTAGAAGTATGAAATGACTCGTCGGTCACATTTCGGCCGACGTCCTGATTCAAGCAGGGCTCAGGTCATCGCGCAAGTGCCTTTGGTAAATTGTTCGACAACTTCTGCTGAGCGGTCGGTGGCTTAGATCAATCCGATCTCATCATCGGTCAGCGGGCGGTATTCGCCCGGTTTCAACGCGTCGTCGAGCACCAGCGGTCCCATGCGTTCGCGGTGCAGGCGCATCACCTTGTTGTTGAAGTGGCCGAACATGCGCTTGACCTGGTGATAGCGGCCTTCGACGATGCTCAGGCGCGCGCATTTCGGCCCGAGCAGCTCTAGCCCGGCCGGTTGCGTGGTGAGGTCTTCGAAGGCGAAGTACAGGCCTTCGCTGAACTTGATCGCGTATTCAGGGCCGATGTCCTGCTCGGTTTCGACGTAATAGACCTTGGGCAGCTTGGTCTGCGGTTGGGTCAGGCGTCGCGACCAGCTGCCGTCGTTGGTGATCAACATCAGGCCGGTGGTGTTGAAGTCCAGGCGTCCGGCGATGTGCAGTTCGTCCTTGTTCGGCTCATGGATCAGATCGAGCACGGTCGGGTGCTGCGGGTCTTGCGTGGCGCTGACGCATCCGGCGGGCTTGTGCAGCATGAAATGGCGCAGGGGTTTGCCGGCTTGCAGCACCTCGTTGTCGACTTCGACGCGGCTGAATTCACGGACTTCGCTGTGCGGGTCGCTGACGATCTGTCCGTCAACCCTGACGCGTTTTTCCACCAGCAACAGGCGCACCTGCTTGCGGTTGAAGCACGGCAGGTTGCTGAGGAATCGGTCGACACGCATGACTTACGGATCTGTGAAGAAAGGGCCGCGCATCTTACTTGATCGATTCGGCCGCTGCTTGCAACTGCGCTTCGACCTCGGCGCAGCGCGGGCACAGGCAGGAGGCGTTGCGCAGTTCCACCGGCAGCGCCTGGAGCACGGCCGGGTCGATGCTGACGCCGAAGCACCAGCAGGCGCGGTCGGCGGTTCGCGGGTCGGCCAGGGTGCAGTCGTTGGGCGCGCCGCAGGCGGGGCAGAGGTCAGGCGGGTTCATGGACGGAGTGAGACATTTCCACGCAGGTTCGGTTACGGCCACTTTGCTTGGCCCGGTACATCGCATGATCCGCCCGCGACAGCAGGCTGTGCAAGGTGTCATCGGGCTGCAGGGTGGTGAGGCCGATGCTGACGGTCACCTGCAAGGCCTGGCCGTTGTAGGCGTAGCGCTGCTGTTCGACGTGCTGGCGAATTTTCTCGGCGATCATCAGGCCCGTCTTGCCGTCGGTGTCCTTGAGCAGCACGATGAACTCTTCACCGCCCCAGCGGCAGACTATGTCGGAGTGCCGCAGGCAACTTTCCAGATCCCGGGCGAAACCGATCAGCACCTGGTCGCCGGCCAGATGGCCGTAGGTGTCGTTCAGCACCTTGAAGTGGTCGAGGTCCAGCAGCAGGGCGGTCAGCGGTTGTGGTTCGCGCTGGGCTTCGTGCATGGCCTGTGCAGCGAGCAGGTCGAAGCCGCGGCGGTTGGGCAGTTCGGTCAGGCTGTCGAGGATGGCCTGGGTCTGGATCTTGTCCTGGAAACGTTTGATCACCCGGTTGAGCAGCGCCAGCACGATCAGCGTGACCAACAGGCAGATCAACAGGTTGAGGTACAGCGACTGGCGGATTTCGCCCAGGGCGCTGTCTTCGCGTTTGTCGACGAACAGGTACCAGTTCAGCTCGGGGATAAACCGCACGTTGAGGAAATGTCCCTGGCCTTGCACGGAGTATTCGTAGCTGCCGCTGTGGGGTTTGGGCAGTTGGTTGATCAACTCTTTCATGCTGTCGAGCTCACCGAGCTTCTGCCCGATGTGCGCGCCCTGCGGACCTCCTTCGGCGCCGGTGAGCACCAGGCGTCCGAAGTTGTCGACGAAATAAACGCTGCGCTGATAACGCTGCTGGTACTTGTCGATCAGCTTGATCACGGCGTCGACGGTCAGGCCGACCCCGGCCGCGCCGATGAACCGGCTGTTGTAGTCGTAGACCTTGTAGTTGATGAAGAAGGTCAGGTTGTCCTTGTTGGCGAGGTCCGGGTCGACGTTGATCTCGTACGGATCCTGCATGTCGCGCACGCGGAAATACCAGGCGTCACGGGGTTCGGTGGCCTTGACCTGCTTGAGCACACCCTTGGCGTGGTAGTAGGTCAGGCTGGTGTTGGAGACGAAGAACGCGGTGTAGGCGCCGTAGTGGGTCATGACCTCGTTGAGGTAACGGGTCATCTGGTCGGAATCCTTTTCACCGTTGACCACCCAGTCGCGCATGAAGGTGTCGCGGGCCATCATCGAGGAAATCAGGATCGGCCTGACCAGGTCTTTCTGGATTTCCGAGTAGACCGTGTCCGACGTCAGCGGCAGTTCGGTGTTGACGATGTTGTCGCGGATCGAGGCCCGGGAGGCGTAGTAACTGAGAAAGGAGGTGGCGAGAAAGCCTGCGCCCAGCAATGCGACCAGCGTGAGCACCAACGAACGTTGAGAGTACAGCGGCGAGCGAAGCGGCATGGCAGTTCCATTGGCAGTCATCCGATGGTCGCATTCTAATGGCACTGCGAGGAAATAACTGCTGGATTCGTAGGGTATATCGGTAGGTATCAGGTATGGCGGTGCCTGGGCTGACGCCATCGCTGGCAAGCCAGCTCCTACAGGGACAACACGGAACTTGTAGGAGCTGGCTTGCCAGCGATTCGAGAGATCACCGCAGGTTTTTCAGGTACTCACGCCATCCGCCCAAATGACTGATATTCACCGCCCCTTCCAGCCCATACGCCTCGCAGATAAACCCGCTCTCCCAGCGACCGTCCGCCAGTTGCACCTTGCCCAACCCCAGCGGTGCCGGTATCCCGGTGAGGAACGAGCCCAGTTCACGGCTGGGCAACTCCCAGACTTCCAGCGCAATCGCCACGCCGCCATCCTTGACGCGGACCATGCCCGGACGAAACGGCGGGCCGCCGGCCAGGGCGTAGAGTTGATAGTCCGGCGAGCTGAAGGTCGATTCCAGCAAGCGGGCGCCGCGCTGCTTGAGTTGCCAGTTCAGCGCCAGGCCGTCCAGATGCGCGCCGCAGACCACTAGCCGCGCCCGATCATGCCGTGCCACCGTCGCCGGTGCTGGCGCGGCGAGGTCTCGCTGACGCTGCAAGGCATCCGCCACGCTCAACAGATACTGATCGGTAAAGGCCCGGCCAAACAGCGTCACGCCCCATGGCAGGCCGTTGTCCATGAAGGCGCTGGGCACGGCGACGGCCGCGTAGTCGAGCAGGTTCATGAAGTTGGTGTAGTAGCCCAGTTCCGAATTGCGCAGCACCGGTTCGGCCTTGAGCTGCGCCAGCGTCACCGGGCGGCCGATGGTTGGCGTGACCACGCAATCGAGGCCTTCCAGCGCGTTGTCGCACAGGGCCTTGAGCGCTTGCAGGCGGTATTGGGCGCGGAAGGTTTGTACGCCGTCGACGGAAGGCGCCTTGGCCAATACGGCGCGAATCACCGGCAACACGGCCTCGGGGTTTTGCGCCAGCAACTCGCCGGCCACGCTGTAGCGCTCGGCCACCCAGGGGCCTTCATAGAGCAAGCGTGCGGCCTCGAGAAACGGCGACAAATCCAGTTCCACCGCTTCGCCGCCCAATGCCTTGAGGTGGTCGACGGCATCACCGAACAACAGCGGGCCTTCAGGGCAGCCGAAGAATTGCAGGTCCTGCGCACGCGGTACGCCGAACCGGAACGGGCGCGGTGTACCGAACGCCGAGCCGTCGTTCCACAACGGGTTGCTGCGGCTGTATTCGTCCCGTGGGTCGAGGCGTGCGGTGAGCGCCAGCAACTGACTGGCCTCCCGCGCCGTGGCGGTGAAGGTGGTGACGCAATCGAGCGTGCGACAGGCCGGTACCACGCCGGCCGTGGAAATCAGGCCCTTGGTGGCTTTCAGGCCGACCAGATTGTTCAACGCCGCCGGCACGCGTCCTGAACCGGCGGTGTCGGTGCCCAGGGAAAAACTCGCCACACCGAGCGCCACCGCCAGCGAAGAACCGGCGCTGGAACCGCCCGACGGATACTCCGGCAACACGCTGTTGGGGCACGCGCCATAGGGTGAGCGGCTGCCGTTGAGGCCGGTGGCGAACTGGTCGAGGTTGGTCTTGCCCAGCGGAATCGCACCCAGGGCCAGCAGTTGTTCGACGATGGTCGCCGAACGCTGCGGCACGTAGGCAAAGGCCGGGCACGCCGCCGTGGTCGGGATGCCCGCAAGGTCGATGTTGTCCTTGATCGCGAACGGCACGCCGTACAGCGGCAGGCTGTCAATGTCGCGACCGTCGAGGGCGGCGAGGTAGGGTTCCAGCTCTTTGGCGCTGAGCAAGTGGATGAACAGGTGATAGTCCGGGTTCAGCGCGGCGGCTTTGTCCCGCAGCTTCGGCAGCAATTGCCGAGGCGTGAGGCTGCCGTCGCGGTAGGCGCTGCGCAGGGCGTCGAGTTGCAGATCGATGTTCATGGCGTGAGTCCTTTTCAAATTGGGTTCAGTCGAGTTCCAGCACCACGACGCGCTGTCCGGCACGCACCGGCGAACCGGGTTGCACGCGAATCTCGCGGACCACGCCGGCCATTGGCGCGAGCAGGGGGATTTCCATCTTCATCGACTCCAGGATCACCAGCACATCACCGGCCTCGACGCGGCTGCCAGCCTCGACCTGGACCTGCCAGAGGTTACCGGCGATGTGGCTGTCGACGCTTTGTTGACCGCTGGCCAACGGTGCCTCTTCGCCCGCCTCCAGGGCCGGTTCTTCGCTGTCGAAATGCGCCTGGCCACTGGCGATCCAGCGCTCGCGTTCAGCGTTGAACGCCCCTTGTTGCTGCGCACGAAAAGCGCCGATGGATTCGGCTTCCCGGGCCAGGAACGCCTGGTAATCCGCCAGGTTCAACTGACTGTGTTCGATGTTCAGGTCGAAGCGCCCGAGGGGGAAATCCCGGCGGATGCGCAGCAGTTCATCGGCGCTGACCGGGTAGAAACGGATCTGGTCGAAAAAACGCAGCAACCACGGTTTGCCATCGAACGCGGCGACCTCGCGGTAGCGGTTCCACATCTGCAGCGTGCGCCCGACGAACTGATAACCGCCGGGGCCTTCCATGCCGTAGACGCACATGTAGGCGCCACCGATGCCCACCGAATTCTCGGCGGTCCAGGTGCGCGCCGGGTTGTACTTGGTGGTGACCAGGCGATGACGGGGGTCGAGCGGGGTGGCGACCGGCGCGCCGAGGTAGACGTCGCCCAGCCCCATCACCAGGTAACTGGCGTCGAACACCGTGCGTTGCACTTCATCGAGGTTCGGCAGGTCGTTGATGCGGCGGATGAACTCCAGGTTGCTCGGGCACCATGGGGCGTCCTTGCGCACGGTGGTCATGTATTTCTCGATGGCCAGCTGACAGGCCGGGTCGTCCCAGGACAGCGGCAGGTGGACAATGCGCGAGGGCACCTGCAGGTCCTTGGCGGCGCACACGGCGTCCCATTCGCCGGCGACGATGCCGAGCAGGTCGGACAGCGGCAGTTGTTCGGGTTGGTAGTGCACTTGCAGAGAGCGGATGCCCGGCGTCAGGTCGATCACGCCGTGCAGGTGTTTGCCTTCCAGCGCCTGCATGAGGGCGTGGGCGCGAAAGCGCAGGACCAGGTCGAGTTCCGGGGCGCCGATTTCCAGCAGCAGGTGGGTGTCGCCGGAGAGTCTCGCCACCAGTTTCGTGTCTCCCTGACCCAACTCCAAAACAACAGGCGACATAAGACCCTGTGGGAGCTGGCTTGCCAGCGATGAAGTTGATTCGGTGTCTGGTCGGGCCCCATCGCTGGCAAGCCAGCTCCCACAGGTACCCCAGTTGCAGGCGAGGTCGCGGGCGGTCTGGAGATTGACGGGCAGGAACTGCACCTTGTCCCCGGCCTTGAGCTGCCCCAGCTGCCAAAGATCCGCCTCGATCACCGTCACCGGGCACACGAACCCGCCGAGGCTTGGGCCATCCGGGCCGAGGATCACCGGCATGTCGCCGGTAAAATCCACCGCACCGATCGCATACGGATTGTCGTGGATGTTCGACGGATGCAGCCCGGCCTCGCCGCCGTCGGCGCGCACCCATTGCGGCTTCGGCCCGATCAGGCGTACGCCCGTGCGGCTGGAGTTGAAATGCACTTCCCACTGGGTGGCGAAGAAGGTGCCGATGTAGTTTTCCGTGAAGTATTCCGGCGCACCGTGGGGGCCGTAGATCACACGGATCTGCCGAACCGCAGGGAGCTCGGTGAGCTGCTCTTGCGCCAGTCGCTGACCGGCGCTGCGGTCATTCAGCGCTGGCAGGTGCAACACGTCACCGGCGCGCAAGGCGCGGCCGCCGTGCCCACCAAACTGCCCCAGGGTGAAGGTGCTTTTGCTGCCCAGATAGTCCGGAACCTGCAGGCCGCCACGCAGGCACAGGTAGCTGCGCGCGCCAGCGCCGGCAATGGTGCCGAGGCTCAAGGTGGCGCCTGCGGCAATCATCAGCGCAGTGTTCATCGGCACGGCTTCACCGTTGAGCAGTAATGGAATCACCGCCCCGGTCACCGCCACCACCGCGTCGCAATTGAAGCGCAGCAATGGCCCGCTCATGGTGATTTCCAGCGCCGCCGCGCCTTCGTCATTGCCCAGCAAACGGTTGCCCAGGCGCAGCGCGCGACTGTCCATCGGCCCCGAGGGCGGCACGCCGACCGCCCAGTAACCGAGGCGCCCGGGATAGTCCTGGACGCTGGTCTGGGTGCCGGCACTGAGCACCTCGAACGTAGTGGCCTGATAGACCAGGCCTTCCAGGCAACGGGTCCACGGCTGGCCGCTGGCGAAGGGTGCGTCGAGCAGAATCTGGCGCAGGTAGTCGCGGTTGGTTTCCACGCCGTAGAGCAGGCTGTCACCCAGCGCCTGATGCAGATCGGCAGTGGCCTCTTCACGAGTCGGCGCCCAGCTGATGACCTTGGCGATCATCGGGTCGAAGTAGGGCGGGATCTCGCAGCCAGCCTCGACCCAGGTGTCGATGCGCAATTGCTTGCCATCGGCGGCGGGGAATTTCACCGCAGTGAGCAAACCGGGGCTCGGCTGGAAATCGCGACCCGGATCTTCGGCATACAACCGCGCCTGAATCGCATGACCCTGCGGTTTCAGACCCTTCGCGAGATCGCCCAGCGGCGGCAGGTCACCGGCCGCCAGTTGCACCATCCAGCGCACCAGATCCACACCCCACACCTGTTCGGTAACGCCATGCTCCACCTGCAAACGGGTGTTTACCTCAAGGAAATAGGAGCGCCGGGCGTCGCTGTCGAACACGAACTCCACGGTGCCGGCACTGCGGTAGTTCACCGCTTTGGCCAGTTTGATCGCCGCCGCACATAGCTCATCGGCCATGCCGGCGGGGAGGTTCGGCGCCGGGGTTTCCTCGAGGACTTTCTGGTTGCGGCGCTGCACCGAGCAGTCGCGCACGCCGAGGGCGATTACCTCGCCGCGACCGTCGCCGAACACCTGCACTTCCAGGTGCCGGGCGCGCTGGATGTACTTCTCGATGAACACCCCGGCGTCGCTGAAATTGTTCTGGCCCAGGCGCTTGACCGCTTCGAAGGATTCGCTCAACTCGGCCGCGCTGCGGCACACGCGCATGCCGATGCCGCCACCGCCGGCGGTGCTCTTGAGCATCACCGGGTAGCCGACCTGTTCACCGGCCAGCAGCGCGGCGTCGAGGCTGTCGAGCAGTTCGGTGCCTTCGAGCATCGGCACGCCGTGTTGTTTGGCCAGGGCGCGCGCGGTGTGCTTGAGGCCGAACACCCGCAGTTGCTCGGGCGTCGGGCCGATGAAGGCGATGTCGGCGGCCTCGCAGGCTTCGGCGAACGCGGCGTTTTCCGAGAGAAAGCCGTAGCCGGGATGGATCGCCGTGGCGCCGGTGGATTTGGCGATGGCGAGGATTTTATCGACCGCCAGGTACGTGCCGGCGGCTGCGCCCTCGCCGAGGCTGTGGGCCTCGTCGGCCTGCAGGATGTGCAGGCTGGCGGCATCGGCTTCGGAATACACGGCAACACCCTGCACTTGCAGGTCGCGCAGGGTGCGCAGGATGCGGCAGGCAATGGCGCCACGGTTGGCAATCAGGACTTTTTCGAACATGGCATAACCCCTGATGGGGATGCGGGCCGTCCCGCAGTTTTTCGATGAGCGCCGGGGTCGTCCCCGACGGCAGAATCAGTTCTCTTCAGATCGCCATCGAACCCTGTGGGAGCTGGCTTGCCAGCGATGAGGCCAGGACATTCAACATTGCGGTTGTCTGATACACCGCCATCGCGGGCAAGCCCGCTCCCACAGGGTTTAGTGGTGCTTGGACGGTTTGAGGCACTGGCCTGAACGGGCCTGGCACAAGGCAAACAACCAGCGGCGCAATCTCGGGAATTTCAGTTCCATACCAGCAGCTCCGCAGGGGTCGGGTTGTAGGCGTTGCACGGGTTGTTCAGTTGCGGGCAGTTGGAGATCAGCACGATCACGTCCATCTCGGCGCGCAGGTCGACGTACTTGCCCGGTGCCGAGATGCCGTCTTCGAAAGTCAGCCCGCCGTCTGCGGTGACCGGTACGTTCATGAAGAAGTTGATGTTCGGCCCGATGTCGCCTTTGCCCAGGCGGCCGTCGTGAGCGCAGGCGCGCAGGTAGTTGTCGCGGCAGCTGTGCATGTAGCGTTTTTCCAGGGCGTAGCGCACGGTGTTGCTCTCTTGCGCGCAGGCGCCGCCGAGGGTGTCGTGGCGCCCGCAGGTGTCGGCGACGATGGTCAGCATCGGCTTGCCGAGGTTGGAATACAGTACGCTGCCGGTGCTCAGGTACACGCTGTTCTGCCGGCGCAGGGTGCGCTGTACGTCGTAGCGCTCCTTGGGATTGGCGACGCTGTAGAACAGCGTATCGACGGCCTGATTGCCTTCCAGGTCGAGGATGCGCAGGGTCTGGCCGGCCCTGACCTCCATCAGCCAGGGTTCGCCGGCGGGGATGGTGGCGCGGTAGACCGCTGTTTCAGGCAACTGTGGTGCAGTGGCGATGGCGAGTGACATGGCAGCGATCCTCAGGCGAACAGACGGTCGGTGTTGATGAAGCCGCGCTCGTTTTCCGGGCGCGAGGTGCGGCAGTGTTCGGCGACGCTGGCGTCGGCGTTCATCCAGCTCAGCTTCAAGGGTTTTGGTGCGTACTCGGGCGCCGGGTCCATCGGGTGTTGCAGGGCGGTGAGCACCACCAGCGTGTCCATCGGTGCGTACAACTCGATGTAGTCACCGGCCCTTGAATTGCCTTCGACGAAGTGGAAGCGACCGGCGTCGTCGACGTTCACACGGCTGAACAGGTTGAGTGTCATCAGCAGGTCGGACAGACCCAGGCCCCACTTGCCCAGCTCCACCAACAGGTTGTCGGTACCGTTGCGGAAGAAGCCGTTGCGCAGTTCCTGGTAGCGGCCGGCGCCGTATTTTTCTGCCACCTCTTCAGCGCAGAGCACGCCGCCCAGGCTATCGCTCCAGCCGCAGGTGTCGGCGGTGATGGCGGCCAGCACGCGGCCCATGTCCGAGTACAGGCAGTGGCCGGTGGTGAGCTTGGCGGTGTGTTGGCACTTGAGGCTGTCGGGCAGGTTCAGGCGCTCGGTTTTTTCATTGGCGTTGAGCAGCGTCAGGCTGACGTTGGCGCCGCCGCGAATGTCGGTCAGGCGCAGCAGTTGGCCGCGCTTCAACACGAAGGAACGATGGCCGCCGCCGGGGAGCGTTTCTTCGGCGAAGGGCGGGAACAGTCGGGTCGAATCTGTCATTTGCAAAATTCCTCTAAGCGATACGAAGCGTGCCCGCCAGTTGCACCGGCAAGGCGTCGACGGCGGCACGGGTGGCGCGGCGGTCGCTGTTCAAAGGGATGTCGTAGGTGATGCGCGCGCCATAGGCGCCGGGGGCGTGCGGGTCGAGGCGGACCTTGTCGAACACCAGCAGCCGCGTGCCGAGGCTGAAGCCTTCGGACAGGTCATGGGTGACCATGAACACCGTCAATTGCGTCTCGCGCCACAGCTCCAGCAGCAAGGCGTGCATGTCTTTGCGGATGCCCGGATCGAGGGCGCCGAACGGTTCGTCGAGCAGCAACACCCGCGGCTTCATGATCAGCGCCTGGGCGATGGCCAGGCGTTGCTGCATGCCGCCGGAGAGCTGCGCCGGGTACTTGTCCAGCGAGTGACCGAGGCCGACCTTGTGCAGCAGCATCGAGGCCTGTTCGCGGGCGTCTTTTTTGGCCCTGCCGAACAGGCGCCCGAGCAAGGGCGAGCGCGGCAGTTCGAGACCCAGGGCAACGTTGTCCAGCACGCTCAGGTGCGGGAACACCGAGTAGCGCTGGAACACCACGCCACGGCTGGCATCCGGCTCACCGGCCAGGGGCTGGCCGTCGAGCAGGATCTCGCCGCGACTGGCGCGTTCCTGGCCGAGCAGCAGGCGCAGGAAGGTCGATTTGCCGCAACCGGATGCACCGACAAGCGTGCAGAACTCACCCTCGTTGACGTTCAGGTTCAGGCCTTCGAGCACCACCTGGTTGGCGTATTGCTGCCAGACGTTTTTTACCGTGATGAAGCTCATGCCCGTGCTCCTTCGTACCAAGGGAACGCACCTTGGGTCAGGCGCTTCAGGCCCCAATCCATCAGCCAGGCGAGCAGGGTGATCCACACCACGTACGGCAGGATCACGTCCATCGCCAGGTAGCGGCGCACCAGGAAGATCCGGTAGCCAAGGCCATCGGTGGACGCGATGGCTTCGGCGGCGATCAGGAACAGCCACGCCGAGCCGAGCATCAGCCGCAGCGAAATCAACAGGCGCGGAAGCAATTGCGGCAGCACCACCCGCAGCATCAGTGTCCAGGTGGACGCGCCGAGGGTCTGGGCCTTGATCAGCAGTTCCACGGGAATCTCCCGGGCGCGCTGTTCAAGATCCCGGGCCAGCGCCGGGGTGATGCCGATCACGATCAGCATCACCTTCGATAACTCGCCCAAACCGAAAACGATGAACAGGATCGGCAGGATCGCCAGCGGCGGCACCATCGACAGCACCGTCAGCAAGGGCGACAACGGCGCGCCGAACAACGGCAGGGTGCCGGCGGCGATACCCAGGCAAAGCCCCGCCAGTGCGCTGATGCCCAGGCCGATGGCCAGGCGGCGCAGACTGGAGGCGCTGTCTTGCCAGAGCAGGTATTCGCCGGTGCGGCTGTCGGCGACAAAGGCCAGGCGTTTGACCGCATCGCTCATCTGCACGGCGCTGGGCAGGAGCTTGTCGTTGGGGTTATCCGCCAGTCGCTCGGCCGAGCCCATCAAGTAGGCAAACAGCACCAGGGCGAACGGCAGGATCACCAGCAGCAGGCGACTCGGGCGATCCGGGTGACGGTTGATCAGGCGCATGGCCAAGTCCTCTTCTTACAACTTGGCGTCGGCGGCCATCTGCACGTAGCTCGGGTCGAAGCGCAACTTGAGGTTGCCCTTGTCGCCGCTGGTCACGCCATTGGCGAAGGCCATGCCGACCGCGCTGGTGTCCTTGGCGCCTTCACCCAGCAAGCCATGCTGGAAGGAGAATTCGGCGACCTTGCGCATGGTTTCCGGCAGTTGCTTGCTGGTACTGAACGCCAGGGCTTCTTTCGGGGAGGCGAACAATTTGGTGGTGTCCAGTTGCGCCTGGAAACCTGCCAGGTCAGTGCCAGAGGCCTTGGCCATGTGTTCGAGTGCGGCTTGGCTGGCGGCGTTTTTCGCGTTCATCAACTCGACCACTTCAAACCAGGCGCCGGTCAGCGCTTTGCCCAGGGCCGGGTTGTCTTTGAGGGTGGCGCTGTTGACCACCATCATGTCCATGATCTCGCCGGGGATCTGGCTGGAGTTGAACACCTCGGTCACCGCAGGCTTGGCCTTGATGTCCGAGAGCATCGGGTTCCAGGTCGTGACGGCGTTGACCTGTTCGGTGTTGAAGGCAGCCGAGATATCGGCGTCGGAGGTGTTGACCACTTTCAGGTCTTTCTCGGTGAGGTCCACCGAGTCCAGCGCCCGGGCCAGCAGGTAATGGGACACCGAGAGCTCCACCAGGTTGACGTCCATGCCCTTGAGGTCGGCAACTTTCTTGCCTTCGCCCTTGAGCACGATGCCGTCGTTGCCGTTGGAGAAATCGCTGACGATCAGCGCCGTGCTGTCGACGCCGCCGGCGGCCGGGATGGTCAGCGCGTCCATGTTGGTCATGGTGCAGCCATCGAACTGGCCGGCGGTGTACTGATTGATCGATTCGACATAGTCATTGAGCTGCACCACATCGATCTTGATGCCGTACTTCTTCGCCCATTTGTCGACGATGCCCTGGCTGCCGGCGTATTCCCACGGCATCCAGCCGGCGTAGATGGTCCAGCACACGCTGAAGTGGTCTTTCTGGGCGGCCTGGGACGAGATGCTTACGAGGGCTGCGAAAGCAGCGGCAAGCAGGGCGGGTAAACGAAGCTGGGACATGGTGGTTCTCCAGTTGATCAGGGACGGACAGGAAGGCAGCGGCACCGCTAGCGGTGGCTTGTCTCCCGGGCTTTTGTCCCGCCGTGTAACCTCAACTGGAGGTCGCCAACTCTCGGACCAGCCACTCGCGATAGCGAGCCGGAACCCTAGTCGGCCATTTTCAAATTGTGGTGCCGCGAACCTGTAGTGACTCCTGCACGGGGTTGTTAAAGCGAGAGGCGTGCCAAGTCGGCGCGAGCGCTCTAGCGTGGGCAACTGGGTGGTCAGCGGGATTGATCAGGAGGGCAGGCTGCCTTGTGATGGTGCGCAGGTGCACCGCATTGGAACGTATTCGCCACTGATCCGAAGGTGGGCGCGGCATAGCACTTGGTGCAGGTTTACCAGTCAAAACAGATGTCAGCCGGTCTGTGCCGACTGCTGTCACTGGTCTTTACGGAGGCCGCCATGTTACGTCGATTGTTGTTGGGTGCAGTGCTCGGTTTCGGGTTGTCTGGCTGCTACTACTACGACGGTCCTGCCGACGTCTACGGGGGATCTTATTACTACCCCGGTTACTACTCGCCTTATTACTACGGTTACTACGGCCCACGTTATTACGGTGGTTATCGTTCCTATTATTACGGTGGGCATGGTTACTACCGTGGCCACGGGTATTACGGCGGTCACGGCGGCGGTCACGGCGGTGGGCATCACGGTGGTCACCGTTGATCAGCGTTCGAATAGATGAAAAACCTTTCATCGGGTAGATGTTTCTACTTGTTTCATGGGCGCACCAGATTCCGAATTCGATGTCTGATCTTTCGACAGTCACCGAATATTTGACTGTCGCCTGCCAGCGTCGCTGGTGTGGCTCACCCGCGGTCCAGGAGGCCGCCATGCTCTGTCAAAAAAACCTGCGGCGAATTCTTCTGCTTGCTGTATTGAGCTTGTCACTGGGTGGATGCGTGCCTTATTACGATGAAGGAGGCAGTTACTACAGTTCCGAGGTCTATACCTCGCCGGCGCCCTCGTATTACGCAGGGGGCAGTTCCTATTATTCCAATGGTGGTGGCTACTACACGCCGCCGCCTCGGTATTACGCACCGCCAGCGCGGTATTACCAGCCGACTCCGCGCTATTACTCGCAGCCGAGGATCTATCAACCGTCCCCGCGCTATTACCAGTCGGCCCCTCGTTACCATCAGTCTTCGCGGGGCGACTACCGCGCGCATCAGAACCATGGCTGGGACGGCCGTAACCGCGGGGGCTGGAACAACGACTATCGCGGTCAGGACGGACGCGGTAATCGTGGCAATCGCGGTGATCACAACGGACGGGGTAATCACCGCTGATCACTCGGTCAAATCCAAAAACCTGTGGGAGCAAGCTTGCTCCCACTTTTTTATGTCCGGACTTCAATACCCGGACAAATCCGCCAGCGGATGCCGACCTTCCCAAGCCTTGTGGAAATGCGCCTCTACCACCGCATCCGGTACGTTGTTGATGTCCGGCCAGTGCCAGTGCGGCTTCTGATCCTTGTCGATCAACCGGGCACGCACGCCTTCGCTGAACTCCGGATGACGACAGCAATTGAGGCTCAGGGTGTATTCCATCTGGAAGACTTCGGACAGCGACAGGTGCCGCGCCCGGATGATCTGTTCCCATACCAGACGAGCGGTCAGCGGCGCGCCTTCACTCATGGTCCTGGCCGCGCGGCCGAGCAACGGATCGCTGTGATCGCGCAGGGCACTGATGGCCTTCCAGGCGCAACGCACATCGCTGACATCCAGCAACTCGTCGATCTGCCGACGACGTGGCAGCCACTGGGCTTCGGGCATCTGCGCCACGGCTTCCTGCTGCAAGGCCTTGAGCAGGCTGTTGAGCTGCATCGGTGTCTGTTCCTGCCAGTTCAATTGCAACAGACCTTCGATCAAATCCGGCTGCTGCTCATCGAGCAGAAAACGATCGGCCAGGTCCAGGTCGATGGCATCGCGGCCGTTCATGTGCGCGCCGGTCAGGCCCAGGAACAACCCGAGCTTGCCCGGCAGGCGCGACAGGAACCAACTGGCGCCAACGTCCGGGTACAGGCCGATGCTGATCTCGGGCATGGCCAACCGGCTGCTCGGCGTGACGATGCGGATGCCCGCGCCTTGCAACAAGCCCATGCCACCGCCAAGCACATAACCGTGTCCCCAACAGATCAACGGTTTGGGGTAGGTGTGCAGTTTGAAGTCCAGGCGATATTCCGCCGCGAAAAACT
The DNA here is from genome assembly GCF_009764265.1 of Pseudomonas sp. PB101. Lineage (GTDB taxonomy): Bacteria > Pseudomonadota > Gammaproteobacteria > Pseudomonadales > Pseudomonadaceae > Aquipseudomonas. Next base: position 149,123 of record NZ_RWIR01000060.1, read on the forward strand.
GTGCAGCCAGGGGCGGCACTTCACCCGGATGGTCGCGACAGGCTTCCACCAGGCTGCGCACTTCGCCGCCGGCGCAAAAGGCCTTGGCGCCGTTGCCGCGCAACAGGACGCAGACGATTTGCGGGTCCTTGGCCCAGGCGTCCATGCGGTCGCGCAGGGCGTTGATCATCGGCAGGGACAGGGCGTTCAGGGTTTTTTCGGCATCCAGGCTGGCGACACCGATGCGTGCGCCGTCGGTGCCGGTGAGCTCTTCGAAGTGCAGATTCATCGTGACCTCGATCGGAAATTTGAAGGTTAAGTATGATCGCTGTGTGGGAAAGTGCCGGATCTGCGTCAGATCAATTGACAAGCGTGATGCGCTTTCCTAGGGTTCGCCCCATTGTTTTTGCCGGATGTAACCATGACTGCTGACGACCGTATCAAACTCGAACCGAGCTGGAAGGAGGCCTTGCGTGCCGAATTCGACCAGCCCTACATGACAGAGTTGCGAAACTTTCTGCAACAGGAACGGGCGGCCGGCAAGGAGATCTATCCGCCGGGGCCGATGATCTTCAACGCGCTCAATTCCACGCCGCTGGACAAGGTCAAAGTGGTGATCCTCGGCCAGGATCCTTATCACGGCCCGGGCCAGGCCCATGGCTTGTGCTTCTCGGTGCAACCCGGCGTGCCGGCGCCACCTTCGCTGGTGAACATCTACAAAGAGCTCAAGCGCGACCTGAACATCGACATTCCCAACCATGGCTACCTGCAGAGCTGGGCCGATCAGGGCGTGCTGATGCTCAACACCACCATGACCGTCGAGCGCGCCAACGCCAATGCACACAAGGACAAAGGCTGGCAGTTTTTCACCGATCGGGTCATTGAAGTGGTCAGCCAGCAGCAGCCGCACCTGGTGTTCATGCTGTGGGGCGCGCATGCGCAGAGCAAGCAGAAGCTGATCGATGCCACAAAGCACCTGGTGTTGACCTCGGTGCACCCGTCACCGCTGTCGGCCTATCGCGGCTTCCTCGGTTGCGGGCACTTCGGCCGGACCAACAAGTTTCTGGAACAGAATGGCGAGACGCCGATCGAGTGGCGGTTGCCACCGGTTTGAGCGAGTGGACCGAGTCACGCCCATCGCGGGCAAGCCCGCTCCCACAGTGACTGGTGTCGTACACACATTTTGTGTGCAACTCAGAACCCTGTGGGAGCGGGCTTGCCCGCGATGGGCGCAAAGCGGTTTTTTCAGACTGAATCCGGATTACGGTTCCAGTACTTGAACAACGGCTCCGCCAGAAACAGCACAAACAACAGCCGCATCACCTGCATCGCCGTCACCAGCGGTACCGACAGTTGCAGGGTCTCCGCCGTCAGGCTCATCTCGGCAATCCCGCCGGGCATCATGCCCAAAGTCAGTGAACGCAGGTCCAGATGGGTCAGCGCACTCAAGCCCAATGCCGCCGCCGTGGCGATCAACATGGTCAGCACCGTACCGATCAGGGTCCGCCCCATGAACGATGGCGCACGCCGGAAAAACTGCCGATTGAAGTGACAGCCCAACCCGCTGCCGATCAGCCACTGGCCGATCTGGCTGCCGCCGTTGGGCAAGCCGATGTGCAGGTCCCAGCCGATGCTGACTGCCGCGCTGACCAGCAGCGGGCCGAACAGCCAGGGGTTGGGTTGACGCAGGCGTTCCCAGATCCAGGCGGCCAATGCGCCAGCAGGAAACAGCACCGCGAGCCAGCGCCAATCGATGCTGCCCGCGTGGGAAATCGGCGCGCCGTCACCCAGCAGATACTTGAAGGCCGCCGGCACGCACAGCACCACCACCAACACCCGCAAACTCTGTCCCGCCGCGACACGGCTGAGCACCGCGCCATTACGCGCGCCGAGGTTGACCATCTCCCCGGAACCGCCGGGCATGCTCGAGAAAAAAGCGGTGGCGCGATCTTCACCGGTGCGGCGCATCAGCCATACGCCGACCACCGCCGACAGGCTGGTGACCAACGCACCGAAGAAGATCAGGCCGAAATGACTCAGCACCTGCTCCATCACCACTGGCGTGAAATGCAGGCCGATACCGATGCCGACGATCCACTGGCCGCACTTGCGGCCGCCAGGGATTTCCGCCAATTGCCAGGGTGTCAGGCAGCGTACGAGGATGATCGCCAACAACGAGCCGACCATCCACGGCAAAGGCCAGCCGACCTGGCTGGCGAGGTAACCGCCCAGCAGGCCGACCAGCGGAGTTCCCCACCAGTTTTTGAAGGGGACCCGATCAGACATCGGCGATAGCGCGTTGCGCGGCCGAACGTTTGCGCCAGATGCGGATCAGCGGCATCAGCAGCATGATCGCCGTCAGGACCCAGCAACCGAAGGTGATCGGGCTCGACCAGAGGATTTCCAGCGCACCGTTGGAAATCGACAGGGCGCGGCGCAGGTTTTGTTCCATCAATCCTCCCAGGATGAAGCCCAGCAATACCGGTGACAGCGGGAAGTCCAGCTTGCGCAGGATATAACCGAAGATGCCGATGCCGATCATCAGGAACAGGTCGAACGTTGTCGCGTGCACCGCGTAGACACCAATCCCGGTAATGATCGCGATCACCGGCACCAGCGCCCAGTTCGGCACGGCGAGGATACGGGTGAAGATGCGGATCATCGGAATGTTAAGGATCACCAGCATCACGTTGGCGATGAACAACGAGGCGATCAGGCCCCAGACGATGTCCGGTTGCTGTTGGAACAGCAGTGGGCCCGGGGTGATGTTGTACAGCGACAGGGCGCCAATCATCACCGCCGTGGTACCCGAACCTGGAACGCCGAGGGTCAGCATCGGCACCAGCGCACCGCAGGCCGCACCACCGATGGCGGTTTCCGGCGCCGCGAGGCCGCGCATGTCGCCCTGGCCGAAAGTACCCTTGGCACCCGCCATGCGTTTTTCGGTCATGTAGGCCACGGCACTGGCCAGGGTCGCACCGGCACCCGGCAACACGCCCATGATGAAGCCCAGTACGCCGCAACGGATGTTCACCACGAACACCGAGGCCGCTTCCTTGAAGTTGAACATCATGCGGCCGGTGGCTTTCACCGCTTCCTGGCCGTGGTGGGTTTTTTCCAGCAGCAGGAGGATTTCGCTGATGGAGAACAGGCCCAGCACCAGCACGACGAACTGGATGCCGTCAGTCAGGTGGATGTTGTCCCCGGTGAAGCGATACACACCGCTGTTGGCGTCGATGCCTACGGTCGACAGGAACAGGCCGATCAGCGCCGCGATGAACGTCTTCAGCGGACGATCACCGGCCATGCCGCCGAGGCAGACAATCGCAAAGACCATCAGTACGAAGTATTCCGCCGGGCCGAAGGCAATCGCCCATTTCGCCAGCAGCGGGGCGAACAGCACCATGCCGCAAGTGGCGATAAAGGCACCGATGAACGAGCTCCATGCCGACAGCGACAGCGCTACACCGGCCAGGCCTTTGCGGGCCATCGGGTAACCGTCGAGGGTGGTCATCACGGTGGACGCTTCGCCCGGGATGTTCAGCAGGATCGAGCTGATCCGGCCGCCGTATTCGCAACCCAGGTACACCGCCGCCAGCAGGATCAGTGCCGACTCCGGTGGCAGGCCGAGGGCGAATGCGATCGGGATCAACAGTGCCACGCCGTTGATCGGGCCCAGGCCCGGCAACAGGCCGACGACGGTGCCGATCAGGGTGCCGCACAACGCGGTCACCAGGTTGTACGGGCTCAGCGCGACGCCGAAACCCTGACCCAAATAGCCAAGAGTATCCATATCAGTTCTCCAGAACGTCGAGCACGCCAAGTGGCAGCGGCACGTCCATCAACTTGTCGAACAGCAGGTAGAGGCCGACGGCCATCAGGCTGATGATCACGATGCTGGGTACCCAGCGGCCGCCATACAGGCGCGCCATCGGTACACCGATGATGATGCTGGCGACGATGAAGCCCAGGGGCTCGAAAGTGCCGGCGAACACCAGCAACAGTGCGACGCAGATGCCGATTTTGGTCAGGGTTTCGCGGTCCAGTGGCGGCTCGTCATCGCTGTGTTTGATTGGCGCGGGGCGAAACACCATGTACAGCAGGGCCGAACCCATCAGGCCGAGCATCAGCAATGGAAAGGCCCGAGGCCCCACCGGTTCGTAGGAAAAAGCCGCTTGATACGGCCACGCCATCAGTGCCAGGCCGAGACAGACCAGCAACAGCACCGAAGCAAAAATGCGTTGTAAGAGCATGAGGAACTCCTGTGCCGCGACTCCGCCGAACGGAGTCGCAGCCGCTAGACAGAGACGATCACTGGATCAGGCCGAACTCTTTGGCCAGCACTTTGTAGTCCGCAACCTGCTTCTTCACGTAGGTGTCCAGTTCCGGGCCGGTCATGGCGAACGGGAACAGTTCACGCTGATCGCGCAGCTTGGCGAACTCGGGCGAGGCCAACAGTTTGTCGAAGGAGTCTTTCCACCAGGCGTAGTCTTCATCGCTGACTTTCGGCCCGAGGTAGAAGCCGCGCACCACCGGCCAGACGATGTCGTAGCCTTGTTCGCGAGCGGTCGGAATGTCCTTCATTTCCGGCTCGTCCAGACGCTTGTCGGAGAACACCGCCAGCAGGCGCATGTCGCCGCTCTGGATGTGCGGCATGGAGTCGGAGATGTCGGTGCTGCCGACCTGGATATGACCGCCGAGCAGGGCGGTGGCAATTTCACCACCGCCTTCGAGGGCCACGTAGCGCAGATCACGCGGGTTGATCCCGGCGGCCTTGGCGATCAGCGCGGTCTGCATCCAGTCCTGGCTGCCGACGGTACCGCCGGAGCCGATCACCACTTTGCTCGGATCTTTCTTCAATGCCTGAACGAGGTCGTCGAGGGTCTTGTAGGGCGAATCGCTCTTCACGGCGATGGCGCCGTAGCTGGTGCCAACCGCGGCCAACCAGCGCACGTTGGTTTCATCGAAACGACCGAACTTGCCCTGGGCCAGGTTCAGCAACGAACCACTGGACCAGGCCACCAACGTACCGGCATCGGCCGGACGCTGGGCGACCACCGCGTTGTACGCCACCGCGCCGACGCCCCCGGGCATGTAGGTCACGCGCATCGGTTTGGTCAGCAGCTTTTCGTTGACCAGCGCGCTTTGCGCCAGTTTGCAGGTCAGGTCGAAACCACCGCCGGGCGAGGCCGGGGCGATGCATTCCGGGCGTTTTGGCTCGGCCATGAGTTGGCCGGCGAACAGCACACAGCTGGCGGCGAGGGCGAAACGGCGCATTGAACGGCTCATTTTTGTCTCCATTGGAGTTTTTGTTTTTCGGGATGATTCAGGTGCGACGATTTCGCACGGTGCTGGCGCGTTCGAATCCGTACGGACTGAACGACGAGCAGCCGGCTTCGGCGCTGGCAAGCGTAAACATCGGGGAGCGAGAGAAAGGGCGGGGCGGGCAAGCCTGAAGCTGTATGGACAGCATGGTGCGATACCTCGTTTATTGTTCTTATTGGCGAAAACGCTTCGAGGCGTTTTTCGGTAGTTACATGTCAAGGCACGTTTTCAAACTACGATTCGATGGTCGGCAGTCGAAACCATCCGTGGGCCGACTCTAACGTCCCAACCTTTCGCTAACCTTTCAGCGGGCTTTCACGGTTTTTCGGGCTTCACAGCGGCGATTGCGGCTGTAAACTCCGCGCCAAAGAATGGCGTCGGCCATCCCTGAACGAGGTAAAGATCCATGCGTGTCCTGCTCGTCGAAGACCATCTGCAACTCGCCGAAAGTGTTGCCCAGGCACTCAAGAGCACCGGTTTGACCGTGGACGTGTTGCACGATGGCGTGGCCGCCGACCTGGCGCTGGGCAGCGAGGACTACGCCATGGCGATCCTCGACGTCGGCTTGCCGCGCATGGATGGTTTCGAAGTGCTGGCGCGCCTGCGGGCGCGGGGCAAGAACCTGCCGGTGTTGATGCTGACCGCGCGCAGCGACGTCAAGGATCGGGTTCACGGCCTGAACCTCGGCGCCGACGATTACCTGGCCAAGCCGTTCGAACTGACCGAGCTAGAAGCGCGGGTCAAAGCCTTGCTACGCCGCAGTGTGCTGGGCGGTGAACGCATCCAGCGTTGCGGTGTGCTGGCCTATGACCTGGAAACCCGGCGCTTCACCCTCGGTGAAGAATTGCTGACCCTGACTTCCCGCGAGCAAGCGGTACTCGAAGCCCTGATCGCACGTCCCGGTCGGGTGATGAGCAAGGAGCAACTGGCGTCGCAAGTATTCGGTCTCGATGAAGAGGCCAGCCCCGATGCCATCGAGATCTACGTGCACCGCCTGCGCAAGAAGCTCGACGGCCAGCCGGTCGCCATCGTGACCTTCCGCGGCCTCGGTTACTTGCTGGAAAGCCGCGATGCATAAGCCCAGCAGCCTGCGCTGGCGGTTGCTGTGGAACCTGGCGCTGCTGCTGGTGGTGTTGATGCTGGCCAGTGGTTTGAGCGCCTACTGGAACGGCCGCGAAGCCGCCGACACGGCCTATGACCGGACCTTGCTGGCCTCGGCGCGGACCATCGCCGCCGGCGTTTCCCAGCGTGACGGCACCTTGAGTGCCGACGTGCCCTACGTGGCCCTCGATACCTTTGCCTACGACAGTGCGGGGCGGATTTTCTACCTGGTCAACGACATCAATCAGAAGCTGATTTCCGGGTACGAAAACCTGCCCGCGCCGCCGCCGGGAACGCCGCGCACCGATGACTATCCGGCGCTGGCGCGTTTCTACAACGCGCAGTACCGCGGGCAGAACGTGCGCGTGGTGAGCCTGCTCAAGCCGGTGAGCGAACCGAACATGAACGGCATGGCGGAAATCCGCGTGGCGGAAACCGATGAAGCGCGGGTCAGCATGGCCCGCAGCCTGGCGGCCGACACCTTGCTGCGCCTGGGCATGCTGGCCATCGGTGCGTTGATGCTGGTGTGGTTTGCGGTGAGTGCCGCATTGCGCCCGCTGGAGCGCTTGCGCACGGCGGTGGAGGAGCGCCAGCCGGACGATCTGCGCCCCTTGCCGTTGGTGGAAGTGCAGCGCGAGTTGTGGCCGCTGGTGCGCGCACTCAATCACTTTACCGAGCGTCTGCGTGGCCAGTTCGAGAAGCAGGCGCAGTTCATCGCCGATGCTGCCCACGAGTTGCGCACGCCACTGGCGGCGCTCAAGGCGCGACTGGAACTGGACATGCGTTCCGCCGAGCCCGAGACCTGGCGCAGCACACTGGAGACCGCCGCCCAGGGCACCGATCGCTTGACCCATCTGGCCAATCAGTTGCTGTCCTTGGCGCGGGTCGAAAACGGTGCCCGGGCGATTGCCGAGGGCGGCGCGCAATTACTCGACCTGAGTCAGTTGGCGCGGGAGCTGGGCATGGCCATGGCACCACTGGCCCATAAACGCGGGATCGCGCTGGCGCTGGAAGCCGATGAACCTGTCTGGTTGCGGGGCGAGCCGACGCTGTTGAACGAGCTGTTGAGCAATCTGGTGGATAACGCCCTGGCTCACACGCCACCGGGCGGCAACGTGATTTTGCGCGTAGCGGCGCCCGCCGTGCTGGAAGTCGAAGATGATGGCCCTGGTATTCCACTTGAGGAACGCGATCGGGTGTTCGAGCGCTTTTACCGACGCAATCAGCAAGTGGCCGGTTCCGGGTTGGGGTTGGCGATTGTCGGTGAAATCTGCCGCGCGCATCTGGCACAGATCAGCCTGCATGATGGTGAGCACGCGGGGTTGAAGGTGCGGGTGAGTTTTGTGGCGGGGGATTGAATATTCCCATTGTGGCGAGGGGGCTTGCCCCCTCGCCACAATGATCAGTAAAACATCGTGCGTGTTTCTTCGAGGTCGGCGCACATCGCCTCGTTGTCGAGGTCGATTCCCAGGGCCCTGAAGGCGGGTACGCTCAAGGGGTCGATCCGGCCGATCGGGTGGTCGGTGTCCTTGTAGCAATACAGGCTGGCCACTTGCACCAGATCGGCATAATCGACCTGCGCAGTCTGGCGGTTGAAGTTCAGACAGACCCGAGGCACCTGCACCAGCATGTCGGGAAACTCCCAGACCCTGAGCAATTTTTCGCCGATAAGCGGATGAATCTGGTCGATCACATGGTTGAGGCTGACCGGGTCGGACAGCAGTTCATAGTGATCTTCGGCGTAGGTCAGGATCGGCAGTACACCGATCTGATGCACCAGCCCGCCAAGGGCTGCCTGATCGGGCTTGAGTCGGGTGTAGTTGCGGCACAAGGCGTAGCTGACGCCGGCGATTTCCAGGCTTTTGCGCCAGACTTCGCGCATCTTCTGTTCCACCACGTCGGAGCGGGCGTGGAAAATCTGCTCCATCACCAGGCCGATCGCCAGGTTGCAGCTGTAGTTGATGCCCAGGCGCGTGATCGCGGTATGCAGGTCGGTCACTTCCTGAGTCGCGCGCAACAGCGGGCTGTTGACCACTTTGATCAGACGCGCCGACAGCGCGGTATCACGACCGATCACTTTGCTCAGGGTACTGACGCTGACTTCCGGGTTTTCCGCGGCCTTGCGAATTTGCAGGGCCACTTCCGGCAATGTTGGCAGAACCAGGTCATCGTTATTGATGGCCTCAACCAAATCCTGTTGGACCTTTTCCGCCAGCTTGCTCATTTAATCTCTCTGGGTGTCGCGCCAAGTGCTGCCGTTATTGCTGGATTTCGCGATCGCGGTCCAGTTCATAAGGCAGGTCGAGCAGCTGCAGGGACGGCCCTTCGAGCGCGCCCAGGTGGATGTCGCCACCCTCTGCTGCTTCGGCTTGCAACACCGCCAGAAGCTCAATCTCTTGCCCGGTGCGGGCAGCCAGCACCACCTCGCCGATGGCGCTGCCGTGGGTCGGGGAAAACAGCGCGGTACCCGGCTCCGGCAGCTCGTCGGCGGCCAGTTGCAGGCGATACAGGCGGCGCTTGAGTTTGCCCAGGTACTGCATCCGCGCGACGATTTCCTGCCCGGTGTAGCAACCTTTCTTGAAGCTCACGCCGCCGATTGCTTGCAGGTTGAGCATCTGCGGGATGAACAACTCACGGGTGCCGGCCATGACCTGGCCGATCCCGGCGCGAACCTGGCCCAGCAGCCATTGATTCAGGTCACCTTCGCTCAGCACAGCCGCCAGCTTGCCTTTGACCGCATCGGCTTGAGCGGTGGCAACCCACAACTCGGCGCGTTGCGGCGAGACGCGGATGGCGATCAGCCCATCGTTACGCACGACGCTGTCGGTTTCTGCCGGCAGGTCCAGGGCGAGGCGGGCCAGAGCAGCGTCGCCATGATCAACACCGAAGCGCACCCAGGCGGCACTTTCGTCGGTCAGTTTCGACTTGGAAAACACCGCGTACTTTTTCAGGTCCGCCAGTTGTGGTTCGAGCAGTTCGGTGGCCATGGCCAGGAGTACGCCATCACCCTCGAGCAGGATGCGAAAACTCGATTGCATCCGGCCTTTTTGCGTGCAGCGCGCACCAAGGCTGGCCCGGGAATCGCTCAGGTAGTTGAGATTGCAGGTCAGTTGGCCTTGCAGGAATTTGCTGGCGTCCGCGCCGCGGACCGCGAGAACGCCTTCATGAGAAAGCGTGCAGAAAAAAGCAGAATCGGCCATGGGTCATCGCAGGGTAAAGAGTCTGGCTGACATCATAAGGGGGCGCCTTCGAAATGGGTAGTTCACAAAGGATCGCCGGTGCCCGACCAAAGCCGACTGTTCGACCGGGCGCGGGCCTGTATACTTGCGGCCTATTTGAGGAGCGCTCCATGGTCGAAGATGTTGAACTGAACCGCCTCTTTTGGCACAGCCGCCGTGGCATGCTTGAACTTGACGTGTTGCTGGTGCCGTTCACGAAAGAGGTTTACGCAACGCTCAACGAGGTGGATCGCGCGTTGTACGTCCGACTGCTGACGTGTGAGGATCAGGACATGTTCGGCTGGTTCATGGAACGCAGTGAATCGGAAGATCCCGAGCTGCAACGCATGGTCCGCATCATCCTGGACCGTGTCCAGCCAAAGTAACGGCTTCGAATGCCGCTGGCATGCCTCACGGCAGCTGCTGGCGGCGTATCTCCTGGCCCAGCTGTTCGCGCTGGGTTCGTTGTTCTTGCTGTCTATTCCTGTCTGGGCCGGTTTGCTCGGCGTTGCGCTGTGCGTGGCTCACGGAATCTGGCTGTTGCCCCGGCAGATTTTGCTGACGCACCCGCAGGCATTTTGCGGCCTGCGACGCGATGCCGATGGCTGGCAGTTGTGGAGTCGGGCCAAGGGTTGGCAGCCCGTGCAACTAAGGCCGGACAGCCTGGCACTGCCATTGATGGTGGTCTTGCGTTTTCGTCTGCGCGGCGAGCGTCGGATCAGGGCCATTTGCGTGCCCCGGGATGCGCAGGCGGCGGATGTGCACCGACGCCTGCGGGTCCGGCTCAAATTCAGCCGACGTAGGTGGGCGGCACCAGAATAGTGTCCAGCGCGACCGGCAACATGTCCGGATAGTCGAGGGTGTAATGCAGCCCGCGGCTTTCCTTGCGCTCCATGGCTGACAGAATCATCAGCTCGGCCACTTGGGCCAGGTTGCGCAGCTCGATCAAATCGCGGCTGACCTTGTAGTTGCTGTAGAACTCGTCGATTTCATCGAGCAACAGTTGCACGCGGTGCTGCGCCCGTTGCAGACGCTTGTTGGTGCGCACGATGCCGACGTAGTCCCACATGAACCGCCGCAGCTCATCCCAGTTGTGCGCAATGATCACGTCTTCATCGGAATCGGTGACCTGGCTCGCATCCCAGGCGGGAAGGGGGGCGGGCATCGGAATTCGTGGCAGCTGTTCGAGAATGTCCGCGGCCGCCGAGCGGGCGTAGACGAAGCATTCGAGCAGCGAGTTGCTGGCCATGCGGTTGGCGCCGTGCAGGCCGGTGAAGCTGGTTTCACCGATGGCGTACAGGCCTGGCACATCGGTGCGGCCCTGTTGATCGACCATCACGCCGCCGCAGGTGTAGTGCGCAGCCGGAACCACCGGAATCGGTTGTTTGGTGATGTCGATGGAAAATTCCAGGCAGCGTTCGTACACCGTCGGGAAGTGCATCTTGATGAAGGCTTCGGGTTTGTGGCTGATGTCCAGATAGACGCAGTCGATGCCCAGGCGCTTCATTTCATGGTCGATGGCCCGGGCGACGATGTCCCGGGGCGCGAGCTCTGCCCGTGGATCGAAGCGCGGCATGAAGCGCTCGCCATTGGGCAGCTTTAGGTGGGCACCTTCGCCGCGCAGCGCTTCGGTGACCAGGAAGCTCTTGGCTTGCGGGTGATACAGGCAAGTGGGGTGGAACTGGTTGAACTCCAGGTTCGCCACCCGGCAGCCCGAACGCCAGGCCATGGCAATGCCATCACCGCAGGCGCCGTCCGGGTTACTGGTGTAGAGATAAACCTTGGCCGCACCACCGGAGGCGAGGATCACAAAACGCGCGCCGTAGGTGTCGACTTCGCCGGTGCCGCGATTGAGCACATAAGCGCCGAGGCAGCGATCGCCTTCGAGTCCCAGGCGTTTTTCCGTGATCAGGTCAACCGCCACCCGCTGTTCCAGCAGTTCGATGTTCGGGCGTTTCCTGGCCTGGTCGAGCAGGGTTGTGAAAATGGCAGCGCCCGTGGCATCGGCGGCGTGGATGATGCGCCGATGGCTGTGGCCGCCCTCGCGGGTCAGGTGGAACTCGAATCCGCCATCTTCGTTGTTCGAGTGCTCATCGCGGGTAAAGGGCACGCCCTGGTCGATCAGCCATTGAATCGCTTCCTTGCTGTGCTCGACGGTAAAGCGCACGGCGTCCTCATGGCACAGGCCGCCGCCGGCATTGAGGGTGTCATCGACATGGGATTCAACGGTATCGGTGTCATCCAGCACGGCGGCGACACCGCCCTGGGCCCAGAAAGTCGAGCCATTGGCGAGGTTGCCCTTGCTCAGAACGGCAATGCGCAAATGACCGGGCAAGGTCAGCGCAAGGCTCAAGCCGGCAGCACCGCTGCCAATTACCAGAACATCGTGTTGAAACTGTTGGCTCATTTCAGGATTCCGCTCAAAGCGACCCGGGTCGGGGGTGGCGCAGCTGGCTGGCGAGTCAGGTCAGCCGCACAGCCCACTAGTATATAGAGGGGGGGAGCGGCACAATACCCGAGCCAGCATGGCATTGTGAAACTACTGTGACGCAAAATACCGGACGCTTCGTCGGATGTTTTTCTGCCCGTTTGGCGCGAGAATGTCTGTATCGCCGATTTAACAGTGTTTTTCACCTCACGGTTGCACAATGTCGGTTCGGCGCAGCTATAAATATTTGGAACTTTTGCCAAAGGGCCAAGATCAATAGACCAATGCCTGAAACAAGGGACAGTGTCGGCTTCAGTGCGGGATTGCAGTTTGATCCTTGCCGAAGAATCCGATGACAAGATTATTCGCGCAGCCGGGTCAACTCGCGCTGCGCTTTTCGTGCGTGCCAAATCAGAGCCCGCAGGAAACTTGCCTGGAGGGGGAGAACTTTTGCGAAAAGCCCGAGTCTATGTTTGCAAGTCTGGTGGTTTACTTCTGCAAGCCTCCTCCGAGCTCATCGAGGAGTGTTCATGCTAACCCAGGAAGAGGATCAGCAACTGGTCGAACGCGTTCAGCGCGGCGACAAGCGTGCTTTCGATCTGCTAGTGCTGAAATACCAGCACAAAATTCTCGGGTTGATCGTGCGTTTCGTGCACGACACCCATGAAGCCCAGGATGTGGCACAAGAAGCCTTTATCAAGGCATACCGTGCACTTGGAAATTTTCGCGGAGACAGCGCGTTTTATACGTGGCTTTACCGCATCGCCATCAACACGGCGAAAAACTATCTGGTTTCACGCGGCCGTCGGCCGCCGGATAGCGATGTCAGTTCCGAGGATGCAGAGTTCTACGATGGCGATCATGGCCTCAAGGATCTCGAGTCGCCAGAACGGGCCTTGCTGCGGGATGAGATCGAAGGCACCGTCCATCGAACCATTCAGCAACTGCCGGAAGATTTGCGTACGGCTTTAACTTTACGTGAGTTTGATGGTCTGAGTTACGAGGACATTGCGAGTGTCATGCAATGTCCGGTAGGCACCGTGCGCTCCCGGATCTTCCGCGCCCGGGAGGCCATCGATAAAGCCCTGCAGCCATTGTTGCAGGAAAACTAAAGACAGCGGCGACAGCCAAGAGAGGAACGCCATGAGTCGTGAAGCCCTGCAGGAATCGCTGTCCGCAGTGATGGATAACGAAGCGGACGAATTGGAATTGCGTCGGGTATTGAATGCCTGCGACGATGTTGAAACCCGTGAAACCTGGGCTCGTTATCAGATCGCTCGGGCAGTGATGCACAAGGATCTGCTGCTTCCACGTCTGGACATCGCCGCGGCCGTTTCTGCTGCCCTGGCTGACGAAGCCGTGCCGGCTAAAGCTTCCCGCGGTCCATGGCGCAGCCTGGGTCGTCTGGCGGTCGCAGCTTCCGTGACCCTGGCCGTGCTGGCCGGTGTGCGTCTGTACAACCAGGATGAGATCGCCGGTGTCGAACTGGCCCAGCACTCCACTCAACCTGCGCTGGCCGTTCCTCAAGTAAAAGGCCCTGCTGTTCTGGCAGGCTACAATGAGAGTTCGGAAGCTACCGGCCCAATGGCCAATGGCGTTTTGCAAGGTCAACCAGGCTGGCACGATCAGCGTCTGCCAGGCTACTTGCGCCAACACGCACAACAGGCTGCACTGAAAGGTACTGAGAGCGCTCTGCCTTACGCTCGTGCGGCAAGTCTGGAAAACCGTTAAGGAGGATCATGCGCGCCATACCTCTACTTTCGCTTCTGCTCAGTGGCTGGTTCATCGTTCCAGCCCAGGCCGATGATGCCCAGGACTGGTTGACCCGCCTGGGCCAGGCAGAGCAAACGCAAAGCTTTCAGGGTACTTTCGTCTACGAGCGTAACGGTAGTTTTTCTACCCATAACATCTGGCACCGGGTCCAGGATGGAAAGGTCCGCGAGCGTTTGATCCAGCTCGACGGTTCTGCCCAGGAAGTCGTTCGCATTGATGGGCATACTCAATGCGTCAGCGGCAAACTGATCGCAGGGCTTGGGGACTCTCCCAATTCCGCTGCCCGTGCACTCGATCCCCAAAAGCTCAAGAATTGGTATGACCTTGCCGTCATTGGCAAGTCACGTGTTGCCGGGCGTCCGGCGGTCATCGTGTCGCTGACACCCCGCGATCAACACCGCTACGGTTTTGAATTGCACCTGGACAAAGAAACCGGCCTGCCTCTGAAGTCTTTGCTGTTGGACGACAAGGGGCGGTTGCTGGAGCGCTTCCAGTTCACGCAACTGGATACGGCTGACGTTCCTTCCGAAAACGATCTGCAGGCCAGCAACGATTGCAAGCCGGTCAATCTCGACAGTGACAAGGCTTCTGCCGTCAAGTCTGCCCAGGTCTGGCGTTCCGACTGGTTGCCACCCGGCTTCGAGTTGACCAGCAGCACCGCTCGCAAGGATCCGCAGACCAAGACCCAGGTCAACAGCCTGATGTATGACGATGGCCTGGCGCGTTTTTCGGTATTCCTCGAGCCGTTGAATGGCGCAACCGTCACCGACACCCGTACTCAGTTGGGGCCGACCGTTGCAGTGTCCCGGCGCCTGACCACGGCACAGGGTGAGATGATGGTGACCGTCGTTGGCGAGATACCGGTCGGTACTGCCGAGCGAATAGCGCTTTCGATGCGCACCGACGCCGCTGCATCCACGCAGTGAGCCGAATTCGAAATGTTTCGTGAGCATTTCAATTTGCAAAAACTCCTTAAATTTTCTATAGGTCAGAGCCCCTCGGCTCTGGCCTTGTTTGTTGTTCCCGGAACAAAAATACCGGCGTATTGTTCCCGGTGTTCCTTGCTCCATATCGCTTAACCATGCTCGTCGTAACGGGAGCCGTATGTCGATACCACGCTTGAAGTCCTACCTTTCCATTATTGCTACCGTGCTGGTGCTCGGTCAGGCGGTCACCGCCCAAGCGGTCGAATTGCCTGACTTTACGCAACTGGTCGAACAGGCCTCGCCTGCGGTCGTGAACATCAGTACCACGCAAAAGCTGCCGGATCGCAAAGTCAACCAGCAGATGCCCGATCTCGAAGGCCTGCCGCCAATGCTGCGCGAGTTCTTCGAGCGGGGCATGCCGCCGCAATCGCGCTCACCTCGTGACCGTCAACGCGAGGCAACCTCCCTGGGCTCGGGTTTCATCATCTCTCCTGATGGCTACATCCTGACCAATAACCATGTGATCGCCGATGCTGACGAAATCCTCGTTCGCCTGGCCGATCGCAGCGAAATGAAAGCCAAGCTGGTCGGTACCGATCCACGTTCCGACGTGGCGCTGCTGAAAATCGAAGGCAAGGATCTGCCGGTGCTCAAGCTCGGTAAATCCCAGGACCTGAAGGCCGGCCAGTGGGTGGTCGCTATCGGCTCGCCCTTCGGTTTTGACCACACCGTGACCCAGGGCATCGTCAGCGCCGTCGGTCGCAGCCTGCCGAACGAAAACTACGTGCCGTTCATCCAGACCGACGTGCCGATCAACCCGGGTAACTCGGGCGGCCCGCTGTTCAACCTGAACGGTGAGGTGGTCGGGATCAACTCGCAGATCTATACCCGCTCCGGTGGTTTCATGGGTGTGTCGTTCGCGATTCCGATCGACGTGGCCATGGATGTTTCCAATCAGCTGAAATCCGGTGGCAAGGTCAGCCGTGGCTGGCTGGGCGTGGTGATTCAGGAAGTGAGCAAGGACCTGGCCGAGTCGTTCGGTCTGGAGAAGCCGGCCGGTGCGCTGGTTGCCCAGATCCAGGATGACGGCCCGGCTGCCAAGGGTGGCCTGCAGGTTGGCGACGTAATCCTGAGCATGAACGGTCAGCCAATCGTCATGTCGGCCGACCTGCCACACCTCGTTGGTGCATTGAAGTCCGGTGCCAAGGCCAATCTGGAAGTGGTTCGCGACGGCAAGCGCAAGAATGTGGAGCTGACCGTCGGTACAATTCCGGATGAAGGCGCGGAGATGGATGCGTTGCCAAAATCCAGCATCGAGCGCAGCAGCAACCGCCTCGGTGTATCCGTGGTCGAGCTGACTGACGAGCAAAAGAAAACCTACGACCTCAAGGGTGGTGTGCTGATCAAGGAAGTGCAGGACGGTCCTGCCGCCATGATCGGCTTGCAGCCGGGTGATGTGATCACCCACCTGAACAACCAGGCCATCGGTTCCACCAAGGAGTTCGCGGAAATCGCCAAGGCGTTGCCAAAGAACCGCTCGGTGTCGATGCGGGTATTGCGTCAAGGTCGTGCAAGCTTCATCACTTTCAAGCTGGCTGAATAACCGGTTTGACGGGTGAATAAAAAACCGCCTCGAAAGAGGCGGTTTTTTTGTGTCCGGACTTTTGGTCTGCGAGGGCGTCAGCCCATCATGTCCTTGATCATGCGCTCCTGTTCCATCAGTTCGCGTTGCCGCGCATCGATCCGCGAAGATAGCGGGAAGTTGCTGCCGGCCTTGCGTTTGGCGAAGTCCAGTTGCTGGATGGCCTGCCTGTAGTCCCCGACCAGCGCAAAATATTCGGCGCGCGCCTGATGCAGGCCGATGATATTGCCCGACAGGCCACGCGTCTCGGCAACCTGATACCAAACGTCCGGGTCATCCGGACGCGATTTGAGCAGGCCTTCGAAGGCTTTCTCCGCATCCGCGGTGCGGTTTTGCTTGAGTAGCAGGTCGACGCGCATCTGGTTCAGCGGGTAGTTGCCAGGGAACTGGGTAATCAACCGGTCAACCCGGGACTGTGCGTCCGGCAGGCGATTGTTGGTGATGTCCAGGTCGACCTGGGCCAGGTTGTAGATGATTTCGTTGGGGGCCTTGGCCAGCAACTGCTTGAGGTTTTCCCGCGCTTCGTTCAGTTGACCACCCTTGATCTGGGCGATCGCCAGGCCGTAGCGTGCCACGTCGTTTTTCGGGCTCTCCTCGAGCTGGGCGCGGAAGCGTTTGGCGCCGAGCCCCGGGGTTTCCTCATAGATCAGCTGTACGCGTGCGCGGATCAACTGGTAGCGCATGCTGTCTTCGATACCGCCGATTGGAAACTGTTCGGCGCGGTTGCGGGTGTCGGCGATACGCGATTCGGTGACCGGGTGAGTCAGCAGGAATTCCGGTGGCTTGGCATCGTAGCGATACTGACGCCCCAGGCGCTCGAACATGGTGGGCATCGAGCGAGGATCGTAACCGGCCTTTTCCAGATTGAGGAGGCCGATACGGTCGGCTTCCTGTTCGTTCTGGCGGGAGAACCGCCGTTGTTCCTGGATGGCCGCTGCCTGTGTGCCGGCAATGGCCGCGATCCCGGCGTCACCCCCGCCTGCGGCTGCAATCACGATGCCGGCCAGCAATGCAGCCATCATCGGGACTTGCATGCGTTGTTGCGCTTCGACACCCCGGGCAAAGTGGCGCTGCGACAAGTGAGCCAATTCGTGCGCCAGTACCGAGGCATATTCGCCTTCGGTCTGGGCGTTGAGGAACAAGCCGCCGTTGACCCCGACGATCCCGCCCGGCGCCGCAAAGGCGTTGAGCTGCGGGCTGTTGATCAGGATGAACTCCAGGCGCCGGTCTGTGACCTGGCTGGTCTCCACCAGGCGGTAAACGCTGGATTCGACGTAATCCTTGAGCTGCGGATCGTTGAGTTGCGCAACCTGACTGCGCAGCATGGCCAGCCAGGCGCGGCCGAGCTGGTATTCCTGTTGTGGCGAGACAATGGCAGAACTGGCGTCGCCGAGTGACGGCAGGTCGTCGGCGAAGCCCGGTGAGGCGAGCAGGCAAGCGAGCGTCAGCAGGGTGGGGCGCAGAAATGTCATGCACAAAGCCTTAGTCGACAAAGACCTTACTGTAGCCGGACACCGGCGTTGCGACCAGATATTCTAGGCAGCTCAACCACCTGACCCGGAGTGAAGCAATGACCGACGCTGTAGAGCATGACGTTGAACTGGACGCCAGCGGCCTGAATTGTCCCTTGCCATTGCTCAAGGCCAAGATGGAGCTCAACAAGTTGGCCAGTGGTGCGGTGCTCAAGGTCATTGCCACAGATGCCGGTTCGCAGCGCGACTTCCGCACCTTTGCCCGATTGGCCGGTCATACGCTGCTGCTTGAAGAAGAAGAGGCGGGTGTTTACCGCTATTGGTTGAAAAAAGCCTGAAACCTGCTGCGTTTGCTCCTAAGGATTATTGATGTTCAAAGTGTTACGCGACTGGATTCAGCGCTATTTCTCCGATGAAGAAGCGGTGGTGCTGGCTGTCCTGCTGTTTCTGGCGTTCACCGCCGTACTGACCCTGGGCGGCATGCTGGCCCCGGTGCTCGCCGGGATGGTGCTGGCGTACCTGATGCAGGGGCTGGTGGTGACCCTCGAGCGCCTGCGCGTGCCGGGCGGGGTCGCGGTGGGGCTGGTCTTTGCGCTGTTCATGGGGCTGTTGCTGGTGTTCATCGTGGTGGTCGTGCCGTTGCTCTGGCATCAACTGATCACGTTGTTCAACGAATTGCCCGGCATGCTCGCCAAGTGGCAGTCGCTGTTATTGCTGCTGCCCGAGCGCTATCCGCACCTGGTGTCCGATGAGCAAGTACTGCAGGCCATCGAAGTGGCGCGTGGCGAAATCGGCAAGTTCGGTCAGTGGGCACTGACGTTCTCGCTGTCGAGCCTGCCATTGCTGGTGAACATCATGATCTACCTGGTGCTGGTGCCGATCCTGGTGTTCTTCTTCCTCAAGGACCGGGCCATGATCGGCCAGTGGGTGCGTGGTTATCTGCCCCGAGAGCGGGCGCTGATCACCCGTGTCGCGCATGAGATGAACCGGCAGATCGCCAACTACATTCGCGGCAAGGTCATCGAAATCTTCATTTGCGGTGGCGTGACCTACATCGCCTTTGTCGTACTTGAGCTCAATTACG
Organism: Pseudomonas sp. PB101; assembly: GCF_009764265.1. Taxonomy (GTDB): domain Bacteria; phylum Pseudomonadota; class Gammaproteobacteria; order Pseudomonadales; family Pseudomonadaceae; genus Aquipseudomonas. The sequence goes on from NZ_RWIR01000060.1 coordinate 168,071, forward strand.
CGGCGTTGCTGGCATTGCTGGTGGGGATCTCGGTGGTAGTGCCCTACGTCGGTGCCGTGGTGGTGACCGTGCCGGTGTTTCTGATTGCGCTGTTCCAGTGGGGCTGGAGCGATCAGTTCATCTACCTGATGGCGGTCTACGGGATCATCCAGACGCTCGATGGCAACGTGCTGGTGCCCTTGCTGTTCTCGGAAGCGGTCAACCTGCACCCGGTGGCGATCATCTGCGCGGTGCTGCTGTTTGGCGGGTTGTGGGGGTTCTGGGGGGTGTTCTTCGCGATTCCCCTGGCGACGCTGTTCAAAGCGGTGCTGGACGCTTGGCCGCGCAAGGAACCGGTGGTGGCGCCGCTGCTTTAGCGGTCAGGCTTTATTTTCAGTGAGGCTGATGGCCTCTTCGCGGGCAAGCCCGCTCCCACAGGATCAGCGCAGTCCTTGTGGGAGCGGGCTTGCCCGCGAAGGCGTACTGACAGACGCGGATGAATCAGGCCTTGTTCAGCGCCTGAGCAGCCGCCAGAACTGCATCAACATGCCCCGGCACCTTCACGCCGCGCCATTCCTGACGCAGCACGCCGTTGGCGTCGATCAGGAAGGTGCTGCGATCCACGCCCATGTATTCCTTGCCATAGAGCTTTTTCAGCTTGATCACGTCGAACAGCTGGCAGATGGCTTCGTCCTTGTCGCTGATCAGCTCAAAGGGGAATTCCTGCTTGCACTTGAAGTTCTCGTGGGACTTCAGGCTGTCGCGAGACACGCCGAACACTTCGGTATTGGCGGCCTTGAACGCAGGGTACTGATCTCGAAACCCCTGGCCCTCGGTGGTGCAGCCGGGCGTGCTGTCTTTCGGATAGAAGTAGATCACCACCTGCTTGCCCTTCAGGCCGGCGAGGCTGACGGTCTGCCCGCTGGTGGCGGGGGCTTCGAAATCGGCAACCGGTTGGTCGATGGCAACGGCCATGAAAGCTTCCTTACATTGGGTTCTGTGGGCGCCAGGGTTCGATCAGGGCGTCGAGGTTCAGCGCGTCGGCAAAATCCAGGAACTGATCGCGCAGCCAACTGATCTGCACGCCGGCCGGCAAGGTCACGGTAAACGTGGCGTTGAGCATGGTGCCGCCGGTCTGCGGAGCCTGATAGGTGTCGCAGGTCAGGTTTTCCAGCTCGACGTTGTGGTCCATGAAGAACTGGCACAGCTCGTTGATGATGTCCGAGCGGTAGGCCGAGCTGACATAAGCGACGTACGGCAGGGCCTGTGGACGGTTTTCCAGGGCGGCGCTGCGTACCACGTTGACCGTGAACGCATGACGCTTGGCCAGCACTGGCAGGCTGCCTTCCAGGCGCGCCAGGGCATCCCAGCTACCGGAGATTTCCAGCACCAGCGCACTGCATTCGCCATGACGGGTCAGGCGGGAGGTGACCACGGCGCAGCGGTTTTCATGGCTGGCGCGGCACAGGACGTTGGTCAGCTCCATGGGGTTGGCGCCGAGGGCACTGATGACAAGGAATTGTTCGCGAACTGTGGGGGTGGACATGCAGCATTCCTAAAGCGATGAGCGGTCGGTACATCAAAGGGCTGATTTGCCGGGAGCGAGCCTGCGGATGCGAACTCAGAAAGCCCCGAGTGACAGCTTGCACCGTGCTCCGGCAGGGCGGGAGCGAGACGTGGCAACGCTGGATCAGGACTTGTGATGCCGAAAATGGAGGCTGGAACCCGACGGACGAGCTTGTCTGTACCGATCAAAGTCTGAAGGGTAGCGAAAACCGGCGCCAAGGGGAATGGCGGCAGCACAGTACTTCGCTTGTGCAAGCAACTTGGCGCCAGTACCATTACGGCTCTCTTTTTCCGGCAGGAGCGGTTTCATGATTGCGGGCAGTATGGTGGCACTGGTCACACCCATGGATGCACAGGGGCGTCTTGACTGGGACAGCCTCAGCAAACTCGTGGACTTCCACCTTGAAAACGGCACCCATGCCATTGTCGCCGTCGGTACCACCGGCGAATCGGCGACCCTTGATGTCGATGAACACATCGCCGTCATCAAGGCAGTGGTCAAGCAGGTCAATGGTCGCATCCCGGTAATTGCCGGCACCGGCGCCAATTCGACCCGCGAAGCTGTCGAATTGACCCGCAATGCCAAGGAAGCCGGCGCCGACGCCTGCCTGCTGGTCGTGCCGTACTACAACAAGCCGACCCAGGAAGGCCTGTACCTGCACTTCAAGCACATCGCCGAAGCGGTCGACATCCCGCAGATCCTCTACAACGTTCCCGGCCGCACCTCCTGCGACATGCAGGCCGAGACCGTGATCCGCCTGTCCACCGTGCCGAACATCATCGGTATCAAGGAAGCGACCGGCGACCTAAAGCGCGCCAAGGCCATCCTCGACGGCGTGAGCAAGGACTTCATCGTCCTGTCCGGCGATGATCCGACCGCGGTCGAGCTGATCCTGATGGGCGGCAAGGGCAACATCTCCGTCACCGCCAACGTCGCCCCGCGTGAAATGGCCGATCTGTGCGAAGCCGCCCTCAAGGGTGATGCCGAGACTGCGCGGGCAATCAACGAAAAACTGATGCCGTTGCACAAGGACCTGTTCATCGAAGCCAACCCGATTCCGGTGAAGTGGGCTTTGGTCGAGATGGGCCTGATGCACCAAGGCATTCGCCTGCCGCTGACCTGGCTGAGCGCACCTTGTCACGAAACGCTTCGCACGGCCCTGCGCCAGTGCAGCGTCCTGGTTTAATTGAGGAAGTACAACGCATGAAGCGAATGGCCGGACTTTCCGCACTTGCCTTGATTATCTCCAGCACCAGTGGCTGCGGATGGGTCTGGGGCCCGGAAGGTTATTTCCGTGACCGTGGTAGCGATTACCTGGAAGCGCAACAGACTGCACCGATGCAAATTCCGCCGGATGTGCAAACCGCCAAGCGTCTGGATCCGCTGTTGCCGATCCCGCGCAACGTGGCCGATGACACCGCCACGGGCGAATACATCGTTCCTCGTCCGCAGCCGCTGACGGCGGCTGCCGACGCCAGTGCCTACTCGCTGCAGAAGAGCGGCGGCACCAGCTCCATCCTGGCGCAGAACCCGCCGGCCGAAGTCTGGCCCGTGGCCGTTCAGTTCTTCCAGGACAACGGTTTCCGCCTGGATGAACAGCGTCCGCAAACCGGCGAATTCACCACGACCTGGCAGCATTCCGACGAACTGTCCGCCGCCGTGGCCAAGCGCCTGAGCGCGGCCGGCGTCAGCACCGACAGCGAAACCCGCGTGCGGGTGCGCATCGAACCAGGCGTGCAGCGCAACACCAGTGAAGTCTACGTGGTCAGCGCCGAGCGTCCTGCCGGCAGCACCGCCGACGTCGAGTTCACCAACCGTTCGGTCAACACTGGCCTGGACGCGGCACTGGTCGACGACATGCTCGCGAGCATGAGCCGTATCTCGGAGAAGGGCGGTTCGGTCTCCATGCTGGCTTCGCGTGATTTCGACGCACCCAGCCGTGTCAGCCTGAGCGAAGACGGCAGCGGCAACCCTGTGCTGAACGTCGGTACCGACCTCGACCGTGCCTGGTCGAGCGTAGGTCGTGCGCTGGAGCAAGGTGAATGGCGCGTTGAAGACATCAACCGCAGCCTGGGCCTGTACTACATCAACCTGGCCGAAAAAGCCGAGAAGAAAGACGACAAGCCTGGTTTCTTCAGCAGCCTGTTCGGCAGTGCGCCGAGCAAGGAAGAGCAGGAAGCCCGTGCCGAGCGTTATCAGGTTCGCCTGAGCAAGGTTGGCGAGAACGTCCAGGTCACCGTCGAGAAGAACATCAACACCGTGGCGCCGGCAGATGTGGCGCGTAAAGTGTTGAGCAAGATTCAAGACAACCTGGGCTGATCCTATGCGTTTTGCCGTTCTCGGCAGCGGCAGTCAAGGGAACGGCACGCTGATAGCCAGCGCTGATACGTATGTATTGGTCGATTGTGGTTTCTCCCTGCGGGAAACCGAAAAACGCCTGCTGCGCCTGGGTGTGAACCCTGCGCAGCTGAGCGCGATACTCGTGACCCACGAACATGCCGACCACGTGCATGGCGTGGGTTTGCTGTCTCGGCGCTACAATCTGCCTGTATACCTCAGTCGCGGGACCTTGCGCGGGATGCGCAAACCGATAGAACCCGCAGGCTTTGTGGCCGGCGGCGAGCAACTGCAGATCGGCGACTTGAGCATCGACGTCATTGCCGTGGCCCATGATGCTTTGGAGCCGACGCAATACGTGTTCAGTGACGGGGAGCGGCGTTTCGGCCTGCTGACCGACCTGGGCTCGTACTGCAACAAGGTGCTGGACGGCTATCGCGACCTCGATGCATTGATGATCGAGGCCAACCACTGCCGTGACAGGCTGGCTCGCGGTCACTACCCGTACTTTCTCAAGCAGCGGGTAGGCGGTGAACTGGGACATCTGAACAACCATCAGGCGGCATTCCTGGTGGCCGAGTTGGGCTGGAAAGACCTGCAACACCTGGTCCTGGCCCATCTGAGCAGCAAGAACAACCTGCCGCAGCTGGCCCGGCAATGTTTTGTCGACACCCTCGGGTGCGACCCGGACTGGCTGCAACTGGCCGATCAAGATTCAGGGCTCGACTGGCGCCACATCGCCTAGCCCATCTACTTAGCAAGCGGAGCCCATCATGGAAAAACGTGAAGAACTCTACCGCGGCAAAGCCAAGTCGGTTTACAAGACCGACGACGCTAACCGTTTGATCCTGCTGTTTCGCAACGACACTTCGGCGTTCGACGGCAAGCGTATCGAACAGCTCGACCGCAAAGGCATGGTGAACAACAAGTTCAACGCCTTCATCATGCAGAAGCTCGAAGCTGCCGGCGTGCCGACCCAGTTCGACAAACTGCTGGGCGACAACGAATGCCTGGTCAAGAAGCTGGACATGATCCCGGTCGAGTGCGTCGTGCGTAACTACGCCGCCGGCAGCCTGGTCAAGCGCCTGGGTGTCGAGGAGGGCTTGAAACTCAACCCTTACACCTTCGAGCTGTTCCTGAAGGACGACGCCAAGGGCGACCCGTTCATCAACGAATCCCACGTCGTGGCATTCGGCTGGGGCACCGCCGAGCAACTGGTTCGCATGAAAGACCTGTCGCTCAAGGTCAACGAAGTCCTGAGCAAACTGTTCGACGACGCCGGCCTGCTGCTGGTCGACTTCAAGCTGGAATTCGGCGTGTTCCACGACGGCTCCATCGTCCTCGGTGACGAGTTCAGCCCGGACGGCTGCCGTCTGTGGGACAAGGCCACCAAGAAGAAAATGGACAAGGACCGCTTCCGTCAGGGCCTCGGTGACGTCATCGAAGCCTACGAAGAAGTCGCCAATCGTCTGGGCGTACCGCTTTAACCGACGCAAGCATCTGAAAGCACAGAAATATTTCGCTTAGGGGGTTCGCTTCCGGCGAAAGTGTTGTTATGATGCGCGCCGTTGGAGAGATGCCAGAGTGGCCGAATGGGACGGATTCGAAATCCGTTGTACCTTCACCGGTACCTAGGGTTCGAATCCCTATCTCTCCGCCATTACATGGAAAAAGCCCCGTAGCTGAAAAGTTACGGGGCTTTTTCGTTTCTGAAGTTTTTTCAGTAGTTTTCGCTGCCGGTGGCCCGCCCCCGAATCCACTGGAAGCCCCGTCACTCAGGGTGTCAGGTGCGAAATATCCCCTGACATTGAAAATAGCCGCCCTGGAAACGCCTCCTCTACTCTGCTTGCGCAGGTTACTGACCTGCAGTCACCAGCAATCGCAAGGAGCGAGCAATGTATTTTGAGATTTACAGGCAAATCCGCGGCACCCTTCTGACTGGCAGGGGCCAGTGGCGGTGGCGGTTGAAGGCGGGGAATCATGAAACGATTGCCAGCGGGGAGTCTTACGTCAACAAGGGCGATTGCATGCATGCAATCAACTTGATCAAGGGGACCTGCGAGCAGACCCCGATCAAGGAAATCTAGTTTGAGGAGGGTGAAGCTGCTCGTTCAGAGCAGCCTCGTTCTCAACCCGCCCTACGGCTGGGTATGGCCCGGTTTTCTCTTGAACAGTTCGTAGACGTCCTTGTGTGTGGAGTTGTGCAGGGTTTTGTCCTGTTGGACCTGAGTCGGATAGACGTCACTCGCCTCAGCTACCTAAACTGTCATCAGATTTGGGGATCGGGGACAGTGGATGAATCGCAACGAACTGCGCAAGGCGGATATCAACCTGATGGTGGTGTTCGAAACACTGATGCTCGAGCGCAATGTCACTCGGGTGGCGGAGAAGCTGTTTCTCGGTCAGCCGACCATCAGCTCTGCACTCAACCGCTTGCGTGCGATGTTCAATGATCCACTGTTCATACGTGTAGGCCATCGCATGGAGCCGACAGCGCGGGCAGAGGAGATCATCAGGCACCTGTCGCCGGCGCTGGATTCCTTGTCCGTGGCCTTGAGCCTGACCCATGATTTTGACCCGGCCAGCAGCACGATGACGTTCCGCATCGGCTTGTCCGACGATGTCGAATTCGGCCTGTTGCCGCCATTGCTGCGAGCGCTGCGCCAGGAAGCGCCAACAGTGGTGTTTGTGGTGCAGCATGTCGATTACTGGCGGATTCCCGACTTGCTGGCGTCCGGCGATATCACGGTGGGTATCAGCCAGACTCGCGGCTTGCCGGCCAATGCCAAGCGCAAGTTGTTGCGGCACATCCAGCCCAGCATTTTGCGCGCCGATGCCAGCGACACACCGCTGACCCTCGATGAATATTGCGCGCGGCCGCATGTACTGGTGTCCCATACCGCCAACGTCAGTGGCTACGCCGACGAGTGGCTGGCGGAAATCGGCCGCACGCGCCAGGTGGTGCTCTCGGTGCCGCAATACAGTTCGTTGCCGGCACTGCTCGCCGGGACGGACCTGATTGCCAGCCTGCCGGACTACACCGCCGAGGCGATGGCTGCATCGGGAATGCTGTACAAGGAACCCTTTCCGTTCAAGACGCCGACCCTGGATCTGTCCATGGTCTGGCTCAGTCATGTCGATACCGACCCTGCCGAACGCTGGTTGCGCTCGCGCCTGGAGGCGTTCATGAGTGAGCGTGCCGTTTTACCGCTGCCCGAATGAATCGGACGGCGCTCTGTTATACGTACGTCCTTTCCATTCACCAAGGAGTCAACTCATGCCCCACCTGCACATGGAATACACCGCCAACCTGACTGACCTGAATGCCGATGTGGCGTTGATGCGGTTGAACAATACGCTGGTGGGTTCCGGTCAGTTTGCTGCCGAATTCGATATCAAGAGCCGCGCGGTCAAGGTCGAGACGTTCAAGGTCGGCACGGCGCTGGCTGAACGGGCGTTCGTGCACGTGAAACTGGCACTGTTGAGTGGTCGTTCCGCACAGATCAAGAAACAACTCTCCGACAGTCTGCTGGCGGTGTTGCAGGACTTGTGCGAGTGGCCGAGCGGCGTTGAGGTCCAGTTGTGCGTGGAAATTCTCGACATCGATCGCGATTCCTACAGCAAGACCGCCATCAACAACTGAACATCAGGCGCTTTCCTGCTCGACACAGGCCTGTATCACTTGCGCTCGCAGCCAGGTGTTGGCGCTGTCCCGGTCAACACTTTCGTGCCACTGCATGTCGAGGGTGAAACCCGGTAAGCCTTCTGGCGCTTCACGGTGATCGAAGGTGTCGGCACTGGCCAGCAATCGCTGGATGCGCCGGGGCAGGGTCAGGGCGTAGTCGGTGCCGGTAATCAGCTTCAGCGCTGCACTGTAACTGTTGGCGCGTGCGACGATCTGGCGCTGTTGTGCCTGCTGCGCGAGCCAGCCGTCGACCATGTTGGTCGCGGACGTCCAGGGTGTCGGGAACACGTGTCGACGTTCGACATAGGTTTGCAGGCTCAAGCGCGGTTCCGCCGGCGTGGCGCACTTGTCGAAAACACACACCAGATCATCTTCGAGCAGCGTCTGCGATTTGAAGTCGGCGTGACGGCGATGAAAGTTCGGACCGAAGCACAGCACCAGGTCGAGGCTGCCGTCGCGCAACGCTTCGGCAGGGATCTCGGCTTGGAGTTTGAACACATTGACCATCACCGGAAGATCGGCGAGGGCGAAGGCTTTCAATAAGCGTGGCAGGATCCACTGTTCGAAGTATTCCGGTGCACAGATATTGAAAGTCACGGCCTGCAGGCCAGGGTCGAACGCGGCTGGCCCCGCGTGACAGAGATTGATGCTTTCGAGAATTTTCAGTGCGTGAGGGTACATCGCGCCGGCCTTGCCGGTGGGCTGCATGCCGCCGGTGCGGGTATTGATGAACAGTTCGTCCTCGAAGCTGTTGCGCAGCTTTTTCAGGCAGTAACTCACCGTGGACTGGCTGACGCAAAGCGTCTCGGAGACGTCGGTGACACTGTTCTGCTCGAACAGGGCGACGAACACCATGAGGTCCTGCATGTCGAGCTTTCTGAGCGAATTGCTGTTGAGCATCCATTGCATCTCGTTGCGCCCCTTGCGCTGACCGTGTGCAAGGGTGAGCGAATGATCCTAGCGGAATGAGGGAGCAGGGAGAATGTCCCGCAGGAAGTTTCGCCCGGGAGCTTTTCAGCCCTGGACCACCACCGACACGGTGCGACGGCTGGACAGCAACAACGCGAACATGCCGATACCTACCAGTACCGCGCCGGCCAACTCCAGCGGCAGCGGCATCTGGCGCCCCCAAACCCAGTGAAACACGGTGATGAACAGCGTGCTCAGGTAGATGTAGGAAATAACCGAGGACGGCGCGATTACGCCGATGGCCCGGTGCAGCAGCCAGAACGTCGCCAGGGTGGCGAACACCGCCAGATACATCAGCCAATAGAAGTCGTTGAGCGTCAGCAATGATGCCGAGCGCCAACCGCCACTCAAGCCACAGAACAGCAGCAGAAACAGCGCACCGAACAGCATGTTCCAGAATGTCATGGGCACCGGCCCGCGCCCCTTGAGGCAATCGACTTTCAGGCGTTGGCTGAGAGGGGCATAGAGTGCCATCGCCAGGCAACCTAGGCCGTACACCGTCAGCGCGTACGGCGATGGCCATTCGCCGGGGCCGGTGCCTTTCATGATCAGCAACACTGCCCCGGCAGCGGCGAGCAGCATCGGCACAATCCGTTGTTGCAGACGGCTGTCAGGTGTCAGCACGGCTTCGAAACCCAGGGTCATCAACGGAACCAGGGTGAACATCGTCCCGGTGTTGACGGCCGAGGTGTAGCGCAATGCTTCGAACAGCGAACCGAAGTACAGCGCGAGCAGCAGGCCGAGCGCCGCGTGACCGAGCAGCCCGCGTACGGTCATGACGGCATCGCCTTTGAGCAACAACAGCGGTAGAAACACCAAGGCACAAAACAGCAGGCGCAAACCGGTCAGCAGGATCGGGTCGATGGCCTGGCTGACTTGCGCCGCCGCGGAAAACGATGCGGCGATCAACAAGGCCCACAGCAGCATGCTGGCGTGAGCGGCGGCGAAACCGGTGGTTTTCATGGCTGGCTCCGGGTCAAAGGATGTGGCGGCTGTAGTGCCTTGGGTTGAAGCGCAAAACCATCAGCATCATCAGCGCCATGACCGCTGTCAGCGACCACCAGGCCCATTCAAAGCTGCCGAGCCGGTCGCGGATTATCCCGGCCAGCAGCGGCGACAGGCTGGCGATCAGGTAGCCGATGCCTTGCACGAATGCGGTCAGGCCACCGGCGCGCATGGGATTGTCCAGATGATCCAGCGATACGATCAGGCTCATCGGGAACAGGCCGCCAATTCCCAGTCCCAGCAGGCATGGCCACATCAGGCTCAAGTGCTGCGGGCTTAGAATCAGTCCGCAGAAACCAACGATGATCAGTGCAAGCAAGACCATCAGCACGACGCGGCGATCGCGGCTGCGATTGGCGATGACGGGTGTCAGCAGGCCCGACAGCACTTCCATGGCGGTCAGGAACCCGAGCAGCAACCCGGCCTGCTGTTCGCTCCAGCCCTTTTCCACGTAGTACGGCGCCAGCCAGGCCAGCACACAGGTGTAGGACGCAGTGCCCAGGCCAAAGAAGATCGCGAGTAACCACGCGCGGGAATTGGCGAAGAACGAACCGTTACTGGAGGCCTTTGCATCCAGTGTCGGTATCTGCGCCCGTTGGGTACCCCAGAACAGCAGTGCCAGCACGGCGAGAACCACCCAGATCGCCAAGCCCATGCGCCAGCTGCCGGTGCGTTCCATCACCAGTGGCGCAAAGGACGCACCCAAGGCGGCACCGCCCATGATCGACGTGACGTAGAGCCCCATGCACAGGGCAACGTGGGCGCTGAAGCGGGATTTGATCAACGCAGGCATCAGGGCCTGGATCAGGGCGATCCCGATACCTGCCAGCACTGCGCTGAGCAGCAACTCCATGGCTGAATCAAGGAACAACCGCGAAACCGTGGCCATGCCGATGATCAGCAACGACAACACCACCGTGCGTTGATCGCCGAGTCGCTGGCTGACGCGCAGGCCGACAAACATCGCCAGTCCCATGGCCATCACCGGCAAGAGGGTCAGCAGTGAAGCCAGGCTGAAACTCAGCGCGATGTCCTCGCGAATCGCCGAGAGCAGGGGCCCGACTGCGGCCATGGATGGACGCAGGTTCAGGGCGACGAGAACGATGCTGAACATCAACCAGAGGGCGGGGCGGGTGGTAGCGCGGGTGTTTTCCATGATCAGGCCTGGAACGGTAGGGTTGCGATTAGGCGCGTGAGGCCTCGAGGTCGCAAATCAGAAAGTCTGGCGATCTATTTAGAAATTAGATCCTGTGGGAGCGAGCTTGCTCGCGAAGAGGGAGTGTCAGCCGACATCAATGTTGAATGACACACCGTATTCGCGAGCAAGCTCGCTCCCACAGGGAATGGTTGAATGTTTAGCCAGACAATATCCAAAGTTCTTCAAATCCTGATTTAACGACTCAAGCCGGCGTGTGACGCTGCGGGTCATCTGTTTTCTGCGGTTCTCTCTATGGACGGTTGGCCAGTCACAAGCCACTTCAAGGCAACCACCGACGCTCGAGCGTCGAGCCTTGGTCGTCGCTTCACGCCCGCCACCGCGCCAAATCTCTCTGCACTTCCTTCTGAACTGGCCTTCTGGGCGCTGTGGCATTGCCGCCATGCGCGCCCGCCGGATTCCTGCTTTTTCCGCTGATTGTTCCTACATGTTCCGCTTGATGGCGGAATTAAAGTGCGGGTGCTTTTGCGCACCCGTCTGACACGGAAAAAAGTGAGTTCCCATGAGTTGTGCCACGACCTCGTTTGCCACCCGGCAAGAAGCCCTGACCTTTCTGGAGCAGAACCCGGACATCGAAATGTTCGAGCTGTTCATCCTCGACAACAACGGTGTGCCGCGGGGCAAGCTGCTGCACCGGGACGAGTTGCTGGCGGTGTATGAAAGCGGGCGGCCGTTGCCGAGCACCATCCTCGGCCTGACCATCAACGGCGATGACGTGGAGAACTCCGGGCTGGTCTGGGATGTCGGTGATATCGACTGCCGCGCCTACCCGGTCAGCGGCAGCCTCACGCGCATGCCGTGGCGCCTGATACCGACCGCGGCCGTGCAGGTCAGCATGCACCCGACCGAGGGAATGCCCGCCACCATTGCCGATCCCCGCCACTTGCTGGCGAAAGTCATCGAAGGTTTGCAGGCAGACGGCTATTACCCGGTCATGGCGGCGGAACTGGAGTTCTACCTGCTGGACCAGCAACGCGACAGCAATGGCCGGCCGCAACCGGCACGGGATGTCGATGGCGGGCGCCCGCGCGGCACTCAGGTCTATGGTTTGCGCGAGCTTGAACAGATCGAACCGTTCCTGGCCGATCTCTATAGCGCCTGCAAGCTCCAGGGGATTCCGGCGCGCACGGCCATTTCCGAATACGCGCCGGGGCAGGTGGAAATCACCCTCGAACACCGCACCGACGCGCTACAGGCGATGGATGAAGCGGTGCGCTACAAGCGTCTGGTCAAGGGCGTGGCGCACAAGCACGGCATGACAGCCTGCTTCATGGCCAAGCCTTTCGATGACTTGGCCGGTACCGGGATGCACATGCACGTGAGCCTGGCGGACAAGGACGGCAACAACCTGTTCGCCAGCGAAGCTCCGGACGGGACGCCACTGCTCAAGCAGGCGGTCGCGGGCATGCTCAGTACCTTGCTCGATTCGCTGTTGCTGTTCTGCCCCAACGCCAACTCCTACCGTCGATTCCAGGCCAACAGCTATGCACCTCTGGCGGCCACCTGGGGCGTGGACAATCGCACCGTGAGTTTGCGCGTACCTGGCGGGCCGGCGTATTCCAGGCACATCGAGCATCGTATCTGCGGCGCGGATGCCAACCCGTACCTGGCGGCTGCGGCGATTCTGGCCGGTATCCATCGCGGTATCCGTGAACAACTCGATCCCGGTGCGCCGGTGGAGGGCAATGGCTACGCCCAGGCTACGAAACTGTTGCCGACTGACTGGCTGACCACATTGCGCTCGCTGGAAGGTTCCAGTTGGGCCAGGGAAGCCTTCGGCGGCCAGTTCCTCGGTGTCTATCTGGCGGTGAAACGCGCCGAGTATCGCCAATTCATGGGGGAGGTCGGTGAGCAGGACTGGCGCTGGTATCTGCACCAGGCTTGAGCCGAAACTGAACCAAAGCTGAACTATTCTCAAATAGTCTTAAAGTTTAAGGCAGGTCTTGAAGCCAACTAATCGTTGGCTTCTTTTTCACAAAAAATTGATGGTTGGCTTCCTAAAATTAGAACTGTCCCGGTAAATGAAATTTTCACATTTACCCAGGGCACTTCTTATCAGGACCTGCCAAACCTCATGTTTAAGATTAAAGCCGTGCGCCCCGAGTGGGTGACGTTGATTGCCAGCGCGTTTTTGTTGGTTGGCTTCAACTTTGTACTCTGGCAACACCTGTTCGAAATCACCGCGTCCGATGGTAAAGGCATCGTCATGCGCGTGGCCTTCGGGGTGATGATCTTGGCGGCCTTCAACATTGTGCTGACCCTCCTGGCCTTCCGGCCGGTGCTCAAGCCGGTCCTGACCCTTCTGTTCATGATCAGTGCGGGTGTGGCGTATTTCATGAGCCAGTACGGTGTTCTGATCGACACTGGCATGTTGCGCAATTTCGCTGAAACCAATGCCACGGAAGTGCGCGACTTACTGTCGCTAAAGTTGTTTGTTTATATTGTTGTTCTTGGCGTTTTACCGACTTTGCTGTTGTGGAAGACACCGATTAATTATCGTCGTTGGCACCGTGAGCTGCTCAGCAAAGTCCTGGTGACTTTTGCTTCGGCTGCAGTCATCGGTGGTGTAGCACTGGTTAACTATCAAGGCCTGTCGTCACTGTTTCGCAACCACCATGAGTTGCGCCTGATGGTGGTGCCAAGCAACTACATTGGTGCCTCGGCTGGTTTTTTGCGTGAGAAAGTGGCAACAGCACGGCAACCCTTTGTCAAGATTGGTGAAGATGCCCGACGCAATCCGGCCTGGCAGGCTCACGGGCGCAAATCCCTTACGGTTCTGGTCGTGGGTGAAAGTGCCCGGGCGGAGAACTTCGGCATCCTTGGTTATAGCCGCGACACCACGCCGAAACTGAGCAAGGAAGACGGCCTGATCGCCTTCACCGATGTGCATTCCTGCGGTACCGAAACCGCCGTTTCGGTGCCTTGCATGTTCTCCAACATGGGGCGCAAGGACTACAGCGCCAGCAAGGCAAAGAACGAAGAAGGCCTGCTCGATGTGCTCAAGCGTGCGGGTATCGACGTGATCTGGCGTGACAACCAGTCAGGCTGCAAGGGTACCTGCGATCGCGTCACCGTTCAGGACGTGAGCAATCTGAAAGATCCGGTGCTGTGCGCCAACAGTGAGTGCCGCGACGAAATCCTCCTGCAGGGGCTGCAGCATTTCATCGACAACCTGGACAAGGACACGGTGTTGGTATTGCACCAGATGGGCAGCCACGGACCGGAGTACTTCAAGCGTTATCCGAAAGAGTTCGAGCGCTTCACCCCGGTTTGCGAGAGTAATGCCCTGAACAATTGCAGTCGCGAAAGTATCGTCAATGGCTACGACAACACCCTGGTGTATACCGACCACGTGCTGTCGACCTTGATCGATCTGCTGCGCAGCAACCAGGACAAAGTGGACACCGCGATGCTGTATCTGTCGGACCACGGCGAGTCCCTGGGTGAGTACAACTTGTTCCTCCACGGCACGCCTTACATGCTGGCTCCGGATCAGCAAAAGCATGTAGCCATGTTTGCCTGGTTCTCCGACAGCTATAAAAAGTCCTTTGCGCTGGATACCCAATGCCTGCAACAGAGTCGTGAATTGCCTCTGAGCCAGGACAACCTGTTCCATTCGATGCTCGGGCTGCTGGAGGTCAACAGCAAGGTCTATCACCAGGATCTGGACATGTTTGCCGGATGTCGTGGCCCGGTGACCGACGGCGTGTTGGCCAAGGATTGAGTGCTTTGTCTGTGTTTCGCGCGGTGGCCGCCGATCTGCGGCCTGTAGAACCATTATCAAGAGTCTTTGCACATGTGCGCCCAGCCCCCATCCGCCCTCGAGCTTGAGATTGCCCGGCGCTACGATCAGGAGCACGCGCGCGTCTGCCTTCAGCCGCAACCGCCGGGCCTGGCGGGGCGTTTGCTGCTCTGGCGTGAAGAGCGTGTGGTGCGCAAGGCACTCAAGATCGCTGGCGAACCGGGGCTGATCCTCGACGTGGGCTGCGGTGTGGGGCGTTTTTGGCCCGTGCTGGTCGAACATGGCAATCGGGTGATCCTCGCGACGGACCCGTCCAGGGACATCCTCGATCATGCCCGCACACATCACCCGCAAAGTCTGTTGAAACGGGTCAAGACCTTTCAAAGTTCGGCGTTCACGATTGGCCTGTCGGAAAATGCGGTCGACAGCATTTTTTGCATGCAACTGTTTCAGCACTTCACCCACTCGGAACATCGTCTGGCGATGCTTGGCGAGTTTTACCGGGTCAGTCGCGATACGGTGATCGTTGCGGTGCGCCTGGAAGGTCGTTTCAAGGGTGCGCATTCAACAGTTGAAGGGGGTTTGCCCAGCAAGACCGAGGTCGAAAGCGAGTTCAGGCAGGCGGGATTCCGTTTGCTCGGTCATCAGGACTTTTTACCCGGTTGCGCACAGAGGCGCGTCTATGTGCTGGGTAAGACCGGCTAGCCCGGCGTTGTCGGACTATTCTCTATGTCACGCAGTAATTTTCGCTAACGCTCTTGTTCAGTGGATGCGCGGAAATCGCCGGGGGCGATATATACTGCGCGCCATTCTTCAAGGGAGAGCCGTGTGGCCATCGATATTCACTGGATTCGCGACAACGATAGCCTCGGTCGGTTTTGTGCCGAGTGGCAGCAGTTGCCATTCGTTGCCCTCGACACCGAATTCATGCGGGTCGACACCTTCTACCCGATCGCCGGCCTGCTGCAGGTCGGTGATGGCAAACGTGCCTACCTGATTGATCCACTGACCATCGACAACTGGCAGCCATTGGCCACGTTGCTGGAAAACCCGGCCGTGCTCAAGGTTGTCCACGCGTGCAGCGAAGACCTCGAAGTCTTGCTGCGCCTGACCGGCAGCCTGCCGGCGCCACTGTTCGATACGCAGCTGGCTGCCGCTTACCTGAACCTCGGTTTTTCCATGGGCTATTCGCGGCTGGTGCAGGAAGTGCTCGGCATCGACCTGCCCAAGGGTGAAACCCGTTCCGACTGGTTGCAACGTCCGCTTTCCGAAACCCAGATCAGCTATGCCGCCGAAGATGCCGTGCATTTGGCTGAAGTCTTCGTAAAGCTGCGTCCCAAGCTGTCTGACGACAAGTACGCCTGGGTCCTGGAAGACGGCGCCGAACTGGTGGCCAACCTGCGCCGCGAGATCGATCCGTACGAGGTCTATCGCGATGCCAAGCTGGCCTGGAAGCTGTCCCGCGCCCAACTCGCGGTTTTGCGTGAGCTCTGCGCCTGGCGCGAAAAGGAAGCCCGCGCCCGTGACCTGCCGCGCAACCGGATTGTCCGCGAACATTCGTTGTGGCCGCTGGCGCGTACGCAACCGGACAACCTCGGCGCACTGGCGAAGATCGAAGACATGCACCCGCGTACCGTGCGTCAGGACGGCGAGTTTCTGCTTGATCTGATCAAGCGCTCTGGCAGTGTGTCGCCTGATCAATGGCCTCCAGCCGTGCCTGAGCCGCTGCCGGTCGACGCTGCCGTGCTGCTCAAGCAGCTCAAGGCCATCGGCCAGGCCGAAGCCGAACGCCTGGAGATCGCGCCGGAACTGATGCTGCGCAAGAAAACCCTGGAAGCGCTGCTCAAGAGCGGCTTCCCCAATGGTCCCTACCAATTGCCTGATTCGCTGCGTGGCTGGCGCCGCGAATTGATGGGCCAGGCGCTGCTCGACAGCCTGGCCGCCGCCGGAGAACAGCCTTGAAACGTATTTGTTCCATCTACCGCAGCTCGAAGCGAAACGAAATGTACCTGTATGTGCTCAAGAGTGACGCTCTGGAGCGCGTACCGGATCCCCTGATGGCAGCCTTCGGCAAGCCCATCCACGCGTTCGACCTGGTGCTGTCCCCGGAGCGCAAACTGTCGCGCGAGGACATCGAGGTCGTGCTGGAAAACCTCGACAAACAGGGTTATCACCTGCAAATGCCCCCTGCCGAAGACGAGTACATCGAGCACTTGCCGGAAGAATTGTTGCGTCGCAACGATCCGATGTGAGTGGCAGACAGGGTCTGTTCAGAGTGGTTATGAAACACTGATTGATTTTAGCGATGGCAGCATCGATGGAGCACGGCTCCGTCGGCGGCCGTCTGCACTGTTTTTGAAAGGTTTGAAGCATGCGCGTCCTGATTGCTGAACACGACCACCCCGTGTACGCCCAACTGTTGCGCGAGGCCGCACCGGAACTTGAGGTGCTGACCAGCGGTGATTCCGCCGAGCTGGCCAGCCAGGCCGCCGATTGCCCGGTGTGGCTCGGCCAGCCTGACCTGCTGGCGACCCTGTTGCGCCAGGGTCATCAACCGCAGTGGCTGCAATCGACCTGGGCCGGCATCACGCCGCTGCTGGCCGATGGCTTGCCGCGGCACTATCGGCTGACGCGAGCAGTCGGCATCTTCGGTCAGGTCATGGCCGAGTACGTGCTCACGTACATGCTCGGTCACGAACGTGAAGTGCTGGCGCGGTTGGTCAGCCAGGTCGAGCGCAAATGGGACAGCCGCCATGGCCAGAGCCTGGCGGGGCGCAAGGTGCTGATCGTCGGCACGGGCGATATCGGCCAAAGTGTCGCGCAGTTCCTCGTGCCCTTTGGTGTCGAGTTGTATGGCGTCGCCAGCAGCGCGCGGGAACAGGCACCGTTTATCGAAGTCGGTGCACTGGCGGATCTGCCGCGGCTGGTCGGTGAAGTCGATTACGTGGTCAATCTGCTGCCGAACACCGTGGAAACCCACGATATCTACGACGCGGCGCTGTTCAAGCAATTCAAGCCGACCGGGTTGTTCATCAACGCCGGGCGCGGTGTGGCGGTGGTCGATGCGGACCTGGTGGAAGCCTTGAAGGAAGGGCATCTGGCAGGCGCGGTGATCGACGTCTGCCGTCAGGAGCCATTGCCACAGCGGCATCCTTTCTGGACAGCCTGGGGCCTGCTGCTCACCGGGCACAGCTCGGCACCGACTTCGCCGTCGATGATGGTGAAGCTGTTTGTCGAAAACCTGCGGGCGTATCAGGCGGGAGAGGCGTTGCGCGGGGAAGTGGATTTCGAACGCGGGTATTAAATCCACCGCTGATTCTGCCTGGAGCACCAAACATGTGGGAGCGAGCTTGCTCGCGATGGGGCCTGTACATCCAACATCAATGTTGAATGTCCTGCCGCCATCGCGAGCAAGCTCGCTCCCACAATGTTTTGTGCAGTGGCTTATAGGGTGAAATCACCTTCAGCCGCCAGCTCGCTCAACGGACGACGCGGGCTTGGCTCTTCTCGGGCTTGCAGGTAATCCGCCAGGCTGGCCTTGTCCCCCAGCTTGCCCACCGCGACGGCGGCGTGCAGGGCGTAGCCTTCAGGAATGTTGAGCTCCTTGCGGGTCAGTTCCTGGTCGAAACCGGCCATGCCGTGGGTGTGCCAGCCGCTCAGGCTCGCTTGCAAGGCCAGGTGGCCCCAGGCGGAACCGGTGTCGAAGGTGTGCCACAGGGCCGGGGTTTCTTCGCTGGCGCCAGGCGCGGTGAAGGTGGTTTTCGAAATCACGATCACCAGGGCCGACGCATGTTGCGCCCAGCTGCGGTTGAATTCGTTCAGCAGGCCCAGGTAACGCTCCCAGTTCGGCGTGTCGCGACGTGCGTAAAGGAAGCGCCAGGGTTGCGAGTTGTAGGCCGAGGGTGCCCAGCGGGCGGCTTCGAAGAAGCTCAGCAGGGTTTCCTGCGGAATCACTTCGCCCGTGAAGGCGCGGGGCGACCAGCGATCGGTGAACTGAGGGTGAATGGCGTAATCGGCAACGCGTGGATTGGCACTCATCAAGAGATTCCTTGCTACGTTTGAAAGTGGGGGCGACGCAAAACCCTACTTGGCAGCGCGAAAACTCACAAGCCCGTTCTACCGACAGTCGCCAATGCTTGGCCCGCGGGGCGTGGGGCACTAGACTGGCGGCCTTTTCACCACCTGATGTCGATGCTCGAACCATGGCCGCCAAAGTAGAACCGTTCTGGAAACGCAAAACCCTCGATCAACTCGATCAGGAGGAATGGGAATCGCTGTGCGACGGCTGTGGCTTGTGCTGCCTGCAAAAGCTTGAGGATGAAGACGACAACAGCGTTTATTACACGCGCATCGCCTGCAAGCTGCTGGACCTGAAAACCTGCCAGTGCACCGACTATCCTAACCGTCGTGACTCGGTGCCGGACTGTATCCAGCTCACGCCGGGCAAGGCCGACGAGTTCAAATGGCTGCCGCCGACCTGCGGCTATCGCCTGGTCAGCGAAGGCAAGGACCTGCCGTTGTGGCATCACCTGGTGTGCGGCGATCGCGACGCCGTGCATCACGAGCGGATTTCCCAGTCCGGGCGCATGCTCGCCGAGGGCAGCGTGGCGGAAGATGATTGGGAAGATCACCTGATATTCCGCGCAGGCTGACGGCCTGAGGTTCAACCTTTCACGAAGGAGTGTGTATGGCTGTGGGATGGCGGCGGGCGTGGATCGTTGGATTGTTGGTGGTGGGTGCGCCCGTATGGGCGGCGAACAAGGTCGATCTGGATTATCACGTGCGCCTGTTGCCGCAGAGCGATCAGGCCGAAGTGCGCCTGACGCTCGCCCAGGGCTCGGCCGTACGCAGCCTGGATTTCAACCTCGGCGACGGCAGCCACTTCAGCGATTTCAAGGCCGACGGCCAATGGCAACTGAGCCCCGGCAAGGCGGCGCGCGGTGTCTGGCGCCCGGCGGCCGACAAGGCCAGCCTGACCTTCCGCGTGAAAATCAGCCACGGGCGCAAGAACGGCAGTTTTGACTCGCGGATGACGCCAGACTGGGCGTTGATGCGCGGCGACGACCTGGTGCCGGCGGCGAGGCTCGATCAGCAGGATGGCACCGAACTGGTTTCACGCCTTGAATTCGAACTGCCCGCTGGCTGGAAGAGCGTTGAAACCGCCTGGCCACGAATCGGCAAGAACAAATTCCGTATCGATAACCCCTCCCGACTGTTCGACCGACCTACGGGCTGGATGCTCGCCGGCCAGCTTGGCAGCCGTCGCACTCGTCTGGGCGAGACTGAAGTCGCCGTCACCTCGCCGCTGGGGCAGGGCATGCGCCGCATGGATGTGCTGACCCTGCTGACGTTCGTCTGGCCGCAGGTGCAGGCGTTGTACCCGCGACACCCTGGCAAACTGCTGATCGTCGGGGCCAATGATCCGATGTGGCGCGGCAGTCAGTCGGCGCATGAGTCGATCTACCTCAACAGTCACCTGCCGTTGGTCAGCGAAAGCGGTAGCAGTGCCCTGGTCCGCGAGTTGGCCCAGATGTTCGGGCGGATCAACGGCACGCAGCGCAGTGACTGGATCGCGGAAGGCTTTGCCGAGTATTACGCCATCGAACTGGTGCGCCGGGCCGGTGGCATGAGCGATGAGCGCTACGCGAGCCTGCACGGCAAGCTGGTCAGGAGCAGCCAGAAAGTCACCACGCTGCGCGGCGGGCGGGTCAGCTCTGCGCAGGTGGCCAGGGCGGTGGTGTTGCTGCAGGAGCTGGACAGCGAGATTCGCCTGAAAACCCACAACAAGCGGTCGCTGGATGACGTATTGCGCGGGGCGATGCGGCTGGGGGATATCGATACCAAGACGTTCGTTCAGCTCAGCGAGAGCGTGATCGGTGGATCCTCAAAGGTACTGAGTACCGAGTTGATTCAGTGAGTCCGTCATCGCGAGCAAGCTCGCTCCCACAGTGATTGGGGGTGAACACAAATGTCGTGAACGCCACATAACCCTGTGGGAGCGAGCTTGCTCCGGGCGGCGTTCCGACGATAGGGCCATCAGCCCCGCCGGACAAGCCTGATCAACCCCCGGCTTTCGGCGACTTCAACGAATCATTGCCGGTAACGGTGGCGGTTTTGGTCGCCGCCTCGGCATTGGCCTTCAACTGGCTCAGCTCTTCACCCGCGCGCTGGATTTTCGCCCGAACGTTATTCATGTCCTGACGGCCTTTCTCCAGCAGGCTTTTCGCCGAGCTGTGGCCGGTGATACCACGCGCCAGGGCCACGCCGCCGATGGCCACCTGGATCAAGCCGAAGATCCCGCCGCGGCGCAGACCCTTGCCCACCATCACCACACCGCCGGCGATTGAACCGATGCGTTCCCAGCCCTGCACGTTCTGCTCGGAGGGGCTCTGGAACGGGGTGGATTCGATACGCTCGACGCGTTTGAGTTCGCTCATGGTCTGTCTCCAGGCTTGTGTGGTCGATAATCAAGCTGACTGCGTGGGCGGGCCGCTTGTTCAATCGGATGTGTGGCGATTCAACGAAATTTTGGCCCGGAGCGGGTATTGAGCCCCTTGGCCATGCGGTCGTAGAGCACGACGTTGACCGTGGCGGCCAGGTTCATGCAGCCGGTGGTCGGAATGTAGACCACGTCTTCGCACCAGTCGCGAATCTCTTTATCCAGCGATCCGTCTTCCGGGCCGAAGATGTAGAGCGCGCGATCCGGGTGGGTGTATTCCGGCAACGGGCGGGCGCCTTCGACCAGTTCCACAGCGACGGGCACACAGTTGAGCGGCAGGATTTTCTTCAGGTCGTCGATGCCGATCAGCGGGATGTCGTAGTGCACGCGCTTGGTATCGGTGACGAAGTCGGCGGCGCGCTCATAGCGCTTGCCGGTGTAGAACACCGACGCCACGCCATAACAGCCAGCGGCGCGCATCACCGAACCGACGTTCTCCGGTGACTTGGGGTTATACAAACCAATGCAGCTGTACCGTTTGTCTGCCACGAGCGGGGTGCCTTTCGGGAAAAAAGCGCGATTATACGGGGATTGGGCGGCAGCGGTCAGTTTGGAGATTGGTGGTGCCAGGACTCTTGCTATCGCGGGCAAGCCCGCTCCCACAGAGGTCTCCGTCGTTCACACATTTTGTGTACACCAGAGAACCTGTGGGAGCGGGCTTGCCCGCGATGGGGGCTACTCAGTTTCAGTCTTCCTTTTTCATCAACCCGGCCAACGCCGCAAACGGGTTATGCGTGGCCTTGGCGATTTTTGGCGTGCTCAGCGAGCCTTCGTCGAAATACTGCTGGTCGGTATACCGCGAGTGTTCGTTATCGTGGCAGTACAGGCACAACAATTCCCAGTTCGAGCCATCCTGCGGGTTGTTGTCGTGGTTGTGGTCGCGGTGGTGCACGGTCAGTTCGCTCAGGCGCTTGCCGGAGAACTCACGGGCGCAGCGGCCACAGACGTGCGGGTACATCTTCAGGGCCTTGTCGCGGTAGCCCATTTCCTTGTCGCGCTGGTTGTCGGCGAGGATGCGATCCAGCTTCGAAGTGTTGGTCGGGGTGGACGAACTCATGGGTTCACCTTTGTAGAAAGACTAATGACGGTTATAGGGTGAAGTTTAGCCTAGCCCTTGAGCTTCTCGGCAATCCAGATGGTGTGGCGGGTGCCCTTGTTGCCATGGGCGAAGACCTGCACTTCCTCGGCCTTGAACCCGGCTTTCTTCAGTTTGTCGGAAAATTGCCGGTCAGCGCTGGCCGACCAGACGGCCAGCACGCCTTTTGGCCTCAGGGCCTTGGCGCAGGCGCTCAGGCCGCCGGCGGAATACAGCCAGCTGTTGGCTTTCTGGGTCAGGCCTTCGGGGCCGTTGTCGACGTCGAGCATGATGGCATCGAAGCCCTGGGGTTCGGCTTGCAGGACCTTGGCCACGTCTTCCATGCGAATCACCGTCCGCGGGTCGAGCAGCGGGTTGCCAGCCTTCTCGCCCAGCGGCCCACGGTTCCACTCAACGACACCGGGAACCAGCTCGGCGACCACCACTTCGGCGGTCTTGCCCAGGTGCTTGAGCGCCGAAGCGAGGGTGAAGCCCATGCCCAGGCCGCCGATCAGCACCCGTGAGTTCGGTCGACCGGCGACCTTGCGGCACGGAATCTCGGCCAGGGCATCTTCGGAGCCATGCATGCGCGTGTTCATCAATTGTCCGCCATCGCCACCCTGGATCTTGATGACGAAATCCTCGCCGTATTCGAACAGGCACAGGGCACCGCCGTTTTCAGGAATGGGGGTGGTGTCCAGCAGAACGAAACGTTTCATGGGGCTCTCTTGAAGAAAATTGGCAGAACTCGGGAGGGCAAACAGACGCAGTTGGGAGTAGCCTGTTTATGACGACAAGGCCAACGGAGCCATTGATGAAGCGCACCATTCTAACGGTCATTGCCCTGGCCGCGCTCTCGATAACTGCAGTGCAGGCGCAACAGCTGCAATCGATTCCCGTCAGCCCCGCGCCGATGCCCGGTTCACCCGGCACCGCGACGCCCACACCGTACCCGCAAATCAGCCCGGCGCCTTTGCCGAAAGTCGGGCCGGGCAGTAGCGGCCCGCCGTTGGTGCCGATTGAAATGCCGAGCCCGCCGACCAAGGACCAGCCCGTGCCGGGGATTGAACCGAATCCGCCCAAACCCAAGTCGCCAGGCGGCTAGACCTGCTGCGAAAGCAACTGACCGTCGGCCATGCGCAAGCGTTTGGACAGCGACACGGCGAGGGCGCGAATGATCTTGGCGGCGATTTTCGGTGCGTCGTTGAGCATCTTTTCCAGCGAGTCCTTGCCCAGGTTGAGCAACTGACAGTTGCTCGCGGCCACGCAACTGGCCGAGCGCCGTTCGCCGTCGAGCACGGCCATCTCGCCGAACGAGCGGCCGCTGCGCAAGGTGGCGATGGTGACGCGTTGCCCGTCAGCGGTGGTTTTCTGCACTGCCACCTGACCGGTATGGATGATGCACATGAAACTGCCGGCATCACCCTCCTGGAAGATTTCCTCGCCCTGGGCAATGGTGCTGATACTGAAGTAGCCTGAAGCCGCGGCGAAGTCCGCCGGCAGCAACTGATTGAACAGGCCGCAATCCATCAGCCAGTCGCGAATTTCGTTGTTCAGAAAGGTTGATTCAGACATTTCGTCACGGTCTTTTTGTAGTGTCTGTTGTTCCGGGGTTGAGCCGTTCTTGTGGGAGCGAGCCTGCTCGCGAATGGGTTGTCACAGCCAATGGAGATATTGAATGTGCCACCGCTTTCGCGAGCAGGCTCGCTCCCACAGGGGATATGCAGTGTATCGGCCTGCCTTGTGCAGAATTAAGACCGGTTCGTCGGCCCGAGTTCCTCAGGCGATGCCCAGAACCTTGAACAAAAATGCATATTCGAGTGCTACGTCACGCAATCCCTGATATCGACCGCTCATTCCGCCATGCCCGGCACCCAGTTCAGTCTTGAGCAATAGCGGATTGCTGTCGGTCTTGGTCGCGCGTAATTTCGCCACCCACTTGGCCGCCTCCCAATACTGTACGCGGCTGTCGTTGTAGCCAGCGATCACCAGGGTCGCCGGATACGCTTGCGCGCTGACGTTTTCGTACGGGGCGTAGGCCTTGATCCGATCATGGACGTCCGGTTCTTCAGGGTTACCCCACTCGTCGTATTCCGTGACGGTCAATGGCAGCTCAGGGTCGAGCATGGTGTTGAGCACGTCGACGAACGGCACTTCGGCGATGGCGGCGCCGAACAGCTCCGGTCGTTGATTGAGCACTGCACCGATCAGCAAGCCACCCGCGCTGCCGCCGCTGATCGCCAACTGCGCTGCCGTGGTAAAGCCTTGGGCGATCAGGTGTTCGGCGCAGGCGATAAAGTCGCTGAAGGTGTTGTGCTTGTGCTCCTGCTTGCCGGCGCGATACCAGGCTTCCCCCAGTTCGCCGCCGCCGCGCACATGGGCGATGGCAAACGCCATGCCGCGATCCAGCAGGCTCAGGCGCGCATGGGAAAACCACGGGTCGAGGCTTTCGCCGTAGGCACCATAGCCGTAGAGGTACAGCGGCACGGGCTTGCCGAGGTCTGCGCGCTTGATCACCAGGCTGATCGGCACTTGCGTGCCGTCCGGCGCAGTGGCCCACAGGCGCTGGCTGACGTAGGCGTCGGCATCGAACGGGCCGAGCACCGGGGTTTGCTTGAGGACTTTCTGCTCGCCGGTCGCCAGTTCCAACTGGCGGATTTGCGCCGGGCGGTTCAATGCTTCGTAGCGCAGGCGGATCCGCTCGCTTTCGAATTCCAGGCTGTTCTGCACGTGCAGGCTGTAGGCCGCATCCGGCAGTTGCACGCGATAAGGCGCCAGGCCTTGCGGGTGCACCTCGATGACCGGCAAGCCGCCGACCCGCAGGCTCAGGGTCATGGCGCCGGTGTTCAGGCTGATGCCGTCGATCATCACCGTGTCGCTGTGGGGGATCAGGTTCTGCCAATGGGTTTCGGCCGGTGCCGCGCCGGTATCGATGGCGGTGTAGAGGGCGAAATTGATCCCGTCACGGTTGCTGCGAATGAACCAGGTCCATTGCCCGTCCAGTGCGCCGTGGTCGACGTCGTACTCATGGTCCTCGACTCGCGGTGCGATGCAGGTAAAGGCTTGCTGCGGCTGGTTGGCATCGAGGACCCAGACTTCACTGGTGGTCTTGCTGCCCACGGACAGCAGCAACTGCTGTTCGGAGCTTGAGCGGTAGCAATGCATGAAGAAACGACCGTCCGGCTCATGGAACACTTCTTCAGCCGCCGTACCGTCCAGTCGATAGCGATACAGTTTGTGCGGGCGATGGGTGTCGTCCAGTTCGCCAAAGAACAGGGTCAGGCTGTCGTTGGCCCAGGTCATGCTGCCGTCACAGTCCTGGAACTCCAGCTCGCTGACACGACCGTCGGACAATTCCTTCACGAACAGCGTGTAAATCTCATCGCCACTTGAGTCGATGCTGTAGGCCAGGCGCTGATGATCCGGGCTGACACTGAAAGCACCCAGGGAAAAGAAACCGCCGTTGGCCAGTTCGTTAGGGTCCAGCAGCAGTTGTTCGCGGCTTTCGTCGAGGGTCAGGCTGTCATCGGCCGGGCGCGGGCAGCGGTAATGCCGGGCGTACTCATCGCCCGCCGTGGTGCGGGTGTAGTACAGATACGGTCCCCAGGGCGAGGGCAGGGACAGGTCGGTCTCGAGAATCCGTCCCTTGATCTCTTCGAACAGGGTTTCGCGCAGCCCGGCCTGGTCGGCGGTTTGCGTCTCCTGATAGGTGTTTTCGGCTTTCAGGTAGTCGAGCACTGCGTCGGTGTCGCGCTCTTGCAGCCAGGCATACGGGTCGGAACCTTCAGCCTTGTGGGCAATCGGGGCGTCGCAAGTGTTGGCGGATAGGGGCATGAAGGACTCTCGAACAGTGTACGGAATAGGGGCTTCGCCATCTGTGGGAGCCTGGTTGTCAGGCATTGATGCAGCCTGATGGGCGAAAAGCCGTTATCATAAGCGCCTCTTTGCCTGCCTTGCCATGGACACCATGACCGAGAACGACTATCTGATCGCTTGGGGCCTCTACGCCTTTGCCGCTTTGGGCTGCCTGTTGGTGTGGATGCGCTTGACCCGCTGGATGTGGCGATGGTTGCGCGAGCCGCTGCGGCTGCTGATGGCGGTGTTGCTGTTCAGCCCGACCATCATCGACCCGGTCAAGGATAAAGTCGCACCGGCCATCGCCATTACGGCGCTCGACCTGTTGTTCAAGGTCGGCAACAACGCCTGGCGGGCGATTTCCGATCTGTTCATGTACGGCATGATCGCGTTCGGCCTTTACCTGGTGCTGGTGGCGATCCGTTTCCCCATCGAGCGCGCCTCCAACGCCCGCAAGGAACAGGCTGCCGCCGCCAAAGCCGCTGCGCGCACTGAAGAATCCGAAGACGATCAACCGTTCGGCGGTGCCGGCGATGATCGATACGGTCGTCCTCCCGTGCCGAGCAATCCTCAGCGGATGCGCGTCGAACCCCGTCTGTAACCGTGCCCCCTGCGATCGAGTGAGAGTCTGAGCATGTGTGAGTTATTGGGCATGAGCGCCAATGTCCCGACCGATATCGTGTTCAGCTTCACCGGGCTGATGCAGCGCGGTGGCCGCACCGGCCCGCACCGCGATGGCTGGGGCATTGCCTTCTATGAAGGTCGCGGGCTGCGGCTGTTCCAGGACCCGGCGGCGAGCTGCGAGTCGGAAGTCGCGAACCTGGTGCAGCGCTATCCGATCAAGAGCGAAGTGGTGATCGGGCATATCCGCCAGGCCAACGTCGGCAAGGTCTGCCTGTCCAACACCCATCCGTTCGTCCGTGAGCTGTGGGGGCGCAACTGGTGTTTCGCGCATAACGGCCAGTTGGCTGACTTTCAGCCAACGGCCAGTTTCTACCGCCCCGTGGGTGATACCGACAGCGAAGCGGCGTTCTGCGATTTGCTCAACCGCGTACGCGCGGCGTTCCCCGAGCCGGTCGAGGTCGAAGAACTGCTGCCGGACCTGGTGGCTGCTTGCGCCGAATATCGCAGCAAAGGCGTGTTCAACTGCCTGCTCAGCGATGGCGACTGGCTGTTCTGTTATTGCTCGACCAAACTGGCGCAAATCACCCGTCGTGCCCCGTTTGGTCCGGCGCGCTTGAAAGATGTCGACGTGATCGTCGATTTTCAGGCCGAAACCACGCCCAACGACGTGGTCACCGTCATCGCCACCGAACCCCTGACCGAAAACGAAACCTGGACCCGCTACGAACCGGGTCAATGGAGCCTGTGGCGACGCGGTGAATGCGTCAGTCAGGGCACGACCGAATAAGGACTCCTTGCATGTTGCTCAGTTATCTACGGCTGGTGTTGTTTGCGGCGGGCCTGTTGATCGGTGTTCAGGTACCGGGCTTCATCAGTGATTACGCCAAACGCGTCGAAGCCCATCTGATCGAGGCGCAAGCCGGGTTGAGCGGTTTTCAGAACACCGCCAATCAGTTTTTCAAGGGTGACATGCAGGCCCTGGTGGCCCATTACCGAGCCAGCGAAGACCCGATCTTTCGCAGCGACGCCGACAGCCTGAGCAATCTGCTGACTCGTCAACTGGCGCTGGACAAGCAATTCCAGGCGATGCAGGGGCCGTGGTACATCCGCTTCCTGCAAGTGGTGCTGGCCGCCGACCCCGACATCCGCAAGGAAACCTGGAATGGCTACAGCTACCAGATCCTGTTGACGCCTGAAGCGATGATCTGGGGCATGAGCGGCGCCTTGCTGCTGTCGTTCGGGATTGAGTGCCTGTTCCGGCTGATCGACTGGGTGGTGCTGGGTGGAAGGCGTCTGCGCCAGAGCCGGCCGATTGAAGAGCGGGATTTGCGCGGGCTGTAAAAATCAACCTGTAGGAGCTGGCTTGCCAGCGATCCAGGCGGTGCGGTTGGTCAGGCTGGACGCCATCGCTGGCAAGCCAGCTCCTACAGGGGGTATCAGCGATTCAGGGTGATGTAGTGTTCGCCCACCTTCAACGCGTACTCCTCCAGCACCTGCTGGCACAGCGCGACAATCTCCTCGACCCACTCCACGCCCACCCGCCACGACACCACCACCTGCAGGTCGGGTGGTCGCTGATCGATGTCCAGCAGGGTCAATTCGCCCCGTGCCAGCTCTTCGGCCACCAGCACCGGTGGCAATGCGCCGATGCCAAAACCGTCGCGCAGCAGCCGGGTAATCGCCGACACCGAGTTCACGCAGTTCAAGCGTGGCGCCAGCACGCCATTGGCCTGCATCAGGGCGAGCACTTGCTGATGCGGGTGGGAGTTTTTCGAGTAGGTAATGATCCGCTCGTTCGCCAGATCGGCGACGCCTGAATACTCGCGGTTGTAAATGGCGTTGCTGGCGACGATCCAGCCCATGGGATGGCTGGCCAGTTCCAGGCTGCGCACGCTTTCCTGGCGCAGCAGATCGGTCTGCAGGATCACATCGAGAAAACCTTTTTGCAGCTGATCGCAGAGGTTCAGCGAGGTATCGGCCACCAGCTCGATTTCCACCAGCGGGTAGTGATCGGTCATCTGCGCCACCAAGGGGCTGAGCCAGGTGTGGATCACCGTGTCCATCACGCCGATGCGCACCCGTCCGGCCTTGCTCGAACGGGTCTCGATCGACTGTTTGAGCGCTTGCATGGTGTCCATCATGCGCTCGGCGTAATCGAGCACTTTCAGGCCTTCGGGGGTCAGGCTCACGCCGCGCGAATCCCGCAGGAACAGCTTTACCCCGAGCTCGCCTTCGAGCACGGCGATACGGCTGGAAATCGAGGCCTGAGTGGTGAAGAGCTTGTCGGCGGTCAGGCGAAAACTCTTGAGTCGGGCGACCCAGACAAAGGTCTCGAGAAACTTCAGGTTCATGGGATAAAGATTTCTTATGGCTAAGGCGGGTTTTTATTAGTTGGACGCAGCAGGGGCGCGCGTCCAAAAATCGACGCATCCGGTTCCCACGATAGGCGTCGTCGGGGCTCAGAACAATACCAATAAAATCAGCGCGGAGATTTGCCATGAGTGCGCCCGACACCACTGCCATCCCGAAAGCCTCGGCCCGCCCGGGACCTTTCGACTGGTACCGCAACATCAATCAGCAGGAACGCCGCACCTTCTGGAGCTGCAAGATCGGCTATGGCCTGGACGGCATGGACACCCAGATGCTCAGCTTCGTGGTGCCGACCCTGATTGCCATGTGGGGCATCACCACCGGCCAGGCCGGGCTGATTCACACCAGCACGCTGATCGCTTCGGCCATCGGCGGTTGGGTGGCGGGGATACTCTCCGACCGCATCGGTCGCGTACGCACCTTGCAACTGACCGTGCTGTGGTTTGCCTTCTTCACCTTCCTCTGCGGCTTCGCCCAGAGCTACGAGCAACTGCTGATCGCCCGCACGTTGATGGGCTTCGGCTTCGGCGGCGAGTGGACGGCCGGTGCGGTGCTGATCGGCGAGGTGATTCGCGCCAAGGACCGCGGCAAGGCCGTGGGCATGGTGCAATCCGGCTGGGCGCTGGGTTGGGGGCTGACGGCGATTCTGTATGCGCTGCTGTTCTCGGTATTGCCACCGGAAGACGCCTGGCGCGCACTGTTCATCCTCGGCATCGTGCCGGCGATTTTCGTGATTTTTGTCCGCCGTCTGGTCAAGGACCCGGAAATCTATCGCCAAGCCAAAGCGAAACAGGAGCCGAGCAACCCGGCGAAGTTCTACGAGATCTTCGCCCCCGGCATGCTGTTCACCACGATTCGCGCTTCGTTGCTGACCACCGGCGCGCTGGGCGGTTACTACGCGATCACATCCTGGCTACCGACTTTCCTGAAGAATGAGCGCGGCTTGAGCGTACTCAATACCAGCGGTTATCTGGCGATGGTGATCGTCGGTTCCTACGTGGGTTATGTCATCAGCGCCTATTTGACCGACATCCTCGGACGCAAGAAGAACTTCATCCTGTTCGCCGTCGGCTCGTTCACCATCGTGCTGCTGTACACGCAATTGCCGGTCAGCAACGGTGTGATGCTGTGGCTGGGCTTTCCGTTGGGCTTCTTCGCCTCGGGGATTTTCAGTGGCATGGGCGCGTTCCTGACCGAGCTGTTTCCTACGCGCATTCGCGGTTCGGGCCAGGGTTTTTGCTACAACATCGGCCGGGCGCTGGCGGCGTTGTTCCCGCTGTTGATCGGCCTGCTCAGCCAGACCGTGCCGCTGAGTGTCGGCATCGGGGCTTTTGCGGCGGTGTCCTACGGCGTGGTGATCCTCGCGGCCCTGAGCCTGCCGGAAACCCGTGGCAAGCAACTCGACGCCCAGTAACTGATAATCTGCGGGGCTGTCATACAGATATGTCCCGCAGCTGAAAAGAATAAAGCCTACAGGAGTGTTCAGTGTGAGCCGCCTGCTATTGAACTGCGACATCGGCGAGAGTTTCGGCAGCTGGACCATGGGTCTGGACGCAGAAATCATGCCCTTCATCGATTGCGCCAACATCGCCTGCGGCTTTCACGCCGGCGACCCGAGCATCATGCGCAAGACCGTCAGCCTGGCCCTCAGCCACGGTGTGCAAATTGGCGCGCATCCGGCCTATCAGGATCTGGTGGGGTTCGGCCGCCGCTCCATGGCCTATGCCACCCAGGAACTGCAAGACATCCTGCATTACCAGATCGGTGCCCTCGACGGCATCTGCCGGGCCCAGGGCGGTCGGGTCAGTTACGTCAAACCCCATGGCGCGATGTACAACGACATGATGGCCAACCCGGTCCAGCTGCGCGCCGTGCTGCAAGCGGTGGCGTCCTATGACCGCAACCTGCCGTTGATGTTGATGGCAACCCGTGACAACAGCGCCGCCCAACAAATGGGCGATGAATACGGCGTGACCCTGTGGTTCGAGGCCTTCGCCGACCGGGCTTACGACAGCGCCGGCAAGCTGGTCTCGCGACAACTGCCGGGAGCGGTGCATCACGACCCGGAAACAATCATCGGGCAGGCACTGACCATTGCCCGTGGCGATCCGCTCACCGCCAGCGATGGCAGCGCCCTGCATTTGCAGGCCAACACCCTTTGCGTGCACGGCGACAACGCCAGTTCGGTCGCAGCCGTGCAACGCATCCGTGAAGCCTTGAACCGGCAGAACGCGTCATGAAGCTGCGGGTGGAAGTGGTGGCGCTGGATTGCCTGATGGTGCGCCTGTTCGATGAAATTGCCGAAGCCAACATGCCGTGGATGCTGGCGGCCAGCGAAAGTCTGCGCGGCGCATTCGGTGAATATCTGATCGATCTGGTGCCGTCTTACACGACCTTGATGGTGCATTACGACCTGACCGCGCTGAGTCCTGCCCAGGCCCGGGAGTTGATTGCCGAAGCCTTGATCGACCTGTCGCCCAACGCGCATGCCCGCGGCCAATGTCATGTGTTGCCGGTGTGGTACGACTTGAGTGTCGGGCCGGAGTTGAGCCTGCTGTCGCAGCGCAGTGGATTGGCGGTGGAGGAGGTGATCCGTCGTCACTGCGAGCGCGAATACCAGGTGTTCGCCCTGGGTTTTGCACCGGGCTTCGCCTTCATGGGGCTGGTGGAAGAGGTGCTCGCGGCACCGCGCCTGAACACGCCACGCAAGAAAGTCGCCGCGGGCAGTGTCGGCATCGCCGAACGGCAAACGGCGGCTTACCCGGTGGTGTCGCCGGGGGGCTGGAACCTGATCGGCCGCACGCCGGCCAGATTGTTCGACCGCAACCGTGATGGCTACAGCCTGATGCAACCCGGTGACACTGTTCGGTTCGAAGCGGTCGGCCATGCCGAGTTCATCAACCTGGGCGGTGACGATACGCCACTGGAGGCCCTGGCATGAGCCGTCTGACGATTGAAGCGAGTACGCCGCTGTGCCTGTTGCAGGATGCCGGTCGATTTGGCGTGCGGCATCTGGGAGTGACCCAGGGCGGCGCGGCCGATTGGCGTTCGATGTCCTGGGCCAACTGGCTGCTGGGCAACGGGCTGGATGCGCCGGTGATCGAAGTCACCCTCGGCGGGTTCACCGTCGTGGCCGAGGAAGATTGCGTACTGGCCTTGGCCGGGGCGGATCTGGGCGCGCAGGTGGACGGCGAAACGCTGGCGCCGTGGCGCAGTTTCCGGCTGCACAAGGGACAGCGTTTGCAATTCACCCAGCCGTTGCTCGGCGCCCGCGCCTATCTGGCGGCGCCGGGTGGTTTTGCTGCACCGAAAGTCCTGGGCAGCAGCGCGACGGTGGTCCGTGAGGAGCTCGGCGGCCTTGACGGCATGGGGCGCGCTTTGAGCAAAGGTGCGGGTTTGAGCTACTCGGGTAATTCGGTGATGTTGTTGCGGGAGTTGACCGCAGACCAGCGGCCAAATCTGAACCTTGATACTCCGTTGGACCTGGTCCTCGGTGCTCAGATCGGCGAGTTCAGCGGGCAGAGCCTGTTCGACGCGTTCAACAGCGTGTGGAGCCTCGACAGTCGCGCCGACCGCATGGGCATTCGCCTGTTGGGCACGGCGTTGCAGTACCAGGGTAAACCGATGATTTCCGAGGGGATTCCGTTGGGGGCCGTGCAGGTGCCGCCGGACGGGCAGCCGATCGTGTTGCTCAATGATCGGCAGACCATTGGTGGATATCCGCGCCTGGGGGCGTTGACGCCGTTGGCGCTGGCGCGGCTGGCGCAGTGTTTGCCGGGGGCGCAGGTGCGGTTGAAACCCGTGGTGCAGGATGTCGCCCATCGTGAACATGTCGCGTATTTGCAGCGTTTTTTGAACAGCTAAAAGCATCGCTGGCAAGCCAGGCTCCCACAGGGATTGAGGTTGCTCACATAATTTGTGAACTACCTCAATCCCTGT
>NZ_RWIR01000061.1 GCF_009764265.1 Pseudomonas sp. PB101
CGTAGGCATATTCCTGATCCCGCCAGCGCTTGAGGCGGTTGTCTTTGACGTGGTCAAACTGGCTGGTGTTGAAGTTCAGCCGGTTCGCCGCGGCGTCGTAGCGGAATTCTTCGCTGTCGATCAACTGGCCGGTGTCGCGACTGTGCAGTTGGCCGTTGGCTTCGTATTCGTACTTGATCTCGCCGCGCAGTTTGTCGAGGGTGCGGGTCAACTCGCCGGCCGGGTCGTACTGGTGGCGGCGATGGATCGGGTTGTAGGCGTGCTCGACCAGCAGGTCGGGCTGGATGCCGGGGTTGTGGATTCTCGAGAGTTTTTCCGCCGGCAGGCGCGAGGCGAACTGCCAGCTCTTGCGGCCCATGGCGTCGTAGCCGAAGCAGCTGGTGAGCGTGCCCTGGGTGCGCAGGACTTCGCGGTGCAGGTCGTCGCGCTCGATGTCGCTGATCAGCTGGCCGTCGAGGTTGAGTTGGTGCAGGTGGCCGCTGCCGTAGTAAAGGTTACTTCAACCAAATCGTAAATCAGTGGCCGAAGAAATTCCGCAGCCACTCTGAAAGTTAAATATTAAAGAGCTCAACCACTATACACCACTGTAACGACTCATAAACTCATCAAACACTTTCTCACTATTAAGAACTCTTGCGGACTTATTTTCAAGTTCCTCCGCACGATCATCATCTGTGATAGTTACAAACAAAACAGGAGATTGATGAGTATTAAAATCTTGAAAAAAATCCTCATTTTTCAGCAACAGAAGAGCGTTTGTCATAGCTAAAAAAACCTGCGATTGAAAACTCTCAAAATCGCTCCTTTCCGCAGACTCCCTTAGAGACTTGCATACCCCTTTAAATTCTTCACTTCGCCAAGCTTCATACGCCCACTCAGAAGATGCCCATTTATAATACTGAATAACCTCAGGACTTCTGTCCTCCTCATCCTCTTGACTTATTTTCTCTTCCAACCCCCGAAAAGAGTTAGCAGAGGGACATATGGTCATAGCACCGCTATCGGTATATAGCGCACACACGTAAAACTCTTCATTAGGATGAGCATTTTTCAGGCTCGAAAAAGCAGACTTTGTGGCATTATATATACGCGCTTCCAGATCAACCCAATCCATAACAAACCTCCTACCCTTGTTAGCTTCCAAATATTTCAGCACCAATTTTTTGAAGCTCAGACTTCATCACAGATACTGCATCTTTAAACGGTAAGTCTCTAGCCATAACAGCGGTATCTGCTGCTTCGAGTTTACTCGCAACCAACCGCGCATTCGCAATGGTATGCCCTTGGTTTTCAGCCCACATCATGGCAGCAGGATCATTTACCGCATCAATTTTGTATTTATCTAGCACAGCACGACTGCGTTCTAGCGCCTTCTGCATTCCAGGGGATCTCGCGAACGATCCCTTAAAAACAATATGGTGCGCATGCGGCTTGACCATGGAGCTCGGAGGACGTGTCCCAGTCTTACTTGCGTAATAAGCTCCCCAATCCTTATCTGCACATAGCCCCCACGGATCGGACCACAAAACCGGGTTTTTTACATACTCATAAAGATTGAAACTACCCAACAACCCAATCGGATCCTGCGTTACAAACCGCCCCACCTCCGGATCGTAATACCGAAACGTGTTGTAGTGCAGCCCCATCTCATCGTCAAAATACTGCCCCTGAAACCGCAGATTCTGTTCGACTTCGTTTACGTCCAGTCTCTCAACCGAACCCCACGCCTTGTACGTCGCCTGCCAGACAATGCTCCCGTCCGCATCCGTCATCTCCAACGGCGTACCAATCTGGTCAGTATGAAAGTAATAAAGCTTCCGCTCTTCACCCTCTGCCTGATCCACCCGCGCCAACGGCGCATAACCCCCCGGTTCATACAGGTACAAACTACTCTGCCCCGGTCGCTCCTCACGCAGCATCCGCAAGCCTTGCCACAAAAAGTGCTTCTGCTCGATCTTACCGTTGACCTCTGAAACCTTGGCAACCCGTCGCCCCAAACTGTCATACCGATACGAACCGATACTTTCCAGCTTGCCGTTGACCAGAGTCTCGGCCCGCACGAGCCGATTCTCACAGTCATAAACAAACGTCTGCAGCGTGCCCATGCCGCTGCGTTTTTCAACCAGGTTGCCCCACGCATCGTAGGCATATTCCTGATCCCGCCAGCGCTTGAGGCGGTTGTCTTTGACGTGGTCAAACTGGCTGGTGTTGAAGTTCAGCCGGTTCGCCGCGGCGTCGTAGCGGAATTCT
>NZ_RWIR01000062.1 GCF_009764265.1 Pseudomonas sp. PB101
GTGAAACCTGATGCCCAGTGGCGCTCTCGGGTTTTTCGCGAGCAGGCTCGCTCCTACAAGGGTTAGTGGATGTACGCAAAATCTGCAGGCAACCAAAATCATTGTGGGAGCGAGCTTGCTCGCGATGGTCGTGAACGATAACGGGTGAAACCTGATGGTCAGTGTCGCTCTCGGGTTTTTCGCGAGCGAGCTCGCTCCTACAGGGGTTAGCGCAGTTTTCTATGGGCAAAAAAAACGGTGCACCGACCAAGCGCACCGTAAAGCCGTAGAACACACAACGAAGTGTCGGGTGAAGCGATCAGTCCAGCAGCGCCAGGGCCTCGGCGGTGCATTCCTGAATGCGGGCCCAGTCGCCGTTCTTGATCCACTCCGGATCAAGCATCCAGCTACCGCCCACACACATGACGTTTTTCAACGCCATGTAGCTCTTGATATTGGCAGGTCCCACGCCGCCGGTCGGGCAGAATTTCACTTCGCCGAACGGGCCGCCCAGCGCCTTGATGGCTGCAACACCACCGCTGACTTCCGCCGGGAACAGCTTGAAGCGGCGATAGCCCAGACCATAACCTTCCATGATGCCCGAGGCATTGCTGATGCCTGGCAACAGTGGAATCGGACTGGCCACGCTGGCTTCCAGCAGGTCGCGGGTGATGCCCGGTGTGACGATGAATTGCGAACCCGCCGCTTCCGCCGCCGCGAGCATCTGGCGATCGAGCACGGTGCCTGCACCGGTCACCAGCTCCGGACGCTGCTCGCGCAGAATCTGGATGGCCTTGAGGCCGAACTGCGAACGCAGGGTCACTTCCAGCGCTGTAAGGCCGCCGGCCGCGAGGGCGTCGGCCAACGGCAGAACGTCCTGCTCGCGGGCGATGGTGATCACCGGCAGGATCCGCGCTTGCGCGCAGAGGCTGTCGATCAGGGCAACTTTATCCGCCATGGAAACGGTCGGGGATGGGTTTTTCATAGCGGCTGTTCCTTGGCTCATGGGCACCAGTAAATCTCTAACGTAGGTTGCAGAAATGCGCGCACCGGCATTTCGGCGACATCGTCACCGGCCAGCGCGAAACTCAGGGTGGTCAGCTTGGACTGACCGGAAATCGACAGAACTTTATGCTTGGCCGAGGCCAGCAGCGCGCGGCTCATGGTCAGGCGCTGATGCGGCACGGTCGGCGCCAGCATCGGCCAGCAGCGACGGGTGCCATCGACCTGCAATGCCTCGGTCAGGTTCGGGCTGTTGGGGAACAGTGACGCGGTGTGGCCGTCATCGCCCATGCCGAGGATCAATACGTCGATCACCGGCAGCTCGGACAGCAAACGGTCGGCCTGCTCGGCCGCCTGCTCCAGGTTGGCGCTGGCGCTGTACAGGCTGAGGAACTGCGCCTTGGCCGCCGGGCCTTGCAACAGGTAGCGCTTGATCAAACCGGCGTTGCTGTCGGCGTGCTCCACCGGCACCCAACGCTCGTCGGCCAGGCTGATCACCACGTTGGACCAGTCCAGCGCCTGCTTGGCCAAGTGCTGGAAAAACGCCACCGGGCTGCGGCCACCGGAGACCACCAGGGTCGCGGTGCCCTGGGCGTCGATCGCATCGCTCAGTTGTTTCGCCACGTTCAGTGCCAGGCTTTCAGCCAGCAGCACCGGGCTCTTGAACGCATGGGCGCTGACGCCCTGCGGCAGATTCAGTTTAGATATCGCCATACCACGACCTCCCGTCCCGCGTGATCAGAGCAATGGAGCTCATCGGCCCCCAGGACCCGGCCGCGTACGGCTTGGGCGCATCACCGGATTTTTTCCACCCGGCGATCAACTGGTCACACCACTTCCACGCGGCTTCGATTTCATCTTTACGGACAAACAGGTTCTGATTGCCGCGCATCACTTCCAGCAACAACCGCTCGTAGGCATCGGGAATCCGTGCGCTGCTCCAGGTGTCGGAAAAATTCAGTTGCAACGGACCGCTGCGCAGCTGCATGCCCTTGTCCAGGCCTTGATCCTTGGTCATCACGCGCAAGGAAATGCCTTCGTCCGGCTGCAGGCGGATAATCAGCTTGTTGCTGATTT
Organism: Pseudomonas sp. PB101; assembly: GCF_009764265.1. GTDB lineage: Bacteria > Pseudomonadota > Gammaproteobacteria > Pseudomonadales > Pseudomonadaceae > Aquipseudomonas. The sequence continues at coordinate 2,059 of NZ_RWIR01000062.1, forward strand.
GCAGGCGCTGCTCGGGAGCGAAGATGTAGTGCGACGGTTCCTTGAAGTGGATGACGATCTGCGACAGCTTCTGCGGCATGCGCTTGCCGGTACGCAGGTAGAACGGCACGCCGGCCCAGCGCCAGTTGCGGATGTCGGCACGCAGGGCGACGAAGGTTTCGGTGTCGCTCTGGGTGTTGGAATTCGGTTCTTCCAGGTAACCCGGCACGGCTTTGCCTTCGCTGTAGCCGGCGATGTACTGGCCGCGCACTACCTGGGTGGTCAGGCCTTCCGGGCTGATCGGCGCCAGGGCCTTGAGCACCTTGACCTTCTCGTCACGGATGCTGTCGGCGGACAGGTCGGCCGGCGGGTCCATGGCGATCAGGCAGAGCAGTTGCAGCAGGTGGTTCTGGATCATGTCGCGCAACTGGCCGGCCTTGTCGAAGTAACCCCAGCGGCCTTCGATACCGACCTTCTCGGCCACGGTGATTTCCACGTGGGAGATGTAGTTCTGGTTCCACTGGGTTTCGAACAGGCTGTTGGCGAAACGCAGGGCGATCAGGTTCTGGACGGTCTCTTTGCCCAGGTAGTGGTCGATGCGGTAGGTGCGGTTCTCCGGGAAGAACTGCGCCACGGCGTCGTTGACCTTGCGCGAGGATTCCAGGTCCGAACCGATGGGTTTTTCCAGCACCACGCGGGTGTTTTCCGCCAGGCCGACCTTGGCCAGGTTTTCACAGATCGCACCGTAGACGGCGGCCGGCGTGGCGAAGTAGGCAATGACCCGCTGCGTGGTGCCGGCGACTTCGGCCAGGGCCACATAATCTTCGGATTTGAGGAAGTCGACGTGCAGGTAGCTCAGGCGTGCCAGGAAACGCTCGACCACGGCTTCGTCCAGCTCTTTGGCACCGACGTAGCGGCGCAGTTCGGAGGCGATGAACGTCAGGTGTTCCTGCTCGCTCCCAGCCTCACGGGCCAGCGCGATGATGCGCGTATCCTCGTGCAACAGGCCCGCGCCGTCGAGTTGGTAAAGGGCAGGAAACAGCTTGCGCAAGGCCAGATCGCCCAGGGCGCCGAACAAGGCAAAGGTGCACGGTTCAACCGTAATCGAGAGCATGATGTTTGTTCTTTTATCAAGTTAAGCTACAAATACCTTTTTTCAAGGCATCACTCAAGGGAAAATGTAGTAATAACCACAACATTTTCGCAAAATACAGATTCCGAGTGGTGGTCGGTCGGAGCCATCAGTAGGATAGGCCACCGTTACGGGCCTCACCAAAGGCCCTTTTTGCATTAGCCGCGCGCTTATCGGTGCCGGTGAATCAAGGATACTTATATGGACCGCGTGCGAAATTTACTGGAGCAAATCCAGAATCGCCTTGAAGAGCTGAACAAGGCCGAACGCAAAGTCGCCGAGGTGATCCTGCTCAACCCGCAGCAGGCCACCCGCTTCAGCATCGCCGCCCTCGCCCAGGCCGCTTCGGTCAGCGAGCCGACGGTCAACCGTTTCTGCCGCTCGTTCGGCGTCAGCGGCTATCCCGAACTCAAGTTGCAACTGGCCCAGAGCCTGGCCAGCGGTGCCGCCTATGTCAGCCGTGCGGTGGAGGCCGACGATAATCCGGAGGCCTATACCAAGAAGATTTTCGGCAGCGCCATTGCGTCCCTGGACAGTGCCTTGCAGGCGCTGGACCCGAACCTGATCAGTCGCGCCGTCGACCTGTTGATCCAGGCCCGGCAGATCCACTTCTTCGGCCTCGGCGCCTCGGCACCGGTGGCACTGGATGCGCAACACAAGTTCTTCCGCTTCAACCTCGCCGTCACTGCTCACGCGGACGTGCTGATGCAGCGCATGATTGCCTCGGTGGCCCACACCGGCGAGCTGTTCGTGATCATTTCCTACACTGGCCGCACCCGTGAACTGGTGGAAGTGGCGCGCATCGCCCGGGAAAACGGTGCTTCGGTACTTGGCCTGACCGCCGAGAACTCGCCACTGGCCAAGGCCAGCACCCTGAGCCTGAACATCCCGCTGCCGGAGGACACCGACATCTACATGCCGATGACTTCGCGGATCATTCAGTTGACCGTGCTCGATGTGCTCGCCACCGGCATGACCTTGCGTCGCGGGGTGGATTTCCAGCCGCATTTGCGCAAGATCAAGGAGAGCTTGAATGCCAGCCGGTATCCGGTGGGTGATGAGTTCAATTGATCCGGAATCTCGGCTGACCGGTCCGGCCTCTTCGCTGGCAAGCCAGCTCCCACAGTGTCCGCGCCGAACCTAAAATTCGCCAACGCCAATGAAACCTGTGGGAGCTGGCTTGCCAGCGATGGAGCCAGCAGCAACAGCACAAATCTAAGCCCCCACCCGCGCCTGCAAACTCAAATGCGCCTGCTCGCCCGGCTTCAGGCACAGGCTGTCGGTGCCACCGCTCGCCGCTTCCACACAGACAAATTCGGATATCTCGTTCCAGGTCACCCCAAGCAACGGCCGCGAGCCGGGATGCCACACCACCGTATCCGCCGTATCCCCGGTATCGATGCACAACGCCCGATCCCAGGCATGGTCGTTGAGCTGCAATTCGCCGTCGTGCTGGAACACCCGCTGGCATCCGCCGTCCACGCGCAGTTCGCCTTCCTGCTGACAGACCTGCCGGCTCAACTGGTCGTAACCCTGCGCACCGTCGAGCCCAGACAGCGCTATCTCACTGACATCGCCAATACGCCAGTAAGCATGCAAAGCCTGGCTCAACTGGCACGGCATGTCGTCCTGATGCTCGGTGCTCAAGCGCAGTTCCATGCGTTCACCCAGGTGCGCGTGCAGATCGACCTGCCAGTCGCACAGCTTCAGCTGCCAGTGCAAACGCACGCCATCGTCGTCGCTACTGCTGTCGATCAGCTTCCAATCCAGCAGGCGTGCCCAACCATGGGACGGCCAGGCGTTTTCGCTCGGATGCCGGCCATACCACGGCCAGCACACCGGCACGCCACCACGAATGGCGCCGACCTGTGGCCACTTCGCCGCGCACCACAACCAGGGTTTCTGGCCCTTGGGCTGGAAGTGCAGCAACTGCGCGCCCTGCCGACTGAACACCGCCTGACACAGCGGATGATCGATCACCAGCACATCGCGCATCTGATAGCGCTCCCACGCAAACACCGGACGTTCGCGCAAGGATTTGAAGAAGCGTTGTAGCGGATGCTCAAGCATGTGCCACGGTCCTGAAAAACATGGGTGAACTCAACATTCTCACAATCCTGCAGAGCGCTTTTTTGTGGCGAGGGGGCTTGCCCCCTCGCCACACAAAAAAAAGCGGACAGCCATGGCTGTCCGCAAATATGCGCACATGGAGAGAAGCTTATCGCAGACGCGTCAGAACACCGACTGAATTTTCAGGCCGGCCACCAGCGCGTTATCGACTTCATCCACACCACCCGGGTGCGTGATGTATTGCAGGTTGGGACGTACGGTCAGCCAGTTGGTCACGTGGAAGCCGTAGTTGATCTCGTAGTTGTATTCGGTTTCGCGAATCGGCGAGAACACCGGATTGTCGTAATCCGAAACTCCGTTGGAGGCATTGACCAACTCGGCGTTTTTCTTCACGTCATCGTTGACATGGATACGGGCGAAACCGATGCCCACGTCATCCTTCGGACGTGCGTCGAACGGGCCCTTGTACACAAACATCAGCGACTGGTAGTTGTCGATGAAGTTGGTGTCCTTGTCGTGGAAAGTGGCGTTGGCGGCGATGTTCAGACCGCGCGAAGCGTCACCGTTGTGGCTGGTCAGTTGCTGCTGCGCAACGAACCAGTAGCCATGCTTGCTGTCGTGGACACGATAAGGGTTGCCGCTGGTCGCTGCGTTCTGGCCGTTGTCGTCCTCGAGAACGTCGTCGGCATTGGCGGTACTTTTGTAGTAACCGACACGGTATTCGCCCGGCAGGCTGTTGACCTTCGGCGACCACACCAGCTCGACCGGCAACACGGTGCCCTCGGTGCCGCTGCCGCTGAGCTTGAAGCCGTTACCGTGTTCCAGTTGCGTCGGGTTCTGGTTGTACGCACCGATCTGAGCGTAGAGCTCGTCATTGATGTTGTACTTCACGCGGATCGCCGCCTGGCTGACCGGCCAGTTGTACCAGATGTTGGTGGCCCAGTTACCCACCTGGGAGCCGCAGAACGCCAGGTTCTGGAATTCGCACGGGAAGGTGTTGAAGTCTTCGCCTTCGCCGAAGTAACCGGCCTTGACGTCGAGTTTGTTGTCGAAGAACTGATGCTGAATCCACAACTGGGTCAGACGCACCATGTGGCCACGACCGTAGACTTCCTGGGAGGAACTCAGGGTGCCGGCGCGCGGGTCGCCGATACGGTCGTTGGAGATGTTTTCACCATTACGGTTGGTGAGCTGGATCTTGGCCTGGGTGTTATCCCAGCCGAACAGTTTCTCCAGGTCGAGCGCTGCGCCCAGGCCAAACTGGTCGGCGTAGCGCGCGGTCTTGTCATCGTTGAAACCGCCGTTGAGGTTGCCGCCGACTTCGCCGACGTAATCCATCTTGATGTCGATGCCTTGCTCGATCAGCTTGGTACGCTCGCCACCCCAGTCGCCCGTCATCCATTTGGAGTCGGAGCTGAACGCCTCATCGGCCATCGCATTGCCGGCCAGAACCAGTGCTGCCGCTGCTGAAACCTGGCAGATCAACCGGGCCTTGTTCTTCATCTTCATCCCTACTTCCTCGTTTTATTGTTATTAACTTTTCTTCTTTAACGCGGTTACATCAGTTGCGACGGATAACAATCCATCCGCCACATGTCCCCCTGTAGGAGCGAGCCTGCTCGCGAGAAACCTGAGAACACCGTGGGGTATCAGGTTTCCAGTGTCATCGTTGACGTCCATCGCGAGCAGGCTCGCTCCCACATTTCTTGATCTTCAGCGGCCTTTGAATTGGGCGACGTTGGCAGCGTGTGATTCGGTTTTCGCTACACCAGCGACCCCCAGTCGCTCACCCGTTTTCGCATCGAACAGCAGCACTTTCGCCGGATCGAATTGCAGGGTCAGGGTCTCGCCCACCGCCGGTGCCACGTCCGGTGCCAGGCGGCAGCAGACCTTGGTGTCGTTGAGGTTGACGAAGACCAGGGTGTCGGGCCCGGTCGGTTCGGTGACCTGGACTTCGGCACGAATGGTCGGCAAACCGTTCGCTTCGCCGTTGGCCAGGATGATCTGCTCAGGGCGCATGCCGAGGATCACTTCGCGGTCTTCAAGACCGGCGTCCTGCATGCCCAGCGGCAGTTCGCAGCGAGCCTGGCCGCTGTCGAGCAGCGCCAGCAGGCGACCGTCCTTGCGTTGCAGGCGCAGCGGGATGAAGTTCATCGGCGGCGAACCGATGAAGCTCGCCACGAACAGGTTGGCCGGGTTGTTGTAGATGTCTTTCGGCGTGCCGAACTGCTGGATGATCCCGTCCTTCATCACCGCCACCTTGTCGCCCAGGGTCATGGCTTCGATCTGGTCGTGGGTCACGTAGACCGTGGTGGTTTTCAGGCGCTGGTGCATCAGTTTCATTTCGGTGCGCATCTCGACCCGCAGCTTGGCGTCGAGGTTGGACAGTGGTTCGTCGAACAGGTAAATCTTCGGCCGCCGCGCCAGGGCACGGCCCATCGCCACACGCTGCTGCTGGCCGCCGGAGAGCTGGCCGGGCTTGCGGCTGAGCAGGTGTTCGATCTGCAACAGCTTGGAAACCCGAGCGACCTCTTCGTCGATTTCGGCGGTCGGCATTTTGCGGATCTTCAGGCCGAAGGCGATGTTGTCGCGCACGCTCATGGTCGGGTACAGCGCGTAGGACTGGAACACCATGGCGATGTCGCGATCCTTGGGGCTCATGCCGCTGATGTCGGCGTCATCCACCAGGATCGCGCCGCCGCTGATGGTTTCCAGGCCGGCGATGCAGTTCATCAGCGTGGATTTACCACAGCCCGACGGGCCGACCAGGATCAGGAACTCACCGTCATCGATTTTCAGTTCGATGTTTTTCAGGGTGTCCGGCAGGCCCGGGCCGTAAGTCTTGTTGACGTTGCGTAATTCGAGAGTTGCCATGTTTCTACCCCTTGACCGCGCCGGACGTCAGCCCACGCAGGAAATACTTGCCAGCGAATATGTAGACCAGCAGTGTCGGCAGCCCGGCGATCATCGCGGCAGCCATATCAACGTTGTATTCCTTGGCCCCGGTGCTGGTGTTGACCAGGTTGTTCAGGGCCACGGTTATCGGCTGGGCATCGCCACTGGCGAACACCACGCCGAACAGGAAGTCGTTCCAGATCTGGGTGAACTGCCAGATCAGGCAGACCATCACGATCGGGATCGACATCGGCAGCAGGATCTTCAGGAAGATCGTGAAGAAGCCCGCGCCATCGAGCCGTGCGGCCTTGACCAGTGCATCCGGAATGCTCACGTAGTAGTTGCGGAAGAACAGCGTGGTGAACGCCAGGCCGTAGACCACGTGCACCAGCACAAGGCCCGTGGTGGTGTTGGCCAGGCCGAACTTGCCGAGGGTGAACGAGGCTGGCAGCAGCACGGTCTGGAACGGCAGGAAGCAGCCGAACAGCAGCAGGCCGAAGAACAGTTGCGAACCGCGGAAGCGCCACATCGACAGCACGTAGCCGTTCATTGCACCGATGAAGGTCGAGATCAAAACCGCCGGCACGGTGATCTTCACCGAGTTCCAGAAGTAACCGCCAACCACGTCCCAGGCCTTGATCCAGCCGATGCCGTCGATCACGGTCGGCCAGCTCAGCAGGTTGCCGGTACGGATGTCTTCCGGGGATTTGAAGCTGGTCAGCAGCATCACGATCAGCGGAATCAGGTACACCGCAGCAGCCAGCAGAAGCGTGGCGTAGATCGCGATGCGGCTGAAACTCAGCGTCGGTTTTCCGAGTTGATTAGTCATGGCGTTTGCCTCGCAGCTCGGAGTACAGGTACGGCACGAGGATGGTCAGCACGGCGCCGAGCATCAGCATGGCGCTGGCCGAACCGATGCCCATCTGGCCTCGGCTGAAGGTGAAGGAATACATGAACATCGCCGGCAGGTCGGACGAGTAACCAGGACCGCCCGCGGTCATCGCCGCCACCAGGTCGAAGCTCTTGATCGCGATGTGCGCGAGGATCATGAAGGCGCTGAAGAACACCGGGCGCAGGCTCGGCAAAACGATCTTCAGGTAGATGGTCGGCAGGCTCGCACCGTCGACTTGCGCGGCACGGATGATCGATTGATCGACACCGCGCAGGCCGGCGAGGAACATCGCCATGACAAACCCGGAGGCTTGCCAAACGGCGGCGATCACCAGGCAGTAGACGACGCGATCCTGATCCACCAGCCAATCGAGACGGAAGCCTTCCCAGCCCCAGTCACGCAGCATCTTGTCCAGGCCCAGCCCCGGGTTGAGCAGCCATTTCCACGCGGTACCGGTGACGATCATCGACAGCGCCATCGGGTACAGGTAGACAGTGCGGATGAAGCCTTCCTTGCGAATGCGCTGGTCCAGCAGCACGGCGAGGAACACGCCCAGCACCAGGCTGATGCCGATGAACATGCCGCCGAACAGCGCGAGGTTCTTGCTCGCGACCCACCAGCGGTCGTTGTCCATCAGGCGCATGTATTGCTGCAGGCCGACCCACTTGTAGCTCGGCATGAAGCTGGAGTTGGTGAAGGACAGAATGAACGTCCAGATGATGTAACCGTAGAAACCAACCAACACGATCAGCATGCTCGGCGCGAGTACCAACTTGGGTAGCCAGCGTTGCAGCGCATCGAACGGTGAGGCTTTGCTGAAAACCGCCACAGAGCTCATCGGGATAATCCAGTGTTAGAAATGAAGATCAAACCTGTAGGAGCCGGCTTGCTGGCGAAACCGGCGACACGGTGTGTCAGGTACACCGCTATCGCCAGCAAGCCGGCTCCTACAATTGGCAGATCATCGATAATTGCCGCAGGGCGGGCCCGCGGCGACCTTGAGATTACTGGGCAGCTTTGACAGCCGAAGCCAGTTGGGCGCTGGCCTTGGCCGGGTCTGCGTCCTTGTCGTTCATGAAGTTGGTGACCACGTCGAAGATCGCGCCCTGCACGGCCAGGGAAGTGGCCATGTTGTGCGCCATGCTCGGTTGCAGGCCGCCGGTCTTGTCGTCCGCGATGAAGTCCTTCGCCGCCTTCTGCGCGCACTCGTCGAAGCCGAGCTTGTCCATTTCATTGAGCATGTCGTTACGCACAGGGATCGAACCCTTGTTCATGCTGAAGACTTTCTGGAAGTCGGTGCCCAATGCGACCTTGGCCAGGTCTTGCTGGGCAGCGATGTCACCCTTGCGATCGGCCTTGAGCTTGAACACCGCCAGGGAGTCGATGTTGTAGGTGAAGGCTTTTTCGGTGCCCGGGAACGGCACGCACTGGTAGTCCTTGCCGGCGACTTTCTTCGCCGCGGTCCACTCGCTCTTCGCCCAGTCGCCCATCATCTGCATGCCGGCCTTGCCGTTGATGACGTCGGCGGCAGCGATGTTCCAGTCACGACCGGCGCGGTTCGGGTCCATGTAGCCGGTGATCTTTTTCAGCTCGGCGAACGACTTGGTCATCTCCGCGCCGGACAGGGTTTTCTGGTCCAGGTCGACCAGGGCTTTCTTGTAGCCGTCAGCGCCCATGACCGAGAGCACCACGTCTTCGAACACGGTGCTGTCCTGCCAAGGCTGGCCACCGTGGGCGAGCGCGATGAAGCCGGCGGCCTTGAGCTTGTCGCCGGCGGCGTAGAATTCTTCGAGGGTGGTCGGGGCTTTTTCGATCCCGGCTTTCTTGAACACTTCCGGATTGATCCACAGCCAGTTGACGCGGTGGATGTTCACCGGCACGGCCACGTAGTCGCCTTCGTACTTGACGGTGTCGGAGACTTTCTTCGACAGCAGGCCATCCCAGTTTTCCGACTTGGAGACTTCTTTCAGCGCGTCGGTGCTGAGCAGGCCGGTGCTGCCCCACTCCTGGATGTCCGGGCCTTTGATCTGGGCAACGCCCGGCGGGTTGCCGGCTACGGCGCGACTCTTGAGTACGGTCATGGCCGTGGAACCACCGCCACCGGCGACTGCGCCGTCCTTCCAGGTGAAGCCGTCTTTTTCGACTTGAGCCTTCAGGACATCGACCGCTGCCTTTTCACCACCGGAAGTCCACCAGTGAACGACTTCAACGGAACCTTTGGATTCGGCGGCCAGGACACTGAGAGGGAGTGCAGACAGGGAAGCGAGAGAAATGACAGTAGCGAGGCGAGAAATCGCATTCATCTAGGAGCACCTTTCTTGTTGTTATGCATGCAAGTCTGTTGCTTGCGCTGCATGGGATTCTAAACAGGGGTCATCCCCTCGCAGGTAACGAAGGGATGCGCGAATGTCACCGCATGGTTACATAGAACCGCTCTGGGACAACTGCGCCAGCGCTGTTGCCATGCTCGGTGCCAGCGCCAGGCGCGGAATCAGCACGGCTTGCCAGGCGTGGTAAAGGTCCGGTTTGCCGGGCCAGATATCGGCACTCGGGCGGTTTTGCGGATCGAGTTCGTGATACCAGCTGCCATCGCAACGGTCGATGAAATGACTGTCACAGAATTCCCAGAACAGTCGGTACCAGTGTTCGTATTGCTCTTCACCGGTACGCTTGAGCAAGGCACTGGCGGCGGCGCTGGCTTCGCAATGGGTCCAGTGCAGGCGATGGCGGACCACGGCTTTGTTGTCCCAGTCCAGGGTGTAGACGATCCCCGGCGCGCCATCGATGTTCCAGCCGTGGCGGCAATTGTGCTCGAAGAGTTTTTGCGCGTCGGTGATCAGCCAGCCCGGCGTGAGCATCCCCGCTCTCACCCGTGAAGCTTCCAGGTGCAGCAACAGCCGCGCCCATTCGAAACCGTGGCCCGGGGTGGTGCCGTAGGGGCGGAAACCGTCCGCCGGGTTGTCATGGTTGTAGTCGCGCAGCGGCTGCCAGTGGCGGTCGAAATGCTCGATGACCAGGTAGTCGTTGGCAGCGGCGTGACCATGGATCACTCGCTCGACAATCCGCTGGGCACGGCTCAACCAGCGGCTGTCGTCGGTGACATCGGCCATGGCAAGGAAGGCTTCGGTGGCGTGCATGTTGCTGTTGGCGCCGCGATAGGCTTCCTCCTCGCTCCAGTCGCGATTGAAGGATTCGCGCAGGGTGCCCTCCTCCTCGCTCCAGAAGTACGTGTCGATGATGTCGATTGCGTCTTCGAGCAAGGCTTGCGCACCGGGACGCTGTGCGACCAGCGCCGAACTGGCGGCCAGCGCGACGAAGGCATGCAGGTAGGCGTTCTTGCCGGTGTTGCCGTCGCGGTGTTCGGCAGTGGCGAACCAGCCGCCGTGGACCGCATCGCGCAACGGACCGCGCAGGGCGGCAACGCCGTGATCGACCAGTTCGGCAAAACCCGGCAAGCCTTGAATGTGAGCCATGGCGAAGCTGTGGGTCATGCGCGCGGTGTTCATGGTCTGGGCTTGCGCATCAGGCGGCAGATGGCCGCGTTCGTCGAGATTGCCGAAACCTTCAGGCAGTTTCGAAGCCTTGGCAAACGCCAGCAGGCGCAAGCCTTCGGCGGCGAGCCATTGCTGATGGGCAGGTGCGTTCAGCCAACTGCTGAAAGCGGGTTGGAAGGTGTCCATGGCGTACCTTTTTTTGTTGTTATGACTGAGGGGCAGCATAAACAACGGACGAAGGCGGGCTTGTAACGAAGGGGGTGGGTTATGTCACCGAGCTGTGACATTTGTCGAAGGGATAGGGTGAATGATCTGACGCCATCGCGGGCAAGCCCGCTCCCACAGGTTTTGAGTCGATCACAATATATCGGTCGACACAAAACCTTGTGGGAGCGGGCTTGCCCGCGATGAACGATAACGCGCAATACCTATTCAACACTGCGGGGAAGCTGCAGGGTCACCCGCAACCCGCCCTCACGCAAATTTTGCAAGCTGACCTCACCCCCATGGCTATGGGCAATGTTGCGGGCAATCCCCAGCCCCAACCCATAACCCTGCTGCTGACCGGCCAGGCGGAAGTGCGGTTCGAACACTTGCTCCAGGCGCTGCTCCGGCACGCCCGGCCCTTCATCATCGACATGCAGGATGAACGCGCTTTCATCGTCATCGATGTGCAGGTGCGCGTTCTGCCCGTACTTCAGTGCATTGTCGATCAGGTTGCCGATGCAGCGCTTGAGCGCCAGCGGTTTGCCCGGGTACGCAGCCAATGCCCGCCCTCGCTGGGTCACGCGACCGTTGCCGTGGGGCGCAAGGTACGGCTCCACCAGGCAGTCGAGCACATGATTGAGATCCACCGGCTCGATGTTCTCGTGGATGTCGGTGTCCTTCACGCATTGCAGCGCACCCTTGACCAGCAATTCGAGCTCGTCCAGATCGCGGCCGAACTTGGTTTGCAGTGTTTCGTCTTCAAGCAGTTCGACCCGCAGGCGCAATCGGGTGATCGGCGTGCGCAAGTCATGGGAAATCGCGCTGAACAATTGGCTGCGCTCGGTGAGGTAACGGCTGATGCGCTCGCGCATGGTGTTGAAAGCGCGCCCGACCTCGACCACTTCGCTGCCGCCGCCTTCGGCCACCGGCTCCACGTCAGCCCCCAGCGACAGATCCCGCGCGGCCCGCGCCAGGCGCTTGAGCGGACGACTCTGCCAGTGCACCAGCAGGCCGATGAACAACAGCAAAAAGCCGCTGGTGAGGACGATGAACCACACCTGCTGTGCCGGCAGGCCCTGCTCTTCGAGACTGGTGTAGGGCTCGGGCAGCAGCGAGGCGATGTACAGCCATTCGCCCGGCGCCATCTGGATCTGCGTGACCAATACCGGCGGGTTCACCGGCTCCAGCGTCAGCGCGTAGTGCGCCCAGGAGCGCGGCAACTCATCGAGCTTCAGGCCGCCATTGAAGATGCGCAGGTCTTCCGGGCTGACGAAGGTCACCGAGATGTCCGTGTCCTGGCCGAGGGACTGGCGCAGCACTTCGTCCACCGCTTTGAGCACCGCTTCTTTGCGCGGGGTGATGGGCAGCACTTCCATGCCCAGGGGTTTGTCATTGAGCGTCACCACGAACCGAGTGCCGCCCATGCTGCGCAACTGGTCGAGCACCAGGGGCCGAAACGCCACCGGCAAGGAACGGAAATAACTGACGCTGGCCGTCATCGAATGGGCCAGGCTGCGGGCGCTGGTGACCAGGCCTTCGAGCTGCGTGGCGCGCAGCTGCGACACCCAGATCACACTCGACAACGCCTGGGCGAACAACACGGCCAGCAAGGTCAACAGCAACATCCGCCCGAGCAGCGAACGCGGCATTGGCACCCTGGCGGCGAGCTTGCGCAAAGACTCAGTGACCATTGCCGGCAACCACGTTGGCTGCCAGTTGGTAGCCGCTGCCGCGCACGGTACGAATCAGCCGTGGAGGTTTTTCCGTGTCGCGCAGGCGCTGGCGCAAACGACTGACCGCCATATCGACAATCCGGTCGAGCGGCATCAGGTCCCGCCCTCGGGTGGCGTTGCCAATGGTGTCGCGGTCGAGGATTTCCTGCGGGTGATCGAGGAACAGTTTCAGCAGCGCGAAGTCGGCGCCCGAGAGAATCACTTCTTCGCCGTCGATGTGGAACAGCCGATGGCTGACCATGTCCAGGCGCCAGTCATCGAAGGCCAGCACCTCACCGCCGTTACGTTCCTGGCCGAACTGCGCGCGTCGCAGCAACGCCTTGATCCGTGCCTGCAACTCTCGCGGGCTGAACGGCTTGCCGAGGTAATCATCGGCACCCAACTCCAGGCCGATGACACGATCGGCTTCGTCGGAACTGGCGGTGAGCATGATGATCGGCACTTGCGCCTGGCGTGGATGCTGGCGAATCCAGCGGCACAGGCTGAAGCCGTCTTCGTCGGGCAGCATCACGTCAAGGATCACCAGGTCGGCCGACGCATCGTTCAGCGCCTGTCGAAAGCCGGCGCCATCGGCGGTGGCACGCACCTGAAACCCGGCGCGGGTCAGGTAGGTGTCCAGCAACTCGCGTATCTCTTGATCGTCATCGACCAACAAAATCGACTTGTTGACTGAGCTCACGGGGCGGCGTCCTTGTTGTTGGAATTGGGGCCGATTATGCCTGATGCACCTTGAAAAATTGTTGCCTGTTCTGGCCCCATCGCTGGCAAGCCAGCTCCCACAAGGTTATGTACGCATTCTGAAAATGCCGGTGATCCTGTGGGAGCTGGCTTGCCAGCGATGAAGGCGACTCGATCTCAAGCCTGTTCGAGCGCCACACCCGCACCCATCAATCCGGAATACGGCGCCGTCACCAGCCACACCGGAATGCCCTTGAAGTAATCGCTCATGCAGCCCTTGTCGGCAAAGCAGCGGGCGAAACCGCTTTCGAGGAAGAAATCGGCAAAGCGTGGAATCACCCCGCCAACGATGTACACGCCCCCGCGCCCACCGCTGGTCAGCACGTTGTTGCCGGCCACGCGGCCGAGCCAGCAGCAGAACTGCTCAAGCACTTCCACGGCAATCGGGTCGCCCGCCAGCCCCGCAGCGGTGATGGCTTCCGGTGTGTCGAGCACCGGTGCGTGCCCGTCCACCGCGCAGATCGCCCGGTAGACGCGCGGCAAGCCGCCGCCGCTCAAGGCGGTTTCGGCGCTGACATGACCGATCTCGTTGAAGATGTGTTGCCACAGTTGAGTTTCCCGCGGGCTGCTCAACGGCAAATCGACGTGACCGCCCTCCCCCGGCAACGCGGCAAACCGCTCGCCCAGATCGAGCAAAGTACCGACACCCAGGCCTGTGCCCGGGCCAATCACCACCGCCGGGCGCAGCGGCTCCGGCGTGCCTTCGCAGACCACGCGAAATTCGCCGGGCTGCAAACGGGTCATGCCCAGGGCCATGGCCGAGAAGTCGTTGACCAGCAATAGCTGATCGACCTGCAAGGTCTGGCAAAAGCCCTTGCGACTCAGGCGCCAATGGTTGTTGGTGAACTTGAATTCATCACCGCTGACGGGACCGGCCACCGACAGGCACACCGAACCGATCGAACCTGGCGCCAGACCGAGCCCGTTCAGGTAGAGGCTGATCGCCTCCTCCGGGCTGGCATGGTCGGCCGTCGCCAGCACCTGGACGCTTTCCAGTTGCTGGTTTTTCCACAACGCGAAACGTGCGTTGGTCCCACCGATGTCACCGACCAAAGCCAGTTTCAATTAAGCGTCTCCAGGGCAGAAGTGAAGGCGCTGGCGCCCTGCTCCGCCGAGCTGAAGGCCATGCGCATGAAACCGAACAGCTCGCGACCGGTGCCGATGTTGTTACCCAACAGGCCTTTGGCCGGTGTGCGCGCAGCGAATTCTTCGGCGTCCACCTTAAGCTCCAGGGTGCCTTTGACGCCATCGACGCGGATGATATCGCCCTCTTGCACCCGTGCCAAAGCGCCACCGACATAAGCTTCGGGGCTGACGTGGATGGCCGCCGGGATTTTCCCCGACGCGCCGGACATGCGTCCGTCGGTCACCAGCGCCACCTTGAAGCCGCGATCCTGCAGCACGCCGAGGAACGGCGTCATCTTGTGCAGTTCCGGCATGCCGTTGGAGCGCGGGCCCTGGAAGCGCATCACCGCGACAAAATCCTTCTCCAGCAAACCGGCCTTGAACGCATCGGCCAGGTCCTGCTGATCCTGGAACACCATGGCCGGTGCTTCGACGACCTGGTTTTCCAGTGCCACGGCCGAAACCTTCATCACGCCGCGACCGAGGTTGCCTTCCATCACCCGCAGGCCACCCTCTGCCGAGAACGCACGGGCGACCGGCCGCAGGATGCTTTCATCGAGGCTGTCGGTCACGCCTTCGCGCCAGACCAGTTGGCCATTGTCGAGGAACGGCTCCTGGGTGTAGCGGCTCAGGCCGTGGCCCATCACCGTGTTGACGTTTTCGTGGAGCAACCCGGCTTCCAGCAGTTCGCGGATCAGGAACGACATGCCGCCCGCCGCCTGGAAGTGGTTGATGTCGGCTTTGCCGTTCGGGTAGACGTGGCTCAGGGTCGGCACGACTTCGGAGAGGTCGGCCATGTCCTGCCAGGTCAACTGAATGCCCGCCGCCATGGCGATGGCCGGCATGTGCAGGGTGTGGTTGGTCGAGCCACCGGTGGCGTGCAGCGCGACAATCGAGTTGACCAGCGAACGCTCGTCGACGATTTCACCGATCGGGATGTAGTCACCGTTCTGCTTGGTCAAACGCGTGACCTGGTGTGCAGCTTCGCGGGTAAGGGCGTCACGCAGCGGAGTGTTCGGGTTGACGAAGGAAGCGCCCGGCAGGTGCAGGCCCATGACTTCCATCAGCAACTGGTTGGTGTTGGCGGTGCCGTAGAAGGTGCAGGTGCCAGGGCTGTGGTAGGACTTCATTTCCGATTCCAGCAGCTCTTCGCGGGTCGCCTTGCCTTCGGCGTATTTCTGCCGCACGTCGGCTTTCTGCTTGTTGGAAATACCCGAGACCATCGGCCCACCCGGCACGAAGATCATCGGCAGATGGCCGAAGCGCAGCGCGCCCATCATCAGGCCCGGCACGATCTTGTCGCAGATGCCGAGCATCAGCGCGCCGTCGAACATGTTGTGGGACAGCGCCACGGCCGTGGACAACGCAATCACTTCACGGCTCGGCAGGCTCAGTTCCATGCCTGGCTCGCCCTGGGTCACGCCATCGCACATGGCCGGTGTGCCGCCGGCGAACTGACCGACGGAGCCGATCTCGCGCAGGGCCTTCTTGATCAGCTCCGGGAAGACTTCGTACGGCTGGTGCGCCGAGAGCATGTCGTTATATGACGAAACTATCGCGATGTTCGCGGAATTCATCATCCGCAGGCTGTGCTTGTCGTCGCTGCCGCAACCGGCCACGCCATGGGCGAAGTTGGCGCATTGCAGCTGGCCGCGCATCGGACCGTCGCTGGCTGCACCGCGAATCAATGCAAGGTAAGCCTCACGCGTGGCGCGGCTGCGGGCGATAAGCCGTTCGGTGACCTCAAGGACGCGGGGATGCATGTGTAGAACTCCAGGCTAACGGATGTGGCGACCTGATTGTCTATGCTGATCAGAGGCCGGTGTCGATGGGATGACAGACGGTTTTCTTGATCGGTTGGACCAGTTGATTCAGGTCACTCGTTGTAGATTGAACAAAATATTGCCATTAAAAAGGCTTGTTTTCTATTTTTTTGCGAATAATCTTGTAATTCCAACAACAAAACGACGGTAGCGCAGACATATGACTCTTCGAATCGCAATCAATGGCTTTGGCCGCATCGGCCGTAATGTTCTGCGCGCACTCTATACCCAGGGTTACCGTCAGGATCTGCAGATCGTCGCCATCAACGACCTGGGCGACAGCGCGATCAATGCTCATCTACTCAAGTACGACACCGTTCATGGCACGTTCGATGCCGATGTTCAGCACGACCAGGAGAGCCTGACGGTCAACGGCGACCGCATTTCGGTCAGCGCCATTCGCAACCCGGCCGACCTGCCCTGGGCCGCGGAAAAGATTGATGTGGTGTTCGAATGCACCGGTCTGTTCACCGACCGGGCCAAGGCCGCCGCGCATATTACGGCGGGCGCGCGCAAAGTGATCATCTCGGCCCCGGCCAAAGGCGCCGACGCCACCGTCGTCTATGGGGTGAACCACGACATTCTGCGCCAATCGCACCAGATCATCTCCAATGCGTCGTGCACCACCAACTGCCTGGCCCCGGTGGCCCAGGTGCTGCATCGCGAACTGGGCATCGAAAGCGGCCTGATGACCACCATTCACGCCTACACCAACGACCAGAACCTGACCGACGTCTACCACAGCGACCCGTACCGTGCCCGCTCGGCCACCCAGAACATGATCCCGAGCAAGACCGGTGCCGCCGAAGCCGTCGGCCTGGTGCTGCCGGAACTGGCGGGCAAGCTGACCGGCATGGCCGTACGCGTACCGGTGATCAACGTGTCGCTGGTGGACCTGACCGTGCAGCTGAAAAAAGAAGCCAGCGCAGAGGAAGTCAATGCGCTGATGAAAGCCGCCAGCCAGCACTCGAAGATCCTTGGCTACAACACCCTGCCGCTGGTCTCCAGCGACTTCAACCACAACCCGCTGTCGTCGATCTTCGACGCCAATCACACCAAATCCAGCGGCAAGCTGCTCAAGGTCCTGGCCTGGTATGACAACGAGTGGGGCTTCTCCAACCGCATGCTCGATAACTGCCTGGCGCTGTGCAACGCCGAGTAATTCTGCGTCTGCAAAATCGCCATCGCCGGCAAGCCGGCTCCTACAGAAATCGTCAACCTTGTAGGAGCCGGCTTGCTGGCGATGGCGTCCTCGCAATCACCCGCGCAAATCGCCTGTGGAACAACCCATGATCGGCATCAGCTTTACGCAAAAGACCCTGGCGGCGCGCAAGCGTATCGCCCTGGTTGCCCATGACCACTGCAAGGTGTTCCTGCTGGACTGGGCCGAACGGCAAAAAGACAAACTGGCCCGGCATGATCTGGTCGCTACCGGCACCACGGGGTTGTTGTTGCAACAACGCCTCGACCTGCCCGTGCAGAGCATGATCAGTGGTCCGCTGGGCGGCGACCAACAGCTCGGTGCGCAGATCGCCGAGCAACGGGTCGACATGCTGGTGTTCTTCTGGGACCCCTTCGAACCGCAACCACACGACCCGGACATCAAGGCGTTGCTGCGGGTCGCGGCGGTCTGGAACATCCCGGTGGCGTGCAACGAATGCAGCGCCGACTACCTCATCAGCAGCCCGTTGATGGACCAGGCGCACAGCCATCGGATTCCCGATTACGCGAGCTATTTGCAGGGACGCGCTTAAACCTTCACAAATCAATACTTGACCACTCGGGTGGATGATAAGCATTATCATTCGCTCGAAATGGATCAGGTTCTCCCGTGAGTCAGTCGCGCTTCAATCACGTTTTCCTCACCCAGCGCACCTCCCTGCTGCGGACGCTGGACCGGATGGTCAACAATCACAGTACCGCTGAAGACCTCCTGCAGGAAACCTACCTGCGGGTGACCCGTGCATTGAGCGAACGGGCCATCGATCATCTCGAGCCCTTTGTTTTCCAGACGGCGCGCAACCTGGCGCTGGACCATCTGCGCGCGCGGCGCATCCACTCGCGCACCATGGTCGACGACGTGCCGCAGGAGGTGGTGCACAGCATCGCCGCCCCCACCAGCAGCGCCGAAGACGCCGCCCATGCCGAACAATTGCTGGAGCGCCTGAACGTGAGCCTCAGTGAACTCAGCGACCGCCAACAGCGGATTTTCATCCTCAGCCGCCTGCACGGACACAGCTACCAGGAAATCGCCGACGAGTTGAACGTGTCCCTCAGCACCGTGCAAAAAGAACTCAAATTGATCATGTCGATCTGCATCGGGGTTGCCGATCGCCTGAACGCCAATTGAGCGTCAGGATCTTGCGCTGACCTTGACCGACTGCGCTGGTCATCGGGCTTTGCTACCCTTGGCCCACTTTTTACGTTTCACTAAAAAAAAACAGCCGTGCACAGACACTGCCGAGGAAACACCGTGACGGACAACCACCGCTCCCCTGAGCCTTCATCGGCGCAGGACTCCGCTAGCGCGATGGACCAGGCCCTGGACTGGCTGATCGTGCTCGGCAGTCCCGACGAGGAGCAGACCCGCCAATTCCATGTCTGGCTCGATGCCGACCCGCTCAATGCCCAGGCCTTCGCCAAGGCCCAGGCGATCTGGGACGGCCCGCAAGTGGCGAAATGCGCGCAAAGCCTGGCTGCCCGTCCCGCGAAAGTCACCGTCCTCACTCGCCTGCGCCCGCACTGGAAACCGCTGGCCACTGCCGCCGTGCTGCTGCTCGGCCTGTTCAGTTTCAGCAACTTGCCGATGCGCCTGCAGGCCGATCACCTGACCGTGGTCGGCGAGCGCCAGCGCCTGCAACTGGAGGACGGTTCCAGGGTCCTGCTCAATACCAATTCGGCGTTCTCGAGCACCATCAACGATCAACAACGTGTTGCCCGCCTGTATCAGGGCGAAGCGTTTTTCGAAGTGCAGGCCAATCGCGGCCAGCCATTGGAAATCGACGCCGGCCCGGTCACGGCCACCGTTCGCGATACCGCGTTTGCCGTGCGCTACCTCGATGGCGTGGCGCAAGTGCGGGTGCAACGCGGGGATGTCGACTTGCGGGCCACCCGTGACGATGCGCGGGTGCGCCTGTCCGCCGGGGAAAGCATTCGCATCGGCCCCAACGGCTTCGACCGCCCGGCCAAGCTGGATGCCGCCACCGAGCTGGCGTGGGTCCAGGGGCGCCTGGTTTTCGAGAACTGCCCGTTGAACCAGGTGCTGGCCGAACTGCGCCGCTACTACCCGGGCTGGATCATCAACAACAACGAACAACTGGCCGACGTCACCGTGACCGGCAACTATCGCCTCGATCAGCCGCTGGACGTGGTTCGCTCCCTGGCCCACATTACCTCGGCCCGGCTGCAGGAATTCCCGGCGCTGGTCATCTTGAACTGAATGAGAATTATTTTTACTCGATAGGCAAATCCCGTACGTCTCGTTATAGCCAATGCAATTGATTCGCATCTCAGGATGCCAATCAGCACCTATAAAGATTCGTGCGACACGGAGCGCTATCGATGTCCTCTCGCCTCACCCGCCCAGCCCCTTCACCTTCCCGCGTGCTGTCGCTGCTGACCGCTGCCATCCTGATGGCCGGCACCGCACCGCTGATGGCCGCCACCGCCGCCGAACCGTCGACCCGCAAAATGGGCGACTACGCGTTCGCCATTCCCCAGCAGTCACTGGTGTCGGCACTCAATGCCTTTACCGCCGTGACGGGCTGGCAGGTCGGTGTGTCGTCGGAGCTGGCGCAGGGTGTGGCCTCGCCGGGCGTACGCGGTTCCCTGTCGCCGGAAAAAGCCCTGGATCGCCTGTTGGTGGGGACCAACCTGAGCTATCGCAAACTGGGCAATAACAGCATCGTGCTGGAAAAGCGCAGTGTCGGCAGCGCCCTCAATCTGGATCAGGTGACCATCAGCGCCACCCGTAACGAACAGTCCGTGAGCAGCGTGCCGAGCACGGTCTCTGTCTACTCGCGAGAAGATCTGGACCGCAACAACGTCAATACCATCAAGGAACTGGTGCGCTACGAACCCGGTGTATCGGTAGGTGGCGCAGGCCAGCGCGCCGGCATCACTGGCTACAACATTCGCGGCATCGATGGCGACCGCGTGCTGACCCAGGTCGATGGTGTGCAGGTGCCTGACGGTTTCTTCAACGGCCCCTATGCCCAGACCAACCGCAACTATGTCGACCCGGAAATCGTCAAGCGTGTGGAAATCCTCCGCGGCCCAGCCTCAGTGCTGTACGGCAGCAACGCCATTGGCGGCGCCGTCAGCTACTACACGCTGGACGCTGACGACATCATCAAACCGGGCAAGGATGTTGGTGCACGCCTGAAGACCGGCTACAGCTCCGCCGACGAAAGCTGGCTGACGTCCGGCACCGTCGCCGGTCGCACCGGCGAGTTCGATGGCCTGTTGCACTTCAGTCAGCGCAACGGTCATGAAACAGAGTCCTATGGCGAAACCGGTGGTACCGGATTGAACCGTACCGAGGCCAACCCCCAGGACGCTCGCACCACTAGCGTGCTAGCCAAACTGGGCTGGGATTACGCCGACGACGCACGCCTGGGCCTGACCTACGAGCATTACAAGGACGACCGCGACACCAATCAATTGAGCGCCGTGGGCGGCCCGTTCAACGCCGGACGCGGTTTCGGCTTCTACAAAGCCCGCACCGGCAACGACACGATCACCCGCGAACGCTTTGGCCTGGAACACAACTTCGGCCTGGACAGCGCACTGGCTGACAACATCAAGTGGTCGCTTAACTACCAGATCGCCAAGACCGACCAGAGCACCGAGGAAATCTACGCGCCGTCGCGGACCGTGCTGCGCAACCGCGACACCAACTACAAGGACCGCCAATGGGTATTCGATGCCCAGGCTGACAAGTCGTTTGCCATCGCCGACACCGAACACCTCGTCACCTATGGCACCACCATCAAGCAGGACAAAGTCACCGGCCTGCGTACCGGTTCCGGCACCTGCCTGACCGTAGCCGGATCCTGCCGGGTCATTGGTGCCCCTAGCGCCACCGACACACTGACACCCGCCAGTGATTTCCCGGACCCGACCATCAACAGCTACGCCCTGTTCGCCCAGGACCAGATCAGTTGGGGCAACTGGACCTTCCTGCCCGGTGCGCGCTACGACTACACCGAGCTCAAACCGCACATCACCGAAGAGTTCCTGGCCACCGCCGACCAGAGCCGCAACGGCAGCGTGAGTGATGAGACCAAGACCTGGCATCGCCTGTCGCCGAAGTTCGGCACCACCTATAGCTTCAACGACCACTACACCTGGTACGGCCAGTACGCCGAAGGCTTCCGCACCCCGACCGCCAAGGCGTTGTACGGTCGTTTCGAAAACATCGCTGGCGGCTATAAGGTCGCGCCTAATCCGGACCTCGAACCGGAAAAGAGCAAAAGCTACGAGACAGGTTTGCGCGGCAACTTCGAGCAGGGCTCGTTTGACGTAGCCGTGTTCTACAACAAATACCGCGACTTCATCGACGAGAACGCCATCACTCCGGGCTACACCGAGACCACGTTCCAGAGCAACAACATCAAACACGCCACCATCAAGGGTGCCGAGGTCAAGGGTCGCCTGAACCTCGACGTCTTCGGTGCGCCGCAAGGTCTCTACACCCAGGGTTCGGTGGCCTATGCCTACGGTCGCAACGACGACTCGGGCGAGCCGCTCAACAGCGTCAACCCGCTGACCGGCGTGTTCGGCCTCGGCTACGACCAGGACACCTACGGTGGCTTGCTCAGCTGGACGCTGGTGAAGAAGAAGGACCGCGTCGACAGCAGCACCTTCAAGACCCCGGACGGCACCAGCACCCAGTTCAAGACCCCGGGCTTCGGCATCCTGGACCTGAGTGCGTTCTACAAGGTGACCGACGATGTGACCGTCAGCGGCGGCGTCTACAACCTGACCGACAAAAAGTACTGGCTGTGGGATGACGTGCGCGGCTACGACAGCGTCGGCGAAGCCTCGGTGACCCAGCCGGCCAACCTCGACCGCCTGACCCAGCCGGGTCGCAACTTCGCGGTCAACCTGATCTGGGATATCTGATCCGGCCATCCCGCCGGGCGGTGAATTGAAACCGTCCGGCGAGGATTTTTTACTGTCCGGCGCCTTCTTGTTCGTCTCGTTACCAAGCGCCTCTTCTTCCCCCCAAGGAATTGCCATGACCACCCAGGACACCGCACAACGCTCCAGCCTGCGTTCCCAGCGTTTGAACCAGATCACCAACGAGCCGCACACCAAGCTCGATGCCTTGGTCAAGGCCCACTCCCCCTTTGAAACCCAGGCCAACTTCGCCCGCTTCGTGGTGGCGCAGTACCTGTTCCAGTCGGAACTGGTCTCGCTGTACAACGATGCCGAACTGACCGCCATCGTCCCGGACCTGCCGGCCCGCTGCCGTGCCGACGCGGCCAAGGCCGACCTGGCGGACCTGGACACCGACGTACCGGCGCCGGTCGCCGGCGCACTGAAGAACCCGACCAAGGCCCAGGCCCTGGGCTGGATCTTCGTCTCCGAAGGCTCCAAGCTCGGCGCCGCCTTCCTGATCAAGCGCGCCGTCGGCCTCGGCCTGAGCGAAACCTTTGGCGCCCGTCACCTCGGCGAACCGGCCGGCGGCCGCGCGGAAGGCTGGAAGAGCTTCGTCAAGACCCTGGACGGCCTTGAGTTCAGCGCCCAGGAAGAAGCCGAAGTGGAAAAAGGCGCCGTCGACGCGTTCAACCGTTTTACCGTGTTGCTGGAGCAGGCTTACGCCAACGCACCGGAATTCGCCTGACACACCGCGGTCCCTGTGGGAGCGAGCCTGCTCGCGAAAGCGGTCTGTCATTCAACATTTATGTCGATTGATACTCAGCTTTCGCGAGCAGGCTCGCTCCCACATTGGACGAAGCAAGTCTGTAAGATTTCGATTCGCCTCACGTGTTGCCTTGAGCCCATGCCCGCATCAACAAAACTCTCCCGCCTCCTCTTCGGCCTGCTCGCCTACGTCAGCCTGGGCATCGGCCTGATCGCCATCGTCATTCCCGGCCTGCCAACCACCGAGTTCATCCTGCTGGCCGCCTGGGCCGCCACCCGCAGCTCGCCGCGCCTGAGTGCCTGGCTGGAAAACCACCGGCTGTTCGGCCCCATCCTCCATAACTGGCGCAACGGCAAGATCATCGCGCGTAGGGCAAAAATCAGCGCCACGGTCAGCATGCTGTTGTGTGCCGGTCTGATGCTGGTGATGCTCGATCACGGCTGGCCGATTTACCTGGCGATTGCCGGGATGGGGCTGGGCAACCTGTGGATCTGGTCGAGGCCGGAATCACTGTTGCAAGCCACCTGAACAACTCCGCGATTTTTCCTCGTTTTAAAGCACTTTCCGGCACATTTTTCTGCGCAAACGTTCAACCACTACCGTTCGTCGGGTTGCCCCTCATGTAACCTCAACGCCACGCCGATGTGCATTGATCGGCGCTAAATGGATTTAGCGAGTGAGCCGCGACGGCCCACAGCCAACACTTCATCCATTCGCGAGTTCGCCCTATGTTCGACTCACTGTCCATCCGCCTGAAAATCGTCCTGCTGTCCGGTCTGTGCCTGCTGGGCGTAGTCGCCTTGATAGTGGGCATGAACATTTACCAGACCAATCAGAACGATGACCTGGTCAACGATTCCAGCAGCAGGATGCTCACCGCCAGTGTGCAGGACCTGCTTCAGGCCAAGGCCGCCGAACAAGCGGTGCGGGTGCAGAAGACGTTCGGCGAAACCCTGACGGTGGTGACCGCCCTGGCCGACCAGATCAAGGACATGCGCACCATGGCCACCCAGCGCGAGATGGCGCCCGGTGCGTTGCGTGAAGAGTTGAACCAGAGCCTGAAAACCGCCTTCGAGCGCAACGGCAAAGTGCTGGGCATCTGGCTGGCGTTCGAGCCCAACGGCCTGGATGGCAAGGACAGCGAGTTCGTCGATGACGCCGCGCGTCAGTCCAACGAAATCGGTCGTTTCGCCACCTACTTCAGCCGTGCCGGTGGCGAAACGCTGAACACGATCATGGTCGAAGAGGACATGACCAAGACCACCCTGAACCTCAGCGGCACGCCGTACAACGTCTGGTACACCTGCCCGCGGGACAGCAAGCGCACCTGCCTGCTCGACCCGTACGCCGATACCGTCGGCAACAAGGAAGTGTTGATGACCACCATTTCCGTTCCGCTGCTGGTGGACGGCAAGTCCATCGGCGTGGTCGGTATCGACATCGCCCTCGACGCCCTGCAAGCGGCGGCGGTCGACTCCCAGCGCGACCTGTTCAACAGCGCCGGGCACATGCTGATCGTCTCCGGTACCGGCGTGATGGCAGCCTACAGCGTCGATGCAACGAAAGTCGGCAAGAGCATCAGCGACACCCTCGGTGCGGATGGCAAGGACATCCTGCAATTGCTCGGCAGCGGTGCACCGAAGATTCTCCAGCAAGGCGACCTGATCCGTGCGGTGTATCCGGTCAGCCCGATCGCCGATGCCAAGGCCTGGGCCGTGGTGATCGACCTGCCCAAGCAAGTGTTGCTGGCCGACTCGGTGAAACTGCAGGCGGTGCTCGACGATGCCCAGCAAATTGGCACGATCAAGGCCTTGTCGGTGGCGGTGATCGCCGGTGTGCTCGGTCTGCTGCTGATGTGGCTCACCGCGTCGGGCGTGACCCGCCCGATCAACAGCGTGGCCGACATGCTCAAGGCGATTGCCAGTGGCGACGGCGACCTGACCCAGCGTCTGCACTACAGCAAGAAGGACGAACTGGGCGAACTGGTGAGCTGGTTCAACCGCTTCCTCGACAAGCTGCAACCGACCATCGCGCAGATCAAGCAAAGCATCACCGATGCCCGTGGCACGGCCGATCAGTCGTCGGAAATCGCCCGCCAGACCAGCGAAGGCATGCAGGTGCAGTTCCGCGAAATCGACCAGGTCGCCACCGCGTCCAACGAAATGAGCGCCACCGCCCACGATGTCGCCAACAGCGCATCCAACGCGGCGAGTGCAGCCAAAGGCGCCGACCAGTCGGCCCGCGATGGGATGCAGATCATCGAGCGCAGCACCCGCGATATCAATCAACTGGCCGACGAAGTCAGCAAGGCCGTGACCGAAGTCGAAGCCCTGGCGGTCAACAGCGAGCAGATCGGCTCGGTGCTGGAGGTGATCCGCAGCATCGCTGAACAAACCAACCTGCTGGCCCTCAACGCAGCGATCGAAGCGGCCCGCGCCGGTGAAAGCGGTCGTGGCTTTGCGGTGGTCGCCGATGAAGTGCGCAACCTGGCCAAGCGCACCCAGGACTCGGTGGAAGAAATTCGCCTGGTGATCGAACGCATCCAGTCCGGCACCCGTGGCGTGGTCGCCACCATGCATTCAAGCCAGACCCAGGCCCACAGCAACGCCGGGCAGATCCAGCAGGCGGTCCAGGCCTTGGGCAAGATCAGCGACGCGGTCACCGTGATCAGCGACATGAACCTGCAAATCGCCAGCGCCGCCGAGCAGCAAAGCGCGGTGGCCGAAGAGGTCAACCGCAACGTCTCGGCGATCCGCACCGTCACCGAAACCCTGACCGGCCAGGCCACCGAATCGGCGCAGATCAGCAGCCAGCTCAACGCCCTGACCACCCACCAGATGAAGTTGATGGATCAGTTCCGCGTATAACCCCGCCGCCCCTTGTAGGAGCTGGCTGGCCAGCGATAGCGGTCTTTCAGCCAGTCCGCCATCGCTGGCAAGCCAGCTCCTACAAAGGAATCCATCTGGACTGCGGTTTTTTTGGTCTATGCTCGGCCTCTCGCTCCGGAGAGCCCTTCGATGACTGATCTGCTCACGTCCATTCAAGCCGCACTCGGTTTGCCTCACACCCCGATTCCATTCACCTCCAGCGGCGCCCTGCCCTCGGCGTTTGCCGTCACGGACCTGGCCTGCGCCAGCATCGCTGCCGCCGGCCAGGCCGCCAGCGAACTGCTGCACCAGCAAACCGGGCACCTGCCCGACCTTGAAGTTGACCGACGCCTGGCGTCGTTCTGGTTCGCCACCTCGATTCGTCCGCTCGGCTGGAGCGTTCCACCGCTGTGGGACCCGGTGGCCGGTGACTACGCCACCCGCGATGGCTGGATTCGCCTGCACACCAACGCGCCCCATCACCGTGCCGCTGCACAAAGCGTGCTGGGGGCCTGTACCGACCGCGCAGCGATGGCCGACAAAGTGGCGTCATGGGCGAAAAGCGAGCTGGAACAAGCGGTGGTCGATGCCGGTGGTTGCGCCGCCGAAATGCGCACTTGGGATCAATGGCAGACCCATCCTCAGGGCCAGGCCGTAAATGCCGAGCCCTTGGTTCAATTTGCCAGCCACTCAAGCCAAAGCCGCACACCGTGGACAGGCTCGATCGCTCGGCCACTGGCCGGCATCAAGGTGCTGGACTTGACCCGGGTGCTCGCCGGCCCTGTCGCCAGCCGCTTTCTGGCGGGCCTCGGCGCCGATGTCCTGCGCATCGATCCGCCGACCTGGAACGAGCCGGGGGTGGTGCCGGAAGTCACCCTGGGAAAACGCTGCGCGCGTCTTGATCTGCACGACAAGACCGACCGTGGCGTATTCGAATGCCTGCTCAAGGATGCCGACATTCTGCTGCATGGCTATCGTGCCGATGCCCTTGAGCGACTTGGCTTCGGCGTGAATGAGCGCCGGTCCATGAACCCGAACTTGATTGATGTTTGCCTCAATGCCTACGGCTGGAGCGGCCCCTGGCACAACCGTCGGGGCTTCGACAGCCTGGTGCAGATGAGCAGCGGCATCGCCGAAGCCGGCATGCGCTGCAAAGGTGCCGACAAGCCGACACCACTGCCCGTGCAGGCCCTCGATCACGCCACCGGGTATTTGATGGCGGCCAGTACGATCCGGTTGCTGGCGCAGCGGTTGAACGACGGTGCGGGAGGCTCGGCGCGATTGTCGTTGGCGCGCACGGCGAAGTTGTTGATCGAGTCTGGACCGGGGACGGATGAGGCTTTGCGCGCGGAAGATGCGCAGGATCAGGGTTTGATCGTGGAGCAGACGCCGTGGGGGGCGGCGCATCGCTTGCATGCGCCGCTCAAGATGACGGGAACACCTTTGCAATGGACATTGCCAGCAACTGATTTGGGTTCACATCGCGCGCAGTGGTGACCGTCAGATCGTCATCGCTGGCAAGCCAGCTCCTACAGGGATCTGCGCAAAAACTGTGGGAGCGGGCTTGCCCGCGATGGCGCAGGACTGCCAGAACACATTCCGGATCAGCTCAGTCCACCCGACTCAACGAAGTCCACAATAACTGCGCCGCATACCCACGAAAAGGCCGCCAGGTTTCGGCTCGCGCCAATAGCTGCCTGGCCGTCACCGGCCCACCCTCCAGCGCCGCCAACGCATTGATCAGCCCGACATCGCCATTGGGAAATCCATCCATCTCCCGCAACTGCCGCAGCGCGATGTACTGCGCCGTCCAGTCACCAATCCCGTGCAACGCCAGCAACCGCGCTACGCCACCCTCCCGACCGGGCTCAAACAATCGAGGATCGTCGAGCAATGCCTGAGCCACGCCCGACAACGTCCGGCCCCGGCTTTTCGGCATGCCCAACGCGGCAAGATCCGCACCCGCCAGAACCCCGGCCTCGGGAAACACATGGGTCACCCCCGTCACCCCCGAATGAAACGGCGTGCCGTACTGCGCGACCAGTTTGCCCGCCAGCCTGATTGCCGCCACCACCGTAATCTGCTGCCCCAACACCGCGCGGATCGCCAGTTCCAGGCCATCCCACGCCCCCGGCACACGCAGCCCGGGGCGCTCGGCAATCAGCCGCGCCAGCAGCGGATCAACCGCCAGGTGCCGATGCATCGTGGACAGGTCGGCGTCCAGATCAAACATTCGCCGCACACTTGCGACGACTGCAGGTACGGCGCCCGGCTCTGGAAAGTCCAAGGTCAACTCAAGGGCATCGGCGGTGGCCGGCTGGATCGAGAACGTACCGCAGGCACCGTTCAAACCGATGCTGCGTGAATACACGCCGTCGAGCACGGTTTCCAGCCCGGTAATCGCCCGCGCCGACAAGAACCCCAGCATCGCCGGCCAGTCATAGGGTGGTTGATACGCCAGCAACACCTTCACAGATTCAGCAACCCGCTATACAACCCATAAGCCGCCAGCCCGGCGCCGCTGATGACAGCGGTGAAAATACCTTTCTCGATAGCCGTGAATAGCGGCATGCCCTGCTCATGACGCGCCTTGGCAAACAGGATCACGCCCGGCGCATACAGCAACGCCGACAACAGCAGATACTTCAGGCCGCCGGCATACAGCAACCACACCGCGTAGACCAGGGCGATGCCACCAATCAGCAGATCCTTGGTGCGCTCGACCGGCGCCTGTTGGTAGGTTTCGCCCCGTGCGCACAACAACACCGCATAGGCCGCCGACCACAGGTACGGCACCAGAATCATCGAAGAGGCCAGATAAATCAGGCTGGTGTAGGTGCCGGCGGAAAACAGCGTGATCAGCAGGAACAACTGGATCATCGAGTTGGTCAGCCACATCGCATTGACCGGCACATGGTTGGCGTTTTCCTTGGTCAGGAAGGCCGGCATGGTCTTGTCTTTCGCCGTGGCAAAGAGGATTTCGGCGCACAGCAGCGCCCAGGACAACAAGGCCCCCAACAACGAAATCGCCAGGCCGACGCTGATCAGCAACGCGCCCCAGGGGCCGACGATGTGTTCCAGCACCGCCGCCAACGAGGGGTTCTGCAGTTTCGCCAGTTCCGGTTGGGACATGATCCCCAGCGACAGCACGTTCACCAGCACCAGCAGCGCCAACACCCCAACGAACCCGATCACCGTCGCCCGGCCCACGTCGGACCGTTTCTCCGCCCGGGCCGAATAGACACTGGCGCCTTCGATGCCGATGAACACGAACACGGTGACCAGCATCATGTGCCGGACCTGGTCCATCACGCTGCCGAATTCCGGGTTGTTGCGCCCCCAGATATCGAGGGTAAAGATGTCCGCCTTGAATGCCACGGCGGCAATCACGATGAACATGATCAGCGGCACGATCTTGGCCACCGTGGTCACCTGGTTGATGAACGCGGCCTCCTTGATCCCGCGCATCACCACAAAATGCACGGTCCACAGCAACACCGAAGCGCAGGCGATGGCAATCGGTGTGTTGCCTTCGCCGAAGACCGGAAAGAAATAGCCGAGGGTACTGAACAGCAAGATGAAGTAGCCGACGTTGCCCAGCCAGGCACTGATCCAGTAGCCCCAGGCGGATGAAAACCCCATGTAGTCGCCAAACCCGGCCTTGGCGTAGGCGTACACGCCGGAGTTCAGCTCCGGCTTGCGGTTGGCCAGGGTCTGGAACACGAAGGCCAGCGTCAGCATGCCCACCGCGGTGATCGCCCAGCCGATCAGGATCGCACCGGCGTCAGCCTGGACCGCCATGTTCTGCGGCAGGGAAAAGATCCCGCCACCGATCATCGAACCCACCACCAACGCGATCAATGCGCTCAGGCGAAGCTTGTTCGGTGATTGCGACATCATTGCATCTCCATTTTCCGGGGGCGGCACTGCCGCGAGATCGTCACATATCGGGCGTCAACTAAACGGTTGAAGAGTAATAACGTTTATTGGATAACGCCAACTGACGTCTTTTTACTTGCACAAAACGGCTATCGCAACGCCGATATATTCGTTTGTTTTATACATACTTTTAATACATCAAATCTGTCCAAAAAATGCATGAATAAAACTTGCAGATCTTGAAAAACAAACTAGCGTCATAATTCGAAACAAATACTGAAAAGTTCCTGAAAACCAGCAAAGGCCTCTAGATCAGGCATTACAGACATAAGACTTATAACTGATGGCACTCCGCCAAAAAACTGGGAGCGCTCTCATTTAGTGATCTAAGTCAGCTGATCGGATAGCCAACAGAATAATCTGTTGCCTCTCTTCTCCTGCATTGGAGTCATGCAATGTCTGAAGCCCCCGGAAAACTCAAACTCGGCGCACTGGTTGCATTAGTCGTCGGCTCGATGATTGGTGGCGGGATCTTTTCCTTGCCACAGAACATGGCCGCCAGTGCCGATGTCGGCGCCGTACTGATCGGTTGGGCGATTACCGCCGTCGGCATGCTCACCCTGGCCTTCGTGTTCCAGACCCTGGCCAACCGCAAGCCCGACCTGGACGGCGGGGTCTACGCCTACGCCAAGGCCGGATTCGGCGACTACATGGGTTTTTCGTCCGCCTGGGGGTACTGGATCAGCGCCTGGCTGGGCAACGTCGGTTACTTCGTCCTGCTGTTCAGCACGCTTGGTTACTTCTTTCCGCTATTTGGCGAGGGCAATACGGTCGCCGCCGTGATCGGCGCCTCGGTGCTGCTCTGGGCCGTACATTTCCTCGTGCTGCGAGGCATCAAGGAAGCCGCGTTCATCAACCTGGTGACCACGGTCGCCAAGATCGTGCCGCTGCTGCTGTTCATGTTGATTGCGCTGTTCGCCTTCAAACTGGACATCTTCACCGCCGACATCTGGGGCCTGAAGAACCCGGACCTGGGCAGCGTGATGGACCAGGTGCGCAAAATGATGCTGGTCACCGTATGGGTGTTCATCGGCATTGAAGGCGCGAGCATCTTTTCGGCCCGGGCGGAAAAACGCAGCGACGTGGGCAAGGCCACGGTGATCGGCTTCGTCACCGTGCTGCTGTTCCTGGTGCTGGTCAACGTGTTGTCGCTGGGGATCATGACCCAGCCGGAACTGGCCAAGCTGCAGAACCCGTCAATGGCCGCCGTGCTGGAACACGTGGTCGGTCACTGGGGCGCGGTGCTGATCAGCGTCGGTTTGATCATCTCGCTGCTGGGGGCATTGCTGTCGTGGGTGCTGCTGTGCGCGGAGATCATGTTCGCCGCCGCCAAGGACCACACAATGCCGGCGTTCTTGCGCAAGGAAAACGCCAACCACGTGCCGGTCAACGCCCTGTGGCTGACCAATGCCATGGTGCAGATTTTCCTGGTCATCACGCTGTTCTCGGCCAGCACCTACCTGTCGCTGATCTACCTCGCCACCTCGATGATCCTGGTGCCCTACCTGTGGTCGGCGGCCTATGCACTGCTGCTGGCGGTGCGTGGTGAAAGCTACGAAGGCGCGCCCGGCGAGCGGCGCAAGGATCTGATCATCGGCGCCGTGGCCCTGATCTATGCGATCTGGCTGCTGTACGCCGGCGGCACCAAATACCTGTTGCTCTCGGCCCTGCTCTACGCCCCCGGCGTGATCCTGTTCGCCAAGGCCAAGCGGGAGATCGACAAACCGGTTTTCACCAACGTCGAGAAGCTGGTTTTCGCTGCGGTGGTCGTCGGTGCCGTGGTGGCGGCCTACGGCCTCTATGACGGCTTCCTGACCCTGTAATAGCTCTGTTTCTATCTGGAGGATCACTGAAATGACCACGGAAAAAGTCAAGTACGGCGTCCATTCCGAAGCCGGCAAACTGCGCAAAGTCATGGTTTGCTCCCCGGGACTTGCCCATCAGCGACTGACCCCGAACAACTGCGATGAACTGCTGTTCGATGATGTGCTGTGGGTGGCCCAGGCCAAGCGCGACCACTTCGACTTCGTCACCAAGATGCGTGAACGCAACATCGATGTGCTGGAAATGCACAACCTGCTGACCGACATCGTCGCCATTCCCGAAGCCCTGGACTGGATTCTGGAACGCAAGATCACCGCCAACTCGGTGGGCCTGGGCCTGATCAACGAAACCGCCTCGTGGCTGCGCAGCCTGGAGCCGCGCAAGATCGCCGAGTTCCTGATCGGCGGCGTATCGGGTGATGACTTGCCCACCAGTTTCGGCGGCAAGGTCATCGAGATGTTCCGCGACTTCCTCGGCAACTCCAGTTTCATCCTGCCGCCGCTACCCAACACCCAGTTCACCCGCGACACCACTTGCTGGATCTACGGTGGCGTCACCCTCAATCCGATGTACTGGCCGGCACGCCGCCAGGAAACCCTGCTGGCCACCGCCATCTACAAATTCCACCCCGAGTTCACCAATGCCGACTTCGAGATCTGGTACGGCGATCCGGACCAAGAGCATGGCAACGCCACCCTCGAGGGCGGTGACGTGATGCCCATCGGCAATGGCGTGGTGTTGATCGGCATGGGCGAGCGCTCGTCGCGCCAGGCCATTGCGCAACTGGCGGTGAACCTGTTCAAGAACAAGGCCGTCGAGAAAGTCATCGTTGCCGGCCTGCCGAAGTCCCGCGCGGCGATGCACCTGGACACCGTGTTCAGCTTCTGCGATCGCGACCTCGTCACGATCTTCCCGGAAGTGGTGAACCAGATCGTCGCCTTCACCCTGCGTCCCGATGAGAGCAAGGCGGGCGGCATCGACATCCGCCGCGAAGACACCAGCTTCCTCGACACCGTGGCCCAGGCCCTCAACCTCAAGGCCCTGCGCGTGGTCGAGACCGGCGGCAACAGCTTCGCCGCCGAACGCGAGCAATGGGACGACGGCAACAACGTGGTGGCCGTGGAACCGGGCGTGGTCATCGGCTACGACCGCAATACCTACACCAATACCCTGCTGCGCAAGGCCGGCGTGGAAGTCATCACCATCAGCGCCGGCGAACTCGGCCGGGGACGGGGCGGCGGCCACTGCATGACCTGCCCGATCATCCGCGACCCGATTGACTACTAACCTGTTCACCTTGGGAGATACAAAATGGCGTTCAATATCCATAACCGCAATCTGCTGAGCCTGGAACACCACACCCCTCGCGAATTGCGCTACCTGCTCGACCTGTCCCGCGACCTCAAGCGTGCCAAGTACACCGGCACCGAACAGCAGCACCTCAAGGGCAACAACATCGCGCTGATCTTCGAAAAAACCTCGACACGCACCCGCTGTGCGTTCGAAGTAGCCGCCTATGACCAGGGCGCCAACGTCACCTACATCGACCCGAACTCCTCGCAGATCGGCCACAAGGAAAGCATGAAGGACACCGCCCGCGTGCTCGGGCGCATGTACGACGCCATCGAATACCGTGGCTTCAAGCAGGAAATCGTCGAGGAACTGGCCAAGTTCGCCGGCGTCCCGGTGTTCAACGGCCTGACCGACGAATACCACCCGACGCAAATGATCGCCGACGTGCTGACCATGCGTGAACACGCCGACAAGCCGATCCACGAAATCAGCTACGCCTACCTCGGCGATGCGCGCAACAACATGGGCAACTCCTTGCTGCTGATCGGCGCCAAGCTCGGCATGGACGTGCGCATCTGCGCGCCGAAAGCCCTGTGGCCGGCGGACGACCTGGTCGCCCGCTGCAAACAGTACGGCGAAGAAAGCGGCGCGCGCATCACCCTCACCGAAGACCCGAAAGCGGCGGTCAAGGGCGTCGACTTCATCCACACCGATGTCTGGGTGTCGATGGGCGAACCGGTCGAAGCCTGGGCCGAGCGCATCCAGCAACTGCTGCCGTATCAGGTCAACGCCGAACTGATGAAAGCCACCGGCAACCCGCGCACCAAGTTCATGCACTGCCTGCCGGCGTTCCATAACTGCGATACCAAGATCGGCAAGCAGATCGCCGAGCAGTACCCGCACCTGAGCAACGGCATCGAAGTGACCGATGACGTGTTCGAGTCGCCGGCCTGCATCGCCTTCGAGCAAGCGGAAAACCGCATGCACACGATCAAGGCGATTCTGGTGTCGACGCTGGCTGACCTATAACGGCTGACTCGGCTCCTTGTGGGAGCTGGCTTGCCAGCGATGGCCGCGCCTCGGTGTTTCAGAGAGACCGCGGTGATCCCATCGCTGGCAAGCCAGCTCCCACAGGAGACGGAGTCGCACGCTTACTTCTCTTATTGAAGGACTAGCACCATGCGTATCGTTGTTGCTCTGGGCGGTAATGCCCTGCTCCGCCGGGGCGAACCGATGACCGCTGACAACCAGCGCGCCAACATCCGGATCGCCACCGAACAGATCGCCAGGATCCATCCCGGCAACCAACTGGTCATCGCCCATGGCAATGGCCCGCAGGTCGGCCTGCTGTCGTTGCAGGCGGCGGCCTATACCTCTGTCACCCCTTACCCGCTGGACGTGCTCGGCGCCGAAACCGAAGGCATGATCGGCTACATCATCGAACAGGAACTGGGCAATCTGCTGGACTTCGAAGTGCCCTTCGCGACTTTGCTGACCCAGGTCGAAGTCGACGCCAACGACCCGGCCTTCAAGAACCCGACCAAACCCATCGGCCCGGTCTACAGCAAGGCCGATGCGGAAAAACTCGCCGCCGAAAAAGGCTGGGCAATTGCCCCGGACGGCGACAAATACCGCCGCGTGGTCGCCAGCCCGAAACCCAAGCGCATCTTCGAAATCCGTCCGATCAAATGGCTGCTGGAAAAAGGCAGCATCGTGATCTGCGCCGGTGGCGGCGGCATCCCGACGATGTACACCTCGCCCGGCAAACTCGAAGGCGTCGAAGCGGTCATCGACAAGGACCTGTGCTCGGCGCTGCTGGCCGAACAGCTGGAAGCCGATCTGCTGGTGATCGCCACCGACGTCAACGCCGCCTTCATCGACTTTGGCAAACCCACGCAGAAAGCCATCGCCCAGGCCCACCCCGATGAAATCGAAAAGCTCGGTTTCGCCGCCGGCTCCATGGGACCGAAGGTGCAGGCGGCCTGCGAATTCGCGCGTCATACTGGAAAAGTGGCGGTAATCGGTTCGCTCGCGGACATTGAAGCTATCGTTCAAGGTACGGCCGGCACTCGTATCAGCACCGCGACGCCTGGCATTACTTACTCATGAGGAGAGACGTCTATGGCAATGTTTGAGCCAGGCCACTTGCATATCGAACGTCATGCGCTGAACGCGGATGATGTCAGCTACAACGTGCACGTCGACTATGAAGTCAGCAAAAACGACAAGGGCGAAAAAGGCATCCAGTTCACCATGCACGGCAGCATTGAGGGCAAGGAACTGAAGGAGCCCTTCTTCCTGCCCAAGGAGGAGGCCTACAACTTCGCCAGCAACGTGACGAAAATCGCCGAGAAATACGGCATTCCCAAAGAGAAGATCGCCATTGGTTCGTCTCACGAGCATTACGACCTGATGTTCGAAGACATCCGCCAGCAACTGAATATGAAATCCGGCGACCCGATAGATCTCGAGAAATTCGAATAACCCGGCATTCCTGTAGGAGCGAGCCTGCTCGCGAAGGTGTATCAGCCACCACGGGGCGGCTGACACACCATCGCCAGCAGGCTGGCTCCTACAGTGGGCGCTCCACCGGATTTCACCTTCCGCCCCGCACCAAGGCATAATCGCCACCCTCCGCACTGCAGACCTCAAAACCGCCCCATGCGTATCCACGTCAGCTTCATCGACCGCGTCGGTATCACCCAGGAAGTCCTGGCCCTGCTCGGCGGGCGCAATCTGAACCTGGATGCGGTGGAAATGGTGCCGCCCAATGTCTATATCGACGCCCCGACCCTGAGCCCGCAAGTGCTCGAGGAACTGCGCGATGCCCTGTTCAGCGTGCATGGCGTGCAAGCGGTGACGGTGGTCGACATCCTGCCCGGCCAGCGCCGGCACTTGCAGCTCGACGCATTGCTGGCGGCCATGACCGACCCGGTGCTGGCACTGGACAGCGACGGCAAGGTGCTGCTGGCCAATCCGGCCTTGATCGCCCTCTATGGCCGTGAGCCGGCCGGTGAAAGCGTCGCCGACCTGTTTGCCGACCCGGCCTTGCTCGACGCCCTGCTCGAACACGGCTTTCGTCTGCCGCTGCGGGAAATCTCCGTCAACGGCCAGACCTTCCTGCTCGACGCTACACCGATCACCGACGCCGGCGCCCTGCTGACGCTGTATCAACCGAACCGCATCGGCGAGCGCCTTTCCGCGCTGCACCATGACCACGCCGAAGGTTTCGATGCACTGCTCGGCGAGTCCCCGGTGATCCGCACTCTCAAGGCGCGCGCCCAGCGGGTGGCGGCCCTCGACGCGCCGCTGCTGATCCAGGGTGAAACCGGCACCGGCAAGGAACTGGTGGCCCGTGCCTGCCACGCCATCAGCGCCCGACACAGTTCACCGTTCCTGGCGTTGAACTGCGCGGCATTGCCGGAGAACCTCGCCGAAAGTGAGCTGTTCGGCTACGCCCCCGGTGCTTTCACCGGCGCCCAACGGGGCGGCAAACCCGGGCTGATGGAGCTGGCCAACCAGGGCACGGTGTTTCTCGATGAAATCGGCGAGATGTCGCCGTACCTGCAGGCCAAGTTGCTGCGTTTCCTCAACGACGGCAGTTTTCGCCGGGTCGGCGGTGACCGTGAGGTCAAGGTCAACGTGCGAATCCTCAGCGCGACCCACCGCGACCTGGAAAAAATGGTCAGCGAAGGCCTGTTCCGCGAAGACCTGTTCTATCGCCTCAATGTCCTCAACGTTGAAGTACCGCCCCTGCGCGAGCGCGGCCAGGACATCCTGTTGCTGGCCCGCTACTTCATGCAACAGGCCTGTGCGCAGATCCAGCGACCGATCTGTCGCCTGGCGCCGGGCACCTACCCGGCGCTGCTGGGCAACCGCTGGCCGGGCAACGTGCGGCAATTGCAGAACGTGATCTTCCGCGCCGCGGCGATTTGCGAAAGCAGCCTGGTGGACATCGGCGACCTCGACATCGCCGGTACCTCGGTGGCCCGTCAGAGCGACCATGACGTCGACAGCCTGGAACAGGCCATGGACGAGTTCGAGAAAACCCTGCTGGAAAAACTCTACGTCAGCTATCCCTCGACCCGGCAACTGGCGACCCGCCTGCAAACCTCCCACACGGCGATTGCCCATCGGTTGCGCAAGTACGGGATTCCGGGCAAGGCCTGAAAACGCGGATGAACACCGATCTGTAGGAGCCGGCTTGCTGGCGATGGCGTCCGCAAAATCGCCATCGCCAGCAA
>NZ_RWIR01000063.1 GCF_009764265.1 Pseudomonas sp. PB101
GCCGCGTTGGCATCGAAGCCGATGATCCGATCGTTGCCGAAGGGCAGCAGTCCGAACACGAACATATCGTCGCCATTGTCGGCAATCATCGTGTCGTTGCCGGCACCACCAGTAACAGCGTCGCTACCGGCACCGCCATCGAGGAAGTCGTTGCCGGCACCACCCAGCAATGTGTCGTTGGCGTCACCGCCGAAGAGGGAGTCATTACCCACTCCACCGCTGATGACGTTGTTCGACGTGTTGCCGCTGCCGACAAAGTTGCCGCCTCCGAGGTGGGCCAGATGCTCGACATTGGTGCCCAGTGTGTAACTTCCCAGCGTGGTCTGTACGGAGTCCTCACCCTCACCCGCCGCCTCAACCACCAGGTCGAAGTTTGAATCGACGATGTAGCCATCGGTGCCGACGCCACCCACCATCCGGTCATTACCCGCTCCGCCAGTGAGGATGTCGTTGCCAACGCCGCCCAGTAATGTGTCGTTGCCGTCACCGCCGTTGAGGCGGTCATTACCCACCCCACCGGTCATGACGTTGTTCGACGCGTTGCCGGTGCCGACGAAGTTGCCGGTTCCGAGGTAGCCCAGATGCTCGACATTGGTGCCCAGTGTGTAACTTGCCAGCGTGGTCTGTACGGAATCCGCCCCCTCACCCGCCGCTTCAACCACCAGGTCGAAGGCTGAATCGACGATGTAGCCGTCGTTGCCGACGCCACCGACCATCGCATCGTTACCCGCACCGCCAGTGAGGATGTCGTTGCCAACGCCACCCAGCAATGTGTCGTTGCCGTCACCGCCGTTGAGGTGGTCATTACCCACCCCACCGGTCATGACGTTGTTCGACGCGTTGCCGTTGCCGGTGAAGTTGCCGGTTCCGAGGTAGCGCAGATGCTCGACATTGGTGCCCAGTGTGAAACTGCCCAGCGTGGTCTGTACGGAGTCCTCCCCCTCACCCGCCGACTCAACCACCAGGTCGAAGACTGAATCGACGATGTAGCCATCGTTGCCGACGCCACCCACCATCCGGTCATTACCCGCTCCGCCAGTGAGGATGTCGTTGCCAAGGCCACCCAGTAATGTGTCGTTGCCGTCACCGCCGTTGAGG
>NZ_RWIR01000064.1 GCF_009764265.1 Pseudomonas sp. PB101
GTAGCGACGCTGTTACTGGTGGTGCCGGCAACGACACGATGATTGCCGACAATGGCGACGATATGTTCGTGTTCGGACTGCTGCCCTTCGGCAACGATCGGATCATCGGCTTCGATGCCAACGCGGCGGGTGGCCAGGATCTGCTCAACTTCGTCGGGGGCGGTATCACGGCGGCGACGTTCAACAGCAGTGTCATCGTTACCGATCAGGGAGCGGATACATTGCTCACCTTCGGTGCCGGCACCATCACCCTGGTAGGTGTGGGTGACCCGAACACCATCTCGGCCTCGGACTTCATCCTGGCCTCTTGATGTTCTGACAGGCACTGTCGCAAGGAACATGGACCACGGAAGGGAGGGCAATGGATGCCCTCCCTTTCTTCTTCCACCTGGTTTTCCGGGGTGCCAGCAGCGTACTGGAGCTCGACAAGGCAGGCCGGTACCGGGCTGCGCAATCAAATAATGAAAAAGGGGAAATTCGGCCGTGAACATTTCAGCCACCTGCCTCTTGATCAGCCTGTTGGCTTCGGTTGTGGCTTCTGCCTTCGGAGCTGCCTCGGTGTTCGATCTGGACTTCACCCGATCGGCCATGGAAACCCTGAAAAAACTGGATATCGACGACGCTTGCATCATCTCCGCTTCAAGTCCTGCCGTGTTTACCTTCTGCCGAAAAAGCTCGTCGACGCTCTGGAGGTATCAGGCGCTGGATCTGGAGCAACAGGCGGCGATCCAGATTGGGCACAAGCGGTCTTCGACCGACTATCAACGAATTACCATCGTGCAACTCAACAGCGCTGCCTGCGAGCAGGATCACCTTGCCGCATTGGCTAAACCGGCTATCAGGCGTGGACTGGTGCTTGGCCTGATCACTGTGTTTTTGTTGGTCGGTCTTGGATGTACCTACCGGGCAGTCCGGTATGGCTACTATGACCAGGCCGGTCTTTCGAAGACAGATGGACAGCAAACAAGCGAATTTCAGTTACCGCAAAACTCAACTGTCATGGCGTTGGCCGCGTGGGGTATGGCAGCCATTACGGCATTTATCTACTTCGGCTTTTGAGTTTGACCGCAGAGGGCGGTTATGCCGTCAAGGGCTGCGCGTTTTGATCAATAAGTTGTAATTTATGGTCATTGAGCCATGACGTCACGGCTCTTAGTCTGTCGAACATGACTGATGGGAGCCGCAGAGCTCCTGCACTTTCCGTGATCGATCGATGTGGAGTTACCGATGACCGCCGCTCAATACCCGCACCTGTTGGCTCCGCTGGACCTGGGTTTCACCACGCTGCGCAATCGCACGCTGATGGGCTCGATGCACACCGGCCTTGAAGAGAAGCCGGGTGGTTTCGAGCGCATGGCGGCGTACTTTGCCGAACGTGCCCGTGGCGGTGTCGGCCTGATGGTCACCGGCGGTATCGGCCCGAACGACGAAGGCGGCGTGTATTCCGGTGCGGCCAAGCTGACCACCGAAGAAGAGGCGCTCAAGCACCGTATCGTCACCCGTGCCGTGCACGACGCGGGCGGCAAGATCTGCATGCAGATCCTCCATGCCGGTCGTTATGCCTACAGCCCGAAACAGGTTGCGCCGAGCGCCATTCAAGCGCCGATCAACCCGTTCAAGCCCAGGGAGCTGGACGAGGAAGGCATCGAGAAGCAGATCAGCGATTTCGTCACCTGTTCGGTTCTGGCACAGACCGCCGAGTACGACGGTGTGGAAATCATGGGTTCGGAAGGTTATTTCATTAACCAGTTCCTCGCCGCCCACACCAACCACCGTACCGACCGCTGGGGCGGCAGCTACGAAAACCGCATGCGCCTGCCGGTGGAAATCGTTCGCCGGGTGCGTGAAGCGGTCGGCCCGAACTTCATCATCATTTTCCGTCTGTCGATGCTCGACCTGGTCGAAGGCGGCAGCACCTGGGACGAAATCGTGCAACTGGCCAAGGCCATCGAGCAGGCCGGCGCGACCATCATCAACACCGGTATCGGCTGGCACGAAGCGCGGATCCCCACCATCGCCACCAAAGTGCCGCGCGCGGCGTTCAGCAAGGTCACGGCCAAGCTGCGGGGTTCGGTCAATATCCCGCTGATCACCACCAACCGCATCAACACACCGGAAGTCGCCGAGCAGATTCTCGCCGAGGGCGATGCCGACATGGTGTCCATGGCGCGGCCGTTCCTCGCCGACCCGGACTTCGTCAACAAGGCTGCGCAAGGCCGCGCCGATGAGATCAACACCTGCATCGGTTGCAACCAGGCCTGCCTCGATCACACCTTCGGCGGCAAGCT
This sequence comes from Pseudomonas sp. PB101, assembly GCF_009764265.1. GTDB lineage: Bacteria > Pseudomonadota > Gammaproteobacteria > Pseudomonadales > Pseudomonadaceae > Aquipseudomonas. Next base: position 2,289 of record NZ_RWIR01000064.1, read on the forward strand.
GACCAGTTGCCTGGTCAACCCGCGTGCCTGCCACGAAACCGAACTCAACTACCTGCCCGTGCAGCAGTTGAAAAAAATCGCCGTGGTCGGTGCCGGCCCTGCCGGTCTGTCCGCCGCGACCGTGGCCGCCGAGCGGGGTCACCAGGTGACACTGTTCGATTCGGCCAGCGAAATCGGCGGTCAGTTCAACATCGCCAAGCGCGTACCGGGCAAGGAAGAGTTCTTCGAGACCATTCGCTACTTCAATCGCAAGCTGCAGACCACCAACGTCGAGGTGTGCCTGAACACCCGCGTCGATGTGGCCGCGCTGGTCGAGGGTGGCTACGACGAGATCATTCTGGCCACCGGCATTGCGCCGCGCGTGCCGGCGATTCCGGGCGTGGAAAACGCCAAGGTGCTGAGCTACCTGGACGTGATCCTGGAGCGCAAGCCGGTCGGCAAGCGTGTCGCGGTGATTGGCGCCGGCGGCATCGGTTTCGACGTCTCCGAGTTCCTCGTCCACGAAGGCGTCGCCACCAGTCAGGATCGCGCTGCGTTCTGGAAGGAATGGGGCATTGATACGCACCTTGAAGCTCGCGGTGGTGTTGCCGGTATCAAGGCCGCGCCCCACGCGCCGGCCCGTGAAGTGTTCCTGCTGCAACGCAAGACGTCCAAGGTCGGCGACGGCCTGGGCAAGACCACCGGCTGGATCCATCGCACCGGTCTGAAGAACAAGCAGGTGCAGATGCTCAACAGCGTCGAATACCTGAAGATCGACGACGAAGGCCTGCACATCCGCATCGGCGAAACCGGCGAACCGCAGCTGTTGCCGGTGGACAACATCGTGATTTGCGCCGGGCAGGACCCGCTGCGTGAGTTGCATGACGGTCTGGTGTCGGCGGGGCAGAGCGTGCACCTGATCGGCGGCGCCGATGTCGCGGCAGAACTGGATGCCAAGCGGGCGATCAATCAGGGTTCGCGGTTGGCGGCGCAGTTGTAATCCACTAGCCAGGCTGCTCACCACAAATCAGCTGTTAAGATGCCGGCTCTTCACCCAGAGCCGGCACCGATGCTTTTCCCTCCCGACACCTGGCTACCCCAGGCTCCCCTCGAACCTCTTCACCTCGACTGGCTCACTCAAGCCGGCATCGAAGTGACGATCCTGCGTCTGGACCAGATCGACCCGCTGATCAGCGGCAACAAATGGTTCAAGCTCGTCGAACACCTGAAAACTGCCGACCGCCTGGGTACCGAAGGCATCATCAGTCTCGGTGGCGCGCATTCCAATCACCTTCACGCGTTGGCGGCGGCGGGCAAGCGATTGGGCTTTGCCACCGTCGGCCTGTTACGCGGCCATCCTCAGGAAACCCCGACGGTCAAAGACTTGCAGGCGTTCGGCATGCAACTGCACTGGCTGGGTTACGCAGGCTATCGAGCGCGGCATGAAGCGGATTTCTGGCAGCCCTGGCAAACCCGTTACCCGACCTTGCATCCAGTGCCTGAAGGGGGAGGCGGGTTGCCTGGCGCCTTGGGTTGCAGGCCATTGCGGGCCGCCGTTTGCGCACAATTGCAGGACTTGGGCTGGAACGACTACGACGGCTGGTGGCTGGCCTGCGGCACCGGCACGACGCTGGCTGGCCTGGTGCTGGCCGAAGCGGGGCAGCATCCGGTGTACGGTGCCCTGGCGGTGCCTGACGATCATGGGGTGGCGCAGATGGTCGAGCAAATCGTGCAGCAAGCCGGCGTAGTCAATGCGAGGTATGAACTGATCGATGCCAGTCGCGGCGGGTTCGCCAAGGTCGATCCGCTGCTGCTCGACTTCATCGAGAAGAACGAACAGGCCAGCGGCATTCCCCTTGAGCCGCTGTACACCGGCAAGGCACTCATGGCCCTCAAGCAACAAGTCGAGGCGGGGAAGTTCGCCCGTGGCACGCGGCTGATCTTCGTCCACACGGGCGGCTTGCAGGGGCGGCGGGGGTTCAGTTCACAAATCTGAAAGTCACCGAAAGCCAATGTGGCCTCAGGTATCACGGTTTACGCTTTTGGGCATCATCCGCAGCAAGGTGTTATCGCCCACCACATAATGGTGATACAGCCCGGCCACGGCATGCAGGCCGATCAGCCAATAGCCGATGGTGCCGCCGAGCTCGTGCCAGCCCTGCAGTTGTTTGGCGAAATCCTTGTTTTCTGCTATCGGCATGGGCAGGTCGAAACCGTAGAACATCACCTGATTGCCTTTGGCGCTGGTGACCAGCCAGCCGAGAATCGGCGTCGCGATCATGAAAATGTACAGCGCCCAGTGCATCAGCCTGGCCAATGTCGTTTGCCATAGCGGCGAGGCGGGGAAGATCTGCGGCGCCGGGCCGAGGCTGCGTGCGAACAGTCGCAGCCAGACCAGGACGAACACGGTCAGGCCGAGCATGAAGTGTGATTCGACGATCAGCGTGCGCCCACCACTGCCCTTGGGAAACAGCCCGCGAAACTCGATACAGGCGTAAACCAGTGCCAGCAGGACCAGCATCAACCAATGCAGCGTGATCGATACGGTGCTGTAGCGCGAGGCAGAGTTCTTCCACGGCATACGATGTTCCTCACAGGTCCGGTTTAAAGCCACCGTTCTGGTCTGACGGTGTGCTTTAACTGTAATCCTGTTTCACCGGGTTTGCCTGAGGCGATTGGTCGCTGGATGCTCTGATTCGAAGAACCCCTGTAGGAGCGAGCCTGCTCGCGATGGACTCCGGGACACCACTGGGTGTCAGGCTGCCGGCGTCATCGCTGGCGACCATCGCGAGCAGGCTCGCTCCTACAGGGGCGGTGTGGCGTTTTTCAGCTCGATTGCGGCATTTCGCCGTTGGCCAGGCGCTTGTTGATGTCGGCGATCACTTGCGGCAGATCGGTGATGGTGTCGATCATGTAGTGCGGGCGCGAACTCTCGAACATCCCGTGGATGCGCTTGCGCTCGCTGTCCAACTGGTCGCTGGCCAGTGCGCGATAACCTTCGTAGTCCAGGCCCAGGGCGTTGCCCGAGCAGATCAGCGCCACGGTCCACATGCCGGCGCGGCGACCTTCGAGAATGCCTGGCACGGTGTCGTCGATCTTCACGCACGCCGCGACATCGTCGATGCCCAGGGCGATGACATTGGCCAGCGCCTGGGCGGGCCATGGGCGACCATTCGGTACTTCGTCGGTGGCGACCACGTGATCGGCCACGTAGCCGTTGGTGGCGGCCAGTTCGACCACTTTGTCCATGACCTGTTTCGGGTAGCCGGAGCAGGAGCCGATCTTGATCCCTTGCTGGCGCAGGTTGGCGATGGTCTCCAGCGCACCCGGGATCAGCGCCGAGTGCTCGGCGATTTTTTCGATCTGCAGCGGCATGAAACGCTGATAGATGGCGGTGACGTCATCGTCGGTCGGCGTGCGGCCGAACACTTTGCGATAACGCTCGGCAACTGCCGGCAGATCGCACAGGGTACGGATGTGGTCCCACTTGCCCATGCCCATCGGGCCACGGGCTTCTTCGATGGAGACCTGGACGTCGAACTCGGCGAAGGCCTCGACGAAAATCTGCGTCGGCGCGAAGGAGCCGAAGTCGACCACGGTGCCGGCCCAGTCGAGGATGGCGGCTTGCAGTTTGGTTGGGTTGGCGTAGTTCATGAGTATCGGTGTCCTGTAGGAGCTGGCTTGCCAGCGATGAACGATAATTGGGCATGACTGATGGACCGAGGTGTGTGGATCGCTGGCAAGCCAGTTCCTACAACAGCTCGGTCGCCTGCAAGATCAGATCTCGAGCACTTCCATCTCACGCAACACTTCGGCAATCGCCGCCACGGCTTCACGCATTTCGGACGGTTGTACGTGGCCGATGCAGCCGACGCGGAAGGTTTCGACCTGGGTCAGTTTGCCGGGGTAGAGGATGTAACCCTTGGCCTTGACCCGCTCGTAGAATTCCTTGAACGCGTAGCGCGGATCTTTCGGGGCGTGGAAGGTGGCGATGATCGGCGCCTGAATGGCCGCCGGCAGGAAGCTGCGCAGCCCCAGTTTGCCCATCTCTTCCATCAAGGCCTGGCAGTTGGCGGCGTAGCGTGCGTGCCGCGCCGGCAAGCCGCCTTCTTCGTTGTATTGCAGCAGGGCTTCGTGCAGCGCCGCGACCACGTGGGTCGGCGGGGTGAAGCGCCACTGGCCGGTCTTGGCCATGTAGGCGTGTTGGTCGTACAAATCCATCGCCAGCGAGTGCGAATTGCCGGCGGCAGCAGTCAGGGATTCCTTGCGAGCGAAGACAAAACCCATGCCCGGTACGCCCTCCAGGCATTTGCCCGAGGCGGCGATCAGGGCGTCGAACGGCACCTGTTGCGCGTCCACCGGTAGCGCACCGAAGGAACTCATGGCATCGATGATCAGGCGTTTGCCGTGTTGCGAAATGACGTGGGCAATTTCCGGCAGCGGGTTGAGGATACCGGTGCTGGTTTCGCAGTGGATCAGCGCAACGTGAGTGATACCGGCATCGGCACGCAGCAGGCGGTCGACGTCGGCGGCGGTGGTCGGCTCGTCTTCGGCGGTTTCGAAGGTGCTGAACGAGCGGCCCAGCACTTCGCAGATTTTCGCCAGGCGTTTGCCATAGGCGCCGTTGATCAACACCAGAACCTTGCCATCGCGAGGCACCAGCGTGCCGATCGCTGCCTCGACCGCGAAGGTGCCACTGCCTTGCAAGGGCACGCAGTGGTGCGTGGCGGCGCCGTTGATGATTGCCAGCAGTTGCTCGCAGAGGCTGGCGGTCAGTTGATTGAAGCGGTCATCCCATGAACCCCAGTCGATCATCATCGCCTGACGGGTGCGGGCCGAAGTGGTCAACGGCCCCGGGGTGAGCAGGATGGGTTCGGCAATACTCATTCTCGTGTCCTCGCAATCGATGGGATGAAGCTACGGGGCTTAAATTGCAATTTGCCGTGCTATCAATCAAATTGTTTATTGTTATGCCAGCCATCAGTGAGGGTTATTCATGAACCTGTTTCAGCTCCGCGCCTTCGATGCCGTGGCCCGGGAAGGCAGTTTTACCCGGGCGGCGGCGCGGCTGTTCATCAGCCAGCCGGCGGTTACCGGGCACATCAAGGCCCTGGAGGAGCACTACCAGATCACTTTGCTGCGCCGCACCGCCCGTCGAGTCGAGCTGACGGAGGAGGGCACCAAGCTGGCGGCGATCACCCGAGCGATGTTCGGCCTCGCCGAAGAGGCGCAGGTGATGCTTGAAGCCAACCGGCAATTGTTGACCGGGCGCCTGGAGGTGGCGGCGGACGGTCCGCACATGGTCATGCCGATGCTCGCCAGCCTGCGCGCGCGCTATCCGGGGATCACGGTGAACCTGCGCCTGGGCAATGCCCAGGAAACCCTGGCGGCGCTGCTGTCCGAACATGCCGACGTGGCGGTGTTGACCGAAGTCGAACCGCGCAAGGGCCTGCACCTGCAAGCGCTGAACGAATCACGGATTTGCGCGCTGGTGCCCGACGGGCATCCCTGGGCGCAAAAGACCAAAGGCGTGCAGCTCAAGGAGCTGGACCAGGTGATCATGGTGCTGCGTGAACCGAGTTCGATTACCCGGCGCACCTTCGATGAGGCTTGCGCCCAGGCCAGGGTCAATCCGCGGGTGCTGCTGGAACTGGACAGCCGCGAAGCGGTGACTGAAGCCGTGGCCGCTGAACTGGGGGTGGGGGTGGTGTCGTCGGTGGAGGTCAGCCACGACCCGCGAGTGGCGGCGGTGCCGATCATTGGCGAGGGATTGGTGAACCGGCACATGATCGGGTGCATGGAACGGCGGCGGGATTTGCGCCTGATTCAGGCGTTTTTCGGCTTGGCGCCCGTCAGGTAGACCGAGTTGTCTGTAATCGCGGGCAAGCCCGCTCCCACAGGTATCGTGTACGACCCAATACCTGTGGGAGCGTGGCTTGCCCGCGATGGCGTCAGACCTGCCTACACCAGACTCTCGCGAACCATCTGCAGAAACGTCGCCACCACCCGCCGCGAACTCTGCTCCCGCAGGCACACCAGGGTTTCAGTCAGCCGTCGTTTGCAATCGATAATCGGCAGCGCGCAAACCCGGGAGTCCGCGCCAAACTCGGCAGCCGACACCACGCCCACGCCAATCCCGACCACCACCGCTTCGCGCGCCGCCTCCCGGCCTTCGACCTGGATCGCCGGGCGAATGCGAAACCCGGCACCGGCCATTTCCTCTTCCAGTGTCTGCCGGGTCACCGAACCGATTTCCCGTAAGACCAGCGGCGTGTCGTCAAGGTCTGCCAGGGTGATGGATTCGCGGTCGGCCCACGGATGGTTGCGCGACACGAACGCGACCATCGGGTCGTTGCGCAGGGGCAGGGAGATCAACCGTTCATCGCTGACGTCACGGCCGAGCAACGCCAGGTCGGCCTGATAGTTGAACAGGCGAAACAGCGATTCATCAGTGTTGCCGGTTTCGATCTTCACGCTGATCCCGGGGTAGCGTTCACAGAACCGGGCAATTTGCGGCAGCACGTGCACCGGCGCATCCACCGCCAGAATCAGGCTGCCGGTCTGCAAGGCCTGGGAGTCCTGCAACAGTTCCTGCGCTTCGGCCTCGATCACGAAAAGCCGCTGGGTCACGCTCAGCAGACGCTCGCCAAGGTCGGTCAGGCGCACCGAGCGCTTGTTGCGGTGAAACAGCAAAACCCCGTAGCGCTCTTCGAGTTTGCGCACTTGGTCGGAAATCGCCGGCTGCGTGAGAAATAGCCGCTCGGCGGCTTTGGTAAAGCTTCCATGGACCGCCACGGCATGGAAGGCTTTGAGTTGGGCGTGGGAAACCGACACGGGAATCTCCAATAACAAGCTGGGCTTATTTTGGAAATACGATAAATCGATTTCACTTATTAATCAGTAATTGTTTTTATCAACCTCAGCCCCGTTGACTGTTCAGTCGAACAGCAGCGGGTGCCATGAGCCTGGGCGTGCAATCACAGGACTCATCTGACCGGTATCCGCCGTAGCGACAGGCCGATATCGCAGTGCTCAACAATAAAAAAACAGGCGTTTTCTTGCAAATTCTGCCGGCACACTCACACCCTGAGGTCAGAACTACAATGAACAAGCACATCGGCACCATCAAGCGTTGGCGCGTGCAGATCTTCGCGATCACCTGGCTCGCCTACGCCGCTTTCTACTTCACCCGCAAAGCGTTCTCGGTGGCCAAGCTCGGCATCGCCGAAGACCCGACCTTCATGCTCGACAAAATGGCCATGGCCAACCTCGACGCCATCTACCTGACGGCTTACGCCGTCGGCCAATTCACCTGGGGCATTCTTGCCGACCGCTTTGGTCCACGGGTCGTGGTGCTGGGCGGGTTGCTGATTTCCGCTGGCGCGGCGCTGGTGATGGGCAACTTTGCAACCTTGCCGATTTTCGCTACCTGCATGCTGATCCAGGGCCTGGCGCAGTCCACCGGATGGTCGGGCTTGTGCAAGAACCTCGGCAGCTTCTTTCCCTCCGAGCAGCGCGGGCGGGTATTGGGCCTGTGGAGTTCCTGCTATGCCTTTGGTGGTCTGGTAGCCTCGCCGTTTGCCGGCTGGTGGGCGTACACGCTCGTCGGTAGCTGGCATGCGGCGTTTGTTTCCAGTGCGGCGGTGGTTGGGCTGGTCGCCGTGCTGTTTTTTATTTTCCAACGCAACAAACCGGAAGACGTCGGCTTGCCGGCGGTGGAGCCGGAACCTGAGCTGACCGCCGAACAAGCGGAAGCCCAAAGCAAAATCAGCATGTGGGAGCCGTTGAAGGAAATCCTGCGCAACCGCACCGTGCTGGTGCTGGGGTTGGCGTACTTCATGCTGAAGCCGGCGCGCTACGCGATTCTGCTGTGGGGGCCGGTGATCGTTTTCGAGCAGATGCCATCGGTGGGCAAGGTCGGTGCGGCGATCATTCCGACCGCGTTTGAACTGGCCGGATTGCTCGGCCCGATCCTGATCGGCCTGGCCTCGGACAAACTGTTCGGCGCCCGGCGCATGCCGGCTTGTGTGATCAGCCTGTTGGCGCTGACCGTGTCCCTGGCGTTTTTCATGGGCGCCCTGCATACCGGCAGCGTACTGCTGGTGGTGGCGCTGCTGTTCGTCATGGGGCTGACCCTCTATGGACCGGACTCGATGATCAGCGGCTCGGCCGCCATCGACTTCGGCACCGCCAAGGCCGGCGCCACGGCAGCCGGTTTCGTCAACGGCTGCGGCTCGGTCGGGGCGATCCTCGGCGGGTTGCTGCCGGGCTACTTCGACACCGTTACCGTGTTCATCGTCTTCGCCGGCTGCGCCATGTTCTCGGCGCTGGTGCTGATCCCGCACTGGAACAGCCGCCCCGGTGGCCTTAAAACCAACTACCCCTTCGTGCCCAACCGGGCGATGAACATCAAACCCCTGCGCACCTGAATCCTGGCCCTCGTCGCCTGCTGCGTCTGCGGCAGGCTGGCGTGTGGGCCACTGACTGGAGATTGACCATGAGACCCTTTTGGCTGGACCAGGCCTTGAAGGCTGATACATCACCAACCTGTCCGTCACTTGCAGGCGACAGCCGCGCCGACGTGTGCATTGTCGGCGGCGGGTATACCGGCTTGTGGACCGCGATCATGCTCAAGGAACAGAACCCCGAGCTGGACGTGTTGCTCATCGAAGCGGATATCTGCGGCGCCGGGGCCAGTGGGCGCAATGGGGGTTGTGCGTTGTCGTGGTCGGCCAAGTATTTCACCCTTGAGCGTTTGTTCGGCGTCGAGGAGGCCGTGCGCCTGGTCACGGAGTCCGAGCGCAGCATCCATGCCATCGGCGCGTTCTGCGAAAAATACGCGGTGGACGCCGATTACCGCCTCGACGGTACGCTCTACACCGCCACCAACCGTGCGCAGTGCGGCTCGACCGATGCGGTCATCGCTGCACTGGAGCGCAACGGCATCAACTCGTTCACTCAGCGGCCGGTGGCCGATGTGCAGCGCATGGCCGGCTCCGTTAAACACCTGGAGGGCTGGTTTTCCCCGGCCGCAGCCAGCGTGCAACCGGGCAAGCTGGTGCGCGGTCTGCGCCGGGTCGCCCTGCAACTGGGTGTGAGGATTCATGAAAACACCGCGATGACCGGGCTGGAAGAGGGCAAGCCGGTGGGCATACAGACCCCCAACGGCACCGTTCGCGCCGACCGCGTGGTGCTGGCGATGAATGCCTGGATGGCCCGGGCGTTCCCGCAGTTCGAACGCAGCGTGGCGATCGTTTCCAGCGACATGCTGATCACCGAGCCGCGCCCGGACCTGCTCGATGAAATCGGCTTGACCAGCGGCGTCACGGTGCTCGATTCGCGGATTTTCGTGCACTACTACCACAACACTCCGGACGGCCGGATCATGCTCGGCAAGGGCGGCAATACCTTTGCCTATGGCGGACGCATGCTGCCGGTGTTCGATCAGCCTTCGCCTTATGCCGGCTTGTTGAAGAACAGCCTGGCGGATTTCTTCCCGGCGTTTGCCGACGTCAAGGTCGAAGCGACCTGGAATGGCCCGTCGGACCGTTCGGTGACCGGACTGCCGTTCTTCGGGCAGATGAGCGCCAGTGGCAACGTGTTCTACGGTTTTGGCTACTCCGGCAGCGGTGTCGGGCCTTGCCACATGGGAGGGCAGATCCTGGCGTCGATGGTCCAGGGCCTGGACAACCCCTGGACCCGTTCGCCGCTGATCAACGGCCCGCTGGGGTTTTTCCCGCCGGAACCGATTCGCTACCTCGGCTCGCTGATGGTGCGCAACGCCATCCGCCGCAAGGAACGCGCAGAGGATCACGGGCACCGGCCGCGGCACCTGGATGTGCGTTTGGCAAAGTTCGCCGCAGCGGCCGGCAAGGCAGACAAGGGCTGAGTGTCAGGGCGCAAGGTCCGAGCGGGTGAGCAACCAGTCGAACAGCAGGCGGGTATCGCCACGGGGTTCGCGGGGGCGAGGTCGGTGAGGTTTTGGCCGGGGGCCCAGCGCGGTACAGAGCACCGGGCGATCCGGATCACTGTCGAGGAAAATCACCAAGACCTCGCTGCCGGCCACGGGCAGGCGCGACGGATCGATCCAGTCCTCGGCGGTGCTCAGCGCCAGCGGCAGCCAAAGCCCGGTGGACGCCTCTGCGGTTGATAGTGTGTCGGGCCAGAGGCTCACCTGCACCTTGCCATTCTCATCCACTACCGCCGGTTTCCCGACCGGGCCGCACACCCGGCCCGGCTGATACCCGGGAATACTCGGCCTGGGTTGTTCGAGTGCGGGCCTGAACACCGTCGACCAAGGGATGGCGCTGAATTGATTGCGGTAACCGGGGGGCATGTCGGGTGTGTCATCGAGCAGAATGGATGAGTGACGGCCCTGATGGCGGATATCGGTCACCAGCCACTGATCATTGAAATTCGCCAGCGGATGTTCGGCCACCTGCACGATCCGGCCGCTGCGCAATGCGCCCTGGTTGCTTTGGCCGTGGATCTGCAGGTGTCGGCAGCGCAGGCGTTCCAGTTGCCGACGGCCGAGCTGATCGCGATGTTGTTGTTCGCGAGCGGGAACCTGTCTCGTGGTGGCGAACGAGTGATTGGCTGCGCCGTCGCCGGTGTCCATTGCACCAGGATCCCTCGCACCCGAGCGCAGAGGAGGGAGCGAAGCGTCATGGCGCTGGAACAGTTCGCTGATCACGGGTTGCTGATGTCCGTCACTGCGCAGCGGCATGAGCAGCGGCTCCTGGGGGAAGCTCAGGCTGTCATCGGCCAGCACCAGGACATGGCCGTTGCGTTGATGCTCGAAGTGGTAGTGGATGCCTTCTTCCTCGCACAATCGTTGCAGCAATGCCAGGTCGGTTTCGTCGTACTGTATGCAAAAAGGTCGCAGGGGATAGTGCCCGGTTGCCAGTTCAAAACGATAACTGCTGGCGGGCAACCCGTGTTCCTCGAGCAATTGGCGCAGGATCATGGGCACGCTGGCGCGCTGGAAAACCCGTCGGCAGCGTTGCTGCCCCAGCGCCTGGACACGTGGCACCAGTACCAGCTTGTAAGCGACCCGGTGCCCGCTTCGATGTTCACAGCCGGCGCTGTCGAGCACGCCATGAATGCCCTGGTCGTGGCCAAAGTCGAGGAACGCCGACTGGTGCAGCAATCGTTCAAGGTTCAGGGCCGGTGCCAGCCCGATGACCTCGATGTCGAAGCGATAGGGCTGGTTGAGTGCTTCGTGACCGCTGAACCGGACCACCTGGAAACTCAGGTCGTCCTCGAGAAGCGTCAGGGTGGTGGGACTTTCCTTGTCGTTGTGCATCGAACACGCTACTGCCGTGGAATAGGCTGCAAAGCGTACGAAACCCCGGCGCATTGCGGGCAGGCTAAAGCGGCATTTCAGAATCGCCCTACAACCGCTGGTGAAGATGTCGATGCGAGTCGGGATTTTTTGGTCGATTGCCAACTTTATGCCGTATAAACTTGCGCAAAGCGTCGGCCAATCATTGTCCCGACGCCACAGATGCCACCGATAAGAGAGTGAGAAATGGGCGCACAGTGGAAGGTTAAACACAAAGAAGCGGCATCCAATGCCAAGGGCAAGATCTTCGGCAAACTGGTGAAAGAAATCACCATTGCTGCGCGCAACGGCGCCGATACCGCCACCAACGCACACCTGCGTCTGGTAGTCGAACAGGCCAAGAAAGCTTCGATGCCCAAGGAAACCCTGGATCGCGCCATCAAGAAAGGCGCGGGCCTGCTGGGCGAGACCGTGCAATACCATCGCGTGACGTATGAAGGGTTTGCACCGCATCAGGTGCCGTTGATCGTTGAATGCGTGACCGACAACATCAATCGTACCGTCGCTGAAATCCGCGTTGCATTCCGCAAGGGCCAGTTGGGCGCTTCCGGTTCGGTGGCCTGGGACTTCAACCACGTCGGCATGATCGAAGCGTCGCCGGACACCCCTGACGCCGATCCGGAAATGGCTGCCATCGAAGCCGGTGCACAGGATTTCGAACCGGGTGAAGAGGAGGGGACGACCCTGTTCCTGACCGAGCCGACCGACCTCGACGCGGTACAGAAAGCCCTGCCGGAACAAGGTTTCACTGTGCTGTCGGCCAAACTGGGCTACCAGCCGAAAAACCCGGTCAGCGGCCTGAGCGATGAGCAGATGGCGGAAGTCGAAGCGTTCCTCGAAGGCCTCGATAACCACGACGACGTGCAGGACATGTTTGTCGGGTTGGCGGGTTGATCTGATTCGCCAGCGACACTGTCATCGCGAGCAAGCTCGCTCCCACATTGGATCGCGCCCGTCCGGGCAACTCGGTCAACTGTGGGAGCGAGCTTGCTCCGGGCGGCGATCCGACGATTGACCGAGCAGCGGTCACCAACCATTCAATTCCTGAACGATCTCATCAAAACCAGGCCGCCCCAGCACCTGCGGCTGACAGCAACGCCGCTGCAGATCCTCCAGCGCCCCACGCAGCTCCTCGCTCAACCCCGAATCAACCCGCGCCAGCAATTCCCCCAACAACACCCCGAACGCCCGCACCTCGATCCGCTGCAAGGCACGACGTTCAAGGCTGTCGGAAATCCCGTGGAACGACGCCGCGCCAAAATCTCCCAACAAGCAATCACCCTGCTCATTCCACAGAATATTGTGTCCATAGAGGTCGCCGTGGGTGATGCCATGGCCATGCAGGTGTTCGGCCACCGAGGCAATGCCCGAGGCAATGCGCAGTGCCACGGAGGCACTGAAACGCAAGTCGTCGGGGTAGATGTCACGGCTGCACGACACCAGGCTCGGCAGGCCGGCGAGGTTGCGAAAGCTCGGCGGGATCAACTGCATGACCAGTCCGGCCGTTTGCTGCGGGTGATCGACAATCCGCCCTTCAACGCGAATCAGGTTCGGGTGCAGACCGGCGGTGATGCAGGCGTTCATCTCGTGCAGCGGTGAGCCGTCGCTGGTCATTTCGCCCTTGTAGAGCTTCACCGCAACGGCCATGGGCGGCTGGTCATCCGGTTGCCAGACGGCCTGATGAATCACCCCGGACGCGCCTTCGCCGAGTTTTTTCTCCAGGTGTAATGCCGACCAGTCAATGCGCGGTGTGGCATCGAGGGCGGCGGCATCGGCTTCGGTTTCCAGTGGGTTACCGGCGTAGGCCAGCCAGGTCAGGCTCGGCAGCGTCAGCAGCCATTGTGGCAAGTCGGTGAATTGGTTGGCGGCGATGCGGATCAGTTCCAGCCGATGACAATTGCCCATCGACTCCGGCAACGCCCGCAGGCGGTTACCGGCAAGCATGAGTTTTTGCAGGTATGGGCGCTCTCCCAACTCGCTCGGCAGCGTCTCGACGCAATTGTCGGTCAGGATCAGCCAGCGCAGCAGGGGTGGGAGTGCCGCTGCGGGCACGTGGGCGATGCGGTTGGCCTTGAAGCCGATCATCGTCAGCGCGGCGCATTGGCCCAGGCAGGCCGGCAACTCGGTGAAGCGGTTATCGGAACAGAACAGCACGCGCAAACGCGTCAGGCGATGCAGGTCCTCGGGCAGGGCGCTCAAGGCATTGCCGCTGAGGTTGAGCACCTCCAGAGAGTCCGCCAGATCGAAGATCTCCCGGGGGAACTCGGTCAGGCCGTCGACCAGATCCAGCCGCGTGATGCCTGACAACTCGCCGGCACGCAATTGAGCAAGGGTGTGCATGAATGGATTCGCTTTTGATCAAGGAACAGGCGCGTGGCCGAGGAAATGCGCGACATGATAGCGGCAACGGCGGCCGATCCGTCAGGTCGGTTCGCTGACTTCGACCAGTTGCCCCAGTCGACTGCGGGTGCGCGCCAGATCAATGGCATCGCCACCCAGGCTGTCGCGCAATGAGTGCTGTCCGAGCAAGGTCAGGTGCTTGTCCTGGTCGTACAGCACGTCGATGAGATTGATGAAGCGTTGTTGGGCGGCAATCGAGCAATCGCCCAGCAGTGGCAGTTCATCGATGATCCAGCGGTCGAACTGGCGGCACAGCTCCAGATAATCCATCACCGCCGTGGGCTGATCGCACAATTGGGTGAAGGTAAAACCGATGCCGCGGCCTTCGCGAAAATGCGCTCGCAAATGCCGGGTGCCCACCGGCAACGAAACAGGCGTGGCATTGCGCCCGGGCAGGTTCAGCGATTGTCGTTGCGCCACGTTCGCCGGCCAAACGTAGTGACCTTGAGTGAACAACTGATGCGCATGGGTTCGGGCCTGGCTGCGGTAGTCGTGGGGCCCGCCGACTTCCATCACCTGCATGCGCGCATGGACCAGGTCGATCACCGGTTTGAAGCGTGCGTGGTACAGCGGATTGGGCAGCAGGCCTTCGGGCGGGTAATTGGAGGTCACCAGCAACAGGATGCCGCGCTGGAACAGTGCCTTGAACAACCGGGTGATGAGCATCGCATCGCCGATGTCGTGCACATGGAACTCATCGAAACACAGCACCCGACAATCGCTGAGCAGCTCATCGAGAGTACTCGCCAGGGCGTCGGCCTGTTCGCGATGCTCGAACATGCCCTGGTGCAGCCGGGCGAAAAACTCATGGAAGTGCAGGCGCTGTTTCTGCGCGATGGGAATGGCCCGGAAGAAGCCGTCGAGCAGCCAGCTCTTGCCGCGCCCCACGGCACCGTGCAGGTAAAGGCCCGGAAGGGTTTTCGTCGAAGTGCCGATCAGCATGCAGGCATGCCGGGCCATGCAGTCGATCACGCGTTGCTGGCTGTGACTGAGGGTGTAGCCTCGGGAATGGGCCTGGTGACGAAAGTAATCGTGGATGACCTGGCCTGCCTCGGTGCTGCCGGCCGCTGGCGCCTTGCCGAGAAGGCGACGCAGCGTTTGCCAGCGCGATTTGATGCGCGAACGGTTGGGCGGTCGAAAGGCCACTGAAATATCACCTCTGGTATGCGGGCAGGCTCCCCGAGCTGCGGCGCCATAGTGTAACCAGAGCAGGGAATGTGCTTCCAGCTGTGTCTCAGAACTGCACGGTCTGCCTGAGCATCTGTGCCGCCGCTGTGTCCGCCGGGCTGACCATCGCATAGTTGTAGCCACTTCCCGACCAGTACTCGGCCTGCAACTCGCCATCGCTGCGACTGCCCCTCGGCAGCATGTAGTTTTTCGGCCCAGGCGGACGCACGTAGAAACTGACCTTCTGCCCGCCCTGGCTCTCGTAGACCACCATCGCCGCCGGGCCTTGCTCGGTGCTCAGCAGGCGCCCGCTGGCCGGCTTGAACCCGGCACTCGAAAGGTCGGGCAGGCGATTGGCCTGGGTGAAGTAGCGGTCGAGCCAACCCTGTATGTCGCCGTCGTCGCCGACCTTGTAATCCGCCGGCAGCAGGCCTTGCTGGGCAATCAGGCGATAGGCTTGCAGGGCATCGGTCATTGGCAGCTGGGGGCTGGCCAGGGTCATTTCCCGCGCTTGCCAACCGCTGAATCCGCCGACGCTGACCGCCATGAACAGCACCGCCGCGCTGGCCAGATGCCGACGCGACTGACGTTTCAAGCGCTGGCGAATCACGGCCGGATCGAGTTCCGGGTTGGCCGGTTGCTGCAAGGCGCCCCCGAGGGCTGCGCGCAGTTGCTGGGCATCCAGTTGCCAGGCGCGCACCTGTGCGGAAATTTCCGGGTTGCTTGCCAGAAAAGTCTCGACCAGGCGTCGGTCGGCGTCGCTCAGTTGGTGGTCGACGTAGGCGTGCAGGTCACGCTCGCCGGGGGGCATGCTGATCATTTGAGTCTCCGCAGGGAAGGGCGGTTGATTTCGCCGTCGCTGAGTTGGCGCAGGGCCTGGCGAGCCCGGGACAGGCGGGACATCACGGTGCCGGTGGGTACGTCGAGAATCTCGGCGACCTCTTTGTAGCTCAAGCCTTCCACCGACACCCAGAGCAGCAGTGCACGTTGTTCGGTGGGCAGTTGATCGAAGGCGTTGAGGGTCGATTGGGCAATTACGGTGCGCTCCACCGACGGCTGGGCATCGTCGCGTCCGGTGAAGAATTCGAGCATGCGCGCGTAGCGCCGGGCGCGCCGGTGCGCATCGAGAAACTGCCGATAGAGAATCGAGAACAGCCAGGCGCGCAAGTCGCCCTCGGTGCGTTTGCTGCCCCAACTCGACAGCGCGCGCTCCAGGCAGGCTTGCACCAGGTCGTCAGCGCTGCTGGTGTTGCGCGTCAAGGACACGGCAAAGCGCCGCAATCGCGGAATGATTTCTCTCAGTTGTTCGTCGATATCGTTCATCAAATTCTGACTAGTCACTACGCTTTGGACTAGGAAGACGCCCGGAACTCGAGGTTATTCCACGTCAGAAAAAATAAACACCGCGTGTGGGAATAAACCTGCTTGCGGTTCGTCTGCTTGATTCTTCTCACTTGTGGCCGATGGCCCTGGAGCCTTTCATGGTAGATCGATCATCACCGCCAATCCGGCCGCCCCTGAGCGCAGCCAGCCTGACGTTGCGTCTGGCTGGCATTGCCCTGGTCGTTGCCGCCGTGGCCGGGGCGTTTGCCTACGTCAACGGCACGCTCGACCCACAGCGCCTGACCCCGAAGAAACTGATCAACGTGCTGGAAACCAACAACGGCGTGCATCCGGGTTTCCGTCGCAACCATTCCAAAGGCGTGTGTGTGATCGGGCATTTCGAGAGCAGCGGCGAGGCACGCAGCTATTCCACCGCTCAAGTGTTCAATGACGCGCGGACGCCGGTGGTCGGACGATTCGCCTTGCCGGCCGGCAACCCTTACGCGCCGGACAGCGCCGTGCCGATCCGCAGCATGGCGTTGCGTTTCAACCAGGCCAACGGCCAGCAATGGCGCACGGGGATGAACAGCATGCCGGTGTTCCCGGTGGGCACGCCCGAGGCGTTCTATCAATTGCAAAAAGCCCAGTCGCCAGACCCGGCCACGGGCAAGCCGGACCCCAAGGCGGTTCCGGCGTTCTTTGGTTCACACCCGGAAGCCGCACCGTTCCTGGCCTGGATCAAAACGGCCAAGCCTTCGGCCAGCTACGCCACCGAAAACTACAACAGCGTCAATGCGTTCTACCTGGTCAACGCGGCCGGCCAACGCCAGGCAGTGCGCTGGAACATGGTGCCGATGGCCCAGGACGCACCAGGGGCCACGGCACCGGAAGGTAATGATTTCCTCGAGAAAGACCTGGTTCAGCGAATCGCCGCAGGCCCGTTGCGCTGGCAGTTGAACATCACCCTGGCCAACCCCGGCGACCCGGTCAACGACGCCAGCAAGGCCTGGCCCGACGGGCGCAAAGTGTTGAATGCCGGCACGCTGGTGCTTGAGAAGACCCAGCCGCAACTCAACGGCGAATGCCGTGACATCAACTACGATCCGCTGGTGTTGCCTACCGGGATCGAAGGTTCCGACGACCCGTTGCTCGCCGCTCGTTCAGCCGGTTACGCCTCTTCCTACCTGCGTCGTACCAGCGAAGTCAGCCAGTTGCCCGCCGCCAAACAGGAGACCCGGCAATGAGTAGCCAACCGAACCACTTCGCCCCGCTGGCGCGCCTGCTGCATTGGCTGATGGCGTTGATGATCATCGCCATGCTGTTTATCGGCGCCGGCATGGTTGCCTCGGTGTCCGAGCGACATGAATGGCTGATTCATTTGCACAAACCCTTGGGCATCGCGATTTTGCTGCTGGTGATCGTGCGGCTGGTGGTGCGATTTTCCACCACGCAGCCACCGCTGCCAGCGGATCTGCCAGGTTGGCAGGTGCTGGCCGCCAAGGCATCGCATGTGCTGCTGTACGCTCTGATGCTGGTCTTGCCGCTACTGGGCTGGGCGATGATTTCTGCGTCTGGCGAACCGGTCATGCTCAGCAGTTCGTTGCAACTGCCGTCGATTGTGCCGGCGAATGCGCAGGTGTTTGCGTTTTTGCGCAAGGCCCACGGGTATCTGGCGTACCTGTTGTTTCTGACTGTGTTGCTGCATTTGGCAGCAGCGCTGTTTCACGGCTGGATTCGGCGTGATGAGGTGCTGGACAGCATGTTGCGGGGCAAGGATCGAGGCTGAAGAGCGTTCGTGATGAGGGCGCTGGCTCCCTCATCACTGATGGTCAACTGGCGGGAGGAATCAGCGCAAGGTATCGACCATATCGGCAAGCGTGGTCAACACATCCTTGCCCAGCTGTTTCGAACGCTTGCCCGACCAGCCGGTTTCCGCGTTCGGGTGGTCGTCGTGATCCTTGAACGGCATTTCCAGGGTCAGCGACAGGCAGTCAAACTTCTGCCCCACGCTGTTGCAGGCCAGCGTCATGTTGGCCTGGCCCGGTAAATCGCGGACATAGCCGTGTTTGGTCTGGAAGTCTTTGGTGGTGTGCTTCAGATGGTTGCGGAAGTGCTCCTCGAGTTTTTCGATCCGCGGTGTGTAGCCGGGGTTGCCTTCGCAACCGGCGGTGAAGACGTGAGGGATTTCCTCGTCACCATGGACGTCGAGGAACATGTCGACGCCGTACTTTTCCATTTGCTGCTGAACGAACAGGACTTCCGGGCTGATTTCCTGGCTGGCGCTCTGCCAGGCGCGATTGAGGTCCTGGCCCATGGCGTTGGTGCGCAGGTGGCCGTGGAAAGCACCGTCCGGGTTCATGTTCGGCACCAGGTACAGGTCGGCGCTGGCCAGCAGTTTATTGAGTACCGGGTCGTCGTGTTTTTCCAGGCGTTCGATCACGCCTTCCATGAACCACTCGGCCATGTGCTCGCCCGGATGTTGCTGGGCAATCATCCACACCTTGCGGCGGCCCTCGGCTCCGGTGCCTTTGCGTAACAACTGGATGTCACGGCCTTCGACGCTCTTGCCGGTGGCCAGCAGTTCGGTGCCGGCCTTGCTCAGCGCCTGCTCGATCAGCCAGTCGTGACGGCCACGGCTGTAGGGCTCGAAGTAGGCGAACCAGGCGTGGGTCTGTTCGGCTTCGAGGCTGAAGCGCAGGCAGTCGCCTTCGAAAATGGTCGGTACGCGGAACCAGTTGACGTGATCGTAGGACGCCACCGCCTGATAACCGGTCCAGGCCTTGTTATAGGAGGACTGGCTGGCATTGTTCAGGCGAAACCAGTGATCCTGGCCGACATGCAGGCCGCTGGCCTTGAAGTGGAACCACTGGAAATGGTTGCTTTTGGTGTCCGGGCGGATGGCCAGAAGCGGTTTGAGCGGATCGCTGATGTCGATGACTTGGATGTTGCCGCTGTCGAAGTTGGCGCTGATATCGAAAGAGGATTTGGCCACGGTCATAATCGATTCCTGAATATGATTTTTATGGCGGCTACTTTACACGCAGGGAAGGGTGAAACCGAGGGAAATTGCGGGGTGTAGCGGTGGGGGCGTCCTCCTTGACGCTGTCGCAGCTTAGAGATTGTGCGATTGATTCTCAAGTGCTATTTGTCAGTGGTTTCAACCAATGATGCCGGGCTTCTCTTGCCAATCGGTATTCTTTTGATATCATCCGCGCCATCGAATTTGCGACACCCAAAGACTTCATTAGCCTGAAGCCAAAAGCCAGAAAACTGGCAAAAAAAAGACCCGGCAAAAAGCCGGGTCAAAAACCGTGATTAGCCTGATGAGGAGATAGTCCAGGAGACCGACCTAAGGTCACTTGGTCCATCGACTGATCTCGCGACCAGCTGATGCAATAATAATCATTCTCGTTTGCAAGTCAAACGTTTTTACCTGCGCGATAGGAAAATTCTTTCCTGTCCTCTCGATTCGCCTTTTCCACTTCAAGCGTTTTCATACTTCTCCAGCGATCGATCGACCATCGCCCTGGCCATGTCGATCATGTGCACCGTCGAAAACGCCAGGTCACGGTTGGCGCCTTGCAGGTGATTGGCCGACTCGTACGCGGTGGCGGCCGCACAGCGCAACAGATCCAGCGCATGGACCAACGCCTCTTCGCCGCCGATATTGCGGTTCACATCAAAAAAACGCGGCTCGTCCATTTCCTCTGAAACAGTTGGTTTCAAGTAGTAGTCCAGCGCGCGCTGTGCCGCCGCGGAGCCCTGGGGCGAGGTGAGGGTGGTATCGATTTGTATGTTCGGCAGGTCATTGGCGGGTGGGTTCATGGTGATGGCAAGCTCCGTGTCAGATTCAGATCCGTGAATTGATCCTAATACGAATTGTATTTGTGACGACAAATTAAATACTACAATATGTGTTTTGATGGCCGGAGTCGCCCACGTATCGTGCCGCACATGGATAAATGGATTGAATTGGTCAAGGCCAAGATGAGTGAACTCAAAATCACTCAAGAGATACTCGCCGAGCGCCTCGGGATGTCCCAGGGCGGCATTGGCCACTGGCTCAACAAGCGTCGTGAACCCGGCATCGAAGACATGAACCGTGTCCTGCGGGCGCTGGGTCTCGAGTTTCTCGAAGTGGCGCTGGTGATCCGGGAACCGCTGGCGTCCACGGACGACGAACTGCCCCTGACTCAGAAGTACAACCCGTACTTTCGCTACCCCGTCAGTGACTGGCGCGAACCTGCGCAGGTGCGCGACGGTGAGCTCCCGGCGTATGCAAAAGAGCAGTTTGAACTGTCCGATTACCATGCCCGCGGGGCGGCGTACTGGTTGAGAGTGGCCGGTGACGCGATGACCGCGCCCAATGGCATCAGCATCCCGGAAGGCATGCTGATTCTGGTCGACCCGGCCGTGGAAGCCGTGCCTGGCAAACTGGTCATTGCCCAGTGGCCGGACAGCACCGAAGCCACGTTTCGCAAACTGATCGAAGAGGGCGGGCAGCGTTATCTGGTCCCGCTCAATCCGACGTATCCTAAAGCCTTGTATACCGACGAATGTCGAATCATCGGCGTCGTGGTTCAGGCAACAGCCAGGTTCTGATCAGATCGGTCCTCGCGATGCGTAGGACCGATCTTCATTTCACGCTTCTTCCAGTTCGACCAGCGCACTGCCTTCGCTGACCATCTCGCCTTCCTGGCAATACAGTGCCTTGATCACACCGGCATGGGGCGCGCGGATGCTGTGCTCCATCTTCATCGCTTCAAGTACCACCAATTGCGCTCCGGCTTCGACCGATTGTCCGGCCTCCACCAGCACGCGGACGATGCTGCCGTTCATCGGTGCGGTGAGCCCGCCCTGATGGCTGTGGCTGGCCTCGACGGCGCTGATCGGGTCGTAAGACTCGATACGGCGCAATTCGCCATCCCACTGCAGATACACATGCTCGCCACGGCGGATTGCGCGGTGTTGACGGCGTACACCTGCGTGCTCGGTCAGCAGTTGCTCGCCCTTGAGCCGTGCGCTGTGGGCATCGATGTCGCCCAGCGTCAGCGCATGGTCCTGGCCTTCACAACTCAAGTGAAGGGTGATCTCTCTCGGCAAACCGGCACGCAGCCCGTTCGGCGCCGCCCATGGCGAACTCGGGTCATCGGCACGGGTAACAGGCAGCTGGCTCTGGGCAAACGCCTGGGCGGCGGCTTGCCAGAAATCATCGCTGAGTTCCGCTGGCGCCGGCAGCAACTGTTCCTGATAGCGCGGAATGAAGCCGGTATCGAGTTCGGCAGCGGCGAACGCCGGATGAGCGATAATGCGCCGCAGGAAATTGATGTTGGTCTTCAGACCGCCGATGGCGAACTCGTCGAGCATGCCCAGCAGGCGCAAGCGCGCCTGTTCACGATCCTCGCCCCAGGCAATCAACTTGCCGAGCATCGGGTCATAGAACGGCGAGATTTCGTCGCCTTCTTCAACGCCGCTGTCCACCCGGCGCCCCGGCCCCGGATTGGATTCGCGATACAGCTCGAGGCGGCCGGTCGCCGGCAGGAAATCATTGCCCGGGTCTTCGGCATACAGCCGCACTTCGATCGCGTGACCCACCAGCGGTACCTGGTCCTGAGTCATCGGCAAGGCTTCGCCGCGCGCCACGCGAATCTGCCAGGCGACCAGGTCGAGGCCGGTGATGGCTTCGGTGACCGGGTGTTCGACCTGTAGGCGGGTGTTCATCTCCATGAAGAAGAACTCGCCGCGCGCATCCAGCAAAAACTCCACGGTGCCGGCACCGACATAGCCGATGGCCTGCGCCGAACGCACGGCGGCTTCGCCCATGGCGCGACGCAGTTCCGGGCTCAGGCCCGGCGCCGGGGCTTCTTCGACGACTTTCTGGTGGCGGCGCTGAATCGAGCAGTCGCGTTCGTTGAGGTACAGGCAGTTGCCGTGCTGGTCGGCGAACACCTGGATTTCCACGTGACGTGGCTTGAGCAGGTATTTCTCCACCAGCATCCGCGAATCGCCGAATGACGATAGCGCCTCACGCTGGGCCGAGGCCAGGGCTTCGGCCAGTTGACTGACGTCCTCGACCACCTTCATGCCTTTGCCGCCACCACCCGCTGTGGCCTTGAGCAGCACCGGGTAGCCGATGCGTTCGCAGGCATCGCGGAAGGTGTCGAGGTCTTGAGCCTCGCCGTGATAGCCCGGCACCAGTGGCACGCCAGCGGTTTCCATCAAGGCTTTGGCCGCGGACTTGCTGCCCATGGCGTCGATGGCCGAGGCGGGCGGGCCGAGGAAAATCAGGCCGGCGTTTTCGATGGCGCGGGCGAACCCGGCGTTCTCGGATAAAAAGCCATAGCCGGGGTGAATCGCCTGGGCGCCGCTGGCCTTGGCGGCGGCGATCAGTTTGTCGATCTGCAGGTAGCTGTCGGCGGCTTTGCTGCCACCGAGGTCGACCCGGATGTCGGCTTCGCGGCTGTGCCGGGCGTCACGGTCGGTGGCGCTGTGCACGGCCACGGTGGTCAGGCCCAGCGCCTTGGCGGTGCGCATCACCCGGCAGGCGATTTCGCCACGGTTGGCTACCAGCAGGGTGGTGAGGACAGGTGCGCTCATCAACGGGGCTCCTTGGTGGTTTGTGCTTGCCAGCTCGGCGGACGTTTTTGCAGGAAGGCGCGCAGGCCTTCCTGGCCTTCGGGGCTGACGCGAATGCGGGCGATGGCGTTTTCGGTGTAGCGGCGCAATGCCGGGGTCAGTGAGCCGTCGCCGACTTCGCGCAACAGGTCCTTGCTGGCGCGCATCGCGGCCGGACTGTTGAGCAGCAGGTTGTCGATCCACTGTTCGACTTTCTGTTCCAGCTCGGCACTTGCATAGCTCTCCGACAACAGACCGATTTCCCGTGCCCGTTGCCCGCCAAAGCGCTCAGCGGTCAAGGCATAACGACGGGTCGCGCGCTCGCCGATGGCTTGCACCACGAACGGGCTGATCACCGCCGGCGCCAGGCCGATGCGCACTTCCGACAGGCAGAACTGCGCGTCATCGGCACCGATGGCCATGTCGCAGCAACTGATCAGGCCCAGTGCGCCGCCAAAGGCCGCGCCTTGTACCACGGCCAGGGTCGGGACTTTCAGTTTGGCCAGGTTGTACATCAACTCCGCCAGTTCCCGGGCGTCGTCCAGGTTGGTGGCGTAATCGAGTTCGGCCGATTGCTGCATCCAGGCAAGGTCAGCGCCGGCGCTGAAATGCTTGCCGCGACCGCGCACGATCAGGAACCGCAGGCTGGCATCGCTCGCGACCTTGTCGAGGGCGAGGATCAGTTCGCGGATCATTTCGGCATTGAAGGCGTTGTTCTTTTCTTCACGGCTGAGCCACAGCGTGGCAAAACCACGGGGGTCGGTCAGCAGTTCGAGGGTGTTGAAGTCGGTCATGTTTTTCTCCCGATCACATCCGGAACACGCCGAAGCGGCTCGGTTCGATTGGCGCGTTCAACGACGCGGACAAGGCCAGGGCCAATACGTCGCGGGTCTGGGCCGGGTCGATGACACCGTCGTCCCACAGGCGCGCGCTGGAGTAGTAGGGGTGACCCTGTTCTTCGTACTGGTCGAGGATCGGTTGCTTGATCCCGGCTTCCTGCTCGGCGCTGAAACCCTGGCCGCTGCGTTCGGCCTGTTCGCGCTTGACCTGCACCAGCACGCCGGCCGCCTGCTCGGCACCCATCACGCCGATGCGTGCGTTCGGCCACATCCACAGGAAACGCGGATCGTAGGCGCGCCCGCACATGCCGTAGTTACCGGCACCGAAACTGCCGCCGATGATCACGGTGAACTTCGGCACCTTGGCGCACGCCACCGCCGTCACCAGTTTCGCGCCATGCTTGGCGATGCCGCCGGCCTCGTATTTCTGGCCGACCATGAAGCCGGTGATGTTCTGCAGGAACAGCAACGGAATGCCGCGCTGACAGGCCAGTTCGATAAAGTGCGCGCCTTTCTGCGCCGCTTCAGCGAAAAGAATGCCGTTGTTGGCGAGGATCGCGATCGGGTAGCCGTGCAGGTAGGCAAAACCGCAAACCAGCGTAGTCCCGAACAGCGCCTTGAATTCGTCGAACACCGACCCGTCCACCAACCGCGCGATCACTTCGCGCACGTCGAACGGCTGCTTGGCGTCGGCCGGGACCACGCCGTACAACTCGTCGCTGCTGTAGAGCGGGGCGATCGGAGTGCGTTGCTGAACCTCACCTTGCTTGCGCCAGTTGAGGTTGGCGACGCTGCGGCGGGCGAGCGCGAGTGCGTGTTCATCGCTCTCGGCGTAATGGTCGGCCACCCCGGAAATCTTGCAGTGCACATCGGCTCCGCCGAGGTCTTCGGCGCTGACCACTTCACCGGTCGCGGCTTTCACCAGCGGCGGGCCGGCGAGGAAGATCGTCGCTTGTTGACGAACCATGATTGCTTCGTCGGCCATCGCCGGTACATACGCGCCGCCAGCGGTGCAGGAGCCCATGACCACGGCAATCTGCGGAATGCCCATGGCGCTCATGTTGGCCTGGTTGAAGAAGATCCGCCCGAAGTGCTCGCGGTCCGGAAACACTTCATCCTGGCGCGGCAGGTTGGCGCCGCCCGAATCCACCAGATAGATGCACGGCAGGCGATTCTGCTGGGCGATGGTCTGGGCGCGCAGGTGTTTTTTCACCGTCAGCGGGTAGTACGAACCACCTTTTACCGTGGCGTCGTTGGCGACGATCATGCATTCGACGCCCTCCACACGGCCGATCCCGGCAATCACGCCAGCCGCGGGGACGTCCTCGCCATACACCTCGTAGGCCGCAAGCTGGCTGATCTCCAGAAACGGCGAACCCGGATCGAGCAGGCGGTTGATGCGCTCGCGAGGCAGCAGTTTGCCCCGCGAGGTGTGGCGTTCCTGAGCCTTCGGGCCGCCACCTTGCGCCACTTGGGCGAGCAGGGTGTGCAACGCGTCGACCTGCTTGAGCATCGCCGCGCTGTTGGTGGCGAACTCCGCTGAACGGGGGTTGAGCTGGGTATGCAGGGTAGCCATGGACAGCTCCGTTTAGCGGGTTTCGTTGAACAGTTCGCGACCGATCAGCATGCGACGGATCTCACTGGTGCCCGCGCCGATTTCGTACAGCTTGGCGTCACGCAACAGACGGCCGGCCGGGAATTCGTTGATGTAGCCGTTGCCGCCGAGAATCTGGATCGCGTCGAGGGCCATTTGCGTGGCGCGTTCGGCGCTGTAGAGGATCACGCCGGCGGCGTCCTTGCGCGTGGTTTCGCCGCGCTCGCAAGCCTGGGCCACCGCATACAGGTAAGCGCGGCTGGCGTTGAGTTGGGTGTACATGTCGGCGACCTTGCCCTGGATCAGCTGGAATTCGCCGATGCTCTGGCCGAACTGCTTGCGGTCGTGGATGTACGGCACGATCAGGTCCATGCACGCCTGCATGATCCCGGTCGGTCCACCGGAGAGCACGACGCGCTCGTAGTCGAGGCCGCTCATCAGCACTTTCACGCCGCCGTTGAGCACGCCGAGGATGTTTTCTTCCGGCACTTCGACGTCATCGAAGAACAGTTCGCAGGTGTTCGAGCCGCGCATGCCGAGCTTGTCGAACTTGTTGCTGCGGCTGAAGCCTTTCCAGTCGCGCTCGACGATGAAGGCGGTGATGCCGTGAGGGCCCTTTTCCAGGTCGGTCTTGGCGTATATCACGTAGGTGTTGGCGTCCGGACCGTTGGTGATCCAGGTCTTGCTGCCGTTGAGCACGTACTTGTCGCCGCGTTTGTCGGCGCGCAGTTTCATCGACACCACGTCGGAACCGGCATTCGGTTCGCTCATGGCCAGGGCGCCGATGTGCTCGCCGCTGATCAGCTTGGGCAGGTATTTGGATTTCTGCTCGTGGTTGCCGTTGCGGTTGATCTGGTTGACGCACAGGTTGGAGTGAGCACCGTAGGACAACGCCACCGAGGCCGAGCCACGGCTGATTTCTTCCATGGCCACCACGTGGGCCAGGTAACCCAGGCCGGCACCGCCGTACTCTTCCGGCACGGTAATGCCCAGCAGGCCCATGTCGCCGAATTTGCGCCACAGGTCGGCGGGAAACAGGTTGTCGATGTCGATCTGAGCGGCGCGCGGGGCGATCTCTTTGGCGACGAAGGACTGAACCTGATCGCGCAGCATGTCGATGGTTTCACCGAGGGCAAAGTTCAGGGATGGGTAGCTCATGGGTCACCTTTTGGCTTTTTTGTAGGGCGGGGAGGGGCGTGATTTGGCTCTCACCTTTACGTTAACGTAAGCCTGTGACGAATGGCTGTCAATCACCCTTTACGTTAACGTCAACTTGGGTGATTCTGTAGGAGTCGAGCTTGCTCGCGATGGACGTCAACGATAACGCGTGTTGTCTGGATAAACGCGGTGCCCTGACGTTCTTCGCGAGCGAGCTCGCTCCTACAAAATAAAGACAATAGGGGTCGTCATGGATCAACCCAGTGCAAGCCCGCAACGCAGTTACACCCGCGGTTCCCAGGACAAAGCCTTGTTGGCGATGACCATCGGCCAGGCGTTCGACAACACGGTCGCGCAATACCCGGACGGGGAGGCGCTGGTGGTGCGCCATCAACAGCTGCGTTACACCTGGCGGCAACTGGCCGAGGCTGCGGACCTGCACGCCAGGGCACTGCTGGCGTTGGGGCTGCAAGCCGGGGACCGCCTTGGCATCTGGGCGCCGAACTGTGCGCAGTGGTGCATCAGCCAGATTGCCACGGCGAAAATCGGTGTGATCCTGGTCAACATCAATCCGGCGTATCGCAGCTCCGAACTCGAATACGTGCTCAAGCAATCCGGTTGCCAATGGCTGGTGTGTGCCGGGGCCTTCAAGACGTCGAACTATCACGCGATGCTGCAAGGGCTGGTGCCGGAGTTGGCGGAGCAGTCCATCGGCAAGTTGCACAGTGAACGGTTGCCGGAGCTGCGTGGCGTCATCAGCCTGGATGCACAGCCGCCGAGCGGTTTCCTGCCTTGGTCGCAACTGGCTGATCTGGCGGGCGGTGTTTCGGTCGAACAATTGCGCGAACGTCAGGACAGCCTGCATTTCGATCAAGCGGTGAACATTCAGTACACCTCCGGCACCACCGGTTTCCCCAAGGGCGCGACCCTCAGTCACTACAACATTCTCAACAACGGTTACATGGTCGGCGAAAGCCTGGGCCTGACGGCGGCCGATCGCCTGGTGATCCCGGTGCCGCTGTATCACTGCTTCGGCATGGTCATGGGCAACCTCGGCTGCATCACCCATGGCAGCACGATGATTTATCCGAACGATGCATTCGATCCGTTGCTGACCCTGGGCACCGTGGCCGACGAAAAGGCCACGGCGCTGTACGGCGTGCCGACCATGTTCATCGCCATGCTCGATCAGCCGCAACGCGCCGAGTTCGACCTGTCGAGCCTGCGCACCGGGATCATGGCGGGCGCAACCTGTCCTATCGAAGTGATGCGTCGGGTCATCAGCGAAATGCACATGAGCGAAGTGCAGATTGCCTACGGCATGACGGAAACCAGTCCGGTGTCGTTGCAGACCGGTCCTGCAGACGACCTGGAACTGCGCGTGACCACCGTTGGCCGCACCCAGCCGCAGCTCGAAAGCAAGATCATCGACGAAGCAGGCAACCTGGTGCCGCGTGGCACCATCGGCGAGCTGTGCACCCGCGGCTACAGCGTGATGCTCGGTTACTGGAACAACCCCGAAGGCACGGCAGGCGCCATCGATCAGGCAGGCTGGATGCACACCGGGGACCTGGCGAGCATGAACGAAGAGGGTTACGTGTGCATTGCCGGGCGCAACAAGGACATGATCATCCGTGGCGGTGAGAATGTTTACCCGCGGGAGCTGGAGGAGTTCTTCTTTACTCACCCGGCCGTGGCCGACGTGCAGGTGATCGGCATTCCTTGCTCGCGCTATGGCGAAGAGATCGTTGCCTGGATCAAGTTCCACCCCGGCCACAGCGCCACCGAGCAGGAACTGCAAGCCTGGTGCAAGGAGCGCATCGCGCACTTCAAGACGCCGCGTTACTTCAAGTTCGTCGAGGAGTTCCCGATGACGGTGACTGGCAAGATCCAGAAATTCCGCATGCGCGAGATCAGCATTGAGGAGTTGCGTAGCAACAAGGCCTGACTCGTTCCCCTGTAGGAGCGAGCTTGCTCGCGAAGAACGTCAACGATAACGCGTGCAGTCTGGAAATACGCGGTGCCCTTGTGTTCTTCGCGAGCGAGCTCGCTCCTACAAAGGGCTGCGGAAATCTCAAACGCCAGACAGCACAAAGGGGAGCCGAAGCTCCCCTTTAATTGTCGTTGCGCGTGCTCTTTTTTTATTATTGAGGGTCGGTCTGTTGTTGTTTTTGGCAACCGTTGCCCTTTACCGCTGTTTTTGGCGATCCCCATTCGGGATCAAGAGCAAACGTATTTTTTTGAGCGCTGATCTACTTTCTCGCTGAGCGATCCAACCGATACGGGAGCTACCTGAAGGTAGTTTTATTATTCTCTGTCCGGTTGCGGGTAACTCCGAAAAGCACCCTGAAAAGTACATCTTCTCCAAAAAAATCTGTTAGCTGCGTCTCTGCCGTGTTGTTTTTGTTATGTCAGAGTCGTTACGTCTTGTTTTTATTAGGGTTGCTGCAATTTTTTTATTCTTGTTATGCGATAGATATAGCAGGAGGCGTGCCAACTTTTTAAAAGCCTTTAAAATCAAAGGTTTGTAGTTTGTAGGGTTTTACGCCTCAGGCAAAACCCTACGATTTGTTTCCGTGTTACTCGCTTTCGCCCACGTTTCAGACACAGCGGTAACACCTGGACACACTCAGCGCACTCACTGTGCGCTGCGAGCCCTGGCCACGCGTGAGCCGGTAGGGCGACCCAGTACGGTGCATATCTGTTGACCGGCAACCATCAAGGCGTCGAGGTCGATTCCGCTGTCGATGCCCAGGCCGTTGAGCAGGTAGATCACGTCTTCGGTGGCGACGTTACCGCTGGCGCCCTTGGCATAGGGGCAGCCGCCCAGGCCTGCGATGGAGCTGTCGAACACCGAGATGCCTTCCAGCAGGCTGGCGTAGATGTTGGCCACGGCCTGACCGTAGGTGTCGTGGAAGTGCCCGGCGAGTTTCTCCCGGGGCACATCCTTCGTGACCACTTCAAACATCTTGCGGGTTGCGCCAGCGGTACCGGTGCCGATGGTGTCCCCCAACGAGACCTCGTAGCAGCCCATGGCATACAGCTCGCGGGCGACCAGGGCGACTTGCTCCGGGGCGACGTTACCTTCATAGGGGCAGCCCAGCACACAGGACACATACCCGCGCACGGTCACCCCCTGTTGCCTGGCGGCATCCATGATCGGCGCGAAACGTTCCAGGCTTTCGCTGATCGAGCAATTGATGTTGCGTTGCGAAAACGCTTCGGATGCCGCCGCGAACACGGCCACTTCCTTGACCCCGGCGGCGAGGGCATCCTCGAAACCGCGCAGGTTGGGCGCGAGCGCGCCATAGACCACACCCGGTTTGCGCTGGATCTGCGCGAACACCTCGGCGGAGCCGGCCATCTGCGGCACCCACTTGGGCGACACGAAACTGCCGACTTCTATATAGCTGAGCCCGGCGGCGGTCAGTGCATCGACCAGTTGCACCTTGTCGGCGACGCTGATGGGTTGGGCTTCATTTTGCAGGCCGTCGCGTGGGCCGACTTCGACAATGCGTACGTGGGTGGGGAGGGGCATGGGATTCGACCTGTGCTGATTGTCTGAATGAACAGAAAACCCTGTAGGAGCGAGCTTGCTCGCGATGGACTCCCAGGCACCGCGTTTATCCAGCAGACACGCGTTATCGTTAACGACCATCGCGAGCAAGCTCGCTCCTACAAGGGGGCGGGTTTTATTGAATGACTTCCTGGTTCTTGAGCGTCTGCTCCAGCGCCTGCACGCAGCGTTCTTCGGCAGTGTCCAGCTCCAGTTTCATCTGTTCGATATCCAGCAGTTGCTGCTCAAGCTGCTCACGGCGCTCGCTGATTTTCGCCAGCATGCTGTGCAACTGTTTGGTGTTACCGCTGGACGGGTCGTAGAGTTCGATCAGTTCGCGGCATTCGGCCAGCGAGAAACCGATGCGTTTGCCCCGCAGGATCAGCTTCAGGCTGACCTTGTCGCGGGGCGAGTAGATGCGTTCCTGGCCGCGACGCTCGGGGCTGAGCAGGCCTTGCTCTTCATAAAAGCGAATGGCGCGGGTGGTGATGTCGAGCTCGCGGGCGAGATCGGAAATGCTGTAGGTCTGGCTGCTCATGGAAGCGCTCACGAAAGGTCATGGCGCTAAGCTAATGGCAGGTTGACGTTTACGTCAAGGGGCAGAGGTTTTCGCTGTTCTTGCAGTCCTCATCGCGGGCAAGCCCGCTCTCACACTGGATCTGTGTCGCTCGTACATGCTGTGAACAGCCCGGCCCCCTGTGGGAGCGAGCTTGCTCCGGGCGGCGTTCCGACGATGGGGGCACCTCGGTATCAAGCCTTACACCTTCTCGAGCTTTTTCTCCTGCGCCGTCACCTGCTGGCACAACTCGATCATCTGCTCGCGCATCCAGCGGTTCGCCGGGTCCTGGTCAGTGCTTTCGTGCCAGTAAAGGTGAGTTTCCACCGGTGGCACATCGTTGACCGGCAGATAAAAGGCATGCAGGTCGTTGCGGCGGGCGAAACGTTCCGGCACGGTCATGACCATGTCCGTTTGTTGCAGCACCTGCGAGGCCATCAGGTAATGCTGGGAGCGCAGGGCGATCTTGCGCTGGATGCCCATCTTGCCCAGCGCCAGGTCGACATAGCCCAGGCCGCTGCGGCGGCTGGAGATATGGATGTGGGTCAGGCTCAGGTAGTCATCCAGCGTGAGTTTGTCCTTGCCCGCCAGCGGATGCCCCTTGCGCATGGCGCACACATAACGGTCTTCCATCAACTTCACGTGGCGCACCTGCGGGTCGGTGTTGAGCGGTGCGTCGACCGCGAAGTCCAGGCGTCCGGCCGCCAGTTCCTTGGTGGTTTCGCGGCGTTTGGACAGGAAGCTTTCGATGATCACCGTCGGCGCCAGGCGGCGCAGGCGCTGGAACAGCGGCGGCAGGATCACGGCTTCAGTGAGGTCGGTCATGCTGATGCGGTAAGTCTTTACCGCTTGCTGCGGGTTGAAAATGCGGCTTTCCTGCACCGACACACGCAGCAGCGAGAGCGCGTTGCGCACCGGGCCGATGATGTTTTGGGCCATGGGCGTCGGCACCATGCCCTGGGCGGTGCGCACGAACAACGGGTCGTTGAAGGTCTCGCGCAACCGGGCCAGCGCGTTCGACACCGCCGGCTGGGTAATGCCCACGATCTGCCCGGCACGGGTCAGGTTGGCTTCGGTGTAGATCGCGTCGAAGACGATGAAAAGGTTGAGATCGACCTTGCTCAGATTCATTACGCGGTTCTCTTGTTATGTGGGCGGGCTGACCATGACGATCAGCCGATCATATATCGGTGATGAATGTTTATACACGCCGAGAATAGGCTAGGTAAATTTTCATGGCTGTTCTAGCATCGATTGCATGATCTAAACAACCTCCCCCAAGAAGGTATCTCGCTCATGGATTTCGCTTATTCGCCCAAGGTTCAGGAACTGCGTGAGCGCGTCACTGCGTTCATGGACACCTACGTCTATCCCGCCGAAGCCGTGTTCGAGCGTCAGGTCGCCGAGGGTGATCGCTGGCAGCCGACCGCGATCATGGAGGAGCTCAAACTCAAGGCCAAGGCCGAGGGCCTGTGGAATTTGTTTCTGCCTGAGTCCGAGCTGGGCGCCGGCCTGACCAACCTCGAATACGCACCGCTGGCGGAAATCATGGGCCGTTCGCTGCTGGGGCCAGAGCCGTTCAACTGCTCGGCACCGGACACCGGCAACATGGAAGTGCTGGTGCGTTACGCCAACGAAGAGCAGAAACAGCGCTGGCTCGAACCTCTGCTGCGCGGTGAAATCCGTTCGGCATTCGCCATGACCGAACCGGACGTTGCATCTTCCGACGCCACCAACATGGCCGCCCGAGCCGTGCGCGATGGTGACGAGTGGGTGATCAACGGCAAGAAATGGTGGACTTCGGGTGCTTGCGACCCACGCTGCAAGATCCTGATCTTCATGGGCCTGAGCAATCCGGACGCGCCACGTCACGCCCAGCACTCGATGATTCTGGTGCCTGTCGATGCACCGGGCGTGAAGATCGTGCGTCCGCTGCCGGTGTTCGGCTACGACGATGCACCGCATGGTCACGCTGAAGTGCATTTCGAAAACGTCCGGGTACCGTACGAAAACGTCCTGCTGGGCGAAGGCCGCGGCTTCGAAATCGCTCAAGGTCGCCTTGGTCCTGGGCGGATTCACCACTGCATGCGTTCGATCGGCATGGCCGAGCGTGCACTGGAGCTGATGTGCAAACGCTCGGTTAGCCGTACGGCATTTGGCAAACCCCTGGCACGCCTGGGTGGCAACATCGACAAGATCGCCGATTCACGGATGGAGATCGATATGGCACGCCTGCTGACGCTGAAAGCGGCGTACATGATGGACACCGTCGGCAACAAAGTGGCGAAAAGCGAGATCGCGCAGATCAAGGTTGTCGCGCCGAACGTTGCGTTGCGGGTGATCGACCGGGCGATCCAGATTCATGGCGGGGCAGGGGTTTCCAACGATTTCCCTCTGGCCTACATGTACGCGATGCAGCGTACCCTGCGCCTGGCCGACGGCCCGGACGAAGTGCACCGTGCGGCGATCGGCAAGTTTGAAATCGGCAAGTATGTGCCGAAAGAGATGATGCGCAGCGGGCACTGACAGACACCGCGTTATCGTTCATCGTCGGATCGCCGCCCGGACCGAGCCCGCTCCCACAAGGACTGCACCGAACCTGTGGGAGCGGGCTTGCCCGCGATGGCGTCAGTCGATCCAGTGCATCAAAAGCAGGTTCAATACACCCAAACCTCAACCCGCCGATTCTTGATCCTTCCCTCATCGGCGCTATTGGCCGCCACCGGCATCTCCGCACCAAACCCGCGAATTTCGCGAAACACCACGCCGTTCTTCACCAACTCCCGCCGTACCGCCATGGCCCGCAGCTTCGACAACAGATCGGCGCGCGCCGGGTCGCTCTTGGCATCGCCAAACCCCACCAGCGTGACCTGGCCATCGACCTTGCCGTGCTGCTTTAAATAGTCGAGCACTCGCGTCAGGTCTTGCCGCGCCTTGTTGTCCAGGCTGGCACTGCCTTCTTCAAAGCGAAAATTCACCGATAACCGCTGGGCATGACGACTGAGGGACTGGTATCCCTCGGGCATCAGCGCATTGGGCGTAACGGCCATGGCCTGGACGGTTTGGGCAATAAAACCGTTGGCGGCGACAATGGCCTGACCCTTGGTGCTCTGTGCAAAGGCCACCAGGGCACTGGCCCAGAGGTTTTTCCCGTTGGGTGGCAGGTAAAGGAACAACCGACGGGACAGCGGATAATCCTCCGTCGCAATCAGGCTGTTGAGCGGCAGCATGGCTTGTGATTGACCATCGACAATGGCCACGGCCTTGGCCTGGCGCACGTAGGGCAGACCGATAAAACCGATGCCTTTCGGGTCTGCGCTGACCGCATCGGACAGCTGTTCGCTGGACTCGAAGCGTTTCGCCGAGCTGCTCAGGGTCTTGCCCCGGCCACTGAGGACCAGTTCCTTGAAGGTGTCGTAAGTCCCGGACTGATCATCGCGCGCATACAGATGAATCGGACCGCCGCGGCCGCCGAGGTCTTCCCAGGTCTTCACCTCGCCACTGAAAATGTGCGCCAGTTGCACGGTGTCGAGTTGATTCAGCGGATTGTCCGGGTGAAGGATGATCGCCAGGCCATCGATGGCGATGACTTGTTCTGCGTTCGGGCTTTTCAGGTCGCCGAGGGACTGCAGGCTGGCCAGTTCGCCGTCCTTGATCGGGCGCGACGAGGCGGCGAGATCGGCGCTGGCTGCTTTCAGTGCAGTGAAACCGGTGCTGGAACCATGGGCTGCCACCTCCACCACGACCCGCCGACCCTCAACGGTTTCGCCGACAATGCGCAATTCGTTGGCGGTGTCCGGGGTTTCGCGATGAATCTTGCGCAGGCCCTGTTCGCTCAGCAAGCCCTCGACCAGCGCCGGTCCCAATGCCGCGCCAATGGTGTTGGAGCCCTGAATGCGCAGTACGGGGCCGTGTTCGGGTGTCGGCAAGTCGCCGGCCGAGACCGCCTGCGGCAAGCCCGTGCACAACATCAACAGGAACAACACGCGCAGCATCATGCCGGCACCTTATATAGCTAAAGGAGGTGCCGGGAGATTAAGTCAGTAAGGTTTCGGAAAAATGACAAACTGCTGAGAGGATCAGCTCAATTCAAGCCAGATCGGCGCATGGTCCGATGGTTTTTCCATGCCGCGCAACTCGTAGTCCACTCCGGCAGCCTTCACCCGTGGCAGCAGGCCATGGGAGGCGAGGATCACGTCGATACGCAGGCCGCGCTTGGGCTCGTCTTCGAAGCCGCGGCTGCGGTAGTCGAACCAGCTGAAGGTGTCGGTCACGTCCGGGTTCAGGTGGCGGAAACTGTCGACCAGGCCCCAGTTCTTCAGGCGGGCCATCCACTCGCGCTCTTCCGGCAGGAAGCTGCATTTACCGGTCTTCAGCCAGCGCTTCATGTTGTCCGGGCCGATGCCGATGTCGCAGTCTTCCGGGGAAATGTTCACATCGCCCATCACCACCAGTGGCTGGTCGTTCTTGAACTGGCTTTCCAGCAATTGCTGCAAGTCGCCGTAGAAACGTTCCTTGGCCGGGAATTTGGTCGGGTGGTCGCGGCTTTCGCCCTGTGGGAAATAACCGTTCATGATGGTCACCGGCACGCCGTTGGCGTCGGCGAAAGTGCCCCAGATGAAGCGTCGCTGGGCGTCTTCTTCGTCGGTGACGAAACCTTTATGCAGGGCCAGCGGCTCCTGGCGCGACAGCAGGGCGACGCCGTAGTGGCCTTTTTGCCCGTGGAAATACACGTGATAACCCAGGGCCTGAACCTCGGCCAGCGGGAACTGTTCGTCGTGGACCTTGGTTTCCTGCAGGCCGATCACATCGGGCTGGTGCTTTTCGATCAGCGCCGCCAGCTGATGGGGACGGGCGCGCAGCCCGTTGATGTTGAAGGAGACGATCTTCATGGTCGGCAGTCCTGGCAAAAGGGCGATGCTAGCTGACATGTGGGAATCGGGCCAGTGTGGGGTAGGGATTTACTCTGTACAGTCAGATCTGTGTCGCTCGCGAAGGCGATTTCATTGCCTACACTGATTTCGGATCTGTAAGGAACTGTGTCAGCGCCGACAGGCTCGTAACAACAAGAGCGCAGCCACCCGAGCTGTGCCGGGGAGATCAATCGTCATGCCCGAAACCTCGACCGCCATCGCCGATATCCACATGCTCGACAGCGGCTACGCCCGCGAAGCCCGTTCGCTGCTGTACCAGGCGTATCGACACGAGCCGACCTTCGGTTATCTGTTCGAAGCCGAACGCCCCGGTTACGAACAGCGGGTTCGCGCCACGGTGCGCGAACTGGTGACCCAGCATTTTCTCCAGGACCTGCCGGCCATCGGCCTGCTGGTCAACGACCGCCTGATCGGCATCGCCCTGATCGCGCCGCCGCAACGTCGTCTTGGCGTCACCGAAAGCTGGGCGTGGCGCCTGCGCATGGTGCTCAGCACAGGATTTCGCTGCACCCGTCGCTACCTCGAGTACCACGCCGCCGTGGAGGCCTGCGTGCCGAACGACTCGGTGCACGTCTTGCCATTGCTCGGGGTTCATCCGCAGTTCCAGGGCCAACATTTCGGCGAGCAACTGTTGCAAGCCGTGCACAACTGGTGCGCCGTGGATGAAAACTCACAGGGCGTGATCCTCGACACCGGCAATCCGCGTTATCTGGAGTTCTACAAGCGTCAGGGGTACGAGGAAATCGGTGAAGTCGCCGTAGGACCGGTGCGCGAGCACGTGTTTTTTCACCCCAATCCCCAGGTGTTACATACAGCAACGGCTTAATCCAAGAACTTTCCGGGCAAGTCAGGCTCTATCACGCTCTCGAGCTCGTGATAGCATCCGCGCCTATGAAGTTTCCAGGAAGAATTACCAGCGGTGTGCTGATGCTGATGACCAGCTGCGCAGCGCTGGCACAAAGTGAATTGGATGTACGGATCAAACCGTCCAATGACGAGCTGAAGGCCAATATTGAAGGCTATATCGGCAGCCTCGGCGATCGCGATGAGGAGGCGCTGCTGCGCTTCAGCCGTGGCGCCGAGGAGCAGGCACGCAAGGCCGCCCAGGCTTTGGGTTATTACCAGCCGCACATCGACAGCGAAGTGAAGGGCGGCGAAAAGCCGCGCCTGGTGCTCACGGTCGATCCCGGCGAGCCGGTGCATCTGCGCAACGTCACGGTACGTGTCGAGGGTCCGGCCGCTTCCCTCAAGGCCTTTCGAGTCCCCAAGAGCGACGCGCTCAAGTCCGGCGCCGTGCTCAATCATGGTCATTACGAGGACGCCAAGCGGCTGATCCAGAATCAGGCTTCGCGTTATGGCTTTTTCAGCGGCCGCTTCACCCGTTCAAAACTGTCGGTCGACCCGCGAGCCGGCGTCGCCGATATCGAACTGATCTATGAAAGTGGTCCGCGCTATACCTTGGGCAAGGTCAGTTTCGAGGGCGATACGCCGTTCGACGACGAGCTGCTGCAACGCATGGTGCCGTTCAAGGCCGGTGCGCCCTATGACTCGGAACTGATCGCCGAACTCAATCAGAACCTGCAATCGAGTGGCTACTTCGAAGGCGTGCGCGTGGACGCGGCACCCACGGCATCGAAAGAAGATGTGATCCCGGTGGACGTCAAGCTCGAAACCCGCAAGCCACGGACCATGGGCCTGGGCCTGGGTTTCTCCACCGACGTCGGCCCACGGGCCAAGGCCAACTGGACCCGGCACTGGGTCAACGCGCAAGGGCACAGTTACGGCTGGGAAACCGAAGTCTCGGCGCCGCGGCAAAACGTCGGGCTGTTCTACGACATTCCGCTGGACCCGCCACTGACCGACAAATTGCGTTTTGCCGGCGGCTACCAGAATGAAGAAATCGCCGATAAGGAAAGCCACAGCAAGCTGTTGACCCTCGGCCCCGAGTGGCACAGCAAACTGCCCAGCGGCTGGCAACGGGTGGTTTCGCTGAAGTGGCAGCGCGAGGATTACCAACTGGGCGACGACGCGGGACTCAGTACCTTGCTGATGCCGGGTGTGAGCTACTCGTACCTCAAAAGCGACAACCGCATCGACCCGCACAACGGCTATCGCCTGGCATTCGAATCCAAAGTGGCCAAGGAAGGCCTGGGTTCCGACAGCAACCTGCTCTACGGCACGGCATTGGTCAAAGGCCTGACCACGGTGTTCGATAAACACCGCTTCCTCGGGCGGGTGCAGGTCGGCGGCAGCGCCACCAACGGTTTCAAGTCGGTGCCGCCGTCGTTGCGCTTCTTCGCCGGTGGCGACCAGAGCGTGCGCGGCTACGACTATCAGAGCCTGTCCCCGGAAAACTCCGACGGTGACCGCATCGGTGGCCGCTACATGGTGGCCGCCAGCGCGGAATACCAGTATTCCATCGCCGAAAAATGGCGGGTCGCGACTTTTGTCGATCAGGGCAACTCCTTCAACACACTCGAGTTGCCGAACCTCAAGACCGGGGTCGGCATCGGCGTGCGCTGGGTCTCGCCGGTGGGGCCGATCCGGCTGGACCTGGCCCATGCGCTGGACGACGATGGCGGCATTCGACTGCACTTTTCCATGGGGCCTGAGCTGTGAAGCGTGGTTTGAAAGTAACGCTGCTGGCGATAACGGCACTGTTGATGCTGGTTGTCCTGACGCTGGCCACGGTGTTGGGCACGGCGACAGGCAGCCGCTGGGCGCTGGGCTTCGTACCGGGGCTGAGCCTGGACAACTTCCAGGGCCGGCTGGGCGGGCAGTGGAGTGCCGACCGGGTGTTGTGGCAGCAAGACAACAACCGGGTTGAACTGAGCCAGGTGATTTTCGCCTGGTCGCCATTTTGCCTGGCCCGCATGACCCTGTGCATCGAGCGATTGCAGGCCGATCAGGTCAGCCTGACGTTCCCGCCGGGTGCCGAAGAGCCCGACAGCGGCCCGATCACGCTGCCGGAACTGAAGTTGCCATTGGCCATTCAGTTGGGAGACGTCAAGGTCGGCCGGTTGCTGTTCAACGGCAGCGAACAACTCAAGGGCCTGCAACTCGCGGCGCACTGGACCCCTGAGGGTATGCAGATCGATTCCGTGCATTTGCAGCGCGATGACCTGAGCCTGAACCTGTCCGGCTCCCTGCAACCGAGCGGCAACTGGCCACTTACCGCAGAAGGCAAGTTGACCCTGTCTACCCCAGCACCCTGGGATCTGGCACTCAAGATCGACGGCGACCTGCTCAAGACCCTGAACCTCAAAGCCGACAGCAGTGGTTACCTCAACGGCCAACTGAGCGGCGAGCTGCAACCACTGGTGGAAAACCTGCCGGCCAAGGTGCGGATCACCGCCGATGGCTTCAAGGCCAGCGCCGATCTGCCGGACACCCTGCAACTCAATCAACTTGAGCTCACGGGGGCCGGCGACTTGAAGAACGGCTACGCACTGCTCGGCAAAGCCACATTACCCGCCGAGCAAGGGCCGGTCGCCCTGGCGCTGCAGGGCAAGGTCGACGCCAACGGTGCACAGATCGCCGCGCTGGACCTGACCGCCAACGACAAGCAAAGCCTCAAGCTCACAGGGGTTCTGGACTGGAGCAAAGGCCTGAGCGCTCAAGCGAAGATCGACTGGCTGGATTTTCCCTGGCACAGGCTCTATCCGCTCATCGACGAGCCGCAGGTAACGCTGCGCACGTTCACCGGCGAAATCTCCTACACCGACGGCAAGTACCTCGGTCATTTCGACGCGGCAGCGGATGGTCCGGCCGGTGCTTTCACCCTGGCCAGCCCGTTCGCCGGCGACCTGACGAAAATCTACCTGCAGCAGATTCAACTCCAGGCCGGGCAGGGCAAGGCCGAAGGGCACCTGAACCTGCAATTTGCCGACGGCATTGCCTGGGACACCGCGCTGGACCTGTCGGCGATCAACCCGGCGTACTGGGTCGCGGAGCTGCCGGGCACCCTCGCCGGGCCGTTGCGCAGCCAGGGCGAGATGAAAAACGAAGTGCTCAGCCTCAATGCCGACCTGGACCTCAAGGGCAAACTGCGCGGTCAGCCAGCGGTGATCCAGGCCAAGGCCGATGGCCGTGGCGAGCAATGGAACCTCAACGCCCTGCAAGTTCGCCTTGGCGACAACAGCATCACTGGCAAGGGCAGCCTGCAACAGAAACTCGCCGGCCAGATCGATCTGAAGTTGCCGCGCCTGGCGCAGCTCTGGCCAGAGCTGCGCGGCCAACTCAATGGCCGCGTGGATGTCGCCGGCACGCTCAAGGCGCCCCAGGGCAAGCTTGACCTGCAAGGCGCGCAATTGGCTTTCCAGGACAACCGCCTGCAAAGCCTGAACCTGGACGCCACGCTGGACAGCGCGCAACGGGCGCAAATCGACCTCAAGGGCAGCGGCATCCAGGCCGGCGACACCTCGCTGGGAACACTGACCGCCAGCGGCCAGGGCGATATCAGGAAGCAGAAGCTGAACCTCGACCTGCAAGGGCCGAAATTGAAACTGGCGCTTGGTCTGGACGGTGCGCTCGACCAGGGCAATTGGCGCGGACGCCTGGCCAGCGGTGATATCCAGGCCGGTGGCCAGGACTGGAAGCTGCAAGGGCCGGCGAAACTCGAACGCCTGGCGGATGGCAAAATCAACTTCGGCGCCCATTGCTGGGCCTCCGGCCAGGCCAGCCTGTGCGGTGAAGACTCGCGCCTGATGCCTGAGCCGAAGCTGCGCTATCACCTCAAGCAGTTCCCCATCGACAGTCTTGCGCAGTGGTTGCCGAAGGATTTCGCCTGGCAGGGTCGGCTCAATGCCGACCTGCAACTGGACTTGCCGGCCAGCGGCCCGAACGGCCAGGTCAGTGTCGATGCCGGCGGCGGCACGTTGCGCGTCAAGGATAAGGACCAGTGGCTGGATTTCCCGTACCAGACCCTGAAACTCACCAGCAAGCTCACGCCCAAACGCATCGACACCGAACTCAATTTCGTCGGTGGCAAGCTCGGGGAACTGATGGTGCAGGCACAGCTCAATCCGTTGCCGAAGAACAAGCCCGTGACCGGTTCATTCCGCTTGAGCGGGCTGGACCTGTCGGTGGCGCGGCCGTTTGTACCCATGGTCGAAAAGCTGGCCGGGCGCCTGAATGGCAGCGGGACGATTTCCGGTGGCCTGCTGGCGCCGCAGGTCAATGGCAGTCTGCAACTGAGCGACGGCGTGGTTGCCGGGCCTGAACTGCCGATGGAGCTGCAAAACCTGCACGTTCAAGCGCTCATCGCCGGTGAAAGCGTGCAACTCAACGGCGGCTGGAACAGCGGCAAGGCCGGGCAGGGCAGCCTGAACGGCAACATCGCCTGGGGGCAGGCCATGGTGGTAGATCTGGCGCTCAAGGGTTCGCAGTTGCCGGTCACCGTCGAGCCTTACGCCAAGCTGGAAGTCGCACCGGACCTGAAAATCTCGATGAAGGGCGACGAGTTGGCCATCGCTGGCAAAGTGCTGGTACCGAGGGGTGAAATCACCATTCGCGAGTTGCCGCCGTCGACGGTCAAGGTTTCCGATGACACGGTGATCGTCGGACAGCAAACCGAAGAGGGCAAGCCGCCGCTGGCCATGAAGATGGACATTGAAGTGGTGGTCGGCGAGGACAAGCTGAGTTTCGCCGGGTTTGGCCTGACGGCGAATGTGCAGGGCCATGTGCACGTCGGCGACAACATGGACACCCGTGGCGAGCTGTGGCTCAACGACGGGCGTTATCGTGCCTACGGCCAGCGGCTTTCGGTACGCCGGGCGCGCCTGCTGTTTGCCGGTCCCATCGACCAGCCATACCTGGACATCGAGGCCATTCGCAAGACCGACGACATCATCGCCGGCATTCGTTTGAGTGGCAGTGCCGAGCAGCCGACCACGCAGATCTTCTCGGAGCCGGCCATGAGTCAGGAGCAGGCGTTGTCCTATCTGGTGCTTGGGCGTCCGCTGAGCACCAATGGCGAAGACAACAACATGCTCGCCCAAGCGGCCCTCGGTCTGGGCTTGATGGGCAGTTCCGGGGTGACCAGCAGCATCGCCAAGAACCTGGGCATCCAGGACTTCCAGCTCGACACCCAGGGCAGTGGCGATGCCACCAGCG
This sequence comes from Pseudomonas sp. PB101, assembly GCF_009764265.1. Classification (GTDB taxonomy): domain Bacteria; phylum Pseudomonadota; class Gammaproteobacteria; order Pseudomonadales; family Pseudomonadaceae; genus Aquipseudomonas. The sequence goes on from NZ_RWIR01000064.1 coordinate 43,868, forward strand.
TGGTGGCCAGCGGCAATATTTCCGAGAAGCTCAGCCTGCGCTACGGCGTCGGCGTGTTCGAACCGGCCAATACCATTGCCTTGCGCTACAAGCTGAGCAAAAAGGTCTATCTCGAAGCCGCCGGCGGCGTGGCCAGTTCGCTGGACATCTTCTACAAGCGGGATTTCTAGGCTCCCGTTTCCTCTTCAAACCGAGTCGCTGCCATCGCTGGCAAGCCAGCTCCCACAAGGTCCAATGCGATCCTTGTGGGAGCTGGCTTGCCAGCGATGGCGTCAGTGTGGTCGAAACAAATCCCGACGCCGTTAGTCAACTATTTACAAAGCTTGCTAACTATTACGTTGACATTCGCTGCCTAGGCAGTAACATCTCGACATACATTCACTGCCTAGGCAGCTAATTGGTGGTCAGATGAAACATTTCTCTCCGGAAGATTTCCAGAATTGCCATCTCGGCCTGTTGCTCGGACGTGCCGCGCTGCTCAAGGACCGGATCCTCGACACCCGCATGGAACCCCACGGCATCACCGCCGCGCAGTTCAAGGTGTTGATCATCATCGCCCAGTACGGCGTCGATTCGCCGGGCGAGCTGTGCCGTCACCTGTCCCTCGACAGCGGCTCGATGACGCGCATGCTCGATCGTCTGGAACAGAAAGGTTTCCTCGCCCGCCAACGCTCCGAGGCGGATCGCCGTCAGGTGCAGTTGGTACTGACCGAAGAAGGGCAGAAGCTCGCCAGTCTATTGCCGCACATCGGTGCCGAAGCCATGAATGAACTGGCCGGTGCCATCACTCCGGATGAGCTGAAGACTCTGGAGTTGATCCTGAAGAAAATTTTGCTGGCAGCCGGTGACTCGATCACCCTGCTGCGGGTAGGTGACAAATGAGCAGTAAACCCTTGCGTGCCGGCCTGAGCCTGGTGCTGTTGGCCATGAGCCTGGGCGGTTGCGCCAGTTACAGCGGCCTGAAAACCGCAGGTGTCAGCCTCGACGCGAAAACCCTCGAGGCCGGGCAATCCCTCGGCGGCGTGACCCTGTCGCCGGCCGCCTGGCCGAAAAGCGACTGGTGGAAGAGCCTCGGCGACCCGCAACTCGACGGCCTGATCCGCGAAGCCCTGCGCGACAGCCCGGACATGCAGATTGCCGACGCCCGCGCCCATCAGGCCAGCGCCGCTGCCTACGCCGCCGACGCCGAACGGATGCCGACCCTGGATGCCAGCGCCGGCGTCAGCCGTTCGCGCCTGGCCCGCGACCAGGACCCGCTCGGGCAGGGGGACGCTTACGCCACCATTCGCAACATCAGCGCCGGTTTCAACTACAACTTCGACCTGTGGGGCGGCCAGCGCGATGCCTGGGAAGCGGCCCTTGGCCAGGCCCGTGCCGCCGAAGTCGACCAGCAGGCTGCGCAACTGACCCTGGCCGCCGATGTTGCCCGCGCCTACAGCGATCTGGGCCAGGCACACATCGTCTACGACCTGTCCAGCGAAGACCTCAAGCGCACCCGGCAAATGCTCGACCTGAGCCAGCGCCGGCTGACGGCCGGGATCGACAGCCAGTATCAGTTCCAGCAGACCGAAAGCCTGGAAGCCACTTCCCAAGCCAACCTGATCGATGCCGAGAAGCGCCTGAACAGCGCGAAAATCGCCCTCGCGGTACTGCTCGGCAAAGGCCCGGACCGCGGCAATGAAATTGCCCGACCGAACATTCTTCAGCCAGGCGTGGTAGCGCTACCTTCAGTGTTGCCGGCAGAGTTGCTCGGACGTCGCCCGGACCTGGTGGCCGCGCGCTGGCGGGTCGAGGCAGCGGGCAAAAACATCGACGCCGGCAAGACCCGGTTCTATCCCAACTTGAACCTCAGTGCCGCAGCCGGCGCCGAATCCCTGTTGGGCGATGCGATGTTTGGTTCCGCCAGCCGTTTCTTCAACATTGCACCGACGATCTCGGTGCCGATCTTCGACGGTGGCCGCTTGCGCGCCGACCTCGATTCGCGCGACGCCGATTACGACCTCGCCGTGGCGCAGTACAACAAAAGCCTGGTGAAGGCACTGGGGGATGTCAGTGACAGCATCAACCAGCTGCGTGACATCGTCCGGCAGATCGCGGCCCAGCAGCATGCCACCGACATCGCCCAGGATTCCTACAACACCGTGGTCCAGCGTTACGGTTCCGGCATCGGCAACTACCTGGACGTGCTCAGCATCGAGCAGCAATTGCTCCAGGCCCAGCGTCAGCTGGCCAACCTGAATGCCGAGCAGATTGACCTGTCGATCCAACTGATGCAGGCGCTGGGCGGCGGTTTCCAGCCTGAGGCCATTGCCTCGGCCAACGCCTCGCCAGCCACGCTGACCCACTAATTCAAGGTACCTGTCATGGCCACTGCCGATACAACTCAACCTCCTGAAAACACCCAGGGCAACCCCAATTCGGGCAAGCGCAAACTCATGCTGTTGGTGCTGGCTGTCGTCGTAGTGCTCGGCGGCGCGGGCGTCTGGGCCTACCACGAATTCTACGGGCGCTGGAGTGAAAGCACCGACGACGCCTATGTGAACGGCAACGTGGTGGAAATCACCCCGCTGGTCACCGGCACCGTGGTCAGCATCGGCGCCGATGACGGCGATCTGGTCCACGAAGGCCAGGTGCTGGTTAACTTCGACCCGAACGACGCACAAATCGGTCTGCAAAACGCCCAGGCCAATCTGGCCCGTACCGTGCGCCAGGTGCGCGGCCTGTACAGCGATGTGGATGGCATGAAAGCCCAGGTCAACGCGCAGAAAGCCGAAGTGCAAAAGGCCCAGGACAACTTCAGCCGGCGCAAGAACCTCGCCGCCGGCGGGGCGATTTCCCAGGAAGAGCTGTCCCACGCCCGCGACGACCTGACCTCGGCGCAAAACGCCCTGGCCAATGCCGAACAAAAGCTCAAGACCACCAGCGCGCTGGTCGACGACACCGTGGTTTCATCGCACCCGGACGTGATGGCCGCCGCCGCGCAACTGCGCCAGGCCTACCTGAACAACTCGCGCAGCGTGCTGATTGCACCGGTCACCGGTTACGTGGCCAAGCGTTCGGTGCAACTGGGCCAGCGGGTGCAACCGGGTACGGCGCTGATGGCGGTGATTCCGCTGGATCAGTTGTGGATCGACGCCAACTTCAAGGAAACCCAGCTGCGTGACATGCGCATCGGCCAACCGGTCGAGATCGAGACCGACCTTTACGGCAGCGACGTGAAGTACAGCGGCACCATCGACAGCCTCGGTGCCGGGACCGGCAGCGCCTTTGCCTTGCTGCCGGCGCAGAACGCCACCGGCAACTGGATCAAGATCGTGCAGCGCGTGCCGGTGCGGATCCACGTCAACGCCGAAGAGCTGGCCAAGCACCCGTTGCGCGTCGGCCTGTCGACCCTCGTCGATGTCGATCTGCATGACCAGAGCGGCCCGGTGCTGGCGCAACAGCCGCCACAGAAGGCGTCATTCAGCACCAACATCTACGACCGCCAGTTGGCCGAGGCCGACGCCATGATCACCCAGTTGATTCACGACAACAGCGCCGCGGTCAGCAAGACCGCGCAGCGCTGATTCGCCAATCCGTCGGCTGCGCCTGTAACGGGCGCAGCGCAACTTGAGTGTCAAAGGATTCGCGATGAGCAATAACGCCTCTTTCACGCCGCCCAGCCTGGTGCTCAGCACCATCGGCCTGTCGCTGGCGACCTTCATGCAAGTGCTCGACACCACCATCGCCAACGTGGCGCTGCCGACGATTTCCGGCAACCTGGGCGTGAGTTCGGAGCAGGGCACCTGGGTCATCACTTCGTTCGCGGTGAGCAACGCCATCGCCTTGCCGCTGACCGGTTGGCTCAGTCGCCGTTTTGGCGAGGTGAAGCTGTTTGTCTGGGCAACACTGCTGTTCGTGCTGGCCTCGTTTTTGTGCGGGATTTCCACGTCCATGCCTGAGCTGGTGGGCTTTCGGGTGCTGCAAGGGGTGGTGGCGGGGCCGTTGTACCCGATGACCCAAACCTTGCTGATTGCCGTTTATCCACCGGCGAAACGGGGGATGGCGCTGGCACTGTTGGCGATGGTCACGGTGGTCGCGCCGATTGCCGGGCCGATCCTCGGCGGTTGGATCACCGATAGCTACAGTTGGCCGTGGATCTTCTTCATCAACGTGCCGATCGGCCTGTTCGCCGCCTGGGTGGTGACCCAGCAGATGAAAAAACGTCCGGTGGTCACCAGTCGCCAACCGATGGATTACGTCGGCCTGATCGCCTTGATCATCGGCGTCGGGGCGCTGCAGATCGTGCTCGACAAGGGCAACGATGCCGACTGGTTCGAGTCCAGCTTCATCGTGATCGGTTCGGTTATTTCGGTGGTGGCCCTGGCGTTCTTCGTGATCTGGGAAATGACCGATGAACATCCGGTGGTCAACCTGCGCCTGTTCGCCCACCGCAACTTCCGCTACGGCACCATCGTGCTGATCCTGGGCTATGCCGGGTTCTTCGGGATCAACCTGATCCTGCCGCAGTGGTTGCAGACCCGATTGGGCTACACCGCGACCTGGGCCGGTTTTGCCGTCGCGCCGCTGGGGATCCTGCCGGTACTGCTGTCACCTTTCGTCGGCAAGTACGCACCGCGCTTCGACATGCGTGTGCTGGCGGGTGGGGCCTTCCTGGCCATCGGCCTGAGCTGCTTCATGCGCGCCGGTTTCACCAATGAAGTGGACTTCCAGCACATCGCCATGGTGCAACTGTTCATGGGCATCGGCGTGGCGCTGTTCTTCATGCCGACCCTGACCATCCTGCTCTCGGACCTGCCACCGCACCAGATTGCCGACGGCTCCGGACTGGCGACCTTCCTGCGCACCCTGGGCGGCAGTTTTGCTGCATCGTTGACCACCTGGATCTGGATTCGTCGGGCCGACCAGCACCATGCCTACCTGACCGAAAGCATCACCCCGTTCGATCCGGCCACCCGCGAAGCGTTGACCCAACTGGGCGGGGCAGGGGCCAAGGCCTACACGCAGCTGGAGCAGACGGTGGTCAGCCAGGCGTACATGCTGTCCACGGTGGATTACTTCACCTTGCTGGGCTGGATGTTCATGGGGCTGATATTGATCGTGTGGCTGGCCAAGCCGCCGTTTACCGCCAAGGCCGGGCCTGCGGCTTCCGCCGGACACTAAACACCGCAGTTCCAATGTGGGAGCGGGCTTGCCCGCGATGGCGGCATATCATCCAACATGGAAGTTGAATGTGGCGGCCCCATCGCGGGCAAGCCCGCTCCCACAGGGTTATGTGTTTGGTCGTTAGTTCGCGGGTGCGGCGAGTTGCGGTGGCGGGGCGAAGTCGAACGGCGCCAGGGCAAACCCTTGCTCATCGACCTGCAGCGCCCAGCCCTGACGATCCCAATCCCCCAGCACAATGCGCCGCGCCGCTTGCTCGCCGAGCTGCAATTTGTGAATCGCCGGACGGTGGGTATGTCCGTGGATCAGGGTCTTCACGCCGAACGCCTGCATGATCCGCGGAATCTCCTCGGGCGTGACGTCGACAATGTCATTGGCCTTCATCCGCGTTTGCGCGCGGCTTTCATTGCGCAGTTTGCGTGCCAGCTTGTGCCGGGTGCGCAACGGCAGGTTGCGCAGGATGAACAGGGTGACCGGGTTGCGCAGGTAGCGACGCAGCTTCATATAGCCTTCGTCGCGGGTGCAGAGGCTGTCGCCGTGCATCAGCAGCACCGGCTCGCCGTTGAACTGCACGACGCTCGGGTCCTTCAGCAGGGTGCAGCCGGCCTGTTTGCAGAAGGCCTTGCCGAGCATGAAGTCGCGATTGCCGTGCATCAGGAAAATGGCCGTGCCGCTGTCGCTTAGGTCGCGCAGGGCCTGGCAGATGGAGCGCTGGAAGGGTGTCATGGCGTCGTCGCCAATCCACACCTCGAAAAAGTCGCCCAGGATGTACAACGCACTCGCCGAGCGGGCGCGTCCGGCGAGCAAATCCAGAAACGCCCGGGTGATGTCCGGGCGCTCCTCTTCCAGATGTAAATCTGAAATCAGCAGTATCACTCAATGATCTCGGCTTTCTCGATGATCACGTCGTCTGCCGGTACGTCCTGGTGGCCGGACTTGGAAGTGGTGGCCACGCCTTTGATCTTGTCGACAACGTCGGTGCCCGCGGTCACTTTACCGAATACCGCGTAGCCCCAGCCCTGAACGTTCTTGCCGCTGTGGTTGAGGAAGCTGTTGTCGGCCACGTTGATGAAGAACTGCGCGGAGGCCGAATGCGGCTCCATGGTACGGGCCATGGCGACGGTGTATTTTTCGTTGGAAAGACCGTTGTCAGCTTCGTTCTGGATGCTTGGGCGCTTGTCTTTCTTTTCTTTCATGCCTGGCTCGAAACCGCCGCCCTGGATCATGAAGTTGCCGATGACACGGTGGAAAACAGTGTTTTCGTAGTGACCGGCTTTAACGTACTCGACGAAGTTGGCCACGGTGATCGGGGCTTTTTCGGCGTTCAGTTCGATGACGATGTCACCGTGGTTAGTAGTCAGTTTGACTTGGGTCATGATCGGGACTCTTTTGAGGTGGAGCGTATTGAAGGAATTCTTGGTGTTGGAACATCACGTCCCGCCACCGGTTCAGCCTTTTTGGCCAAGGTGCGCAGTTTAGCGTGCCAGACGCGAATTTCGAGGCTGTTTTTTCATTTGCGTCCTATTAAATGCGACGGTTTACAGAGTGCGCTCTGTCAGGTACTTGACGGCATCGGCTATGATAGCGGCTTTGTTTTGTCCGGCCTTCATTACGGCCACGCACTTGTACGTTCAAGGATCCTATGAGCAAGCCCACTGTCGACCCTACCTCGAATGCCAAGACCGGCCCTGCCGTGCCGGTCAACTTCCTGCGGCCGATCATCCAGGCAGACCTGGACTCGGGCAAGCACACGCAGATCGTCACCCGTTTCCCGCCTGAACCCAACGGCTACCTGCACATCGGCCACGCCAAGTCGATCTGCGTGAACTTCGGCCTGGCCCAGGAGTTCGGTGGCGTCACGCACCTGCGTTTCGACGACACCAACCCGGCCAAGGAAGACCAGGAATACATCGACGCGATCGAAAGCGACGTCAAATGGCTGGGCTTCGAATGGTCCGGTGAAGTGCGCTACGCCTCGCAGTATTTCGACCAGTTGCATGACTGGGCGGTGGAGCTGATCAAATCCGGCAATGCCTACGTCGATGACCTGACTCCGGAGCAAGCCAAGGAATACCGTGGCAGCCTGACCGAGCCGGGCAAGAACAGCCCGTTCCGCGACCGCTCCGTGGAAGAAAACCTGGACCTGTTCGCCCGCATGAAGGCCGGTGAATTCAAGGACGGCGCACGCGTGCTGCGGGCCAGGATCGACATGGCCTCGCCGAACATGAACCTGCGCGATCCGATCATGTATCGCATTCGTCACGCTCATCACCACCAGACCGGTGACAAGTGGTGCATCTACCCGAACTACGACTTCACTCACGGTCAGTCGGACGCCATCGAAGGCATCACCCATTCGATCTGCACCCTGGAGTTCGAAAGCCACCGTCCGCTGTACGAGTGGTTCCTCGAGCACCTGCCGGTGCCGGCCAACCCGCGTCAGTACGAGTTCAGCCGCCTGAACCTGAACTACACCATCACCAGCAAGCGCAAGCTCAAGCAGTTGGTCGATGAAAAGCACGTCAACGGCTGGGACGACCCGCGCATGTCGACGCTGTCGGGCTTCCGCCGCCGTGGCTACACGCCGAAGTCGATCCGTAACTTCTGCGAGATGATCGGCACCAACCGTTCCGACGGCGTAGTCGACTTCGGCATGCTCGAATTCAGCATCCGTGACGACCTCGACCACAGCGCCCCGCGCGCCATGTGCGTGCTGCGTCCGTTGAAGGTCGTGATCACCAACTACCCGGAAGGCCAGGTCGAGAACCTCGAACTGCCGTGCCACCCGAAAGAAGACATGGGCGTGCGCGTCCTGCCGTTCGCCCGTGAAATCTACATCGACCGTGACGACTTCATGGAAGAGCCGCCAAAGGGCTACAAGCGCCTGGAGCCGGCCGGTGAAGTGCGTCTACGCGGTAGCTACGTGATCCGTGCCGACGAAGCGATCAAGGACGCCGATGGCAACATCGTCGAACTGCGCTGCTCGTACGATCCCGAGACCCTGGGCAAGAACCCGGAAGGCCGCAAGGTCAAAGGCGTGGTGCACTGGGTGCCGGCTGCTGCCAGCGTCGAGTGCGAAGTACGTCTGTACGACCGCCTGTTCCGTTCGGCCAACCCTGAGAAGGCCGAAGACAGCGCCAGTTTCCTCGACAACATCAACCCTGACTCGCTGCAGGTACTCACCGGTTGTCGTGCCGAGCCTTCGCTGGGCAACGCACAGCCGGAAGACCGTTTCCAGTTCGAGCGCGAAGGTTACTTCGTTGCTGATTTGAAGGACTCGAAACCTGGTCAGCCGGTATTCAACCGTACCGTGACCCTGCGTGATTCGTGGGGCCAGTGATTCAGCGTCAAGGAAATATAAAGTGCTGACGATCTACAACACGCTCACCAAGAGCAAAGAAGTCTTCAAGCCTTTGGATGGCAACAACGTGCGCATGTACGTCTGCGGGATGACCGTGTACGACTACTGCCACATTGGCCACGGCCGCAGCATGGTCGCGTTTGACCTGGTGACCCGCTGGCTGCGGTTCAGCGGTTATAACCTGACCTACGTGCGCAACATCACCGACATCGAAGACAAGATCATCAATCGTGCCCGCGAGAACGGCGAACCGTTCGACGCGCTGACCGAACGCATGATCACTGCAATGCATGAGGACGAGGCGCGCCTCAACATCCTCAAGCCGGACATGGAACCGCGTGCCACCGATCACATTCCGGGCATGCTGAGCATGATCCAGACCCTGATCGACAAGGGTTATGCCTACGCACCGGGCAATGGCGACGTGTACTACCGCGTCGCCAAGTTCATGGGTTACGGCAAGCTGTCGCGCAAGAAGATCGAAGACCTGCGCATCGGCGCACGGATCGAAGTCGACGAGTCCAAGCAGGACCCGCTGGACTTCGTACTGTGGAAAGCCACCAAGCCGGGTGAGCCGAGCTGGGAATCGCCGTGGGGCGCCGGGCGTCCGGGCTGGCACATCGAGTGCTCGGTGATGTCCACCTGCTGCCTGGGCGAGACTTTCGACATTCATGGCGGCGGCAGCGACCTTGAGTTTCCGCACCACGAAAACGAAATCGCCCAGAGCGAAGCGGCCACCGGCAAGACCTACGCCAACGCGTGGATGCATTGCGGCATGATCCGTATCAATGGCGAGAAGATGTCCAAGTCCTTGAACAACTTCTTCACCATTCGCGACGTGCTCGACAAGTACCACCCGGAAGTCGTGCGTTATCTGCTGGTGTCGAGCCACTACCGCAGCGCCATCAACTATTCGGAAGACAACCTCAAGGACGCCAAGGGCGCCCTGGAGCGTTTCTACCACGCGTTGAAAGGCCTGCCGAGCGTGGCGCCTGCTGGCGGCGAAGCCTTCGTCGAGCGCTTCACCACTGTGATGAACGACGACTTCGGCACGCCGGAAGCTTGTGCGGTGTTGTTCGAGATGGTTCGTGAAATCAACCGTCTGCGTGAAAGCGATCTGAACGCAGCGGCCGCTCTGGCAGCCCGTTTGAAAGAACTGGCCAGCGTACTGGGTGTGTTGCAGCTCGAAGCCGATGACTTCCTGCAAGCGGGCGCTGAAGGGCGCGTGGATGCAGCCGAAGTCGAAGCGCTGATCGCTGCGCGCCTGGCGGCACGTGCCGGCAAGGACTGGGCCGAATCCGACCGCATCCGCGACCAGCTCACCGCCATGGGCGTGGTGCTGGAAGACGGCAAGGGCGGCACGACCTGGCGTTTGGCTGATTGATTGCTTGATCTGCTGTAAAACAAAACCCGCCTAGTGCGGGTTTTTGTTTTTGAACAGGGGGATATATGTGGAGTCCGGGCTGACGTCATCGCTGGCAAGCCAGCTCCCACAGTGTCCGTGTCGTACACAAAATCCATGCAGCCCGCTGAACCTGTGGGAGCTGGCTCGCCAGCGATGGGGGTCGTTCGGCCAACCCGTCATTCAGCCTGGCGCAACCGCTTGTAAAGGGTATTGCGGCTCACCCCAAGCCTGCGTGCCAGGTAGGAAATATTCCCCCCGACCGCCTGCAACTGCCGGTTCAGCGCCTCGATATCATTGAGGTCAACGGCCAATGGTTCCTGCGTCTCCACCGGCTCCATCTCCAGGTCGACAAAAAAATCATCCGGCAAATGCTCCGGCCGTATCGGTTGCTCCTCGGCCATGGCCAGGGCGACCTGAATCACGCTGCTGACCTGGCGCAGGTTACCCGGCCACGGATGGCGGCCGAACAACGCCATCACTTCCTGGCTCAAACCGGCCCATTGCGCGGGTTCACGGTGCTGCTCCCAAAGGCGCTTGAACAGTGCTTCTTTATCGCTTCGTTCTCTTAGCGGCGGCAGTTCCAGGGTCAGGCCGCCGATGCGGTAATACAGGTCTTCGCGAAACCGCCCCAGCTGGACTTGTTCACGCAACGAGCGATTGGTCGCGGAAATGATGCGCAAGTCCACCGGGAACAACTCACTGCTGCCCACCGGTTGCACGCAGCGCTCCTGCAACACCCGCAACAGTCGCGCCTGGGTCGGCAGCGGCATGTCACCGATTTCGTCGAGGAACAGCGTGCCTTTGTCAGCCTTGCGGATCAGCCCGATGCTGCCTTTCTGATTGGCACCGGTGAATGCACCTTTCTCATAACCAAACAGCTCTGATTCCACCAGTTCGGCGGGAATCGCCGCACAGTTGACCGCGATGAGCGCTTGTTTGCTGCGTGAGCTGGCCTGGTGCAGCGCTTTGACGAAGACTTCTTTACCAACGCCGGTTTCACCGTGGATCAGCAATGGAATGTCTTTTTCCAGCAAGCGCTCGGCCTGGCGCACAGCTTTTTCCACGCGGCTGTCACCGTAATGCAGAGTGTTGAGGCTGATGGCGGCGGGTGTAGCTACAACCGGTTCGGTGAACACTCGAGGTTGAATTGATACCTGTTTCGGCCGCTTCAACAGGCACTGGAAGCGATTGCGCCCCGAGGTTTGCAGGGCGAAGGGCAGGCCTTCGGGCTGGTTCAGCAACTCCAGCAGCGAAACCTTGAACAGGCTCTCGACACTGACCCGCGACAGGCTGATGCCCAGCAGATTGTCGGCGCGGCGATTGGCGGAAAGCACCTGGCCGCTTTCATCGAAAATCAGCAAGCCGGCCCATTGGCTGTCGAGGTTGTTCAGCCCGGTGTTGAACGTCAGTTGGAAATGCTGGCCATGGAACAGGTTGAGGATCAGCCGGTTTTCCACGGTCTGGCTCATCATCTTGACCATGCCCAGGGTGTGGGAGGGCGGCAGGTAGCTGTCACTGGACACGTCCAGCACCGCGATCACCTTGCGCTCGGCATCGAAAATCGGCGCGGCGGAACCGGTCATGAAGCGGTTGGCCTTGAGGAAGTGTTCATCGTGCTCGATATGCACGGCTTGCTCGCAGGCCAGGGCGGTGCCGATGGCGTTGGTGCCGGTGCAGCGCTCCATCCAGCTGGCGCCGGCACTAAAGCCTCGGGCCAGTTTCGGTTCGATAAAGCGCTGGGTGCCCCAGGACGTGAGCACCTGGCCCTGATGGTCGGCGAGCATGATCAGGCAATTGGAATTGCTCAGGATGTTCTCGTAGTAGGGCAGGACTTCCTGATGGGTGGTTTGCACCAGTGAGTGCTGGCTCTCCAGCAGTTGCGCGATGCCCGCGGCCGGCAACTGGTCGAAGGCCGGCGCGCTTTGGTGACTGAGGCCGAACGCGCGGCATCGCGACCAGGAGTCCTGGATGATGGCGTCGTGGGACAGCGGCGAGGCGGGTGCGGCCATGGCAGTCGATCTCTGGGCAAGCTTTTATTGTTTTTATGGGTTTTGCACATCACGTTGAATCTCACACGTGACGGTTCTGGCGTGCCACGCCTTTGGACTGACCCCAAAATGTTGGACGGTCTACTGCCACATGCCCACTGACTGAGTCCTGTATTCCACAGGACTCAGTCCGCCGAGCTTTGATTTGATCCGATCATGATTGTAGTAACTGATGTAC
>NZ_RWIR01000065.1 GCF_009764265.1 Pseudomonas sp. PB101
TTGGCCAGAAGCCGAAGACGGCTTCCACGAATAGGCCTAATACATAGATGCAACGGGGCAGCGGTTTTTCAAAAGCGGGTAGACAGTGGGGGCGAGTCCATACATAGGAGCTGGCTTGCCAGCGATGACGGCATGCCCGACACACCGCATCGCCTGATTCGCCAGCAAGCCGGCTCCTACAAGGGCTTTTCAGCGGCTCTGCGCTTGCTCCACCAACCACCCCATCAACTCACGCAACTTCGGCGAAGGCCCGGGTTTTCCGGGGAAAACCAGGTAATACGCCAGCCCTGTTTGCACCTTCAAATCAAAGGGCATGACCAGCCGCCCGGCATCCAGGTCATCGCCGATCAACGACCAGTCGCCAATCGCCACGCCCGTGCCCTGGGACGCCATCGACATCGCCAGGTCCAGTGTTTCGAAATGCTGGCCCTTGCCGACATTGGTCAAATTCACGTCAGCGGCCTTCAACCAGGCTTTCCAGTCCCGCTCGTCGCGGGTCGGGTGCAGCAGCAGGTGTTGTTGCAGATCGGCAGGCGCCTGCAGGGGCGTGGGGCCTTCGAGCATCGGCCTGGAACACACCGGCGTGAGTTGCTCGTCGAAGAGTTTTTGCGACATCAATGAATTGTCCGGCGGTGCGCCGTACATCACCGCCGCATCGAACTGCTCGAGATGAAAATCCACACCGTGCTTGACCGTGGTGGTCAGTTCCACCGGTACATCCGGGCGTTCCCTTTGCCATTGCAACAGGCGCGGCAGCAACCAGCGCATGACGCAGGTCGGGGCCTTGAGCTGCAGGGTTTCGCGCTTCTCGCCGATCTGCTCCACCGCCTCGTCGATCAGGCCGAAAATCTGCTGCACCCGTGGCAGCCACTCCCGTCCTTCGGCTGTCAGGTCCAGGCCCCGGGCCAGGCGAATGAACAGCTCATAACCCAGATGATCTTCCAGCCCGGCAATCTGCCGGCTGACCGCGCCCTGGGTGATGTGCAGTTGCTCGGCGGCCCGTGTGAAATTGCAGCACTGCGCGGTAATCAGGAATGTGTGCAGCGCCGGCAGGGGAGGCAGTCGTTTCATTGGGATCCAAGGTATGACGTAAGGACATGGCTAGTATGACTTTTTATCCATTGTTGCGGCTACCTGTCGCCCGTTCCAATGAGGCCATTCCCGGGCCTGCCAATCCATCATAAACACAGCGCATGCCCGGCGTCTCAAACGAACAAGAAGGGCAAAGACATGGCGACGTGCGGCGAAGTATTGGTCAAGTTACTCGAAAACTACGGTGTCGAGCAGGTGTTCGGCATTCCGGGCGTGCATACCGTGGAGCTGTATCGCGGGTTGGCCCGTTCGAGCATCAACCACGTCACGCCGCGCCATGAACAGGGCGCCGGCTTCATGGCCGACGGCTATGCCCGCACCAGCGGCAAGCCGGGTGTGTGCTTCATCATCACCGGCCCTGGCATGACCAACATCACCACGGCCATGGGCCAGGCCTACGCCGATTCGATCCCGATGCTGGTGATCTCCAGCGTGCAATCGCGCAGCCAGTTGGGCGGCGGTCGCGGCAAGCTGCATGAGCTGCCGAACCAGGGCGCGCTGTGTGCCGGTGTGGCTGCGTTCTCCCACACCCTGATGTCGGCGGCGCAATTGCCGGGCGTGCTGGCCCGCGCCTTTGCGCTGTTCCAGGCCGGCCGTCCGCGTCCGGTGCACATCGAAATTCCATTGGACGTATTGGTCGAAGACGCCGACGACCTGCTCAGCAGCCTGCCGGTCAACATCGACCGCGCCGGTGCCTCGCCGAGTGCCGTGTCGCGCATGACCGACCTGCTGGCCGGCGCCAAGCGTCCGCTGATTCTCGCCGGTGGCGGTGCCATCGACGCCGCGGTCGAGCTGACTCAGCTGGCCGAACTGCTGGATGCGCCGGTTGCGCTGACCATCAATGCCAAGGGCATGCTTGCCTCCGGTCACCCGCTGCTGATCGGTTCGACCCAAAGCCTGGTCGCCACCCGTGCGCTGGTCGCCGAGGCCGATGTGATCCTGGCCATCGGTACCGAACTGGCCGAGACCGACTACGACGTGACCTTCGCCGGGGGCTTCGAGATTCCGGGCCAACTGCTGCGCGTCGACATCGACCCGGACCAGACCGTGCGCAACTACCCACCGCATGTCGCGTTGGTGGCCGACTCGCGCAACGCCGCCCAGGCCTTGCTCAGCGCCTTGTCGCACAAAGCCCTGGCCGAGCGCCGCAACGATTGGGGCCAGGTACGCGCCGCTCGTCTGCGTGAAGACCTGGCCGCCACCTGGGACGCTCCGACCCTGGCGCAGACCCGTTTCCTGGAAACCGTGCTGCACGAACTGCCGGACGCTGTGTTCGTCGGCGATTCGACCCAGCCGGTGTACACCGGCAACCTGACGTTCAACCCGGAGCGCCCGCGTCGCTGGTTCAACTCGTCCACCGGTTACGGCACCCTCGGTTACGCCTTGCCGGCGGCGATTGGCGCCTGGCTCGGCGGCAGCACTGAAAACGGTCAGCGCCCGCCAGTGGTGTGCCTGATCGGTGACGGCGGCCTGCAATTCACTTTGCCGGAACTGGCCAGCGCCGTTGAAGCGCGCACCCCGGTGATCGTGCTGCTGTGGAATAACCAGGGCTACGAAGAGATCAAGAAATACATGGTCAACCGCGCCATCGAGCCGGTCGGCGTGGACATCTACACCCCGGACTTCATCGGTGTGGCCAAGGCATTGGGTTGCGCGGCCGAAGCCGTCAGCAATGTCGAGCAACTGCGCGGCGCATTGCGCGTGGCCAACGATCGCCAGGGCCCGACCCTGATTGAAATCGATCAGGCCGAGTGGATGCAGGCGGTGTCGAAATGACCTTCCCGACTACCCTGGATGGCCTGTACATCAACGGCCAATGGTCGGCCGGCAACGAACACCTGCGGGTGATCAACCCGGCGACCGAAGCCCTGTTGACCACGGTCAATGGCGGCGACGAGCGCGCTGTTGATCAAGCGGTGAGCGCGGCGACCCAGGCGTTCGCCGACTGGTCGAAAACCACCGGTGCCGAGCGCGCTGTAATCCTGCGCAAAATCGCCGAAGGCGTGCAGGCCAACCGTGAAAAACTGATGCACCTGCAGTCGAGCAACAACGGCAAGCCGCAGTTCGAAGCCGCGATCGACGTCGATGACGTGATCGCCACGTTCGAGTACTACGCCGGTCTGGCCGAAGGCCTGGACGCGAAGCAGGACAGCGCCATCGAGCTGCCGACCGACGACTTCAGTGCGCGCCTGCGCCGTGAGCCGTGCGGTGTGGTCGGCCTGATCGTGCCGTGGAACTTCCCGATGGTCACCACCGCGTGGAAGCTTGCACCGGCCCTGGCCGCCGGTTGCTGCGTGGTGCTCAAGCCTTCGGAAGTGACGCCGCTGCCGGAGCTGGAACTGGCGGCGATCATCGCCCAGACCGGGTTGCCTGCGGGTGTGTTCAACCTGGTGTGCGGCACCGGCCTGGCCGTTGGCGCGCCGCTGTCGGCTGACCCGCGTATCGCCAAAATTTCCTTCACCGGCAGCAACGCGGTTGGCGTACAGGTCATGCAACGCGCGGCGGAAACCGTCAAAGGCGTGAGCCTGGAACTGGGCGGCAAGTCGTCGTTGCTGGTGCTGGCCGATGCCGATCTCGACCTGGCGGTGGAGGTGGCGTGCGGCGGTGGTTTCTTCAACGCCGGTCAGATGTGTTCCGCCACCAGCCGGGTGCTGGTCGCCGATGAGCTGGCCGATGAGTTCCTCACCCGGGTGAAGGCCCGTGCCGAAGCGATTCGCGTGGCCGACCCGTTCGACCCGGATGTGGAAATGGGCGCCCTGGTCAATCAGGCGCAATACCAGCGCGTGCTGGGTCACATCGATCGCGGTTTGAGCGCCGGCGCCAGGCTGGTGTGCGGTGGCAATCGTCCCGCCGACTTGCCGCGCGGATATTTTATGCAGCCGACGGTATTCACCGAAGTGCCCCTCGACAGTGCGCTGTGGTGTGAGGAGATTTTCGGGCCGGTGATCTGCGTGCGCAGTTTCGCCTCTGAAGCCGAAGCGATTGCCCTGGCCAACGACAGTCAGTTTGGCCTGGTCGCCAGTGTGGTCACGCGCAACGCACAGACCGCCGACCGCGTCGCCAACGCCTTGCAGGCGGGGCTGGTGTGGATCAACGCGCCGCAGGTGATCTTCCCGCAGACCGCGTGGGGCGGCTACAAGCAGAGCAGCATCGGCCGCGAACTGGGGCCGTGGGGCTTGCAGGCTTTCCAGGAAATCAAACACGTGATCCGGGCCGTCTGACACCTCTCTCCTGTAGGAGCGAGCCGGCTCCGGGCGGCGCTCCGACGATGGACGTGAACGATGACGCGGGGAGTCAGATAGCCCGCGTCGTTCATGCACCTTTCGCGAGCAGGCTCGCTCCTACAGGAGGCATGCGCTGATGTCATGGCTTCAATGAGTTTTTATCGATAGTCAGGGGTTTTACACGACCTCAGGATGAACTCACTGGTTCAACCAAGCCCCCGGAACAAAGGGGGATAACGCTGATCCGGATGCGCGGATACAACAGTTTCGACCTGCCTCATACCTACAAAAACAAAGGGAGTCCGTAATGGGCGAGCATGATCTGAACAGACGTCAATTCATCAAGACCGTGGGCGTAGCCTCGGTGGCAGCAGCGGCGATGAGCATGCCGTTCATCAAGGCCAATGCCAGCGATACACGGTTTGCCGGCAAGACCCTGCGTTTGCTGACCTGGTCCGATGACACCGGCCTGGCTGCACTGCGCAACATCGCCGCGACTTTCGAGGACAAGTACGGCTGCAAGGTCATCGCCGACCGCACCGGCAGCACCTCGGAAATGGTCGCCAAGCTCAAGGCCGGCGGTGATCGTCCGCAATACGACATCATCACCCTGGCAGGCGTCGGCGCCGAAGGTCTGGCCGCGGCCGACCTGCTGGAAAAGCCCGACCTCAACCGCATTCCCAACCTGGTCGATGTACCGGAAAAATACCGCACCGGCGCCAATGGCCACGGTATCGGTTACCTGCTGTGGTGCAACAGCCTGGTCTACAGCACCCGCACCCAGAAAGAAGCCCCGACCAGCTACGCCTCCCTGTGGGATGCCGACGCAGCGCCGAACATCTTCCTGCCGCCGCCGAACTGGACCGAGGCCATGGACCTGATCATCATCGCCGCCAAACTGGCCGGTGGTGACGAACACAACATCGAACCTGGCTTCAAGAAGCTCGCCGAGCTGAAGGATCGTGTGGTGACCCTGGGGGAAAACCCGAACCAGATCGCCGAGCTGTTCCGCACCGGTTCCCTGGACATGGGCGGCCTGTACGCACCCGCCTTCTTCCCGAAACAGATCCGCGATCCGGCCTACGGCCTGGGCGCCACGTTCGGCATGAAGGAAGGTTTCTACACCGACCTGATGCTGTCGGTGATGCCGAAGAACCGTCCGGGCGATACCGACATGGCCTATGCCTTCATCAACCACTCCCTGGACCCGCTGGTGCAGGGCAAGATGGCTGAAGACATCTACAACGGCCCGGTCAACGCCAAGGCGATCATCTCCGCCGAAGCGCGCAAGAGCCCGTACATCCTCACGCCGGAGCAGATCGCCGAGAAGGCGATCATGCACGACAACGCCTTCCTGGCCAGCGTGCATGACCAATGGATTCGTCGTTACACGGAAATTTTTTCTTCCTGATCGAGTGACGTACGCAACTCTTTAGAACACCGCAAAACACTGTGGGAGCGGGCTTGCCCGCGATGACGGCCTTCCTGTCGACAATGATGTGGCTGACAGATCGCTATCGCGGGCAAGCCCGCTCCCACAGGGTTGGTGGTGACTTTGAGGATTGTGTTCGTCAGCTGCTTTCCATTGACGAGACCTTTGCTATGGAACACCAACCTCTTACCCATCCGGTGAGTGCCGCCCCCGTGCGCGTTGCCCGGGGTGTTTCACCCACGGCGCGCGCCTGGCTTTTCCTCTCGCCGTCGATGCTGTTTCTCGGCGTGCTGATCGCCGCGAGCCTCCTGGTCCTGCGCATGAGCGTGGGCACCAAGGGCGCGGAATGGTCCGGGTTCAGCCTGGCCAGCTACGCCCAGTTGCTGGAACCCTATTACCTCAAGTCGCTGATGCTGACCTTGCGCCTGGCGCTGATCAGCGCGGTGATCGCCGTGATCCTGGCGATCCCGGTGGCCTACACCATGTCGCGCCTGACCTCGCCGTTCGTGCGACGGATCTTCCTGGCGGCGGTGCTGCTGCCGTTGCTGGTCAACCTGCTGCTGCAAAGCTACGGCTGGCTGGTGATCCTCGGCCCCGGCGGCATGCTCAACCAGACCCTGATGGGCCTGGGCCTGATCAAGCGGCCGATCATGCTGTTGTACAACCAGAACGGCGTGTTGATGGGCCTGGTGCAGACCGCTTTCCCGCTGGCCGTGTTGCCGATCGCCAGCGCCATGCGCGGCGTCGCCCGCAGCTACGAAGAAGCTGCGGCGACCCTCGGCGCCAGTCGCTTTCAGGTGTTCCGCCAGGTGGTGCTGCCGATGAGTCTGCCGGGGATCATTACCGGTGCGACCCTGGTGTTCGCCTACAACGCCAGCAGTTTCGTGGTGCCGTTGCTGCTCGGTGGCCGGCGCGTGCCGATGCTGGCGGTGATGGTGCATGACCAGATCGCCCCGCTGATGAACTGGCCCGCCGCATCCGCTGCCGGTGTGGTGCTGATTGTCACTACGCTGGCGATCATGACCCTGTCCGAATACATCACCGGCCGTCGCCGGCGCATGCTGGAGGCTTCCCAATGAGCACCCTGACCAAGAAGCGTTATGGGCTGTTGCCTGGCGAAACCGGCAAGTTTGCCGGTATCCTCTCGGGCTTCATCCTGCTGCTGGCGGTGTTGCCGATCCTGACCATGATCGTGATGTCGTTCAGCGGCGCGTCGAACCTCGACTTCCCGCCGAGCAGCTACAGCCTGCAATGGTACAAGGCCGCGTGGAACACCTTCGTCTCGCCGGATTCCAGCGACGTGCTGAGCCTCGGCCAGGCCATGACCACCAGCCTGATGGTGTCGTGCCTGACCATGGTTTTCGCCACGATCATCGCGGTGCCGGCGGCCTACGCCCTGACCCGTTGCGAGTTCCGCGGCAAGGCCGTGGCGCTGCAACTGATGTCGTTGCCGCTGGTGTTCCCGATGGTGGTATTGGGCCTGGCATTGCTGCTGGTGTTCGACAGCCTGCCGTTCCACATGACCACCTCGCGCCTGGTGATTGCCCACGTGATCCTGGCGCTGCCCTTCGTGGTGAAGAACTGCACGGCGGCGATGCTCTCCATCGGCACTGAAGTCGAAGAGGCTGCGCAGATGCTCGGCGCTTCGCCGATGCGGGCGATTGTCGACGTGGTGGTGCCGTTGATGAAGTCGGGGATCCTGGCGGGCATGCTGCTGGCGTTCATCGTCTCGTTCAACGAATTCACCGTGACTTACTTCCTCTACACCATCGATGTGATGACCGTGCCGATCTGGATGTACAGCCGCACCGTGTCTTCGCTCGACCCAACCGTATTTTCGTTTGCCGTGCTGATCGTGCTGATCGACTTCGTCCTGATCTGGGCGCTGGAGAAGCTGGTCGGTGAAGGTGGCGTTTCGTTCTGATTTCTTGAGGTGCTTCTTATGTCTGGTCTGATTCTGGAAAACGTCGAGAAACATTACGGCTCGGCCTGCGCGGTAAAGGATGTGAACCTGCATTTGCCCGAGGGCAAACTGGTGTGTTTCCTCGGCCCGTCGGGCTGCGGCAAGACCACGCTGCTGCGCATGATTGCCGGCCTTGAAACCCTGAGCGGCGGCGAGATCCGCCTGGATGGCGAAGACATCGGCCACACCCCGGCGCACCTGCGCAACTTCGGCATGGTGTTCCAGTCCCTGGCGCTGTTCCCGCACATGACCGTGGGCGAGAACATCGCCTATCCGCTGAAACTGCGCGGGGTCAGCAAGGCTGATCAGCAGGCGCGGGTGGTGGAACTGCTGGAACTGATCCAGCTGCAGCCGATGATCAACCGCCCGGTGGCCAAGCTCTCCGGCGGTCAGCGCCAGCGCGTGGCGATTGCCCGGGCGATTGCCAATCACCCGAAAATCCTCCTGCTCGACGAACCGCTGTCGGCGCTGGACGCCAAGCTGCGCGAGTCGATGCAGGTGGAAATCCGCCAACTGCAACAACGCCTGAACATCACCACCATCATGGTCACCCACGACCAGCGCGAGGCCATGACCATGGCCGATATCGTCGTCGTATTGGGTGAGCACAAAGTGCAGCAGGTCGGCACGCCGATCGAGATCTACCGGCACCCGGCCAACGAGTTCGTCGCGGATTTCATCGGCTCGGGCAACATCTTCCCGGCCACGGCGCTGGGCGACGGCAAGGTCAGCCTGCCAGGCGGCGATGCGCTGCAAGTGCCGATCTGCAGCAGCATTGTGGTCGGTGAGAAAGTGAAGATGCTGATCCGCCCGGAAGACCTGCAGCTGTCGGCGCCCCAGGCGACGGCGGGCAACCGCTTGCTGGGCAAGGTGACGTTCGTGCGTGATATCGGCGCGACCATCGAGACCACGGTGGAGTGTTCCGGGGTGTCGTTTACCGCGCTGAGCACGCCGTGCCAGAGTTTTGGCCTGAGCGTCGGGCATCCGGTGTCGGTGACCTTGCCGGCGCAGGCGTGCCGAGTTTTGGGAGCTTGATCCGGATTTGATGTTGGCCTCTCTGGCCTCATCGCTGGCAAGCCAGCTCCCACAGGTTCTGTGAACGCCACAGATCACTGGAGGAGCTGGCTTGCCAGCGATAGCGCCATCGGCAACACCACAACCTGCGGATCAGACCGACAAGCGCAACCGCGCCAAATCCCGCAACGGCGGTGCCCCGAACAACCGGCTGTACTCCCGGCTGAACTGCGAAGGGCTTTCATACCCGACCCGATACCCCGCCGCCGAAGCCTCCAGCCCTTCGGCCAGCATCAACCGCCGCGCTTCCTGCAGGCGCAACTGCTTCTGATACTGCAACGGGCTCATCGCCGTCATCGCCTTGAAGCGGTGATGCAGGGTCGACACGCTCAAATTCACTTCCCTGGCCAGATCATCGATGCGCAACGGCTGTTCAAAATTGCCGTTGAGCCATTTGATCGCCTGGCTGATGCGATGGCTCTGACTGTTGGCGATGGCGATTTCGTACAGCCGATGCCCCTGCTTGCTGCGCAACAGGCGATAGAGAATCTCCCGGCGGATCAGCGGCGCGAGCATGGCGATGTCTTTCGGGGTGTCCAGCAAACGCGCCAGGCGCAGCACGGCATCGAGCATCGCGGTGTCGAGTTTTTCGACATACAGCCCGCGCCCGGTCTGCCGGGTGGGCACGCCGAGGGGGCCGGCATCGGCGATCAGCGCGGTGATTTCCGTCGGGTCGATGTCCAGGCGCAAGGCCAGGATCGGCTCCTCGGCCGAGACGTCCACCACCCGTCCACTCAGCGGCATCGAGACCGAGACCACCAGGTAGTTCAACGGGTCGTAGTTGAAGTGCTCGTTGGCCAGCTGAACCTCTTTGCGCCCCTGGGCCATGATGCACAGCGCCGGTTGCGCGAGCACCGGAGCGAACTCGTGGGACTGGCTGTGGCGAGACATGAACAGCGAGCCGATGGCCGTGGCATAACTGCCATCTTCGGTGGTGTTGCGGCGGATGATCGCCGCCAGTTCCGCGCGCTGCTTTTCCATGTCGGTGTCCAGCGGGGCTTGAAAGTGATCGAACGACGACATGCGCGGCATCCTCGGCTAGGCATGGAGGGAATGGAGCAGAGCATATGTTTGTGCAAGTGAGAGCGGTAGACACATCCTGCCGGATGCTTGCCTGATTCTGCCCGGAGACGACCGGCGGTGTTAACACTAGAGCCTTGTGCCGCAAGAACTTGCTTGAAACTCGTAGGGCAGAACCGTGACAGGGTTTTACAGCTTGTTACAGGCCTTCCACAGAGTTTCGCAGGATTGTGCAACGCGCCGGCAGGAATCGACTAACGAGGCAGGCGTCGCGACCCTTAACCTTTGATCCTGTCGCAGCCCGTCCCCCGGCTGCCACGCGACTCCCCGGGAGGGTTGAACATGTCCAAGCAAATCCCCGTCAGTCATATGGCCTTCGTCCGAGCGCGCGCCGGGCGCTCGGCGGAACTCGGTGTGCGTCTGAGCGCCCTGATCGACCCGTCCCGCGCAGCGCCAGGCTGCCTGAGCTTTGCCTTGCAGCATTCGCAATGCGATCCGCAGTTGTGGCTGGTGTCCGGTTTCTGGAGCAATCAACAAGCCATGACCGCGTACTTCAGCACCCCGGCGATGGAGGTTTTTGCCGAGTTGGTCCAGGAACTGGTTGTCGACAGCCTGGACTTCCACACCTTCAAGGAGGTGTCGGCGGCGCAGGCCCTCGGTCAGTCAGGTGCGGCGGTACACAAACTGGCCGGTTGAGGGTTTAATGACGGCATTCTCAACCAGCCAGGACTCGCGACATGGCACGTAAAGCCTTTGATCACTTCGAAGCTGTATCCGCTGTAGTACCGGGCGAGGGCGGTTACCACGCCGCTATCGCCGTCAAAGCGCTGGGCGGCGCCGGCGCCCCGCGTTTTCACAAAGTGCTGGAAGGCCAGGTCTTCAAGACCGCCCATGACGCCGATCTGGCAGCGGCCAAGGAGCTGACCCACCTCAAGGACGTCAAGGAAGACGCCGACCTGCTCTGGTAATCACTTCTTCGCCCCTGGGCGGTACATCTTGAACAAGGCCTCAGGCCCCAGCTGGAAGTAATCCGCCGGCCCGCCGCCGCGCAGAATCGGTTCTGCCGCGGCGGTGTCGTATACCCCGTCCTTCAACAGCCATTTGGCGATATGCACGGCGACCACTTCGCCGAGGATCAGCCAGCTGGGCACCACATTGCCGTCCGCCCGCTGCAACTGAATGATCTGCGTGACCTTGCACTCGAAGGACACCGGGCTTTGTGCCACCCGTGGCACCTGAATGACCCTGGAGGCAACGGTGGTCAGGCCGGCCAGTTCGAACTCGTTGACCTCGGGCCCGACCATGGCGCAGCTCTGGTTCATCTGCTCGGCCAGCGGCCGGGTGGCCAGGTTCCAGGCGAATTCGCCGGTTTGCTCGATGTTGTTCAGGCTGTCTTTGCGCCCGACACTGGAAAACCCGATGATCGGCGGAATGTAGTTGAAGGCATTGAAAAAGCTGTAGGGCGCCAGGTTCAAGCGGCCTTCGGCATCCTGCGAAGAGATCCAGCCGATGGGGCGCGGGCCGACGATGGCGTTGAACGGATCGTGGGGCAGGCCGTGGCCGTTGGCGGGTTCGTAGAAGTGGATGTCGTCGGGCATGGAAATTTCCAGAGCTTGCGGGGAGACG
Source organism: Pseudomonas sp. PB101 (assembly GCF_009764265.1). Taxonomy (GTDB): domain Bacteria; phylum Pseudomonadota; class Gammaproteobacteria; order Pseudomonadales; family Pseudomonadaceae; genus Aquipseudomonas. The sequence continues at coordinate 11,432 of NZ_RWIR01000065.1, forward strand.
TGCATGGTGCAAGCACGCGCCGCGGATTTCCAGTCGGATGACGATCACTGTAGGAGCGAGCTTGCTCGCGAAAAACCTGAGAGCGCTGCGGGGCACCTGCCAACCAACGTTATCGTTGACGACCATCGCGAGCGAGCTCGCTCCTACAGGTTACCTTCCAGATCAGCCGATAGCTTCAGCGCTACCGGTTTTATCAAAACCGTCAGAGGCATAGGTGCCGGACTGGCTGTGTTCGATGGCGGCACTGGCGCCGGAACCGAACGAGGCCGAACCGGTTTTGTCGTAGCCGTCGGCCGCAAAGGCATTGGCAGCCAGCACGGAGAGAGTCAGGGCAAGGATCAATCGGATTTTCATGACAGGTACTCCAGGTACGTGCGCGATGGGTACGTTCAGGGACTCCTTCGAGGCCCGTAACGGATATACGTGCGTCCTGTCGATCTGGATGCACTCAGCAAAAGGCTGCTGCCGGTGCATTAACCGATGATTATCTTGCTGGAGGGGGAGACGAATGGCGCCCTTCGCGAATTCAATCGCGAAGGGCCTTGGCGCTCACCGTTGCAGTGAGCGTCGGTGGCGATCAGTCAGTGACGATCCGCGAATGCTTGCGGGTGTCTTTCATGGTGACGTACACCAGCAACGACACGGCAATGCACGCGGTCACGTACCAGTAGTAACCGGTTTCCATGCCGATGCTCTTGAACCACAGCGCGATGTATTCGGCGGTGCCGCCGAAGATCGAGACGGTCAGCGCGTACGGCAGGCCTACGCCCAGGGCGCGGATTTCGGTGGGGAACAGTTCGGCTTTGACCACGGCGTTGATCGAGGTGTAGCCGCTGACGATGATCAGCGCCGCCATGATCAGGAAGAACGCGCCCCACCAGGTCGTGATGGTGTGCAGGGTGGTGAGGATCGGCACGGTGAACAGCGTCCCGAGAACGCCGAAGGCGATCAGGATCGGCCGGCGACCGATTTTATCCGACAGCCCGCCGACGATCGGTTGCAGGCACATGAACAGGAACAGCGTGGCGGCGGAAATGGTGGTGGAGTCGGAAATGCTCATGCCGACGGTGTTCACCAGGTATTTCTGCATGTAGGTGGTGTAGGTGTAGAACGCCAGGGTACCGCCCATGGTCAGGCCGACCACGGTCAGCAGTTCCTTGGGGTGACGCATCAAGGTGCGCATCGCGCTTTCCTTGGCTTTTTCCTTCTTGGTGAACGACTCGGTCTCTTCCATGCCGCGACGCAGGTACAGCGCGACCACGGCACACAGCGCGCCGATGGCGAACGGAATGCGCCAGCCCCAGGCGTACAGCTCCTCGGTGGTCAGGAAGTTCTGCAGGACAATCAACACCGCCAGGGCGATGAGCTGACCGGAAATCAACGTCACATACTGGAAGCTGGAGTAGAAGCCGCGACGCTCCTTGGTGGCCATCTCGCTGAGATAAGTGGCGGAGGTGCCGTATTCGCCGCCCACCGACAGGCCTTGCAGCAAGCGTGCGAACACCAGCAGGATCGGCGCACCGATGCCGATGACTTCATAACCCGGGCTCAGGGCGATCAGCAGCGAGCCGAAGCACATCAGGTACACCGAGGCCATCAGGGCCTTTTTGCGCCCGACCTTGTCGGCATACAGGCCCATCAGCCAGCCACCGATCGGACGCATCAGGAAGCCCACGGCGAAGATCGCGGCGGTGTTGAGCAGTTGGGCGGTTGTGTCGCCCTTGGGGAAGAAGGTCTTGGCGAAGTACAGGGAGAAGGCGGCGTAGACGTACCAGTCGTACCACTCGACCATGTTGCCGACGGAACCGCTGAAGATCGATTTGATCCGACTGGAAGTGGTTCTTTCCTTGGCCGGCACGGCAGCCGACCCAAGCGGCAGGGAGTTGGAGTTATCCATTGAAGGATCCTTCATTTAATTGTTTTTGTGGAGCGCGATGAAACGCAGCCTGACTGGGCTATAGCAGGAGCTGTGCCAACGGGGAGAGGGCCGGTTTAGAGGGGTGAGGGTGTTTCGGTGAGCGGAAATCCGCTTATTTTTGGCGGGCGGTGAGCGGAAATTTGCTTATCGGCAGGGGTGTTTGTATTGCCTATGCTGGCCCCTTCGCGGGCAAGCCCGCTCCCACAGGTTTATGGGGTATCCATAAAATTTATGAACGCCTGGATTACTGTGGGAGCGGGCTTGCCCGCGAAGAGGCCGGTTCAGACGCTACAGGAACATCTCTCTGCTCAACCCATGCCGCTGCATCTTTTCATTGAAGGTCCGGCGTGGCAGTTGCAGTTCTTCTAGCACCGCTTTCACGTCGCCCTTGTGCCGGGTCAATGCCGCACGCAGGCACTGCGCCTCGAACGCTTCCTGCTGCGCCGCCAGTGACTGGCCGGGGTCGATGCCCAAGGGCTCCGGTTCACCCAGCCCCAGTACCTGGCGCTCGGCGACGTTCGCCAGTTCGCGTACGTTGCCCGGCCAGTCATGGCTCAGCAGGTGGCTCAACTGCGCGCCGCTCAATGGTGGAAATTTACGCCCCAGCCGTTCGGCGGCGTTATGCGCAAAGGATTCGAACAGCAGCGGAATGTCTTCACGGCGTTCGCGCAAGGGCGGCAGGCGCAACTCAGCAACGTTCAAGCGATAGGCCAGGTCTTCGCGAAAACGCCCGGCCCGCGCTTCGTCGAGCAGGTCCGGTTTGGTCGCGGCAATGATGCGCAGATCCACGCGGATGCTCTGGTTCGAGCCCAGTCGCTCAAGCTTTTGTTCCTGCAGCACCCGTAGCAGCTTCACCTGCTGGGCCAGCGGCATGCTTTCGATTTCATCGAGAAACAGCGTGCCGCCGTCGGCGTACTCGAGTTTGCCGATGCGCTTGCCGGACGCCCCGGTGAACGCGCCGCTCTCGTGCCCGAACAGCTCGGCCTCGAACAGTTGTTCGGGGATGGCCGCGCAGTTGAGCGCGACAAACGGCTTGTCGGCCCGCGGCCCGAAGTCGTGCAGGCAACGCGCGACCAGCTCCTTGCCGCTACCGGTTTCCCCGCGAATCAGTACGTTGACCGGCAGGGTTGCAAGATCGAGCACCTGCCGGCGCAGAGTCTGTAAACCCCGGGACACGCCGAGCAGCGTCGCATCCAGCTTGGCGCGGTTGTCCGCCTGCTCGTGCAGGGCGCGGTTTTCCAGCACCAGCCGGCGCTTGTCGAGGGCGCGGCGCAGGCTGCCGAGCAGGGTTTCCGGGCTGAAGGGTTTTTCGAGGAAATCGTAGGCGCCGTCGCGCATGGCCTCGACGGCCATCGGTACATCGCCGTGGCCGGTCAACAGGATCACCGGCAAATCGGCATCCCGGCGTTGTACTTCGGCCAGCAGTTCCAGGCCGGTCATGCCGGGCATGCGCACGTCGCTGAGAATCACCCCGGCAAAGTGCCTGGGCAACTGCGCCAGGCACTCATCGGCGCGGCTGAACAGCTGCACCTCGAAACCCGACAGGGTCAACCATTGCTCGACGGCACTGCGAATGCTGCTTTCGTCATCGACCACCATCACTGAGTTCAGCATGGTGCATGCACCTCCAGGTCGATGGGCAAGGTCATGGTAAACACGGCACCTTTGTCATGATTGTCGGCGCTCAGGCGCCCGCCAGACTCGTGAACGATGGCAAACGATACGGCCAGACCGATCCCCAGGCCATCGCCCACCGGTTTGGTGGTGAAGAACGGATCGAAGACCTTGGGCAGGTTCTCTTCGGCGATACCGCCACCGTTGTCGATCACGCTCAGGCGCCACAATTGTTCGTCGGCTTCGAGGCGGATTTCCAGGCGTTTGCAGGGTTTGTCCTGCATCGCGTCGAGGGCGTTGCGCAGCAGATTGATCAGCACCTGCTCCAGGCGTATCGCATCGCCGCGCACCCAGGCCGGACGGGTCAGGTGCAGCACGGTGCTGACCTGTTCGTCACGCAACCTGGTGTCGAGCAGTTGCAGCGACTGGTCCACCACCGCCGCCAGGTCCAGGCGTTCGCGCAAACCGCTGGGGCTTTTGCGCGCGAAGGTTTTCAGGTGACCGGTGAGGGCGGCCATGCGCGTGAGCATTTCGTCCACCGGTTTGAGCGCCTTGTAGGCGTCGTCGACACGACCGTGGTCGAGCAGCAGGCGCAAGGTCGCCAGCTGCATGCGCTGGGCGGTGAGCGGCTGGTTGATCTCATGGGCGAGGGCGGCGGACATCTGCCCCAGCGCCGCGAGCTTGGCCGATTGCACCAGGCCCTCCTGGGCGGTGCGCAGGTCGCGGGTTCGCTCTTCTACAAGCTGTTCGAGTTCTTCGCGACTGCGCTGGCGCAGTTTGGCCAGGCGCCAGCGCTGGTTGAGAAACAGCAACAGGAACACCAGGGTCAGCCACAGCCCGGCCGCGGCAAGCGCTGCGTTGCGGCTGTCTTCGAAAGCGACTTGCGGTCGACGCAGCAGGTGCAAGGTCCAGCCTTCAGTAGTCAACGGCAGGGATTCCCACAGGTAATCCGCCTTGCCGTCGGGGCCATCGACCCGAGCCAGATCACTGTTGTCGTCGAAGCGCCGCAACGATTGAAACCCGAGCGGCGTCAGCGGCTGCTTATCGTACTGGCGGGTGCTCTTGAGTTCGGCGTGATCGCTGTCGCTCAGCGGCTTGAGCAGGCGATAGCGCCAGCCCGGCTGGTTGGCGATGAAGATGATCCCGCGGGCATCGCTGACCAAAAGCGTGTCGTTGCCCTGACGCCACTCACGTTCCAGTTCGGGGAATTCCAGTTTCACCACCATGGCGCCGAGAAACTGGCCGTCGTCATCGGTGACCGCGCTGGAGAGGAAGTAGCCGGGGATTCCACTGGTTACGCCCACCGCGTAAAAACGCCCGGTGCCCTGGGTGCGGGTCTGGTTGAAATAGGGACGGAAACCGTAGTTGTGGCCGACATAACTGCTGGGCAATCGCCAGTTGCTCGCCGCCACGGCGAGGCCGGTGCGGTCGAGCAGTTCCAGGGTCGAGGATTCGGCCGCGCCGTTGATCTTTTCCAGTTTGCGGTTCAGCGCATCCTGCTGCTCGGGGCTCACCGCTCCCTTGAGCGCCGAGCGCAACTCCGGGTCCAGCGCCAGCACGGCGGGCAGGGCGCGGTAACGTTCGATCAGGGTATGCAGGGACGTGGCGTACAGCGCCAGTTGCTGATTGGCGCGGGCCGCGTCTTCGACCATGGATTGGCGTACGGCGTGGCGCATGGCCAGGGTGGCGGCGATGCCTGCGCCAGCGATGATCAGCAGGATGTATAGCGACAAACGCACGTTACGGGAAATCGGCAGCATGCTGGCACAAACAGGTAGAAAGTCGGGCGGGCACGATAGCATGGTGCACCCGCTTGGAGAGACAAGGGTTGCAGGAGATCCGCCGCCCCGCATCAGCCAAGGCTGTGTTTGACAACCTCGGCCATCCCATTGCTCAACGACTTGTCAGGCGTTCAATGGATTGTCCAGTTCGTCTGCCGTTTTGCGTGCGGCGGATCAAACAAGTCGTTCTCATCAAAGGCAATGGTGTACCAGGTGCGATAGCGTTGTTCGCGGCGCAACGGTTTCTCTTGCGGCGGGTCGCCCTGCAACATTTTTTTCGCCAGCACGGTGTGTGTCGGCCGGCCGGCGGCGTCGTAGAACTGCTGGTCGTGGTAGCCCGTCTCGCGAATCGAGGCGTCGTTGATGTAGCGGTAGGCGCTGGCAAAGTACGGGCGATAGATCCGCACTTTCTCGCCTTTGTTGTTGTATTCGACCCGCTCGCTGACCCGCCAGCGCCGGGCTGCTTCTGCCTCCTTGGGGCGGCCGTATTTGTCGGGTGTCAGTTCGCCTTTTTCGTCCACCCACCACGCCAGGCCTGGTTCGACCTCTTGCTTGGTTTGCAGGGAACGGCCGAAACCGTCCCAGCAGGCGATGGCCGCGCGGATTTGCAGCTCCGGATCGCCGGGATAGCGGTCGGCCTGCAAGGTGACGACATGTACGGGTTCGCGATGAGCATTTTCGATGTGGCGCTGAAGCCGCTGCTCGTCGGCGGAAGGGTTTTGCAAGCCCTCGAGATGCACACGAGCCCGGCTACAGATATGGCCGTCGGGCAATACAAAACCTTCGTTGCGGGCCCAATGCAGCCATTGAGAAGGATCGCTCGGGGGAATTTTCCCCATCCAGCTGAAGGGCGCAGAGAACGTGGCGGTGGCGTAGTTGCCGATGGCTTTGTGCTTGTCGGCAATAGCGCCCGCTGGCGTGCGGTCCTCCGGTGGCTGGTAGCCGCTGAGCGGGTCGAAACCGACCTCGACACCCAGTTCCGTGCCGTGGAAGCTGGTCACCAGCGCTTCGCCGAACGCGTTGTAGCGCGCCTCCTGGGTGTTCTGATTGGGGTCGATGATGCCTGCGGGCAGGAACGATCGGTAGTCGACATCGAGAATCCGTGTCGTGCAGCCATCCGGCAGGGTTACGGCGGTGCTCAGGCACCAGTGCTTGTCATAGGCGACCGTGGTGATGCCATGGCTCTTGGTCTGCTGGAATTTCTCGACGTTAAAAAAGCTGTCCAGGCCATGGTACGTGGGGAAGCTTTTGCGCACGGACCACAGGTAGCTCTTGGCATCGGTCGGGTCTTCGGGTTCACCAGCAGGAGCGTCGGGCAAGAACAGATCCATGATGTGGTAACCGACTTCAGGGGATTCGAGCTTTTTCTTGAGATTGAACGGCATGTTGCCATTTTCGTCCTTGAGCTTGTCGTAGGCGCTCAGGGCGGTGGCGTCCAGCTCGGCGGTTTCCGCGTAGTCGGGCAGGGCGGTGGGTATCAGTTTGTCCGGTTCCAGCAATTGGCCTGTGGCCGGATCCTGATAGCGCTGCAGCGACAAACCGGTCAGCACCGCGCTGGTTGCCCAGGCTCCGCCGTCGACGGCCCGTTCAAGGAAGTTTTCGTGGTGGATGTCGGCAGGCTTGAGTTCGTCCTTTTCCAGCACCAGTGCATTGCCGCGCTGACGATAGGGGAGGCCCAGACGCCAACCGTCAGGGTCTTCCAGATGGCGGTACTCGGCCTTGGCTTCGGTCAGGTACCAGCATTGTTGTGCTTCGTCATGGGCGTCCAGCCACCATCTGTTTTCGTAGTCTTCATCGCTTTCGTCGCCAGGCGTTTCGACGGCGAAGGGCGGGCTGTCCTTGTCGGTCTTGCGCCGGGCGTAGTGCACGACAAAACCGTGGGTGAGGCTGCCGAACTTGTCCCACTGCAGGTTGAGTGTGTGCTGGACCAATGGGTCGTCGGCCACCTGCGGCTCGTATTGGTAAGCGATGCTTTCCAGCGCCAATGATTGCAGCACGGCATAGGGATGATGTTTGCCCTTGGGGCGCAACTGGCGAATGAGCGCGCGGTTTTCCTGCACGGAGTAGGGCACGGCCGTTTCGGGATCGTCGTCGGCGGCAAACACCTCCGCGCGCAACACCGAGCCGCTGAGGGTACGAGCTATTTCGCGGGCGAGGTCTTCGTCGGGATCGATCACACGACCCGCTGCGTCGTTGAGGTGGTACTCGTGCACAAGCGTCGGGCGCAGTGGCACTGCCTTTGCGTCGCCGGCGTAGTAACCGTCGTCGCGCATGTCGATGGCGCGGCCGGTGTGAAACCAGGTTTTGCTCAGGATCGGCGCGGTGAAACCCAGGCTTGAGCGTTCAGCCGCCGAAGCTTCGGTATCGGTCTGCAGCAGCAGGCCGAACCCCCTGAACTCGCGCTCGTAACTGTCGTAAAAACCCTCGCGATAGGTGAAGCACTGGGTCAGTCGATTGCCGGTGATTTCATCGAGTTGAGTCTGCTGGCTGACCAGGTGCATGGCAAATGGCAGATGACAAACCGGGGCTTTGCCGGCCGCGATCAGATCGGCTTTTTCGTCCAGCCATTCCTGGGCCGAACTGCGGTAATTCACACCCGTCACGGCGCCCATGTTGTTGTGGCTGGCACTCACCAGATAGGGTTTGGCGCTGACGAAGTCATAGCGCCAGTGCTGGGGTTTCATGTGGGGGACGGTCAGAATCAGGCTGGAACAACCCAGCCCCTGCACGTCTGCGATGCTCACTTGGCAGAAGCGATCGTAGCGGACGCCTTGCGGCCATGGCATTTTCACATGGTCCTTTTCGAAGCCTTTGCCGCCATGATTCATGTATACCCGGAAACCGTCGGACTCCAGGTAGATGAGGTCTACCGCGCCCGAGCCGTCCAGGTCCGCCAGCCGCACCCGCGACGAATCGAACTCTGCATACTTGAAATCCAGCTGGCAAAGGATGAAACCCTTGCCGAATTTTCCATGGCCCAGATTCGGCCAGACTTTGACTTCGTTGTGGCGGATGCGGATCAAGTGTTGTGTCGCGCTGCCCAGCGGATCGCTGAATGCCACCAGTTCGGTCTGGGTACTGCTCAACAGGGGCAGCGAGTCGTCGTCATGAGGGACGTTGGCCCCATGGCTGAACCCGACGGCGCGACGGCTTGAATACAGGCGCACGCTACGCGGGCCGATCAAGGCCAGGTCGGTCAGGCCGTCACCCACCAGGTCCGCCAATTGCGCCATGGGATGAAAAAACTCATTGGGACACGCCAGGTAGGCCACGAAGTTCGACCAGCTTCGGTCGGGATTCAGGGTGAAAAAGCCGGACAGGCCGGGGCGGGCGATTACCCAGTCGAGCTTGCCGTCGCCAGTCAGGTCGCTGAGGGACTGGCGAATGGGCTTGCTGCTATCGGCCACGGGAATACCGGGCAATAACTCCCAGTCGCCATAACTCACGTCGTTGCCACCACTGTCGGCGCGCAGCGGTTCTCGGTAGTACCAGGCCTTGTCGCTGCTGAACAGCACGCCGGGCATGCCCTCGCCATACAAGTCCACCAGTTGATAGCGCTGACCGTCATTGAGCCCCGGCATCTCGGGGAACTCGCTGTAACCTTCGCGCGTGGGGTCAAGTTCAAACGGGTTGTAGAAAAACTCCATGGGCGGGCGACTTTCCATCTGCCCCTGGTTGTCATAGGCCTGGATGTGCGCGGCGGTCAGATGGTTGTAACCCAGCGCGCTCGGGCGATGTTCGAGCAGCAGGCGCTGGACCAGCACCGGGTCGTTACCCAGTTCTTCGGTGAACTGGTGAAACATCAGGACCTGGCGACACAGGCGCCGGGAGCCCAGTTCGAACCCGTAGGCGTAGTTCCAGAAGGGGTCCTTGCGCGGTGCGCCCCACTCGCCACGTTCTATGCCGGGCAAGTCGTAAACCGGCACTTGCGTCAGGTCGGCACTGCGTTCGCCGTAGTCAAACAGCAGGTGGAAATGCCAGGTCGCGTCTTTCCAGCCATCGGCTTTCCATGCATACAGGTTGGCGTTGGCCTGGGCATTACCGTACAGAACCCGACGCAGGTAACGCTGGCTGCGGAAGTCGCGGAACTGCGGGGCGGTCGGCGCTTCGACTTCCGCCTGGTACAGGTACACCACATGTTCACCGCGCAGGTTCAGGCTTTCATCGATCAGCCAAACACCGACGTGGGACTTTTCGATCGGATCGGCCCGGCGTGACGCTTCGGTTTTGCCGTAGCAGTGCAAGCTGCCGTCCGCACCGTGGATCAGCCAGAAGCCCGCTGGATTGTCGGCATCACCCTCTTTGGTCCAGTGTTCGATCAAATCGAAAGCGCCTTCGACCCGCGGCCAGTAGCGCACGATCTGGTGAGCACCTAACTGAACGCCGTTGTATTCGGATACCGATTTTGAAATGACTTTGCCATCGTCATTCTTCTCGGGCATCCACACATCACCACCGGGGCCGACCACCTGATCGTTGCCGTCATACTTCGGCACACCCTTGACGGTGCGCAGGGTGATGGCATTGGTGGTCAGGTGCCAGCCGATGCCGAACGGACTGTTGCCGACGTCGCTGCTGTAACCCAGGCTCAGGGGCGGAACCAGCCCACGATTGGGTGCCTTGCTGATTGGCAGCGGCAGTTCCTGTGATGCGGTTCCTTTGCTACCGACACCACCCGAGCCCTTGCCGATGCTCTGGATGGCACCTCCGCCCTTGGGGAGGGCGGGGGCGTTGATTTCAATGGTGCCTTGCTGTTCAGTTGCCATGGAAGTGTCCGCCGTGACAGAGAGTGCATCGAGTGCATTCAAGCTATCAGCGACACTGATGGCTGTAACCTGTCAGATCTGACAGGTCACCCCGGTGTTTTCAGATCAAAAGATGCGCAGGTTCGAGCCTTCGATCACTTTTTATCAGGCGTAAAAAAACCGGTCTGCCGTTGCTGGCAGACCGGTTCTCATGGAGCCCTGTCAGCGTTTACTGCACTTCCACCGCCAGGCTTTCACTGATCTTTTTCTGCCAGATGGCAGGACCGGTGATGTGTACGGACTCGCCCTTGCTGTCGACCGCAACGGTGACCGGCATGTCCTTGACCTCGAACTCGTAGATCGCTTCCATGCCCAGTTCGGCAAACGCCAGCACCTTGGACTTCTTGATCGCCTGGGCGACCAGGTAAGCGGCGCCGCCGACGGCCATCAGGTACACGGCCTTGTTGTCCTTGATCGCTTCGATCGCGGTCGGGCCACGCTCGGATTTGCCGATCATGCCCAGCAAACCGGTCTGCTCGAGGATCTGGCGGGTGAACTTGTCCATCCGCGTGGCGGTGGTAGGACCGGCCGGGCCGACCACTTCGTCACCGACCGGATCGACCGGGCCGACGTAGTAGATGAAGCGACCCTTGAGGTCCACCGGCAGGGTTTCGCCCTTGTTCAGCATCTCGACCATGCGCTTGTGCGCAGCGTCGCGGCCGGTGAGCATCTTGCCGTTGAGCAGGACGGTTTCGCCCGGCTTCCAGCTTTGCACGTCTTCCGGGGTCAGGGTGTCGAGGTTGACGCGACGGGCCGACGGGCCGGCTTCCCAGACGATTTCCGGGTAGGCGTCCAGCGGTGGCGCTTCCAGCGAAGCCGGGCCGGAACCGTCGAGCACGAAGTGCGCGTGACGGGTGGCGGCGCAGTTCGGGATCATGCACACCGGCAGGGACGCGGCGTGGGTCGGGTAGTCCATGATCTTCACGTCGAGCACGGTGGTCAGGCCACCCAGGCCCTGGGCGCCGATGCCCAGCTGGTTGACCTTCTCGAACAGCTCCAGGCGCATTTCTTCGATGCGGTTCTGTGGGCCGCGAGCCTTGAGCTCGTGAATGTCGATGGACTCCATCAACACTTCCTTGGCCATGACCGCGGCTTTCTCGGCGGTGCCGCCGATGCCGATGCCGAGCATGCCCGGTGGGCACCAGCCGGCGCCCATGGTCGGAACGGTCTTCAGAACCCAGTCGACGATCGAGTCGGACGGGTTGAGCATGGCCATTTTCGACTTGTTCTCGGAACCGCCGCCCTTGGCCGCCACGTCCACTTCCACGGTGTTACCCGGAACGATGGAGTAGTGGATCACGGCCGGGGTGTTGTCCTTGGTGTTCTTGCGAGCGCCCGCCGGGTCGGCGAGGATCGAAGCACGCAGGACGTTTTCCGGCAGGTTGTAGGCGCGACGAACGCCTTCGTTGATCATGTCGTCCAGGCCCATGGTGGCGCCATCCCAGCGCACGTCCATGCCCACGCGGACAAACACGGTGACGATGCCGGTGTCCTGGCAGATCGGGCGGTGGCCGGTGGCGCACATGCGCGAGTTGATCAGGATCTGTGCCATCGAGTCACGGGCCGCTGGCGATTCTTCGCGCAGGTAGGCTTCGTGCATCGCCTGGATGAAATCCACGGGGTGGTAATAGGAAATGAACTGCAGGGCGTCGGCAACGCTCTGAATCAGGTCGTCTTGCTTGATCACGGTCATGAGTCGCGCTCCTCTAAAAGACGGGAACATTCAATAAGGTGCTTGCAGCTTGGGTGCATCGGTCGGTTGCAAGCACCTTTCAAGGCACGCCGGGCAAGCTGGCGCGACGCTAAAAAGGCGCGGCAGTATACCGCGCCTTCCGGGCCGGCACACGCGCCGGCAGTCAATCGTTGGTCGCATAAGGCCATCCCGAAAATTGAATGGTCATTTATCGGCCACGCCACTAAAGTGACATGCGGTCTGTAGAGTAGGACGCTCTGTCAGTCTCCTTTCATCTGGTGAGTCAACGATTGACCCATAACGCCATCCAGCGCCTGTTGCTCAAACGTTTCGCCCTCGCGGCCGGCACCTATGCCCTGGCATTGCTGTTGTTGTGGCTGGCGTTTTTTACCGGTCACTACGATGCGCCGCTGTCCAGTGTCGCCATCGGCAGCGCCTTGGTAGTGACCAGTCAGGTCATCCTGTTTGCCGTGTTCTACAGCGGCTGCAATCTGCGTTTCGCCGACCCCAGCCTGACCGAGGCACAAGTGTTGCTGGGGCTGGGCTGGCAAACCTGGCTGATCGCCCACCTGGACGAAGCCCGGGGCGCGTTCCTGGTGTTTTACGTGCTGATCCTGCTGTTCGGCCTGTTTCACCTGTCCCGCCGGTCCTTTGTGCGTTGCGCGCTGCTGGTGTTATTCAGTTTCAGTGCGATCACGCTGTGGGAGGGCTACCACTTCCGGTTGCCCGACCCGGCCATGGCGGTGTTGCAGGTCTGTGTGCTGTTCATCGTGCTGGTGTGGCTGGTGTTGTATGCACGTTACGTCCAGGCCTCGCGGCAGCGTATGCGCCAGCGGCGTTTTGCCTTGCAGGCGCACCAGGACACGTTGCGCGGGATGATGCGCCAGCTCGAAGACCTGGTGGCCACCGACGAGCTCACCGGTCTGTTCAATCGCCGGCACTTCCTGCGCCTGGCGTCGCGCGAATTGAACGCCATGGACGCCGATGTCGTGCACGGCCTGGCGCTGATCGATCTCGACCATTTCAAACGCATCAACGACCTGCACGGTCATGCCGCGGGCGATCAGGTCCTGCAAGCCTTTGCCGGCGTCGCCACCGCCTGCCTGCGCGACGGTGACGTTCTGGCCCGCTACGGCGGTGAAGAGTTCGTGGTGTTGTTGCCCGACTGCGATGCCGACAGTTTGACCTCGTGCTGCGAACGGCTGCGCATCGCGTTTACTGATGTCGAGTTGATCGGTCTGAATGTGCGCAACCTCAGCCTGTCTGCCGGCATGACCTTGCTGGCGCGCGGCGACGACCTCGATGACGCCCTGCATCGGGCGGATCAGGCGCTCTATCGCGCCAAGCGTGACGGCCGCAACCGCTGCGCGGCGGCGTGGGAGATCGTCGATGCCTGAACTGCGGGTCGGCGAGCGCCACTGGTCGGTGGCGGCGGGCAGCAATCTGCTCGACGCGCTGAATCAGAACGGCGTGCCGGTGCCTTACAGCTGCCGCGCCGGCAGTTGCCATGCGTGCCTGGTGCAGTGTGTGCGGGGGCTGCCGAGTGACAGTCGCCCGGATGCCTTGAGCGCGCAGCAGCGTGAGCAAGGCTGGCGCCTGGCGTGCCAGTGCCAGGTGGTCGAGGATTTGCAGGTGCACGCCTTCGACCCGCAAACCGATGGCCGTCCGGCCGAAGTCGCTGCCGTCGATTGGTTGAGTGCCACGGTCCTGCGTCTACGCGTAATCCCCCAGCGACCCTTGCGCTACAGCGCTGGTCAGCACCTGGTGTTGTGGGCGGGCAGCGTGGCGCGGCCGTATTCACTCGCCAGCCTGCCGCAGGAAGACCGTTTTCTGGAGTTTCATCTCGATTGCCGCAAGCCCGGGGAATTCAGCGATGCCGCCCGGCAATTGCGCATCGGCGATCCGATCCGCCTCGGAGAACTGCGCGGCGGCGCCTTGCATTACGATCCGGACTGGCACGCCCGGCCGTTGTGGTTGATGGCCGCCGGCTCCGGGCTGGGGCCATTGTTTGGCGTATTGCGCGAAGCGCTGCGCCAGGATCACCAGGGCGCGATCCGCGTCATTCACCTGGCCCATGATGCCGATGAACACTATTTGGACAAACCCCTGCAGGCCATGGTCGCCAGCCGTCCGAACCTGAGCGTCGAACTGTGGACCCCGGCCGAGTTGCCAGCGGCTTTGGCGCAACTGCGCCTTGTTTCGCGGCAAACCCTGGCCTTACTCTGCGGAGCCCCCGACAGTGTCGACGCCTTTGCCCGGCGCCTGTACCTGGCGGGATTGCCGCGCAATCAACTGCTGGCCGATGTGTTCCTGCCCCGTGGTTGAGCGCTGACTTTTCAGACGCGAGACCTGCCATGACCGATGCCATCCAAGTTGAACGCGAACGCGGCCTGTTGACCCTGCGCCTGAATCGCCCGGACAAGAAAAACGCCCTGACCCGCGCCATGTACAGCCACCTGGCCGAGGCGTTGAAACAGGCCGACAGCGACCCCGAAATCAATGCCGTGCTGATCAGCGGTTCCGCCGAATGCTTTACCGCCGGCAACGACATCGCCGATTTCATCCAGCAACCGCCGACCGGCCTCGACAGCCCGGTGTTCCGGTTCATGCTCAATCTGCTCGAATGCCGCAAACCGGTAATCGCCGCCGTGGCCGGTGCGGCGGTGGGGATTGGCACAACGATGTTGCTGCATTGCGACCTGGTCTACGTCAGCCGCGATGCGCGCTTGCGCATGCCGTTCGTCAACCTTGGCCTGTGTCCGGAGTTCGGCTCCAGCCTGATCCTGCCGCGCTTGCTCGGGCAGGCGAAAGCGGCGGAGTTGTTGCTGCTCGGTGAGGGTTTCAATGGTGAACAGGCTGCGGCGTGGGGCATTGCGTCCGAAGCGCTGGGCAGTGGCGAAGAAGCCTTGGCCAGGGCGCGGGAGATGGCGCTGCGCTTCGAGTCGCTGCCACCGGAAGCGGTTCGGATCAGCAAGCAATTGATGAAGGCGCCGGATCGAGAGTTGTTGCGCAAGGTGATTGAAGAGGAGGGGGCGTTGTTTACCCAGCGGCTGAGATCGCCGGAGGCGCTGGCGGCGTTGACGGGGTTCATCAAACGGCATTGAATCTTTCGCTGACTGTACCGGCCTCATCGCGGGCAAGCCCGCTCCCACAGGGTTTTGCGTTGGTCGCATGATTTGTGAACAACCCGGGCGAGTGTGGGAGCGGGCTTGCCCGCGATGAGGCCCGATCAGACAACACACCGGTTGGATCAGAAAACAAAAAGCCCCGCCATTCACATGGCGGGGCTTTGGTTTTTCAGCAAGCGGTCTCTCAGACCATCGCATCGCCAACGTGCAGGATCTTCATGCCGTTGGTGCCGCCGGTGGTGTGGTAGCTGTCGCCCTTGGTCAGGATGACCCAGTCGCCTTTCTCAACGACGCCGCGCTTGACCAGCTCGTCGATCGCCTTCTGGCTGACTTCGTTCGGTGCCAGCGAAGCCGGGTCGAACGGGATGGTGTACACGCCACGGAACATTGCCGCGCGAGCCTGGGCTTCGCGGTGTGGGGTGAATGCGTAGATCGGCACCGAGGAACGGATGCGCGACATGATCAGCGGGGTGTAGCCGCTTTCGGTCAACGCGATGATCGCCTTCACGCCCGGGAAGTGGTTGGCGGTGTACATGGTCGCCAGCGCGATGCTCTCGTCGCAGCGCTCGAACTCTTTGCCGATGCGGTGGCTGGAGGTCTTGCTGGTCGGGTGCTTTTCGGCGCCGACGCAGATACGCGCCATGGCCTGAACGGCTTCCAGCGGGTACAAACCAGCAGCACTTTCGGCCGAGAGCATCACGGCGTCGGTGTAGTCGAGCACGGCGTTGGCTACGTCGGACACTTCGGCGCGGGTCGGCATCGGGTTCTGGATCATCGACTCCATCATCTGGGTCGCGACGATCACGGCCTTGTTGTGGCGGCGTGCGTGCAGAATGATTTTCTTCTGGATGCCCACCAGCTCGGCGTCGCCGATTTCCACACCGAGGTCACCACGGGCAACCATCACCGCGTCGGAGGCCTTGATCAGGCCGTCGAGGGTTTCGTCGTCGGCCACGGCTTCGGCGCGTTCGATCTTCGCCACCAGCCAGGCGGTGCCGCCGGCTTCGTCGCGCAGTTGACGGGCGTATTCCATGTCGGCGGCGTCACGCGGGAAGGACACCGCGAGGTAGTCGACTTCCATTTCCGCAGCGAGCTTGATGTCGGCCTTGTCTTTTTCAGTCAGGGCCGGAGCGGTCAGGCCGCCACCGCGACGGTTGATGCCTTTGTGGTCCGACAGCGGACCGCCGATGGTCACGGTGCAGTGCAGTTCGGTGGCCGTGGCGGTATCGACGCGCATCACCACGCGACCGTCGTCGAGCAGCAGTTCGTCGCCCACGCCGCAGTCCTTGACCAGGTCCGGGTAGTCGATGCCGACCACTTGCTGGTTGCCTTCGGTCAGAGGATGGCTGGTGGAGAAGGTGAATTGATCACCGATCTTCAGCTCGATCTTCTTGTTGGCGAATTTGGCGATACGGATTTTCGGGCCTTGCAGGTCACCCAGCAGGGCGACGAAGCGACCGTGCTTGGCAGCCAGGTCACGCACCAGCTTCGCGCGAGCCTTGTGCTCGTCGGGGGTGCCGTGGGAGAAGTTCAGGCGGGCGACGTCAAGGCCAGCCAGGATCAGCTGTTCGAGAACTTCCGGCGAGTTACTGGCCGGGCCAAGGGTGGCGACGATTTTGGTACGACGGACGGACATGCAAAGACTCCTGAGTTCAAGCGCTGAGTGAGGCTACTATGCTCCGATGTTGTAGTCATTGTTCGTTTGCACTACTTATTTCTTTCTTTATTGAACCCTGCAACTTTGCGTCCCGGCAGCCTGAAGATTTCCGACCGTGGGTCGATACAGCGTTCAAGACAGGAGATTTTCCCATGCGTTTCGTTCTCATTGCCGCCCTTGCCATCAGCGCCCTCAGCGTCACCGGTTGTACCCGTTGGGCGATGAACCACCATTTGAATAACGCCTACAGCGCCTATGACCGGGGCAATTGCGAGCAGGTGATGCTCGAATTGTCCAAGGTCGAACGCGACAGCCGCGCGCGGCCATACGTGTGGCCGGAAGTGTCGATGATGCGCGGCCAGTGCCTGGAGCGGCAGAAGATGTTCATTGACGCGGCCCAGACCTATCAGTTCATCATCGCCGCGTATCCGCAAAGCGAATACGCCTATCGCGCCCGTGCCCGCCTGGAAACCTTGCAGAGCCTGGGCCACTACCCGTTGCGCAGCGCGGCAGCGGTAAAACCGACGCAGTTCTGATGACGGTTGGCATGCGGTCGCTGGCCCACCGGCGGTGCTGAGCTATAGTTGAAGAACCCGGTTTTAGAGCCTCGCCTCTATCGGGGCAACACCTGTGACCGGCACAAGCAAGATCATGCGCTGCTAACGTTGGCGCACCGGGACCGGGGAGAGCGGGCCACGTCTCAATGCGCACCCGTTCCGAAGCAGTAGTGCGGCTCTGCTTAAGAGCCTGGCATAGCGAAAACGCACATGTTCACCGACCGCCGAATCGAGCGGCATCAGCTGCCGTACTTCCTGAAAGTGTTCAACGGCATCACCGGCAAACCCATCGGCTACCTGGGCAATGTCTCTGAAGACGGGCTGATGCTGATCAGCCAGCTGCCGATGTTGATCGGCGCCGAATTCGACCTGCGCCTGAAAATTCCCGCGACCGAAGGCGGCCAGCGGATCATCGATCTGCAGGCCTGTTGCCTGTGGTGCCACGAAGACGCGACTCCCCACCATTACGACGCCGGTTTCAGCCTGCAACGGGCACCGCCGGAGTATGGGCAATTGGTGAGGGCGTTGAAGCAGTACTTCAGTTTTCAGTCGTTGCCGGCTTCGGCGTGAATAAATGCTCTCTAAGATTCGTGAGCAATCCGCAGCCGCAAATAGACGAATGGCACCCTGAATCTGGCCGTGTTACGTGCTACCTGTAATTTCTGACAGTAGCCAGGTTTTGCTTTCGAACGCTAAATAGGATTCACAGCCGCCCAGTCCCGGACGCTGTAGCCGAATAGGAGCGTTTTAATGGCAACTACTGCCGAGTCAAATGTAACTACAAACCATTCGAGCGATCCGGTTACTCCGCAGGCGGAATGGCTACCGGATTCGCCCAGGCAGGGTGGAAGCTATTCATCGCCCGTTCCGGTCAACGGACATGGTGCCTTTGACGGCAAAGCTTATGTACAGCTTCATTTCAAGCCCCATGGGCCAGAAACTCTACAACCGACGCCCAATTACAGATATTCGACTTCGCAGGTTTTACCTACAGGTCCGAATGCCTTGCATTATCGATTTTATTGGGTCTTGGAGGATGCATCAGACGGAGATTCTACGCCCTGGTTCGACACCGCCTGGTTCTATGTGAGAACCCCGCCCGAGTAGGCTAGCAATATCGAACAAAAATCGAAGCAATGAGGTCCGGCCTGTGAATTCTCATGGGTGAGAGCCTGATATCAAGCCCTGTCTCCCGCAACCCGGCAACCCGCCGGTCGGCACCCGGTTCTTCGATAAAACCACTCTATTCAAATCCGAGCTGATCGACCAGATTTACCGTTCGTCTGGACTGTCAATACTGACAGGTGTCGGCGAGGTCGTGGTCAGCGTACAAAATCACCAAAGGGCAATCGCCAATCACTTACTGCCTTTCGTGCCGCAGCTGGCGCCACTCTTTTGTTTTGCAGGAGATCCACGATGAGCAATGACTCGACCACGCCTCTAAAGCAGCTTCTGGAGCTGACGCCCGGCGCATATGAGCCTACCGTTCAAAGCAATTTCGAGCATTTTGTCGCCAAGGGAGGCTCCGTTTTCGACCTGCTGAAACTGGGGCGTCAACAAGTGGTCGAGACTTTCGGGCTGCATAGTCGCACTGCGCAATTGTTGATGGACAGGGCTCAGAGCCTTGCGGTGTATACCGCTCGAGAGTTTCGTGAACAGCGTCTGGTGACACAGGCACCGCCCAACCCCCTGCATCGCACCGGCGTGCAGGCGCTAGTGGCGGATGCGCCTACGTTTGACGATTTGTTCGACCCTGACTGGGAGGGAGCCAGTCCCTCTCAAAGCCCGGACTCAAGCATCTCGCCAGCGGCTTATTTTGTGAGGCTGATCATCATGGCCCGGGACCTGGAGAATCGCGCGGGGAGCAAAAACGATCTCATCACGCTGAACACGCGGCGGCCGGACCTTGACGATCTTCTTATCGATTCTGTGAGCATGTTCCAGATCAAGCCAACGGTGACCCTGGTCAACGAGGTGCTGGAAAGCATCATCAAAGATTTCATAAAGAAGAACCCTGCCCCTGCAAATACGGACGACAAAGTGGTCGATGACCGTTTGCTGGAAACACGCTTTCCACTGCGCAGCATGCCGTTCGAGTGGTACGCCGAGCAATGGAAGCAGGTACTGGAGGAAAACAAGCTGTCGCTGGGTGAAGTCGTGCGGGCCATTGACCTGACGGCGCCTTATTTCAAGCAGACAGGCGTTCACGGAAACCTGTCGGACATTGCGCTTCGCCAATCCTGCAACATCGGGCCGCAGGGGCAGCGGATTTTACTCGAAAACTTTTTGTTTACCAAAATCGAACCCGCCCCAGACCCCAACGATCTCACGGCTTTTTATAAAAGAGATTTTGGCTCAACCGGCGATGCATTGAAGGATTCGGTGCACTTCTGTGCCCAGACCTCCATCGACGCACAAACGCTCACCTCCTTTTTGTCGATCGAAGATTGTTTGCCCAGTCTTACGGACAACATTGCGCCGGACTCAATGCCAGCAGCGTCCCCCAAAGTATTTGGCTCGGTGTTCATCAACGATGGAACTGACGAAGCGATGGACCTGACACCGCCGGCCAGTGGTACGCGAGAATTTGAGAACAGTACCAATAACCGTTTTGAGCGCATGAGCCGGATGTTGCGGCTCAACCGCTGGTTGAAATTGCCCCCCGATCAATGCGATCGCCTGGTGATCGCCGCGATCCGGGCAGAGCAAAGGTCTGACCTCATTGACTCGAAAGTGTCGGGGCAGCCTTTTGCGGAAAAACCCTTGAGGATCACCAACAACACCTTGCGTGTCATCGGCCTGTTCCAGGAGTTTCGCCTGCGGTTCAAGTGCTCTGCCGAGCAATTTGCGGCGTTGATTGACGAGATCTCGCCGTACGGGCGAGGAGAAGAGGCTTCGCAGTTCGACCGGATCTTCAATGCCCAGGCATTGTTCGACACGCCTTTGCAGGTGGATAACGCCCCCTTTTCCATCGACCCGCAGACCCGTGCCGACAAGCGCACGATCGACCATATCTGCAGCAGCCTGGGCCTCAACCAGGAAGCCTGGCGGTACCTGGCGCGGTTTGTGGCCAAGAGTCACAACCTGACAGAGGAGCTGACGTGCAGCTTGCCTGTGCTTTCCTCCTTGTATCGGCACGTATTGCTGGCTTCTTTTCTGCGTATCAGCCCTATTGAATTGGCCGCTTTGCTCGAGGCCTTGAGTGACAAGGGCGGCAGTGAACTGCTGCAACGGGTGCTGGGCGAGTCGCGCGTGCGGGTCAGCGGTGCCGCCAGCAGCGGCGATCTGTTGAGTGTGATGCATGCCGTGCAAGCCTGTGTTCAATGGTGTCAGGAAAATGAATTGAGCGTGTCCTGGTTGGTACAACACGTAGCGCCCGTGATTGCGCCACCCTTGGCCACCGAAGCGGACACAACCTTGTTACAGGAATTGCACAAGCGCCTGCAGCCGGTACGGCTCTCTGAAGAGGCGCTACGGGCAGCGGGTGTGCCGGCCAACAACAATCAGAATTTTTCGGGATGGCTGGAACTGCTCGAAGAGGTCGTTGATGCGGATGGTCTGGTGTTGAGCCTCACCGACGATACGCAAGAATACGAGCGCCTGGCGCGTGCGGAAATCGAAGCCGCGGTGACTTTGGCAGAGGTGCCGCAAGCGGATGCCGCACGCGCAAGTGAGGTGATTCTGGCGCTGCTGCTACAGGCCAGGGACGCCCAGAATGCGGTGGTACAGGAAAGCTTGTCGGTGTACCTGAGCCTTGCCCAGGACCTGGTGCTGCCATTGTTGAAATGGGTCAACAGCGGCGGTGTTTATCTATTGCTGCTTGAGACCACGCGAGCGCTGGAGGCGGTGACCTCAGGGGCAGACAAGGTCAATGTCGGTGATGAGGTGTTGAGCCTGTTGGCGCATCTGGTGCGACGTGCGGACGTCGTGCAAACACTGGGACTCAGCTCGGCGATGCTGGTCGCCCTGACCACCCGACAGAACTGGCGGTGGCTGGGCTTCAAGCACCCGCAAGAACTTTCCCTGACGTCCTTGTATTACCTGACCTTGTTCCAGCGAGTGGTGACCTACACCGGCCAGCCTGCTGAAAAGCTGCTGCATTACCTCGAGCTGGTGAATGCGTTACCCACCTATCTGACCCCGGAAGATCTGCGCCTGATTCGTGATTCGGCTGCAAGCAAATTGGCTGAAGTGGTGAAGTGGGGGGTACGGGAGGTGCTGGAGTGCATCCTTTATCTCAACCCATCGATGCCGGTGGTGCGGGATCTGGTCACGCTGGACACGGTGATCCGCATCCGCGGGCTGGCCGCCAGCAGCGGGCTGGATGCCAAGGCCATTATCGGCTTGGGCGCGTTGACCCCGGACAGTGACAAGTCGGCCTGCCGCAGTGCGGCCGAGCATGTCGTGGAGTGCCTGTCCGAATCGGCGGTACAGGGTGAGTCGCAGGTGGTCGGTGAAATCGGCCAGAGTGCGACCCACGACATCCGGTGCATCAACGATACCTTGATTGCCAACGCGCCGAATCAGGTCGCACTGATTGAGCTGACGTTGCGCGACCTGACCAACAAAGTCCTGCCGAACATCACCGTGACCTGGCGCAGTGATCGCCCGGGCCTGATGGATTCGGTGTCCGTCACCGATCATGAGGGCCGCGCGGTGATCCGTTTCAAACCGGAGAAAGGGCCATGGATGGGTGCCGTGCAGGTAACGGGTACCTATGGTCTGGCGCAAACGGTGTATGCACCGAAGATCCTGATCGATTGCGAAGAGTTCACTTTGGGCTTCGGCCTTGACGCCACTGAAGATCCTGCAGACGGGGATGAGTTCCTGGCCGGCGGACAAGCGTTTTTTCCTGTGTATGTACAGCTTGTCGATTCGCGGAACAACCCAGGGCGTGACCGTGCCGTGACCTTCGCCGGCAAAGGTGTGGTTGCTGATCCGCTGGTGGTGATGACCGATGAACAGGGCTTTGCCCGCACCAGGGTCAGAAGCATGGAGCCCGTGGAGAAAGCGAGTCTGGTGGCGAGTTACAGCACCAAGGATTCACTGGTCATCAACAACATCACGTTTGTCGACAAGCCCTCCATCAAGCACCTGGAGGCAGCCTCGATGGCTGTTGTCGGGCGACCATTGGTCCTCAATTGTCTTGTTGTAGGGCTGGATAAAAAGCCTTTCCCGAACGTGAAAGTCGAATTCTTCCAAGGGGAAACAAGCCTCGGGGAGCGTACGACTTCGGTCGAGGGTATTGCACAGGTCACTGTCGACGCACCAGCAGCCGGAGACCAGAAGTTCAGGGCGAAGGTCGAGATGGGCGAGCAACGGCTGGACCTGTACGTGGCGCAAGACGCAGTGATTCACGGCGAGTCCACCGACTACCTGTACCCCGTGGCCGACTCTGGTACGCCGACCTTGTTGTGGGTCACCGTGCGGGAGGAGGCAAACAACCAGTCGCGGCTGATTGCCAATTGCCCGATTGAGTGGACAGTGCAAAAAATCGAGGGTAGCTCGATGGCGACTGTCGAAATTTCCAGCGATGCACTGGGGCGTTCGACCTTTCCTTTCGAAGCGGATGAGGCGGGCGATTATGAGGTGACCGCCGTGCTCAAGGGCACCCCGACCTACACACGGAAATTCGATCTCAAAGTCGTGCCGGCCATCGAGTGGGCTTACAAGTTGACCGATACCACCGCCAACAAGGTTTTCACTCAGGCGCCTTTGGCCTTCATCCGCGGGCATGCCTACACGTTTGAGATTGACCTGCCCGCATCGGTGGACCTCACGGATGCCCGGGCGATGCTGGCCTGGAGCGGCGAGTTCTCGGCCAAAGGCCTGGGGATGCTCTTCAGCCCGCCTACCGGGGCATACGTCAGCATTGGCGAGAATAAAACACTCAGCTGGGACATCGATTGCAAGGACCTGCGCAACGGTGCTTTCGACCTGACCTTCTATTGCAATCGACTGGATCAGCGGCTGGTGTTGCCGGGGCGGCTGGATGCACCGCCGCCGGTGTTGTCGTACCCCGTTGCTGGCAATAGCGTAGAAGTACAGCCTTTACTCACCGGAACCGGCAGCCCGTCAGCACAGATCTATGTATTCGAAGGCCGAGATGGTGCGCTACTGGCGCGTACCAGTATCAGTGATGACGGTAAGTGGTCGGTACGAATTCCCGAACCGCTGTCGATGGGGCCGCATGTGTTTTCGGTCAAGCAACGGCATATCGATACGACCGAGGCGTGGGCAGAGGAAGTGCGGGTAACGGTGACGGACTTTGTTGCCAAGGTGCAGATTACGAACCCCGCTCCTGACCCGTTTGGATTTGTCAAAATCAGAAGTGAGTCCTGGGTTGAAGGGCTTGGACTGCCTGGTGTCGAGATCCGAATCGTAGTGGAACCTGGGGGCACTGTGACTTGCGCGCAAGGAATAGTGGGTAAGGACGGTCGCTGGCGTGTTCAATTCAAGCCAAATCTTACAGTAGGCAAGCACACGTTGGATGCTGCGTTTTTCGTGGACGGTGTAGAAAAATCAGACTGGCTGGCTGCGCCTTACTATCGCGTGGAAGTCGTCAGTAGAAGTTAGTCGATAGTTCAATGCATTTTATTGAAGCTTGATTTTTAAAGGTGGGTTATCACTCATGTCGAAGTGATGTGCCTGCTGATGTGTGTCTTACCTTTTTGGCGAATTTTATCCCCGAGATAGTTTCGTTCGGCCACGCAGTGGAGAAAATAATGAACAAATCAATTATTGGCGCGCTGGAAGAAAGTCGATGTGCGGCCTTGGCAGACTTTTATCTGGGGCAAGTAGCGGTAGAAGAAGACGAAGGTCGCCCCGAAGATAAAAAGTTGAAACTGACTTCGCACGATGACTTGTATCGCTACCTGTTGATGGACAGCCAGGTCGGGCAGGAGCTGGAAACAGCGCGCCTGGCAGAGGCTATCGCGGCGGCGCAACAGTACATCGGTGCGATTTACGGCGGCATGGAACCCGGTCATACCGAGCTGTTTTCAAAGGAAGAACTGCAAGCCTGGCATCAGCGTTATTGCAGTATCAGTGATTGGGCCGGTTATCAGATGCTGGTGGATTATCCGGAAAACTATATCAACCCGACCTTGCGCCTGAAAAAATCCGAATCGTTCCAGGAGCTGGAAAACAACCTCGGACAGGCCAGCCTGAAAGATGCCTCGGTGCAAATTGCGCTTAATGAACATCTGAAGCAGTTCGAAGAAGTCTGCAATCTCGACCTGATCTCGGCGTATATCAACAGTACCGACGGCAGCGGCACTGAAAAGGGCACCAGTTTCAAGAACGCCGATTACTACTTCATTGGCCGGCAACGGGTCCAACCCTTTGGTTATTTCTGGCGCAAGGCCCATGTTGAATTAACGACCGCGAGCGAGTTCCTCAACCCGGCCGCGTGGACCGAATGGAAACCCGTCGGTATTCCCGGCGCGCCGACGGTCCTGGCGATCCGCCCGGTGTTTTTTGCCGGTCGCCTGATGGTGGTTCAGGTCGAAGGGATCAAATCCCAGGACACCACTGAAAAGGACAATGACGGTAACGACGTGGTCATTGAAGGGACCTGGCAGATCGAGGTCAAGCTCTCTTACCTTGCCGTGAACGGGATCTGGTCGACACCCTCGACCCTGGGGAAAAAGCAGTTCGCCAAGGCCTCCGTGGAGTCGGCTCGTTTGGTGGTGGTGACTTACGCCGGCGTTAAACAGGATGTCGATGACCTGCTGGCGGTGTGTTTCACCACTACGGATTTGCCCACGGCGCAGGCGGCAGCGGAGGACGAGCAGGAGCTCGGGTGGATTTTCGCCACGTGCAATGCCTTGTTCGAACCGCAGCCGCCCAACATCGCCTCGCTTAAAGTGCTGGCCAATGGGCGTTTTGCCAATCAGTACGGGTTGCAGCACAAACTTCTATCCACTGAACGCGCGGTCTTGAGTCAGGAGCGGTTACCTCCTTCTGTCGTTGCTGCAATTGACCAGACACGTGATGGGGAAATAAGCAAGTTTATTTCGTTGAATATAAATCTTGGCAGTCAACGACAGTTGGTTGGGGATGTGCTTGAGTCGGTTAATGTTTTACAAGTGCAGGGTGTCTATGATTTTTCGTTTAATGCTTTTTCGTTGGAAGAACTATCTATTGTCCCAGAGGTTTTTACTGATTTTCCTTTCTTTGGTGCAAGTTGCGTTTTTAAAGTGAAAAAAGAAGGTGCAAGGCGTATTAAGGTTAGTGTTGAGGTTAGGACGCTTCTGGCGCGTATAGATGGGCTCACAATATGCTTGGATGATGCAGGTGGTAGCCCCGTTGTGATCGTGTCATTTACGAGGGATGACTTTCCAGAGGATAGTGATCACATTGTGATTGATAGGACGTTGGATATTTCAAATGAGCAAGCTGAGGCACTGTGGTTAAGAATGCGCTCCTCTGTAGCGGATGGGGCGGGCTTTTCAGCATTGAATAATGGGGTGTATTACCCATTCGGTAGTTTTAACAATAGAGTTGTTGTATCGAGGTATAATGAAACGGCAGAAATGGCTCTTAAGGTTATGGATGGTAATACCGTCCACCCAGGCCACTGGGAGTCACAGAGTACATTAAACGGCTGGTTCCAAACCCCATGGGTCGAATATCGCTGGACGGGTAACCCCATCGGTAAAAAACTGAGTGTTGTATGGGGCGAGAACCCAGACGGTAAGTTCGGTCGAGATCGCTATGACATCACGATCCAGCAAGCTCCCAATGTGAGCAACGTTCCTCTGATCAGCAAGCAGGCAAGCGGTGCACAGTTCCTCGATGTTCAGCCGCTGAATCTGGCAACGCTCAAGTGGATACGCCTCAACTCTCTGTTTGGTCCTGAACTGGTGGCCAAAGCCGCCATTTCCATCGACGAGCTGCTGTCGTGGAATACGCAGCACACCCTTGAACCTCAGCCAACGGGCGTCTCTCCTGCGACGGCACCGATTGATTTCAACAGCGCCCACGGCACCTTCTACTGGGATTTGTTCTTCCACCTGCCGTTCCTGATCGCGCATCGCCTGTGCGAGGCGCGCGAGTACCATGAGTCGCAGCGCTGGTTTCAATACATCTTCAACCCGCACATTCGAGAGGCGCGGCCGGGGGCAGCCAATCCCGCCGATCGCTACTGGCTGTGTCGGCCACTGCTGGAAAAGGGGGATATCGGCTATGAAGCGCTGGGGCTGGTCGACCCTGATGCGATCGCCTTTTCCAACCGCATTCACTATCGCAAGACCATTTTTGTCAGCTATGTGCGCTGCATCATCGCCCATGCCGACTCACTCTATCGGCGCTTGACCCGGGATAGCCTCACTGCGGCGAAGCTGCAATACGTGCGAGCCTTGTCGCTGATGGGCAATGCGCCGACGGCCAAGGCGATGAGCCATTGGAAGCCTAAATCCGCGGATACGATTATCAAGTCCAAGTCGCTATCCGGACCCTCGTCACTGACCACGTTTGCCCGGTCGCTGGAGGTCAATGTGGCCAATTTGCCGGCGCGGGTAGAGGGAGCGCCCGATTTTGAAATCCTTGGACTGGAGGAGTTCCGCCCGCCCACCAACGACCAGTTGCTCGACATCTGGAAGTACGTCGAGGAATGCCTGTGGAACATGCGGCATAACCTGACCATCGATGGCAAGCCGATGTCGCTGGCGCTGTATGCCCCACCGACCAATCCGCTGGATCTGCTGCGCGCCCAGGCGGGCGGTTCTTCGGGGGCTGCGCGCAGTGCTGGTGGCTGGCTGAACATTCCGCACTATCGATTCCGCACCATGCTGGCTACCGCGCAGAATGCGGTGCAGACGCTCATCGGCTTTGGGCGTGAAGTCCGTCAGTTGATGGAGTTGCGCGATCGTGGACAGCTGGAGGAGTTGCAGCAAAGTCATGTGATTGCTTTGGGCGGGCATGCCAAGACCATTCAGGAGGAGACAATCAAGCAACTCGAGGCCTCGGAAGCGGCTTTGAAAGAAAGTCAAAAGATGATTCAGGAGCGGGCCACACATTATGGGGAACTCAATGCAAACCCGCTGCTTTTGCCGGAAATAACCGGGGACGCTCTCAGCTTGACAGGCAAGCTAACGGGCGCAGCAGCCGTTGTTCCCTTCACGGCTGGATCGCTAATCAATGCGAGCATGAAAGAGCAAACTTTAACTGGTTTTGCAGCTATTGGCCCTGCTGCGTTGGGAGGTACTCAGGGTGGAGATCGTGGCGAACCCGTAAATGCAGTGGGTACTGTTTTTTCGATCACGGGTGCGGGCACGTATGCAACAGGCGAAGCCTTCCAACGAGCATCTTTTTACCTGCGCCGAGGCGAGGAATGGAGCTTCGCCGAAGCCCAGGCCAAGAGTGAGTTGCAGGTCATCGAGCAGCAACTCGAAGCCCACGACCACACCCTCAAGGCCGCCAGGGCCAGCCTCGCGCAAACCCTGAAAGCCAACGACCAGGCCCAGGAGCTTTATTCGTTCTACAAGACCCGCGCCACCAACGTCGAACTCTATCGCTGGTTGTTGAGCCAGATGGCCACGCTGTACTTCCAGGCCTATGACGCCGTGGTCGGGTTGTGCCTGAGCGCCGAAGCCAGCTGGCAGTACGAAATGGGCGATTTCGACACGCGCGTCATCCGCCCCAATGTCTGGATGGACAACCGTCACGGCCTGAGCGCCGGTGAGTCGATGCTGCTCGACCTGATGCGTCTGGAACGGGACTTCCTCAACCGCAACGAGCGGCGACTGGAACTCACCAAGACCATTTCCCTGCGCGATCTGTTCGAGAAAGGGCAATTCACGCCGGCTAAAACCTGGGTCCAGGTGCTGGACGACCTGCGCAAGGGGAAACTCGATTTCGAGTTGTCCCAGAAGTTGTTCGACAGCGATTACCCGGGGCACTACTGCCGGCAGATCATCAGCGTGGCCCTGTCCTTGCCCGTAGTGCTGGGGCCTTACCAGGACGTGCGCGCCATGTTGATGCAAACCGGCAGTACCACGGTGGTCAAGGCCAATGTGAGCTCGCTTGACTACCTGTATGGGGACGGCAACCAGATGCCGCCGTTCGACATCCTGCTCAACCTGCGCAGCCATCAGCAAGTGGGCATCAGCAGCGGCCTGGACGATGCCGGCCTGCACCAGTTGATGTTCGGTGATGAACGCTACCTGCCGTTTGAAGGCACGGGGGCTGTATCGAGATGGCAATTGCATTTCCCCCGGCATGCTTCGGCGCAACAGAGCGACATGATCGAAAGCCTGACGGACATCATTGTGCACGTGCGTTATCTGGCCAAGGCCGGCGGCACGGCTTACACCGAGGCGGTATTGGACAAGTTGGGTGATTGAGGCGAGTTCGCCTTGGTCAGGAAGACGTTGATGGGCAAATGCCTGAGCGACGTTATGTCAGTTCAGGTGTCATGAATTAATTGAGAGACGCAAATCATGAACGAAGACGAAATCAGGGGTCGCAACCTTATTGTGGATGGCAGGTTTCCCTCAAGCTGGAAAGAACACTGGTCGCACTTTAACGGGAAGGGGCTAGCGCGGACATTTTCAGATCCGGTTTATGGTTTTTATCTGATGATGAACGGGGAGGCGGCTGTTAAACAGACTTTCGACACGGCCCCGCTTACAGCCGCACAACTGACCAAGGCGAGCTACAGGCTGAGATTCCTATATGAGAATTACGGTGATGGCGCAAACTCCAAGGTGATCGTCAGGACCAGCACCGGAGTGGAGGACCCGATTGATCTGAGTGGCAAGATTCCCGAGCACCCCCAGGCTGAGTGGAATCCCTTTGAGCCTTATCAGTTCACGGTTGTGGCGGCTGACCAGGATGTAGACATCGAACTGCATGGGTCCGCCTTGGGCGGATCGAGTGGTTTACGCATTACCGACATCGACGTCCAATTGCATCTCGGCGCCCTGGTGTTGAAATCCGTGACGCTCGACGAACGGAGTTATGAGCCTTAGTCCATCGCAGCGCGAGAGGCGTACCGGTAGATGCCTAGGCAATGCCGGTGCGTTTCCAGCCCAGATACCGCGTCACCAACGCTGCCCCCAACTCGCCGGGTAGCGCATCCATTACCAGCACGCCATGAGCGTTCAGGCGTTCATGGAGTTCGGCGCGTGCATTCAGATAGTCCACTGTCCCGCAATAGGCCAGTGCTTCGGGCAAGGTCTGCACCGGGGACTGGCGCAGGGTGTCGAGCACGTCTTCGCGCAGGCTCGCGACCAGCACCTGATGCTGCCGGCTGAGGCGTTTAACGGCCGGGAGCAGCTCATCGTCATTCTCTTCGCGCAGGTTGGTCACCAGCACCACCAGTGCCCGGCGTTTTTGCCGTGCCAGCAGTTGCGTGACGGCGGCTTGATAGTCGGCACTGCGTTGGCTGCTGTTCAAGTCATAGACGCTGTTGAGCAGGGTGTTGAGATGGCTGGTGCCTTTGACCGGCGCGAGGTAGCGCGGTTGTTCGCTGGCAAAGGTACTCAGGCCCACCGCGTCGCCCTGGCGCAGCGCCACGTAGCTGAGCAACAGACAGGCGTTGAGGGCGTGATCGAAGTGCGACAGCTCATCATCCTGGCTGCGCATGTGCCGGCCGCAGTCGAGCATGAAGATGATCTGCTGATCGCGTTCGTCCTGGTACTCCCGGGCAATCGGCGTGCGCTGGCGGGCGGTGGCTTTCCAGTCGATCTGGCGCAGGCTGTCGCCCTCGCGAAACTCGCGCAATTGATGGAATTCCAGGCCCAGGCCGCGTCGTTGTTTCTGGCGTACGCCAAGCTGGCTGAGCCAGTTGTCCACAGCCAGCAATTGCCCTTCATAGAGGCGGGCGAAATCGGGGTAGACGCGGGTGGCGTCGGGCAGGTCGAGCAAGCGTCTGTGCGTCCAGAGCCCCAAGGGACTTGGCAGGTTGATTTCGCAGCGTTCAAAGCTGAAGTGACCGCGCTGGAGCGGGCGCAGGCGATAACCGGCCAGGCTGTGCCGGCCGGGTTGCAGCTCGACCGTCAGGGGCAGGTGTTCGAAGCTCAGGCCCGCCGGCACATGATCGAAGACTTGTACCTTCAGCGGTTGCGTAAAGTCGTGTTCGAGGGTCAGTTGCGCCTCGCTCCATCGACCCAGCGCGAGGCTGCCGGGTATCTGGCGTTTCAGCCGGGGCGACGGCAGGCGCTTTACGCGAACAGCATCCAGCAGGGCCAGGGCCAGCAGCGCCAGGAGCAAGCCCCAGTTGATCGCCATGAACCTGGCTGCAATCGCGAACTCCAGCGCCCGCAACGTACCCGACACAATGCCGCAAGCCAGCAGGATCAACAGCCAGGCGAGCATCAGGCGCGAGGGCTTCACAGGCGCGGCGCCGCAACCTGGTCGAGCATCTGCAGGAGCACTTGATCGACATCCAGCCCTTCGATATCCAGCTCCGGTGCGATGCGCACGCGATGGCGCAGCACGGCCAGGGCACAACCCTTGATGTCATCCGGGATCACGAACTCACCGCCGCGCAACAGCGCACGAGCCCGGGCACAACGCACCAGCGCGATGGAAGCACGCGGGCCGGCGCCGAGGATCAGGCCAGGCCAGCTGCGCGTGGAGCGGGCCAGGCGCACGGCGTAATCGAGCACCTGATCGTCCAGCGCCAGGTCGCTGGCGATGCGTTGCAGGGCCAGCACATCCCTGGCCTGTAACAACGTACGCATCGGTTGAACGTCGAGCATGTCGGCCCGGGTCGAGCGGCTGACCTGACGCACCATGTTCAGCTCCTGCTCGGCGTCGGGGTAATCCATGCGCACCTTGAGCATGAAGCGATCCAGTTCGGCCTCCGGCAGCGGGTAAGTGCCTTCCTGTTCGATCGGGTTTTGCGTGGCGAGCACCATGAACGGTTGCGCAATCGGCAATGCCTGGCCTTCGAGGGTGACTTGCCGTTCCTGCATGGCTTCGAGCAGCGCGGCCTGGGTTTTCGCCGGGGCCCGGTTGATCTCGTCGGCCAGAAGCAGGTTGGTGAACAACGGCCCCTTGCGCAGTTTGAATTGCTCGGTTTGCAAGTCATATACGGCATGCCCGGTGACGTCGCTGGGCATCAGGTCCGGGGTGAACTGGATGCGCGCGAACTCACCGCCGAAGCAATGGGCGAGGGCGCGTACCAACAGGGTCTTGCCCAGCCCGGGCACACCTTCGAGCAATACGTGGCCGCCGGCGATCAGCGCGGTCAGGACGTCGTCGATCACGCTGTCCTGGCCAATCACGGCTTTCTGCAATTCCTTGCATACGGCCTGAGCCAGCTGGCTTGCACGCTGGCGCTGTTGAGCCGTATGGCTCTGGGCGTCGGGCTCGAGTGGTTCACTCATAGGGCGTTCCTCAAAGATTGCAGGTGGGCGACCAGACGGCTGAATTCAACGCTGGAAAGCCGTTGCCTGGGTCGCGGGATCATGGCCTGGCTGATAGCGCCTGCGGGTTGGCCGCTCAGGCGTGCAAGTACTCGCCATTGTTCATAGACGTCGAGTTCTTCAAAGCCGGGATGGCGACGCCGTACACGGCGCAGGATGTCTTGCTGCAAGGCTTGCAGCAGGCCGGCCTGACCGTTGCGGCGCAACAGGAAACCGGCACTGGCGCGCAGGTGCTCCTGCAGTTGCCGACGCGCCTTCGACGGCGGTTCCAGCAATGGGCCCTGACGCATGCCGAAGTGCCAGAAACCCAGGCCGATCAAGGCGAACAATGCGACCAGTGCCTGGGGGAAGTAACGCAGCAGCAAGGTCGGCAGGCTGTCGTGATCGGTGTTGAAGATCAGTGTCACACGGGTGTCGGCGGTCAGGTACCAAAGCAGCCAGGCATTGTCGTACCGGTCGATGGCCGGGGTTTTCCACAAGTCGGCGTCGGTGACCACGATGATCGAACCGAGGACGTGATCGAGCTGCATCATGTGCGTGGCCCTGGCGCTGTTGGCCCAGGCCCGGGCGAGGTGTTTCGGGTCTTTGAGGTGGAACGTGATATCGAAATCGGCATAGGCCGGGGCGTCTTCGTCTTTCAGATAAAGCCTGGTCAATTGCGGGTAGGGATCTTCGCCGACTTTGGGTGGCGGCGCCTTGAGGTCTTTGCTCAGGGACTGGCGCAGTTGCACCCGATCGAGCAGCAGGTCATTGCTGTGGCCGAGTTTTTCATCCCACAACGACTCGGCGACGAACAGCAGGCGCCCGCCGGCCCGGGTCCAGTTCATCAGCTGGTCGATCTGCCGTGGCGTCATGTTGTAGCGGTCCCCGAGTAACAGCAGGCTGTGTTGGTGCGGGTCGAGGCTGGGCAGGATGTCGAGGCTGTTGGCGTGGTCGACGCTCAGGCCTTGTTTACGCAGGAACAGTTCCGCCGCCAGATAAGGGTTGGCCCTGGCTTCTGGAGAGGGACCGTGGTCGATTTCGGCCTGATAAGGCGTTGCCTTGAGGTACAGATAAACACTCAGCGCAGCCACCAGCACGGCGATCAACGCAATGGCAAACGCCCCCCGGCGCCGACTCAACGAACCGCTCCCGCGTCAAACAACACACGCCAGCCATCACACAGTTCCTGTTGCACCTGTTCGGGTGGCAGGCGGTGACCGTAGGCCATGTTTTGCCAGTGCCCGGTCAGGCTCTGGCTGTAGGCCAGCAACGCCGGTTGTTGCAGTTGCTCGATGCGCCGCAGCACCTGGCCTTCGGTGTCGGCGGCTTTGAGTGCGATGTCGAAGTCGTGCAACAGGCGGCTGAGCAGGGCGCGATAGAGCAAGCCGAGGGCTTCGCGTGGATCGGTTTGCCAGAGGTTTTCAGCGCTGGCGGCGATGTCGGTGGGCAGGGACTCGGGCTTGAGGTCCAGGCCGAATGCCTGCTGCGGTACAGGCCGGGTGGCTTTGACGCGAAGCGTTGGGCGGCGGCCGACAAAGGCCTGCAACCCGTCGCGATAGTGCCAGATCAACAGGCCGATGCTTGCGATGACAATGCCCCACAGCGCGGCTTCAATCAGGCTCGCCAAGCCCTCAAACAGCTTCAACAGCGCCTTCAACCATTGCGGTGTCTTGCTGTCTTGCGAGGCATCAACGTCCGGCTGGTCTTCGCCGAAGCGATAGCGCGTCAGCGTTTCCCGGTTCTTGAACGGTGGTTGTTCGAGGATCGTCTTGATGCTGTCCCTGGAGGCCTGGCTGTTCAGGGGCTGGTTCAGCAGGCGTGGGCTGTCGGGTGTCATGGCCGGTTCGGCGGCCCACACGCCGTGGGTGGGCGGCATCAGCAATGTCACCGCGATCAGCAAGGCAGCGCCTGCGCCGGTGAGGCGTTGGCGCAACCGGCGGAACACCAGTTCGATATCCCAGGCCTCCAGCACGGTGCGCCGGTTCAGGTAGAGGTTGAAACCGCAGGCGACATAGATCGGTTCCCAGACCACCAGCACCAGTGCATAAAAGGCGTTGGTCAGGTGTTCCAGCCAGCGCCAGTCCTGGGTGGCTTCCGAGATCAGCGACTGCCAGCTCCAGTCGAGCGCGACCTGTTGTGGCAGGAGCAGATAGAACAGCACCATCAAACCGATCCACAACGCGCCTTCCAGGTGCGCGCCGATGATCGTCAGCCAGCGGGCGGCACCGGCGTCGCGCTGCAACAGCACCCGCAGGCGCTGCTGGCGTTGCGCGCCGTCGAGGCCTTCGAGTTGCACCACTGGCATCACGAAGCTGCGCTCCAGGCTCAGGCGTCGCCAGGTCAGGCTGGCCAGCAATTGCGGTTTGAGCAGTCGTGGCCATTGCTGCAGGGCCTGTTTTAGTGTGGGCGTCTCACCGAACATGGCTTTGGACAGGATGTACAAGGGCAGGCGTTCGAACGCCGGCTTCAGCCACCAGAAAATAAACACGGCGAGGGAAGGGGAATCCCAAAGCCCCCAACTGAGCAGCACGAAAATGGGCAAGGTGACCATGGCCCAACTGGTCATCAACAGGCGTCGATGGCGCTGGCTCAGGAGCACGCCGAGGTCCATGGCCTCCCAGGTCGAGCGCGGGCGAATCACCACCGTGACGTCATTCAGGCGCATGGCGACGACGTCCGGCGAACACGAGATAGACCGCCACCAGTAACCAGAGCGATGCGCCAACCAGGTACTTGGTCTGGTGCGACGGGCCCGTCATGGATGACCAGTAGGCTTCGATAAACGCAGCGATCAACAGAAACAGCATGACCCCGCAGATCAACAGCACACTCTTGCGTGCTGCCAATCGCATGGCCTCGGCCCGTGGCAGGCGCCCGGGGGCGACCAACGCCCAGCCCAGCTTCAGGCCGGCGGCGCCAGCCAGGGCGATGGCGCTGAGTTCGAAGGCGCCATGGCCGATCACGAATGTCCAGAAGGTCGGCCCGTAGCCGACGTAGGTCAGGTGCCCGGCCACCGCACCGATCATCAGGCCGTTGAAAATCAGGAAAAACACGCTGCCCAAACCAAACAGCAAACCGCTGGCGAAGGTCTGAAAGGCGATGCCGATGTTGTGCATGATGTAGTAGCCGAACATCGCCCAGTCCTCACTGGCCGCTCGGTCCACCGTGCGCCCGAGGTGACCGGCCACGGGGTCGTACATGCTTTGCATTTCACTGACCTGCTCGGCGGGGATCAGGTTGTAGACCAGGTCCGGGTACAGGTACACCAGCAGCGCAAAACCGCCCAGGCTGGCAAAGAACATCAGGCTGGCGGCGAGGACGAAACGCCACTGTTCGCGCACCAGCCGCGGGAAGTCGGCCAGGATGAATGCCAGCACGTTGGCGCCCAAACGGCTGCGGTGACGGTAAAGCTGTTGATGCCCGCGCAGCACCTGTTGCTGCAAGGCATCGATCAGAAAGCTGCTGTAGCCACGCTCCCGGGCCAGTGCCAGGTGTTGGCAGAGGCGTCGGTAGTCCTTCGGGAAATTGCCGGCGTCGGTGTTTTTGTCGTCTCGTTCCAACTGATCGAGCAGATGGGAAAAACGCTCCCATTCTGCCTTGTGCCGGCTTTCAAAAAGACTTTGCTTCATGTCGGCCCCAACAGGCCGCGGGCGATGCCGTTGAGTTCGGTGACCGCTTGCGCGGGCTGGACTTGCAAGGGTTGCGCGAGTATCGCGGCCAGTTCATCGGCCCGCGCCGGGGAGAGTTCAGCCTGGCGCTCGGCAAACCCGAGAATCGCCCGTTGCTCGGTGAGGGTCAGGGCAAAGGGCGGACGACGGGGCTGTGCTTGCGGGAGTTCGGGACGGGTGTGCGATTGTTCGCGGTAGATCACCAGGGTGCCGGCGGCGATATCGCCGAGGCGCTTGAAGTGGGGGTGTTGCAGGCAACTGATGGCGCCGAGGAAATAACCGAACGGCAGCAGGTCGACAACGCGCAGCAGGTTGCGCAACAGCGAAGCAGACCAGCCGACCGGCGTGCCATCGTCGTGCACCACCCGCAATCCCATCCATTGCTTGCCCGGCGAGCGGCCTTGGTTCAGCACCTCGAACAGCACCATGTACCACCAACTCGCCACGAACAGCAGTATCGACGCGAGTCCCGCGCCCAGCTTGCCGAGCATCGCCAGCACAATGAACAGCACCCCCAGGGCCAGGCCGCGCAAACCCAGATCGATGGAAAACGCCAGCGCACGGACCATCAAGCCGGCCGGGCGCAGTGGCAGGTCGACGCCCTCCGGCGTTTCGACTTGATAGCGCGTATCCAGTGGCGGTGACAGCGGCGCATTCCCTGGCAGTGCTGTGGTCTCGAGCATGGGCTACCTGATGTGTGGCCTGGATCGGGATTCTCTGTCCATCCGATGCTAGCAGCCTATGCGGGGGGAAACGACATCGCTGTGTTTTGCCGCAACACGCTGGAATGACAAGACTGCTGGCCGAGGCGGGAGAGGAACGCCTAGACTTTGCCGATCTTCAGTTCAGGAATCGCCCGTGACCTCCATCTTCTGGTACGACTACGAAACCACTGGCATCAATCCCCGTTGCGACCGTCCGTTGCAAATGGCCGGCCTGCGCACCGACTTCGATCTCAATGAAATCGACGAGCCGGTCAATCTTTACTGCCGGCCCAGTGACGACATCCTGCCGCATCCTGCCGCCTGTGCGATCACGGGCATCACCCCCGGGCAACTGCAGGCGCAGGGTTTGAGCGAGGCTGATTTCATGACCCGGGTGCATGCCCAGCTCGCGGCACCGGGCACCTGTGGCGCGGGGTATAACACCCTGCGTTTCGACGACGAGATGACCCGCTACAGCCTGTACCGAAACTTTTTCGACCCTTATGCGCGGGAATGGCAGGGCGGCAACAGCCGCTGGGACCTGATCGATGTGGTGCGCGCCGCCTATGCCTTGCGCCCCGATGGCCTGGTCTGGCCAACGGATGACGAGGGTCGGGTCACACTCAAGCTCGAACGCCTGACCGCCGCCAATGGCATCGATCATGGCAATGCCCACGAAGCGCTGTCGGACGTTCGCGCGACGATCGCCCTGGCGCGCCTGATACGGGAAAAACAGCCAAAACTCTACGACTGGTTGTTTCAACTGCGCAGCAAGCAGAAAGTCATGGACCAGATACGCCTGCTGCAACCGCTGGTGCATGTGTCCGGCCGTTTTTCCGCCGCGCGCAGCTATGTGGGTGTGGTGTTGCCGCTGGCGTGGCACCCGCGCAACAAGAACGCCCTGATTGTCTGTGACTTGCACCTCGATCCGCAGGGCCTGCTTGATCTGGATGCTGAAACCTTGCGCCAGCGCCTGTATACCCGTCGCGATGAGCTGGTCGAAGGTGAGCTGCCGGTGCCATTGAAGTTGATTCACATCAACAAGTGCCCGGTGGTGGCACCGTTGTCGGTACTTCGCCAGGAGGATCAGCAGCGTCTGGGTCTGGATATGGCGCTGTATCAGCAGCGGGTGTTGCGGCTAAATGACGCGCACAAAGTTTGGCAGGATAAAGTCCTCGCGATTTATGCCCGCGAAGACTTTTCCCAGAGCCAGGATCCCGAGCAACAGTTATACGATGGATTCATCGGTGATCGGGATCGGCGATTGTGTGAACAAGTCCGGACCGTTGACCCGATGCAGTTGGCACAAGAGCAGTGGCCTTTCGATGACGAACGTTTGCCTGAATTGTTGTTTCGATATCGCGCACGCAACTTTCCCGATACGTTGAATTCCGAGGAACAAGAACGCTGGCGAATATTCTGTCAGAAACGTCTGTCAGACCCCGAGTGGGGGGCGCCCAATACCCTGGAAAGTTTTGTAGAGGCCGCGGCGCAGTTGAGCGTTAGTGCTACTGCGTTTCAGCAGGGGGTGCTCAGTGAGTGGCAGGATTATGTGCAGGGACTGCGTCAGCGTTTTCGTCTTTGAATCCGAACATGCCGGGGCTTAAACGCCACGCATAAAAAAACGCCAGCATTTGCTGGCGTTCTTTTTTTGTCACGGATCCATCTGCGACAAGCTCTGAGGCTTAGCCCAGCAGGGTAGCCCAGCCTTCCACCACATCACCGCCCCACTTGGCTTTCCACTCTTTCAGAGTTTTGTGGTTGCCACCTTTGGTTTCGATGACTTCGCCGTTATGCGGGTTTTTGTATTGTTTAACTTTGCGAGCACGCTTGGTGCCGGTAGTTTTCACTGCACCGCCGCGTGGCGCCTTGGATTTGGATTCTGGATCCAACAGCGCGATGATGTCACGCAGGGACTTGGAGTATTCGCCCATCAGGGTGCGCAGTTTGCCTTCGAATTCCAGCTCGGTTTGCAGTTTGTCGTCTTGGGACAGGTTCTTCAAACGGGCTTGCAGCTCTTTGATAGCTTCTTCGGTGGCGCGATATTCGTTGATCAAGGACATGAGGACTACCTTATGTTGTTCGCTGGATGGCAGGGTGACAGTGCCGCAATAATAGTCACGGTGTTTCATCAAGTAAACATTTAAGCCAACTTTATTTAATTTAGTTGCTGTGTCTTTGTGCGCTTTGGTAGTGCAGTTATTGTCCGCCAGATATACATAAATTAACAAATGAGCGGCACCGCTAGAGCCCCCTGCGAACAAACCAGGGTGTTGCCCGACCCGCCGCACCGACCTTCCGGCAGGGCGAAACGTCAACAATACTGCAGTTTTGCTGCGCAATCGCTAGAATGGCGGCCTTTGCGAAGTTCTGGAGTTTCCCCCTCATGCGCACTTTTCGTCTGGTGATTTCTTGCCCGGACCGTGTTGGCATCGTTGCCAAAGTCAGTAACTTTCTGGCATCACACAACGGCTGGATCACTGAAGCGAGCCATCACTCGGACAATCTCAGTGGCTGGTTCTTCATGCGTCACGAAATCCGTGCCGACTCCCTGCCATTTGGTCTCGAAGCGTTTCGCGAAGCCTTTGCGCCGATCGCCGAAGAGTTCTCGATGGACTGGCGCATCACCGATACCGAGCAAAAGAAGCGTGTCGTGCTGATGGCCAGCCGCGAGTCGCACTGCCTGGCTGACTTGCTGCACCGCTGGCACAGCGATGAACTGGACTGCGAAATCTCCTGCGTGATCTCCAACCATGATGACTTGCGCAGCATGGTGGAGTGGCACGGCATTCCGTACTACCACGTCCCGGTCAATCCGCAGGACAAGCAACCTGCTTTCGCCGAGGTTTCGCGCCTGGTCAAGCAGCACGATGCCGAAGTGGTGGTGCTTGCCCGTTACATGCAAATCCTGCCGCCCGAGCTGTGCAGTGAATACGCGCACAAGGTGATCAACATTCACCACAGCTTCTTGCCGTCCTTCGTGGGTGCCAAGCCGTATCACCAGGCTTCCCTGCGCGGCGTGAAGCTGATCGGTGCGACCTGCCACTATGTGACCGAGGAGCTGGACGCCGGCCCGATCATCGAGCAGGACGTGGTGCGCGTCAGCCACAGCGACAGCATCGAAGACATGGTGCGTTTCGGCCGTGATGTCGAGAAGATGGTGCTGGCCCGCGGCCTGCGCTATCACCTGGAAGACCGGGTGCTGGTGCACGGCAACAAAACCGTGGTCTTCTGACAGACCGTCGGCACAGTTGAAATTCGAAGGGCCTGGGCGTTCAATCGCTTCAGGCCCTTCGCCGTTCTGCACCGAGGAAACGACCATGACCGATCCACTGGACAAAGCTACATCCAAGGCTCCCGGCACACTGGGCGAGGGCTGCTTGAGTCGCTACGACCCGGATGACATGGGGCCTGAAACGGGTACGGAGTTTCCTGATGCCGCGCAGTTGTGGGAACAGTTGCAGCAAGCGCCCGAAGACAAACCTAAGCCTGTCTGAGTTTCATCAGCTTCATCAGCAGCGGCCGGCCGAGCATCAGCAAAAACACCGGCCCACCGACCAGCAAGTAGAAGTAATACGTCACCGCCCGCCAGATCAGAATCGCCGCGGCCGCCGTGGATTTCCCGACCATGGGCGCCAGCAGCGCCGCCGACGTCAGTTCGGCTGCCCCGGCTCCGCCCGGCAGCAGGCTGAATTGCCCGGCGCTCAGCGCCAGCATCTGGATCAGAAAACTCCAGGCCCACTGCAAATCCGCGCCGAGCCCGCGCAATGCCAGATAGAGAACGCTGTAGCGCAACAGCCAATGCACGCAGGTCAGGGCGAATACCTTGATCAAGGTTTGCACGGGCAATTTCAGCGTGTCGGTAAACGCCGCCAGAAACTGCAGGAGCTTGCGCGCCCAGCGCATTCGCGTGGCGGTCTGCACATTGGCCCGGGCGAGCCAGCGGCCGCTCAGGCGAATCAATGAGCGGTGATAGCGCGCCACCAGCACGCAACTTATCAGGCCGCCGCACAGCGAAACGGCGCTGACCGTCAGCATCCATTCCATGCGCTGGCTCAGGTGCTGGAACAGGGCGTAAATCAGGATCCCGCTCAGGGCGCAGAGGAAAAACAGCAAGTCGCTCAACTGATCCATGGCAAACACTGCGCTGCCCCTGGCCGGGCGCACACCGTGACGCGCCAGCAACGCCATGATCGTCAGAGGCCCGCCGCTGCCGCCGGGCGTGGCGCAGTAGGCAAATTCGGCGGCCATCACCACGCCGAGGCTGCCGAGCCGGCCAATCTTGCGCGATTGATCACCCAGCAACAGGCGTAGACGCAGGGTGTTCACCACCCAGCACAGCAGGATCATGCCGAACATGATCAACAGCCACGGCAGCGGAAAACCGCTCAGCCTGGACCAGGTCTCGCTGCCGCCCAACACCAACGGAACCAGCACCGCCGCGAGCAGGCCGCCGAACAACAGCAGGCCGCGACTCATGCGGCGCGATCCTGTCGGTCGTTTTGCAGCGCCATCCAGCGGGCCTTGGTCAATGGAACACGTCCGTTGGCGAGCAGGCGTTCCAGGGTTTGCAGCCAGTATCGACGCGAAAATTCATGACGCATGTCCACCGGGTGCAGGCCCAGGCGAATCACCGGAGCCTGCTGCCAGCGTTGTTCACGGCGGTCGCTGACGAGTTTCGAGACACCCCGGCGCCAGGCACTGCGGGCACTCCAGACCAGCCCCGGTGCCTCGATCGCGGTGAAGTCCGGCAACCGGTACAAATGCTGTGAGTCGCTGGTGTAACTCAGCGGCAATTGGCGCAATGCCTGGCGGGTGCCTTGGCTCATCAGCCAGGCAGGGGCGACGAACCCCTGCAGAGGCCAGTCATGGCGGTGGAACATCTCGATGCCCGAACGCAGGCGGGCGAGGGCGGCTTCTGGCGATAAACGGTAGAACTCGCCTTCGTGGGTATAGACCCGACGCATGAACCAGTCTCGCGGATTGACCGTCACAGGCTCATCGTCGCAGTGGAAGTAACCATGCAGTGCCAGTTCGTCGCCCCGGGCGACCCGTGCGCCGAGCTGGCGGCAAAATTGCGGATCGGCGTCCAGAGGGTTGTGCTTGTGGAAGTCCGGCACCACCAGCCAGGTGATCGGCACGACACCCAGGGCGTCGACGGCTTTGACGAACGGCTGGTAATCGGCCCAGGTCGGCGGCGCCACGTCGTGCAGTACCAGTAGCAACGCGGGTCTGTTCATGGGCTCAACCATTGGCGGTCAGCGGCCATTGGCTGCCAAGCACGGCGTGATAGTGGCGCAGCAAACTGTTGACCACCGTGTCCCAGGCGTAATGCTGTTCGACATGCAACCGTGCCTGCTTGCCCAGCGTTGTGTGGCCCGAGCCAAACAATTCTCGAACAGCGGCGGCCATCGCGGCGGGATTGTTCGGTGCGCAGAGCAGGCCGCAGTCCTCGCCGACGATTTCCTCGAAAGCCCCGGCCGCCACGGCGACAACCGGGATGCCACTGGCCATGGCCTCCAGAATGACCAGGCCGAAGGTTTCCTGATCGCCGGCGTGCAGCAATGCATCGG
Organism: Pseudomonas sp. PB101; assembly: GCF_009764265.1. Classification (GTDB taxonomy): domain Bacteria; phylum Pseudomonadota; class Gammaproteobacteria; order Pseudomonadales; family Pseudomonadaceae; genus Aquipseudomonas. The sequence continues at coordinate 52,890 of NZ_RWIR01000065.1, forward strand.
CGCTGGCCATCAGGCGGGCCACCTGCGCGGCGGGGCAGAACTCGTCGATCACCGTCACGTTGGACGGCACGGCCGTGGGCATCGACGAACCCACCAGAATCAGGTGATAGCGTCGACCCAGGCGCTGCATGCAGTCGAGCAGCACCGGCAGGTTTTTTTCCTTCGAGCCGCGCCCGGCGAAGATCAGCAACCGGGTGTTGTCATCCAGGCCCAATTCGGCGCGCAAACCGGGATCCCTGGCAGTGGGATTGAAGGTGTGCAGGTCGACACCGAGCGGCTGCACGAACACGTTCCTGACCCCCAGCCCGGTGAGTTTGTCGGCCATGACCCGACTGGGCGCCAGGACCCGGTCGAAGTTGCCGTAGAGCTTGCTGACATAGGCCTCGACGTTGGTGGTCACCCAGTTGCCCATGCGGTTGCTGACCAACAGGGGCAGGTCCGAGTGATAGAAACCGATGACGGGCACGTCGAGTTGGCGCCGCGCGTCCAGTGCCGCCCATGCGGTGAGATAGGGGTCGCCGACTTCAATCAGGTCGGGTTGCAAATCCTGCAGGACATTGCGCCAGGGGGCGAGGCGCAGCGGGAAGCGATAGCCCTTGCCGAAGGGCAGGGCAGGCGCCGGGACGGTAAAGATGCCATCCTGCTCGCTAAAAGATGATCCGGGGATCAGCAAACTGTGGCGAATGCCCGGCTTGATGCCCAGGCGACGATGCTTTGCATCCAGATAAGTGCGTACGCCACCGCTGGCAGGGGCGTAGAACATGGTGATGTCAGCGATATGCACGATGAACGATCCTCCGGTCCCGGTACTCCCTTGGTTGACCTTTATGAAGGATAGATGTTCGGTTGGGGTTGTACGGGAGGGGATGTCAGCAGGGTTTTGTAGTGTTTGGCAGGCCGCTATCGCTAGCAGGCTAGCTCCCACATTTGATCTGTGGCGTTCACAGTTCCCTGTGGGAGCTAGCCTGCTAGCGATTGTGCCAGTGGCAGCACCTTAGATTCGGAAGCTACCCACCAACTGCTTCAACCGCGCCGCCTGCTGCTCAAGGTCCGAGCACGCGCGCAAGGTCGATTGCAGGTTTTCCACGCCCTCCTGGTTCAGCGTGTTGATCTCGGTGATGTCGACGTTGATCGACTCCACCACGGCGGTCTGTTCTTCGGTCGCGGTGGCCACCGACTGGTTCATGCCGTCGATTTCACCGATACGCAGGGTCACGCTGTTCAGGCGTTCGCCCGCGAGGTTGGCGATTTCCACGCTGTCCTGACTGTGGCGCTGACTGTCGCTCATGGTGCTGACCGATTCCCGGGCGCCGACTTGCAGCTCCTCGATCATGGTCTGTACCTGTTGCGCCGACTCTTGCGTGCGGTGAGCCAGGTTGCGTACCTCGTCCGCCACTACGGCAAAACCACGACCGGCTTCGCCAGCACGTGCCGCTTCGATGGCAGCGTTCAGTGCCAGCAGGTTGGTCTGCTGGGAAATGCTGGTGATCACTTCGAGAATCTGCCCGATGTTCACCGTTTTGCTGTTCAGCGATTCGATGTTGGTGCTCGATGCGCTGAGCATGCTCGACAGTTGATTCATCGCCACGATGCTGCGGTCCACCACTTGCTGGCCGTCTTCGGCCAGGCTGCGGGCATCGCTGGCCTGGCTTGAGGCCTGGGCGGCGTTGCGGGCGATTTCCTGGGCGGCGGCGCCGAGCTGGTTGATCGCCGCGGCGACGCTGCTGGTGCGCGAGGCTTGTTGGTCGGAGTTGTACATCGACGAGTTGGAAGCGGCCACTACCCGCAATGCCACTTCGTTGACCTGGCCGGTGGCCGAGGACACTTCGCGGATCGAGCCGTGAACGCGCTCCACGAAGCGGTTGAACGCGGTGCCCAGGGTGCCGAACTCGTCATTGTTCTGGATGGTCAGGCGCTTGGTCAGGTCGCCTTCGCCATCGGCGATGTCGGCCATGGCGCGGGTCATGACGTGCAACGGCTGGATCAGGATGCGGATCAGCATGCCGAGCAGGGCGATGATGATGGCCACGGCAATGAGGGTCGCAACGACCGCAGAGGTGCGGAATTCGCTGAGCATCGAGAAGGCTTTTTCCTTGTCGACCGACAGACCGATGTACCAGTTGACCGAAGGCAGGCCCTTGATCGCAGTGAAGCTGACGATGCGGGTCTTGCCATCGACGTCCACTTCGCTGAAGCCGTTGCCGATGCGCGGGGTATCTTTGGGATACGCCTCGCTCAGGGTCTTCATCACCAGCGCCTTGTCCGGGTGAACCAGGATCTTGCCGTCGGCGCTGACCAGAAACGCGTAGCCCATGCCATCGAAGTCGCGGGCGCTGAGGGTTTCGATCAACGTCTGCAGGCTCAGGTCGCCGCCCACCACACCGACGCTCTGTCCGGCCTTTTTCGAAGCCGTGGCCATGGAGATGATCAACTGGCCGGTTGCCGCATCGATGTAGGGTTCGGTCAGGGTCGGCGTGCTGCTGCTTTCGGCGCCTTTGTACCAGGGACGAACGCGCGGATCGAAACCGTCCGGCATCTTCGCGTCGGGACGAATGGTGAAGTGCCCGGTGGCATCGCCCAGGTAGGTCGCCATGAAGGTCGACGTCAGGGTTTTCTGCTCGAGCAGGCTGGCGACGTTGGCTTGTTCCGGGTTGATGGCGATGTTTTGCGAGAGGTTCTCGATCAACAGGATACGCCCGGTCAGCCAGGTCTGGATGTTGTTGGCCGTGACGTCGCCCATCTCGTTGAGATAGTTATCGAGGTCTTCGCGGATGGCGTTGCGCTGTAGATAGTCGTTGTACAGCGTGAATGAGGCGAAGGCGGCAATAACAATGAGAGCGGCGGCAAGCAGGATTTTATGGCTGAAACGCAGATTTTTGTTCATGGCTTGGGGGGTCCGCTAAGGTCTTAATGTCCAGCGCGTGCTTTTATAAAGAGGCGCGTTACGGGCAAGGTTGAAAGCAAAGTGAATTTTCCGACTCTCCTTAGGGAAATTTCCGACCAGATCGTGTCTGACTGCTTTGTCGTTATCTCTATCGGCCGTGTAGGACCAAAGATTAATCATGGGTGACCAAATGCCTGATTCACTGCAACTCGTTATCGGCGCCGACCTCCAAGGGCAACCGATTGCCCAGGCCATGCGCCTGGCGAACCGCCACGGATTGATCGCGGGCGCGACCGGCACCGGTAAAACCGTCACTTTGCAACGAATGGCCGAAGCCTTCAGCGATGCCGGCGTGGCGGTGTTCGCCGCTGACATCAAGGGAGACCTGTGCGGCCTCGGCGCCGCCGGCAACCCCCAGGGCAAGATCGCTGAACGGATCGCCGGGATGCCGTGGCTCAACCACAAGCCTCAGGCTTATCCGGTGACGCTGTGGGACATACAGGGTCAGTCCGGTCATCCTTTACGCACAACCTTGAGTGAAATGGGGCCGCTGCTGCTGGGCAGCCTGCTCGAACTGACCGACAGCCAGCAGTCGGCGCTGTACGCCGCGTTCAAGGTGGCGGACCGCGAAGGCCTGTTGTTGCTCGATCTCAAGGACCTGAAGGCGTTACTCAATCACCTGCGGGACAATCCTGAGTTGCTGGGCGACGATGCGGCATTGATGACCACCGGCTCCAGCCAGGCGTTGCTGCGGCGTCTGGCGATCCTGGAGCAACAGGGCGCCGAAGCCTTGTTCGGCGAGCCGGCGCTGCAACTCGAAGACATCCTCCAACCTGCGGCCGATGGTCGCGGGAGCATTCATTTGCTCGATGCCAGCCGCCTGGTGCATGAAGCGCCGAAGGTCTACGCGACGTTCCTGCTGTGGCTGCTGGCCGAGTTGTTCGAACAGTTGCCCGAGCGTGGCGATGCCGACAAACCCTTGCTGGCGCTATTCTTCGACGAGGCGCACTTGCTGTTCAACGGCACGCCGCAGGCATTGCGCGACCGTCTGGAGCAAGTCGTGAGGCTGATTCGTTCCAAAGGCGTGGGCGTGTATTTCGTCACCCAGTCGCCGGGTGACCTGCCCGATGATGTGCTGGCGCAGTTGGGCCTGCGCGTCCAGCACGGTTTGCGTGCGTTCACCGCCAAGGAACAGAAGTCCCTGCGCGCGGTGGCCGAAGGTTTTCGGCCGAATCCGGCGTTCGATGCGTTGGCGGTGTTGACCGAACTCGGGATCGGCGAGGCGCTGGTCGGCACCCTGCAGGAAAAAGGCACGCCGGAAATGGTCCAGCGTGTGCTGGTGGCGCCACCGCAATCGCGGATCGGGCCTTTGACCGCTGCCGAGCGCACGGCGCTGATTGCCGGTTCACCGTTGCAAGGTCGTTATGACAAGCCGATTGACCGTGAATCGGCCTATGAGGTGCTGATGGGACGCAAGGGCCTGGCGCCCGAGCCCGAAGCGGAGCAGGGCAAGCAGGAACCGAGCTTCACCGAACAGGCGGGAGAGTTCCTCGGCACTGCGGCAGGGAAGGCGCTGAAATCGGCGATGCAACAGGCGGCGAACCAGATTGGCCGGCAGTTGGTGCGCGGCTTGATGGGCTCGCTGCTGGGTGGGAAAAAACGCCGCTAGCTTGAGCGAACACAGGTAAATGTGGGAGCGAGCCTGCTCGCGAATCGGTGTGTCAGGCAGCATCATTGTTGAATGTTACGCCGACTTCGCGAGCAGGCTCGCTCCCACAGGGGGGCGCCTATCAGGTTTTGGATTTGGCGTGCGCGGCCAATCGTTCCAGCGCCGCCCGCAGGTTCGGGTCGCTGATCCCGTCGGCCGTGGCCTGAATGGTTGCGGCCGCGTCGTCCGACAGATCCATGGTGTGCCCGACTGCGCCCCGCTGGACCGTAGGCGGTTGCACCTTGAACAGGATGCGCGTCAGATTGGCGAACTCGTCGAACATCTGCAGTTGCCGTTGCAGGCGCTTCTGCTGATAGCGCAGGCGCGTTGCCCAATGGCCATCGGTGACAATCAGCAACAAACTGCCTTCGCGCCATGACGCTACATGACAATGTTCGCGGGCGGCGGGTTGCAGTTGGCTTTCGAGCAATCGTTGCAGATGACCCAGGCGTTGAGCGTGGCCAAGAATGGCCTTCAGCGGCTTGGCTTCGCGTAGTAGAACGGCAGGTACTTTGGCCGTAAGTGGGCGAAATGCCATGATCAGACACCTGAAGTAACAGAGGCGCCATGGTAGCAGAAAGCACCGGATGCACCCGCCCATTGCATTTGTGGGTGCTTTACCCATTAAATCAACAACTAACTTCTGCCTTGAACGGCTTGAAGTTGAGCAAAATGCCCTTATTTAAAGTGAGCCCCGTCAAAGCGCAGTGCCAGCATCGTGGAATTTCGCCACTTTCCTCACCACCGTTTCCGGGTAGAATGCTCGTTCGCATGCGGCCATGAGGGCTGCACGGGCGACTCACGGGGCCGCCCTCCATCCCTTTAGTGTGGAAGATCCTGCCGATATGTTTGCGCCTTTGTTAAAGAAACTTTTTGGAAGCAAGAATGAGCGTGAAGTCAAACGCATGCTCAAGACGGTGCAACTCGTCAATGCCTTCGAAGAGCAAATGGTGGCCCTTTCGGACGATCAATTGCGTGCCAAGACAGACGAGTTCAAGGCCCGCATCGCCAAAGGGGAAACCCTCGACAAGCTCCTGCCAGAAGCCTTTGCGGTCGCCCGCGAAGCCGGCAAGCGTGTCATGGGCATGCGTCACTTCGACGTCCAGCTGATCGGCGGCATGACCTTGCATGAAGGCATGATCGCGGAAATGCGTACCGGTGAAGGCAAGACCCTGGTGGCAACACTGGGCGTTTACCTCAACGCGCTGTCCGGCAAGGGCGTGCACGTTGTGACGGTGAACGACTACCTGGCCCGCCGCGACGCCAACTGGATGCGCCCGCTGTATGAATTCCTCGGCCTGACGGTCGGCGTGGTCACGCCGTTCCAGCCGCCGGAAGAGAAGCGCGCCGCCTACGCCGCCGACATCACCTACGGCACCAACAACGAATTCGGTTTCGATTACCTGCGCGACAACATGGCGTTCAGCATGGAAGAAAAATTCCAGCGCGAACTCAATTTTGCCGTGATCGACGAAGTCGACTCCATCCTCATCGACGAAGCCCGTACGCCGCTGATCATCTCCGGTCAGGCCGAGGACAGCTCCAAGCTGTACATCGAGATCAACAAACTGATCCCGCGCCTGGAATTGCATGTCGAAGAAGTCGAAGGCGAAGTCACCAAGGCTGGTCATTACACCGTCGACGAGAAGACCCGCCAGGTCGAGCTCAACGAAGCCGGTCATCAGTTTGTTGAAGAGTCGCTAACCTCCCTCGGCCTGCTGGCTGAAGGCGAGAGCCTGTACTCGGCGCACAACCTGAGCCTGCTGACTCACGTCTACGCCGGCCTGCGTGCGCACAAGCTGTTCCATCGCAACGTCGAATACATCGTGCAGGACGGTCAGGTCGTACTGGTCGACGAGCACACCGGCCGTACCATGCCGGGGCGCCGCTTGTCCGAAGGCCTGCACCAGGCCATCGAAGCCAAGGAAAACCTGAACATCCAGGCCGAAAGCCAGACGCTGGCATCGACCACCTTCCAGAACTACTTCCGTCTGTACAACAAGCTGTCCGGCATGACCGGTACGGCCGACACCGAAGCGTTCGAGTTCCACCAGATCTATGGCCTGCAGGTCATGGTCATTCCGCCGAACAAGCCGCTGGCCCGTAAAGACTACAACGACCTGGTGTTCCTGACCGCCGACGAGAAATACGCGGCAATCGTGGCCGACATCAAGGAAAGCATGGCCGCAGGCCGTCCGGTCCTGGTCGGTACCGCCACCATCGAAACCTCCGAGCACATGTCCAGCCTGCTCGTGAAGGAAGGCATCGAACACAAGGTCCTGAACGCCAAGTTCCACGAAAAGGAAGCCGAGATCATTGCCCAGGCCGGTCGCCCGGGCGCACTGACCATCGCCACCAACATGGCCGGTCGTGGTACCGACATCCTGTTGGGCGGTAACTGGGAAGTGGAAGTGGCCTCCCTGGAAAGCCCGACCCCTGAGCAGATTGCCCAGATCAAGGCCGACTGGCAGAAGCGTCACCAGCAAGTGCTTGAGTCGGGTGGTTTGCAGGTGATTGCGTCCGAGCGTCACGAATCGCGCCGTATCGACAACCAGTTGCGTGGTCGTGCCGGTCGTCAGGGCGACGCCGGTTCCAGCCGCTTCTACCTGTCGCTGGAAGACAGCCTGATGCGCATCTTCGCCTCCGACCGGGTGAAGAACTTCATGAAGGCCCTGGGCATGCAGCCTGGCGAAGCGATCGAGCACCGCATGGTGACCAACGCCATCGAAAAGGCCCAGCGCAAGGTCGAAGGCCGCAACTTCGACATTCGCAAACAACTGCTCGAGTTCGACGACGTCAACAACGAACAGCGTAAAGTGATCTATCACATGCGTAACACGTTGCTGGCCGCCGACAACATTGGCGAGACCATCGCTGACTTCCGTCAGGACGTGCTCAACGCCACCGTCAGCGCGCACATTCCGCCGCAGTCGCTGCCTGAGCAGTGGGACGTGGCCGGTCTGGAAGCTGCGCTGCAGAGCGATTTCGGTGTGACGCTGCCGATCCAGCAATGGCTCGACGAAGACGATCACCTGTACGAAGAAACCCTGCGCGAGAAGCTCATGAACGAGCTGATCGCGGCGTACAACGAGAAAGAAGACCAGGCGGGCGCCGAAGCGCTGCGCACCTTCGAGAAGCAAATCGTTCTGCGCGTTCTGGACGACCTGTGGAAAGACCACCTGTCGACCATGGACCACCTGCGTCACGGTATCCACTTGCGTGGTTACGCCCAGAAGAACCCGAAGCAGGAATACAAGCGCGAGTCGTTCACGCTGTTCTCCGAGCTGCTGGATTCGATCAAGCGCGATTCGATCCGTGTGTTGTCTCACGTTCAGGTTCGTCGCGAAGATCCGATCGAAGAAGAGCAGCGCCTGCGTCAGGAAGCCGAGGCATTGGCCGCTCGCATGCAGTTCCTGCATGAAGAGGCTCCAGGCCTTGAGCAACCGGAAGTGTTGGGCGAAGAAGTCGATGTTGCTCTCGCTGCCGCGCCGGTACGCAACGAGCAGAAGCTGGGTCGCAATGAGCTGTGCTACTGCGGTTCGGGCAAGAAGTTCAAGCATTGCCACGGGCAGATCCAGTAAAACCCGTTTCAATCGCTGAAATACCCGCGCCGCGACCGGCTTCTGCCGTCGCGGCGTTTTACCATTTCGAACCACCGTTTTTCCTGAAACGGTGCTGACATCATTTATAAAGGAGCGCATTCATGGCTGTTGGTCTTGGTCCTTTGCCAACGTTGCACCCGGTTGCCGGTTTTGAACTCGGTATCGCCTCGGCCGGCATCAAGCGCCCGGGGCGCAAGGATGTTGTGGTCATGCGCTGTGTCGAAGGCTCCACGGTTGCCGGCGTGTTCACCCTGAACGCCTTTTGCGCGGCACCGGTGATCCTGGCCAAGCAACGCGTGCAAGGCCCTGTGCGTTACCTGCTGACCAATACCGGCAATGCCAACGCCGGTACCGGCGAGCCAGGCCTGGCCGCGGCCGAGCGCACTTGCGCGAAACTGGCCGAGTTGACTGGCGTCGATGCCAGCCAGGTGCTGCCGTACTCCACCGGTGTGATCGGCGAGCCACTGCCGGTCGAGAAAATCGAGGGCGCGCTGCAAGCGGCCCTCGACGACCTGTCGATCCACAACTGGGAAGCTGCCGCCACCGGCATCATGACCACCGACACGCTGCCAAAAGGCGCCAGCCGTCAGTTCCAGCATGACGGCGTGACCATCACCGTCACCGGCATCAGCAAGGGTGCGGGCATGATTCGCCCGAACATGGCGACCATGCTCGGCTACATCGCCACCGACGCCAAAGTCTCCCGCGACGTGCTGCAAAACCTGATGCTCGACGGCGCCAACAAGTCGTTCAACCGCATCACCATCGATGGCGATACCTCGACCAACGACTGCTGCATGCTGATCGCCACCGGTCAGGCGGCTTTGCCGGAAATCACCCGCGCCGAAGGCGAGCTGTTCGCCAAGTTGAAGCAGGCGGTGTTCGAAGTGTGCATGGACGTGGCCCAGGCCATCGTGCGCGACGGCGAAGGCGCGACCAAATTCGTCACCGTTGAAGTCAACGGTGGCGGCAATCACCAGGAGTGCCTGGACGTCGGCTACACCGTGGCCCACTCGCCGCTGATCAAAACCGCGCTGTTCGCTTCCGACCCGAACTGGGGTCGTATCCTGGCCGCTGTCGGCCGTGCCGGTGTGCCGAACCTGGATGTGAGCAAGATCGACGTGTTCCTCGGTGAAGTGTGCATCGCCAGTCGTGGCGCCCGTGCCGCGACGTACACCGAAGCCCAGGGTTCGGCGGTGATGCAGCAGGAGGAAATCACCATCCGTATCGAATTGGGTCGCGGCGATTGCAGCGAAACCATCTGGACCACCGACCTGTCCCACGAGTACGTGAAGATCAACGCCGAGTACCGTACGTAAGACTGGGTCAATCCGATCGCGGGCAAGCCCGCTCCCACAGGGTTCTGCGTCGTACACAAAATTTGTGTTCAACCAAATCCACTGTGGGAGCTGGCTTGCCAGCGATGGCGGTCTGTCAGTCGCTAGCTAGACTGGCCTGTCCCCCCTCATCAAAAGGTCCCGAACATGAGCCTGCACCTGATCATCGGCGACAAACTGCTTTCCTCCTGGTCCCTGCGTGGCGCCCTGGCCCTCGATCTGACCGGCGCGGCCTACACCGAAGAACTGATCAAGCTGAACCAGCCGGACACCCGCGAGCGTCTGCTCAAGCATTCGCCCACGGGCAAGGTGCCATTGCTGCAAACGTCTCGCGGCACCATCGCCGATTCACTGGCGATTGCCGAATACCTGGCCGAGCAGTTCCCCTCCGAACAACTCTGGCCGACCGACATCGCCGCCCGTGCCCAGGCCCGATCCGCCTGCGCGCAGATGCATAGCGGTTTTTTCGCCATGCGCAATCACATGCCGTTCAACCTGAGCCACGACGCACCGCTGAATCCGGTACCGCCCGAGGTGACGGTCGATATCGAGCGCATGTTGGCGCTATGGGCTGAATGCCGCGCGGTTGCCAGTGAAAGCGGGCCGTACCTGTTTGGTCGGCTGAGCCTGGCCGATGCGTTCTTTGCACCGATCGCCGTGCGTCTGCGCACCTATCGGGTGGCACTGCCGGCCATCGATGAAGCCTATGTTGAAACCGTCTACCAATGGCCAGCCTTCAAGGCCTGGCAGAAGGCTGGACTGGAGGAGTTGGAAAAGTGAAACGAGTCCATGTCGCCGCCGCCGTCATCCGCGATGGCAGTGGCCAGATCCTGATTGCCCGTCGTGCCGACACACAGCACCAGGGCGGCCTGTGGGAGTTTCCCGGTGGCAAGGTCGAGGCCGACGAGTCGGTCGAAACCGCCCTGGCCCGTGAACTCCATGAAGAGTTGGGCATCGTGGTGGGCGCGGCGCGCCCGCTGATCAAGATCCGCCACGATTACCCGGACAAGCAGGTGTTGCTGGATGTCTGGGAAGTCTCGGCGTTCACCGGCGAGCCCCACGGCGCCGAAGGCCAGCCACTGGCCTGGGTCGCGCCACGTGATCTGTCGAACTACGAGTTTCCGGCGGCCAATCAGCCGATCGTCGCGGCTGCCCGATTGCCATCGCAGTACCTGATTACCCCGGAAGATCTGGAAACCCCGGCGCTGCTGCGTGGTATTCAGAAGGCCATTGCCGGCGGCATCAAGCTGGTCCAGTTGCGCGCACCGAACGGTTACGACCCGAAGTATCGCGACCTGGCCGTCGATGCGGCGGGTTTGTGTGCCGGCAAGGCGCAGTTGATGATCAAGGGGCCGTTTGAATGGCTGGGCGATTTCCCGTCCGCCGGTTGGCACATTACCTCGGCGCAGCTGCGCAAATACGCAGCGGCGGGTCGACCGCTACCGGCGTCGCGCTGGCTGGCGGCTTCGTGCCATAACGCGCAAGAGCTGGCGCTGGCCGAAGAGATGGGGGTGGATTTCGTGACCCTGTCGCCGGTGCAGCCGACCCTGACTCACCCTGGCGCGCAGCCGTTGGGTTGGGAACAGGCGTCGAGCCTGATCGAAGGGTTCAGCAAGCCGGTGTTCCTGCTCGGTGGTGTTGGCCCGGCTGAGGTCGAGAAAGCCTGGGCTGCGGGTGCGCAGGGTGTGGCGGGGATTCGGGCTTTTTGGCCTGAGAGTTGATTCTCTGGCGAGTCTACTGGCCCCTTCGCGGGCAAGCCCGCTCCCACAGTGGTCAAGGTGAAACACAGATTGTGTGAACACTAACAATCCCTGTGGGAGCGGGCTTGCCCGCGATGAGGCCTTGGCAGGCGCCGACTAAACCCCAGGCTTCGCCGCCGGCTGCCAAAGAATCTCGGCAATCCCCTGACGCCTGGCAATCAACCGCGCCATCACAAACAACAAATCCGACAACCGATTGATATACGCCAGGCCAACCCCGGCCAACGGCTCGATCGCATTCAATTGCTGACACCGCCGCTCTGCGCTGCGCGCCAGACTGCGGCAGACATGAGCCTGGGCAATCAGTGTCGAGCCGCTGGGCAAGATGAAGTTTTCCAGCGGCCCCAATTCTTCATTCCACACATCGATCGCCGCTTCCAGGCGTTCGATTTCCGCCGTATTCAATGCCTGATACACCGGCATCGCCAGTTCACCCCCCAGATCAAATAACCGATGCTGGCAGGGAGCTAATACCTGGATCACTTCGTTCAAGCCAGGAAACTGACCAGTTTCTGCGGCCAACCCGGCCAGCAGAACGCCAACCTGGCTGTTCAGCGTATCCACTTCGCCAATGGCCTCGATCCGCGGGTGATCCTTGGGCACGCGGCGACCATCCCCCAGCCCGGTCTCGCCTTTGTCGCCAGTGCGGGTGTAAATCTTCGACAAGCGAAAGCCCATGGTTACCTCGATAGCAGATTGAGTTCTTGCGAGACGGGTGGTGTGCTTGCCAGGGGCAGGCGCAAGGTGAAGCAGGTGCCTTGGCCCCGGGTCGATTGCACTTCCATCTGCCCCTTGTGGTTATTGGTGATGATGAAGTACGACACCGACAGCCCAAGCCCGGTGCCCTGGCCGATTTCCTTGGTGGTGAAGAACGGCTCGAAAGTGCGTTTGCGCACGCTCTCGCTCATGCCGATGCCGTTGTCTTCGACCTGAATTTCCGCCCACGGCGGATTCAGCCTGGTGCGCAGAATGATCCGCCCCGGTTCGCTGTCGTCTTCGCGCTGGTGAATGGCCTGCGCGGCGTTTTTCAACAGGTTGAGCAGCACCTGCTCCAGTTCGTTGGCGGTGCCGGGGACCGGTCCAAGGGCTGGATCGAACTGGCGAATGATGGCCTGGCCCTTGAAGTCGAAGCCGATCGCCAGGTCGAAATCGTTGCCGGCGATTTCCACCGCCTGATCGATCAGGGCTGGCAGGTCGCACGGGGCCATCTGACGGGTGCTGCGACGGCTGAAACTGAGCATGTGGGTAACGATTTTGGCGGCTCGGGCGCCGGCTTGCTGGATGCCGTCGAGCAACTGCGGCACCTCGCGGATTTGCAGGTACTGGTTGACCGTCGCCAGTTCGATGCCGGCGTGCTCGGCCACTTCCAGGTTCTTTGGCAGGTCGGAGGACAGGCGTCGGCGAATGTTCTGCACGTTGTGCAGGATCGCCCCTAGCGGGTTGTTGATCTCGTGAGCCATGCCGGCGGCAAGACCACCCACCGAAAGCATTTTCTCCGACTGCACCATCATCTCTTCCAGGGACAGGCGCTGGGTGATGTCGTCGATCCGGATCACCACACCGCGCCCGGCACCGCCCATCAACGGATAGAACGTCAGGGCATAGTGGCGAGGTTCATCATCCTTGAGCCAGGTGACGCGTTCGATTTTTGCGACCGTATGCTGTTCGACCGTTTGCTTGAGTTGCGGCAAAAACGGCTTGAGCGGTTCGAAGGCGAGGAAGATGGGCTGGTTCAGGGCTTCGTCCAGGCGTGTGCCGGACAGGGCGCTGGCTTCCTGGTTCCACTGCGTCACATAGAGCTGTTCGTCGAGGGCGATCAGCGCCGATGGCATGGAGTCGATGATGCTGTTGAGGTAGTTCTGGAAACCGGTGAGCTTTTTCTCGATCTTGCTGCGCACCTGGACCTCGAGCTCCAGTTTGCGGTTGGTGTGGCGGGTTTCTTCCGCCAGCCCCTGGGCCTGGTCGTAGGCTGCCTGGGAGTCGTCCCGGGCCCGCTTGAGTTGCTGCTCCCGGGCCTCGATCCGCGAGAGCATGGTGTTGAACGCCTCGGCGAGGCTGCCGATTTCGTCGTGGTTGCCTCGCGAAGCGCGCAGTGCGTAGTTTTCTTCACGGGTGACCTGCCGGGACAACTCTTCGAGTTGGTGGATCGGCCGGGTAATCAGGCGCTTGATCTGACGGGCGATGATCAACCACAGCAGCACACTGAAGATTAAAATGCCCAGGCTGGCCGTCAAAGTGCCGGTGTAGAACGCCACTGGCAGTTCACTGCTGGCGACCAACAGCAAATGCCCCGGTGCAGAGCCGGGGCGGGGCAGGGTGATGACCTGGTTGGTGCGGAACTCGGTGGCCTGCCAGTCTTCGATATGCCGGAAACGCTTCGGCAGTTTCAGATTGTCGCCGTGCTGCAATTGCGCCAATTGCTCGCCCTTGCCGTCATACAAGGCTGCCGCGCGCAACGGTGAATAGCTGTTGAGTTCGTTCAGCAGGCGCTCGGCGCTTTGTGGCGACGCCAGGGCTTCGGAGGCCAGGCTCGGATTGGATACCAGCCGGCCGATGGTCTGCAGGGCTTGTGGCGCCATGCTTTCCTGGGAAATGTAGTACGCGGCGCTGATAAAGGTCAGGTTGGCAACCAGCAAAACGGTGACCATCAGTACCAGCAGGGCGGCCAGCAGTTTCTGGCCGACGGGCAGGTTTTCCAGGCGCTGGCGCAATGGCATCGGATTCATCGCAAATAAGGAACAAGTGGCCAGCGTAGCCGCTGCTCAGTCGCTGGGCAATCCAAGGCTTTGCAGGCGGGCAATCAACCTCGATTCAAGCTGCTTGAGGTGAGGCAGGTTCAGTTGATGGCGCGCGGCCACCTTGCAGGCATAGCCCAGCAGATAGCTGATTTCCGTGCGACGCTGACTGCTGACGTCCTGATGCATGGAGGAGTAGTTGGCGGCGGTGGCGTGAATCACCCGTTCGACTTCCTGCTGCAGGTTTTCGGCCGCCGCCGGCTGACCGCAACGCTCGAGCAATTCCACAAGTTCATCGCACAGGGTGGCGACTTCACAGTGATGTTGCTGTAACCCGCCGTTGCGGCAGTCGTGCAGCACAGTCAGCGGATTGATCGCACAGTTGAGGGCCAGTTTGCGCCACAACCGGGTCAGGATTTCGGTGCTCCACTCGTGGGGGATGCCGGCAGCGCTCAGGTCGTCGAGCCAGATCGGCGCGACCGGATGGCTGGCATCACCCAGCCAGGTGAAGCCATGCCCGGCGAACACCACGCGCCCATCGCCATCGCGAAAGGCGCCTTCGGTGCTCGATGCATAGATGCAGCGTGCCTGCGGAACCTGGGCGGCCACTGCGTCCTGACTGCCCAGGCCATTTTGCAACAGGATCAGCTCGGCGCCCGGGGCCAGGCGTGGTGCCAGTCGGGCCACCGCGCTTTCGGTATCGTAGGCTTTGCACGCCACCAGCAGGCGGTTGATCGGTTGTGTGCTGTCGGCGGTCTCGGCGGGCACGGCATAGCGTTGCGCCTCGCCGTGTTCCACCAGTGTCAAACCACCGGCGGCCTCATAGGCTTGCAGTCTCGCGGTGTCCCGCAGGATCAGCCTGACCGGCACGCCAGCCCGTGCCAGGCGTGTCGCCCATAAAGTACCGAGGCTGCCGGCGCCCAAAACATGCCAGGTGGTAGACATCAGCTTTTTGCTCTGTTTATGGCGTGCATCGGCAGCTCGCAGTGAATGATGGGAAAGACCCGTTATAATCAGCGCGGATTTTAACCGCAAGCCAGGCGTGCTCCATCAGTGCGCCTTTAAATTTGGAGAGATTACATGCCGTCGTTCGACGTGGTATCCGAACTGGACAAACACGAAGTCACCAACGCGGTCGAGAACGCCGTCAAGGAACTCGATCGTCGTTATGACCTGAAAGGCAAAGGCAGCTTCGAGTTCAAGGAAAAAGACCTGACCGTCAACCTGACCGCCGAAGCGGATTTCCAGCTCGAAGCGATGATTGAGATCCTCAAGCTGGCGCTGGTCAAGCGCAAAATCGACGTGCAGTGCCTTGAAGTCAAGGATGCGTTCGCCTCGGGCAAGCTGATGAAGCAGGAAGCCGTGCTCAAGGAAGGCATCGACAAGGAAATGGCGAAGAAGATCGTCGCTCACGTCAAGGATGCCAAGCTCAAGGTGCAGGCGGCCATTCAGGGCGAGCAGGTGCGTATTACCGGCAAGAAGCGTGACGACCTGCAAGAAGCCATTGCTGCGCTGCGGGCCAAGGAATTCGGTATGCCGCTGCAGTTCAACAACTTCCGCGACTGACCTTGAAAGCGGGAACCTCCTGGCGTTTTCGGCGTCGGAGGCCCAGACAACGGCAGAAACGATTGAGCCCGTCACGGTTCGATCTTTCTGCCGCTTTTTTTACGCATGCCGGATAGCCGGAGAAAAGGAGAACGCAGATGGACTTAAATGCTGAGGTAGACAACCTGGTCAAGGTATCCCAAACCTGGATCCCGATGATCATGGAGTACGGCAGCCGTGTACTGCTGGCGGTCATCACCCTGGCCATCGGCTGGTGGTTGATCAACAAAGTCACGAAAAAGCTCGGCGGCCTGATTGCATTGCGTAATGCCGACCTGGCGCTGCAAGGCTTTATCAGCAGCCTGGCGAACATCATCCTCAAGATCCTGCTGATCGTCAGCGTGGCCTCGATGATCGGAGTGGAAACCACTTCGTTTGTCGCCGCGATTGGTGCGGCAGGTCTGGCCATTGGCCTGGCCTTGCAGGGCAGCCTGGCGAACTTCGCCGGTGGCGTGCTGATTTTGCTGTTCCGTCCGTTTCGTATCGGTGACTGGATCGAGGCACAGGGGATCGCTGGCACCGTCGACAGCATCCAGATTTTTCATACCGTACTGCGCACCGGTGACAACAAAACCATCATAGTGCCCAACGGTAATCTGTCGAACGGCATCATCACCAATACCAATCGCCAGCCGACCCGCAAAGTCGTGTTTGATGTAGGCGTCGATTACGAAGCGGATTTGCAGAAAGCCCGAGAAGTGTTGCTGGAGTTGGCCAAAGACCCGCGTGTATTGACTGACCCGGCACCTCAGGCAGTCATTTCGACATTGGGCGACAGTTCTATCACTGTTTCCCTGCGTGTCTGGGTGAAGACAGCGGATTATTGGGATGTGATGTTCATGTTCAACGAACTGTCCCGTGATCACCTGAGACAGGCCGGCATCGATATTCCATTTCCACAGCGGGTTATTCGCGTGGTTCAGGAATCCGCAGTGCAGTGATAGCTCATGCATTACATGTCTGACTTTTCGGTCAGGCATGTATGAAGATTGTTCAATAATTGAGCAATTTGTACAGGCAACAAAAAAGGCCCATCCGAAGATGGGCCTTTTTTTGTTACCGCAAACTAACTGGATGCGATTACAAAACCGACAGCGGGTAGTCGACGATGAAACGGAACTCTTTCACGTCGCCTTCACCTTCGTCAGCGTTAGCGAAGTGCCATGCTTGACGAATACGGAAGGACAGGTCTTTTGCCGGGCCAGACTGAACAACGTACTTGGCTTCGAAGTTGGTTTCGTTGTGCTTGCCGTCAGCACCGTAGATGCCTTCGTAAGCGCCGCCAACTGGAGCGTTGGTGCCGTCGATGTCCCAACCTTTCACGTAACGGGTCATGAAGCTCAGACCTGGAACGCCGTACTCAGCCATTTTCAGGTCGTAGCGAACCTGAGCCGACTTCTCGCCAGGGGCGTTGAAGTCAGAGTACTGGATGGAGTTGGCGAGGAAGATCGAGTCGCCGCCGCGGTTGTTTTTGCCCACACCGATGTAGTCGAACGGAGTGTCACCGTTAACCTTCTGGAAGGCGAGGGTGATGGTGTGTGCTTTCATGAACGAGAAAGCGGCAGCCAGGGAGTAAGCGGTGTTGCTGATCTCGCCCGCTTTGGCATCACCAGTGTCTTTGGTGTTGTAGATGTTACCGTCCAGGTTCAGCGACTCGTCGCCGCCCAGCGGGATGGTGTAGTTCAGGTTGGCGTAGTACTGGTTCCAGATGTCTTCCAGCTTGGCGCCGTACAGCGAGGCCGACAGGTTGTCGGTGATGCCGTATTTACCACCGAAGTAGTCGATGGAGTTGGCTTCTACGCCAGCGTAGGTTGCAAACAGGCCGCCGTCACGAGCGTTGCGGTCCTGGCTGGTGGCCGAGTAGAAGTGACCGGCTTCGAGGTCAAGGTCTTTGACTTCGCTGCTCTGCAGCTGGATGCCGCTGGCAGTTTGAGGAAGGATACGGGAACCGCCAACAGCGAACACTGGAGCAGTGCTTGGCTGCATGTCGCCGACTTTCAGCTCGGTTTTCGATACGCGGAATTTAACGGCGCCGCCGGCTTTGCCCTGGCTGTCGTTAACTTCGCCATCGGCGTCGCGGCTCATGTTGCCGGTGCCGCCGGTGCCATCACCGCCGTCCAGTTTGATCGCCAGGTAACCGAAAGCGTCAACGCCAACACCGATCAGGCCTTGGGTGTAACCGGAGCTGAAGTTGCCCCAAATACCTTGGGTCCAGTCTTTCTGGTCGTTGCCGCCATCTTTGTTATCACGGTTGAAGTAGTAGTTGCGAACCAGCAAGTTCAGCGTGCTGTCTTCAACAATACCTTTGGCTTCAGCCTGGTCACTTACGAAAGGGGCGGCCGTAGCCAATTGGGTACTGGCTGCTGCTGCAACTGCCAGTGCGATCATGCTCCACTTCATCACGCGCATCGTGATTTGCTCCTTTGGTTTTAGAAGAGTACTGCCGTCCCACCTGATTTATTATCTGGGCGGCTCTTTCTTTTTGTGTCGGCGCAAACTTATATCACGCCGACAATGTTGGCGATACTTGCGTATCTAACCTTTCGCGTTCTTTACGACCCTGTCGCAAACAGCAAGGTAGATGTCGCAAATTTCGAGCTCCGACGCAACCGGGCTGACAACTTTAATGCTGTTTCTGTGCCTTGGTGTCGGTAAAAAGAGTCCTGGTGAAACGCTTGAATCTCCATCGGGCTACCTTGCCACTGTCTTTTTTTGCCTGAAGGCCTCCGCTTCCAGCGGGTGCCACTCAGGTGATGTTGGGTATCAATGCAATAAGCGTGCGCAAACTCGGATTTTGCTACGCTTTTTTTTCAATCGACTGCCTGACTTTGTGAAAACCTCGTGAAAACGGGGGTTCAAGCGCCTCTGGTTTGGGGGTTGACGCCTTGCCTGGCTTCATGTTGCGTCGTACTGCTCGACTGCCTGGCAAGCAAAAATGTTACCCGTTCACCCCGCCAGTGAGTAAATGGCGGATATCGAAGCGTTCAGCGTAGACCCACCGTGCGATTTTGGTGCAAAAAATTTTAGCCTTGTGATGAATCTATCTCTGTTGATCATGTGCCCGGCGCGAACTCTTCGTTGTTAATCAGTCATTTCGGCGTGTTCTGTCGGTTGACCAGTTCTGTAATGGTGCGTGACGGTGAAGGGTGTCTCATTCGGGGGCGGTTATCCGCTTTTCGTAGGCGCTCTCGGCCTCTGGGCAAGGTTGGTCGTGAAGCGCGCGCCGTTCACAGGTATGCTGCCGTCCGGTCGCTTGGTGCGCCGCCCCTGTGGATGGGCACTAAGCTGAAAAATGATGACCCGGCGGGAGTACGCGCAGTGTTCGCTCTAGATCCACGACTTCAACAAGACACGTTACCGATCGGGGACTTTCCGCTCTGCCGGTTGCTGCTGTCCAACGACTCGAACTATCCCTGGTTCATCCTGGTACCTCGTCGTGAGGCTATCAGTGAGATATTTCAGTTGGATGTCGCAGACCAGCAGCAGCTGTGGCAGGAGACGACGGCGCTTTCGCAAATGCTCAAGGACTCGTTCGATGCGGACAAGCTGAATGTTGCGGCGCTGGGCAATGTCGTCAGTCAGTTGCACATGCATGTGATTGTGCGCAAGCGCGAAGATGCCGCCTGGCCAGCGCCGGTTTGGGGTAAGCAGCCGGCAAAACCCTACAGTTCGGAGCAGATTGCCGCCATTGGCGAACGTTTACGCCTGATATTGACCGATGATTTTACGTTTCTGGAGGGCTGAACCATGAGCCTGGAAGAACGCGTTACCGATCTCGAAAGCCGCCTGGCCTTTCAGGATGACACCATCCAGACCTTGAATGACGTGCTGGTCGCGCAGCAGCGGGTGGTCGAGCGTCTTCAGCTACAAATGGCCGCGCTGCTCAAGCGGCAGGAGGAAATGGTCGGCCAGTTCGAGTCGTTCGAAGAAGACGCGCCACCACCGCACTATTGAGCAAAATGCAGGCATGAAAAAACCGCGGACAGCCCAGGCTGTGCGCGGTTTTTTTTAGCCTTGAATCAGCGGCGCGGCAGTGCGGCGATCACATCTTCGGCTTGCAGGCCCTTGTCACGATTCATGACAGAGAACTCCACGCGCTGGCCTTCTACCAGGACGCGGTGGCCTTCACCGCGAATGGCTCGGAAGTGCACGAAAATATCGTCGCCGGAGTCGCGGGAAATGAAGCCGAAGCCCTTGGACGTGTTGAACCATTTGACGGTGCCGGTATCACGGTTGCTCATGTCGTAGCCAGGCGAGGCGGCGGCAGGTGACGATTTGTAGAAGCTGATGCCCAGGTGCAGGGCGACAGCGACCACGGCTGCGACCAGGCTGAACAGAACGGCAGGTTGACCGGCGATGACAGGCATCGGTGCGATCAGCGTCAGGGTTTGCAGGACTACGGCCAGAACCAGCAGGGCGCTGACCAGGTTCTGCAGTTGGTGGCGCGGACCTTTGTTCCAGTAAGGGATGACAGGTGCAAGTGTGAGGTTGAGCAGGCCGAAAAAGGCCAGGTACAGCGCGTCAGGTTGTTGCAGGTAAGGCAGGGCTTCAGGGTGCAGGCCAGGGATGAACGACAGCAGCAAGGCCGCTGTGCCTATCAGCAGATGGACGATTTTCAACATTTTGATTAACTCACGTTAAGACAGCTCACAAGGAAGAGCTGATGACGCACGGTTCGCTTCATGACAATAAAGAGGCGTTGGACACGTGCCCGGTATCAGCCTATGCGCCATGCCCGGAAAAATAGGCACTGGCGACACGCCGTCTATTTAACAGCAAAGCCGCAGGCTACTCAAATCAGGGCGTCCGGCGGCTCTTTGGCGGTGATTTGTCGCAGGTTGCGCGAAGTTGCGGGGCTGCGACAAGGCGGCAGGCTTGCTAGAGTGGGTGGGCACCTGTTGGCTGAAATTCATCACCTTTAGGGGAAAAACATGGCAATCGATATCGGTATCAGTGAAGAGGACCGCAAGTCCATCGTCGACGGGCTTTCGCGCCTGCTGTCGGACACCTACGTACTTTATTTGAAAACCCATAATTTCCATTGGAACGTCACCGGGCCGATGTTTCGAACGCTGCACCTGATGTTCGAAGAGCAATACACCGAACTGGCCCTGGCGGTCGATTCGATTGCCGAACGCATTCGCGCCCTCGGGTTTCCCGCGCCCGGTGCCTATTCCGTCTACGCGCGGCTGTCTTCCATCAAGGAAGAGGTGGGTGTGCCGGCTGCCGAAGACATGATCAGGCAATTGGTCGAGGGGCAGGAAGCCGTCACCCGGACGGCGCGGGGGATTTTCCCTTTGCTCGACAAGGTCAGCGATGAACCCACGGCGGACTTGCTTACCCAGCGTATGCAGGTGCATGAAAAAACCGCGTGGATGCTTCGCGCTCTGCTCGATCAGTAACACTTGCGTGCGCGGATGACACCTGAAGTGTTCTTCGCGCCCTGTTTCCTACGCCATTCACTGCCGTGCTTCTGAAGGGCGTTTCACGTTGTTGCGTGGGAGATAGTCCGGAGTAGGACGTTCTCCGGGGTCTGCCAAAAGTTGTTGGCTTATCCTACGCCGTGGGTCATCAAGTCATCTGGATATACCTTTGTTTCTGCGTTTTTATAAGTCGACGGACAGCTTTTAAACAAACCAGAATGGCAAAGGAGTGTCAGCGTTATGGTTTATGAAAGGCAGGCAGAAGGGCGATACGGTTCGCACAAGGATGTCAGGGTCGATCCGTTCGTTCGCGAGTTCGATATGGGATTGGCCCGGCCCCTGTCCCGCTCCGTACGATTGAATGGCTTTGCCACCTGTTTGCGGCTCGAGCAGGTTTATTGGGATATTTTGGCGGAGATGGCCAGGGTCAACGGTTGCTCGGTCAGTAGCCTGCTATCCCATGTGGATCGCGAAGTTCACTTGCGTCATGGTGGCGTAAGGAATTTCAGCGGATTGGTGCGGGTTGTCTGTGTCGTGCACAGTCTCAAGGAAGGGGGTTGCATCGTCACGGCCTAGTCGGGGCGGCGAAAACAGCAGAGTGTCGGTCTGTGCAGTCTTACGGCTGCACAGGCCGCATTTAATGGATATAATCCCGCTCTTTGCCGCGAAACCTTGCGTGTGCGGTAGCAATCTGATCGCCGAGACAACCTCCATGCCGATGTACGATTATCAATGTGCTTCCTGTGGTCATCAGTTGGAAGCCATTCAAAAGATCAGCGATGCACCGCTGGTCGACTGCCCTGCCTGTCAGGCGCCAGAGCTTAAAAAGTTGCTGTCCATGCCGGGCTTTCGCCTCAGCGGCACGGGTTGGTACGAAACAGATTTCAAGACCGGTTCCAAGAAGAACCTGGCCGGCGGCGACAAAGCTGACTAAGGTCCTGGACCTGAATTGAACGACACGCGCGAGTTCTTGCAGCATCCCCCAGCGGATGTGCCCAGGGCCTCCAACCGAATTTCGAATTACGAGAAGTGAAACCACGACCATGATGCGCAGCCATTATTGCGGCCAACTGAACGAAAGCCTGGACGGCCAGGAAATTACCCTTTGCGGATGGGTTCACCGTCGCCGTGACCACGGTGGGGTGATTTTCCTCGATATCCGTGATCGTGATGGTCTGGCCCAGGTCGTGTTCGATCCGGACCGCGCTGAAACCTTCGCCGCCGCCGACCGCGTGCGCAGCGAGTACGTCGTGAAGATCACCGGCAAGGTTCGCCTGCGTCCGGCCGGTGCGACCAACGCCAACATGGCGTCGGGCATGATCGAAGTCCTCGGCTACGAGCTGGAAGTGCTGAACGAATCGGAAACCCCGCCGTTCCCGTTGAACGAGTTCTCCGACGTCGGCGAAGAAACCCGCCTGCGTTATCGCTTCCTCGACCTGCGTCGTCCGGAAATGGCCGAGAAGCTGCGCCTGCGTTCGCGCATGACCACCAGCATCCGTCGCTTCCTGGACGAAAACGGCTTCCTCGACGTAGAAACCCCGATCCTGACCCGTGCTACTCCGGAAGGCGCGCGCGACTACCTGGTGCCGAGCCGTACTCACGCCGGTTCGTTCTTCGCCCTGCCGCAATCGCCGCAGCTGTTCAAGCAACTGCTGATGGTGGCCGGCTTCGACCGTTACTACCAGATCGCCAAGTGCTTCCGTGACGAAGACCTGCGTGCCGACCGCCAGCCGGAATTCACCCAGATCGACATCGAGACCAGCTTCCTCGATGAAAAAGAGATCATGGGCCTGACCGAGCAAATGATCCGCAACCTGTTCAAGGAAGTGCTGGGTCTGGAGTTCGGCGAATTCCCGCACATGACCTTCGAAGAAGCCATGCGCCGCTACGGTTCCGACAAGCCAGACCTGCGTAACCCGCTGGAACTGGTGGATGTGGCCGATCAGCTCAAGGAAGTCGACTTCAAGGTGTTCAGCGGTCCGGCCAACGATCCGAAATGCCGCATCGCCGCCTTGCGCGTTCCAGGCGGGGCGAGCATGCCGCGCAAGCAGATCGACGACTACACCAAGTTCGTCGGCATCTACGGTGCCAAGGGCCTGGCGTACATCAAGGTCAACGAGCGCGCTGCCGGTGTTGACGGTCTGCAATCGCCGATCGTGAAGAACATCCCTGAGGCCAACCTGAACGTGATCCTCGATCGCGTGGGTGCAGTCGATGGCGACATCGTGTTCTTCGGCGCCGACAAGGCCAAGATCGTCAGCGAAGCGTTGGGCGCACTGCGCATCAAGCTCGGCCACGACCTGAGCCTGCTGACCTGCGAATGGGCTCCGATGTGGGTCGTTGACTTCCCGATGTTCGAGGAGAACGACGACGGCAGCTTCAGCGCCTTGCACCACCCGTTCACCGCGCCGAAGTGCTCCCCGGCGGAGTTGGAAGCCAACCCGGCGGGCGCTCTGTCCCGTGCCTACGACATGGTGTTGAACGGCACCGAGTTGGGCGGCGGTTCGATTCGAATCCACCGCAAAGAGATGCAACAAGCGGTCTTCCGCCTGCTGGGCATCAACGAAGCGGAACAGGAAGAGAAGTTCGGCTTCCTGCTCGACGCCCTGAAGTACGGCGCACCGCCGCACGGTGGCCTGGCCTTCGGTCTGGACCGCCTGGTGATGCTGATGACCGGCGCCCAGTCGATCCGTGAAGTGATCGCTTTCCCGAAAACCCAGAGCGCGGCGGACGTCATGACTCAGGCACCGGGCCAGGTGGATGCCAAGGCATTGCGCGAATTGCACATTCGCCTGCGCGAAACGCCCAAGGCCGAGTAAGGCTGACCTGAAGGGCGCATCCGCGGATGCGCCCTTTCTTTATAGATAGCGCTGTTCAAGGTTTTTTGTTTGCCGGCCGGCGCGAAATAGCGTGGCGGGCAATGTTTCAAAGAGAATTCGGAGCGAGTTATGGCAGGTCATTCCAAGTGGGCGAACATCAAGCACCGCAAAGAACGTCAGGATGCCAAAAAAGGCAAGATTTTCACCAAGTGGATTCGTGAGCTGACTGTCGCGGCCCGTCAGGGTGGCGGTGATCCAGGTTCCAACCCGCGTCTGCGCCTGGCGTTGGACAAGGCCCTTGGCGCGAACATGAGTCGCGATATCATTGATCGGGCAGTTGCCCGTGGCGCTGGTGCAGCCGATACCGACGACATGGTCGAACTGACCTACGAAGGTTACGGCCCTGGCGGCGTGGCGGTCATGGTCGAGTGCATGACCGACAACCGTAATCGCACCGCAGCTGCGGTTCGTCACGCGTTCAGCAAGTGCGGTGGCAACCTCGGGACTGACGGTTCGGTGGCCTATCTGTTCGAACGCAAGGGGCAGATCTCCTTCGCTGCCGGCGTTGACGAAGACGCGCTGATGGAAGCGGCCATGGAAGCTGACGCCGATGACGTGGTGACCAACGAAGACGGTTCCATCGACGTATTCACCTCGTTCTCCGGGTTCTACTCCGTGCGTAACGCGCTGGAAGCGGCCGGTTTCAAGGGCGATGACGCCGAAATCGTCATGCTGCCGACCACCAGTGCCGAACTGGATCTGGAAGGCGCCGAGAAAGTCCTCAAGCTGATCGACATGCTCGAAGACCTGGACGACGTGCAGAACGTCTATTCCAACGCGGAGATTCCGGAGTCGGTGGCCGCACAGCTCGGTTAAGGGCAACCAGGATCCACTGTGGGAGCTGGCTTGCCAGCGATGGCGTCGGCACATCGAACAATGATGGTGCCTGACACTCCGTCATCGCTGGCAAGCCAGCTCCCACATTGTTTATTTGCTGTATTGAAATTCGTGCATTTACTGACTCCGCAGGCGTTATGACTTTAATTCTTGGTATCGACCCCGGTTCTCGCATCACCGGTTACGGTGTGGTTCGTGATACCGGCCGTGGCTGTGAGTACGTCGCCTCCGGTTGTATCCGCACCGGTGCCGGCGAGCTGCATGAGCGACTGCAGATTGTCTATCGCGGGGTGCGGGAGATCATTCAGACCTACCATCCGGTGACCATGGGGATCGAAAAGGTGTTCATGGCCCGCAACGCCGATTCCGCCCTGAAACTGGGGCAGGCCCGCGGCGCCGCCATTGTGGCGGGCGCGGAAGAAAACCTGGAAATTGCCGAATACTCCGCGACCCAGGTCAAGCAGGCGGTGGTCGGCACCGGCGCCGCCAACAAGGAGCAGGTGCAGATGATGGTCATGCACATGCTCAAGCTGACCAGCAAACCGCAGATCGATGCCTCGGACGCCCTGGCCATTGCCATTTGCCACGCTCACACCCGTTCCAGCCTGCTGCCCCATGGTCTGGGAGCTGCACGCAGTCGTGGCGGTCGCCTGCGTCTCTGATAGCATCAGCAATCAATTTCATGGAGCGGGGACGTTTCGCCCCGGTTGTCGGCGCCATTCCCTCGCTCTGTCAGTCGCTGGCCCAGAGCTGGCCAACGCTCAAGGATTTGTAACGTGATTGGACGTTTGCGCGGCACCCTGGCTGAGAAGCAGCCTCCGCATCTGATTCTGGATGTAAACGGCCTGGGCTATGAACTCGAAGTGCCCATGACGACCCTGTACCGCTTGCCGTCGGTCGGTGAGCCGCTGACCTTGCACACCCATTTGGTCGTGCGCGAAGACGCGCAACTACTCTATGGTTTTGTCGGCAAACGTGAGCGCGACTTTTTTCGCGAGCTGATCCGTCTCAATGGTGTCGGGCCGAAACTGGCGCTGGCCTTGATGTCGAGCCTGGAAGTCGACGAGCTGGTCCGCTGCGTGCAGTCTCAGGACACTTCGGCGCTGACCAAGGTGCCAGGTGTCGGCAAGAAAACCGCAGAGCGTTTGCTGGTCGAGCTCAAGGATCGCTTCAAGGCCTGGGAAACCGTACCGGCCATGTTCGCCCTGGTGCCGAACCAGCCGGATGGACCGGCCCCGGTGAACACTGCCGAAAGTGACGCCGTCAGCGCCTTGATCTCCCTGGGCTACAAACCCCAGGAAGCCAGCAAGGCGGTGTCTGCGATCAAGGAGAAAGGTTTGAGCAGTGAAGACATGATCCGCCGCGCCTTGAAGGGAATGATCTAAGTGATTGAAGCTGATCGTCTGATCGCCGCCACGCACAGCCCGCGTGAGCGCGAAGAAGTCCAGGACCGGGCGATTCGCCCGGTCAGCCTGGCGGAATACATTGGCCAGCCGACCGTTCGCGAGCAGATGGAGTTATTCATTCAGGCCGCTCGCGGTCGTAACGAGTCCCTGGATCACACGCTGATCTTCGGGCCGCCCGGTCTTGGCAAGACGACCCTCGCCAACATCATCGCCCAGGAAATGGGGGTGTCGATCAAGAGCACCTCGGGTCCGGTGCTGGAGCGCCCCGGTGACCTGGCGGCACTGTTGACCAACCTTGAACCTCACGATGTGCTGTTTATCGACGAAATCCATCGCCTGTCGCCCATCGTTGAAGAAGTGCTGTACCCGGCCATGGAAGATTTCCAGCTCGACATCATGATCGGCGAAGGGCCGGCCGCGCGTTCGATCAAGCTGGATCTGCCGCCTTTCACCCTGGTCGGCGCAACGACCCGGGCGGGGATGCTCACCAACCCGTTGCGCGACCGTTTCGGCATCGTTCAGCGTCTTGAGTTCTACAATACCGCCGACCTGTCGACGATTGTCAGTCGTTCGGCGAGCATCCTCGGTTTGCCGCTGGACCCGGAAGGCGCCTTCGAAATCGCCCGCCGTGCCCGTGGCACTCCACGCATTGCCAACCGACTGCTGCGCCGGGTGCGTGACTTCGCCGAAGTTCGCGCCAAGGGGCATATCACCAAGCCGATTGCCGACCTGGCGCTGAACCTGCTCGATGTCGACGAGCGCGGCTTCGATCACCAGGACCGGCGTCTGTTGCTGACCATGATCGAGAAGTTCGACGGCGGGCCGGTCGGGGTCGACAGCCTGGCCGCCGCCATCAGCGAAGAGCGTCATACCATTGAAGACGTGCTGGAGCCTTACCTGATTCAGCAGGGCTACATCATGCGCACCCCTCGCGGGCGAGTGGTGACGCGGCACGCCTACCTGCATTTCGGCTTAAACATTCCGTCACGATTGGGCGAGATGCCCGTGGTAGACGAGTTTCTCGATGCCGTGGACGATTAATTAACTTTTGCGGGCTGATTTTTCGGGCATTGTGCTGTCCTAGGACCGTACTTTCGCGAGAAAGCCGCAGAACAATGAAAAACAGTTGCCTGGCCGGATTGGCAACCCGAGGAGTAAGCACTAGAGTATGCGCGCGCAAAACGGGCTTGAGCCTTTCGCACATCGTTGTCGCGTTTATTACGAGGACACCGATGCGGGCGGCATCGTGTATTACGTTAATTACCTCAAGTTTATGGAACGGGCTCGAACCGAGCGGCTACGAGAGCTGGGCTTTGCCCAATCTGCGCTTGCCGGGGAGGACCTGTTGTTCGTCGTGCATTCCAGCGAAGCGCGCTACCACGCGCCGGCGCGACTGGACGACGAACTGCTGGTAAGCGCTGAAGTAATCGAATTGAACCGTGTCAGCCTGCGCTTCAAGCAGCAGGTCAGGCGGGCTACGGATGATGCGCTGCTCTGCGAAGGGCAGTTTCTGGTGGCCTGTGTGCGCACTGAAAGTTTAAAACCCCGGGCCATTCCCGAAGCTCTACGAGCGGCCTTTGCCGACGTGAGCGGCGCGGGTACACACTCAAAGCAGGAGATAAAGCGTGGAAGCTAACGTCGTCGACCATTCCTCCATGTGGAGCCTGGTCAGCAATGCCAGTATCGTGGTGCAACTGGTAATGCTGATCCTGGTAGCCGCATCGGTGACCTCGTGGATCATGATCTTTCAGCGCAGCAACCTGCTGCGCGCCGGTCGACGTGCCCTGGAGAGCTTTGAAGAGCGCTTCTGGTCGGGTATCGACCTGTCCAAGCTGTACCGTCAGGCCGGCAGCAACCCGGACCCTGATTCGGGCGTCGAGCAAATCTTCCGTGCCGGTTTCAAGGAATTCTCCCGTCTGCGCCAGCAGCCAGGCGTTGATCCGGAAGCGGTCATGGAAGGTGTGGCCCGCGCCATGCGCGTGGCCATCTCCCGCGAAGAAGAAAAGCTCGAGCAGAGCCTGCCTTTCCTGGCCACCGTCGGTTCCGTCAGCCCGTACATCGGCCTGTTCGGTACCGTCTGGGGGATCATGAACTCCTTCCGCGGTCTGGCGACTGCCCAGCAAGCGACCCTGGCCACTGTGGCCCCGGGTATCGCCGAAGCACTGATCGCCACGGCCATCGGTCTGTTCGCCGCCATTCCAGCCGTTATCGCTTACAACCGTTTTGCTGCTCGCAGCGAAACCCTGCTGGGCCGCTACTACACCTTCGCCGACGAATTCCAGGCGATCCTGCACCGCAAAGTGCACACCAGCGAAGAATAAGCAGGTAATTTCCAATGGCTTTAATCGCTCGAGCTCGCAAAAAGCGCAAGCCGGTCGCCGAGATGAACGTGGTGCCCTACATCGACGTGATGTTGGTGCTGCTGGTCATCTTCATGGTGACCGCGCCGATGCTCAATCAGGGCGTGAAAGTTGATCTGCCCAAGGTTTCCAGCGAAGCCTTGCCGCAGGACAACAACACCCAGGTCCTGACCATTTCCATCAAATCCGACAAGACCTACTACTGGAATCTCGGCAGCGAAGTCGACACCGAGAAGCAGCAGGATCGGGCCATGACCCTGCCGCAGATGACTGACGCGGTGACCAAGATCATTCGCGTCGGCAACGAAGGCGGCAAGCGTACCCAGGTCTTCATTCGCGGCGACAAGACCGTCGACTACGGCTCCGTCATGGGCGCGATGGGCGGGTTGCAGAAAGCCGGGGTCGGTAATGTTGGCTTGATTACCGAGGCGCCCTGATGCAGCAACAGCGAGAGCCGTCCGCCTCGGAAAGCTACTTCTGGCCTAGTGTCTGGGCGATTGGCTTGCACGTGCTGGTGTTCGGCATGCTGTTCGTCAGTTTTGCCTTTACCCCGGAACTGCCGCCGGCCAAGCCGATTGTCCAGGCGACCTTGTACCAGCTGAAATCGAAAAGTCGGGCGACCACCCAGACCAATCAGAAGATTGCCGGTGAAGCGCAGAAATCTGCTGCGCGTCAGACCGAAGTCGAGCAGATGGAGCAGAAAAAGGTCGAGCAGGAAGCGGTGAAGGCTGCGGAACAAAAGAAAGAAGAGGCGGCTCAAAAGGCCGAGGAAGCCAAGAAGGCCGACGAGGCGAAGAAAGCGGACGAGGCGAAAAAGGCTGATGAAGCCAAGAAAGCCGACGACGCGAAGAAAACCGCGGAAGCCAAGAAGGCAGAAGAGAAACAATTGGCTGATATAGCCAAGAAGAAAGCTGAAGAAGAAGCCAAGAAGGCTGCTGAAGAAGAGGCCAAGAAAGCGGCCGCTGAAGAAGCCAAGAAAAAGATCGTCGAAGACGCGAAGAAGAAAGCCGCGGAAGACGCCAAGAAGAAAGCCGAGGCTGAAGAGGCGAAGAAGAAAGTCGCCGACGAAGCGAAGAAGAAAGCTGCCGCCGATGCTGCGAAGAAGAAATCGCAGGACGCGGCACGTAAATCCGCCGAAGACAAAAAGGCCCAGGCCCTGGCAGATTTGCTTTCCGACACGCCGCAGCGTCAGCAGGCCTTGGCCGATGAGCAGGGTGACGAAGTCGCCGGCAGTTTCGATGACCTGATTCGTGCGCGTGCAGCGGAAGGCTGGGCTCGTCCACCTTCGGCACGCAAAGGCATGACGGTCGTGTTGCAAATCGGCATGTTGCCGGACGGTACGGTGACTTCGGTCAGCGTGTCCAAGTCCAGTGGCGACGGTCCGTTCGACGCATCGGCTGTTGCCGCGGTGAAGAATATTGGACGTTTGACAGAAATGCAGGGAATGAAGCCGAGTGATTTCGCTCCGTATCGTTCATTCAAGATGACATTCACACCTGAGGATCTAGCCTTGTGAGAAACCTTCTTCGAGGAATGCTCGTCGCCATCTGCTGCCTGGCAGGCATGGCGATGGCCGATGAGAAAAACATTCTGGTCACCAGCGGCAGCGATCGGGCGACTCCGATCGCAGTAGTGCCGTTCGGTTTCCAGGGCGGTAGCGTGCTGCCGGACGACATGGCGGAAATCATCGGTAACGACCTGCGCAACTCGGGTTACTACTCGCCGCTTCCAAAGCAGAACATGATCAGCCAGCCGAGCCAGGCCAGCGAAATCATCTTCCGTGACTTCAAGGCGCTGGGTGCCCAGTACGTCATGGTCGGCAGCATTGTTCCGGCGGGCGGTCGCCTGCAGGTGCAATACGCATTGTTCAACGTCGCCACCGAGCAGCAAGTGCTGACCGGCAGCGTGTCGGGCGGCGTCGATCAGTTGCGCGACATGGCGCACTACATCTCTGACCAGTCGTTCGAAAAACTCACGGGTATCAAGGGTGCCTTCTCGACTCGCCTGCTGTACGTAACGGCCGAGCGTTTCTCCGAGAACAACACTCGCTACACCCTGCAGCGTTCGGACTACGACGGTGCCCGCGCCGTGACCCTGCTGCAATCGCGCGAGCCGATCCTGTCGCCGCGTTTCGCACCGGATGGCAAGCGCATCGCTTATGTCTCCTTCGAGCAGAAGCGTCCGCGTATCTTCATGCAGAACATCGACACCGGTCGCCGTGAGCAGATCACCAACTTCGAAGGCCTGAACGGTGCACCGGCCTGGTCGCCGGATGGCAATCGCCTGGCGTTCGTGCTGTCCAAGGACGGCAACCCGGACATCTACGTGATGAACCTGGGCTCGCGTCAGATCACCCGCGTCACCAACGGTCCCGGCATCAACACCGAACCGTTCTGGGGCAAGGATGGCTCGACCATCTACTTCACGTCCGACCGTGGCGGCAAACCGCAGATCTACAAGACCAGTGCAGGTGGTGGCGGTGCCGAACGCGTGACTTTCGTCGGCAACTACAACGCCAACCCTAAATTGTCGGCTGATGAAAAGACGCTTGTCATGATTCACCGTCAGGATGGATTCACCAATTTCAAGGTGGCGGCCCAGGATTTGCAGCGCGGTAGCGTAAAAATCCTCACTGATAGCACTCTGGACGAGTCGCCTACTGTTGCGCCCAACGGCACCATGGTAATCTACGCCACCCGCCAGCAGGGCCGGGGAGTCTTGATGCTCGTGTCCATCAATGGACGCGTAAGGCTCCCGCTTCCTACCGCACAAGGCGAAGTCAGAGAACCTTCCTGGTCCCCTTACCTGAACTGACGCGGCGCTATACGTTGTACTTAACACACTGGGGTTCATTAGGAGTTTCACGATGGAAATGCTGAAGTTTGGTAAATTTGCTGCGCTGGCACTGGCCATGGCTGTAGCTGTAGGTTGCTCGTCCAAAGGCGGCGACAATGCCGGTGAAGGCGCGGTAGATCCAAACGCTGGTTACGGCGCAAACACTGGTGCAGTTGACGGCTCCCTGAGCGAAGAAGCTGCTCTGCGCGCTATCACCACTTTCTACTTCGAATACGACAGCTCGGACCTGAAGCCAGAAGCCATGCGCGCTCTGGACGTTCACGCCAAAGACCTGAAAGCAAACGGCGCTCGCGTTGTTCTGGAAGGCAACACCGACGAACGTGGTACTCGTGAGTACAACATGGCACTGGGCGAGCGTCGTGCGAAAGCCGTTCAGCGCTACCTGGTACTGCAAGGTGTTTCCCCAGCTCAGCTGGAACTGGTTTCCTACGGCGAAGAGCGTCCAGTTGCTACCGGCAACGACGAGCAGTCCTGGGCTCAAAACCGTCGCGTCGAACTGCGTAAGTAATTCGTCATGCGAACGTGCCGTCGTGCTGTAACTGTTCTGGCTCTCAGTCTCGCGCCGCTTGCGGCGTGGGCTGCGGTTCCTGTGGTCGATAACGACTCCGGCTATAACAATAGCGGGAGCAGTTATCCGCCTGCAGGTTACGGTACGAACGGCGCCTATGCCGGGGGAGGGGTTTCGGCCCCTGTCTCGGCACAGGGCGAGCTGTTCAACCAACTGCAACAAATGCAGGAGCAGATCTCGCGCCAACAGGGTGTGATTGAAGTTCTGCAAAATGATGTAGCGCGCATGAAGCAGGAAAACCTGGAGCGATACCAGGATCTTGATCGGCGCATAGGAACCGGCGTTGCACCAGCCGCGACTCCTGAGAATTCTTCCGGCGGTGGCGACTTGAACGCCCCCGCTGCAGCAGCAGGCGCAAGTGCAGGAGCGGCAGCCGCTCAAGCACCCGCCGCGGGTAGCGAACCGGCAGATCCGGCGAAGGAAAAGCTCTATTACGATGCTGCCTTCGACCTGATCAAGGCCAAGGATTTCGACAAGGCCAGCCAGGCTTTCGCCGCATTCCTGCGCAAATACCCGAACAGCCAGTACGCAGGTAACGCCCAATACTGGTTGGGCGAAGTGAACCTGGCCAAGGGCGATCTGCAAGGTGCAGGTCAGGCGTTTGCCAAGGTTTCGCAGCTGTATCCCAAGCATGCCAAAGTGCCGGACTCGCTGTACAAGCTTGCTGACGTAGAGCGTCGCCTGGGTCATACCGACCGGGTCAAAGGCATTTTGCAGCAGGTCGTGTCCCAGTATCCGGGCACTTCCGCCGCTCAGCTGGCACAGCGTGATCTGCAGAAAATGTAAGGCGGCTTGAGCCGTTTCAAAGAAACCCGCGCTTGTCGCGGGTTTTTTCGTTAGAATTCACGCCCTTTTTCTGAAACACGCTTTTTGGGGCCTGCGCATTGCCGGGGTTCCTTGAAGTGCCTGACGGAGGCGGACAGCCTGTTTAGCTGTTACGCCCGTGGCGACTATGCAAGACACATTGAGAATCACCGAAGTTTTCTACTCGTTGCAGGGTGAAACTCGGACTGCCGGCCTGCCCACTGTTTTTGTGCGCCTGACCGGTTGCCCGTTACGTTGCCAATACTGCGACAGCGCCTACGCGTTCACCGGCGGAACCATTCGCACCCTCGACGATATCCTCGAGCAGGTTGCCGGTTTCCGTCCGCGTTATGTCTGTGTCACGGGCGGCGAGCCCCTGGCGCAACCCAACGCCATTCCCTTGCTCAAGCGCTTGTGCGACGCCGGTTACGAAGTGTCACTGGAAACCAGTGGCTCTATTGATATCTCGGCAGTAGATTCCCGGGTCAGTCGCGTTGTCGACTTGAAGACTCCAGGGTCGAAGGAAGCACACCGCAATCGCTATGAAAACATTGAGCTGCTCACGCCCAATGATCAGGTGAAGTTTGTCATCTGCTCGCGGGATGACTATGACTGGTCCGTTTCCAAGCTGATCCAGTACGGTCTGGACCAGCGCGCCGGCGAAGTCCTGTTCTCGCCAAGCCACCATGATCTCAATGCCCGGGATCTGGCGGATTGGGTGGTGGCGGACAACCTGCCAGTGCGTTTGCAATTGCAGCTGCACAAATATCTATGGAATGACGAGCCGGGGCGCTGAAATGACTGAACAACTGAACACTCCTGAAAAACGTGCGGTCATCCTGTTGTCCGGTGGCCTGGACTCGGCGACCGTCGTGGCCATGGCGCGCGCCGAAGGCTACAGCTGCTATACCATGAGTTTCGATTACGGTCAGCGCTCACACGCAGAGCTGCACGCTGCCGAGCGTGTGGCCCGAGACCTGGGCGTGGTCGAGCACAAGGTGATCGGTCTGAACCTGAATGGCATGGGCGGTTCAGCACTGACCGACAGCAGCATCGCCATTCCGGAAGAGCTGGGTGAAGGCATTCCCGTGACTTACGTGCCTGCGCGTAACACGGTGTTCCTCTCCCTGGCCCTGGGCTGGGCGGAAGTGCTCGGTGCGCGTGACATCTTCATCGGCGTGAATGCGGTGGATTATTCAGGTTACCCGGACTGCCGTCCCGAGTTCATCGAGTCGTTCGAGCGCATGGCCAACCTGGCAACCAAAGCCGGGGTGGAAGGCAATGGCTTCCGCATCCAGGCGCCGCTGCAAAACCTCAGCAAGGCGCAGATCGTCCAGGCGGGCGTGAAGCTTGGCGTGAACTACGGGCTGACCGTTTCCTGCTATCAGGCCGATGATAATGGCCGTGCGTGCGGCAAATGCGACAGCTGCCGACTGCGTGCGGAAGGCTTCCTGGCAGCCGGAATCGGCGATCCAACCCCTTATTTTTGATTTTTTTCAAAATAGGTGTTGAATAGTCCTTAAAAATCAGTATTATACGCGCCACCACACAGCGGGTCGTTAGCTCAGTTGGTAGAGCAGTTGGCTTTTAACCAATTGGTCGTAGGTTCGAATCCCACACGACCCACCATTTTTGGCGGTTTAGAAAATCCGGAAGGCCCACGCAAGTGAGGATTTCCGGGTTTTTTTTTGCCCGCGATTCAAGTTCGCCTCGCTTCGGACTGCTGCTCGTGGCGCAGGTCAGAATCATCTTTTGCATCCGTCGGATATTCTGTAGCCTTGCGCAGCTTCAACGCTGTCCGTGCCTGATGAATACTCACTTTCCCGGCGGTACCCTGATGGGTCCGGAGCCGGGTGTATACTCGACTTTCGCGCGAATGCGCCTGCAGGTCTTGCGAACATGACGCAAATTTCCGAACGTCTTCTGGTTCAAGCCCACCTCGACGCCAAACAGCCCAAGCCGCTGACCGCCGATGAAGAGGCTTATTACCGTGCTGCCATCGCTGCCGAGCTCAAGGCTCAGGACGCGGTGCTGGTGGCGCACTTTTATTGTGACCCTGTGATTCAGGCGCTGGCCGAAGAGACGGGCGGCTGCGTTTCCGACTCGCTGGAAATGGCCCGCTTCGGCAACGCCCATCCGGCCAAGACCGTGGTCGTTGCCGGCGTGAAGTTCATGGGTGAGACCGCCAAGATCCTCAACCCGGAAAAGCGCGTGCTGATGCCGACGCTCGAGGCGACCTGTTCGCTGGACCTGGGTTGCCCGGTGGACGAGTTTTCCGCGTTCTGCGATCAACACCCGGAGCGCACGGTGGTGGTGTACGCCAACACGTCTGCCGCGGTAAAAGCCCGGGCGGACTGGGTCGTCACTTCAAGCTGTGCGTTGGAAATCGTCGAGAGCCTGATGGATAACGGCGAGACCATCATCTGGGGCCCGGACAAGCACCTGGGGACCTATATCCAGCGCAAGACCGGTGCCGACATGCTGCTGTGGGACGGTGCCTGCATCGTTCACGAAGAGTTCAAGTCCAAGCAGCTTGAAGACATGAAGGCGCTGTACCCGGACGCGGCGATTCTGGTGCACCCGGAGTCGCCGACATCGGTGATCGAGTTGGCCGATGCCGTGGGTTCCACCAGTCAGTTGATCGCGGCGGCACAGAGCCTGCCGAACAAGACACTGATCGTGGCGACCGACCGCGGCATCTTCTACAAGATGCAGCAGCTGTGCCCGGACAAGGTCTTCATCGAAGCGCCTACGGCGGGTAACGGCGCGGCGTGCCGCAGTTGTGCGCATTGCCCGTGGATGGCGATGAACACCCTTGAGCGCACGCTCAAGGCGTTGAAGGAAGGGTCGAACGAGATCTTTGTCGACCCGGCGCTGATTCCGCAGGCGATTCGCCCGCTCAAGCGGATGCTTGATTTCACTCAGGCTGCGCGGATGAAGCTGGCCGGTAACGCCTGATATTTGTCAGGTAAGTCGTAAAACTGTGGGAGCGAGCCTGCTCGCGATAGCG
Organism: Pseudomonas sp. PB101; assembly: GCF_009764265.1. GTDB lineage: Bacteria > Pseudomonadota > Gammaproteobacteria > Pseudomonadales > Pseudomonadaceae > Aquipseudomonas. Next base: position 88,664 of record NZ_RWIR01000065.1, read on the forward strand.
GTCTGTCAGTCATATCAATTTTGACTGATACACCGCCATCGCGAGCAAGCTCGCTCCCACAGTGGTATTCGTATGGCTGAATTACTTGGTCTTCTTCGGAATCCGCACCAGTTCGGTATTGGAGTAGATGTCATGCCAGCTGCGTTTCTGCTTGTCGAACAACGACCAGATGAACCCAAGGCCAACACACAGCAGCGAAGCAATCGACACCACAAAGCGCAGCAGCGCCTGCCACAGGCTGATGGATGAGCCGTCGGCGTTCTGCACGCGAATGCACCAGACCTGCATGCCCAGGGTCTGACCGGACCAGGTCCAGAATTTGGCGAAGAAGCCGAACAGTACGAACAGCAGGACCGTGGAAAGCAGGGGATCACCGTCCAGGGCGCCCGCTTCGGTCAGGGTACGCATCCTTTCCTCGCCGATGATCGCCATCTGGATCATCTTGTACACGCCGCTGGTGACGATCAGCAGGGCGGTGCACAGCAGGAAATCATAGAACATGGCTGCCAGGCGACGACCCAGGCCAGCGGCGGGGAAGTCGCCCTGGGGAGTAAGCAGGTGTTTCGACATGACAGGCTCTCGGCGAAAAAGAAGCCATTTTACGGATTTACGCGCACAAAAAAGCCCCTGATGTCAGCATCAGGGGCTTTTTCGTTACAGAAGATTAGGCTTCTGCTTGTACTTCGTCAGCCTGCATGCCTTTCTGGCCCTGCACGGCGATGAAAGTCACTTTCTGGCCTTCTTTCAGGCTCTTGAAGCCGTTGCCCTGGATGGCGCGGAAATGCACGAACAGATCCGGACCGCTTTCAGGAGTGATAAAACCAAAACCTTTCTCGTCGTTAAACCACTTGACGGTACCGCTCTGACGTTGGGACATTTCTTATTTCCTTTGACGCAAAAAATTAATGACAGTCTCCTTCTCATGAAAGAGTACTGGGGCTGGTTGCAGGAGAGTAAGAAGACGTCGAACGGGATGTAGCTAACTTGTAGGCTACTGCCCAGGTCACGATTCCAAGCGACCCATGCAAACACAGTGAACAAACTCTACGCCAACTACGGGAGAAAAAACAAGCCCTGTGAAGGCCCCGTATTTCCTCAGGTTGATGGCAAAGTCAGGCCACTAGTGGGTTCTTATACGCTAACGTTGTTCAAATGTTTTCGATCGTTATAAGCAAAGTTCATAATCGAAGCTTAGAGCCAAACAATGCACTATTTTATGGCGGTTGCGTTACACATTAGTGCACTGTTAACGCAACCGCGTTACTTATAGGAACATTCAATCAGCCGCGATAGTAGCGTTGTGGAACAAATGGCATTTTGCTTACAAGCAAAGGCACCTTTTTCCCACGGACAATCGCCCAAACGGGTGTGTCCATTGCGATGTAGGCGCTGTCGACATAACCCATGGCCAGCGGCCCGCCCAGGGTCGGCCCGAAGCCGCCGCTGCAGACGCTGCCGATGATGTCACCGGCTTCGTTGACGATCTCGGCACCCTCGCGCACCGGTGTGCGTTCCTGCGGTAACAGGCCGACGCGCTTGCGGCTGACACCAGCCTGTTGGTGGGCGAATACGCTTTCGGCACCCGGGAAGCCGCCGGCACGTGCACCATCGGCGCGACGTGGCTTGGAAATGGCCCACAGCAGGCTGGCTTCGATCGGGCTGGTCTCGGTGTTCATGTCGTGGCCATACAGGCACAGACCCGCTTCCAGGCGCAGGGAATCGCGGGCGCCAAGGCCGATGGCAGCCACTTCCGGTTCGGCCAGCAGGGCGCGAGCCAGGGCTTCGGCGTTGGCGGCAGGTACGGAAATTTCGAAACCGTCTTCACCGGTGTAGCCCGAACGGCTGACAAAACAGTCCACGCCCAGCAGCTTGACGCGAGCGAACTGCATGAAAGTCATCTTCGCAACTTCCGGGGCCAGGCGTGCCAGCACGGTAACTGCTGCCGGGCCTTGCAGGGCCAGCAGGGCGCGTTCCTCGAACAGCGGCTCGATCGTGCACTGCTCGCCGATGTGCTTGCGCAGGTGGGCCAGGTCCTGATCCTTGCAGGCGGCGTTGACCACCAGGAACAGTTCGTCGTTGCCCAGGTTGGCGACCATCAGGTCGTCGAGGATGCCGCCCGTCGCGTTGGTGAACATCGCGTAGCGCTGCATGCCCACCGGCAGGTCGATGATGTCTACCGGCACCAGGGTTTCCAGGGCCTTGGCGGCATTGGCGCCGGTCAGGCGGATCTGGCCCATGTGCGAGACATCGAACAGCCCGGCCTGATCGCGGGTGTGCTGGTGTTCTTTCATCACGCCCAGCGGGTATTGCACCGGCATGTCGTAGCCGGCGAACGGCACCATGCGCGCGCCGAGTTCGATGTGCAATGCGTGCAGCGGGGTTTGCAACAGTTGTTCGGTGGACATATTCAGCTCCTGAAGAAGGGTGCAGATGAGCGCGCATCAGCACTCGATAATGTTGACCGCCAAACCGCCACGGGCGGTTTCCTTGTATTTGCTTTTCATGTCGGCGCCGGTCTGGCGCATGGTGCGGATGACCTTGTCGAGGGAGACGAAGTGTTGCCCGTCGCCGCGCATGGCCATGCGCACGGCATTGATGGCCTTGACCGAGCCCATGGCGTTGCGCTCGATGCAAGGCACTTGCACCAGCCCGCCAATCGGGTCGCAGGTCAATCCGAGGTTGTGTTCCATGCCGATCTCCGCGGCGTTCTCGACTTGTTGCACGCTGCCACCCAGCACTTCGCACAAGGCACCGGCGGCCATCGAGCAGGCGACGCCGACTTCACCCTGGCAGCCGACTTCGGCGCCGGAGATGGAAGCGTTTTCCTTGTACAGAATGCCGATGGCTGCGGCAGTGAGCAGGAATCGCACCACGCCGTCGTCATTGGAACCCGGGATAAAACGCATGTAGTAGTGCAACACCGCTGGAATGATCCCCGCCGCACCATTGGTGGGGGCCGTTACGACGCGCCCGCCGTTGGCGTTCTCCTCGTTGACCGCCAGTGCGTAGAGGTTGACCCAGTCGAGCACCGACAGCGGATCGCGCAATGCGGATTCCGGGTTCTTGCACAATTGCCGATGCAGCGCGGCAGCCCGGCGCTTGACCTTCAGCCCGCCAGGCAGAATGCCTTCATTGCGGCAACCGGCGGCGACGCAGTCCTGCATCACTTGCCAGATTTTCAGCAGGCCGGCGCGGGTTTCCGCTTCCGGACGCCAGGCGCTTTCGTTGGTCAGCATCACCTGGCTGATGGACAGCCCGTAGGTGGCGCAGTGGGCGAGCAGGTCCTTGGCACTTTTGAACGGGAAGGTCAGGGGCGTGGCGTCTTCGACGATGCGGTCGGCGCCGGCGGCGTCTTCATCGACCACAAAACCGCCACCGACCGAGTAGTACTCGCGGCTGCGGATCTGCAGGCCTGCTGCGTCGAAGGCGCGAAAAATCATGCCGTTGGGGTGATATGCCAACGGTTTGCGAATCATCGCCAGGTGTTCTTTCTCGTTGAACGCAATGCTGTGTTCGCCGAGCAGGTTCAAGCGGCCGTTACCGCGAATCTCTTGCAGGCGCGCGGCGACGGTTTCGGTGTCCACGGTGTCCGGGTGTTCGCCTTCCAGGCCGAGCAGCACAGCCTTGTCACTGCCGTGGCCCTTGCCGGTGGCACCGAGCGAGCCATACAACTCGACTCTGACGCTGGTGGTTGCCGGCAACAGCCCTTCACGGCGCAGGCCTTCGACGAAGCGCGCAGCGGCACGCATCGGGCCGACGGTGTGGGAACTGGAGGGACCGATGCCAATCTTGAACAGGTCGAACACGCTTAACGACATGGTGGTTCTCCGGTTTCTTGTTATAGGAATTCACGGAAGTTCAGGCTTGATGCGATCCTTGTAGGAGCTGGCTTGCCAGCGATGACGGTGTGTCAGGCACAGAAATGTGGACTGATCCACCCTCATCGCTGGCAAGCCAGCTCCTACAAGGGCTTTGCGGTGTTCTTGAAATTGGGGCGAGTAAAACCCGCCCCCTCATTCGTTTAAGCGTAGCTTTCGATCGACGGGCAGGCGCAGACCAGGTTGCGGTCGCCGAACACGTTGTCGACACGACCGACCGGCGGCCAGTACTTGCCTTCGATCAGCGAGGCAACCGGGTAAACCGCTTGCTCGCGGCTGTACGGGTGCGACCACTCGCCCACCAGTTCCTTCGCGGTGTGCGGCGCGTTTTTCAGCGGGTTGTCGTCCTTGTCCAGGGTGCCGTTTTCCACTGCGCGGATTTCTTCGCGGATGCGGATCATGGCGTCGCAGAAGCGGTCCAGTTCTTCCTTGGATTCGCTTTCTGTCGGCTCGATCATCAGCGTGCCGGCCACCGGGAACGACATGGTCGGCGCGTGGAAGCCGAAGTCGATCAGGCGCTTGGCGACGTCATCGACGCTGATGCCGCTGCTGTCTTTCAGAGGGCGCAGGTCAAGGATGCACTCGTGCGCCACCAGGCCGTTGCTGCCGGTGTACAGCACCGGGTAGTGCTCTTCGAGGCGACGGGAGATGTAGTTGGCATTGAGGATCGCCAGCTGCGAAGCACGCTTGAGACCCGCGCCACCCATCATGCGAATGTACATCCAGGTGATCGGCAGAATGCTCGCGCTGCCGAACGGTGCCGCGCACACGGCGCCTTCCTTGCGCTCCATGTGGGCGTGGCCCGGCAGGAATGGCGCCAGGTGCGATTTCACACCGATCGGGCCGACGCCCGGGCCGCCACCGCCGTGGGGGATGCAGAAGGTCTTGTGCAGGTTCAGGTGCGACACGTCGCCGCCGAACTTGCCCGGTGCGCACAGGCCGACCATGGCGTTCATGTTGGCGCCGTCGATGTACACCTGGCCGCCGTTGTCATGAATGATGCCGCAGATTTCGCGGATGCCTTCCTCGAACACGCCGTGGGTCGACGGGTAGGTGATCATCAGCGCGGCGAGGTGTTCGCGGTGCTCGATGGCCTTGGCGCGCAGGTCTTCGATGTCGACGTTGCCGCGGGCATCGCAAGCGGTCACGACAACGCGCATGCCGGCCATCTGGGCGGTGGCCGGGTTGGTGCCGTGGGCCGACGACGGGATCAGGCAGATGTCGCGACGGTCTTCGCCACGGCTCTGGTGGTAGGCGCGAATCGCCAGCAGACCGGCGTATTCACCTTGCGAACCGGCGTTCGGTTGCAGCGAAACGGAGTCGTAGCCGGTGGCAGCGCAGAGCATCGCTTCCAGCTCGTCGGTCAGTTGCTGGTAGCCGGCGCTTTGCTCGGCCGGGGCGAACGGGTGCAGGGCGCCGAATTCGGCCCAGGTCACCGGGATCATTTCGCTGGCGGCGTTGAGTTTCATGGTGCACGAACCCAGCGGGATCATGGTGCGGTCCAGCGCCAGGTCTTTGTCCGCCAGTTTGCGCAGGTAGCGCATCAGCTCGGTTTCCGAGTGATAGCGGTTGAACACCGGGTGGCTGAGGATCGGCGACTGACGTACCAGCGCGGCCGGGATGGTGCTGGTGACCGAGGCAGCGAGGGCAGCGAAGTCCGGCAGGGTCTTGCCGTCGGACAGCAGGCTCCACAGGGCTTCAACGTCGGCCTGGGTGGTGGTTTCGTCCAGGGACAGGCCCAGACGCTCGTCATCGACCACGCGCAGGTTGATGCGCTGGGCGTGCGCCTTGTCGTGCAGGGCGGCGGTTTGCGCGCCGGTCTTCACGGTCAGGGTGTCGAAGAAGCTCGCTTGCTCGACGTTCTGGCCCAATGCGCTCAAGCCTTTGGCCAGGATCGCGGTCAGGTGATGCACGCGATTGGCGATCTGTGTCAGGCCTTTCGGACCGTGGTACACGGCGTACATGCTGGCGATGTTGGCCAGCAGCACTTGCGCGGTGCAGATGTTCGAAGTGGCTTTCTCGCGACGGATGTGTTGCTCGCGGGTCTGCATGGCCAGGCGCAGGGCCGGGTTGCCGAAACGGTCTACGGAAACACCGACCAGACGGCCCGGCATGTCACGCTTGAACGCGTCCTTGGTGGAGAAGTAAGCGGCGTGCGGGCCACCGAAGCCCAGCGGCACGCCGAAGCGCTGTGCGCTGCCGATGGCCACGTCGGCGCCGAATTCGCCTGGCGCGCTCAGCACGGTCAGGGCCAGCAGGTCGGCCGCCACGGCAACGAGGGCGTTGGCGGCGTGGAAGCGTTCGGTCAGTTCGCGGTAATCGAACACGTCACCGTTGCTGGCAGGGTATTGCAGCAGGGCGCCGAAGAACGGCGTCACGTCGGTCAGTTCGAGCTCGTCGCCAACCACTACGTCGATGCCCAGAGGCTCGGCACGGGTGCGCAGTACGTCGAGGGTCTGCGGGTGGCAATGCACGGAGGCGAAGAACTGGTGGCTGCCCTTGTTCTTGCTCAGGCGTTTGCAGAAGGTCATGGCTTCGGCAGCGGCGGTGGCTTCGTCGAGCAGGGAGGCGTTGGCGATCGGCAGGCCGGTGAGGTCGCTGATCAGGGTCTGGAAGTTCAGCAGCGCTTCGAGACGGCCCTGGGAGATTTCTGGCTGGTACGGGGTGTAAGCGGTGTACCAGGCCGGGTTTTCCAGGAGGTTGCGCAGGATCGGCGACGGCGTGTGGGTGCCGTAGTAGCCCTGGCCGATGTAGGTCTTGAACAGCTGGTTTTTAGTCGCGATCGACTTGATCAAGGCCAGGGCATCGGCTTCGCTCAGGCCGTCTTCAAGGCCAAGCACGCTGGTGCCCTTGATGCTGTCGGGAATCACGCTGGCGCTCAGGGCTTCCAGGGAGTCGAAACCGAGGCTGTTGAGCATGGCTTGCTCGTCACCGGCGCGCGGGCCGATGTGACGGGCGATGAATTCGTTGGCGGTGGTCAGATTGACTTGAGTCATGTCAGTGCTCCTCAGGCTTCGGCTTGGGCTTTGATCAGGCGGTCGTAGGCGTCCTGGTCCAGCAGTTGGGCGACAGCCGAGGCGTCGCTTGGCTGGAAGCGGAAGAACCAGCCTTCGCCCAGCGGATCTTCGTTGACCAGTTCAGGGCTGCTGTCGAGCGCCGGGTTCACTTCCAGCACTTCGCCGTCGAGCGGCATGTACACGCCGCTGGCAGCCTTGACCGATTCCACGGTGGCGGCTTCGGCGCCCTTGTCGTAGGACTGCAGCTCAGGCAGTTGAACGAAAACCACGTCGCCCAGGGCGTTCTGTGCGAAAGCGGTGATGCCGACCGTGACGCTGCCGTCAGCTTCGGTGCGCAGCCATTCGTGATCTTCAGTAAAACGCAACTCGCTCATGGAAACTCCTAAGGGGCCAGACTCGTCTGGTGGACGCGATTGAATGCTTGGGCAATGCCCTGGTTATGCAGGAGTACATAGCAAGAACGCGGCCAACCTTGGTTTTCTCGTTGTTGATCAATGATTTAGGTGGTTCTGACAAAGGTTGAAATTCATTCGCTGTAGCGAAATCGATACGTGATATGTCGAGGATAAAAGCCGAGGTGGATCAAAGCCTTGCACAGCCGTGATCGCAGAGGGGTGTAGCGATATCGTTCCGCTGTAGCGCTTTCAGTACAGGTGGAGGTCGTTTTCAGACGTGATTTGCCGATGCATGAACATTCACGACTGTAGGAGCCGGCTTGCTGGCGATGGCGATTTTGCGGACGCCATCGCCAGCAAG
>NZ_RWIR01000066.1 GCF_009764265.1 Pseudomonas sp. PB101
GATGGCGATCTTGAAGACGCCATCGCCAGCAAGCCGGCTCCTACAGGGTGATGGTGTTATTTCTTTAAGTGATGCTTCAGTTCTTCAGACGCTTGTAGCATCGCCGAACGCACCGCCGGCACCTGACTCACCACGTTGAGCAAACCATAGTCGTGGATCATGCCGTTATAGCGAACCGAGGTCACCGGCACACCGGCTTCATCGAGCTTGCGGGCGTAGGCTTCGCCTTCGTCGCGCAACACGTCGGCACCGGCGGTCTGCACCAGCGCTGGAGGCAATCCTTTCAACTGGGCGGTGGTTGCCCGCAGGGGTGAGGCATAAATCTCGTTACGCTGGTTGGCGTCGGTGGTGTAGTTGTCCCAGAACCACTTCATCATGTTTTTGGTGAGGAAGTGCCCTTCGGCGAACTGGTTGTAGGACGCGGTTTCGAAGTTGGCATCAGTCACCGGCCACAACAGCACCTGGAGCTTGATCGCCGGTGAGCCCTTGTCCTTGGCCATCAGCGCGACCACCGCCGCCATGTTGCCGCCGACACTGTTGCCGGCTACCGCCAGGCGCTGGCCATCGACGTTGATTTCCTTGCCGTGCTCGGCCACCCATTTTGTCGCGGCGTAAGCCTGGTTGATCGCCACCGGGTAGTGCGCTTCCGGCGACGGCGTGTAGTTGACGAAGACGGCCGCTGCACCGGAACCCGTCACCAGATCACGCACCAGCCGCTCGTGGGTCGGGAAGTCGCCCAGCACCCAGCCACCGCCGTGGAAGAACATGAACACCGGCAGCTCGCCCTTGACCCCGGCCGGCCGGACGATGGTCAGGCTGATCGGTTGGCCTTCGACTTGAATGGTCTTCTGGCTGACATCGGCTTTTGGCAGCGTCAGCTTCACCCCGGCCTGCGCCCCTACCAGAACGGCGCGGGCTTCGGCGGGCGTCATTTGTTCCATCGGCTTGCCGGTACCGGCGTTCAGAGCGTCGAGGAATGCCTGGGTGTTGTGTTCGACCCCGGTGCCTGCAAACGCGTTGCTGATGGACAGGGCGAGAAGGGTACCGGTCAAGACTTTGCTGAAAGTGTTCATGTTCGTTTCCTGTTCGGGCCTGGGGAGTCAGCGCTTAGACGGTTACGTGCAGACGCACATCGACGTTGCCACGGGTGGCGTTGGAGTACGGGCAGACCTGGTGGGCCGCGTCGACCAGCGCTTGTGCATCGGCCTGTTCAAGACCTGGCAGGCTGATGTGCAGGTCGATATCCAGACCGAAGCCGCCAGGGATCTGGCCGATGCCGACATGGGCAGTGATCGAGGCGTCGTTCGGGATGCTGCGCTTGGTCTGGCTGGCCACAAATTTCAGCGCGCCGATGAAGCAGGCAGAGTAGCCGGCGGCGAACAGTTGCTCGGGGTTGGTGGCTGCCCCACCGGCACCGCCGAGTTCTTTCGGGGTGGCGAGTTTGACGTCGAGGATGTTGTCGCTGGAAACCGCACGACCGTCACGGCCACCGGTGGAAGTTGCGATTGCGGTGTAGAGAGTTTGCATGGTGGAAGCCTCGTTCAGGGTTGGTTTATTTTGCGCTAAATGTTTGCGCGCTAAGTAAGTGCGAGATAAATGTATCTCGCAAATATTTAGTGCGCAAGATAATTTCTCAAAGAAATTTGAAATAGACGAAAAGGCAGCGGGGAGTTTTGGTTGGAAGTGTCGAGCTAGAGCTATCGAGGGGGATTTTCAAGAAAAAGTGGCGAACCCGGCTTTTCGGTCCCACGCAAAACAAATGTGGGAGCGAGCCTGCTCGCGAAGAGGCCGGCACATCCAACAGAGATGTCGACTGACCCACCGCTTTCGCGAGCAGGCTCGCTCCCACAGGGGGGATGTGCTGGCCTTGAAATTACAGGCTGTCTTGCAGGTGCCGACGCAGTTCCTGCAGCTCCGCTTGCAGGTTTTGCAGGCGCTCCAGGGTCATCCCGCTGGCGCCGAGAATGCATTGGGGAACATCCCGGGCTTTGTCGCGCAAGGCCCGGCCCTGTTCGGTGAGTTCGACAATCACCACGCGCTCATCCTCACGACTGCGGGTACGGCTCAGCAGGCCTTCGGCTTCCAGGCGCTTGAGCAGCGGCGTCAATGAGCCGGGATCGGTCAGCAATCGCGTGCTGATTTCGCCTACGGTCAAACCATCCCGTTCCCACAAAACCATCATCGCCAGGTATTGCGGGTAGGTCAGGCCCAGCGCTTGCAGCAAGGGTTTGTAGACCTTGGTCATCATCAGCGAAGTGGAATGCAGGGCGAAGCAGGCCTGATTGTCCAGCAGCAGGTTGTCGCAATTATCCGGGGTGTTGCGCTCGGTGGTCATGTCGAAGCCTTGATCTGTGATCTGAAGAATCTAGCGGGCGAATCTTTAATGCGCCAGATAATTCTGATCAGTGTTGCTGCAAATGGGTTTGCAGCAACAGATCCCAGGGCGGAACCGGGCTGAAGCGGGTTTTCAGGTACTCCAGCAACAAGCGGCTGCGGGAATTGGGTTGTTGTTCCAGGCGCAAGGCATAGATGCCGGTATTTTCCGGTTTCGGCAGGCCTCTGTCGCAGAACAGCGGCAGCAACTCACCGCGCAACAGGTATTCGCTGGCCAGCCAGGTTGGCAGATGCGCAATTCCCAGTCCGGCCAATGCGCCGCATACCAGTGCTTCGGCATTGTTGGCGCTCATGCGGACCCGCGCCGGCCGGTGCAATTGCATTTGTCCGTCGCTCTCGAATCGCCAGGCAAAAAGCGGGGCTAGGCCATCCCAATCGAGTCCGTCATGGTCTGTCAGCTGTGACGGGTCGGTCGGCACGCCGCGGCGGCGCAAATAATCGGGGCTGGCACAGGCGATACGCACCATGCTCGCCAGAGGCGTGGCCACCAGTCGGGTGTCGGCCAATTGTCCGGCGCGCAGCACCAGATCGACCTTGCCGAGGTTCTGGCCCTGCATGTCGACGAAACTGTCGATCAGGTGCAGTTGGACGTCGAGCCCCGGGTAGAGCATGAGGAAATCGGCAATCACCGGCGCCAGGTGCCGACGCCCAAACGCTGCGGGTGCATCGATGCGAATCAGGCCTTCCGGGGCGCTGCTCAGGGACACCGCCTCGGCCCGCGCCAGGCGCAACTCGGCGACGATCCGCCGTGCCCGCTCGGCAAAAGCCAATCCCGCCGGGGTGGCGCGTACCGCGTGAGTGCTGCGGATGAACAATTGGCTGCCGACCGCGTTTTCCAGCCTGTCGATCCGCCGTGCCACGGCCGAAGGGGTCAACGGATGACGGCGTGAGGCGGCGGAAAAACTGCCGGTTTCCAGTACATCAAGGAACAGAGCCAATTGGTCGGTCAGTTGATTGGGGTTCATGGCAGGTAAACGCTTATGCGAAATTGGCACAGCCATTGTGCGTCGCTGTGCGTTTCCGCGCCAGAAGCAACTGCGTAGGATCGATTCCATGAAGTGAGGAGAAATTGGCCGTGATCGACTTTCTGATGTACCTGGTCTTTGGTGCCGCCCTGGGCACGCTTGGCGGTTTGTTTGGAATCGGTGGCGGCCTGATTGCCATTCCGCTGCTGGGCGTGCTGTTCGGGCTCGACCAGCAGATTGCCCAAGGCACAGCGTTGGTGATGGTGGTGCCGAACGTGATGCTGGCGCTGTGGCGCTATCATCAGCGCAACCGGATCGAGCCGCGCCACGCGCTGCCGCTGGCCATCATGGGATTCTGCTTCGCCTGGCTCGGATCGATCTGGGCCGTGGGCATTGATGCGCAAACCATGCGCATAGGCTTTGTCGCGTTCCTGATCGCACTGTCGGCGTACAACCTCGTGCGCATGTTCACCGCCAACGCCCCGGCGGCTTCGCAGATGAACTACTCATGGCCCTGGCTGGGCGTGCTTGGCGCTGCATCCGGCACGATGGGCGGGCTGTTCGGTGTGGGGGGCGCGGTGGTGGCGACACCGGTGCTGACCAGTCTTTTCGGCACCAGCCAAGTGGTTGCGCAGGGGTTGTCGTTGGCGCTGGCCTTGCCGAGTACCGGGGTTACGCTGGTGACCTACGCCGTGCACCATCAGGTCAGCTGGGTGATCGGCCTACCCTTGGCGGTCGGCGGGCTGATGAGCATCAGTTGGGGCGTGAAGGTTGCCCACGCATTGCCGGAGCGATTGTTGCGCGGGCTGTTTTGCGGGTTCCTGGTGTTCTGCGCGGTGATGCTCGCCTTCAAAGTTTGAAGCCTTCAACGATGTGCTCGGCCAGGCACTCGGTGATCGGTGACGGGTTATGCAAATTGCGCACGAGCATGATGCTGGCCTCGGGCAACAACGGCAGATCCTCGGCTTCACCGAGGATGCGCATGTCCGCGGTAATCAGGCTTTCCAGCTGCGCGGTGACGGCCAGGCCGGCACTGACCACTGCCATGATCGCCGACAGGCTGTCACTGTTGTACGCCACCCGGTAATCGCGCCCCTGGGCATCGAGGGCATTGCAGGCCCACAGGCGGCAGAAGCAATCACTGTTGAACATCGCCAGCGGCAGCGGTGTCTGTTCGTGAGCGCTGTAGCATTGCGCCTCGGCCCAGACAAAACGCTCCTTGCGCAACAACTGGCCGATTTCGCTGCCCGGCTCGCGGGTCACGATGGACAGGTCCAGGTCTTGGCGCATCAACAGCTGTTTCGATGATTCGCAGTGCACTTCGATCTGGATCAGCGGGTAGGACTGGGCAAACCGGCGCAGAATCCCCGGGAGGAATCGCATCACGTAATCGTCCGGCGTACCGATGCGCACCGTGCCGACCATGTCGGGCTCGCGCAGGGTATTGAAAACCTCGCTGTGCAACTTGAGGATTCGCCGTGCATAGCCCAGCAAAATCTGGCCTTCGGCGGTCAGTCGCACCTGCCGGCCGTCGCGTTGGAACAACTGGCGCTGCAGTACATCTTCTTCCAGTCGCTTCATCTGCATGCTGACGGCGGACTGAGTGCGGTTGACCAATTCACCTGCACGGGTAAAGCCACCCTGGTCGGCGATCGCGACGAAGGTACGCAGCACTTCGGTATCGATACTCGGGTAGGCGGACATCCATCAATCTCCGAGATGTGTGACATCAGAAACATTCGTTGGATTGATCTTAGACCTGGCGCGAGACTGGGGCCATCCAAACGGAGGGCAACAAGATGAAAGGTCAAAAAGGTTTTGTCGAAGTTGAAAAACACTCCATCCACCTGGTATCGGACCTGCTGCACAAAATCAATCGCTGGTACGAACTGCACCGTGAACGCGAAATGCTGGCGGGCATGAGTGATGAGGCGCTGAAGGACATCGGACTCAGTCGCGCGGACGTTGCACACGAAGCCGAACTGCACTTCTGGCAGGATCCGATGGGGCGCGGAAAGTAAGCCCGGCGGATTGTGGAAATCTCCGGTCACGACCCCGTTATCCTGGCAAAAGCCCGGGCTAAAGGGGTCGGCACCGGCCCGCAACAGATCGTCATAGACCCTGACTGGAGCGTTTTCCCGGACCCATCGAAGATTGCGTCCTCAATTTCGAGGTATGCAGTGATGGAACGAAAAAACATTGCAGGAAGCGTTACGTTACAGGCAGTGGGCGTTGCACTGAGAACGTTCAGGAAACCGCTAACCAACGTGGTCGTGAAACTGCGGCGTTGGCATCAACTGAGCAACGAGCGCGTGGAACTGGCGCGTCTGAGTGATGAGCGTCTGCGCGATATCGGCTTGAGTCGGGCCGATGTGGTACGGGAGGCATCGCGGCCATTCTGGGATGATCCGCTCAAGCGCTGACGCGTCGGCCTTGGCGTTTTTCGCGCCTGCCGCTATGGTGGCGAGAGCCTTGCCGATGAGCCATTGAATGATTGCTTCCCTGAGCTTTTCCATGAAACAGGCCAGGCGCCTGGCGCTGACTGCCCAAGGTTTTACCGGGCGTCAGCCGCCAGTTGCGATCAGGCCTGCCGGGATCAACCGCTTGATCGAGCGCCTGGGTATCTTGCAGATCGACTCGGTCAATGCTTTGGTGCGTTCGCACTACCTTCCGCTGTTTTCCCGCCTCGGCAACTATCCTGCCGATTTGCTCGACCAGGCTGCCTGGAGTCAGGGCCGTCGCCGAACACTCTTTGAATATTGGGGCCATGAAGCCTCGTTGCTGCCTCTTTCCATGTATCCCTTGATGCGTTGGCGGATGCAGCGTGCGAGCCGTGGCGAAGACATCTATCAGCAATTGGCGCGTTTTGGGCGTGAACAGCAAGACACTATTCGTCGGGTGCTGGCGTCGGTCGAGCAGCAGGGCGCATTGGGCGCCGGGAGCCTGTCGACCCGAAAGGAGCGGGCCGGGCCCTGGTGGGACTGGAGCGCGGAGAAGCATGCGCTGGAATGGTTGTTCGCTGCCGGTGAAGTGACCGTTGCCGGCCGGCGCGGATTCGAAAGGCTCTACGATCTGCCGGAGCGCGTGATTCCCTCGGCTGTACTCGCGCACCCCGTCCTGAGTGAAGGCGATGCCCAGCGTGGCCTGTTGCGGCATGCGGCAGCGGCCCTGGGTGTCGGTACGGAGAAGGACTTGCGTGACTATTTCCGTTTGAACCCCGCCGATAGCCGTCCGCGACTGGCTGAACTGGTCGAGGCCGGAGAATTGCTCACTTGCGAAGTCCAGGGCTGGCGACAACCGGCCTATTGTCTGCCGGAGCCAAAAGTGCCACGCAAAGTTGCGGCCAGTGCATTGCTTTCGCCGTTCGATTCGTTGATCTGGGAGCGCAACCGGACTGAGCGACTGTTTGATTTCCGCTATCGGCTGGAGATCTACACGCCGCAGGACAAGCGCGTTTATGGCTATTACGTGCTGCCCTTCCTGCACAACGAACGGATTGCCGCGCGGGTCGATCTGCGTGCCGAGCGGGCCGCCGGACGTTTGGCAGTGCATGCAGTGCATGAAGAGCAAACGGGGCTGGACGACGAGGGGATGCTGGCGTTGGCGGTCAATCTGCGGCAGATGGCGGATTGGTTGGGGTTGGCGCAGGTTCAGTTGAATTGCCCGCGGGCGAGTGCGGCGCGGTTGCGGGTGGCATTCACACAAATTGGTGGTGTTTGATCTGACGCCATCGCGAGCAAGCTCGCTCCCACAGGATCCGCGCCGCACACAAAATCTGTGAGCGACGCGGTCAATGTGGGAGCGAGCTTGCTCGCGATGGCGGCGACGGGATTTAGCGTCGAACCTGCTTCAGTGTCTCGGCAATCAAAAACGCCAGCTCCAGCGACTGATCGGCATTCATCCGCGGGTCGCAATGGGTGTGGTAGCGGTCCGACAAACCGTCCTCGGTAATCGGCCGTGCACCGCCGATGCACTCGGTCACGTTCTGCCCGGTCATTTCGATGTGAATACCACCGGCATAACTGCCTTCGGCTTCGTGCACCTGGAAGAACTGTTTCACCTCGCCAAGGATCTGCGCGAAGTCGCGTGTCTTGTAGCCGCTGCTGGCCTTGATGGTGTTGCCGTGCATCGGGTCGGAACTCCACAGCACTTGCTTGCCTTCGCGCTGGACGGCACGGATCAGTTGCGGCAAATGATCGCCGACCTTATTCGCGCCCATCCGTGCGATCAGGTTCAGGCGACCCGGGTCGTTGTCCGGGTTGAGCACGTCGATCAGGCGAATCAGGTCGTCCGGGTTCATGCTCGGGCCAACCTTGACCCCTATCGGGTTGTTCACCCCACGCAGGAATTCGACGTGGGCGCCGTCCAGCTGTCGGGTGCGGTCGCCGATCCACAGCATGTGCGCCGAGCAGTCGTAGTAATCGTTGGTCAGGCTGTCGCGACGCACAAAAGCTTCTTCGTAGTTCAGCAGCAGTGCTTCGTGGGCGGTGAAGAAGCTGGTCTCGCGCAGTTGTGGCGAAGTGTCCATGCCACAAGCGCGCATGAACGCCAGGGTTTCATCGATGCGGTCGGCCAGGTGGCTGTATTTTTCCGCCAGCGCCGAGTTGGCAATGAAGTCCAGGTTCCACTTGTGCACCTGATGCAGGTCGGCAAAACCGCCCTGGGCGAACGCGCGCAACAGGTTCAGGGTGGCGGTGGACTGGTGGTAGGACTGCAGCAGGCGTTCCGGGTCCGGCACGCGGCTTTTTTCGTCGAAACCGATGCCATTGACGATATCGCCACGGTAGGCGGGCAGGGTCACGCCATCAATGGTTTCGTCGTTGGCCGAGCGCGGCTTGGCGAACTGCCCGGCCATGCGCCCGACCTTGACCACCGGGCAGCCGGCGGCAAACGTCATCACGATGGCCATCTGCAGCAACACCTTGAAGGTGTCGCGGATTTTCGCCGCGGAGAATTCTGCGAAGCTTTCGGCGCAGTCGCCACCCTGCAACAGAAACGCACGGCCCTGGGTCACCTCGGCGAACTGACGGCGCAACTCCCGGGCTTCGCCGGCAAACACCAGCGGCGGATAGCTGGCCAGGGTCTGTTCGACCTGCTGCAAATGCGCGGCGTCGGGGTATCGGGGTTGTTGCTGGATCGGCAGGGCGCGCCAGCTGTCAGGGCTCCAGGGTTGGCTCATCACGGTCTCTAGTGTTTTCGCTCGGACGTCCATGTTATCAGCAAATTAGTGCGTGACCTGTTCCCGTCGCTTCGTCGACAATCTCGCCTTTGCCGCTCTCTACACGCGGTGTTATTGCGTTGCCGGCCCCGGTGACGATCAGGAGATGAAATGACTGAGGAGCGCGTCGAGCATCTGCTCGCCGAGGTGCAGGACGAGTTCGGCGTGATTCGTGTGCTGGAAGTGGCCGATTACCGTTTTCTCGAGTTCGGTGATGCCATCGAGCAAAGCTGCGTGTTCACGGCCGATCCGAGCTGGCTCGAATACGACTACACCCGGGCGATGCTGATCGGTGCGCTGTGCCATGAACAACCGGACAGCGCACTGTTTCTCGGCCTCGGCGCCGGGACGCTGACCCAGGCCTGCCTCAAGTTCCTGCCGCTGGAAGATGTCGAAGCCATCGAACTGCGCCCGGACGTGCCGCGCCTGGCCATCGAATACCTTGGGCTGGATGACGATCCGCGCCTGTACATCCGCGTTGGCGATGCGCTGGAGTTGCTGGATACCGCGGAATCGGCCGACCTGATTTTCGTCGACCTTTATACCGATGTCGGCCCGGGTGTCGGGCATCTGGCCTGGAGTTTCCTGGAAAACTGCCAGAAGCGATTGAATCCTGGGGGCTGGCTGGTCATCAATCAGTGGGCTACCGACGATGGCAAACCCCTGGGTGCCGCCTTGTTGCGCGGGTTGTATCACCGCCATTACTGGGAACTGCCGGTGAAGGAGGGCAACGTGATCCTGATCGTGCCCTCGGAGCTGGATCAGGATCTGGACATGGACGGGCTGATCACCCGCGCCGAAGCGCTGGCTCCGCGGTTGGGGTATTCGCTGGATTCGTTGATCAAGTGCATTCGTCCGGCTACCTGATTAATTGATCGTCTGGACGGGCCCCTTCGCGGGCAAGCCCGCTCCCACAGTGGATCTTCGGTGTCCACAAGACCCTGTGGGAGCGGGCTTGCCCGCGATGGCTTTCTAACGGGCAATGCAGAGTTAAAGCCCTTTGAAGACCCCCGGCCGCCGCTCCACCATCGACCGCACACCTTCCTTGACGTCCTCGCTGGCCATCAATTTCTTGACCAGCAGCGGCAACGCCTGTGCCGCTGCGGTTTCTCCTTCATAGCGAGCCTGTCGCGCGGACATCAGTGTCGCCTGTACCCCAAGCGGGGCCTGGCGGGCGATTCGTTCTGCCAGTTCAACCGCCCGGGGCAGCAAGTCCTCGCTGGCCATGACCTCCTGCACCAGCCCCAGGTGCAAGGCGTCGCGGGCGTCGAACTCATCACCGGTCAACAACCAGCGCATGGCGTTGCCCCAGCCGGCGACCTGATGCAGGCGCAGGGTGGCGCCGCCGAACGGGAAGATCCCGCGTTGCACTTCCATCTGCGCGAACCGGGTGTTGCTGGCGCACAGGTTGATGTCGGCGGCCAGCATCAGCTCGATGCCGATGGTCAGGCAATATCCCTGGGCGGCGACGATCACCGGTTTGCTGACCCTGGGACCGGCGAACACCCCCCACGGATCACAGCCGCCAGGAGGGACCTGCCAGCCTTCGGCGAGTGTGGCGCTGGCATTGACCAGGTCGAGCCCGGCGGTAAAGTGCTCGCCATGCGCGAACACCACCGCCACCCGCGCTTCGCTGTCGGCTTCGAACTCGCCATAGGCCAGGCTCAAGGCGTTGAGCAGGTCGAGATCGAAGGCGTTGCGCTTGGCTACCCGATCCAGGCCGATCAGGAACACATGACCACGCCGTTCGCGGCTGACTCGACTGGAACTGGGCTGATTCATGGAGCGATCCTCGGGGTGGGAAAGGCGTGCGGGACCTGCGGTCTGCACGGCAAAGGGTGAACCGTTTTAGCGCCGTCACCCGCCAAGCCGGGCCTTTGAAAAATAGACGGCTGACCGATTATTCGCAAAGCCTGTGACACAACGGTGTATCCGGTGGATTTCCGATAAAAAAAGCTCCCTTTTTGGGCGAATTCCGGTATAGTGCGCGCCGGCCTTTAGCCGGGCCGCGTTTAGGTAGAGCAATTCCCCGAAGTCAGCTTCGGCTGCATGTCCGTACTGCGGACTCTCCCTTGACGATTCTTTTCATTCATTCGTTTTCGCAAATCCCCGCCGACAAAGCTGCCAGGGCGACTCTTGAGTCTCAACACGGCACGCGCAGCTTTGGAGCATGGGTCTTTGCGGATGCACTTAGAGGCAGACCCATGACCCAGGAAACCGGCGGCTTCGCCGCTTTTAATCTTAATCCGAATATTCTTGCAGCCGTCACCGCGACTGGCTACGAAGAGCCATCGGCTATTCAGCAGCAATCGATCCCGATCATCATGGCCGGTCACGACATGATTGGTCAGGCGCAAACCGGTACGGGTAAAACCGCTGCGTTCGCCCTGCCGATCCTGCATCGCATCGATCCTGCTAAGCGCGAGCCGCAAGCCCTGATCCTGGCCCCAACTCGTGAGTTGGCGCTACAAGTTGCAACCGCTTTCGAAACCTACGCCAAGCAAATGCCGGGCGTAACTGTTGTGGCTGTCTACGGCGGCGCGCCGATGGGCCCACAATTGAAAGCAATCCGTAATGGCGCACAGATCGTTGTCGCCACTCCGGGCCGTCTGTGCGACCACCTGCGTCGTGACGAAAAAGTACTGGCGACCGTGAACCACCTGGTTCTCGACGAAGCTGACGAAATGCTCAAACTGGGCTTCATGGACGACCTGGAAGTTATCTTCAAGGCTCTGCCTGCCACCCGTCAGACCGTATTGTTCTCGGCCACCTTGCCGCAGTCGATCCGTGCCATTGCCGAACGCCACCTGCGCGATCCGCAACACGTGAAGATCCAGACCAAGACCCAGACCGTTACCGCGATCGAGCAGGCTCACCTGCTGGTTCACGCTGACCAGAAGACTTCGGCCGTTCTCAGCTTGCTGGAAGTGGAAGATTTCGACGCCCTGATCATGTTCGTGCGCACCAAGCAAGCGACCCTGGACCTGGCCAGTGCCCTGGAAGCCAAAGGCTACAAAGCCGCTGCGCTGAACGGTGACATCGCCCAGAACCAGCGTGAGCGCGTGATCGACTCCCTCAAGGATGGCCGTCTGGACATCGTTGTGGCGACCGACGTTGCTGCTCGTGGCCTGGACGTTCCGCGCATCACTCACGTATTCAACGTTGACATGCCGTACGACCCAGAGTCCTACGTTCACCGTATCGGCCGTACCGGCCGTGCCGGTCGCGAAGGTCGTGCACTGCTGCTGGTGACTCCGCGTGAGCGCCGCATGCTGCAAGTGATCGAGCGTGTAACCGGTCAGAAAGTTGCTGAAGTTCGCCTGCCGGACGCTCAAGCCGTTCTGGATGCGCGCATCAAGAAACTGACCAACAGCCTGTCGCCGCTGGTGGCCGAGGCCGAATCGACTCACGGTGATCTGCTCGATCGCCTGACCGCCGACATCGGTTGCAGCCCGCGTGCCCTGGCCGCAGCCCTGCTGCGCAAGGCAACCAACGGTCAAGCGCTGAACCTGGCCGCTATCGAGAAAGAGCGTCCACTGGTGCCGAACAACGCACCGCGTGGCGATCGTCCAGAGCGTTCCGGTGATCGTCCTGAGCGTGGTGACCGCGAGCGTCGTGCTCCGATGCCACTGGGCGAAGGCCGTGCACGTTGCCGTACCGCGCTGGGCGCGCGTGACGGTATCGCTGCCAAGAACCTGCTGGGCGCCATCCTCAACGAAGGTGGTCTGGCCCGTGAAGCGATCGGTCGCATCCAGGTGCGTGACAGCTTCAGCCTCGTCGAGCTGCCGGAAGACGGTCTCGAGAAGTTGCTGACCAAGCTGAAGGACACTCGCGTTGCCGGCAAGCAGTTGAAGCTGCGTCGCTACCGCGAAGATTGATCCGCTCTCGAGCTGATTGATCGAACATGAAAAATCCCCGACTTGTTCGGGGATTTTTTTTGCCTGCGCAAAAGCCTCAGCCGAAGCGGTAGATGTCCATGCCCAACGCACCCATGGTGAACCCCTGATGGGCAATGCTGAACGGTCCGCCGGCAGCGCGGGCAAAGTACAGCGGCAGCAAGTGTTCGTCGCTGGGGTGGTTGCGCACGGCATTCGGTGCTTGCGCGCGATAGTCGTGCAACGCGGCTTCGTCGTTCGCGGCGAGCTTGTCGATCATCCAGTCGCGAAACGCCTGGGCCCACGGTTCAACGCTCTCGGGGCCGGCATGCCAGTCGAGTTCCCGCAGGTTGTGCGTGATGCTGCCGGAGCCAATCAGCAGGACTCCGTGCTCGCGCAGGCTGGCCAGTGCGTGGCCGACGCCGGTCTGCAGGGCGGGGCCGCCGCGGGTGGGCAGCGAAACCTGGACAATCGGGATGTCGGCTTGCGGGTACATCAGCGATAAAGGCACCCACACGCCATGGTCGAAAGGCCGATTGCTGTCGATACGTGCAGGCAAACCAGCGGTTTGCAGTAACTCGGCAACCTCTGCGGCGAGTCGTGGATCGCCGGGAGCCGGGTAGCGGACCTCGAACAGGGCTTTGGGGAAGCCGCCGAAGTCATGCCAGGTTTCCGGTTGTGGATTACCGCTGACCAGCAGCTCATGGCTTTCCCAGTGCGCCGACACAATCACGATGGCCTTGGGCCTGGGTATTTCGGCGGCCAGGCGGGCGAGGGCCGGCCCGCTGGCGCCGGGCTCGAGGGCGAGCATGGGGGAGCCGTGGGATATGTACAGGCTGGGGAACATGAAAGAGCTCCTGAGAGTTAAGATGCAACATCTTCAGTCAGATCATTGATCTAAATCTAATATAAGTTTTAGGGTGTTTTGATCGAATTTTCGGGGTTATTTATGCAGCCGGAGTTTTGGCACAAAAAGTGGGCGGCGAACCAGATCGGCTTTCACCTGCCGCAGGTGAACCCTCATCTGAAGCGGTTCTGGCCAGCGTTAAGCCTTGAAGAGGGGTCACGCGTGCTGGTGCCGTTATGTGGAAAAAGCCTGGATTTGCTATGGCTCGCCCATCAAGGCCATGAGGTCCTGGGCGTCGAATTGTCGGAAAAAGCCATCGAGGAGTTTTTCAGCGAGCATGGCTTTGATCCGGCCGTCAGCGAGCAGGGGCCGTTCAAGGTTTATCGGGCAGGTTCCATCGAGCTGTGGTGCGGTGATTTCTTTGAGCTCACGGCCGGCGATGTTGCCGATTGCTCGGCTGTTTATGATCGTGCGGCGTTGATCGCGTTGCCGGCGCAAATGCGAGAGCGTTACGCTGCCCATTTGAAGCGGATACTGCCCAAAGAGTCCCATGGCTTGTTGATTACCCTGGACTATAACCAGGCGCAATTGCCCGGCCCGCCGTTTGCCGTGCTTGACGATGAGGTGCAGCGGTTGTTCGGGGACTCATGGGCGCTGAAGATCCTGGAAGATCAGGATGTGTTGAGCGAGAGCGGGAAATTCCTGGAGGCGGGTGTGACGCGGCTTGAGGAGCGGGTGTATCGGGTTTCCACCCGCTAAAAGACAGGTTGTTTGTTCTGGCCTCATCGCGAGCAAGCTCGCTCCCACATTTGACCGCGATCCCCTGTGGGAGCGAGCTTGCTCGCGATGAGGGCCTCACAGACACCCCAATAATCAGCAGACAAAAAAAGGCCCGCATCGCAGCGGGCCTTTTGATTTGCTGTGGAGCCTGTTAGCCCCGACGACGCGCCAAGGCGTCGATACGCTCTTCCAGCGGCGGGTGGCTCATGAACATGCGGGCAAACCCTTGCTTGATGCCACCGTTGATGCCGAAGGCGTTCAAGGTGTCGGGCATGTGCACCGGCAGGCCTTGTTCCGCACGCAGGCGCTGCAGGGCGCCAATCATCGCGGCAGTACCGGCCAGGTTTGCGCCGGCTTCGTCGGCACGGAATTCGCGTTTGCGCGAGAACCACATGACGATGGAGCTGGCGAGGATGCCCAGGACCAGTTCGGCGAAGATGGTCGCCACATAGTAGGCAATGCCCTGGCCTTCTTCGTTCTTGAAAATCACTTTGTCGACGAAATTGCCGATGATCCGGGCGAAGAACATCACGAACGTGTTAACCACGCCCTGGATCAGCGCCAGGGTAACCATGTCGCCATTGGCCACGTGGCCGATTTCGTGGGCCAGGACGGCTTTCACCTCATCCGGCGAGAAGCGCTCGAGCAAGCCCTGGCTCACCGCGACCAGTGCGTCGTTCTTGTTCCAGCCGGTGGCGAAGGCGTTCGCCTCATAGGCTGGGAAGATACCGACTTCGGGCATCTTGATCCCGGCTTCGCGGGACAGTTGCTCGACGGTTTGCAGCAGCCATTGCTCGTGACGGGTGCGTGGCTGGGTGATGATCTGGGTGCTGGTGCTCATCTTCGCCATCCACTTGGAGATGAACAGCGAGAACAGCGAACCTGCGAAACCAAAGACCGCACAGAAGATCAGCAGCTGATTGAGGTTCAGATCAACCCCATTGGCCGCCATGAACCCGTTGAAGCCGAAAAGGCTCAGGGTGATGCTGGCAATCAGCACGACCGCCAGGTTAGTGGCCAAGAACAGCAGGATGCGCATCATGGTTGTAGAAATCTCCTCATGCTAAAGATGTAGCTTACTGCGGGGTATATAAGGTGCTGCACCGGGGTATTCAACCGGGTGACTATTTCAAACTGTGTCCTACGGCAATAGTCTAGCTGCTTGCAGGGCATTTCCGACGCGAGTGCGGGAAGTGTTTGTCAGTCAAATCCTGTCGAAAGCCCCCGCCTTTGTTAGGCGCGAGCAGGTCGGGCGACATCCGGCAGGGCGCGAAGCGGCTGCCACCGGTGGCGCGCATGCATGTGTTGCTGAATGAATCACCGTGCGACGCTGCAGCAGCGTCGCACGGTGACGGGCCGGTTACTGGCGGTATGACTTGAGGAAGCCGCCAATGCGCCCGATGGCCATCTCCAGGTCATCGACCCGTGGCAGGGTCACGACGCGGAAGTGGTCTGGCCATGGCCAGTTGAATGCAGTGCCTTGAACCACCAGCAGCTTTTCGGAAAGGAGCAGGTCGAGGACGAATTTTTCGTCGTTATGGATCGGGCAGACCTTGGGGTCGATGCGCGGGAATGCATACAGCGCGCCCATCGGCTTGACGCAGCTTACGCCCGGAATATCGTTGAGCAATTCCCAGGTGCGGTTGCGTTGTTCCAGCAGGCGGCCCTGCGGCAGCACCAGGTCATTGATGCTCTGATAACCGCCGAGGGCGGTCTGGATAGCGTGCTGGCTCGGCACGTTGGCGCACAGGCGCATGTTAGCCAGCATGTCGATGCCTTCGATGTAGCTCTGGGCGTGGTGTTTCGGGCCGGAAATGGCGATCCAGCCGGAACGGAAACCGGCCACGCGATAGGACTTGGACAGACCGTTGAAGGTCAGGCACAGCAGGTCCGGCGCCAGGGAGGCGGTGCAGATGTGCACGGCATCGTCATAAAGGATCTTGTCGTAGATCTCGTCGGAGAACACCACCAGATTGTGCTGGCGGGCCAGTTCCAGCATGCCCAGCAGCACTTCCTTCGAATACACCGCGCCGGTCGGGTTGTTCGGGTTGATGATCACCAGCGCCTTGGTGTTCGGGGTGATCTTGGCCTTGATGTCGGCCAGGTCCGGCCACCAGTTGGCCTGCTCGTCGCACAGGTAGTGCACCGGATTGCCGCCGGACAGGCTCACGGCTGCGGTCCACAGCGGATAGTCGGGAGCGGGCACCAACACTTCGTCGCCGTTGTTGAGCAGGGCCTGCATCGACATCACGATCAGTTCGGAAACGCCATTGCCCAGGTAGATGTCTTCAATGCCGACGCCTTCCACCTGCTTTTGCTGGTAGTACTGCATCACGGCCTTGCGCGCACTGAACAGACCCTTGGAATCGCTATAGCCCTGGGCTGTCGGCAGGTTGCGGATCACGTCCTGGAGGATTTCATCCGGCGCTTCGAAACCAAAAGGCGCCGGGTTGCCGATGTTCAGCTTGAGGATGCGATGGCCTTCCTCTTCCAGGCGCTTGGCGTGCTTGAGCACCGGGCCGCGAATGTCGTAGCAGACGTTGGCGAGCTTGTTCGATTTGCTGACCTGCATGGCGATGTGTTCCCGAAAATGAACGATCCAGACGGCGTTTGGACAACCGTACTGGGAATCCTGCGTATTCACACAGGCCTGACGCCTTGAGATGCAGCACCCATATTTCCGTTTGAATGCGCGTGGTCTGGCTGCCAGACTGGCGTTTGACGAGGCGCAATCATACGTGCCGCCCGATCCGTGGAAAAGGTACAGATCGGGCTTTTTCAGCCGCTGAGGTGTGATGATGGAAAAGTTGGAAAAAACCCTGGAAGAATGGAAGGCGATGCTCGATCCAGAGCAGTACAACGTGTGCCGTCTCAAGGGCACCGAACGACCGTTTTCCGGCAAGTACAACGCCACCAAGACCGACGGGGTCTACCACTGCATCTGCTGCAAGGAGCCGCTGTTCGACTCGGCGACCAAGTTCGATTCCGGCTGCGGCTGGCCCAGCTTCCATGCGCCGATCGGCGACAGCGCCATGACCGAAATCCGTGATGTCAGCCACGGCATGATCCGCACCGAAGTGGTCTGCGCCAAATGCGACGCGCACCTGGGGCATGTATTCCCTGATGGTCCGCCGCCGACGGGCCTGCGTTATTGCATCAATTCGGTGTGCCTGGAACTCGTACCCCGCTCGTAATGCGAGCCCTGTAGGAGCTGGCTTGCCAGCGAAGAGGCCCTCAAGTGCAGCGGTGCACCAAGGGACGCCATCGCTGGCAAGCCAGCTCCTGCAGTTGGGCGTCTGTACCATTATTTAAATTGCACACAATTCAATTGCTCGCTATTTTGTTGTCTCTGGCATTCACTCGGAACCCCAAACATGAGCGACAACCTGCTGAGCATCCCTTGCACCACGATCAAGGGTGAGCAAAAGACCCTGGCGGATTTCGCCGGCAAAGCCGTGCTGGTGGTCAACACGGCCAGCAAATGCGGTTTCACTCCGCAGTACAAAGGCCTGGAAGAACTCTGGCAGACCTACAAGGACCAGGGCCTGGTGGTGCTCGGTTTTCCCTGCAACCAGTTCGGCAAGCAAGAGCCGGGCAATGAAGGGGCGATCTCCGAGTTCTGCGAGCTGAACTTCGGTGTCAGCTTTCCGCTGTTCAAAAAGATCGACGTTAACGGTGCCGACGCCCATCCGTTGTTCGTGCAATTGAAAAAGCGCGCTCCGGGTGTGCTGGGCTCCCAGGGCATCAAGTGGAACTTCACCAAGTTCCTGATCGGCAAGGACGGGCAACTGGTCAAGCGCTTCGCCCCGGCGACCAAGCCGCAGGACCTGACCCAAGAGATCGAAGCCCTGCTCAAATGACCACCTTGTCAGTTGATTCCCTGAAGCTCGACAGCCAGCTGTGTTTCAAGCTGTACGCTGCTTCCCGGGCGGTGATTCGCGCCTACAAGCCCATGCTCGATCAGTTGGGCCTGACTTACCCTCAGTACCTGGCGATGCTGGTGCTGTGGGAGTGGCAGCAGGCAGCTCCCGAGCAACCGACCGTGAAGGCATTGGGTGAGCGTCTGGCCCTGGATTCCGGCACGCTGACACCCTTGCTCAAGCGCCTCGAACAACTGCAACTGGTGCAGCGTCAGCGTTCGGCGCGCGATGAGCGTGAGGTGCATCTGAGCCTGTCGCCGGCCGGCATGGCCTTGCGCGATCAGGTCGGGCCACTCAAGGCGCGCCTGTTGTGCGACAGCGGGGTCGATCTGAATCGTCTCAACGACTTGCGCGATGGTCTCGATCATCTGCTGGGGCAGATCAAGGCGCTGTCGTAGCGGGGATCCACAAGTCCAGCAGCGCGGCCAGTTCTTCGCGCCGGAAGGGTTTGGCCAGGTAGTCGCTCATGCCCGCGGCACGGCAGCGCTCGCGCTCCTCCGACATGGCGTTGGCCGTCAGGGCGACGATCGGCAGTTGAGGCCAGCGTCCGCTGCGGCGGATTTGCCGGCTGGCTTCATAGCCGTCCATCACCGGCATGTTGCAGTCCATCAGCACCAGATCGAACTCCCGTTGTTCGAGTTGATCCAGGGCCTCGCCACCATGAGCCGCCGTGGTGACCTCGCAGCCGAGCTTGCCGAGCATGCCCTTGGCCACCAGTTGGTTCACCGGATTGTCTTCCACCAGCAGTACGCGCCCGCGTCGTTGCGGACATTGCGCGTCGAGCGGGACATCGTTGACCGGCCGGGCTTGCGGTTGCAGGATCCGCCGCAAGGTCTGAAACAGCGTATTGCGGGCCAGGGGGCGGGCCTGTTGTTGCAGGGGGGCGAGGGCGTGGACCTCTTCGCCGGGCATGAAATTGCCATAGGCGGTGATCAGCAGGATCGGCGCACTGAGGGTGGGGCGCAAAGTGAACAGGCATTCGGGGCAGTCGGTGATGAGCACGTCGGCCGCCAGGCCAAGCAGTGGGTCATCCATGGAGCGCCGTTCATAGTCCAGCCCCCAGCCAGGCAACAGGCTGTTCAGCAGCTCGCCCAGCCCGCTGCTGGCGGCCGTGATGGCGATGACTTTGCCCTTGAGCGAAACGGCAGGCATTGCGCGGGTATGGCTGGGTAATGGCAAGTCCGCGCAGAACTGGCTGCCAAAACCCGCCTCGGAGCTGATCGACAGGCGTCCCTGCATGGCTTCACACAGGTTGTAGGTCAGCGCCAGACCCAGCCCGGTACCGCCAAACTGGCGGGTAATGCCGGCACCCGCCTGGGTGAAGGGCTGGAATATCTTGACCTGGGCATCTTGAGGAATGCCGATGCCGGTGTCGCACACCTCGATCCGGACACCGTCGCCGAACGTCGACAGGCGCACGTCGACTCGCCCGAACCGGGTGAACTTGAGAGCGTTGGACAGCAGATTACTGACGATCTGCCGCACGCGGGTCGGATCGCCGAGCACCAGCGCCGGGAAATGCGGATCGATCAGGCAGGTCAGTTCGACACTGGGGGCGGCGTTCTGCGACAGCAGGTTGGCGGTGTCTTCGATCAGCGAGCCGAGGTCGAAGGGAATGTGTTCGAGTTCGAGTTGGCCGGCATCGAACTTCGACAGATCGAGAATATCGTTGAGCAATTCCACCAGCACCTTGCCGGAGTCATGGGCGATCGACAGTTGTTGCTGTTGTTCGGCATTCAGCGGTCCGTCGAGGGACAGTGCGATCATCCCGAGCAAGCCGTTGAGGGGCGTGCGGATTTCATGGCTCATGTTCGCCAGGAACACCGAGCGGGCTTCGGCCATGTCCAGGGCGGTACTGCGGGCGGCTTCCAGTTCCTCATTGGATTGGCTCAGCCGGGCGTTGATCGCCTTGAGCTCGGCGGTGCGGGCCGAGACGATGTTTTCCAGTTGACCCAGATATTCGGTCAGACGGTTTTCCGCATTGCGCCGCTGCTGGATTTCGGTGGCGATGTTCTTGAATTGCTGGTTGGCAACCTTGACCAGCACGCCGATCTCATCGTTGGCGTGCCCGGCGGGACACTCCAGCGACGTCGGTTCGGTACTGCTCGGGTCGCGACCGCTGAGCTCGCGGATGACCCGCACCAGAGGTTTGGTCAGCATCACATAGAACAGCGCCAGCAGGATGCCGGACAGCAGCAGGCTACGGGCGAAGCCATTGAGCAGGGTCACTTCGGCCCGGCGCAGGAAACGGTTGCCGAAGGCATAAGTGTCGACGTTCAGCCGCAGTGTGCCCAGGGACTCGTTGGGTAAATGATCCAGGTAGAGCCGGTCTTCGAACTGCCGATTGGCCCCGAACAGGAAGTCACTGAACAATCGATAGTCGTTCTGTATGCCGGATCGTTTGACGTTGGCCAGCACGGTGCCGTTGTTGTCGGTCAGTTTCGCGCCGATGATTGCCGGCGAGCGCAGCAGGCCCTGGGTCAGTTCCTTGGCGAGTTCGGCGTCGATGTTGTAGGCGATTCGCGAGGCCGGGTTGTGGCTGATTTCAAGTAATGAAAGGATTTCACGATTGATGGAGGCGTCTTCACTGGCATAATCGATGCCTATTTGCAGCAGGCTGAGCAGCGTGCCCAAAATGAAACCGACCAGCACGGTAAGCCGGGCTTGCTTGAATGACAGCCGGTTGGTGAATTTGATGTCCATGGGGGGGTGAACCACTTCCGTTTCCTTTCGCTGCTCAAGCATAGCCGATCATGTCTGTCTGCTGACGTTCTCGCGAGGCCTGTACTGCGGGGTCAGCCACTGTGTGACGCGGTGTTTGGCCGCTGTATCACCATCATTACTGTGAATGTGCCCGAGGAGAAGTCGTGGATTCCCGATTGAATGCTTTTCTTGAACGTGCCGATGCCGTTCTGGCCCGTATCGAGCCGTTGCTGCCGGCACCAAGGCCAGCCATCGACTGGACGCAATGCCTGGCCGCGCGCTGGCAGCGTGAGTCGCGCGGCGGTTATCTGATGCCGCTGGAAGTCAGCCTCGACATGCGCCTGTCCGACCTGATCGGCGTCGACCGGCAAGTCGAACAGCTGGGGCGCAATACCCAGCAATTCCTCGATGGCATGCCCGCCAACCATGCCTTGCTCTGGGGCTCGCGCGGCACCGGCAAGTCGTCGCTGGTGCGCGCCTTGTTGGCCGAGCACGCTCAAGCCGGTTTGCGTTTGATCGAGATTGAACGCGATCACCTGGCAGACCTGCCGCGGGTGGTCGAACAGATCGGCAAGCTGCCCCAGCGTTTCGTGCTGTTTTGCGACGACCTTTCGTTCGAGTCGGGCGAGGGCGATTACCGAGTGCTCAAAAGCGTCCTGGATGGTTCGCTGGAGCAGGCACCGGACAACGTTCTGCTGTACGCCACGTCCAACCGTCGCCACCTGGTGCCGGAAAAGGAAAGCGACAACGAAAACTGGAAACGGGTCGACGGCGAGCTGCATCCAAGCGAAGCCGTGGAAGACAAGATCGCGCTCTCGGACCGCTTCGGCCTGTGGCTGTCGTTCTATCCGTTTACCCAGGAACACTTCCTCAACGTTGTCGAGCACTGGATCGGCCAGTTGGCCGCCAAGGCCGGGCTGGCATGGCAGCGCAGCGAAGAGCTGGACATTCTGGCGGTACGCTGGGCCACCGGCCGGGGCAATCGCAATGGACGTTGCGCCTATCAATTTGCCCGTTACTGGGTCGGGCTGAAACTGTTGGAGCACAAGGCATGATCGATTTACAGCAGAGCGGCCAGGGTCTCGAAGGCTACGGCATGCTGCATGCGCAACTGGAGTCCTTGCTGGCGGACGAGCGGGATTTCATCGCCAATGCCGCGCAGTTCTCGGCGTTTCTGTTCAATCAGCTCGATGACCTGAACTGGGCCGGGTTCTACCTCAACCGTAATGAGGAGCTGGTGCTCGGCCCGTTTCAGGGGCAGATCGCCTGCGTGCGGATTCCGTTCGGGCGTGGCGTCTGCGGGGCGGCGGCCGCCACCTTGCAGACTCAGTTGGTCGAGGATGTGCACGCGTTCCCCGGTCACATTGCCTGTGACAGCGCCTCGAACAGCGAGCTGGTGGTACCGCTGGTCAAGGACGGCCGGTTGATCGGCGTGCTCGACCTCGACAGCCCGAAACTGGCGCGTTTCACTGCGCAGGACCAGGCCGGCATCGAACAACTGGCGACGATTTTCCTGCGCCTGACCGACTGCTGATCAAGACGCCAGGCCGGCCTTGGCCAGCAGGCCCGATGCGTCCACCGCATCGATCTGCGCAGGGTCGAGGAAGCGCCTGGCGTACTGCAAGTAGATCTGCGCCTTGATGAACAGCCCGAACAGTTCCGGGTCGATGTGGGCATCACGGCACATGAACGCCATGATGCCCAGCGCCTCGCTCAAGGTCTTGGCTTTTTTGTAGGGGCGGTCGGCTGCCGTCAACGCTTCGAAGATATCGGCAATCGCCATCATCCGCGCCGGCAGGCTCATCTCTTCCCGCTTCAAGCGTTTCGGATAACCGCTGCCGTCCATTTTCTCGTGATGCCCGCCGGCTATTTCCGCGACGCTGCGCAGGTGCGCGGGGAACGGCAGATGGTTGAGCATCAGGATCGTCTGGACGATGTGGTTATTGATGACATAACGCTCCTCGCTCGTCAGGGTGCCGCGGACAATGCTCAGGTTGTACAGCTCGCCCCGGTTGTATTTGTGGGGCGGAACGTCGAGTTTGAAGCCCAGGGGATTGTCCTGCGGTATCAATTCGTTTTCGTTGCGTTCGAACAGGTGCTCGGGTTTGTCCGCCAGTAACGGTTCGCTGACGGGCAGGGTGGGGGCGGGCGTTCGGGCCTGACGCCGGTTCTCTTCCCAGGACACGCCCAGCCGGTCATCCAGGGTCCGGGTCCAGGTGCGTCCGGCCAGGTCGCGCAAGCGTTGCAGATCAGCGTCGGCCATGGCTTCGCCACCCAGATTGCAGCGGGCAACGAAGGCGAAATCGTCATCCAGCCCGGCCAGGCTGGCATTGCGCAGTTCAGCCAGCGATTGCTCGTCGCCGCCCAGGGCAATGGCCTGCCAGTAACCGATCCAGACATCGCGCTTGAGCACCTCGAAGCGGGTACGGATTTCGTGGATGCGATCGGTCAGGGTTTCCAGCTTCGTGGCTTTGTCGACGACGTATTCCGGTGTGGTGACCTTGCCGCAATCGTGCAGCCAGGCGGCGATGTGCAGTGCCTCCCATTCATCTTCGCTCGGCTGATATTCACTGAAGGCCGGTTCCTGGCTGGCCGCCGCCGCGTGGGCCAGCATCAGGGTCAGTTCCGGGACGCGCTGGCAATGGCCGCCGGTATAGGGGCTTTTGGCGTCGATTGCACCGGCCAGCAGCTGTATGAAGGCGTCCAGCAGTTGTTTTTGCCGGGCTTGCAGGCGCTGGCTTTCGATGCACACGGCCGCCGCGCCGGATACGGCCTGGAGGAACGCAATGCGGTCCGGCCGCAGTTTGTCCAGGTCGCTTTGCTCGCCGCTGTCGGCCAATAGCAACACCAGCAGTCCCACGGTTTCGTTGTGACGGTTGTGCAGGCGGATTCCGACCAGATGGACCCGGGGACTGTTCAGCGCGAGCAAGACTTTCTGCAGATCGCCCGCCTGCTCGAACCCAAGGTTGCTGACGACATTGTCGACGTTTGCCAATTGCTGCAGCCAAGGCGGGCTTTGCGGGTTTTCCAGCGAATGCCCGCGGATGCCGAAGGATTGCAGGTTTTCGGCGGTGTTATTGATGACCAGTCCGTGGGGTTGCATGTGCCCGCCATCAGCTTCGCGCAGATAGATCAGGCCGGCCTGGGCCTGCCCGATTTTCACCGTTTCAAACAACACCCGTTGCAGCAGCGGGGCGAAACGGGTTTCCGCGCTGAGGCTGTCAGTGATCTGGAAGAAGCTCGCCAGCGTGTCTTTCATCCGTGCCATCGACACACTCAGTTGGTCGACTTCGAGCACCGGTGAGCGACGGGAAAGCGGAAAGTTGAAATCGAAACTGCGAATCGCATCGGCCTCCTGCACCAGGGCGCGCAAGGGTTTGACCAGGATCCTTGACGTCAGCCAGCCCAGCGGCACGCATAACAGCAATGTTGCCAGAGTAATCAGCGCGCCTTGCCAGCGCATCCGGTAAGCATCGACGAGCAACTCGTCTTCCGGTACCAGCAAAGCCAGTTGCAGACCTTGTGGTCCGCCTTCCTGCATGCTGCTGCGGGCGACGATCCACTGTCGGCCATTGGCGTCCAGGCGATTGCCTTGCGCGGGGTTGCTGAGCAACGCAGCCAGGCTGGGGCTCAGATCCGCCGCCTTGATCAGGCGCGATGTCTGATCGTCGATGATCAGCCTGCGGCTGTCGGGATAGGCAATGGCATTGCCTTCGCCATCGAACAGCACGATTTCGGTATTGGGAGTCACGACGTGTTTGGCCAGGGTCGCGCTGAGTTCGGCCAGGGTCAGGTCGGCGGCGATGATTGCCTTGTCGCCACTGCGTCGTGCCAGCGTTGTGCCAATGTTATGGGTGGAAAAAAAGATATAGGGTTCGGTCGTGATCTGGTCACTGTCGTTGCGCGCACTGGTAAACCAGGCACGGCTGCGAGGGTCGTAGGGGTCGTTCAGGTTGTCCTGGCGGCTGACAAGTGCCAGGTTCGTGTCGAAAAACAACGACTGGGAACGGGCCTGGCCGCTGCTGTCGTGCTCGATGCTCCAGACCTGGTAAGCCGCCGTGTCCGGGGCCTTGACCAGGGCCTTGACCTCTGGGGTAGGTAGCGGGCGGACCATGAAAAAGTCTCCATTGTCGTAGCCCAGGTACAGCGAAGCCAGATTGGGGTTGTCCTCGAGCGACTGGCTGAACGGCTTGAGCAGTGCCAGGCGGTGCTCCAGGTCAGCGGACTGGCCCGCCGGATCGAGTGCCAGCAGGCTCAAAAGATGGCGAATGGGTGCATAGGTCGAGTGCAGGTCCAGCCGGACATCCTGCTCGATACGGTTGAAGAGTTTTTCACTGCTCGACAATATGATCTGGGTCGTTTGCCGGTAGTTGAAAAGACCCAGCAGCACTCCGGTCAGCAACAACAGGAAGGTGAACATCACGCTGATATGGACATGCAGTGGAAACCGGCGTTGAACCGTGCGCAATGGCATTGCGGGTTTCTCCATGATGGTCAACACACTGCCGAGGGTCCAAGCATAGTTAAGGCTCTGCGATTTTGCCTTCGTCGTAATGGGCGATCTGACGTATTAACGCGTCCTCCAACTCAAGTATCGTGCACTCCATGAATTTGCAGCATTCAGCCACTTTTTCGTGATCGAAATCCTCATGGCAGGCAGCTTCGAGCGCCTCGCAGCGGTCGATCAGGGGGGAGGCCTGCACGATCCGGGCTGCGCCTTTGATTTTGTGGGCAATATCCAGCAGCGCCTGCGTATCCCCGGAGCTGGATAGCGACAACAGCGTTTGCAGATCCTGGCGGTTGCTGTTCACCAGTTCATTGAGCAATCTGCGGTTCAACACCGGATTGCCGCCGGTCAGCAGTTTCAATCCGTGCAGGCTGAACGCCGGGGCTGCCCGGGTGGGTTGAATGTTTTCCAGCCACTGACTCAAGGCGCCGAGGCTGAGGGGTTTGAACAGGCAGTCGTCCATCCCGGCTTGCTTGCAGCGTTGGATTTCTTCCGGTTGGGCGTTGGCGGTAAAGCCGAGCACGGTGCAGGGAGGACGATGGTTTTGTCTTTCCTGCTTTCGAATGGCGCGGGCCAGCTCGTAACCGTTCATGACCGGCATGTTGCAATCGGCGATCACCAGATCGAACGGTTGGCCTTTCCAAGCCTCCAATCCCTCCTGACCATCGGCCGCAACGGTAAATCGATGGCCAAGGAACTCCAGTTGCTGGCAGGTGAGCAAGCGATTGGCCGAGTGATCGTCGACGACCAGAACATTCAAAGGGGTTGTGGCAACGACAATTTGCGTTTCGGCCACCTGGGCTGAGGGTTGCAGCGGCAACGTTTCCAGCTGCAGCGATACCTCCACCTGGGTGCCGACGCCCGGTTCGCTGCGCAATTGCAGACTGCCGCCCATCATCTCGCAGAGGTTGCGGCTGATGACCAGCCCCAGTCCCGCGCCGCCCCTGGCCGATTGAATGGCGTTGTCGGCCTGGGCGAAAGGTTCGAACAGCCGGTATTGATCCTGTTCACTGATCCCGATACCGCTGTCGTGGACCTGCACCCGCATTTGCACGCGATCAGGCTGCGTTGCCGGGTGCAGGTCGACAATGATCCGGACCTGGCCTTGCTCGGTGAACTTGATGGCATTGCTGATCAGGTTGGACAGCACCTGCTTGAAGCGCAAAGGGTCCAGCAACACATCGAAGGTCGGGGTGGCCGGAGAAAACTCCAATATCAATTCGAGTTCCTTCTGTCTTGCCAGGCCATCGAAAATCCGCACGACCGAGGCCACGAGTTCACCCGGGTTGACGCGCTCCGGGCTCAGGCTCAAGCGCCCGGATTCGATTCTGGCAATGTCGAGGATGTCGCCGATCAGTTCCAGCAATCCTTTCGCCGAGTTGTGCGCGACATCGATGGCCGGACGCTCCGGGTGCTGGTGATCAAGACGCTTGAGGGTCAGTTCAAGCATGCCGATGATTGCGTTCATCGGCGTGCGGATCTCATGGCTCATCGTAGCCAGAAACGTGCTTTTGGCCCGATTGGCGTTATCGGCGCGTTCTTTCGCGCAACGCAGGTCATCGAGCAGTTGCCGCCGTTCGCTGATGTCGATCCAGCCACCGATAATGCCTTGCACTTTCGCGCTGGAATCGCGGTAAGGAAGAATCCAGTGATAGATCGTCAGCCGCCGGCCACCTATGTGCAGTTCGCGATCGACGATCAACGGCCTGCCCTCGGCCACTACGCGCTGGTAGTCAGCCTGATACTCCCGGGCTTCGAACACATTGCTCATCGATCCGTGCATGACGCTTTTGCCGATGACATCTTCACGCCTGGCGCAGAACGCTTGCAGGTAACTGTCGTTGCAACTTTGCAGCAGCCCCTGGCGATCACGTACGTAGATCGGATGAGGGGTGCCGTTGACCAGCGAGCGCATGAATTCGAACTGATCGTTCAAGGCACGCTCGGCGGCCTTGCGCTGCTTGATCTGGCGTCGCATGTAGTCGTTCCACGCAATGGAAATCAGCAATAGCGCACCGGCACCGATGGCGATTTGGTAGAACAGTCTTTGATAGTTGCGCCAGGTACTTTGCGAGGACGCCGAATAGCCGCGCCAACGACTGTTGATGACGCCCAGCTCTTCAGGCGAGATGCTCAGTAACGCCTTGTTCAGAATGGCGTTGAGCTCTCTGGCACCCCGGGCGGTGGCAAGGGAAAACGCTGCCTGCTCGGTACCGATGGTGGTGCTGATCTGCAATGAGTGCTCGAACAACTGTGATGAAATGAAGTAGTTGGCTATCACCAGTGAGTTCACCGCGCCCTCGGCCTGACCTTCGTCGAGCAGCTCTACGGCGCTGAAGGTGTCCGCAGCTTCGATCAATTTGATCCGGGGAAATTCTTTGCGCAGGTAATCCATGAGTGGATTGCCGCGGGCAATGGCCAGGCGTTTGCCCTGCAACTGCTCGAGGTTGGTCGGGCTGTCGACGGCTTTGCGGGTCAGCAGGACGTAGGAATTTTCCAGAAAGGGGCGGGTAAAGTTCAGTTGGGTCTGACGTTTGGCGCTGGGGAGCAACGCGGCGATCACATCGGCCTTTTCGTCCTTGATCTGTTTGATCATCTCGTGATCGCT
This sequence comes from Pseudomonas sp. PB101, assembly GCF_009764265.1. Taxonomy (GTDB): domain Bacteria; phylum Pseudomonadota; class Gammaproteobacteria; order Pseudomonadales; family Pseudomonadaceae; genus Aquipseudomonas. The sequence continues at coordinate 27,818 of NZ_RWIR01000066.1, forward strand.
TCGACTGCGCTGGATGTCAAAGCGCAAACCGGTGCGCAGCCTGATCAGCTCAAGCAAATCTGCGGTGACTCCGCGAAAGTTGCCATCGCTGTCGAAAAACGACAGGGGTGCAAAAGCTTCGTTGACGACGACTCGCACAGTCGGGTGGTGCGCCAGCCAGCGTTCTTCCCGATCAGTGAGCTGCAGTTTTTGATCGGTCAGCAGGATGTCGCTGCCGGCGCTCCAGCGTTTGGCGATGTTTTCACGTTCGCTGGGGGGGATGGCCCTGATCATCGCGTTGATGATGACGAGCAGCTCGGGGTTGTTCCTGCTGACGGCAAAGCTGAAGCCATGGGCTTCATGTTTGCCGAAGTTGGCCATCCGGATGTTGTTCAGGTACCCCTTGTTGATCATGTAGTGCGTTGAAATCGTGTCACCGAGAAACACGTCCGCCTGATCGAATGCAACGGCGTTGATCGCATTCTGGTAGGACGGATAGGACGTGATGATGGCCTTTGGATACAGCGCCTTGACTTCCTCCAGCGGCAAGTAGTGATACACCATGCTCAGGCGCAATCCGGCCAGGCCATCGGTCAGGGATCGGGTTTCTCCTTCGCGGGTCACCAACACGGGTTGGTCGACGGCATAGGGTATGGACAGTGTGATGCCGGCAATGCCGGCTTCGAATCCATTGGCGGTGCCAAGCAGATCGACATCGCCGTTCTGCAGCGCAGCGATCGCGGCTCCTCGGGAATCGAAGCGCTGAACCTTGATGGGCAAACCGGTTACTTTTTCCAGAAGACCGGCGTAATCGGCGGTAAACCCTTCATAGTCCTGGCCGCTGGTGGTCAGGTCGAAAGGAGGATAGTCGGGGGCTGAGGTGCCGAGCGTCAGCTGATTTTTGTTTTTTATCCATTGTCGCTGGGATTCATCCAGTCGAATCTCCAGAGCCCCGGCCTTCGAGCGGCTGAGCAGGGTGTAATTTTCATTGGCCGGTGCCCCGAACAACGAGGTACACACGCATAGACCTGCGGTCAATTGAATCAGGTAGACCTTCAAACGGCTGGGCATCCAGGTTCTCACACGAGTGCGTTACGTTTTGCCATCTCGATCAGTTCAACCAGGGATTTGGCTTTGAGTTTTTGCATGAGGCGCTTTTTGTAAGTGCTCACGGTCTTGTTGCTCAGAAACATGCCCTTGGCGATCTCCTTGTTTGTGCGACCTTGGGCAAAAAGTTGCAAGACCATCAGTTCCCGGTCGTTTACGGATTTGAAAAGTTCCAATTCAATACAGCGTGTTTCATCGCCATGGATGGGGTTCAATGCCTCACTCGGGAAATAGTTGTAACCTGAAAATACCGCTCTTATGGAACTGACCAGTTCACTGATGTCTTCTTGTTTGCAGACATAACCCGAGGCACCGGATTGCATGCAGCGAATACCGAAGAGTGTCGGGCATTGTGCAGTCAGTACCAGTGTTTTAGGAGGGTTGCTCATTGCGTTGAAGCGGGAAAGCACTTCCAGGCCATCGAGTTTTGGAATGCTGATGTCGAGAATGACCAGGTCCGGCATGCATTCGCGAACCATCTGCATGGCGTCGACCCCATTATCAGTTTCGCCGACAACTTTGTAACCTTCGTGTTCCAGCAGCATTCGAACGGCAAGGCGGATAACCGGGTGATCGTCGACAATAAAAACGGAGTTCATAATCAAGTCCCATGCGAGCTCAAATAAAGCGCGCACCTTAGCTCAGATACTTGCAGGGACGCATGAACGGACCGAGCTGTAGCAGCAATTTAGGAGAAGTCCTACAAATTAAAAGGAATAGGACTACGCATTAACTAGGATTCTTATTAGGAAGGATAGGAAAAATCAGTTATCTAGTGCGTTTTTTGAGGAGATTGTTTGTAGGTTTTACGTAATGTCTTTGTCGGTTTTTATATATGTCTTTTTCTTATGTTGATGCTGAGGTCAACAAGTCTCTAAATTCAGATTGTTTCAAAGGTTTTATCAAGTAACCCAATAATGGCAATCCGTCTTCAGTGGCCGTTTTTACCAATTCGTCCAGTTCGCAGGTCGTCAGGCTGCTCAGAAGGATTGCATGCTTGATCAGCCCTTGCCGGCCGGCGAACCGGACCAGATCGAGTCCTGTCAGATCAGGCAGGCATTGATCGCATAAAAGAATGTCGAATGGCTGGTCGACCTCGAGCATTCGCTGCATGGCGCCTTTGGCGCTGTCGGTGGTCGTCAGTCGGGTGAAGCCATAACTTTCCAGCAGATATTGAGTCGCTATGAGTTGAAAGGGGTGGTCCTCCACCACGAGGATGCGTAGATCGTCTTCGGCCATGGGGCGCACTTCATCTGTCGAACAGAAGGAATGGGGATTGTTTCGCGAGAGTGGCGGACAAGCGATCAGTTCGCTCGCCATGTGTTGTAGGGCGATTCGACGAAGCTTGAGCGCTGTTGGTTGTTGAAGGGGGGATCAGCCATAACGAATGCCGCAATGGCTGATCACTCGATACACCTCAGTGGCTGGCGCGTCCGGTCATTTCCAAGGCCATGTCACTGGCATAACTGTCAGTCATGCCGGCGATGAAATCAATCATGCGTAAAAACGAGGTGTGCAGCGGGCCGTGAGGATCGGGAGCATTGTTACCCAGCAGATCAAGAATGCGCCGGCTTTTGAACGACGGAGTCCGACCGTTGTGCTGCTCCAGAGCTGCGCCGCAAAAGGCGTTGAGCAGGATTTCCAGCGTGGTGTAGGCGCCGATTTCGTGCAGGGTCTTGCGCTTGTCCTGGAAGATTTTCTTGCGGGCCATGTCCTTGGCGTTCAGCACACAACGTTTGGCGGGGCCGTGCATGTGCTCCACCAGGTCGCCGGGCAATGTGCCGGCCAGCAGTGCGTCCTGTTGCTCGACGAAGGCGCGGGCTGCGGCATTGGTCAGGTGTTCGATGGCTTTGCCGCGCAGGATCGCCAGCTTGCGTCGACGCGAGTCGCCGGGGCCGAGTTGGCGGTAGGTCTCCGGCAAGTCGTCGCCCACCAGGCCCAGCAGCAGGGACTCGACTTCGGCGTATTCCAGCAACTCCATTTCCAGGCCGTCTTCCAGGTCGATCAGCGCATAGCAGATGTCGTCGGCGGCTTCCATCAGGTACACCAGCGGATGCCGCGCCCAGCGTTGCTCCTCCAGTTGCGGCAAGCCGAGTTTCTGGGCGATCTGCTCCAGTAGCGGCAGCTCGCTCTGATAACAGCCGAACTTGTGTTTCTTGTAGCCCAGCGAGTCGGCGTGCTTGGCCGTCCATGGATACTTCAGGTAGGTGCCCAGCGTTGCATAGGTCAGTCGGGTGCCGCCGTCGAACTGGTGGTACTCCAGTTGAGTGAGCACCCGAAAGCCCTGGGCATTGCCTTCGAAATTCAGGAAGTCATTGCGCTCGGCTTCACTCATTGCGTCCAGCCAGCCACGCCCGGCGGCCTGCTGGAACCAGTGGCGGATCGCGTCTTCACCGGAGTGGCCGAAAGGCGGGTTGCCGATGTCGTGCGCCAGGCAGGCCGATTGCACCACCATTCCCAGGTCGCTGGGTTCGCACCAGTCGGGCAGGGTGTTGCGGATGGTTTCACCAACCCGCATGCCCAGTGAGCGCCCCACGCAACTGACTTCCAGCGAGTGGGTCAGGCGCGTATGAATGTGATCGTTGCTGGACACCGGATGGACCTGGGTCTTGCGCCCGAGGCGGCGGAAAGCCCCCGAGAAAATGATGCGGTCGTGGTCTTTGTGAAAAGGGCTGCGGCCGAGTTCTTCAGGGCTGTGCAGAGGTTTTCCGAGGCGTTCGCGGGTGAGCAGGGTGTGCCAATCCAAGGCGGGGTCTCTCCGTCAGGTGACTGATGGCCTAGCTTCCCGTTTCGCGCGCGGACCTGCAAGGGGAACGGGAGCCGGTGAAGTCGATATCGATGAGCAGCCGGGCAGGCGCACAGGATTGCGCCCCTCGATGGAGGGGGGCATTCCGTGAACATTGCAAGCGTGCGTCAAGATCAGTCTTTGCGTGAAGAACCCTGCATGATCAGTTTGATCAGCGGCCCCAATGTGGTGCCGAGGCGGACCAGCCTGGTCAGGCTGCTCAGGCCTCCGCCGTTTTTTGCACCCTTGCCGGTCAGAAAACCCAGCAGGGTGACGGCGGCCACGCCCCAGAGTGGCGCGTGTTTGATGCCGAAACCGTCCTGCAGGTTTTGCGTCATTCCACGTACCCGTTGCAAAGGCTGCAGCAGTTGCGCGGATTCGTGGCGGATTTCCTGGCGATGCATTTCCATGCGCAGGCGGATCAGCGCCTTGCGCATTTCCGTGCGTGAGCTGTTTTGTGGCAATTCAGGCAGGCTCATGGCAGCAGGCGCTCCCGATCGTTGGCCAGCTCTTCCAGGGTGCCGTGGAAGGGCGAGGACTCATCGAAAATCGCCGCTCTCAAGCGCATTCCACAGAAGATGGCGGCGAGGGTGTAGAACACACAGAGCCCGATGATCGCGGCCAGGCGATACGTATCCCAGAACAGGATGAGCACCAGCGTCGACAGCCCCACCAACAACAGCAAGGCAAACACCAGCGCCAGGCCGGCGAACAGTAACAGGCTGACGGTGCGGGCTTTCTGTTCCTGCAATTCGATGCCGAACAGTTCGACATGACTGTGCAGCAACCCAAGGAAGGCAGCACCCAGGCGCCGCGATGAGGAGCTTGTTCCCGTCATGGACGGGCCGGATTCGCCGATCGACATATCAGCGCCGGCTGGCCAGCAGGCCGATCAGGAACCCCACGCCGGCCGCGATCCCGACGGATTGCCAAGGGTTGGCCTGGACATAGTCCTCCGTGGCGGTGACAGCAGCCTTGCCGCGTTCGCGCAGGGAGTCTTCGGTCAGTTTCAGGGTTTCACGGGCGCGCAGGAGACTGTCGTGAATCTGCTCGCGCAACTCGTCGGCCTGGTCACCGGCCAGGGTCGCGGTGTGCTCCAGCAAGCGTTCGGTATCGCTGACCAGTGTCTGAAAGTCGTTCATCAGGATTTCTTGAGCAGTCTTTGCCTGGGTGCGGGCCATGGGGGATCTCCATAAGTGGCTTTCTGATGTGTTCGAGTATGAGCCTTCGGCGAAGGTTCAGTACAAATGACTGGTACAACTTTTGCTGTGTCGTGGTGCGCCGGTCCGCACCATTGCGCTATAGCCGGGCATGATTTCAGTAAAACCGTAGGACCAACAATCAAAAACTCGCGCAAACGTCCGGGGCAGGTTTTTCCTGGACGGTGTCCGTGCGCCAAAGTGGTTCGGCGGGATCAGTCCACTGATGCTTCGAAGCCGCAACTTGGTGCATCGATGGTCGTCGCGAACTGCTTTGGTGCTTTTTTCTGCCATAAGGTCTGCCCATCCCATGGAAAATCTGCAAAGCGCAGTGGACACCCTGGTCCATAGTTCCAACACGCTGTTCATTCTGATCGGTGCGGTCATGGTTCTGGCCATGCACGCCGGTTTTGCCTTTCTCGAAGTCGGAACCGTGCGACAGAAAAACCAGGTCAATGCGTTGTCGAAAATCCTCAGCGACTTCGCCGTATCGACACTGGCCTACTTCTTTATAGGCTATTGGATTTCTTATGGCGTGACGTTCATGCAACCGGCGGCCGTGCTAAATGCCGATCATGGTTATGGGCTGGTGAAATTTTTCTTCCTGTTGACCTTTGCTGCGGCGATCCCGGCGATCATTTCCGGAGGGATCGCCGAGCGCGCCCGGTTTGTTCCCCAGGTGTGTGCAACCGCATTGATCGTCGCGTTCATCTATCCGTTCTTCGAAGGCATGGTCTGGAACGGCAACCTGGGCTTGCAGGCCTGGTTGCTGGAGCGCTTTGGCGCCGGTTTCCATGATTTCGCAGGATCAGTGGTGGTGCATGCCATGGGCGGTTGGCTGGCACTGGCGGCGGTGCTGTTGCTCGGGCCGCGCAATGGCCGCTATCGCGAGGGTCGGCTGGTCGCGTTCGCACCGTCGAGCATCCCGTTTCTGGCGTTGGGCTCGTGGATCCTGATCGTTGGCTGGTTCGGCTTCAACGTCATGAGCGCGCAAACCCTGCAAGGCGTCAGCGGACTGGTGGCGGTGAACTCGCTGATGGCCATGGTTGGCGGTACGGTGGCGGCGCTGATTGTCGGGCGCAACGACCCCGGTTTCCTGCACAACGGCCCGTTGGCGGGGCTCGTGGCAATCTGTGCCGGGTCCGACCTGATGCATCCTGTCGGCGCGCTGGTCACTGGCGCCGTCGCGGGCGCCTTGTTTGTCTGGTGCTTTACCGCCGCCCAGGTCAAATGGCGCATCGACGATGTGTTGGGTGTCTGGCCTTTGCATGGCTTGTGCGGTGTATGGGGCGGCATTGCCTGCGGCATTTTCGGCCAGAGCGCGCTGGGCGGGCTGGGTGGAGTCAGTCTGATCAGTCAGTTGATCGGCACTGCACTGGGCGTGACTGTGGCACTGGTCGGCGGCTTCGCGGTGTATGGCGTGATCAAGGCGCTGCATGGCTTGCGCCTGAGCCAGGAACAGGAGTATTACGGCGCGGACCTGTCGATCCACAAGATCGGCGCCGTGAGTCAGGACTGACTCGGGTCTCTTCATCGTTGGTGGCATCCGGGCAGGAGATTCAATGGCTCGACGGTTTTTCGGGGCAGGCCTAGAATGGTCACTTCATTTTCTGGTTGAGCGCTCATGCTTCCCGAATGCCAGCTGTTCGGCACCCTTGGATGCCATCTCTGTGAAGTAGCCGAAGCCATGCTGATGGAGTTTGTCGAGCGTGGCCTGCTGGTGGAACTGGTGGACATCGCTGAGGATGAATCCTGGTTCGCCGCCTACAGCCTGCGTATTCCGGTGTTGCGGCGAGTCGACACCGGTGCCGAACTGGGCTGGCCGTTCAGTGCCGATGAGGTGGTGGCGTTCCTGCGTTAAGCGGTTTTGCCCTGGCGGCATGTCCCGCCTGTCGAACTTTGCGATTGATCCTCTTGGCTTAATCGGTGTTGATCGGATACTGTATGCGCATACAGTTATTCGCGGTGCCTGCCTTGCCGTAGCCGATTTTCGGAAGTGAGCAGGCGGCCCCGGGCGTGAGAGGGATGAATCGTGGTCAATGTCGAACAGTTGAAGAACAGCGTGAACCGGATGTCCGCGGACGTCGTGCGCGAGGCCGTCCTGGAGTTGCGCCTGGACGGACTGGTGACCGAGGGCAAAACGCCCTTCAACAAAACGCATTTCAATACCTGTTTCGCTGAAATCGAAGCCTTGTTTCAACGCGCGGGCTATCACCGGCAACTCGATGTCGTGGGTTATCAGGGATTGTTGTACGCCCTGTATGACCCCGCTCGCTGGGAAGCGGTCGATGTACTGCGTTGGCTCAAGGAGTACACCGAAGCGGCGGCACGCACGCAGATCCCGGCTTGAGGAATCTCCTCTAGGTTCATTTCCGCTGCTGTTGGATAATGCTGCCCTGCACTGAGGGTTAGAGCTTCCGTATGTCCACTTCTTCTTTTTCCGCGGCACACAGTCAGGCCAGTACGCTCTACTTGCCACCTGGCCCGTGGCACACCGTTGTCGATTGCCTGTGTGAGCATTTCAGCGCCATCGGTCGTGAACAATGGCTGGACAGAATCGCCCGTGGCCGGGTCCTCGATGGGCAGGGCAAGCCGATCGCCCTCGACCTGGCCTACAGGGAAGGTTTGCGGATTCATTATTTTCGCGAAGTGCCGGATGAGAAGCCGATTCCGGTGACCGAGTCGATCCTGTACGCGGACGAGCATCTGGTGGTGGCGGACAAACCGCATTTTCTACCCGTGACGCCGGCGGGCGAATACGTCGAACAGACGCTGCTGAGGCGCTTGATCCGTCGCCTGGACAATCCGCACCTGGTGCCATTGCATCGCATCGACCGGCATACCGCAGGGCTGGTCCTGTTTTCCGCCAATCCGCAGAGCCGCTCGGCTTATCAGTCGTTGTTTCCAACCCGTCGGATCGAAAAACGCTACGAGGCCATCGCAGCGGCGTTGCCCGACGTTGCTTTCCCGTTGGTGCATAAAAGCCGGCTGGTCGATGGCGAGCCGTTCTTCCGCATGCAGGAAGGGCCTGGGGCCAGCAACACCGAGACGGCGGTCGAAGTCAGGGAGAAACAGGGCGATCTCTGGCGTTATGGTCTTTACCCGGTAACGGGCAAGAAACATCAGTTGCGGGTACACATGGCCGCGTTGGGCGCCGCTATCTGCAACGACCCGTTTTACCCCGAGGTGCTCAAGGATGCGCAGGATGACTACGCCAATCCTTTGAAACTGTTGGCTCAGGGGCTGAAGTTCATCGATCCGGTCACGGGCCAGGAGCGAGTGTTCGAGAGTGAAATCACCCTGCAATGGTGATCAGGAAAGCGCCCCTGCAGTGCCGTGCTTCAGGCATGAAAAAGCCCGCATCAAGCGGGCTTTTCTGTATCCGGCAGCGTCGGATTACAGCTCTTTAACGGTACGAACCTGATCCTTGTTGATGCGGGTCTGCTTGCCGTCAAGCTGTTCGAATTCGTAGAAACCGGAATCCTTGTCGAACTCTGGCGTGTCGACGGCCTGGATTTCGCGACCGTCATTCAAGGTGATCACCGTAGGTGATGCGCAACCGGCGAGGGTGGCCAGGCCGAGTGCGAGCATGAAAGTGGCGAGGGTCCGTTGAGTCATGAGTGTGTGTCTCCGAATAAGAAATCTTTGGTTACTGAACTTGAGACGTGTACCGCCCGCGCAAGTTCCGGATCACCGTCAGTCTGACACAGTGTCATGACCGCTTAATAGTTCCGGCGTGTTGAGGTTGGCCAGCCGCGGGTCTTTGTCGGGACATTGCAGCGCGGTCGCGCCGAGCTTGCGCATCAATCGGCCAGGGCTGCGCTCACCCTCGTTCCAGGCCTGTTCAAAGGCTGCCCCGTGCAGCACGGGAATGACACACAACAATGGCTCCCAGTGCTCGTCATGCCGCACCATCAGCGGCTTGTCCGGGTGCAGGTTGGCGGTCTCGCGCATCGTGCCGATCAGTGCCGCATCAATGCCCGGAACGTCACAGGGCAGGACCAGCAGGTGGGTGTGCCGGGCAGCCTTGAGGCCAGCGCGAATTCCAGCCAGCGGCCCGGGGAAGTCACCCTCGTCATCGTGGACCAACTGGTCGGCGTAGGGGGCGTACTTCTCTAGGTTGCGATTGCAGGAGATGATCAGGTCATCGGTCAGCGGGCGAGTCTTGCGATGCAAATGCGCAATCAGTGGTTCGCCACGCCAGTCCAGCAACCCTTTGTCCTGGCCACCCATGCGTTGGCCGCGACCGCCCGCCAGGAGCAGAATGGAGCAGGGCGGCAATTGTGAATTCGTGGTCATGGCAGCTCTCCATGGGAGCGGCGAAAAAACGGAGCGCTGTGATATAACACCGGGCTGTTTCTCCTACAACTGGACGAGCCTATGAAAGCCAAGGCTGATGTACCTTTCGCACCGCTGAACATTGCTGTGCTGACTGTCAGCGATACCCGCACACTGGACACCGACACCTCGGGCCAGCTCTTTGTCGACCGTTTGACCGCTGCCGGTCATAACCTGGCAGCCCGGGTGTTGCTCAAAGATGACCTCTACAAAATTCGCGCGCAAGTCGCCAACTGGATTGCCGACGATGTCGTGCAGGTTGTGCTGATCACCGGCGGCACCGGTTTTACCGGGCGTGATAGCACACCGGAAGCCGTCAGCTGCCTGCTGGACAAACAGGTTGATGGGTTTGGCGAGCTGTTCCGCCAGATCTCGGTTGCCGATATCGGCACCTCGACCGTTCAGTCCCGGACGTTGGCCGGTCTGGCCAATGGCACGCTGGTTTGCTGTTTGCCGGGCTCGACCAATGCCGTGCGCACCGGTTGGGACGGCATTCTGGCCGAGCAACTGGATGCGCGGCATCGTCCGTGCAATTTCGTGCCTCACCTGAAACAGGCTGCGCCTTGTGAATCCCGTGGGTAAGCCTGGCAAGACCGGCAGCCTGATGCCGGTCGAGCAGGCGCTGGCGCGCTTGCTGGAAATGGCCGAGGCCTCAAGGATTGTCGAGCGTGAACGCTTGCCGTTGGCGCAGGTACAGGGGCGTGTACTGGCTGAAGATCTGCTGTCGACCCTTGACCTGCCGCCCTGGCCCAACAGTGCCATGGACGGTTATGCCTTGCGCATGGCGGACTGGACGGGAGAGCCGTTGGCGGTCAGCCAGAAGGTGTTTGCCGGCCAGGCCCCCGATCCGTTGCAGCCAGGCACCTGTGCGCGCATTTTCACCGGGGCACCTGTGCCCGCCGGTGCCGATTGTGTCGAGATGCAGGAGAACGCCGAGGTTCAGGTCGATGAGCGAGTGCGTTTCACCCAAGCCCTGGCCCAAGGCCAGAACATTCGCCCGCAAGGCCAGGAAGCCACCGTCGGCGAATTGATTCTGCCAGCGGGTACGCGGCTGGGGCCGATCGAGCAAGGGCTGGCTGCCTCGCTGGGGTGCGCCGAGCTGGAAGTGGTTCGCAAGGTGCGAGTGGCGGTGCTGTCTACCGGCGACGAATTGATTGAGCCCGGGCAAACGCTGGGGCCAGGACAGATCTACAACAGCAACCGGGTGTTGTTGTGTAGCTGGTTGCAGCGTTTGGGGTGTGAGGTCGTCGACGCGGGCATTCTGCCGGACAATCTGCAAACCACCCGTTCCCGATTGGCTGAGTTGAAGGATGTCGATCTGATCCTCTCGACCGGCGGCGTATCGGTGGGAGAAGCCGATTTTCTCGGTATCGCCTTGCGCGAAGAGGGCGAGTTGACGCTGTGGAAGCTCGCCATCAAGCCTGGGAAACCGTTGACGTTCGGGCATTTTCGCGGGGTGCCGGTGATTGGCTTGCCGGGTAATCCGGCATCGACCCTCGTGACCTTTGCCTTGTTGACCAGGCCATATCTCCTGCGTCGTCAGGGTGTAAAAGAGGTTGAGCCACTGAAGGTGCAGCTGCCGGCAGGGTTTGACTGGCCGCAGCCTGGCAATCGGCGTGAGTATTTGCGTGGGCGGCTGGAGAACGGCAGGGCGACTATCTACAAAAACCAGAGTTCCGGCGTGCTGCGCAGCGCTGCCTGGGCTGATGGGCTGGTAGAAGTCCTGGAAGGTCGCACACTGGTTCAGGGCGACAGCGTTTTCTTCATTCCACTGAGCGAAGTCCTGAGCTGAAATTGCAGCGCCTTTGTTACATGAAACCCGGTCGATTGACCGGGTTTCAGGTTGATGGCCATTCAACTCGCCAGAAGCAATGAAACGACCTGTTCGAAGCGGCTATTGGCGATCCAGCCAAGGAGGCCGAGGATTACGATCGTTCCGCATGCCGAGTAGGCAAGCCTGTGCTTGATGGAATTGAGGTCAGCGCGGATTTCGTCCATGTCCCTGCGTATGTGCTTGAGGTGTGTTTCCAGCTCGGTGACGCGCGGTTCCATATCAATTTCTCCCGTGGCCTTTGTGCTGGCCGCTGATCCGAGGTCTTGGCTTTGCATGGCACGTCCTTGTGGTGTCCTGCTGTGGCCCCCAAAAGTCTCCCAATTCGGATTTCCGGTCAATTGAGCCGATTCCTCATGTTTTGTAAGAAAAATCCTGTTGTGTAGCGATCAAGACTGTCCGAATGGAAATAATTCGGTTGTCTGCGACTTTTAACCGAGCCTTTGCGGTCAACATCTCCCAGATGGCATCCAAACCGGGAGTGAACTGATGGGCGATCGCAAGGCATTGTTGATTCTGCACGGCAAACAGGCACTCAACGAGGCGGTTCGCGCCGCTGTCGAAAGCCGGCGTGAGCAAGGTTGGGAGCTGGCTGTTCGATTGACCTGGGAAGCTGGCGATGCGCAGAGACTGGTGGGCGAAGCGTTGGCGGCAGGGTATCGACACATCATTGCCGGTGGCGGCGATGGCACTTTGCGCGATATTGCCGAAGCCATGGCGGAGCATCCGAAAACGGCCAGCCTGGTTTTGATGCCGCTGGGAACCGCCAACGATTTTGCGCGTGCGGCGGGCGTGCCGCTGGAGCCCGATCAGGCGCTGGCGCTGCTGGATGTGGTGCCGACTGCCATTGATCTGGGCGAGGTCGACGGGCAGGTATTCCTGAACATGGCGACCGGTGGGTTTGGCAGCCATGTCACAGCGAACACCCCGGAGGATCTGAAGAAAATCCTCGGCGGCGCGGCGTACCTGTTTACCGGCCTGTCACGCTTCAATGAGCTGCATACCGCCTACGGTGAATTGCAGGGACCGGGTTTTCAATGGCGCGGCGATCTGCTGGCGCTGGGCATCGGCAATGGCCGGCAGGCAGGTGGTGGACGGGCGTTGTGCCCGCAGGCGCTGGTAGACGACGGTTTGCTGGATATCAGTATCTTGCCGGCACCGCAGGAGGTGGTCGCTACATTGAAAAACCTGCTGACCGAAGGCTTTGGCATCGACAGCATGTTTGTCCGCGCGCGCCTGCCCTGGGTCGAGATCAAGGTCTCGGAAGGGCTCTATATCAACCTGGATGGTGAGCCTCTTGAAGGGGACAACCTGCGTTTCGCGGTTCGCCCGGCGGCGTTGCTCGTGCATATGCCCGAAAAATCACCGCTACTGCGGGCCAGTGAAGTACCTAGTCATCAAGGCTGATGATTTGTTCACGCACGGCAAACAGCACCAGGCCGGCCACATCGTAGATCTGCAAACGCTTCATGATCTGCGAACGGTGGGTTTCGACGGTCTTCACGCTCAGCCCCAGGCCGTTGGCGATCTCTCGGGTGGATTTGCCGCGCACGATCAACCGCAGGATTTCCAGCTGACGTGCCGTCAGGTTGTGCGAGTCGGCAGGGTCGGGTTGGTGCTTCTGGTTGCGGGTCAGCGCCTGAGTGATCACCGTGTGGGCAATGGCCGGGCTCAGATAGCGCTCGTTGTTGCGCAAGGCGTCCAGCGCATGCTCGAGTTCGGTCGCCGTGGTGTCCTTGAGCAGGTAGCCGTGGGCGCCGGATTCCAGGGCCTGCATGATCAGGGTCGGGTCGGTGTGCATCGACAGGATCAGGACCTTGCTCTGCGGGCGCACCCGCTTGAGCTGCTGCAAGGCTTCGAGGCCGCCGGTGTGGCGCATCGAAATATCCAGCAGAATAATATCCGGGGACAGATGCGCGACCATTTCGAGCAACTGCGAGCCGTCACTGGCCTCACCGATGACGGCATAGCCGGGCAGGTCCATCACCAGGGCGCGCACGCCAGCCCTGATCAGCGAGTGGTCATCCACCAGTAGTAAATTACAAGTCAATGCATAACCTTATTCGAACTGGCCCGTTCGAGTGCACGGGGCGCCCAGGGAAATAGAGCTTCGATTTGAGTGCCTTTGCCCGGCTCGCTGGTCACGGTCAGCGTGCCGCCCAGTTGGTCGATCCGTTCCGACATCCCGGCCATGCCACGTTGCCCTTCGCGCCCTGGGTCGGTTGCCGGCGCGAAACCCTGGCCATCATCGCGGATCTGCAACTGCAGGCCTTGGGGCAGGCGCTGCAGGCATACCAGCAGGTTCTTGGCCTGGGCATGGCGCAGGATGTTGGTGACCGCTTCCTGGGTGATGCGGAAAGCGGCCACGGCCATTTCCTCCGGTATGCCGGTCAGGCGCTGCTGGCATTCCAGGCTCCAGTTCACCGGGGTGTTGGCCAGGGTCTTGAGCAAGTGCGCGCGCAGACTGGCTTCCAGCCCGAGGCTGGTCAACTGCCGGGGATTGAGAATGGCGGAGACGTCACGCACTTTGGCCAGGGTTTCCTCCAGCGTGTCGCACAGGACCGAGCATTGCCCGTGGAGTTCTTCGGGCATCCGGCGCTTGAGCCAGTCGCTTTGCAGCTTTGCGGCGGTCAGTAATTGGCCGATGTCATCATGCAGTTCGCGGCTCAACCGGTGACGTTCGTTTTCCTGCACCTGCAGCAGCCGGTCGGCCAGTTCCTGAGGCTGGAACTTGATGGATTTGCGCGAGAGGCGGTACTGCACGGCAACGCTGCTCAGGGCGGCAATGTCGAGCAGCAGCAATGGCAGGGGCAAAGGGATGGACAAGCCATAGACCAGCAAACTGCCAAGCGTCGAGAAGGTGCATAGCAACAGCGTGAATGTGCGTGCATTTTCTCGGGAAGGTGGCCACGTGGCGATTGACTTGAGGCTGGCGTGCATAGCGGATGGAGCCAATGGATGTTCGCTGCGGGCTGACCGGTCATGCTGGCTGACAGGCCCCTGTTTTTTTATGTGGAGCGTCGACTTCAACGGAATGTACTTTTAAATGGAGAGTTCGCCCCGAACGGGAGCGAGCTGTGTCCGGCTGCAACCACACTGCCATTAATTGGCGCCAACTAACAGGCGGCATAGTAGCACTTAAGATACCGTTGGTCGCGTCTGTATACATGTCCGGGAAGTCAGGAATTCAGCCGTTTGGACGATGGTTCCATAATGCAGCAAGTTGGCAGAATGCCGAGGTCAGGCAATGCCCTTGTCTATACGGTCGTGAACTAGTCGATGAGTAAAAGTGGTTGTTGAAAGATGTCGCTTATAGCTATGAGATATTCATTTGCGACATGTGCGCACTTAAGTAACAGTGCGGGATTGATAACCCAGTCACGCCAGACGGCAGAGTTGGGTCAGTTCACGCCTGACGTTCCGAATAGGACACGAGGGTAAACGGCCTGGCGTTGACCGGTGGCTGGAACCGGCTTTGTCCGACCTGAAAGGCGAAGGCTTCGATAAGGGTGGCCTGTTCGCTGTCGTCGAGGCTGAGTTGTCCGGTGGTCTGGTCGATGAGTTCGAGTTGCCAGGCAATCAGGGTCAGACAGTCTTTCAGTGCGCTCAACGCCTCGTCGTGCAGGCTCATGGTGTTCTGTGCGTGGTTCAGCAGGCCATGTATATGCAGGGAAAATTCCGACACGGCGGCCAATGCCAGGGCATCGGCCTTGTTGGCCAGCTTGAGCAGCGTACTGAGCATGCAGTCGATGGCGTCCTTGTCATTGCTGATCAGCTGAAGATGACTCAGGCATTCCTCGGTTTTAGCCAGGAGTGTTTCAGCCTCGACGAGAAACTCCGGGAGCCGCAGGGCCCACTCTTTACGGTCGTTCGGCATACTTATCTCCACAACGTCATGGCAAATGAGGGGATATCGTGTGTGTCGACGAGGGCGGTCGGGACCCCGGCATTGCCGAGTCGTCGGGTGAACGGGCTGCGACTGGCCCACAGGCAGGCTGGGGAACACGAGAGGGTGGTTGGCCACTTACTTGCGATCGCACACAAAAGCCTGACTCCGTTCATGCAATGAGAATGGCGTCACATTAATGGCTATTGGATATTGCGAATATCAGGTTGCACCTGATTGTTGATAGGGGAATCCCTTACATAGCGGAACCTTTCACGAAAACCGGGGTCGCGAGGCGTTGAAGTGCGGCGCATTAGATGTAACTGCAGCGTCAGTTAAGCATGATGTTAATGTGACATCAATGCCTGCGCGTGGCATTTTAGCGAGGGTCAAGCTTCGGCAAAGACAGCCGATAACCTTCTTCAAGTGGATTCATCCGAACAAGACCAGGAGTCATTGATGGCCGGCATTCTCGACACGGTAGACCAACGCACGCAACTGGTGGGTGAGAATCGCCTGGAAATTCTCATGTTCCGCCTCGCCGGACGACAACTGTTCGCGATCAACGTCTTTAAAGTACAGGAAGTCTTGCAGCTGCCAAAGTTGACGCTGATGCCGCAGCGCCATCCTTTCGTGTGCGGCGTGGTCAACCTGCGTGGTCAGACCCTGCCGGTGATCGACCTGTCCCAGGCCATCGGCATGCGTCCCTTGGTGCCGGGGCCTGGCAGCACGATCATCGTCACCGAATACAACCGTTCGGTGCAGGCCTTCCTGGTCGGTGGCGTGGACCGGATCGTCAACATGAACTGGGAAGCCATCCTGCCGCCGCCGACCAGCGCCGGCCGCCAGCACTACCTGACGGCCATCAGCAAAGTCGATGATCAACTGGTGGAAATCATCGACGTCGAAAAGGTCCTGGCCGAAATCGTCCCGTACAACGCCAAGGTCTCTCGCGAGAAACTTGAAGATCCGGTACTGGAACGCGCCCGTGGCCGTGAAGTGCTGTTGGTGGATGACTCCAACGTCGCCCTGGCGCAGTTGCGCGATACCCTGGGACAGCTGGGCGTGAAGATGCACATCGCCAGCGACGGGTTGAAGGCCCTGAACATGCTCAAGGCCTGGGCCGACACCGGCGTGGACATGACCGAAAAGCTGCTGATGGTCTTCACCGATGCGGAAATGCCGGAAATGGATGGCTATCGCCTGACCACCGAGATCCGCAACGACCCGCGCCTGCGTGGCTTGTACGTGGTGCTGCACACGTCTTTGTCCGGCAGCTTCAACGACTCGATGGTGAAAAAGGTCGGCTGCGACAATTTCCTCTCCAAGTTCCAGCCGGACAAACTCGTCGACGTGGTCCGTCAGCGCCTGATGCTGGACGAAGTACCGGCCTGATCAAGATACGGTCATTGTGGGAGCGAGCTTGCTCGCGATGGCGATATTGCATTCAGCATCAATGTTGACTGTCCTACCGCAATCGCGAGCGAGCTCGCTCCCACAGGGTGCTCGTCAGCCTTTGATTCGGCCTTCAAGCTCGTATAGGGTGGCGTTTTGCTAACCAGGGAGCTGGCCATGTTGCGTCTGAGCGCGTTGTATCGTTATCCGTTGAAGTCCGCCAGGGGTGAGGCCCTGCAACAGATCGGTCTCGATAAACTCGGGCTGGACGGCGATCGCCGCTGGATGCTGGTGGATGAGGCCAGCGGTCGCTTCCTGACCCAGCGTGCGGTGGCGCAGATGAGCCAGTTGTCGGCGTTATGGAATGCCGCAGGCGGCTTGACCCTCAGTGCAGCCGGCCATTCGCCGATCGACATCGCTTTGCCCGGCAGTGATGCAGAGCTGCGTGGCGTGACCATCTGGCGCGACACCTTGCGAGTCCCCGATGCAGGCGATGAAGCAGGGGCTTGGGTCAGCCGGTTCATTGGCAAGCCGACACGCCTGGTGCAAGTGCCGCTGGATCGGGCGCGGATGACCGAGGCCGGGTTCGGCAAGGACGACGATCAGGTGGCATTCGCCGATGGTTATCCGCTGCTGCTGATTGGCCAGGCCTCCCTCGAGGACTTGTCGCAACGGGTCGGGCGCCCATTGGAGATGCTGCGCTTTCGGCCAAACCTGGTGATCGAAGGCAGTGAAGCCTTCGCCGAGGACGGCTGGAAGCGTGTCCGTATCGGCGAAGTCGAGTTCCGCGTGGTCAAGTCCTGTTCACGTTGCATCCTGACCACTATCGATCCGCAGACCGGGGAGCGCAGCGACGACCGCGAGCCCTTGGCAACCTTGCAGAAATACCGTTCGCAAGCCGACGGCGCAATGTTCGGCCAGAACCTGGTCAACGACGGCAACGGTCGACTCGAAGTCGGCATGCCGGTGGAGATCCTCGAGTAATTTTGCGCAGAACAAAAAATGCCCGTTTCTGACAACACGGGCATTTTTTATTGAAGCGACTTTTTTGGAAGAGGCCGCGCAGGTTTAGCCGCGGTATTCGCACAGGTAAGCGGTGTCGACGGCGACTTTCAGCTGGAACTTGCTGTTGGCCGGTACGTTGAACTGGCTGCCGGCGGCGAAGGTTTCCCAGTCGCTGCTGTCCGGCAGTTTGACGGTCAGTGCACCGCTGACCACGTGCATGATTTCACGCTGGCTGGTGCCGAATTCGTATTCGCCCGGTGCCATGACGCCGATGGTCGCTGGACCTTCTGCGGTGCCAAAGGCGATCGACTTGACGGTGCCGTCGAAGTACTCGTTGACTTTAAACATGGGCGATTCCTCGAAAAGGGCTAAAAAGGGCCGGCCAGTATGCACAAGGCCCCGGGAGTCGTCACCTGTCTAAAGCGGAAGAACCAGTGGCAGCAGGCGTGCGGTATTGCGCGCATCCTCCAGTGCCCGGTGTTGCTGGCCGGTAAACTGCAGCCCGGCCAGTTGCAGCGCGCCGTTGAGCCCCAGCGGACGTTCCAGGCGTCGGGCCTTGGCAAAGCGCTGCTTGAGGTTCATGTGCGGCACGTTGGCCAGCACGCTGGCGAGTCCCAGGCGCTGCCATTCCTGAAGCAGTTGTTTGCGATCGTAATCGCCCCAACTGACCCAGCCTTCGAGACGCGTGTGGTGATGGCCAAGCCAGCGCTCAAACGCCGGCCAGACTTCGCCCAGCGGTTGCGCGGTATCGATGTTTGCCTGGGTGATGTGCGTCAGTTCGCGGCAAAACGGCGTCAGCAACGGACGCCGCACAGGGCGGACGAAGCGCTGGAAGTGATCCAGTTCGCGTCCCTTGCGGTCCACCAGAGCGGCGCCGATTTCAATGATTTCCATATCCGTTACGGGCCATCCCCCCTCATCGGTGGTGGCCTCCAGATCAATGACCAGCCAATGAGGCATTGCAGGGTTCCTGGTATCCGCGTCCTGTAGGGTTTGAGCGTAGCCAAACCCGGCGGTTCCGCCTAGCGGCTTATTCGACCTCCAACAGAATCTGCCGGTTTTTCACTTGATCCCCGACTTTGACTTGCAGGCGCTTGAGAACGCCGTCGACGCCCGATTTCAATGGGTGCTCCATTTTCATCGCCTCCAGCACCACCAGCAGTTGGCCCTTGGTCACCTTGCTGCCTTCGTTGACCAGGACGTCGACAATCGCCCCGTCCATCGGTGCCTTGAGGGTGCCGGAGCTGACATTGGCCTGGCTGCTGACCGGCGCTTGAGTGCGATCGGTGAACTGCAGACTGCCCGGCCGGGTGAACAACCAAAGTCGCCCGGTCTCCAGCCGGTAGGCGTGACGTTGGCGGATGCCGTCGATTTCGAGGGTGGCCCAGCGTCCGTCGCAATGGATGATCCTCAGTTCGAGGGTGCGCTCGGCGGCTTGAATGCGCAGCGGTTCGCCCGGGATGGCGAGCAGCGCTACGGGCCAATCCTGATCCTCAAGGCCGATGCGATAGTGCAGCGGTACGCTGGCGTTGTTGCGCCAACCACAAAGCGGGGCCGAATGAGTCTGCGCTGAAGCCTGATAGAGGAGGACGGTGGCGATCGCCAGGTGTTGCGCGTCAGGGGCGTGGGGTTGCAGGCAGGCATGCGCGGAAAAATGCTGCGCGATGAACCCGGTGCTGAAATCGCCGCCAGCGAACTGCGGGTGATCCAGCAGGCTGGCGAGCAAGCGCTGATTGCTTTGCACGCCCAGCAGTACGCTGTCTTGTACCGCCCGCAGCAATTTGCGCCGGGCTTCCTCGCGGGTGGCCCCATGGGCGATGAGCTTGCCGAGCATCGGGTCGTAGAAGGGGCTGATGACCTGACCTTCGATCAGGCCATGGTCGATCCGCACGCCGTCCTGCAGACCCGGTTCCCAAGCCACGACACGCCCGGTCTGCGGCAGGAAACCCTGGGCCGGATCTTCGGCATACAGGCGCACTTCCATGGCGTGCCCGTGGAGTTGCACCTGTTCCTGGCGCAAGGGCAGCGGCTGCCCTTCGGCGATGTTCAACTGCCAGGCCACCAGGTCCAGCCCGGTGATCAGTTCGGTGACCGGGTGCTCCACTTGCAGCCGGGTGTTCATCTCCAGGAAGTAAAATTGTCCGCGCGCATCCAGCAAAAACTCCACGGTGCCCGCACCGACATACTGCACTGCCCGCCCGGCCTTGAGCGCCGCTTCGCCCATGGCCTGGCGCAGTTCAGGCGTCATCACCGGGCAGGGGGCTTCCTCGATGACTTTCTGGTGTCGGCGCTGCACCGAGCAATCGCGCTCGCCGAGGTAGATCAGGTTGCCGTGCTGGTCACCGAACAGCTGGATCTCGACATGACGAGGTTCGACCAGTGCCTGCTCGAGAATCAGTTCACCGCTGCCAAAACCGTTCAAGGCTTCGGAACGCGCGGTACGGATCTGATCCGGCAAATCGCTGGCATCGTGCACCAGGCGCATGCCGCGTCCGCCGCCGCCGGCGCTGGCCTTGATCATCAACGGATAGCCGATGCGCGCGGCTTCGCGACTGAGGGTGACGTCGTCCTGTTCGGCGCCTTGATAGCCCTTGATGCAGGGCACGCCGGCTTCGAGCATGGCGATCTTCGACAGGCGCTTGCTGCCCATCAGTTCGATGGCTTCGGGGCTGGGGCCGATGAAGGTGAGGCCGGCATCCCGGCAGGCGAGGGCAAAGCCTGCGTTTTCCGAGAGGAAACCGTAGCCCGGATGGATCGCATCCGCCCCCGTGCGCCGGGCCGCGTCGAGGATGGCGGGGATGTTCAGGTAAGACTGTTGCACCGCCGCCGGGCCGATGTTGACCGCTTCGTCGGCCATCTGCACGTGCAGGGCATCGGCATCGGCATCGCTGAACACGGCGACCGTGCGATAACCCAGCGCCTGGGCCGTGCGCTGGATGCGGCAGGCGATTTCACCGCGATTGGCGATGAGGATTTTCTTGAGTCCGGGCATAGGGACGTCTCTCAAGTTGTGCGGTGAAAGTGCTGGCCTCTTCGCGAGCAGGCTCGCTCCCACAGGGGAATACATTGCAAATGTGGGAGCGAGCCT
>NZ_RWIR01000067.1 GCF_009764265.1 Pseudomonas sp. PB101
TGGTTAAGATCTTTCGTCTCAACCGAGGCGCGCATTCTACAGCAGCCTCATTTGCTGTCAAGTGATTTTTTTCAGAAGTTTTCAAGGAATCCTTAACAACTTCAACCACTTGCGCTTCAGATCTCTCGTCAGCGGGAGGCGAATTCTACAGCGTTACACGCTGCTGTCAACACCTCTTTTTCAACTTCCTTTTGGCTTCGATGACCTGAAGCACCTGCTGTCGAAATCTACGTAACTCATTGTTTACCAAGGAGTTTTCCGTTTCGACTGCGCCGGAAGTGGGGCGAATTATAGACACCTGATATCTGCCGTCAAGCACTGATTCAGCTTTTCTATCAATGACTTGCAGAAAGGGCCAAAACGCCCAGAAGAAGGAGAAAAATGCTCCCTCTATATAGAAGGGCTTCCTCAATGGCAGCCACTGCCCGGGTCATCACCGACCGCCAAAAAACAAAAAAGCACTCAAGGTGCTTTTTTGTTATCGCTGTCAGCTGGACAAAGCCGCCACCCTCGCCCGCGCCATGTGCAGCTTCTTATAGCTGTCGATCAGGCGAAGGTGCCTGTCGAGGCCTTCCAGTTTCATGCTCGTCGGCGTCAGCCCGTAGAAACGTACACTGCCATCCACCGACCCAATCGCCGCGTCCATCCGCTCGTTACCAAACATCCGGCGGAAGTTGAATTCGTAGTCGCTCAGTTCCAGATCATCGTCCAGCTGCATTTCCAGCACTACGTTGACCGCTTGATAAAACAAGCCGCGTTCGACGGTGTTGTCGTTGTATTGCAAAAAGGCTTCCACCAGATCCTTCGCCTGATCAAACTTCTGCAAGGCGAGATAAATCAGCAGCCTCAGTTCCAGGATCGTCAACTTGCCCCAAGGCGTGTTGTCGTCGAACTCGATGCCGATCAAGGTGGTGATGTCGGTGTAGTCATCCAGCTCGCTGTTTTCCAAGCCCTTGGCCAGCGTTCTCAGGCCGACTTTGCTCAGGTTGTGCAGATTGAGGATGTCGGCGCGGAACTGCAGCGCCTTGTTGGTGTTATCCCAGATCAAATCTTCGACCGGGTAGATTTCCGAGTAGTCCGGCACCAGGATGCGGCAGGCCTTGGCACCGATGTGCTCATAGACCGCCATGTACACTTCTTTGCCCATGTCTTCGAGAATTCCGAACAAGGTCGCGGCCTCTTCGGCATTGGAGTTTTCCCCTTGACCGGAGAAATCCCACTCAACGAATTCGAAGTCCGCCTTGGCACTGAAGAAACGCCACGAAACCACGCCGCTGGAATCGATGAAGTGCTCAACGAAGTTGTTCGGCTCAGTCACCGCCTGACCTTCGAAGGTCGGCTGAGGCAGATCGTTCAGGCCTTCGAAGCTGCGACCTTGCAGCAGCTCTGTCAGGCTGCGCTCCAGCGCCACTTCCAGGCTCGGGTGCGCGCCGAACGAGGCAAACACGCCACCGGTACGCGGGTTCATCAAGGTCACGCACATCACCGGGAACTCCCCGCCCAGCGATGCGTCCTTGACCAGCACCGGGAAGCCCTGCTCTTCCAGGGCCTGGATACCGGCCAGGATGCCCGGGTATTTCGCCAGCACTTCCTGCGGTACATCCGGCAGGGCCATTTCGCCTTCGAGGATTTCGCGCTTGACCGCGCGCTCGAAGATTTCCGACAGGCACTGCACCTGCGCTTCGGCCAGCGTGTTGCCGGCGCTCATGCCATTGCTCAGGAACAGGTTTTCGATCAGGTTGGATGGGAAGTACACCACCTCATTGTCCGACTGGCGCACAAACGGCAGCGAACAAATGCCGCGCTGGGTGTTGCCGGAGTTGGTGTCGTACAGGTGCGAACCACGCAACTCGCCTTCCCGGTCGTAGACCTTCAGGCAGTACTCGTCGAGGATTTCAGTCGGCAGCTCGTCCTTCGGGCCAGGCTTGAACCAGCGCTCGTCCGGGTAATGCACAAACGCCGCATTGGCGATGTCCTCGCCCCAGAATTGATCGTTGTAGAAGAAGTTGCAGTTGAGCCGCTCGATGAACTCGCCCAGTGCCGATGCCAGCGCACCTTCCTTGGTCGCGCCTTTACCGTTGGTAAAACACATTGGCGAATGCGCATCGCGGATGTGCAGCGACCACACATTGGGAACGATATTGCGCCACGAAGCGATTTCAATCTTCATGCCCAGGTCGGCCAGGATGCCCGACATGTTGGCGATGGTTTGCTCCAGCGGCAGGTCCTTGCCCACGATGTAGGTGCCAGCTTCGCCAGTCGAGTGCGGCATCAGCAATGCCTGGGCATCGGCGTCGAGGTTGTCGACCTCTTCAATCACGAACTCAGGCCCGGTTTGCACCACCTTCTTTACCGTGCAACGGTCGATGGAACGCAAGATCCCCTGACGGTCCTTGGCGGAGATGTCCGCTGGCAATTCGACCTGAATCTTGAAAATCTGGTTGTAGCGGTTTTCCGGGTCAACGATGTTGTTCTGCGACAGGCGGATATTTTCGGTGGGGATATTGCGAGTCTCGCAATACAACTTCACGAAGTACGCCGCACACAACGCGGACGAAGCCAGGAAATAGTCGAACGGCCCCGGTGCCGAGCCATCGCCCTTGTAGCGAATCGGCTGGTCGGCAATCACCGTGAAGTCGTCGAACTTGGCCTCCAGTCGAAGGTTGTCGAGAAAGTTGACCTTGATTTCCATGTGCGATTACCAGAATAACGAGCTAAACAATTTGGCCGCCATTATCCGGTTTTTCAGCCCGGACCGTTAACTTTCCACTATTTATCGATCAACACGACACCGCGTTCCTCAAGCAAACGCACAAACATCGTCAGGCTCTGCGACACCGTCCCCCTGCGCCATACCAGCCAGGTGCGCAAATAACGGAAAGATTCCGACAATGGCCAGACACTGACCGTCGTGCACCCCGGCATGCTTTCGAGCATGCTGCGGGGCATCAACGCCAGGCCCGCACCCGCGCTGACGCAGGCCAGCATGCCGTGATAGGACTCCATTTCGAAGATCTTGCCGGGCACCGCCGCGCCATTGGCGAACCAGCTTTCGAAATGATGGCGATAGGAGCAGTTGGAGCGAAAGGCATAGATGTTTTCGCCATTCACATCCTTGGCCCGATGAATCGGCTCATGGTTGAGTGGTGCGATCAGGACCATTTCTTCCTCGAATGCCGGCACCCCCTCCAGTGCCGGATGCAACACCGGCCCATCGACAAATGCCGCGGCCAGCCGCCCCGACAGCACCCCGTCGATCATCGTCCCCGAGGGGCCGGTGGACAGGTCCAGTTCGACCTTGGCGTGCTTCTGGTTGTAGGCGGCCAACAGCTCTGGAATACGTACGGCTGCCGTACTTTCCAATGATCCCAAGGCGAATGCGCCTTGAGGCTCTTCGCCCGCCACCGTGGCGCGCGCCTCCTGAACCAGGTCGAGAATACGTCGAGCGTAATCCAGGAAGCTCCAGCCGGCTGGCGACAGGCGCAGGCGACTCTTCTCGCGGATAAACAGGTCCACCCCCAAGTCCAGCTCAAGCTGCTTGATCCTGGTGGTGAGATTCGATGGCACCCGGTGGATATGCTGGGCGGCCACGCTGATGCTGCCGTGCTCGGCGACAGCCTTGAAGATTTCGAGCTGAACCAGATCCAAGTCATTCTCCAAACGTGAACGTTATGCTCATTATTATTCAGTTTCCAGAAAACATATACCACCATAACCTGAGCACATTCCCACCTTGCAGGACGGTGCCATGACCCACGTATCCAGCCTTACCCATGCCATTTCGATCAACCCCACCACGGGCGAGCAGATCGGCCAGTACCCTTTCGAATCCGATTCGGCATTGCAGGCCACACTGACGCGGGCCACGACCGGATTCCGTGCCTGGCGCAGCAAACCGGTTGAGCAACGCGCGCAGCTTTTGATCAATCTTGCCCAGGCTTTGCGCAATAGCGCCGCAGCCATGGCAAACATGATCACCCTGGAAATGGGCAAGCCGATTGCCCAGGCACGCGGCGAAGTTGAAAAATGCGCGCAGCTCTGCGAGTGGTACGCCGAACACGGCCCCGCCATGCTGAGCCCCGAACCGACCCAGGTTGAAGGCGGCAAGGCACGCATCGAATATCGCCCCCTCGGCCCGATTCTCGCCGTCATGCCGTGGAACTTCCCCATCTGGCAGGTGCTGCGCGGCGCGGTCCCCACGCTGCTTGCGGGCAATACCTATGTGCTCAAGCACGCGCCAAACGTCATGGGCAGCGCATATTTGCTGCTCGAAGCCTTCAAGCAAGCGGACTTTCCCGAGGGTGTTTTCGAGGTCATCAACGTCACGCCCGAGGGCGTATCCAAAGCGATCGCCGATCCACGTATCGCAGCCGTCACCCTCACCGGCAGCGTCCGTGCAGGCATGGCGATCGGCGCTCAGGCCGGAGCAGCACTGAAGAAATGCGTATTGGAGCTGGGCGGCTCCGACCCGTTTATCGTGCTCGACGACGCGGATCTCGATGAGGCGGTAAAAGCCGCCATGATCGGGCGCTATCAAAACACCGGACAAGTCTGCGCCGCCGCCAAACGCCTGATTGTCGAGCAAGGCGTTGTCGAGGCATTTACCCGCAAGTTCGTCGAGGCCACCCGACAACTGGTCGTCGGCGATCCACTGGCCCCCACTACTTATATCGGCCCGATGGCTCGCTTCGATCTGCGCGATGAACTGGATCAACAGGTGCGCGACACACTGGAAGAAGGCGCAACATTGTTGATGGGCGGGAAGAAGGCCGAAGGACCCGGCAACTACTATGAGCCGACCGTACTCGGCGACGTGACCGACCAGATGACATCATTCAGACAGGAACTGTTTGGCCCCGTGGCCTCGATCATCACAGCCCGGGACGCAGCCCACGCGCTGGAGCTGGCCAATGACAGCGAGTTCGGCCTCACTGCCACTATCTATACGCGCAATGGCGAACTCGCCCAACAGATGGCCGGCGAACTTGAAACCGGCGGTGTGTTCATCAATGGCTACAGCGCCAGCGATCCGCGTGTCAGTTTTGGTGGCGTGAAGAAAAGTGGCTTTGGCCGCGAGCTCTCGCATTTCGGGGTGCGCGAATTCTGTAATGCACAGACGGTTTGGCTGGATCGGCGTTAAGCGCCGGTAGTGCTGCGGCTTTTCTCGTCTCAGTGACATGCTTTTCACGAAATTCTCACATCGTGGAGCGCAGATTGAACGAACAAAAGGATTTGACCCCCCGTGAAAAGCCCGCCATTGAGCGGGCTTTTTGCTGCCTGCTGCCTCGTCCTGAACAAAGGAGAAGCCGGCATGCCCCTGCCAGATGATCCTGCCCCGGCACGCCAGGTGCGAGCCTGAAGAAGAGTTTTTTCATTTCAGCCGAACGGTCGATTCAGAGCGCAGCCTGGTTCAATTCAACCCGCTCTGGTGCTGCCCGGCAAATTGTCTCCGGAACCAGTCCGAGAGCATGGCCTTCTCGGAGTAGAGCCTGTCACTTCTGCCGGCACGCCCCGGACGCTGGAGGTAGGACTGATCCATGACCCTCGCGTCAGCCTGGCTCACGGTCTGGCCGTTTTGTTTGAGCACGTAGTGCAGATCGATGCTCGGCCAGGTAATTTCGCGCATGAAGCGCACCTCATAGGCATTCAGTCGCCAGGGTTCGAAACGACCGGCCAGGTCAATGTTGCGTATTTCAATCTGCAACTGCTGGTCGGCTGGCAGGTACCGCTCACCAAGCTTCTGGATATAGCTGCGCAGTTCCTTCATGACATAAGGATCGGCGCCACGTTCATAACCCGGACTGTCCAGGCTGGCATCGCTGAATTTTTCGGGGTCCTTGAAGACGACTTCGACCGGCGCTGCGTTGGCAAGTGGCACCATAAACAGTGCGAGCAGTGCGATCGAGGTGCAGACGGCTGTTGAGCGCATGACATCACCTCCGGGTGCAGCGCATTTCCATGCCTGCTGCACCATGTTCAGTTTACGCCTGAAGTGCATGCCCGCTGCGTGCGATTCGAACTGAACAGCCATGCCATGAAACCGTTGGATTTTGCCGTGTCAGTCCTCTTGATCGATCTGATCCAGAAAATCAACGTCATCATCCTCTGCGTCTTCTTCGTCAAAAACTGCCTGGGCATCGTCTTCGACCCATGACTCGTCATCATGAAACTCATGATCGAGCAGGTGATCGTGCTCAGGCTCGGGAATATCTCGTTCTTCGCTCATGACTTACCGAAACAAAATTGAAAGAACGGACTGTATATGCAGATCCTTTCCCTCAGTCAACGATCACGAAACAACGATGCGCTCCCCGTTGATGGCCAGAGGCATCTATAGCGGAGCGTCAAAGACGTCATGCGCGCTTGAGCCCAAGTAAATGAATAGGCATGCAAACGATTAAAAGCCAGCACCCTAGAATGATGAGAGCGCCGACTGACAACAAGCCAGCACTCAAACTACCCGTTTCTGTCTTAATCCAACCCAGCAACGCCGCGGCACCGAAGCCCGCAACCCCTGCGCCGACACTGCTGATAAAGGCGATCCCGGTTGCTGCGGTATTCTTGCCAAGATAAGTGGGCGGGATAACCCAGAAAATTGACGAGGCCGAGTACACGCCTGCCGTAGCCACGCACAACATCACAACGGTTACCGGTGCGCCGAGATCTGGCAGGCTGAGCACGAAAAAGGCAACCGCAGCCGCGACGGACGGCACGACCACATGCCAACGACGTTCCAACATGCGATCGGAGTTGAGCCCAACCAAATACATGACGATGGTCGCCGTTGCAAACGGGAGCATCATCAAGATGCCGACGTGTTTGAGATCAGTCACCCCGGCGCTTTTGATTATCGACGGCCCCCAGATGCTGATCACTCCAGAACCTGCGCAAACCGCACAATAGACCAGTGCCAAAAGATAAACTCGCCTATCGCGCAGGGCGCTGAACAAACCGGAATGCCCGCTAGTAGTCTTGGCTGCCTGATCGCTTTCCAGATCCTGACGTATTAGCTCGCGTTCGGCCGGCGACAACCATTTGGCTTTTTGCGGCGTATCGTCGAGCACCCAAAACACTGTCAGACCGAGCAACACCGCCGGGATTGCTTCGATGATGAACAACGCCTGCCAGCCACGCAGGCCGTACAATCCATCGGCCTCGTGCATGATCCACCCCGACACCAGGCCGCCAAGCAAACCAGCGGTGGCTACCGCCATTAACAGGATCGAGCTGATGCGTCCGCGCCGCGCTGCCGGGAACCAATAGCTGAGATACAAAACAACACCGGGGAAGAAGCCGGCTTCGGCAGCGCCGAGGACAAAGCGTGCTACATACAGTTGCGTTGGTGTAGTTACCAGGCACGTCATTCCTGAAGCGATGCCCCAGATGATCATGATGCGGGTAAGCGTTGCACGTGCTCCGATCTTTTGCAGATACAGGTTACTTGGCACTTCGAACAATAAGTAGCTGATGTAAAAGAGTCCGGCGCCCAAGCCATACACCGCGTCAGAGAAACCCAGATCCTGAGTAAACTGCAACTTGGCATAGCCGATATTTGCGCGATCGATATAGTTGACGACATAACAAATAAAAAGGAACGGCAGAAGCCGGACAGTGACTTTGCGGTACAAGCGATCGGCATTCACAAACTCAAGAGGAGCAGCAGCGGTCAATACAGTCATGCAAAACCTCGATAGGTTATTATTATTGTGGGCATTATGAGTGCACTCGCTCAAACGACTTGAAGTTACGAGATATAAATCAAAGTACACGCAGCGCTCGGGCTGTGGCGAATGCCTGCCAGCGATGTTTCATAACCAAAGACCCTGGCTATTGGATTCAAGCGCCACCCTGACTTGTTCGGTATGTTCGCCACGCTTCGGTATTGTTCCCGGCCTGACTACCTGCCCATCGAAACGCGGTGCAGGGTGAGCCTGCAACATGCCGTCGCGCTCGAAGTACACATCCCTATTGACCATGTGAGGATGTCCGGATGACTCCTGCGGGCTGAGCACCGGAGCGAAGCACACGTCCGTCCCCTCGAGCAGCTCACGCCATTGCTCGCGTGTACGGCTGCTGAAGACTGTCTCGAAGGCCGAACGCATTTCTCCCCAACGACTGATGTCCCATTGCCGGGTGAAGCGAGGGTCGTCGACCAGCTCCAGCTTTTCCAGGAGTAGCGTATAGAACTGTGGCTCCATGGCCCCCAGGGAAATGTAATGGCCATCCGCGCAACGGTAAGTGCCATAGAAATGGGAGCTGTCATGCATGCTCTTGCCCCGCTGCTCCTGGATTCCGCCACGGGGTGCCATGGACATCAACAGCTGCATCATGTGCGCCGATCCATCGACGATGGCAGCATCGACCACGGTGCCTTTACCCGTAGTGCGCGCATTGAGAATGCCCGCCAGCAAGCCGATTGCCAGATAAAGGGCCCCACCGCCAATGTCGCCGATGAGTGTGATGGGCGAAGACGGCGCTTCGCCCTCAGTCCCGCAGTAATACATCGCCCCTGACAGCGAGATGTAGTTGTTGTCATGACCTGCCGCCCGAGCCATCGGGCCATTCTGACCCCAGCCCGTCATGCGCCCGTAAACCAGCGTCGGATTGCGCGCCAGCAGAACCTCCGGCCCCAACCCGAGACGTTCCATCACACCCGGGCGCATGCCTTCGATCAGCGCGTCCGCGCTTTCGATCAGCTTCAATACGGTCTCGCGCCCCTCGGGTGTTTTCAGGTCGGCTACCACCGAGCGCTTTCCACGATTCATCGCGTTTTTCGAAGCGTTCTTTTCGCCTGTAACAGAGACAGCCTCGACACGCTCGACAGCGATGACTTGCGCTCCCAGATCGGCCAGGTGCATGGCACAAAACGGCCCGGGACCGATGCCGCAGATTTCTACGATTTTGATGTCGCCAAGCATGGCTATCCTCTTCTCATCCTGTTGTGCATTGCCGGTCGGGGCCAGGGCTTACCGCGTCAGCGCGCAACCCCGCCGGACCATTCACCCGACACTCACTGGTCGAAGACAATCACCGAACGCGCCAGCTCGCCGCGACGCATCTCGTCGAAGGCGATATTGATGTCTTCGAGTTTGATGCGTTGAGAAATCATCTCGTCGAGTTTGAGCCGACCCTGCATATAGAAATCGGTCAGGCTCGGCAGATCGACCGGAAAACGGTTCGAACCCATGATCGACCCTTGGATGCGGCGGGCCTGCAGAAGCTGGAAAGGGTCGAGCTCAAGCTTGGTTCCCGGTTTCATCATGCCGATGATCGTCGCGCAGCCACCGCGTTTGAGCATGCCGAATGCCTGCTCGGCCGTCTGCTTGAGGCCGATACACTCGAATGAGTGATCGACGCCGCCTCTGGTCAGCTCGATGACCTGTTGCACCGTATCGCCATTCTTCGCATTGATGACATCGGTGGCGCCAAACTGCCTGGCCAGTTCCAGCTTCGAATCAAGCATGTCGATGGCAATGATGCGGCCGGCACCGGCCAGTACCGCACCATTGATCGCAGCCAGGCCGATGCCGCCACACCCCAGTACCGCCACGGTTTCGCCCGGGCGCACTTTGGCGGTGTTGAACACCGCGCCGGTGCCTGTAGTAACAGCGCAACCGAGCAGCGCGGCGCGGTCGAGCGGCATGTCACGGCGGATGGCGACCAGCGCATGTTCATGAACCAGCATCTGTTCAGCGTAGGCCGACAGGTTGGCAAATTGCGGCATGGGCTTTTGCACGTAGGTCAGGCGTGGCTCGTCGCCCTTGCCGCGGCGGGTTTCCGGCGATACGCACAGCGACAAGTGGCCAGTGACGCAATGGGCGCAATGGCCGCAGTAGACCGACAGGCACGTGACCACATGATCACCCGGCTTGACAGTACGGACGTCCGAGCCCACCTGTTCGACGATACCGGCTGCCTCGTGGCCGAGCACCACGGGGGCCGGATGCGGATACATCCCGTCGACGACATGCAGGTCCGAGTGACAGACACCTACAGCGACAGTGCGCACCAGGACTTCACGTGGACCCGGTTTGCTGATCCCGACGTCCTCGATGGTCAAAGGGGAACCCGGCGTGTGAAATACGGCTGCTTTCATGATTTACCTCGATGAAAATTGTTGTTTTTGTTTTGGTTACGCAAGCGCTCAGGCTGCCCTGGCGATGAACAGGCTGGATTTTCACAAGCTTCGATCGGTCAGCCCTGCCCAGAAGCCCTCGGAACCCGCGGCAATTGCCGCCTGCCCCAGCACCTTGGCCCAATGTGCATCGCTACCGAACTCATCTCGCCAGGACCAAAGGCGACGCGTGGCGAAATGCAGAGTGTGTTCATGGGTAAAGCCGATAGCGCCGTGCACCTGATGCGCCACCGAAGCGGCCAGCGTCGCGGCTTCACCGGTACACACCTTGGCTACGGCGATGTCGAACGCCAGGGTGTGGTGGTTTCCGGCTGTGCCGAGGAACAGCTCGCTCGCACTTCGCAAGGCAACTTGCACAGCCATGCGCGCTGCCCCAGTGGCACCGGCCATCTGTGCCAGGTATTGCTGCAGCACCTGTTGCTTGCCGATCGGCTTGCCGAATTGCACACGTTCATTGGCATACATCACTGCTTTGTCGACGACCGCTTCAAGCGTGCCAACCAGCGTGCAAGCGCGCACCAATGCACCGAGATGCCATACCGGCTCGTGCAGATCGGCCAGTTGTAATTGACCGATGGCCTGACAGCTGGCGTTGACGAAAACCAACGTGTCGCGCTCTTCATCGGCAACATTGCTACCGGCTGCCAAAGTAATGGCCGTCTGACGCAAGTCGACCAGCGCCAGGCGCTGGCCATCGGCAACGACGGCCCAGCGACAACTGCGTGCCCACGGCACATTGACGGCTCGGCCGTCGAGGCGTGCGCTGTCTTTATCCAGTCGCAGATCGCCCAGGCGACCGGCCTGAACCAGGGTGATCGGACCTTCCGGCACTTCCATCCCGGCGTGTGCGAGCAGCGCTGCACCGAGCATGGTTTCAGCCAGGGGCAAAGGCGCCTGCCAATAGCCGATGGCGTGCAGAACCGGGCTGGCGTCCAGCCAATTGGCACCGCTCCCACCTGCGGCTTCCGCTACCAGCGCGCCGGGCAAGCCGTTGTCGACGACCATCTGCCATAGCGACTCGGCCCGGTGGCCGTCATCAAAGCGTTCGAGCAATTCTCGGGTGACTTGTTTGGCGAACAGACGCTGGACGCTGTCGGCGATCATGGTTTGCATTTCTGAAGGGACGCCGTCGTCCACACCCTGGTGATTGATTGTTGTATTCATCGCAGTCCAAGACCTCCGGCGATAATGCCGCGCAGAATTTCACGAGTACCGCCACGCAACGAAAAGGACGGCGCACTCTGAGTCAGGAAGCGCATCACCTGATCGAGATCGGAACCGGGCTCACGCTGATCACCGAACAGATCGTGAGCCACGTCCGGAATGGCCTGTTCGAGCAAGGCACCCTGGTCCTTGACCACCGTCGCCGGGATCGCCGGATTTTCTCCACGGGCGAGCATGCCGGCGACACCCAGCGACATCTGCCGCAACGTGGCATAGCGTGCCGCCAGACGGCCGAGACTCACCGCATGCCGAGTGTCTTGCGGGTCGGCCTCGTCGAGCATCGCCAGATACAGCTGGGTGCTACTCAGGTAACGCTCGGGACCGCTGCGCTCCAAGGCCAATTCCGCAGTGACCTGCAGCCAGCCATTGCCCAACTCGCCAATGACGAAATCATCGGGAACGAAGACGTTTTCCAGGAAGACTTCATTGAAGTCATGCTCGCCGAGCATGTTGTAGATCGGGCGGACGGTCACGCCGGGGGCCTTGAAGTCGATGAGCAGTTGCGACAAACCGGCGCGGCGATTGCCCTCCTCCTTCGGCCCGGTGCGCAGCAGCGTGATCATGTAGTGGGCCAGATGAGCGCCCGAGGTCCAGACCTTGCTGCCGTTGACGATCCAGCCGCCATCGGTTTTTTCCGCACGGGTGCGCACAGCCGCCAGATCGGAACCGACGTCGGGCTCACTCATGCCGATCGCCAGAAGCGTTTCACCGCGGGTGATGCCCGGGACGATCTGCGGGGCCAAGACGTCCGGAGAAAACTTGATCAGCAACGGACCGCTCTGGCGTTCGGCCACCCAGTGCGCGCCAACCGGCGCACCTGCTGCCAGCAGTTCTTCCAGAACCACGTAACGTTCCAGCGCACTGCGCTCGTGGCCGCCGTAACGCTTGGGCCAGGTCATGCCCAGCCAACCGCGCTCGCCGAGCTTGCGGGTGAACTCCGGCACAAGACCGACGAGCCCTTTGGCGCGCTCGGCAGGCGAATAGTGCTTGAGCTCTTCAGCAAGAAAAGTACGGACTTCTGCACGCAACACCTGCGTCTTGGCGTCCAGCCTACAAGGCCTGATATCGAGTGCCTGCATGATTTGTGCTCTTTGAATTTTAGGGACAGGCGACCAAAGTCGCTTGTTGGCTGACCAACAAGCGAATAAGCTATCAGCATTCCTGTAAAGGGATCAAGCGCCATCGATCCAGTCTGTTTTCCCGTCCCATTCGGAGCATCTGATGACTACCCTCGCCTCCTTCACTCCCGGCCGTGGCTTGACCCTTGAACTGCAAGGACACATCGCCACGCTCGAATTCAGCCGTCCGCCGCTGAACTTCTTCGATCAGGAACTGATCATGGATCTGCTCGCCGCACTGGAGTATCTGGACCAGTTGCCGACCTGCCGCGTCGTTATCCTGCAAGCCGAAGGAAAGACGTTCTGTGCAGGTGCTGACTTCAGTGGATTGGCGCAGACCGGTGAAAAAATCCGTCCTCGTCAGCTGTACAAACACGCCGTGGGCCTGTTCCGCACGGCCAAGCCATTGATCGTCGTGGTAGAGGGTGCCGCCATCGGTGGAGGCCTGGGCCTGGCACTGGTCGGCGACTACCGCGTCACCAGCGAGAAGGCCCGCTTTTCTGCCAATTTCAATCGCCTTGGCATGCACCAGGGCTTCGGCATTTCTGTTACGCTGCCACGCGTCGTTGGCCTCCAGATGGCGTCTCTGTTGATCGCCACCGGCCGTCGTATCGATGGCGCAGAAGCCGTCCGTATCGGCCTGGCGGATGTACTTGCGGCGCCTGGCGAAGAACGTCAGGCTGCTCGCGCCCTGGCTGAAGACATCGCCCTGAGCGCACCCCTTGCCGTCATGTCGAGCCGCCAGACGCTACGTGCCGGCCTGGCAGACTCAGTGGATGCAATCATCGACCGCGAGGCCACCGAGCAAGAGTGGCAGGTCCTCACCAGCGATTTTGCCGAGGGCAACAAGGCGATGCGCGAGCGTCGCGTTCCTGAATTCACCGGTAATTGATCATTCGCCTATGGACACTCCCGACCAAAGCCCCCCCAACACCACCCGTCGATCCAAGGTGGAAATGCGCGCCCAGGCGGAACACTGCATGTTGGAGGCGGCACGCCAGATCGTCGCGCGCAAAGGCTGGATTGGCCTCACCCTGGCCGAGGTCGGTCTGCAAGCCGGTTACAGTCGCGGCCTGGCAGCGCATCACTTCGGTACCAAGGCTGGCCTGCTACGGGCTTTGGCCGGGTTCGTGAATACCAGGTTCATGGATGTCGTCGAGGACAAGGCGCCCCGACGCGAGCCGGGACTGGACACCTTGCTCGGCTACATCGATGCGTACTTCCTGCGCGACGACGCCGAATGGACCAACGCCCGCGCTTTGCTCGCCTTGATGGCAGAGGGCGTGACGGTGGAGTCGGAATCCGCAGCGATACTGGCCGAGTACAACAACTCCGTACGGATGACCCTCGCCAAACAGATCGAAATCGGCATCGGCAATGGCGAGATCCATGCCGACAACGATCCGTTGACAGCTGCCACCGTGCTGATTGGCACGATGCGCGGCATGATGCTCCAGTTGCTGCTCGATCCATCGACGGCTGACTCGGCGCTGCTGCATAAGCAACTGCTTCGACTGATCAAGACCCTGCTGACCTCGCCCTGCGATTAAATCGCGGCAATAAAAAAGCGCCCACCGGTTCTCACCTGTGGGCGCTATCCATCCAGACTATCGCTTGATCATCGCATCCACCATCTGCCGCACCTGCTCGGTGAAGGGTGGCCGGGTGATGTCCGGTCCGTCTGCGGCGCGCAGTACCGGCTTCGGATGACTGAAGGTGACAAAGCCCTGGTGCCCCAGGTAACTGCCCATACCGCTGTTGCCAACCCCGCCGAAAGGCAGACTATCGACACTGGCGTGCAGGGCCACGTTATTGATCGTCACTCCACCCGAAACGGTGCGTTCAAGGACAAATTTTTCCTCGGCCGCATCGCTGCCGAAGTAGTACAGCCCCAGCGGACGCGGATGAGCGTTGATGTAGGCAACCACCTCACGCATGTCCTTGTAAGGCTTGATCGGCAACAGCGGCCCGAAAATCTCGTCCTGCATGATCTTCAGTTCGTCACCCGGATCGCACAGCAAGGTCGGGATCATCTTGTGATGTGGCTGATCGGCGAAATCCTCCTGGGCCGGATTCAACTCGATCAACTCGACGCCAGCCGCACGGGCCTCCTCAAGGTAGCCCAGCAGGCGTTCGTAGTGGCGGGTGTTGATGACCGAGGTGTAATCCGGATTGTCCTTGAGGCTCGGATAACATTTGGCGACCGCCGCCTTGGCATGTTCGATGAATTCCTCCATCGACTCTTCGGGAACAAACACGTGATCCGGCGCAAGGCAGACCTGGCCGGCATTCAATAGCTTGCCCGCCATGATCTTGCTCGCCGCTGCCTTGAGGTCAGCGGAACGGGAAACGATGGCTGGAGACTTTCCACCCAGCTCCAGAGTGACCGGCACCAGGTTCTCGGCAGCGGCACGCATCACATGCTTGCCAACGCTGCTCGCTCCAGTGAACAGCAGATGGTCGAACGGCAAACTGCAGAACGCCTGGCCAACCTGCGCGTCGCCGGTGACGATGGCGATCTCGTCCTCGGCGAAGGTGGCGCTGAACATCCGTTGCATCAACTCGGAACACCCGGGGTTCAATTCCGAGACTTTGACCATCGCCCGGTTACCGGCGGAAAGCGCACTGGCCAACCCCTGGATGACCATGCCCACCGGAAAATTCCAGGCAGTAACAATACCCACCACGCCCAGCGGCTGATACTGAATCCAGGCCTCGCCACGGTCGGCGGCGCGCTGCTCGGGTTGCATCCACTCAGCAATCCTGGCCCTGGTTTTCTTCAAAGACGACAGCGGGCCCAACAAGTCGATGATGCGCGTCAGGTCGTGGCTGCGATGACCGAAGTCGGCCGCCGTCGCCTCAACGATTTCCTGCTTGTACTCGACCAGCATGCCGATCAGACGATCGAACAATTCACAGCGTTGCTCGGCGGTCCAGATGTCATTCGACAGATAAGCCGTGCGCTGCATGGCGAGGATTCCACGCATGCGCACCACTTCGGGTTGTTCGATCTTGCTCATTGGAGGGTTTACCTTCTCATTGTGGGTTGTTGCGACCCTGCAGGTCGGCGCGGGACACGGGCCCCGCGCCGCTGTCGGTCAATCGAGTTTTTTCATCCTGGTGGTGTCCAGACGGACCAGGCCGAAGGCCATGCCGTACTGAATCGCACCGGATTCGTTGACCTTGATCGCCGAGTACATGCCGTTGAAACGCGGATCGCTGCCGGTATGGATCTTCAACACGGTGTCGCCGCTGTCGAGGTCCATGCCGATGTGGTAACGGTCGTTCCAGTCGCGGGTGAAGTAACCATCAATGATCGCCATCCGGCCGCCGCCACTGATCATCGGCACCGTCGATATCGACGATACGTCGTTGCGCATCCACAACTGTTTCCACGCGTCGCTCTTCTGGTCCCACTTCAGCATGGCAACACCTTTCGGCCCCGGACGCGTGGCGCCGTTGAGCATGCTCACGTAGTAGTTGTCACGCGCCAGGTAAGGGGCATCCTTGCTGATGATGTTGTTGACCACGAAGGCATAGTCGCCATAGGTCGACACCGATTGCTCGGACTGCACGGTTTCCACGTCGGCGCCCATGTCCACTTGCTGCTGGTCAGCGATGCGTGCCGACAGCGTGCCGGGTTTCTGCTTCCAGCCAGCCGGCAACTGGTCGCGCCAGAAGGCCACCAGGCGCATTTTCTGCGCGCCGTCGGTGATCACCACGAGTTTGTCTTCGTCCGGCCCGAAGCCCATCAGCGTCGGTGTCGACCCCGTACCGTCAGCGACTTTCAAGGCGGAGATACGGATGCCACGGTCATAGGCCGCTTTCCAGGCACCACTGGCTTCGTCGCTGTGAATCTTGCCCTTGGCATCGACCACCAGGCGGTACATGTTCTGGTTTGAAGCGACATAGACCGCCCCGCCACCCGCCTCATCGCCATTGGCAAAGCCATTGAGGAACAATTCGTCCGCGCCATCGACGGCGTAGGTGTCGACGATCTCGAGGGTTTTCGGGTCGAGGGTGATGACCTTGCCGCCGACGGTGTTGAGCACCAGATAGCCATTGAAGGTCATGCCCATGCCGAAGTTGAAATCGACCGGAAAATCGGTGCCACGCTTGACCTTTTCGTTGTCGTACAGCGATTCCGGCAGCACACGCACCAGCGGTGTGCCCATGCCCGAGTCAGGCTTTTTCGGATCGAGTTGGTCGACACGGAAAATCTGCCGGCCACCGGCACCGATGAAGGCATCTTCGCGGGTCAACATCGAATAGAGGGCGCCGCCACGCAACTGATCGTTGATGCTGCTGATCATTCGGTTCGGCTGCCCGCGCATATAGTCGAGCAAACCCTGCTCGTCCTTGTTGTCGAGCAATCGTTTGACATCCTGAGTCTGCTTCAAACGTTGATCGTCGCTGACCTTTTCGAAATCGGGCAACTTCAGCGGCATTTCGCTGCGCGCCACTTCAACCAGCTTGCCATCGACCTTGTTGTACTTGCGCAAGCCAAGGCCGGACCACCACCACGTGACCATGGTGTCACCGACCTTGTCGACGAAATGCGGCATGCCGCCCGCATCGCTGGGCAGGTACGTCACCGACTCCGGTGTCAGCTCGTAGGAACCACGCGGCACCGCAATCTCGGTGCTGTCTGTCTGCGCGCTGTTCCAATGGGCCTGGTTGCTGAAGGTCTGGGCCAGATAAGGGTTCATCGGCGGGGCAGACTGGGCAGCCGCCATGACAGACACACCTGCCAGTGCCAGGCCCGCGCCCAACCGTGCGAGGCGAAGCTTTGTGATTGTTATGCTTCTCATTGTGCAACTCCTTGAAGGAATGAACTCGGTGCCAAGGCGCTAAACGCGCTGGAGCAACACCTGCGACGCAGAGCCTACGAAGCCCCGGTCACTCACTCCCCCCCCCACGATGAGTAGGTCACCGCCGATAGCCAGTCGGTAAGCCACCACCGTGAATTCCCGCAACTTTC
The DNA here is from genome assembly GCF_009764265.1 of Pseudomonas sp. PB101. Lineage (GTDB taxonomy): Bacteria > Pseudomonadota > Gammaproteobacteria > Pseudomonadales > Pseudomonadaceae > Aquipseudomonas. Next base: position 17,459 of record NZ_RWIR01000067.1, read on the forward strand.
ATCCCCCCCCACCGTGGGGAGGGATACCGCGACAGCCGCCCCGGCAGCATTCCTCCAGTCCCTCGGACACATGGCTCACCCCCCCAGGAGTCGCCTGCCGATCCTTTTACAGACACTGGAGTCCGTAATGCACATTCAACGATCCATCTTTCGCGAAGACCATGAAATGTTCCGCGAAACCGCCCGCCGCTTCTTCGACCGCGAATGCGTGCCACGTCAGGCCGAATGGGACGAGGCCGGCAAGGTCGACCGTCAGACCTGGCTCAAGGCCGGCCGCGAAGGTTTGTTGTGCTCCATGGTCCCTGCGGTGTATGGCGGTGGCGGCGGAGACTTCGGCCACGCGACAGTCATCAATGAAGAAATGCACCGAGCCGGCGTGTCTGGCGTCAGTTTCGGCCTGCACTCGGACATCATTGCGATGTACATCGTGCGTTTCGGTACCGAAGAGCAAAAGCATCGCTGGCTGCCGAGCATCTGCAGTGGCGAAACCATCCTCGCCCTCGGCATGACCGAGCCGGGCAGCGGCAGTGACCTGAAAGCTGCACGCACCACCGCAATCCGTGATGGCGACGAATACGTCATCAATGGCAGCAAGACCTTTATTAGCAATGGCCTGAACTGCGACATGGTCCTGCTGGCCTGTCGGACCGACCTGACGGCGGGTTCCAAGGGAATCAGCCTGATCATGGTGGAAACCAGTCGCGAAGGCTTCCGTCGAGGCCGCAAGCTCGACAAGGTCGGCCAGCGCGCTTCCGACACCGCGGAGATGTTTTTCGACGATGTGCGCGTACCCGTCGGCAACCTGCTGGGCGAGGAAGGCAAAGGCTTCGCCTACATGATGCAGGAGCTGCCACAGGAACGGCTGGGTATCGCCATCTATGCCGCCATTCACCTGGAGCGTCTGCTTGACCTGACCATCGAGTACGTCAAGGAGCGCAAGGCCTTCGGCCACTCGGTGTGGGATTTCCAGAACACCAAATTCAAACTCGCCGATGCCAAGGCCGCCTCAGTCGCGGTACGCACCATGATCGACTACTACATCAGCGAGCACATGCGCCGCAAGTTGACCGTGGAAGAGGCCGCCATCGCCAAGCTGTTCGCCACCGAGACCCTGTGGAAGCACCTGGATGACATGGTCCAGTTGCACGGTGGTTACGGCTACATGCTCGAGTATCCGATTGCCCGCGCCTTTGTCGACCTGCGCATATCCCGGGTCTTCGGTGGCACCAACGAAGTCCAGCGCGACCTGATCGCTCGCAAGCTGTAAATCTCCTCCTCTTCTACCGAGACCAAAGACATGAGCGGAAAAGTTATCGTTGCCGGCGTCGGCATGATTCCATTCAGCAAGCCGGGCGCAAGCCCGACTTACACCGAAATGGGTGCCGAGGCCTTGCGCCTTGCGCTGAAGGACGCGGGGATTGGCTACGACAAGATCCAGATGGCCTTCACCGGCTACGTGTTCGGCGACTCCACCAGTGGCCAGACCGCCCTCTACGAGGTCGGCCTGACCGGTATTCCGGTGGTCAACGTCAACAACAACTGCTCCACCGGTTCTACTGCCCTGTATCTCGCCCGCGCCGCCGTGGCCAGCGGTCAGGTCGAGTGCGCCCTGGCGTTGGGCTTCGAGCAGATGCAGGCCGGCGCGCTGAGGTCCCATTGGGATGACCGTCCCCGCCCCCGCGCACGCTTCCTGCACGTACTCGAATCGCTGACCGCCGATGCCGCGGACATCCCTCAAGCCTTGCGTGGTTTCGGCGGCGCCGGTCGCGAGCACATGCAACGCTACGGCACCTCGATGGAGGCCTTCGCCGCGATCCGCGCCAAGGCCAGCCGCCACGCGGCCAACAACCCGCTGGCGCTGTTCAAAAATGTGGTGACCACCGAAGAAGTGATGAACGACAAAGTCATCTGGCCCGGCGTCATGACCCGCCTGATGGCATGCCCGCCAACCTGCGGTGGCGCTGCTGCGATTGTCTGCAGCGAAGCCTTCGCCAAAAAACACGGCCTGCGCACTGACGTGGCGATCCTCGCCCAGTCGATGACCACGGACTCGGTTGTGTCTTTCGATCCACCGTCGATGATCAGCTTCGCCGGTTTTCACATGGCTCAGGCGGCTGCCAACCAGGTCTACGAACAAGCCGGTATCGGCCCTGAGGATATCCGCGTGGTCGAGCTGCACGACTGCTTCGCCCACAACGAACTGCTGACCTATGAAGCCCTGGGTTTATGCCCGGTCGGCGAGGCTGAACGTTTCATCCTCGATGGCGACAACACCTACGGCGGCCAGGTCGTGACCAACCCCTCCGGCGGTCTGCTTTCCAAGGGCCACCCGCTGGGCGCAACCGGCCTTGCCCAATGCTATGAGCTGACCCATCAGCTGCGCGGCACCGCCGACAAGCGCCAGGTGGACGGTGTGCAAATCGCCATGCAACACAACCTGGGTCTGGGCGGCGCCTGTGTCGTCACGCTGTTTGGTAAAAACTGATCGCCCTGTTCAGGCGCGTTTTCACATAGGAGCCAAGTGAACATGGCAGACAAAAATCTGATCGGGCACAAAATCGGCGCGTACAGCGTCGACGTTGAAAAGGGTCGCCTGCGCTTCTTCGCCAAGGCCATCGGCGAAACCGATCCGGTCTATACCGACGAAGCCGCCGCGAAGGCCGCCGGCCATAAGTCATTGCCGGTCCCGCCCACTTTCCTCAAGTGTCTGGAAAGCGAAGGCCGCGATGTGGTGGAACTGCTCAACCTGGTCGGCTTCGACCTTGGCCGGGTTCTTCACGCCGAGCAGTCCTTCGTCTATCACTCGATGGCCTACGCGGGAGACGTGCTGACGTTCCACGGCTTCATCTCCGACCTCTACGAAAAGAAAGGTGGCGCCCTGCAATTCGTGGTCATGGAGGCACGAGTAACCAATCAGGATGGCGAGCACATCGCCGATATCCGCTCCTCTCTTGTGCAGCGCTAAGGAGTCGTCATGAGCGTTCGATTTTCCGATATCCAGGTCGGTGACGAGATCCCGCTGCTCAAGCTGCAGCCGGTCAACCGCACCACCCTCGCCTTGTACTGCGGCGCTTCAGGTGATCACAACCCGATCCACGTCGACCTCGACTTCGCCCGCAAGTCGCGGATGGATGATGTGTTCGCCCACGGCATGTTGTCCGCGGCGTACTTCGGTCGCCTGCTGACCGCCTGGGTGCCGCAAAGCCAGGTGCGCAGCCTATCGGTTCGTTTCACTGGAATCACTCATCTCGGCCACATCCCGACCTGTACCGGCAAGGTCGTCGAGAAGTTCATCGATGCCGGCGAGCAGCGTGTGCGCCTGGCGCTTCGCTGCGCCAATCAGTACGGCGAAGAGAAGCTGGCCGGCGAAGCCGTTGTCGCCCTCGCCTGATAGTTCAACCCACAGCCCAAGGAACAATCCAATGAAAAAGCTTGAAGGTAAAGTCGCCCTGGTCACCGGTTCCGGTCGTGGTATCGGTCGTAGCGTTGCTCTGCAACTGGCTGCCTATGGCGCCAAAGTGGTGATCAACGATCTGGACTCGGCACCGGCCGAAGAAGTCGTGGCTGAAATTCGCCAGGCCGGTGGTGAAGCCGTTGCTTGCGTCGGCAGCGTGACTGCCGCCGATTTCGCTGAGCGTTTCGTACAGACCGCCGTGCAGAGCTACGGTGGCATCGACATCATCATCAACAACGCCGGATACACCTGGGACAACGTCATCCAGAAAATGACCGACGAACAGTGGTACGCGATCATCGACTGCCACCTGACCGCACCGTTCCGCATTCTGCGTGCGGCCCAGCCGATCATCAGCGCCCAAGCCAAGAAAGACGCCGCCGAAGGCCGCGAAGTGTTCCGCAAAATCGTCAACATTTCCTCCGTGGCCGCTGGCGGTAACGCCGGTCAGTCCAACTACTCCGCCGCCAAGGCCGGGACCATTGGCATGACCAAGACCCTGGCCAAGGAGTGGGGGCGCCTGAAGGTCAATGTCAACGCCGTGGCATTTGGTTTCATCGATACCCGACTGACCCAGGCGCTGGCTGGCGACGAGAGCAAGACCATCAACATTGAAGGTCGTGAAATAAAGGTCGGCGTTCAACAGGAACGCATCGATACCGCCAGCTCTGCCATTCCCCTGGGACGCCCCGGCACGGCCGAAGAAGCGGCCGGTTCGGTGGTGATGCTGTGCCTGCCGGAAGCCAACTACGTCACCGGCCAGGCCCTGGTCTGCGGCGGTGGCTACGGCAACCTCTGACGGCCGTTCGTCTCCCCGGGCACTCTTCCCTCCCACGGTTGGAAGAATGCCCGGACAATGAGATCACGGCCTGCAGACCACCTCGCAAGTGGACTCCCTACAAAAACAATATTGGAGGTTTTGATGTACATGACCCAAGGGCTGCAGCGCCATCGGCAGCAGCGCCCCAATGCCACGGCAATTCGTTATCAGGGCCGCAGTGTGACTTTCGCCCAGTTGGGTGATCGCGTTGCTCGGCTGGCTGGCGCGCTCAAACGCCTGGGCGTGGCCAGTGGCGAGCGTGTAGCGATGCTCTCGCTCAACTCCCAGCGCTACATCGAGTACTACCAGGCAGTACCGTGGGCCGATGCCGTGCTCAATCCGGTCAACATCCGCTGGAGCGCAGCAGAAATCGTCTACTCCCTGGATGACTCGCAAACCTGCGTGCTGATCGTCGATGACGCCTTCCAGAAACTGGGGACCCAGGTGGCTGTCGAGGCCAAGAGCATCCGCTTGGTGATTTATGCCGGCGACGGTGAAACGCCCGAGGGCATGCTCAACTACGAGGCCCTGATCGCCGAGAATGAGCCGGTGGAAGACGCGCACCGTTGTGGCGATTCCCTTCTCGGAATCTTCTACACCGGCGGCACCACCGGTTTCCCCAAGGGCGTGATGCTCAGCCATAACAACATCGGCATCTCCGCCCTCGCCAACCAGGATCGTGTGGGCTACGGCGCACAGACGCGCTACCTGCATGCCATGCCAATGTTCCATCTGGCCGACCTGGCTGCGATGGTCGTGCTGTTCCTCAGCGGTGGCATGCATATCGTGCTGCCCGCCTTCAAAGCGCAAGAGGTCATCGAACAGATCAGCCGGGAGCAAGCCACCGACACCTTTCTAGCGCCGACCATGCTGCAGATGATCCTCGACTGGCACCAGGCAAACCCAACCCATGCGGCACTGGACCTGAGCTCGCTTCGGGAAATCACCTACGGCGCCTCGCCGATTACTCCTGTCCTGCTCGCGCGTGCCCGTCAGACCTTCCCAGCAGCCCAGTTCGCGCAAGGCTATGGCATGACCGAAATGGCCCCCGGCATCACCATGCTGGGCGCCGAGTACCACAGCGAGGAACATCAGCGCAGCGGCAAGATGTACTCAGCCGGGCTGCCCATCAGCTGCGTGGAAATCCGCATTGCCGATACCGAGGATCGCGAAGTGCCCCGTGGCACGGTCGGCGAAATCCTGGTGCGTGGCCCCAACGTCATGCTGGGTTACTGGAACAAACCGGAAGCCACCGCCGAAGCGCTTCGCGGCGGCTGGATGCATACCGGTGACGGCGGCTACATGGACGACGATGGCTTCATCTACATCTGCGACCGTCTCAAGGACATGATCGTCAGCGGTGGCGAGAACATCTTCACCGCCGAAGTCGAGAACGCCCTTGTCAGCCACCCGGCCATTGCCCAAGCGGCTGTGATTGGTATTCCCTGCGCTAAATGGGGGGAGACAGTGCATGCGGTGATCATCCTCAAGCCTGGTGCCAGCGTTGCCGAAGATGAAGTGGTTGCCCATTGTCGGAAAATGATTGCCGGCTACAAGGTGCCCCGCAGCATCGAGTTTCGCGCTTCCTTGCCGATGTCCAGCGTCGGCAAGGTACTGAAAAACGAACTGCGCAAACCGTTCTGGGAAAACCGTCTGAGCAACGTCAACTGACGTTCGATACCTGTAGGAGCGTCGACCGGCTGCTCCTACAAGGTATTCAGGTCGCGCCATTTGGCAATCGCTTCTTCCCTGCCGGTGGCGTCGAGCTTGGCGAACAGATTCTTGATGTGCCATTTCACCGTTTCCGGTGACACGCCAAGGGTGCGGGCAATTTTCTTGTTGGTCATGGCTTGTGCCATCAGCTGCACGACCTCAGTCTCCCGCTCACTCAAGTTCGCAACCGATGAAATCACTGTGCGCCCGGCTTTTTCTGCCGGCCTGCCCGCTGCGATCAGGCGCTGAGCATAAAACGCAAGCACCGGATCAAGCGCATTGGCTTGCAGCAAATCGTTCAGCATTCGAGGCAGTTGTGGCGCTACATCGAGCAGACTGCGCACCAGGCCCAGGCGGTGTCCCAGACGCAAGACTTCAATCAATTGTTCGAGCGCTTGCTCGTCACGTCCTCGCCCCTTTTCAGCGATGGACAGTTGGAGCCGCGCGATGGCCACCCACTGCCAATGCGTGGCCGTTTCACACTCATCGATCAGCCGTGCGATTTGCTCGATCGCGACACTGAATTCGCGCTGATACAAACTCAATTCGATCGCCGCCCGCATGGCCAAAAGCCGGATGATCAGTGGCGTACCGCGATGGATGCCGGCCTGCTTGTCGGCAAGTTCCTGAAGCTCGCTCAAAAGGGCTTCGGCCTGCGAAGTATGGAGTTTTTCGAGACACCAACGCATACGCACGTACAGTGTCCAGGCGAGCAGACGGCCCAGGTCGTAGCGCTGTGCGTAGTCTTTCAAGCGATCCAGATAGAGCATGGCCCGGGTTTGCTCGCCCTTGAGCCAACAAGCGCGGCTCAGCGACAGAAGACTGTGCAAGACGATGTTGGGCATGGAGATCCGCTCAAGGATGTCGAGGCGAGGCTCAAGCAAATGGCAGACATCGGCCAGATTGTGTTGTTCGTACAACAGGCTGGCCAGGAAAGCGGCAGCCGCATGGCCAGCGACCGCGGCACTGCTGCCGTGCGATTTTGCAGCTTCCAGGGTGTTGCGAAAGATATTTTCCGCTTCACTGATGCGTCCCTCATGCACCAGGCTCATGCCGTAGATGCATCGGCCAACGAGGGTCCGGCGCGGCGAGGTATTCGGGCGATCGCTGTGCTGGATGATTGCGCGCACCCGCTCGTGATCTCCGCTGAACAAATACAACCAGGCAAGAATGGAGGCGCGACCGGTCAATATCAGATCGTCGGCATCGTCAGGTATCGCTTCCAGTTCCGGAGCGAAGCACCATGCCGCCTCGGTCAGGTCACGCTGCATGGCCAGCGTGCCACGCGTGACCAGCAGGCCTTGACGCTGTTGAACATTCAGCCGGTGCTGTTGCGCCTCCAGCCGGTCAAGTATCTCTTGCCCCTCTGCGAAGTTATGCGCATGCAGTTGTAACTGCGCCATCACCAGTTGCAGGCTATAGCGCTCGCGCATCTGTTCCATGGGCAGCCGGCGCAGAAGGTTGGGCAATTGACTGAGGGAACCACGCGCCATCAATTCGTGCGCGCAGGCTTCGACAATATCGGCCGCAATCTGAAAATCGCCGGCCAGTACGGCGTGGCGCACCGCCTCGTCGATATGTCCTTGTTCGAGCAGCCAGTCGCGCGCCACGGCATGGAGTTTTTTCTGTTCCTCCTCGGGCTGACGGCTCAGGTGCTCGCGCAGTACCTCGCGCAACAACGGGTGGAGGCGGTACCAGGTTTCCCTGTCGTGGCTCTTGATCTGGGTGATGAACAGGTTATCGCTGTCGAGGCGGGTCAACTGGCTCATCATCCCGGCAATCGCGTGCGGCTTGCCAACAAGCCTGGCGCACAAGGGGGCGGTGAAGCGATTGCAGATCGAAGAATGCGTGAGCAACTGCCGGTCTTCTAGTGGCAAGTGGATCAACACCTCCTGCTCGAAGTACTGCGCAAAGGCCCCGGCGCCTCGTACCTGCATGCGATTGAAGTTGCTGCCGTGCCTGGATTTCAAGTCGATCGCGAACAATTGCAGGCCAGCCACCCAACCGTCGGTCAAGTCATGCAGGGCCTCGGCATCGTGAGTGCTGATCTCGCCAAACTGTCGCAAGTATCGTTCTGACTCTTCGACACTGAAACGCAAGTCCCGCAAGTCATACTCGCTCAGCTGACCCTGGGTGCGCAGACGCGCAAGCGGAAGCGATGCCGGTAACGCGCTGCGCGTGCCGAGCACCAGGTGAAGGTTCGGCGGTGCATAGTCAAGCAGCCAACCCAGCACCTTGAAGTTATCTGCATCATTGAGGTGATGCACATCATCGATCATCACCACCAGCTCAGAGCCGTGTCGAGCCACAGACTGAAGCAGGACGATGACCCAGTGTTCGAGCGCCAACTCGCCACCACCTTCCCCGAGCAACAAAGCGGCTTCTCGTGCAAGCGCGACGTCGACCTCGGCAACGCTGGCCAACAAGCAATTGGCCAGTCGCGCCGGCTCATTATCCTCGCCAGTCAGTGACAGCCAGGCGACGTCGAAATCGATCGCTATCAATTCCCGGCGCCAGGCCAGCAAGGTGCTGGTCTTGCCGCTTCCGGCAGGCCCCTGGATAGCGATACAGCGCTGCCGACGGGCCTCCATCAGGCGGCTCATCAGTGTCGCGCGGGGCATGAGCTGGCGTGCACCGCGAGGTGGAATGACCTTGGTGTCAGGGATGAGTTGGGGCACCCGATCGACTGACAGGTGGCGCTTGGGATCTTGGGGTGGCATAGCCATCGACTGAGTTCCGGAGACAATCTTCTTCAAGTGCAGACCGATAGTTTAATACAGGAAGTACGCCATGCTGATTCACTGCGTTCGGTGCAAAAAACGCGTGCGCCTTACGTGCGCACGCGAACGCCATCAAGCGCGGCCGTAGAGCGTGACGACGCAGGCACCACCCAGGCCGAGGTTGTGTTGCAGGGCGAGATTCACGCCTTCGACCTGACGCTTGTCAGCGGTTCCGCGCAGCTGGTGTGTCAGTTCATAGCACTGAGCCAGACCTGTGGCCCCCAGCGGGTGGCCCTTGGAGAGCAGCCCGCCGGATGGGTTGGTCACCACACGCCCGCCGTAGGTGTTATCGCCATCGAGCACGAATTTTTCGGCGCCGCCTACCGGGCACAGACCCAAGGCTTCGTAGGTCAGTAGCTCATTCTGGGCAAAGCAGTCATGCATTTCGGCAACCAGGATATCCTGCGGCCCGACACCCGCCTTCTCGTACACCTCGTGAGCGGCACGCCGGGTCATGTCGAAACCGACCGTCTGGATCATCGATGCTGGTTCGAAGGAAACCCCTCGATCAGTGGTCATCGATTGCGCCATGATCATCACGTCAGTGCGCAGACCATGTTTCCTGGCGAACGCTTCGCTACAGATGATCGCAGCGGCTGCGCCACAGGTGGGCGGGCAAGCCATCAGGCGCGTCATCACACCCGGCCAGAGCACTTGATCGTTCATCACATCTTCGGTGGTGACGATTTTACGGAACAGCGCGAGCGGGTTGTTGGCGGCATGACGGCTGGCCTTGGCGCGAATCGCGGCAAAGGTGCTCATCTCGGTGCCATAACGCTGCATGTGTTCACGCCCCGCACCACCAAACTGGCGCAGCGTCATCGGAACGCCGATCGCGCCAGCGTCAGCGGTCAGTTCGTCCGAGACCTGAAGGTGCTTGCCCATGCAGGCCGGACGATCGGTAAACACCGCCCCCAGGGCGCCGGGTTGCATTTGCTCGAAGCCCAGGGCCAAGGCGCATTCCACCGCCCCGCTTTCCACGGCCTGGCGAGCCAGGTACAGGGCAGTGGAACCCGTGGAGCAGTTGTTGTTGACGTTCACTACCGGTACGCCGCTCATGCCCACTTCGTAGAGTGCCGATTGGCCGCAGGTGGAATCGCCATAGACATATCCGACATAAGCCTGTTGAACCAGGTGATAGTCCAGTCCTGCGTCTTTCAATGCCTGGCGAGTGGCTTCAGCGCCCATTTCGATATACGACCCACTGGCCCCTGGCTTCAGGAACGGGATCATGCCAACCCCGGCAACGTACGGTTTGTGCGACATCACATTCTCCATAAAAAATTCAGCCCACTGCGGCTTCTCGCTTTGCTCGATATCCCGAGCAATCCAGGCTGTCATCGTTACGAAATCATCTGCAGGCTGTACCCGCGTCCTGCGGGGGGGATTGGGGTGGCCCCCCCTGTCTTCGCCCGATTGCGCTTGCCCCGGCGAGTAATTTAGTCATTGCATAAACGTGCTGTAATCGGCCTAAAATCTTTCCAAAGCCTTTGAAATCCGCAGCAGACTGGATTAGCCATGCTTCCGAGTTCCCCGCCCATTACTACCCGCTTCTCACCGCCACGCATCAGCAGTCACGCCGTGCTGCGGGAGACGCTGCTGGCCCGCCTGCAAGCGGCTCGGGATTGCCGCCTGACCCTGATCAATGGCAGCGCGGGGTTCGGCAAGACCACACTGATGGCGCAGTGGCGACAAGGGCTGATCAAGGACGGCAGCATTGTCGTATGGCTCTCCCTCGCCCAGGAGGATGGCGTCCTGGAGTCGTTCTGCGCCAATCTCATCTGCACCCTGCAGAATGCCGGTGTCCCCCTGGAGGACGATCTCTTGCTGTTGATCGAGCGCGAGTCACTGGACGGCTTGCTCGCGCTGGCGTCGGTGATGATCAACACCTTGGCGCGGGTCAGCAGTGCGCTGTACTTGATGATCGATGATTTCCATTTCGCCACCGATCCACGCATTTCCCGCCTGATTCAACTGATAGTGGATGGTGCTCCGGCACAGCTTCACATTGTCCTGGCCTCACGGATGAATCCCAATCTGAAGCTCGGCCGACTACGAGCGATGGCCGAGCTCTGTGAGATCAACGCCACCGAGCTTGGTTTTGATTTCAACGAGTCCCTGGCCTTCCTCAAGGCCTATCTGGACGAAGGTATCGATATGGAGCTGGCGCACTCCATTCACGACAACACGGATGGCTGGCCCATTGGCCTGCAATTGATGTCCATCTCGCTCAAGGCCAACCCGCGCAATGAAGCGAAGATCCATCGACTGCTTCCCGGCAACAGCGATTTGCGCGATTACCTGGCCGAAGACGTGGTGAACGGGTTACCCACGGAGATCATCGGATTTCTCGAGAAAATCTCGATTCTGCGCCGCTTCAATGCACAGGTAGCCGAGCATGTCAGCCAGGCATCGCAAGCCGCCGAACTGATTGCCAGCATCGAGACCCGCAACCTGTTCATCCTGCCTGTCGACATGGAGAGCCAGCAGCAGTGGTACCGGTTGCATCCGCTATTCGCCGAATACCTGCAACAACGCTTGACCGCGTCGGATGCCGACCTGCCCCGACTGCACCTGCGTGCGGCGCATTGGTTCGAACACGCCGGAATGGTGAGCGAAGCGACTCGTCATGCGGTACTCAGCGAAGACCTTGAGGAGCTGGTTTGGCTGCTGGAGCGAAAGCAGCCGACCTACCACAGCCTGAGTCATCTGGGTCAGTTCATGCGCTGGCTCGACTGTGTGCCTCTGGAACAATTGACACAGCACCCCAAGGTACTGCTTCAAGGTGCCTGGGGCTGCTTGTTGACGATGCTGACCAGCAAAGCGGAAACATGGATCGATGTGCTCGAAAAGAGTCCGGCGACCAAGACAAAGTGGAAGCCACAAATCGATCTGGCCAAAGCAGCGGTCGCTTTGCAACATGATGACCTGGCACGTTGCAGCCAGCTCGTTGAGGGCTTGCCGGCGCGCAGCTTCGCACACCCGTTCAATGAGCGGATGCGTGTTTGTCTGTACATCAACTGCCTGGTCTACCTCGGCCATCAGCAACAAGCCTGGGAGTACCTCAATAGCCCCGAATGCGAAACGCTGCGCACCAGCCATGACGAGTTGGCGCTGATGATCGTCGCCACCATTGCCCATGGGGTATTACTCAATGGAAACGTCATGGAGGCTTCACGGCATCTCATTGATGTTCTACTCCTGGCCGAGCGCAATCACGGTCGTCGTTCAGTCAGCGCATGCACCTGTGCGGTGGCGGTCGCCGAAGCGCACTACGAGATGGATCGCATTGACGATGTACGCGAAGCCTTGAGCAATCGTCTTGATCTTTTGCGATTCGCTCCGCCATCGGTGACCATCTCCGCGATGATCAGTGTCGCTCGCATGAACTACCTGCAGGAGTCCACGGCCAGTGCGCTGACTTACCTGGCCAAGATGGCGATGGAGTTTCGTGCTCGAGGATTCGATCGCGCGCTGGCCCATAACCTGACCGAGCAAATACGCTTCCTGCTTGGCAACGGCGATTGGCGCCAGTGCGAAAGCCAGAGAGCCGGCCTCGACGCGTTGACCCATCGTCATTCGGGCGACACGCCGCTTGCGCAGGAAATCAGTGCCCTCGCGGCCCTTTCGCGTGCGCGCATCTGCCTGGCCAGGCAAGAGCCGGATCGCGCCCTCCTGGCCCTGGACATCGTCGAGCAGTTCGCCAGTCGCTACTGTCGAGGCAAGTGGCGAATCCAGTCGGTCCTGTTGCGTGCCGTTGCGCTGAATGATCTTGGACGCCCGGCAGAAACCACCGTGCTGTTGCGTGAAGTCGTCGGTGAAAGCTATCGGCTGGGCCTGGTGCGCACCCTGCTGGATGAAGGCCCTTCCCTGCTGACCCTGCTGGCCAATCTGGATTGTCGTGACGATCCGGTCCTGGACAGCTACCGCAATCGGTTGGCGGCCGTGCCGTTGAACTGCGCCAGCACTGGCCCTGCATCGTCACGTGCAATGAAAGATTCGGCGGCGGGGGAATCTTCGCTGTTTACCAAGCGGGAGCTGGAAATCATCAGTTTGCTGGAGCAGTCGATGCCCAACAAACGCATTGCACAGACCCTGAATCTCAGTCAGGAAACCATCAAGTGGAACTTCAAGAACATCTACACCAAGCTGGGTGTGTCGTCTCGCTATGAGGCATTGACTGCGTTGAGACAACGGGCAGAACAATAAGAGACGTTGCAGGAGCGAGCTTGCTCGCGATGGACGTTAACGATAACGCGTGTTAACTAGCTAAACGCGGCGCTCTTGAATTCTTCGCGAGCAGGCTCGCTCCTACAGGAACGGTGTTCTTGAGCACACTCATCACCCTGAAAACAGGGCGATGCGTGGCGTCAAAGGATCAGCGAATACCTGCGTTGCGCAAGGCCGCCGGAGTGTAGTCGGCCAGTTTCGGCTGGACGCCGTACTCGATCCCTTCCTTGAACTCGTTACCCAATGCCATGGCCAGGTAGCGACCGGCAACCAGGTCATACAGCACCTGACCTGCGTAAATCCCGGCGCCTTGTTCGTAGTCGTTCATCGCCATGCCTTCACCGACACGCCACAACTGGCCACGACCGTCGTAATGGTCGACTTCTGCCAATTGCCAGGTGTCTTCGTCGAAGTACATGTGACGCTTGGCGTAGATGTGACGCTCACCCGGTTTCAGGGTGCCTTCCACTTCCCACACCCGGTGCAACTCATAGCGGGTCAAGTCCTGATTGATGTGCCCGGCCTTGAGAATGTCGGCGTATTTCAGCGAGGGCGAAGCCAGGCGGTAGTTGTTGTAAGGAATGTACATCTCCTTCTTGCCGATCAGCTTCCAGTCGTAGCGATCCGGGGCACCGTTGAACAGGTCGCCGTTGTCCGAAGTGCGCATGCCGTCGGACGCGGTACCCGGTCCATCGTAGGCAATCTGCGGGGCGCGGCGAACGCGACGCTGACCGGCGTTGTAGACCCAGGCCAGACGCGGCTCCTTGACCTGATCGATGGTCTCATGCAGCAGCACGACGTTACCGGCCAGGCGTGCCGGCGCGGTCACGCGCTGTATGTAGTAGGCGAAGATATTCTCACTGCCTGCCTTGTCTTCACCGGTCATGTATTGCGGGAATGCCATTTCGTCCTGGAACTCGACGACGGTGAACGACCCATCGACCTGCGGCGTCGCCTGGATCGACTGGCGCCGCTGGTTGAGGCCACGATAGCGCGTCAGATGGTTCCAGAGCACCTCGACGCCGTTCTTCGGAATCGGGAATGCGAAGTTGCGAGATTCGCTGAAATTGGTCAATCCATTACCGCCGTCGACCGGCTGGGTGTTCAACGCACTTTTCTTCGCGGCGTCGTAGATCTCCTGCGGGGCAGCGGCTGTGCGGTGGGTCTTGTAGACCGGAATCCTGTAGGTGTCGGGATAGCGTTTGAGCATCGCCAATTGTCCCGCACTGAGCTTGTCTTGGTATTGCGCAGCGTTCGCCGGAGTGATGGTGAATAGCGGTTTTTCACCCGCAAATGGATCGCCCAGGAACCGATGGCTGACCGGTGCCGCGCCGGGCTTCAAGCCACCCGTCCAGGCCGGAATGCTACCATCGGCATTGCCTTCCTTCTGCGCCCCGAGCGGGGTCAGGGTGGTACCCAGTTTTGCGGCCTCTTCCTGAGAAACCGCGGCCATCACCTGGCCGGCCAGCAGTGTCAGCGCGAGCGCGCCTATGTGCATCATGGTTGTTGTTTTCATGTCTGCTTTCTCTCGACTGTCTTCTTGTTAGAAGTTCACACCGACGCTGAGCGCGACGAAGTCCCGATCACCGTTGGTATTGAAATCGCCACCGAAGAAATCGGTGTAACTGAGGCTGGCGGTGTAGGTGTTTTTGTAATCAGCATCCACGCCGAGGCTGATGGCCTTCAGGCCTTCCTCGAAGTTCGGACCGTTGCCGTTGACGTCGTGGGACCAGGCCAGGTTCGGCGCCAGGTTGATACCGGCGAACACGTTCGGATAGTCCAGGCGGGCGCGAGCGCGGTAGCCCCAGGACTCGGCGGTGTAGAAGCCCTTGTCGTTGCATTCCTGCTGCGGGTTGGTGGTCTTGTTCAGGCACGCTGTATTGGCCGCCCCTGGCTGAACGCCAACACCGAAAATCCCGCTGCGACCGAAGCGCAGATCGGTGCCATCGGACTCGCCCAGGCCGTTGATGCGGTTGTAGCCCACTTCACCGACCAGGGTCAGGCGACTGGCTCCCATGACCTGCTCGAAAAACTGGGTGGCCGACATCTGGGCCTGTAGCACCGGCATGCGTTTGTAGCCATTGATCACACCACCTGGGGTGGTGTTGGCATAACCGATACGATTCAACAGCGCTACCGGGTTACCCGTGGTTGCACCCGCCAGGTCGGTGTTATTGAGCTGCAGCGGCATGTTTGGCCGGAAACTGACTTCGCCACCTAGTGACGTGCCGTCGACGTTGGTCTGGAAACTAAGGCCATAGAGGCGGATGTCTTCCGGGTAGTCAACGAAATACCGTGAGGCGCGCAGTGCCGGGATCGGGTTGGCGGCGTTGAATGCCACGGTCGAGCGCAAGGTGCTCAGATACGGGCTGCGGCTGTGATAGTTCATCGCGTAAGCACCGAACTCGGTGTCATTGAGCTCCGGTACGAACCAGCGCAGGGCCAGGCCATACTGACCGCCGTCACGGGCTTCGTTGTCCTTTACCCGCGGGGTGTAGGCATCGTCGGTGTTGTTGGCGAAGCCCGGCGGATTGGCCGTGTTGTTGGCCACGCCGGGCGCCAGGTCCAGCCCGGCACCGACTTGACGGTCATAGCAGCCTTTGGCCAGCGGGTCGGCGCCGAAGAAAGTGCCGCAGTTGTCGACGACCGTACTTTCCCACTCCAGCTGATAGAACGCCTCGGCACTGAAGTTGTCGGTGATGTTCTGCGACATGTAGAACATGTTGACCGGAATCAGACCTTCCTTGACCTCGGCACCCGGGCGCCGCAAGGCCGCCACGTCGATCGGGTTGATCGAGTTGATGCTGTTGCCGATGAAGGTACTCTCGCCCCAGCTCACCACCTGCTTGCCCAGACGCACGTTGCCCGGCAGCTCGCCGATGTTGTAGCTGTGATAGACAAAGGCGTCGAGGAACTCGGCACCGGAGGCCTTGGCCAGGTCATTGCGGCCATGGTCATCAATGTCATAGAAAGGACGATGCTCATCCATCAGCTCGAAGTCGTACCAGTACTTGCCGCGCACGAAAATGCCGCTGTCGCCGTACTTCAACTCCAGATCATGGATGCCCTTGAACAGCTTCGAGAAGGTTTCGCCCTTCTTGAAGTTCAGGCGATTGTCGTCCGACAGGCGCGACGAAGAATTACCGCGCACACCCTGCGAGTTGAAGTTGGAAATAAAGTCCGGATCGGGCCCACGCACAGCCCAACTGGCGCCAAGCGACAGCGATGTATCGAACTGCCCCTTGATTTCCCCGATTTCGAAATTGACTGCATTGGCCTGGGTGCTCACGCCGATAGCAACGGCAGCCGCCAGCAGATGGGGGCGAAAGCCACCGTGCATTATTGTTTTTGTCATGCGGCACTCCAATTGTGCGAAAAAGTACGACGCGAGCGGGCTTCTGCGGCGAACCAAGAAGGCGGCAGAAACGAACTGAAGGTCGCTCTGATGGCGATATCCACGTGTAGGTCTTCCTCGGTGTTTTCTTGTAGTTTTTTTGTTTAGAGCGATTCGATCCTAAGAGCAGGACCGGTCATCTCGCCCACCCGCTGGAGGGGGAATTAGGGGGGGATGGATAATTAAGCGATGAGGGGGGCGTGCGAACGAAGCTGAAGGGTTCTAGCCTTCGAAACGGTTCAACGTGCGGTATTGATCAAAGGGGATATAGCGGGATCGGCGATCACGCATGACCTTGACCATCGCCACCTCCAGGTCGCGAGCAAAGAACAGGCGCCCACCAAGAGCGACCAGGTGGTCGAGCAGATGCTCCTTCTCGTCGATCACACGCTCAGCGTTGCGATCCCGGCCACTGGTCACCTCAAGATCAAGCCAATGCGTCCCGGGAATCAGGTCACCGCAGAAAACCACCGGACCTCCTGGCAGCTGAATTTCCGGCAACAGCTGACCCGGGGTAAATCCATCGTTTATGTGAAAACACCAGTCATCGCCGAGTGACTCACATCGAGTGCTATCGACCAGGGTCAAACGCCCACTGCTCTCCAGCCCATGCACCAAAGGTGCGACGAACATTTCCCGATCCCGCGGGTGCGGGCGGCGTGCGCGGTGCCAATGTCGCTCGCCGCACACATACCGCGCTCGCGGGAACAACAGGCGCGGCATATCGCCCTCCCTGACCCGTTCACTCATGTCCCTGGAGAGGTGCGCATGCACATGTGTCAACACTACCGAATCGATGTCGCCTTCTTTCAGCCCGCGCCGCGCCAGGCTTTCCAGCAAACCCGGTGTCTGCGGTTGGCAACCGCAGTTGCGCGCAAGCGGCGCCAGAAGATTTTCAGCTCCGGCCATGACCAGGATGTTTTTGCCTTGCTCTTGCACCAACAGTACCCGCGCAGAAATCTCTACTGTGTTGTCGTGAGCGGGCTTCATCCAGTCCGCCCAGAGCACGCGCGGCGTATTTCCGAACAACATGCCGCCATCAAGTCTGCAACCCATGCCCGTCAGTGTGGAAATGCTACGGCTCAATTTCTTCCCCTTTTGGTGATACACGGTTCGCCCGTAACGGCCGCTTTTCCCGAAAAAAAGGGCCCGAAGGCCCTGATAGGGGAAAATCAATACGGACATTGCCGTCGTTTCTCAGTCGACCTGCAGCAACCGGCTGTAGGCCTTGAGGTGGTGGTCATCGTTGCCGAACTGATGGCTGAGCATCAGCAAGTGCTTGGCGTGGTGCGACAGCACATATTCCCAGGTCAAGCCGATGCCACCGTGCAGCTGAATACCCTGCTCGGCGATAAAACGGGCGGCGCGCACGATCAAGACCTTGGCGGCCGCCAGCGTTCGGCTGCGCTGGTCACTGTCTGGCGCATCGGCTGCACACGCGGCAAGGATGGCCATGGAGGTGGCCTGGTCCAGTTCGATGCGCATGTCCACCATGCGGTGTTGAAGCGCCTGGAACTTGCCGATCACCTGGCCGAACTGCTGGCGGGTCTTGAGATAATCGAGGGTCAGGTCGCACACCGCTTCCATGCTGCCCACGGCTTCGGCGCACTGCGCAGCGATCGCCCGGCCCTGCTGATAACGCAGCGCGGCCAGAGCCTGGCCGGGCTCACCGAGCACACTGGCAGCACTGACGAAAACATCGTCCAGGTACAGTTCGCACGCATTGCGGCCATCCATGGTCGGATAGGCGCGGCGGCTGACTCCCGGCGCACGCGGATCGAGCAGGAACAGGCTGATGCCGGTTTCGTCACGATCGCTGCCTGCGGTTCGCGCAGACACGACAATCAACCCGGCGCTATGCCCGGCGACCACCACCGATTTACGCCCGTTGAGACGCCAGCCTCCATCCTCGGCGTCGGCGCGGGTGCGTACATCGTGCAACTGGTAATGACTGGTCGGCTCATCGACGGCCACCGCCAATTGCAATTGCCCACTGGCAACCGCCGGCAGCAATTCGTTGCGTTGCTCGTCAGTGCCTGACTGGGTCAGCAGACCACCGGCGAAGATGACCGAATGAAGGTAGGGTTCCAGACACAGACCACGCCCCAGTTCGGTCATGATCAGCAGCGTCTCCACGCCGCTGCCATCAAAGCCACCCAAGTCCTCGGCGAATGGCACCGCGGTCAGGCCCAACTCCCCCAACTGCCGCCAGAAGGCAACGCTGTAGCCCAGCTCGCTCTTGGCGAATTGCTCGCGCGCTTCGAACGCATAGTTATCACGCACCAGGCGAGCGGCGGTGTCCTGCAGCATTTGCTGCTCTTCGGATAGTTTGAAGTCCATGATCGCTATTCCCCTTACAGCTCTAGAATCATCTTGGCGATGATGTTCTTCTGGATTTCGTTGGAACCGCCGTAGACCGAAGTCTTGCGCATATCCAGATATTGGCTGGCAGGCGTGGTGCTGTAGTCGCGGTACAGGTCTGCCTGCTTGCCATAGCCCAGCTCCTCTTCCACGAAGGGCATGGCATAGGGGCCCAGGACCTTGCTCATCAGGTACGTGATGGCCTGGCGGATTTCACTGCCCTTGATCTTCAGGAACGAGCTTTCAGTGCCCGGCACCCCGCCGTCCCGGGCGGCGGCAACAATGCGCAGGTTGCTCATTTCGATAGCCATCAGCTGGATTTCCAGCTCGACGATCTGCATGCGCAACTGGATGTCATCGATCAATGGCAGGCCGTCGCGCTGTTCCTGGCTGGCGATGCGCTTGAGCCGCGCCAGCATCTGCTTGGCCTGGCCGATGCCGGCAATGCTGGTGCGCTCGTGGGTGAGCAAGTACTTGGCGCAGGTCCAGCCCTTGTTCTCCTCACCGACCAGGTTTTCCACCGGCACGCGTACGTTGTCGAAGAACACTTCGTTGACTTCATGCTCACCATCGAGGGTGATGATCGGGCGAACGGTAATGCCCGGGGACTTCATGTCGATCAACAGGAAACTGATGCCGCGCTGTTGTTGGGCCTCAGGGTCGGTGCGCACCAGGCAAAAGATCCAGTCGGCATAATGGGCCAGGGTGGTCCAGGTCTTCTGGCCATTGACCACGTAGTGGTCGCCATCACGTACGGCGCGGGTCTTGACAGCGGCCAGGTCAGAACCGGCGCCCGGCTCGGAATAGCCCTGGCACCACCAGTCCTCGGTGCTGAGAATGCGTGGCAGGAAGCGCGCCTTTTGTTCAGGCGTACCGAACTTGATGATCACCGGGGCGACCATGTTGACGCCAAACGGTACGACCCAAGGAGCGCCGAATGCGGAACATTCCTCATCGAAAATGTGTTTCTCCACCGCGCCCCAACCCGTACCGCCATACTCCACAGGCCAACTGGCGGCCAACCATCCCCGCTCATTGAGCAGGCGCATCCAGGTGACCTGGTCTTCTTTGTTGAAACGCTTGCCGTGGCGGCCACGCGCGGCGATATCGGCCGGCAATCTGTCACGTAAAAATGCCCGCACTTCCTCTCGGAAAGCCAATTCGGCAGGGGTGAATTGAATGTCCACTGATCTACTCCTCACATTCGGCTGAAAGTGGGAAAGAACAGCTCGGCTAACCCACTGGCAGCCACGGTAGAAGAATGATCGGTGTGACCTCCCCCCCCACGGAAGGGGGGCTTGGCAGGCAATCGGCATTCGCCCTCAAACAATCGCGCCGACGTTGCGCAGTTCATCGATCTGCCCACTGCTGAAACCGAGTTGCTCAAGGATTTCGAGGGTGTTTTCGCCGTTCTTTACGACCCTTCCCGCCTCCACGGGTGTACGACTCAAGCGGGGAGCGGGTGCCGGGTGCAATACGCCGGCGGTTTCCATGAACAGGCCACGAGCGCGGTTGTGCGGGTGGGTAAAGGCTTCGCTGAAATCCAGCACGGGAGCAAAGCACACATCCGTACCTTCCAGCAGTTGGCTCCAGGCATCGCGGGTTCGAGTCATGAACAGCGCCTCGAGCTTCTGGCGAAGCACCGGCCAGTCCTGCTTCTGCCATTGCTGCTTGAAATCCGCATCGTCGATACCACACAGCTCCAGCAACAATTGATAGAACTGCGGTTCGATGCTGCCAATAGACACGAATTTTCCGTCGGCGCAGGTGTAGCAACCATAGAAAGGCGCGCCGCCATCGAGCATGTTGCTCTGGCGCTGGTCGTCCCACTGCCCCTGATGGCGCCAGTCGTAATACATGCTGCCGAGCAACGTCGCGCCGTCACAGATGGCTGCGTCCACGATCTGCCCCAGGCCGGATTTCTGCGCCTCGAACAGCCCGGCCAGAATGCCTGTGAGCAAAAACATCGCCCCGCCCCCCATGTCGCCCACCAGATGCAGCGGCGGAGTCGGTGGCCGGTCGGCATGGCCCATGGCGTTGAGTACGCCAGACAGCGCAATGTAATTTAGGTCATGCCCTGCCGCATGTGCCAGTGGCCCCGTCTGGCCCCAACCGGTCATGCGCCCGTAGATCAACCTCGGATTACGTTCAAGGCAGACCTCCGGCCCCAGGCCAAGGCGCTCCATCACGCCGGGACGGAAGCCTTCGATCAGCACGTCGGCGCCGTCGATCAGTTGCAACAACACTTCAGTGGCGCCGGGTTTACGCGGATCAATCGCAATGCTGCGGCGTCCGCGCCCGAGCAGGCTGCCATCGGCATTGAGAAAGCCGGCCGTATGACGGTCGACGCGAATGACTTCCGCGCCCATGTCCGCCAGCATCATGGCGGCGAACGGCGCAGGGCCGATCGCATTCATTTCAACTACTTTCACACCTGCCAAAGGTCCGGGCATCTCAGGGTTCTCTTTTGTTATAGGGAGACTGTTCGCTGCGACCCAAGACACTAGGCGCACGGCACCACAACCGCCCCACTCCCTGAAGGGGGGAATTACCCCCCCTCCCCGCCCACGCGCTCCACAATCTGGCCAGCTGCAGGCATCCGCCTCACAATTTCACGCGTGCGCTGCCCTTGCCTCGGGGGTTCATACTGAACGCTCGCCCAACCATTGCTCGAGCCTGGGCCACATCCGCTTCACCGCGGCCGGCCCCGCCACCAGGCTGACATGACCGCCCGGCAGCATCAGTTCTTCCTTGTCACGCGAACCCACGCGAGCCACCAGGGGCTGCGCGCAGTCCGGCGGCACCAGGGAGTCGTATTGCGCGATGACGTGCAGCAGCGAGACTTCGATATTTTTCAGATCAACCTCCTGGCCACCGATGCGCATGCCGCCTTCGTACAATGAGTTTCTTTGCCCCAGCTCCAGATGAAGCTGCCGCAAGTACTCACCGGGAAGCGGCAAGGTCTCGTCGTTGAAACGCGCCATCATGCGGTAGCCCCTGACGTAGTCGTCGTTCCACATGTTGTCCCAAAGACGAGCCTGGCCGGCAATTCGGCCTGCGGGGCGATGCAGCTCGATCGCCTTGATGATGGTCTCTGGCGGGACAAGGCCGGTCGCATCGATCAAGCGCTCGATGTTGATGTGCCGTTGTTTGGCCAGGGGCATCTTCGTCCAGTCGATGGGCGTGGTGAAACAGACCAGGTTTTTCAGCGGGCCACCGGGATGCAGTGCGGCGTAAAGCGTCGCCAGGACACCGCCCATGCAATAGCCGATCAGCGTGACGTCTTCCACGCCCGTGTCTTTTTGTACTCGGCGGATGCAATCGGGAATGAAGTCGAGCACATAGTGTTCGAGCTTCAGGTGAGACTCTTCCCGGCTCGGCGCGATCCAGTCCATGACATAGACGTCGTACCCCCGGGCGAGCAGAAACTCGATCAGGCTCTGCCCCTTTGTCAGGTCGAAAATGGCAGCCTTGCTGGTCGTCGCCATGACGAACAACAGCGGCACGCGGTAAATCTCGTCCGCTGTGGCGTGATAATGGTAGAGGCACAAGGTGCCGCGACGGTGCAGCAGGGTCTTGGGCGACAGGCCTACGGCCGGCGGCGGCGTGCCGAGATACTCGAGGCCCTTGAGACCGCGCTTGACCATCATGCAGAGCTCGGAGCGCAGCCTGTTAGCCAACGGCAAGTCGCAGACCTTGTTGTCATTCGGCTGAGGCATCTTTGCTCCCTTCCTTTTTTTCTCTTTTGGAGACCGCTTTGCGGGGTGCCGGTAATGGTTCGGCTCGTTGACGTCGTGTGCGTGGGGGGCGAGGTGCAATTTGCGTGCAGGTGGCAGCTGGAAGCAATTGGTCGAGCTTGTCCTCGACCCGCCGCAGAGAGGCGGCAAGGGCGTCGACTTCGCCACGGCTGGGAACGTCCAGATGCTTGTACAGACGCTCGAGCGATGTCTGCGACAGGTGCTGCAAGCCGAGCGAGACCCTCGCATACTGATCGATCACGAGACCCACTTCCCTTGAATCCAAATGACGTGCGGCCAAGGCATTGACGCCGTTTTCGAACCGGGTGATAGCTTCACGATACAGTTTGAACGGATCAGGTAATGCCATGACGTTTTCCTCGATCAAGGATTCACAATGCAGTTTTTTTCTGTTGGCCAGGTTTGCCGCGCAGCCATTCGATCAAGACCGGAAATGGCTTTGCGCCGCATCATCGCGGTGGGCAAGAACCAGGGTTTGATCAACAGGCCGCAGACTTTGCTCGCCTTTGGCGACAGCAGGCGTAACAAGACGATGCCCCACCGTTCGGTCACGACCCAGGTGGTCAGCGTAGAAGTCGCCAGTTCATCGGCAGTGCAACGCAGACGCGAGTGCTTGCGCGGCAGTCTGTCGGCGATTTCAATCGTCCTGTCCGCAGCCGGTTGTCGCGCGAATGCCCCCTTCAGTGCATCGCCGATGCGCTGCAGCGCATCGCGGCTGGCACCGTTGACCGAATCGAAATTGAGGAATCCATGGAACTGGCCCCTGTAGTGCAATAGTTCCACCGGCACATCATCAGCGCGCAGGCGCGCGGCATAGTCCAGGCCATCGTCGCGGATCGGGTCGAAACCGGCACTGACGATAACGGCCGGCGCCAGGTCGTGCATATCGGGGTTGCGGCGTGGCGAATACCAAGGGTCAAGCAAGTCCAGGGTGTCGAGCGAAGGGGCCAGGGTTCGCTCGATCCATTGCATCGCATGATCGGTCAGGAGCGTACGCCCGTAAGCGTTCTCCACGTAGGAAGGGAATCTGTCCACCAACTCGGTCGCCGGGTAAACCAGCACTTGCAGGCTCAGTACCGGGCCGCCGCGGCGCAGGCTTTCCTGGGCGACAGCCGCACAGAGATTGCCGCCTGCAGAATCGCCACCGATGGCCAGGCGAGTCGTATCGACCCCTAGTTGCTCGCCATTTTTAGCCACCCACTCAAGCGCGGCGAGCGCATCAGCACGGCCCGCAGACAAATCGTGTTCCGGCGCGAGACGATAGCGCACGGCGATCACTATGCAGTTGGCCGCCAGAGCAATGCTGCGGCAGATTCCATCGGCTGTATCCAGATCGCCAATGATGAAACCACCGCCGAAAAACCACATGAATGCAGGCTGCGGTTGCGTGGCATTGTCAGGTTTGAAGATGCGCAAAGCGATTGCGCCGCCCGGCCCGTCGATCATTTGTTCAGTCACTGATCTCACCGGCGGATTGCGCCCCAGCGCAAGCGCCGCCAATCGCCAGCCCTGGCGCAGCCTGGGCAACGAGTAATCCTCCGCCGGACGCAGGCTGCTGGAAATGTTAGCCAGGCGCAAGAACGCACGAGCCTCGCGATCCGGCTGCTGCGCACGCAGTACGCGAGGCATGCCGATAGCCGGACGCTCCGGGGGCGCCTGTAGGTTTTTGTTGTTTTTCATTGCCACTCCGTTCGCAAAAAATCCGTATACCGCGCATCGGCAATAGCTTACCGAGCGCTACGGTTGCGGTGGCTACCCTCAATGGGGGGGTGGGCTTTCGTTCGGTTTGCGGGGGGCATTGACACACAGAAATCTTGCGTCCATCTCCTCCGGAAGAGGTGAGGATTCCACCCAGAGCCAGTGGTTTTGTAGGGGTAAAAACGCCTGAAAACAAAAAGGGGTCGCGAGAATAAATCTCGCAACCCCTTGAATTATATGGTCGGGACGGAGTGATTCGAACACTCGACCCCTAGCACCCCATGCTAGTGCGCTACCGGACTGCGCTACGCCCCGACTAGGCGTGTAACTTGTTCCTCACCTCGAGGAACGCTCAAGAATATATCGCAAGCTTTTGAAAACTGGAAGTATTTAAAAGCAGGAATTTATTTCTTGAGTACCACCAGCACATCTTCGAGCTCGGCGATCATCTGGCGGATCATTTGTTTGTATTGGGTTGTGTCGTCTTTGGCTTCATCACCGGACAAGCGCAGGCGCGCTCCGCCGATGGTGAACCCCTGATCGTAAAGAAGCGCGCGGATCTGCCGGATCATCAGCACGTCCTGGCGCTGATAATACCGGCGGTTTCCGCGGCGTTTGACAGGGTTGAGCTGAGGAAACTCCTGCTCCCAGTAGCGCAGCACGTGTGGTTTTACCGCACACAGCTCGCTGACTTCACCAATGGTGAAGTAGCGTTTGCCCGGGATGACGGGGAGCTCGTCGTTATGACTTGGTTCCAGCATAAGCCTCAACTCGGGCCTTCAACTTCTGCCCTGGACGAAAGGTGACCACACGGCGAGCCGTGATCGGGATTTCTTCCCCCGTTTTCGGATTGCGGCCAGGCCGCTGGCGTTTGTCCCGAAGGTCGAAATTGCCGAAACCGGACAATTTGACTTGTTCGTTGTCTTCAAGAGCGTGCCTGATTTCTTCAAAAAACAGTTCGACCAATTCCTTGGCCTCCCGTTTGTTCAGGCCCAGCTCTTCATACAGACGTTCCGCCATCTCAGCTTTCGTCAGAGCCCCCATACGTCACTTCCTTAACGTGGCGTTCAACCTTTGTTCGAGCGAGGTGAGGATGTTTTGCGTTGCGGTATTCACCTCATCGTCATTAAGAGTGCGCGATGGATGCTGCCAGGTCAAGCCGACTGCAAGGCTTTTTCTATCAGGATCAATGCCTTTACCCTGATACACGTCAAATAGCCTGAGGTCTGTCAGCCATTCGCCTGCATTTTCACGGATTACGTCCAGTACAGCCGTGGCTGCAACGTCTTTGTGCGCAATCAGTGCAAGGTCACGACGCACTTCAGGAAAGCGCGATAACTCGTGGAATTTCGGCATTTTGCCCGACGCCACTTCAGCCAGAACCAACTCGAAAACGAAGACCGGACGGTCGAGACCGAGGGTTTTCGACAATTCGGGGTGGATCGCGCCAATGAAGCCGACCAGACGACCGTCACGTTCGATGCGCGCGGTTTGACCCGGGTGCAGCGCCGGATGTTTGCCCGGTACGAAAGTGAATGCATCCAGGGCACCGGCGAAGCCGAGCACCGCTTCCACGTCAGCCTTGACGTCGAAGAAGTCGACGGTGTCGCGACCTTGCGCCCAGCCTTCCGGCAGGCGGCTGCCGCAAACCACACCGGCCAGCATCGGCTCTTGTTTCAGGCCTTCAAGCTGGCCAACGAAACGCAGGCCGCTTTCGAACAGACGGACGCGATCCTGCTGGCGATTCAGGTTGTGCTGAAGCGCCTTGACCAGGCCCGGCCACAAGGACGAACGCATGGCCGCCATGTCGTTGGAGATCGGGTTGGCGAGCAGCAACGGCTCAACACCCGGATTGAACAGTTCGAACTGTTTCGGATCGATGAAGCTGTAGGTAATCGCTTCCTGATAACCACGGGCAACCAGCAGGCGGCGCAGTTCTGGCAGATCGCTACGCGCCTCTGCCTTGGCTTGCGGCGCCAGGCGCGCTTGCGGGTAACGAACCGGCAAGCGGTTGTAGCCGTACAGGCGTGCCAGTTCTTCGATGAGGTCGACTTCCAGGCTGATATCGAAGCGATGGCTTGGCACTTCTACACGCCACTGCCCTGCCCCGTCGGCAGTAATGGCCAGGCCCAAAGCGTTGAGCAGACGCTCCACTTCAGCCGAATCCATTTCCATGCCCAGCATCTGGGTAATGCGCTGGGCACGCAGGGTGACCGGAGCAATTTTCGGCAGATGCTGTTCGCTGACGGTCTCGATGATCGGACCCGCTTCACCACCGGTGATGTCCAGCAGCAAGCCAGTCGCGCGCTCCATGGCTTCGCGGGCCAGCTGCCAATCCACGCCACGCTCATAGCGATGCGATGCATCGGTGTGCAGGCCATAGGAACGGGCCTTGCCGGCTACGGCGATCTGGTCGAAGAAGGCGCTTTCCAGGAACACGTCGCGGGTGGTCGCGGACACACCGCTGTGCTCGCCACCCATGACGCCGGCGATGGCCAGTGCACGGGAGTGGTCGGCAATCACCAGGGTATCGCTACGCAGGCTGACTTCCTGACCGTCGAGCAGCACCAGCTTCTCGCCGTCTTCAGCCATGCGTACGCGGATGCCACCATTGATTTCGGCGAGATCGAAAGCGTGCAGTGGCTGACCCAGCTCCAGCATCACGTAGTTGGTGATGTCGACGGCAGCGTCGATGCTGCGTACGTCTGCACGGCGCAGGCGCTCAACCATCCACAGCGGCGTCGGCTTGGACAGGTCGACGTTACGAATCACACGACCCAGATAACGTGGGCACGCGGCCGGTGCCAGCACTTCTACCGAACGCACTTCGTCGTGCGCGGCAGGCACCGAAGCCACCACCGGACGGACCACTGGAGCGGCGTACAGCGCGCCGACTTCACGGGCCAGACCGGCCAGGGACAGGCAGTCACCACGGTTCGGGGTCAGGTCGACCTCGATGCTGGCGTCTTCCAGATCCAGATAAACGCGGAAATCTTCGCCCACTGGCGCATCGGCCGGCAGTTCCATCAGACCGTCGTTGCCTTCACCGACCTGCAGCTCGGATTGCGAGCACAGCATGCCGTTGGACTCGACGCCACGCAGCTTGGCCTTCTTGATCTTGAAGTCGCCTGGCAGCTCGGCGCCGATCATGGCGAAAGGAATCTTCAGGCCCGGGCGCACATTTGGCGCACCGCAAACCACCTGGAAGGTTTCCGAGCCGTTGCTGACCTGGCACACGCGCAGCTTGTCGGCGTCCGGGTGCTGCTCGGTGCTCAGCACCTCGCCAACCACCACGCCACTGAAAACACCGGCGGCCGGCGTAACGCTATCGACCTCAAGACCGGCCATCGACAGACGAGCAACCAGCTCGTCGCGACTTACCTGCGGGCTAACCCAGCCACGCAGCCATTGTTCACTGAATTTCATCCTGCTCTCCTAAGAATTCGTTACGACTAGCGAAATTGCGCGAGGAACCGCAAGTCGTTGTCGAAGAACAGACGCAAGTCGTTCACGCCGTAACGCAGCATGGCCAGACGCTCAACGCCCATGCCGAAGGCAAAGCCCGAGAACTCTTCCGGGTCGATCCCGGACATGCGCAACACGTTCGGGTGAACCATGCCGCAGCCCATCACTTCCAGCCAGCCGGTCTGCTTGCAGACGCGGCAGCCTTTACCGCTGCACATCACGCATTCCATGTCGACTTCAGCGGATGGCTCGGTGAACGGGAAGTACGAAGGACGGAAACGCACAGCCAGTTCTTTTTCGAAGAACACCCGCAGGAACTCTTCGATGGTGCCTTTGAGGTCGGCGAAATTGATGTCGCGATCGACCAGCAGGCCTTCGACCTGGTGGAACATCGGCGAGTGGGTGATATCGGAGTCGCTGCGGTATACGCGGCCTGGGCAGACGATGCGGATCGGCGGCTGCTTGGACTCCATGGTGCGGACCTGTACCGGCGAGGTATGGGTGCGCAACAACATGTTCGCATTGAAATAGAAGGTGTCATGCATCGACCGGGCCGGGTGATGGCCTGGGATGTTGAGCGCTTCGAAGTTGTGATAGTCGTCTTCGACCTCAGGGCCTTCGGAGATGCCGTAGCCAATGCGGGTGAAGAACTGTTCGACGCGTTCCAGAGTGCGGGTAACCGGATGCAGACCACCGGAGGTCTGACCACGGCCAGGCAGGGTCACGTCAATGGACTCGGCGGAGAGTTTGGCAGCCAGATCGGCTTCTTCAAACAATGCCTTGCGCGCATTGAGGACTTCTGTGACACGCTCCTTGGCAACGTTGATCAGCGCACCGACTTGCGGACGCTCTTCTGCCGGCAAATTCCCCAGGGTCTTCATCACCTGAGTCAATTCACCCTTCTTGCCAAGGTAGTGAACCCGGATTTGCTCCAGGGCATTGATATCTTCAGCGCTTTGCACAGCCTCTAGAGCTTGAGAGACGAGCGCATCCAGGTTTTCCATGTACAGACTCCAGATACAAAATAGGGGAAGAGCTTGAAGGCTCTTCCCCTATTTATGACGTTTAACACCTGGCCCCACAGATGCGAGGCCGGGTGACTGTCGGGGGTACTTAAGCCAAGGTGGCTTTAGCTTTCTCGACAATCGCAGCAAACGCCGCTTTTTCGTTCACTGCCAGATCAGCCAGAACCTTACGGTCGATCTCGATGGACGCTTTTTTCAGGCCGGCGATGAAACGGCTGTAGGACAGACCGTTGATACGAGCACCAGCGTTGATACGAGCGATCCACAGAGCGCGGAACTGACGTTTTTTCTGACGACGGTCACGGTAGGCGTATTGGCCTGCCTTGATTACCGCTTGCTTGGCAACACGGAATACGCGGGAGCGTGCGCCGTAGTAGCCTTTAGCAAGTTTCAGAATTTTTTTGTGACGCTTACGGGCAATGACGCCACGCTTTACACGAGCCATGAGTTACTTCCTCTATTCTTGACTAAAATTAACGAAGGCGCAGCATGCGCTCGACTTTTGCCACGTCAGACGGATGCAGCAAGCTGCTACCGCGCAGTTGACGCTTACGCTTGGTCGACATTTTAGTCAGGATGTGGCTCTTGAAAGCGTGCTTGTGCTTGATACCGTTAGCAGTTTTCAGAAACCGCTTAGCAGCACCACTTTTGGTCTTCATTTTTGGCATGTTCGGATACTCCGCATTCAGTTGATAAACATAATCAGAAGGCCTGCCGTGCCCTGTTGATTACTTCTTCTTTTTCGGGGCGATGACCATGATCAGCTGGCGTCCTTCCATCTTAGGATGCTGTTCGACCGAACCGTACTCGAGCAAGTCACCTTCAACTCGCTTGAGGAGTTCCATCCCCAGCTCCTGGTGGGCCATCTCACGGCCGCGGAATCGCAAGGATACCTTGGCCCTGTCCCCATCACTCAGGAAACGTACCAGGTTGCGCAGTTTTACCTGGTAATCCCCTTCCTCCGTCCCTGGACGAAACTTGATTTCTTTAACCTGGATCTGCTTCTGGTTTTTCTTGGCCGCAGCAACCTGTTTCTTCTTTTCGAAGATCGATTTGCCGTAGTCCATCAGTTTGCAAACAGGTGGTACTGCATCGGCGGAAATCTCCACCAGATCCAGCTTGGCCTCTTCAGCCTTAAGAAGCGCGTCTTCAATTGACACAATCCCAAGCTGTTCACCTTCAGCACCAATTAACCGAACCTCGCGGGCCGAGATATTCTCGTTGATCGGGGCTTTCGGTGCAGCTCGTTTATCTTGTCTCATTTCACGCTTAATAATAATTACTCCGAATCTGGGCGACCACGCCGGGAAACCGCTTGCGCGAGAAACTCAGCGAACTGGGCGACGGGCATCGAGCCCAGGTCAGCACCTTCACGAGTACGCACAGCGACAGTCTGCATCTCGACTTCCCGATCTCCGATAACCAAGAGATAAGGAACCTTGAGCAAAGTATGCTCGCGGATTTTAAAGCCGATTTTTTCATTTCTCAAGTCAGACTTGGCACGGAATCCGCTTTCGTTGAGGGTTTTTTCAACCTCGGCGGCGAAATCCGCTTGTTTGTCGGTGATATTCATCACCACTGCCTGGGTCGGAGCAAGCCACGCCGGGAATGCACCCTCGTAGTGCTCGATCAGGATTCCGACGAAACGTTCGAAGGACCCGAGGATCGCCCGGTGCAACATCACCGGGTGCTTGCGACTGTTGTCTTCGGAGACGTATTCGGCTCCCAGACGTACTGGCAGGTTAAAATCGAGCTGCAGGGTACCACACTGCCAGACCCGACCAAGACAATCTTTCAGCGAGAATTCGATCTTCGGACCGTAGAAGGCGCCCTCACCCGGCTGCAGATCGTACGGCAGGCCCGCACTATCAAGGGCTGCGGCCAGTGCTGCTTCGGCGCGATCCCACAGCTCGTCGGAACCGACGCGTTTTTCCGGACGAGTGGACAGCTTCATCTCGACGTCTTTAAAGCCGAAGTCGGCATAAACGTCCATGGTCAGCTTGATAAACGCTGCGGACTCGGCCTGCATCTGCTCTTCGGTGCAGAAGATGTGGGCATCGTCCTGAGTGAATGCACGCACGCGCATGATGCCGTGCAAGGCACCCGAAGGCTCGTTACGGTGGCAGGCACCGAATTCGGCCAGGCGCATCGGCAACTCGCGGTAGCTTTTCAGGCCCTGGTTGAACACCTGCACATGGCAAGGGCAGTTCATCGGCTTGATCGCGTAGTCGCGGTTTTCCGACTGAGTGGTGAACATGTTGTCGGCGTAGTTGGCCCAGTGCCCGGATTTCTCCCACAGGCTGCGGTCAACGACTTGCGGCGTCTTGATTTCGAGATAGCCGTTGTCGCGCTGAACCTTGCGCATGTACTGCTCGAGCACCTGGTACAAAGTCCAGCCGTTCGGGTGCCAGAACACCATGCCCGGCGACTCTTCCTGGGTGTGGAACAGGCCCAGGCGCTTGCCGATCTTGCGGTGGTCGCGCTTTTCGGCTTCTTCAATGCGCTGGATATAAGCGGCCAGTTGCTTCTTGTCCGCCCATGCGGTGCCGTAGACGCGCTGCAACTGCTCGTTCTTGGCATCGCCACGCCAGTAGGCGCCGGACAGCTTGGTCAGCTTGAAGGATTTCAGGAAGCGCGTGTTCGGCACGTGCGGACCGCGGCACATGTCGACGTATTCTTCGTGATAGTACAGGCCCATGGCCTGCTCGTTCGGCATGTCCTCGACCAGGCGCAACTTGTAGTCTTCGCCACGGGCCTTGAACACTTCGATCACTTCGGCGCGCGGAGTGACTTTCTTGATCACGTCGTAATCTTTTTCGATCAGCTGCTGCATGCGCTGTTCGATGGCGGCCAGGTCGTCCGGAGTGAAAGGACGCTCGAAGGCGATGTCGTAATAAAAACCTTCATCGATGACCGGACCGATCACCATTTTGGCAGTCGGGTACAGCTGCTTGACCGCGTGGCCAACCAGGTGGGCGCAAGAGTGGCGAATGATCTCCAGCCCCTCTTCATCCTTTGGCGTGATGATTTGCAGCGACGCGTCGCTGTCGATGATGTCGCTGGCGTCGACCAGCTTGCCATTGACCTTACCGGCAACGGTGGCCTTGGCCAGGCCTGCACCAATGGATGCGGCGACCTCGGCTACGGAAACCGGGTGATCGAATGAACGTTGACTGCCGTCGGGAAGAGTAATAGTTGGCATGGCGCCTCCTCTCCTAGTGGTGACCCCTACCAAAGGTCACGTGGGTTGGGATGAGCCAGTACAAGATCCGGTCCAGGCCATTCAATGACGAACGCCTGCCTTACAGCGGCAGGAGCCTTGCGGCCAACCGGAAAACCGAACCAGAGTGACTGGGATTCAAATCAGGGTTAATCGTGCATCTGCCGCTTCCGGGACTGAAGGTCCGTCGGAGCCCGCAAACGCTCGAGCCACGCATGCTAGCACAGATGAACGGTTGCCAAGGTGCGCAGGTTTTGCCGCAGGGTAAATTGGCTGTTTTTATGCAACAGTGCTGAACTTGAAGCGCACTGTCGCCCTCAGATATCAAGATATTTGACCCACAAGGAGTATCTCAGCATGCGTCTGAATCGTTTGTTCGCAGTAGTCACCCCCGTCATTCTCCTGCTGCCGCTGGCCGCCCATGCAGAATGGCCGAAAGGCGAACGAGAGAAATACATGGCTCAGTGCGTGCCTGCCGCTGCCGAGAAGATTGGCACGCCAGCAGCGAAATCCCACTGCGCCTGCGGTGCCGATGCCATCAAATCGTACCCTGCCGCCGATATTTCGGCGTTGATGAATGGTACTGCCAGTCAAGCGTTGCAGAAGGAGGCAATGGGGAAAATTGCCGCCTGCAAGGCCACCAACAAAGAGCAAAAATAAGCCCGGCCCCGCGCTTTGAGCCCCTGAAATACTGTTAAAAAGCGCCCAAAACGGGTCATTTCGTACAATTGATGCAGGTTTTACAGCTTTTTTTATCGTCTTTACTTTCGGCTGAGAGCCTTATAAAACGGGGCTTCCAGCCATTTCAAGAGATAAAGAAACCACGACTGATCGGCAAACAACGCGCCCGGGGGGCTCCCAAACCGAACATTTCGACTATGATACCCGGGTGTGCCCAGTTGGCCTGAGCAGCACAGTACTACTGAAAATATATGTTTCTTGGAGATACACCATGTCTAATCGCCAAACCGGCACCGTTAAATGGTTCAACGATGAAAAAGGCTTCGGCTTCATCACTCCTCAAGGTGGCGGTGACGACCTGTTCGTACACTTCAAAGCTATCGAAAGCGACGGTTTCAAAAGCCTGAAAGAAGGCCAGACTGTTTCCTTCGTGGCTGAGAAAGGCCAAAAGGGTATGCAAGCTGCTCAAGTTCGCCCAGAGTAATTTCCCGGCGCGCTAAAAAAACCCCGTCCATGTGACGGGGTTTTTTATGGGTGAAACAAAAGCCCGGGATCAGCCACAGTTGACGCGGGTGACCACCTTGTTGGCATCGGTGTTCAGGTTCAGGCGATCGGAACGGTACTCCAGCGTCACCATATCGGTTGGCAGCAGGAACCGTGCGCTTTGCGCTCCTGCACGGCTACGCGCCTGCTCCAGCAGTTGCGGCGATGCCTGTTTGCCGAGGGTGAACTCGGCAGCCTTTGCTTCACAGCGGCTGTGCCCCGTGTCAGTCGTCGCAACATCAGGGGTTGCCGACTCCGTAGGGGTAGTGCTGCAACCGGCCAGCGTGGCAACGGCCAGCAAAGTACCCAATGACGCGAGCTTCCAAGGCATGAAGCCTCCTTATTCAATAATTAAGCAGAGATCGTGCGACTACCAGACTGGCGTTTGGTTTCACAGGCAGTGCTGGCGCCCTGCCCGGCATCCGCACGATCCGCGATTTTGCCTGAACGCCGCCCTCCCCCTGACCACTGAATCGTGACTGAATATGAACGGCGCTCAATAGACGTCGATATAGTCGTAGGGCGGATTGGGCCAGTTCTCTTTCAGGGCGTTGAAAATCTGCATGACCCAGACCTCATCGCTGGCCGCGACACGCCCGACATAACCGGAGCCCTTGGCCCAGGTTTCGAGACGAAACAACAAGCCGTCGATATCCGTACCGCCCACGACACCCGAGGAAATATAGGCAATGCCTGCCTTGGTGACTCGCAACTGAGTGTGCTCATCGTCACTGGCGCCGGCCAGTAACTGACGCACAGCCTCGAGGGTCAGGCCATCTGGAGAGCTCAAATCGATCTGCACAGCGCATTCCTTGAATATTCGTCAGGGACCAAGTGTCGCATAGCGCTCCTTTGCTGCCTAAGTCGGCGTGTCAAAAGCCCCGCAAAATGGTTAACTCGGCACTCCGATCTCCCCGACCGCACGAGTGCCATCATGACCACCGTAAGCATCGACGCCGACATCAAGGCCAAGTGGCAGGACGGCCACAGCTCCTACAGTCCAGGCAGCACGGAAGAACTGGCCATCATCGGTATCGACCTGCTGGTCAGGGATATTGGAACCGAAGCCGCGCAATCGTTCATCGAGCAGATTTTCGAAAAACATCTGTCGGATCAAAAGGCCGAAGCCGTCAGCGCGCGGGAGTAAACCCCGCACGCGGGCGCCTGACGCTTATTTCAGTCGGGCCAGACGCTCGGTCAACAGGTCGAAGAAGCCCTGGGCGTCGCCGCTTTCCACCCAAAAGGCGTTCTTTGGCGCATTCAAGCCGTCGTACCAGTCGACGATGGTTTGTCCAAAGGTCGGTCCTTCGCGGCTGTCGACCACCACGTTGACCGAACGACCGCTGAACAATTGCGGCTTGAGCAGGTAAGCGACCACCGTGGCGTCATGCACCGGACCACCTGGAATGCCGTAGTGCTCCATGTCGCCCTTGATGTACTCATTGAGAATGTCGCTCACCAACCGGCTGGCATTGTTATTGAGCGCGGCAATCTGTTGTAGGCGCGCTTCGCTGGTAAGGATCTTGTGGGTCACATCCAGAGGCAGGTAGGTCAGCTTCACACCGCTCTTGAGCACCACTTCGGCCGCTTGCGGGTCGGCGAACAGGTTGAACTCGGCCACCGGCGTGATGTTGCCGCCATTGAAGTGCGCGCCACCCATGACCACCACTTCCTTGATGCCCTGGACGATACCCGGCTCCTGGATCAGCGCCAGGGCCAGGTTGGTCTGCGGGCCAAGCATGGCGATGGTAATGCTGTGGGGCTCGGCAGATTTCAGGGTATCGATCAGATAGGTGATAGCGCTGCCCTTCGTCAGCCCCTTCCTGGGCTCATGCACGGCAATGCCCGACAACCCTTCCTTGCCATGAATGTCCTCGGCGTAGATGGGTGTGCGCATCAGGGGTCGCGGCGCCCCCGCATAGACAGGAACCTCTTCGCGCCCCGCCCACTCCCGGGCCAGCCGCGCATTGCGCGAGGTCTTGTCCAGGCGAACGTTGCCGGCAACGGTAGTCAGCGCGCGAACATTCAGCTCATCCGGCGATGCCAGGGCGAACAACAGGGCGACGACGTCATCAGCCCCTGGATCGGTATCGATGATCAGGTCGATCTTTTGTGCTGCCTGGGCACTCGTTGCGGTAATCAGGGACAAAATCAGCAGACTCCGGAGTAGTTGGTGCAGTTTCTGGGCATAGCGATACATCGCGCACTCCTTGTGCATGGGACATCAAAACGCGGATAGCCAGTCAAAACGTTACGCCGGCGACCAGCACAATGTTGCAGTACGGTTGGCACTCGCCTGTACGAACGATCGCCCTCGCTTGTCGGCTCAGTACCTTGAACTGTTCGTGGGTGAGCACCTCACGCCGACCCAGTGCGCCGTCACCGTCCAGCTCATCCAGTGCAGTCAGGGCCGAGGGCTTTTTATCGAAGATTTCCTGCGCCAGCACATGGCTTTCGACCTGCATCTCGCTGAGCACCACCTTCAAGGTGCTGACAAAATCCGGGACGCCATGGGTCAAGGCCAGGTCGATCAATTCAACGCCTGGAGGAACCGGCAAACCGGCGTCCCCGATGACGACCATGTCGCCATGCCCCAATGAGGCAATCAGCCGCGACAACGCGACGTTGAGCAAGGGTGTCTTTTTCATGGGGTTTTAAACGCCTGCACTTCGCTCAAAACGGGAATCGACGGTTGCGCACCGGCACGGGTGACCGACAGCGCCGCAGCCACCTGCCCGAAACGGATTGCCTGCACTTCATCTTCACCCCCGGCCAGCGCTGCAGCGAAACCTCCGACGAAGGTATCGCCCGCCGCCGTGGTGTCGACAGCCTTTACCACGGGCGCAGGAAAATGCTCGAAGCGCTGGCCATCGGCAAACAGCGAGCCTTGCGCACCGAGGGTGATGATCACCTTGCCGGCACCCATGGCAATCAGCCGGGTCGCTGCGGCTTGTGCGGTTTCCAGGGAGTCCACCACCAACCCCGTCAGGGCCGATGCCTCACTCTCGTTGGGAATCAGGTAATCGATCGACGCATACCAGTCCGGTGGCAGCGGGCGGCTGGCCGGTGCCGGATTGAGGATGACCTTCTTGCCCAGTTCGCGACCGCGCTTGAGCGCATGGCCGACGGAAGCATCGGGCACTTCCAGCTGACAGATGAGTACGTCCGCCGCCTGTATCAACGAATCAAAACGGTCAATGGCTTCAGCGGTCAATGCACCGTTGGCGCCGGGGACGATCACGATGGCGTTCTGACTGCTGTCGTCGACCACAATCAACGCCACGCCGCTGGAGCCGTCAACGGTGCTCACCGCCTGGCAATCAATCCGTTCGGCCAGCAGCGCCCCGCGCAGCGCCTCGCCATAAGCGTCGCTGCCCACGCAGCCGATCATCGACACCCGGGCTCCCAGTCGCGCCGCAGCCACGGCCTGATTGGCGCCCTTGCCGCCGGAAACAGTGGTAAACGACTGACCGATCAGCGTTTCACCGCCCTTGGGCAAGCGTGGCGCCCGGGTTACCAGGTCCATGTTCAAGCTGCCTATTACCACTACTTTTGCTGACATACATTGCTACTCACGATTCTGTTTGGACGCTGGCTATCTGTTTTCAGCGGAACTGGGCAAACACGCCGGCCAGCGGCGCCGTCGATTCACGTATGACGATACTCGGCGTCACGATGCGCTGATCGGTCGCCAGGCCCGGCGTGGCGATTCGCCGCAAAAGCACTTCAGCGGCCATTTCGCCGAGTTGCAGGATCGATTGCCCGACCGTGGTCAACGATGGGTAGACATACCGACTCATCTGGATATCGTCGAAGCCGATCACCGACAACTCGCTCGGTACGCGAATATTGCGCTCGGCGGCGGCCCGCAGCACGCCGATGCCGATCATGTCGTTGGCGGCAAAAATAGCGGTGGGCGGATTGCCTTCCAGCAGAATCGCGGCAGCGCTGTAGCCGCCGGTGCTGGTGAAATCGCTTTCCAGCATGCGCTCGGAAGAGACGTCGATGCCCGCCTCCTTCAACGCCCGGCGATAACCCGCCAGACGCATCTGCGCCACACTGGTGTTTTCCGGCCCGCTGATCGTGGCGATGTCCCGGTGCCCCAGCTCCAGCAGGTGCCGGGTCGCCAGATACGCGCCGTACTCATGGTCGATGCGCACCAGGTCCGCGTCGACACCGTCCAGCCCGCGGTCGACGATCACCATGGGCGTACGGACGCCCTTCAGACCTTGTACCAGGCCACTGTCGCCGCCGGCCGAGGCGACGATCAGGCCGTCGATGCGTTTTTCCAGCAGCACACGCAGGTAGCTGCGCTGTTTGTCCGGGTTGTCGTCGGAGTTGCACAGGATCACGCAGTAACCGTTTCGCTCGCAGTAATCCTCGATGCCCCGGGCCAGTTCAGCGAAATACGGGTTGAGGCTGTTGGGCACCAACAGGCCGATGGTCGCGGTGGTCTTGGCCTTGAGTGAACGGGCCACGGCGCTGGGGACGTAGTCGAGGGTCTTGATCGCCGCCTCGACCTTGATCCGCACTTCTTCACTGACCGGGCGGGTCTTGTTCACCACATGGGAAACCGTCGTGTAGGAGATGCCAGCAAGGGCTGCCACATCTTTGATCGTCGCCATGACTCAGGTCCGCCGGCTTGCGCGTTGACTGCGATAAGTGTCCAGCACCACCGCCACCACGATCACCGCGCCGGTAATGATGCGCTTGGTCGGTTCGCTCGCCCCGATCTGCGCCAGCCCCGCGGCCAACACGGAAATGATCAGGACGCCAAAAAACGTGCTGATCACCGAACCGCGGCCACCCATCAGGCTGGTGCCGCCGATCACCACGGCGGCGATCACCTGCAGCTCAAGGCCGGAACCGGCATTCGGGTCGGCGGCTTCCAGGCGAGAAATCTGGAACAACGCAGCCACACCGGCCAGCAATCCCATCAGGCTGAACACCAGGATTTTGTATGGCTTGGGATTGATCCCCGCCAGTCGCACGGCCTCCTCGTTGGTGCCGATACCGATCAGGTAGCGACCGAACACCGTGCGGGTCAACACGGCCTGGGCGATGAAAATGATCAGCAAGGCAATGATGAATGACGGTGAAATGCCCAAGGCGATCGGATTGGACAGCCAGGCGAACGCATCGCCGATGTAGGCCGTACGCGAACCGGTCATCTGATACGCCACCCCGCGCGCCATTTCCAGCACGCCCAGGGACACGATGAACGACGGGATCCGCCACGCCACCGTGATCGAACCGGTGACGGTACCGGCCAACGCCGCGACGGCCATGCCCAGCAGCGCCGCCGGCAGGACACTCCAGCCCCAGCCGAGAATCGCCACGCTCACGGTCGACGCCGCCAGCGCCAGCACCGAACCCACCGACAGGTCGATGCCGCCGATGATCAACACAAAGGTCATGCCGACCGCCAGCACCATCAGGTCCGGAATCTGGTTGGCCAGGGTGCTGAACGTGTCGTAGGACAGGAAGTGACTGCTCAGCACCGAGAACAGCACGATCATCGCCAACAAGGCACCGGCCAGGCCCAGATAGGTGCCCAGGCCGTAGAAGTTGCCACTGCGCAGGCCGGCGGAAGAAGCGGTTTTCATGGAAGATCCCTAGGCGCGGCTTCAAAGAGCTGCGCATCACGTTTTTGGTAGCCGGCAAAAGCAGCGGCGAGCAACTCATCCTGGGTCCAGCGGTCACGCTCGAACGTATCGATCAGGCTGCCTGCCGACAGCACGCCGATCCGGTCGCAGATCAGCATCAGCTCGCGCAGGTCACTGGAGACCACCACCAGCGCCTTGCCCTTGCGGGTCAACTCACCGAGCAGGTTGTAGATATCGAACTTGGCGCCGATGTCGATGCCGCGGGTCGGCTCGTCGAACAGCAGCACCGAGCAGTCGCGCTCCAGCCAACGACCGATGACGACTTTCTGCTGATTGCCACCGGACAGCTCGGACACCAACTGGACCGGCCCGGAACTGCGAATGCGCATGGCGTCGATCTGACGCTGGGCCAGGGCGCCCTCCTCCCGGTTGTCGACGAAACCGCCGCTGGAGATGCCGGGCATGTTGCCCAAGGCAATATTGGCCCCGATCGACTGGGTCAACAAAAGGCCTTCGCCCTTGCGGTCCTCGGTGATCATCGCGATGCCGTGACCCACTGCATCCACCGGTGAACGGATGCTGACGACTTGCGCCGGCGAGCCCAGGGCAATCGTGCCGCTGTCGGCGATATCGGCGCCGAAGATCAGGCGCAGCAATTCGGTGCGACCCGCGCCGATCAGACCGGAAATGCCGAAAATCTCGCCAGCACGGACTTCGAACGACACGTCGCGAACCTTGTCGGCACGGCTCAGCCCCTTGACCGTCAACACCGGCGCGCCGATCGCGCGAGCGCCCATATCGATGTGTTCGCCGAGCTCGCGACCAACCATCAAGGTAACCAGTTGCTCACTGTTGTAGTTGGCCATCGGCTCGACACAGACCAGGTTGCCGTCGCGCAACACGGCAATGCGCTGCGCGACCCGCGCCAGTTCTTCGAGGCGATGGGAGATGTAGATGATCGATACGCCGCGAGCCTGCAGGCGGGTGATCTGTTCGAACAGCATTTCGACTTCGCGCGCAGTGAGCATCGCCGTCGGCTCGTCGAGAATCAGCACATGACAATCGCCGATCAGGTTGCGGGCGATCTCCACCATTTGCTGATGACCGATGCCCAGTTCGCCGACCAGGGTGTCCGGGTCAATGGCGTCGAGCCCGACCTGGGCCATGGCCGCGATGGCCGCCTTGCGCAACTGCTTGCGACTGATCCAGCCGGCATTGTTGGGCAGGTTGTGCAGGAACAGGTTTTCCGCCACCGACAGGGTCGGCAGCAGATTGAGTTCCTGCATGACCATGCGGACACCCAGCGCCTCAGCCTGAGCCCGGCTACCCGGTTGATAGTCCTGCCCCTGAAACTGCATCCGGCCGGTGGTCGGCGTCACCAGTCCGCCAATGATCTTCGACAGCGTGCTTTTGCCTGCACCGTTCTCGCCGGTCAATGCCAGCACTTCACCGCGCATGAGCGTCAGGTCGATGCCGGCCAGGACCGGTTGGGCGTAGGTCTTGCCGATACCGCTGACCGAGAGGACAGCGTTCGGAGTGGAAGCTGACATAAAACTCTCCACGCGCCCGTCCGGCTGGACGAGCGCCGTTACGTCGCCAGTGGACTACTTGGTAACCAGCTCAACCGGCGTTTCGATCACGCCATTGGCGCCGCCTTCGACCTTTTCACCCTTGAGAATTTTCAATGCCGTCTCGATGCCGAACACTGCCTGCCGGGCCGCAAACTGGTCCGCGGTGGCCAGCACCCGTCCATCCTTGAGCATCGGCTGGATGGCGTTGATGTTGTCATAACCGACCACTTGCACCTTGCCGGCTTTGCCCGCGGCGCGCACCGCAGACACCGCGCCGACCGCCATGCTGTCGTTGCCGGCCAACAGGGCCTTGGTTTGCGGGTATTCGCTGAGAATGGACGCGGCGACCTTGTTGCCCTTGTCGATCTCCCAGTCACCGGATTGCAGGGACACCACCTTGATCTGCGCCGCTTCCATCGCATCCTTGAAGCCTGCGGTGCGCTGCTGGGCATTGGTGGTGGTGGACACACCTTCGATGATGCCGACTTCGTCACCGGCCTTCAGCTGTTTGGCCAGGTAGTCGCCGACCAGCCGTGCGCCCTTGCGGTTGTCCGGGCCCACGAACGGAACATTGATGTTTTTGCTTTTGACGACGGCGGGGTCCAGCTGGTTGTCGATGTTGATCACGGTGATACCGGCATCGATGGCTTTCTTGATCACCGGCACCATGGCCTTGGAGTCTGCCGGTGCAATCACCAGTGCATTGACCTTGGCCAGGATCATCTGCTCGACGATGCGCGTCTGGCCTGCGGTGTCGGTTTCATCCTTGATGCCGTTGGAGATCAGCTCGAATTCGCCGGAGTGATCCTTCTGGTAGGCCTTGGCGCCGTCCTCCATGGTCAGGAAGAACTCGTTGGCCAGGGATTTCATGACCAGGGCCACTTTCGGTTTCTCAGGGGTGGTTTCAGCAAAAGCCGAAGAAACAGGCAGTGCAGCGGATGCGGCAGCCAGCATAGCGACAGCGAGAAGGCGTCCAGCGAATGGCAGCTTCATGGGTTCACTCCGATCTTATGATTATTGTGAGCAACGCTTGCGCTGGCGTAAGCTTCACGACCCAGAGTGAGGAATGCCATCACTCGGGGTCGCGCAAACGTTTGCGTGAAGCAAACTATGCGAACCCTGCCGGTATTTGTCAACGACCTGAAAAGTGCTTTCAGAACGGATGGGCTAAAAAATCGGCACGCAACTCATGCGGTGGTGTTGACCACCGATCCCGTGCCGGAACCCTTGGTCAGCTCCTTGATCAGACTCGCGCTGACTTGCAGGATGGCGCCGTTGGTGTCGGCAACCTGCCCCTGAATGGCTGCCACCGCGGTGGTCTTGGCTTCCGGGGTCGGATAGGAAGCCGCCTGGGCCTGCGCCAATTGCTGCTGTTGCTCACGCAATTGCTGCTGCAACTCCTGCAGACGCTTGAGCAGCACCTTCACCGCAATGCTGGTGTTATCGCTCGCTTGCGGTTCCGCCTTTGCACCGGCACTCTCTCCCAGGCCTACCGGACCGGTTTTGACCTTGTTGCTGTCACTGCCCTTTACCCCCAGCGCGCTGGCAGCC
This sequence comes from Pseudomonas sp. PB101, assembly GCF_009764265.1. Lineage (GTDB taxonomy): Bacteria > Pseudomonadota > Gammaproteobacteria > Pseudomonadales > Pseudomonadaceae > Aquipseudomonas. Next base: position 59,329 of record NZ_RWIR01000067.1, read on the forward strand.
GCCTCCTCTGTCGCATCGCCCACCGCACGAATGGTCGTCGCCGACTTTCCTCCGATGGTGATGCCTGCAGCGTTTGGGAAACCAACAGATAACGACATGTGAACTCCTGCAGAAAAAAGATCCCTTGAAGGAGCATCGACCGGGGCACGCTTTTCTTTAGTCGGTTAACGACAAATTGATGCGTTTAAATCTTCAACAGAACTGCCAGCCGTTTCGGATCGCCGAACACAAAAGATAAACATGTTCGGCAATCCGGACGCCCGGACCCGAAACCGTTTCCGGACACATGCGGCAATACCGTTACAAATCATTAAGTTAAGCGTGTTTTTCGATTCAGGGTGTTACTGGTACAGATCCTGCTCTTCTCCTGGCACCTCCGGCGTTCAGATTCGCCCGAGGCGCATCTAGATGAACCTGCATCTGCACCGTCTCACAACTAGAAGAGAAAAATAATGACATCTGCTCTCAAGACCTTTGTTCCGGGCGCCTTGGCCCTGCTACTGCTTCTGCCTACCGCCCTTCAGGCCAAAGAAGCCGAAACCCAACAGAAACTGGCCAACGTGGTAATCCTCGCCACCGGCGGCACCATTGCCGGCGCCGGTGCCAGCGCCGCCAACAGTGCGACCTATCAAGCAGCGAAAGTCGGCATTGAACAGCTGATCGCCGGCGTTCCGGAACTGAGCCAACTGGCCAACGTTCGCGGCGAACAGGTGATGCAAATCGCCTCCGAAAGCATCACCAACGAAAACCTGCTGCAACTGGGCCGCCGCGTAGCCGAACTGGCCGACAGCAAAGACGTCGATGGCATCGTGATCACCCACGGCACCGACACCCTGGAAGAGACCGCGTACTTCCTGAACCTCGTGGAAAAAACCGACAAGCCGATCATCGTCGTGGGCTCCATGCGCCCGGGCACTGCGATGTCCGCCGATGGCATGCTCAACCTGTACAACGCGGTGGCCGTGGCCAGCAGCAAAGACGCGCGGGGCAAAGGCGTGCTGGTGACCATGAACGATGAAATCCAGTCGGGTCGCGACGTCAGCAAAATGATCAACATCAAGACCGAAGCGTTTAAAAGCGCCTGGGGTCCGCTGGGCATGGTGGTAGAAGGCAAATCCTACTGGTTCCGCCTGCCGGCCAAGCGTCACACCATGGATTCCGAATTCGACATCAAGACCATCGAGAGCCTGCCTGACGTCGAGATCGCTTATTCCTACGGCAACGTCAGCGATACCGCCTACAAGGCGCTGGCTCAATCCGGCGCCAAGGCCATCATCCACGCTGGCACCGGCAATGGCTCGGTATCGTCGCGGGTCGTCCCTGCCCTGCAAGCCCTGCGCAAGGATGGCGTGCAGATCATTCGCTCCTCCCATGTCAACGCCGGCGGCTTCGTGCTGCGCAACGCCGAACAGCCCGACGATAAATACGACTGGGTCGTTGCCCACGACCTGAACCCGCAAAAGGCACGGATCCTGGCGATGGTCGCGCTGACCAAGACCAATGACAGCAAAGAACTGCAACGGATGTTCTGGGAATACTGATTCGCCCTCGCCCGACCGGATCCGGTCGGGCACCGCGGCACCATTCGCCAACCCTGGCGAATGGCTGCCGTTCGATCTGACAAAAAAACCTCCTTCGCCTTACGCCAAACGGGACAAACCGCTGTCAGAGGAATTTCTTGATTTATAAGCAGTTGCGAAATGGCCTACAGTTAAATACTGTATGCACGTACAGCTTAATAAGGATAATCCTGTGGACACCACCTCCGACTCTCCCGAGACCTATGTACGCATGGGCCTGCGCGTTCAGAAAATCATCAACTCACCCACCGCACAAAAGGCCAGGGCAGCACTGATCTTCCGCCTTGCCGACGAGCCGGTGGATGAATGGGAACGCCTGCTGGAGGAAATCGACGAAAACGACAACGTCACCCTCGCCTATCGCGACGATGGCGGCGTGCAGATTTTCTGGGTTGTGCCGAAGGAAGATTGAGTCGATGAGTGCCCGCTGGTTTGTTTTACTGCTGTTGTTTTTTGTCATGGGTGCGCAGGCCGATGCCCCGCGCACTTTCACCGAAGCGAAGAAGGTCGCCTGGAAGCTCTACGCCCCTCAGTCCACCGAGTTTTACTGCGGCTGCAAGTACACCGGCAACCGGGTGAACCTTGCCGCCTGCGGTTATGTGCCACGCAAAAATGCCAAGCGCGCATCCCGCATCGAATGGGAGCATATCGTTCCGGCCTGGCAAATCGGTCATCAACGCCAGTGCTGGCAAGAAGGCGGCCGCAAGAATTGCACCCGCTACGACCCGGTTTACCAGAAGGCCGAGGCTGATTTGCACAACCTGGTGCCGAGCATTGGCGAGGTCAATGGCGATCGCAGCAACTTCAGCTTCGGTTGGCTGCCCGAGCAATCGGGGCAGTATGGTTCCTGCCTGACCCAGGTCGATTTCAAGGCCAAGAAAGTCATGCCCCGCCCTTCCATTCGCGGCATGATCGCCCGGACTTACTTCTACATGAGCAAGCAATATGGCTTGCGCCTGTCGAAACAGGATCGGCAGCTGTACGAAGCCTGGAACAAAACCTATCCGGTACAGGCCTGGGAACGCCAACGTAACCAGAGCGTGGCGTGCGTCATGGGGCGCGCCAACGAGTTCGTCGGCCCGGTGGACATGAAGGCCTGCGGCTGAACCCGCACACCTGAAACAAAAAAAGGCCTCGAGACTGAACCCCGAGGCCTTTTTTGTTCACTGGATATCTGCGTTACAGAAGGTTATTGAGTGGCAGGACGCTCAAGCACCAGCAATTCGATGTTCTGTTTCTTCGCGCGAGTGAGCGCCGCGCGGACTTCATCCTGCTTGGCTTCGGCCTCGGCTTTGGAATTGTATGGCCCCATCAGGATTCGCGTATTGCCATTTTCCTTGAGGATGCTGGACATGAAACTGTGCTCGATCAGCCAGCCACTCAAATCACTGACGGCCTGAGGGGTTTCACCTCGCACTTCAAGGTCCCATTGCGGGCCGGACACTGCCGCCGGTACGGCAGCCATGGCCGGTTTCGGCTTCGGCGCATCCACTCCGCTGCCCTCGCCACACCCTGCCAGTGCCAATATCGCGATTACCAGAACCATTTTGCGCACGGCGTTTCCCTCTAAATGCATAAAGCGGCGATTTTACCATCCATGAATACTTCGCGAGTGCCGTAAAATGGGCTCAAAACAACGAGAATGATGGTTGCGGCCTCTGTATAGTTACGCCTTGGGAATTAATGCCACATCTGTGCGTCAGAAAGAGGCACCCAAACCGTCAGACTTCGCACTAATCTATACATACCACCGACTTCTGCACTGTCCGAATCAGGTGCCCCACAAAGCAATCAAGGAGAAGACCATGCTGATACTCACCCGCAAAGTCGGTGAAAGCATTAATATCGGTGATGACATTACGATCACCATCCTGGGCGTAAGCGGCCAGCAAGTCAGGATTGGCATCAACGCCCCGAAGGACGTTGCAGTGCATCGTGAAGAAATTTACCAGCGCATTCAGGCCGGCCTGACCGCCCCGGAAAAGCCGCAACCCTGAATTCTGCTGCAGTCAGTAGCCAGCCCGTTCAATGTGCAACCACGGCTGGCTAAAGATTCAGTATCGCCTCACTCCTGCAAGCCTCAAGGGGTTCGATACTAGCGGCAAGCCCAATGCCCAGGCTGTCAGACTTTTCCGGTTTATCCCAGGGAAGGACGCGTTCATTGCGTGGTTAACCGAACATCACCCCGCGCGCCATGCCAGTCGCCGCCACTACCATCAACAACACCAACAGCGCCTCGACATGACTGATGCGTGCAAACAGCTTCGCACGCCCAGTATCGAAGGCCACTTTACGGCCCAGCGCTATCCGCCATTTGATCAACGTCACCATTGGCGCGATCTCCAGCAGCAGGATCAGCACGAACAGGGTCATCTTCAGATGAAACAGCGGCTGATGCAGGTAATAGTCCGTGCCTTTCTCGTACCCGCCAAAGGCTCGCATCCCTCCACTGATCAGCAAAACGACAGCTGAAATCCCCCAGACATTGTCCGCCATCAGGACACCGCGCACCTGTGCGGACCCATCGGCCAAACGCCGAAAAGCCGTGCCTCGAACCAACACCGCCCAAAATCCCAGGGCCAATGCCAAAAGATGAACCGCCGCCAGAATCCAGTGAGTCAGCATCGAGAAGCTCCTGCCAGTTCGAAGATTGTATGAGCCTGTCAGTAGTAGCCCATGAAATGGTCGGCTGCACGGCAGTCCGCTACACAATATGACAGACCAACTAGACTCCACTGCGCTGGTTCGAGCATCCAAGGCAAGGCCAGCCCCCAACCGCAACTCACTCTCACCGCATTGAACTGAGTAAACAAAATCATGTGTAAATCATGTGATTCAAGCTCTGCTTCAAACACCACAGGCCGTCGTCGTTTTCTTCAATTTGCCGGATTGAGCGCAGGCGCCCTGCTGCTGACCGGCATACTGCCCGGCAAGATCCTCCAGGCAGCCGAAAAACCGTCAGCCCCACCAAAACCGCAAAACGTGATCAGTCCCGACATGGCGCTGAAAAGACTGATGGAGGGCAATGAGCGATATGTAACCGGCACTTCCAAAACCCATGATTTCAAAGCTGAGCGAGAGGCCCTGGTGTCGGGGCAAAATCCGTTCGTGGCAGTGCTGAGCTGCTCTGACTCGCGCATCGCCCCGGAGTACGCGTTTGACACTGCGCGCGGCGATCTTTTCTCCATCCGCGTCGCGGGCAACTTCGTGACCCCGGAAGGCTTGGCCAGTTTGGAATACGGGGTCGCCGTACTGGGCGCACCGCTGATTCTCGTGCTCGGCCATGAGAGCTGCGGCGCCATCGAGGCCAGTATCAAGGCCGTCAAGGATCAGACGATTTTCCCCGGCCATATCCCGAAACTGACCGATGCACTCAAGTCGGCGGTCGAGACAGTGCTCAAGCAACCCGGGAGCCTGATGGAAAACGCCACCGAGCAGAACGTCAAAAATTCCGTCGACAGCCTGAAACAGGCCTCACCCTTGCTGACCGATGCGCAGAGTAAAGGCGTGCTGAAGATCGTGGGCGGCGTCTATCGCCTGGCGACCGGCAAGGTAGAGCTGATCGCCTGATCCGCAACACGCACAGCACCAGCATGCGAAGAGCCCAGCGCGACGGCTGGGCTCTGGTTACCTGCGGTTTTCCAACATCTTGTCCGCGAGGGTCCTGGCCCTCTCGATCAGCAGGTTCTGCCTGTCTTCGTGGGTAACCCCGCCCACAATCGGGGCAGTCAAATTGCTTTCGGCAATCAATGCAGCGCAGAAGTATCGATCCCAGACGGCATTGTCTGCGGGCGCGTGTTTGCTCGCTTGATCCTCGTTCATGGGCAGCTCCTTTCAATGAGGTCGCACACCCAGTTTACGCCCGAATGATAAAGAATCCGGCCCATCCCCCTCAGCGGCCCGCCACTCGTCGCCTGCCAAATCACAACGAGCAATTCATTGGCGCCCGTGGCTTGAGGATTGCACAGAACGCGCATAACAGCGCTGAACCGACATAATTCTGACGCTGCAGCCATTCAACCAATGCTTAAGGACGCCAGCGATACGCTTGGTCAGTCACCGGGAGATACAACGTGTCAACGCTCAACGAAATCGCAATGAACCACGCGCGAATGGCTAAGGAAAAGGCAGCAGAGTCGATCGAACTGAGCGAGCGCCACCTCCAGATAGTCGGGAGCTTCGAAATACCGTCCATTGATGTGCAACAGAATATCCCGCTGCACTTGATCGCTGGTGCGCAGGATGGGCATCTAGCCCAGGTGACGGGTTACGCGCTCTGACCTTTGATGAGGCAAGCGACTGCCTGTTGACACCACCGGGCAAACGAGCAAAATTCATCCGACCCTGTCACTCCTGCACATCCAGGATGTGAGCCGAACCAGCCTCGCCAGAGAAATCTGCCGGGGCTTTGTCGTCTTCGGCTTAGGAGAAAGACATGTCTAGAGCTCAACGACGACACGATACACGCCGCATAAAGGCTCGTTTCGAAAGAAACCAGAGAACCAAGGACTGGGAAGCCACTGCTCGAGATGCTGGCGTCTTCGCAAATCATGGCAAGGTCTGCTCTTGCTGGATGTGCTGCAACCCGAGAAGGCTCGGTGAGCGCACCCTGCAGGAATTGCGAGCGGATTTTCCCACTCAAGAGTGACAACAGAACCCGGGCGTTGCGTTGTGAACGCCCCGCATCAAATCCAGGACAACAAAAAAGGGCCCACCTTTCGGTGAGCCCTTCCAGACCGCCCAGCAGAGCGGATTTTGTTTGGTAGGCGCGATTGGACTCGAACCAACGACCCCCACCATGTCAAGGTGGTGCTCTAACCAACTGAGCTACGTGCCTGCTGTGAGGCGGCATTCTACGGAATTCCGGAGGGGTGTCAACACCTTTTTTCGAGCTAACCCTATGAATATGCAAAATATTTAATTTTGCCGGTACAAAGAAGATTTTCCGGGTGGCTGGCGGGGGATTTTCAACTCGGGTAGGATCGATGCACTCGTAAAATATATTAAACAGAGGCTGCAGGATGGCTAACACCCCCTACCCAGAATCCTACTACGCCGCATCGGCCAACGCGGTTCCGCCGCGCCCTGCATTGCAGGATGATATCGAGACCGATGTCTGTGTGATCGGCGCCGGTTATACGGGGCTGTCCTCTGCCCTGTTTCTGCTGGAGAACGGCTTCAAGGTCACGGTGCTCGAGGCGGCCAGGGTGGGTTTCGGCGCGTCCGGGCGTAATGGCGGGCAGATCGTCAACAGCTATAGCCGTGATATCGATGTGATCGAGCGCACGGTCGGTCCCAAGCAGGCTCAGTTGCTGGGGCAGATGGCCTTTGAAGGTGGCCGGATCATTCGTGAGCGAGTTGCCAAGTACAACATTCAGTGCGACCTGAAGGACGGTGGCGTGTTCGCCGCGATGACCGCCAAGCAGATGGGGCATCTGGAGTCGCAGAAGCGCCTGTGGGAACGTTTCGGTCATACCCAGCTGGAACTGATGGATCAACACCGCATCCGAGAAGTCGTGGCCTGCGATCAATACGTCGGCGGCATGCTCGACATGAGTGGCGGGCACATCCATCCGCTCAACCTGGCGCTGGGTGAAGCGGCGGCCGTCGAATCCCTGGGCGGGACGATCTACGAGCAGTCACCGGCCGTACGCATCGAGCGCGGCGCCAATCCGGTCGTGCACACGCCGCAGGGCAAGGTCAGGGCCAAATTCATCATCGTTGCCGGTAACGCCTACCTGGGCAACCTGGTGCCGGAGCTGGCCGCCAAGTCGATGCCGTGCGGCACTCAAGTGATTACCACCGAGCCATTGGGCGAAGAACTGGCCAAGACCCTGCTGCCCCAGGACTACTGTGTCGAAGACTGCAATTACTTGCTCGACTACTACCGCCTCAGCGGCGACAAGCGCCTGATTTTCGGTGGTGGCGTGGTGTACGGCGCGCGGGATCCGGCGAACATCGAAGCGATCATTCGACCGAAGCTGCTCAAGGCCTTCCCGCAACTCAAGGACGTGAAGATCGATTACGCCTGGACCGGCAACTTCCTGCTGACCCTGTCGCGCCTGCCCCAGGTCGGGCGCCTGGGTGACAACATCTACTATTCCCAGGGTTGCAGCGGCCATGGCGTGACCTACACGCACCTGGCGGGCAAGGTGCTGGCCGAAGCCCTGCGCGGCCAGGCCGAGCGCTTTGACGCCTTTGCCGACCTGCCTCATTACCCGTTCCCGGGTGGACAAATGCTGCGTACGCCGTTCGCGGCGCTGGGTGCCTGGTATTACGGATTGCGGGACAGGTTCGGATACTAAGCGACACGCAATACATTGTGGGAGCGAGCTTGCTCGCGATGAGGTCGTAACATCCAACATATTCGTTGGCTGCCAGACCGACATCGCGAGCAAGCTCGCTCCCACAGTTTTTTTGGGTGGGGGGGGGTTAGAGACGATCTCGGGGGATACCGCTGCGAATCCGCAGGATATCGGCCAATACCGCCAGGGCAATCTCCGCCGGCGTCTTGCTGCCCAGGTTGAGCCCGATGGGCGCGTGAATCCGCGCCAACTCGACCTCCCCCAGACCGCCAATGCGCCGCAAACGCTCGAAGCGCTTCTGCGAGGTCTGCATGGAGCCCATCACACCGATGTAAAACGCCTCGGTGCGCACAGCCTCCATCATCGCCAGGTCATCGATACGCGGGTCGTGGGTCAACGCCACCACCGCGGTGTCGCTGTGACAGCCACCGTCGGCGATGAACACCGACGGCAGTTGACGGCGAATCTCCACATTTTCCAGCACGACGCCTTCGAGCACTTCGTCCCGCGGATCACACAGAATCACCTCGAAGCCCAGGCCTACGGCAAACTCCGCACAGGCCTGGGCCACGCTGGAATACCCCGCCAGCAGCAAGCGCTGGGCCGCGCCGACGCGCACACGCACCCGGTCGATTTCACGCTCGATACGCACACCCTGCTCACGATCATCGAACAGGCTACGCACACCGCTTTGCAGATCCACTTCGCGGATCAACCGACGCCGGCCAGACAGCGCCGACTCCAGCTCGCGCAGATGCGCTTGCACCGCGCAATCGGCCTCCAGCTTCTCGACCAGCACGTCCAGCACCCCGCCGCATGGCAGGCTGACGCGCGAGCGTGGGTCGTCGCCTTCGCCGTAACGAACAACGCTGACCGGCTCCAGAAACGCGCCCTCGGCGACTCGCTCGAGAAAGTCTTCCTCGACACAGCCACCGGACAACGAGCCAATCCATTGCCCTTCAACGTTCACCGCCAGCAGCGAACCCGGTGCGCGCGGTGCAGAGCCGTAAGTGGCGAGCACCGTACACAACCAGATACGCTGACCGGCCGCCGACCACTCCAGCGCCCGGCGCACCACTTGCAGATCCAGATGCTGCATATCAGTGGGCCTTGTGCTCGAGCGGCGGCGCATCGGCCCGCAGCTTCTGCACGTCGTTTACCGCCAGATCATTCGGCTGACCGCCCCAGCCCTGACGCAGGTAGTTCAGCAGGTCCGTGAGTTGCTCATCGCTCAACTTCTTGACGAACCCCGGCATTGGCTGCATGTGCTCGAAACCGGAGAACTTCTGTTCACCGATACCGTCGTCGATCACCCTTACCAGGTTGCGCGGGTCTTCCAGGCGCAGCGTGGTATTGCCACGCATGGCCACGGCGATGTGCGGCTTGCCTTCGCCACCAGGCGCGTGGCAACCGGCGCAGACATTCAAATATTCCTGACGGCCGCGCTGGGCGCTCGGGCTCAGTTTGTCCACAGGCACTTCGGTGAGCACTTTCGCCGCGGGCGGCTGATCGCCGAGCAGGAAGGTCGCCATGGCGGCCAGGTCCGGATCGCTGAGGCCCTGGGTGCTGTTGTGGAACACCGGGAACATTTCGTTGAACATCGTGCCCTGGGCGCTCATGCCGTGTTTGAGGAACGAGCTCAGGTCCTGATGATTCCAGCCACGGGCCGCCAGGTCAGTGGCCAGCAGGCTCGGCGCCAGATAGCCATTGAGAATGCCGCCGGTCATGCGCTTGTCCATCTGCATCGCACCGGGCAAGCCGCGTGGGGTGTGGCATTCGCCACAGTGCCCGAGCACGTCGACCATGTACTGGCCGCGCTTCCAGGCTTCGCTCTTGCCCTCGGCAGGCGCAAGCTTCACGTCCTTGCCGTACATCATGTTCCAGCCCATCAGGCCCAGGCGCACGTTGAACGGGAAGCTCAGGCTGGTGACCGGCGCGGCGCGCTCGATCGGCTCGACGGTTTTCAGGTAGGCGTGAATCGCGTCGGAATCTGCACGCGGGATCAGGTGATACGAGGTGTACGGCATCGCTGGATACAGGTTGGCGCCATCGCGGCGCTTGCCTTCAGTCAGCGCGGCGAAGAACTCGTCGTCGCTGTACAGGCCGATGCCGTGCTCTTTGCTCGGGGTGATGTTGGTGCCGTAGATTATGCCGAACGGCGACACGATCGGCAGGCCGCCCGCATAGGGCGCGCCACCCGGTGCGGTGTGGCACGCCATGCAGTCGGCGGCACGGGCGAGGTATTCGCCTTGCTTGACCTGCGCATCATCGGCGTGAGCTGCCACCACAGGCGCAGCCAGACCAACCGCCAATGCCAGACGGCTAAGTAGAAGCTTCATGCTTAACCCTCCTTGACCAGGCCGAGATCGGTCAGCACGTTGCGGGTGGCGCTGTAGTAGCGCACGTACCCGGTGCAACGGCAGATGTGATGACCGAGGCTGTCCTCGATGACTTTTTCCAGCTGGCTCTTGACGATCGGCTGACGCTGCAGCTTTTCCACCAGCACGGTCGCGGCATTGACGAAACCCGGTGCGCAGTAGCTGCACTGGAAGGCGAATTCATCGACGAAGCGCTGCTGGATCGGGTTCAACTCGGTGACCTTGCCCTGCTCGTCGCGGGTCGCATGGCCTTCGATGGTCCGAACCTTCTTGCCTTCGAAATAGTGCGCGCCGGTGATGCAGGTGCGCACTTCTTCGCTGGTGCCGTCGGGGTTGTCGACGATCACCACGCAGGCGTGGCAGATGCCCTGGCCGCAGCCCAGGCGCGAACCGGTGAGGTTCTTGTATTCGTGCAGGTAGTCGATCATCGGCAGGTCATCAGGGATGTCCACCGGGCCGACGGATTGACCGTTGAGGGTCAGTTGAAGCGGACGGTTAGCCATTGAGGGCCTCCTTGATGCGTGCAGAAGTGATAGGCAGGTCGCGGACACGTTGACCGATGGCATGGGCCACGGCGTTGCCGATGGCGCCGACCACCGGGATCATCACCACCTCGGCGATGCCCTTGGACGGGTCGCTTGGCGACAGTGGCGGCAGGATGTCCGCCGTCTGTTTCCACACCGCAACGTGACGCGCCATCGGCAGGCGATAACGGTTGAAGTTCCAGTCACCCTCCCCCGGTCCGCCTTCGTACAGCGGCATCTCTTCCATCAGCGCATGGCCGATGCCCATGGCGATGCCGCCTTCGAGCTGGCCCCTGACCAGTTCTTCCACCAGCACCCGACCGCACTCGACCCACGAGTGGTGGTTGAGCACCGACACTTCGTTCGAACCCTTGTTGACCTTCACTTCCACCAGCGTGGCGACCGGGCTGTAGTAAGTCACCGCCGCGTTGTTCAGTTGGGTCGCCGGGTAGGCGATGCCCTGCCGGTCCAGCAGATGGAACCCGGCGCTGTTCATCTGCGCCTTCTTCGCATTCGGGGCACCGTCACCGTACTTGACCGCCAGGCCGTCGAGCGGCAAGCGCTCACGCACGCCGTCGATGCTGAACTCGGCCTCGGCCCAGCTCCAGCGGTTGAAACCGTGCACGGTGGCACCGCTCACCAGGCCACGCTCGTGAACGCGCTTGGCCAGCATGGCGAACGGCAGCGGTTCCATGCCGTTGGCGGTGAGCTTGCCGTCGACCCAATGGGCGTCTTCGCGGCGCACCACGTAAGGGTTGGCCTGGCCGCCGAAAGGGCCCTGGCGCCAGATTTCCATGGCCGCCGGCCACAGGCCGTGGTTGAACAGCACGCGCGCCGCTTCGCGGGTGGCGTGGCTGAAGTAGTACGCCGAGTTGGTGGCCGAGGAAGCCGAAGCCACCTTGCCGACCCAGCGTGGATTGCGCAGGAAGTTGTCCTGCTCGGCCTGGCTCATGATGTACGGGTTGCCGCCGCTGACCAGCTGCAACTCTTTCCACTCGGTTTCGCCGGTCTTCACTTCGTGCGCCGGCAGACCGAGGAAATCGGCCACGACCATCGCCTGCGAAGTGGACATGCCGGTGCCGATTTCGATACCGATGTGGCGCAGGCTGATGCGACCTTCGGCGGTGAATTCAATGCTGGCCATCGGCGCTTCGGAACCGGTGCCGAAGTCTTTCTGGCAGATGGCAAAGCCGACGCCGTACCAGTTGTCCGGATCGGCGGCTTCGCGTTGCTGCTTGATCGCGGCGCGGTTTTTCCAGGTGTCGTGGACGGCCGCCTTGTCGAGAATCTCGTGCAGGCGCAAGGCACCGGCCGGGATCGCGCCCTGGGTGTTTTTCATGCCCGAGCGCAGTGCGTTCTTGCGGCGCAGTTCGATGGCATCGACACCGAGGCGATCGGCGATTTCGTCGACCATCATCTCGGTCGCCGCCATGCTCTGCAGGGTGCCGTAGCCACGCATCGACCCGGCTTCAACGGCGCGGGAGTGATAGGCCGTGACCTGCAGATCGTTCTGCGGCATGTAGTAGATCGATTGCGCGGCCGTGGCGCCAACTGCCGCCACGGATGGGCTGTAGTTGATTCGCCCGCCGCCGTCGACGCTCATCTCGGAGCGGAAAATCTTGAAGCTGTAGTCGTTCTTGTCCACCGCCAACTGGTAGCGAATGTCGAACGGGTGACGCTTGATGCCGCTCTGGAACTGCTCGTAGCGGTCATTGGCCAGGCGCACCGGCACACCGGCGCCGTACAACGCAGCCAATGCTGCGTAGTAGACGAAAATGTTGTGGTCTTTCGAGCCGTAACCGACGGTGTAACCCGGGTGCATGTTCAGGTTGGCCAGGCCGAAACGCGACGGCGCGATCATCTTCGCGGTTTCGGTCGCGGCTTCCAGCGGGCACTGGGTGGCGACGACGAAATGCAGGGTCTTGGTCGCCGGGTCGTACCAGCCGTTGCCGTTGTCCGGCTCCAGGGCGGCCGGCTCGATCGACGGGGTCTTGTAGCGCTCGTCGAACACCAGCCAGTTGTCCGGCGGCGTGTCGATCTGCTGCTTCATGCGGTCGGCGTAGAACAACCCGCGCTCGGTCAGGTTGCCGTGCAGGTTCGGCTGGGAGTTCCACACCGGACGACGGTTTTTCAGCATCGGGAACAGGATCGAGTCCTTGAGGCTGGCGAATTCGTCTTCGTCGGCCGAGGTCGCACCGCCGACGCGCACGTAGCGGAAGCTGCCGTAGGGATCGCCTTCGTAGAACGGTACTTTCTCGCCGTAGCGGATTGCCTTGTCATTGAACTTGAGTTGGTTCTTGGCCTGGCGGAAGCGCTCGAAGTCGTTCCAGATCAGGATCGCCACCGGGTGACCGATGAACATCGGCACCTTGCCGGCCGGCAACAGTGGATCGGGTGCGTGCTCCTCAGGGAACACGATGCCGTCCTTGACCAGGTCTTCGGCCGTGACGATGCGGTCCGGCTGCAACCCGGCGTCGAGCCACGACAGGTCGATGCCGGCAAAGATGTGGTCGGCCTTGATGGTTTTCAGCAGCATGGCGTGGCCTTGCTGCTGCGGCCAGCCCGGCATGTCCTTGGCGCGGATGTCGCGGGCAAAGACCTTGCTGCCGCAGACCTTGGACAAGGCATCGTTACGGGCGCGCGCCTTGCCATTGTTGCCGAGCCACTGCTCGGACGGCACGGTCACGCTGTTTTCCATCAAGGCGGCCAGCGCCTGGCTGCTCAATGGCGTGAGCGTCACGCTCACACCCGCTACCAGCCCGCCCTGAAGGAACGAGCGCCGGGATATATCACGGTTGGACATGGATCATCCTCTGGGCGGTTATGGGGTCCGCCCTTCTGGTTATGTTCTGGAAATCTCGAGTCTTGCAGAGGCCCTTTTCGACGATGCAAAGGGCTGTTGTTGACAGTGCAAAGCTGACCGAAAGGTTAAGTTTATAGGCTTATGCCTTTGCGGAAAACTAAAAACTGACCAAGGAATCAAAAAACCGCGACTTTTCGACGCAGCAGTTCGATGAACAACCCTAACTCCCGACTGATGTGCTCGCCCTTGCGCAACAACAACCCGAAGGGTGCCATTTGCACATCCAGCTCCACCGGCAGCGCCACCACCAGGCCCATTTTAAGATAGTCGCGCAATGCGGTTTCCGACAGGACCATGATCGCGTCGGTCAGTTGAATCAGCTGCTGCATGGAGTACACCGAACTGCACTCGATGATGTCCGCCGGCAACGGCAACGCCAGGCGTTGCAACACCTGGTCCAGACCGATGCGCGCCGGGCTGGTTTCCGGTTGCAGGATCCACGGCCAGTCGTTGACCAACTCGGCCATGTCCAGTTTTTTGCGCCGGGCCAGCGGGTGGCCGGCATGCACCACCACCAGCAGGCGCTCATTGCCCAGTTGCTCGAATACATAATGCTCACTGTCGGTTGCGGCATTGCGCCGGGCGATGGCGAGGTCGATGCGCCCCTGTTCCAGCAACTGGATCACCTGGTCGCTGGTGTCGCCCATGATGCGAATCCGCAACTGCGGATTGAGCGACTTGATTTCAGCGATCGAATCCATCACCAGCCCCGGCGCCGCGCCCATGATGGTGCCGATGGACAGATAGCCGTAGCCGCCCTGCTGCCGCGCCATCAGGTCTTCGGCGCAGCGGTCGAGGCCACTGATGGCCGACTCGGCGAAGCGAATCAGTTCCTGGCCGAGTGCCGTCGGGCGCATGCCCCGAGGCAAACGTTCGAACAGGTCGCAACCAAACATGTCTTCAATCTCATGGAGCATGCGGGTTGCCGCCGGTTGCGACATGTTCAGGCTTTGCGAAGCGCGGTGCAGGTTCTGGCTGGTGCTGAGCGTCACCAGCATGTGCAGATGCTTGTAGCGCAGGCGATTGAGCAGGCTGCGAGAGATGGTCGGCGTGGTCATGGCGGGCCTTTTTTATCGATACCCTGAAGGTATCAGTTGTTAGCTAGATTCGATTTGTAACGCATCGATCAGCGGCCGTACAGTCTTCCCCATAAGAACAAATGCCCTACCAAAGGAAAACTGCGATGAAGACTCTACCCGCGCCTCTGCTCGCCAAAATTTCCTGGCGGCTGCTGCCGTTTCTCCTGCTGATGTACATCATGGCCTTCCTCGACCGCGCCAACGTCGGGTTCGCCAAGCAAGCCTTCCAGGCCGACACCCATATCAGTGATGCCGCCTTCGCCTTCGGTGCCGGGGTGTTCTTCGTCGGTTACGCACTGCTAGAAGTGCCAAGCAACCTGATCCTGCACCGCGTCGGCGCCCGTCTGTGGATGTGCCGGATCATGGTCACCTGGGGCCTGGTCTCCGCCGCCATGGTCTTCGCCCACAACGAAACCAGCTTCTACGTCCTGCGTTTCCTGCTGGGCGTGGCCGAAGCCGGGTTCTTCCCCGGCGTGATCCTCTACCTCACCTACTGGTTCCCCAGCGCCGTGCGCGGCAAGGCCATGGGTTTCTTCTACTTCGGTGCGCCGCTGGCGTTCATCTTCGGCAGCCCGCTGTCCGGCCTGCTGCTGGAACTGGATGGCTTTGCCGGTTTCCATGGCTGGCAGTGGCTGTTCGCTGTTGAAGGCTTGATGGCCACGGCGGTGGGCATCTGGGCCTATTGGTACCTGGACAATCGCCCGGCCGATGCCAAGTGGCTGACCGCCGAGGAACGCCAGCAAGTACAGAGCCTGCTCGATCAGGAAGACAGCCATAAACAGAACCACGGCCGCAGCCTGCTCAACGTGATTTGCCAACCCTCGGTGCTGTACCTGTGCCTGATTTATCTGCTGATCCAGGCCAGCGTCTACGGCGTGGTGTTTTACCTGCCGAGCCAGGTTGGCGGATTGCTCGGCACCAAGGTCGGACTGATGGTTGGACTGGTCACGGCGATCCCGTGGATCTGCGCATTGATCGCCGCCTACCTGATTCCCGGCTACAGCGACCGCACCGGCGAACGTCGCCGCACTGCTTGCCTGACCTTGCTCATGGCCGCCGCCGGGATCGCCTGCTCGGTGACCTTCAGCAACCCGCTGCTGGGGATCATCGCCCTGTGCTTTGCCGCCTCCGGCTTCATCGCCGTGCAACCGGTGTTCTGGACCTTCCCCTCCAGCTACCTCGCCGGCAGCGCCGCCGCAGCCGGGATCGCCCTGATCAACTCGTTCGGCGCCCTCGGTGGCTTCATCGCCCCGGTATTGAAGAACTGGGCCGAAGGCGCCTTCCATTCCCCGGCAGCAGGCTTGTACGTGCTGTCCGCTACCACCGTCATCGCCGCGTTGCTGGTGCTGGGCATACGTGCGCCCGGCCATAAAGCATCGAACAAACCGGCCACCGTTTAAACCTGACCGCCGTTTAACAAAAGGAATCACACCATGGGCATTCCAACCATCAAACACGTCCGCGCTTTCACTCTGCGAGGCGGCGGCGCGGATTATCACGACCAGGCCGACGGCCACTGGATCGACGATCACATTGCCACGCCAATGAGCAAATACCCCGAGTACCGCCAGAGCCGCCGCACCTTCGGCATCAACGTGCTCGGCACCCTGGTGGTGGAAATCGAAGCCAGCGACGGCACCGTCGGCTTTGCCGTGACCACGGGCGGCGAGCCTGCCGCCTACATTGTCGAAAAGCATCTGGCGCGCTTCCTCGAAGGTGCTCGTGTCACCGACATCGAAAAAATCTGGGACCAGATGTACCAGTCGACACTGTATTACGGGCGCAAGGGCATCGTCATCAACACGATTTCCGGCGTCGACCTGGCGCTGTGGGACTTGCTCGGCAAGATCCGCCAGGAGCCCGTGCACCAGTTGCTCGGCGGTGCGGTGCGTGACGAATTGCAGTTCTACGCCACCGGCGCCCGCCCGGACCTGGCGCAGAAAATGGGCTTCATCGGCGGCAAGATGCCGCTGCACCACGGCCCGGCCGAAGGCGAGGAAGGCCTGCGCAAGAACCTCGAAGAACTGGCGACCATGCGCGAACGCGTCGGCCCGGACTTCTGGCTGATGCTCGATTGCTGGATGAGCCTGGACCTCAACTACGCCACCAAACTGGCGGTCGGCGCCCACGAATACGGTTTGAAGTGGATCGAGGAAGCACTGCCGCCGGACGATTACTGGGGCTACGCGGCCCTGCGCAACAACGTGCCCAAGGGCATGCTGGTGACCACCGGTGAACACGAAGCCACGCGCTGGGGCTTTCGCATGCTGCTGGAGATGGGTTGCTGCGACATCATCCAGCCAGATGTCGGCTGGTGCGGCGGGATCACTGAACTGGTGAAGATCTCGGCCCTGGCCGACGCCCACAACGCGCTGGTCATCCCTCACGGATCGTCGGTGTACAGCTACCACTTCGTCGCCACCCGGCATAACAGCCCGTTCGCCGAGTTCCTGATGATGGCGCCGAAGGCCGACGAAGTGGTGCCGATGTTCCACCCGCAATTACTCGGTGAGCCGGTGCCGATCAATGGCCGCATGCGTCTGTCGGCGCTCGACCAGCCAGGTTTTGGCGTGACCCTCAACCCGGAACGCCAACTGCACCGGCCGTACAACCGCTGAGCAAGGAATTGGACATGAACATGCCGCAAAACGCGTTTAAAGCCGCGCTGAACAACAGCGAAACCCGGTACGGAATCTGGGCCGGGTTCGCCACCGGCTACGCCGCCGAGATCGTCGCCACCACCGGTTACGACTGGATGCTGATCGATGGCGAGCACGCGCCAAATACAGTGCCCGGCGTACTTGCCCAGTTGCAGGCCGTGGCGCCTTACTCGACCGCGCCGGTGGTGCGCGCGGTGAATGGTGACGCCAACCTGATCAAGCAATTGCTGGATATCGGCGCGCAGACGCTGATGATCCCGATGGTCGAAACCGCCGAGCAGGCACAGGCACTGGTGCGCGCCATGCGCTACCCGCCCCACGGCATTCGCGGAGTCGGCGGCGGCCTGACCCGCGCCACCCGCTGGGACGGCGTGCCGGATTACCTGAATACCGCCCATGAACAACTGTGCCTGATCGTGCAGGTGGAGTCGCGCACCGGCGTGGAAAACGTCGCAGCGATCGCCGCCGTCGAGGGCGTGGATGCGGTGTTTATCGGGCCGGCGGATTTGTCGATCGGCCTGGGCCATGCCGGCAACCCCGGCCACCCGCAAGTCCAGGAGCGGATTCAACATGCCGTGAACGCCACGCTGGCGGCGGGCAAGGCCTGCGGGATTCTCGCCCCCAACGAAGAAGACGCACGCCGCTACCAGCGCTGGGGCTGCCAGTTCATTGCGGTGGCCATCGACATCAGCCTGCTGCGCCAAGGCGCCATGGCCACCCTCGCCCGCTATCGCGAACCCGCCAGCGCTCAAGCACCTTCACGCACTTACTGATCTGCCAAGGAGTCGCACCATGCCGTCCGTGCCTGTTTACGAAAACTTCATCAACGGCCAGTTCGTGGCCAGCGCTGCCCACCTCGATGTGATCAACCCGGCCACCGGCGCCGTGCTGTCGAAAGTCCCGGCTTCGACCGCCGAAGACGTCGATCGCGCCCTCGCTGCCGCCCGCTCCGCGCAAAAGGACTGGGCACGCAAACCGGCGAACGAGCGCGCCGGTTACCTGCGCCGCATTGCTGCCAAACTGCGGGAAAACGTTGCGCACCTCGCGCGCACCATCACCCTGGAACAAGGCAAGATCAGTGGCCTGGCGGAAGTCGAAGTGAATTTCACCGCCGACTACCTCGACTACATGGCCGAATGGGCCCGGCGCATCGAAGGCGAAATCATCACCAGCGACCGCCAGAACGAAAACATCTTCCTGTTCCGCAAACCGTTGGGCGTGGTGGCCGGGATCCTGCCGTGGAATTTCCCCTTCTTCCTGATCGCCCGCAAGATGGCCCCGGCCCTGCTGACCGGCAACACCATCGTCATCAAGCCCAGCGAAGAAACCCCGAACAACTGTTTCGAATTCGCCCGACTGGTGGCCGAAACCGACTTGCCGGCCGGCGTATTCAACGTGGTTTGCGGTGACGGTCGAGTGGGCTCGGCACTGAGCGCGCACAAAGGCGTGGACATGATCAGCTTCACCGGCAGCGTCGACACCGGCTCGCGGATCATGGCCGCCGCCGCGCCAAACATCACCAAGCTCAATCTGGAGCTGGGCGGCAAGGCGCCGGCCATTGTGCTGGCGGATGCAGACCTCGACCTTGCGGTGAGGGCGATCCGCGATTCGCGGATCATCAACAGCGGGCAGGTGTGCAACTGCGCCGAGCGGGTGTATGTCGAGCGCAAGGTGGCGGATCAATTTATCGAGCGCATCGCTGCGGCAATGAGCGCGACCCGCTACGGCGATCCGATTGCGCAGCCTGATGTGGAAATGGGTCCGCTGATCAATCGCCAGGGCCTGGACAGCGTCAACCGCAAGGTCCGCACCGCGTTGAGCCAGGGCGCCAACCTGATCAGCGGTGGACAGATTGCCGACCTGCCCAATGGTTTCCACTTTCAGCCAACGGTGCTCGCGGGTTGCCGTGCGGACATGGAGATCATGCGCGAAGAGATTTTCGGTCCGGTGCTGCCAATCCAGATCATCGACGACCTGGACGAAGCCATCGCCATGGCCAACGACTGCGACTATGGCCTGACTTCGTCGATCTACACCCGCGACCTGAGCAAAACCATGCAGGCGATGCGTGAGCTGGATTTTGGCGAAACCTACGTCAATCGCGAAAACTTCGAAGCGATGCAGGGTTTCCATGCCGGCGTGCGCAAATCGTGGATTGGTGGTGCGGATGGCAAGCATGGGTTGTATGAGTACACCCATACTCATGCGGTGTATTTGCAAGGCTGATTGCGCAACACCAACAACCGTGCAGGAGCGCGCTTGCTCGCTCCTGCAGAATGGGTCGCAAAAACTCAAATTTCAGACACAAAAAACCCCGGCCTTTCGACCAGGGTCTTTGCTATCGACTCGAAGTAACCAGTGGTTTCTTCGTAGCTCCAAGGCGTTCAGTGGGCCTCGGTGCAGATATGGCGCAGCGGACGGGACTCGAACCCGCGACCCCCGGCGTGACAGGCCGGTATTCTAACCGACTGAACTACCGCTGCGTATCGCTTTGGACTTTCGCCCAAGTATCTCATGTGACTGAAAGCTTCGGTGCTTTTCAATCGCGAACCAGATCGAAATCTGCTTCGTAAATAATGGCGCAGCGGACGGGACTCGAACCCGCGACCCCCGGCGTGACAGGCCGGTATTCTAACCGACTGAACTACCGCTGCGCGTCGGTGGAGGCATTTCAGCCTACCTCTTGCTTTCGCAAGTATCTCGGAAGTGGTGGGTGATGACGGGATCGAACCGCCGACATTCTGCTTGTAAGGCAGACGCTCTCCCAGCTGAGCTAATCACCCGTTTGCATCTCCGAGGCCGCGAAATTTACGCAGGTAGCGAACCTAAGTCAATAGCAGGATTGAAGTTTTTCTGAAAAAGACAAAATCCGCATAAAACCTGTGGGAGCTGGCTTGCCAGCGATGGCGGCCTGCCAGCCAACCTGGATGCTGAATGTTCCGACCGATCGCGAGCAGGCTCGCTCCTACAGTTGATCAGATCCGCCAGTGTCACTCGCTGTAGATCATCTTCTTGGTCATGCCGCCATCGACCACGAATTCCTGGCCGGTGACAAACCCGGCGTTCCTCGACAGCAGCCAGGCCACCATCGCCGCGACATCCTCGACCGTCCCTACCCTGCCCGCCGGATGCTGGGCATGATCGGCTTCGGTCAACGGCTCGGCACGGCGCACCGAGGGGTCGCGGGCGTCGATCCAGCCAGGGCTGACCGCATTGACCCGGATCTCCGGACCAAGGCTGATGGCCAACGCGTGAGTCAGGGCCAACAAGCCGCCCTTGCTCGCCGCGTAAGCCTCGGTGTCGGGTTCCGACTGCCCGGCCCGGGTCGAGGCCAGGTTGACGATGGCACCGTTGTGAGCGCGCAGGTACGGCGCACAGTGCTTGGCCAGCAGCATCGGCCCACTGAGGTTCACCGCCAACACCCGATTCCAGTGAGCCAGATCGAGACTTTCCAGGGTGATGTTGTGCGGGTCGGCCACCGCGGCATTGCAGACCAGCGCATCCAGGCGCCCGAACTGGCCGAGCACCTCGGCCACGCCCAGCGCAACCTGCCCTTCATTGGAGACATCCATGGCGATGAACCAGGCGTTGTCGCCCAGCACCTTCGCCACTTTCGAACCGCGCTCGCGGTCCAGGTCCGTCAACACGACTTGCCAGCCTTCACTGATCAGCCAGGCCGAGATCCCCAGGCCGATACCGCGCGCAGCACCGGTCACCAGCGCTACGCGGCCGTTCGAGCCCGAGGTCGGCGCAGACAACTCGATCACAGCGCAGCCAGACCGCGCGCCAGATCGGCTTGCAGGTCCGCCACGTCTTCCAGGCCGACCGCCACGCGGATCAGGCTGTCACGAATGCCCGCCGCTTCACGCTCCTGTGGCGCCAAACGACCATGGGACGTGGTGCTCGGGTGGGTGATGGTGGTTTTGCTATCGCCCAGGTTGGCAGTGATCGAAATCAGGCGCGTGGCATCGATAAAGCGCCAGGCACCCTCTTTGCCGCCCTTCACTTCAAAACTGACCACCGCACCGAAGCCCTTCTGCTGGCGCAGTGCCAGTTCGTGCTGCGGATGGCTCTTGAGGCCGGCGTAATGGACTTTCTCGATGCCGTCCTGCTGCTCCAGCCACTCGGCCAGTTGCTGGGCGTTGGCGCAATGGGCCTTCATCCGCAGGTTCAGGGTTTCCAGGCCCTTGAGGAAGATCCAGGCGTTGAACGGGCTCAGGGTCGGCCCAGCGGTACGCAGGAAGCCCACCACTTCCTTCATCTGCTCGCTGCGACCGGCAACCACGCCACCCATGCAACGACCCTGGCCGTCGATGAACTTGGTGGCCGAGTGCACGACGATGTCCGCGCCCATTTTCAGCGGCTGTTGCAAGGCCGGGGTGCAGAAGCAGTTGTCGACCACCAGCATCGCGCCTTTGGCGTGAGCGATTTTCGCCAGTTCGGCGATGTCGACCAGTTCGGCCAGCGGATTGGACGGCGATTCGACGAACAGCAGTTTGGTGTTGGCCTTGATCGCTGCGTCCCAACCGGACAAATCCGCCAGGGCCACGTAATCGACTTCGATGCCGAAACGCTTGAAGTACTTCTCGAACAGGCTGATGGTCGAACCGAACACGCTGCGCGACACCAATACGTGATCGCCGGCGCTGCACAGGCTCATCACCACCGCCATGATCGCCGCCATGCCGGTTGCAGTGGCCACGGCTTGCTCGGCGCTTTCCAGCGCGGCGATGCGCTCTTCGAAGGCGCGCACGGTCGGGTTGGTGTAGCGCGAGTAAACGTTGCCGGGTACTTCGCCAGCAAAGCGTGCAGCGGCGTCGGCAGCGGTACGGAATACATAGCTGGAAGTGAAGAACATCGGATCACCGTGTTCGCCTTCCGGCGTACGGTGCTGACCGGCACGTACGGCCAGGGTATCGAACGCTACGCCTTCGAGGTCGCTGTCCAACCGACCGGCATCCCAATCCTGACTCATGCTGTCACTCCTTTCCCTAATCTCGAAAATTAAAAGCCAGATACAAAACCGGCCCCTCAGGGCCGGTAATTACTCAGTTGTTGTACAGGTCGATGATCGCGCTGACTGCCTGCGTCTTGACCTTCGAGGCATCGTTGCGTGCCTGTTCGATCTTGTTCAGGTAAGCCTCATCGACGTCGCCGGTGACGTACTGGCCGTCGAACACCGCACAATCGAACTTGTCGATCTTGATCTTGCCGCCACCGACCGCTTCGATCAAGTCAGGCAGGTCCTGATAGATCAGCCAGTCGGCGCCGATCAGGTCAGCCACGTCCTGGGTCGAACGGTTGTGTGCGATCAGCTCGTGCGCGCTCGGCATGTCGATGCCGTAGACGTTCGGGTAGCGAACGGCTGGCGCCGCGGAGCAGAAGTAGACGTTCTTGGCGCCGGCTTCGCGGGCCATCTGGATGATCTGCTTGCACGTGGTACCGCGAACGATGGAGTCATCCACCAGCATCACGTTCTTGCCGCGAAATTCCAGTTCGATGGCGTTGAGTTTCTGCCGTACGGATTTCTTGCGCGCAGCCTGGCCCGGCATGATGAAGGTCCGGCCGATGTAGCGGTTCTTCACGAAGCCTTCGCGGAACTTCACGCCCAGGTGGTTCGCCAGTTCCAGCGCGGCGGTGCGGCTGGTGTCCGGGATCGGGATGACCACGTCGATGTCGTGATCCGGACGCTCGCGCTGGATCTTCTCGGCGAGTTTCTCACCCATGCGCAGGCGGGCCTTGTAGACCGATACGCCGTCGATGATCGAATCCGGACGCGCCAGGTAGACGTGTTCGAAGATGCACGGGGTCAGGGACGGGTTGGTCGCGCACTGACGGGTGTAGAGCTTGCCCTCTTCAGTGATGTAGACCGCTTCGCCCGGTGCCAGGTCGCGAATCAGGGTGAAGCCCAGCACGTCCAGGGAAACGCTTTCCGAGGCGATCATGTACTCGACGCCTTCGTCGGTGTGACGCTGGCCGAACACGATCGGGCGGATGCCGTGCGGATCGCGGAAACCGACGATGCCGTAGCCGGTGATCATCGCCACGACGGCGTAACCACCGACGCAACGGTTGTGCACGTCGGTGACGGCGGCGAACACGTCTTCTTCGGTCGGCTGCAACTTGCCGCGCTGGGCCAGTTCGTGAGCGAACACGTTGAGCAGCACTTCCGAATCGGAGCTGGTGTTGACGTGGCGCAGGTCAGATTCGTAAATCTCCTTGGCCAGTTGTTCAACGTTGGTCAGGTTACCGTTGTGCGCCAGGGTGATGCCGTAAGGCGAGTTGACGTAAAACGGTTGAGCTTCGGCCGACGTCGAGCTGCCCGCGGTCGGATAACGCACATGGCCAATGCCCATGTGACCGACCAGGCGCTGCATGTGACGCTGCTGGAACACGTCACGCACCAGGCCGTTGTCCTTGCGCAGGAATAACCGGCCATCATGGCTGGTCACGATACCGGCAGCGTCCTGGCCGCGGTGCTGGAGGACGGTTAGCGCGTCATACAGCGCCTGATTGACGTTCGACTTACCGACGATACCGACGATGCCACACATGCGACGCAACCCCTACTTAATGGATCTGAACTGAGCACTACTCACTGAGGCGTTTTGGCCGTCGGCAAGAGTTGCTCCTTGAACGGAATATCAGCGGGTACGCTGATTCCGCTGGCAAGCCACTGACTGCTCCACCCGAGGATCAGGTTTTTGGACCAGTCGGCGACCAATAGAAATTTTG
The DNA here is from genome assembly GCF_009764265.1 of Pseudomonas sp. PB101. Lineage (GTDB taxonomy): Bacteria > Pseudomonadota > Gammaproteobacteria > Pseudomonadales > Pseudomonadaceae > Aquipseudomonas. Next base: position 83,453 of record NZ_RWIR01000067.1, read on the forward strand.
GCACGAGCTGTGACTCTTTCCACCACCCGTCCTGCTGTACCGGCCCCAGGCTCAACAGCCCGACGGCAATGACCACCAGCAACCCGCCACGCGCGGCGCCGAAGGCCATGCCGAGGAATCGGTCGGTCCCGGAGAGCCCGGTGACGCGAACCAGTTCGCCGATAAGATAATTGATCATTGCGCCTACGATTAAAGTGGCGACAAACATGATGGCACAGCCCGTGATTATACGGGCCGACGGTGTTTGAATGTACCCGCCGAGGTACTCGGACAGTGAGCCACCGAACATCCAGGCAACGACTCCTGCGATGATCCAGGTCAGCAGCGACAGCGCTTCTTTGACGAAGCCGCGGCTCAGACTGATCAATGCGGAGATGGCGACGATTGCTACGATCGCCCAGTCAACCCAGGTAAATGGCACAGTGCAGCCTACAGACGGATAAGGCGGCGCATTTTAGCAGAGCCCATGCTTATCGGTAAGCTGCGATTGTCAGTGCATTTCATATCGGGGCGATAGTTTTTAGCCACGTTCCGGTTGAAAGCGCACCACAAACCCCTTGAGGTTCTGCTGGCGGTTGAGCAAGTCACGCAGACGATCGGCTTCTGCGCGCTCGATCAGCGGCCCGACAAACACCCGGTTTTTGCCGTCGGCGGTACGGATGTAGGCGTTGTAGCCCTGGCTGCGCAGGGTTTTCTGAAGCTTTTCCGCGCTTTCACGGTTCGCCAGGCTGGCCAGTTGCACCGACCAGCTGACCGACAAACCATTGGCATCGACGCGGCTTGGCGTGGTGTCCGGCTTGCCCGGTGCCGCCGTGATCGGCTGGGCAGGCGCAGTTGCAGGCTTGGCGGCCAGCGCCGGGACCGGTGCAGGCGATGGCGTAACCGGTTTGGCGGCCGGTGCCGGAGCAACGGGCGCAACCGGCACTGCCGATTCCTGCTGGGCGATTTCGTCGTCGCTCGGCACAGGTTCCTGAGGCAAGGCTTGCGGCTCAGGCACCACCACGGGCTCGACCTGCACCGGCGGCAACGCAGGCGCCTGCGGAGCCGCTGGCGCCTCGACCGTCACCTGGCGCTGTTCGTCCTGGCGGGAAAACAGCATCGGCAGAAAAATCACCGCCAGCGCGACCAACACCAGAGCGCCAACCATGCGCTGTTTGTATGCCTTATCCAGCAATGCCATTTGCCGCTTCCTCCGTGGAGCGCCGGGCCAGCCATTCAAGGGCCTCGGCGACACAATAAAATGATCCGAACAACAGTATTTCGTCGTCGCTCGTGGCCTGCGCGCACTGCCCTTCCAGAGCGGCCGCGACACTGTCGTATGACGCGACCGAAGCACCAAGACCCTGCAATGCATCGCGCAGGTCCGCAACCGGACGCGCCCGGGGCGAATCCAGCGGTGCGACAGCCCAGTGCTGGACACTAGCACTCAATTCGCCGACAACACCATCCAGATCCTTGTCCGCCAGCAGCCCGAACACCGCCAGGCGCTTGCCGACCGGTGGACGGCTGGCCAGGCGACGGGCCAGATACTCCGCCGCATGCGGGTTATGCCCCACATCCAGCAATAAATTCAAACGCTTGCCTTGCCATTCGATTTCGCGGCGATCCAGGCGACCGACCACCTTCGTTGCCCGCAGCGCTTCGACAATCTGCGCATCCACCCAAGGCAGACCGAGCAGCAGGTAAGCCTGCAACGCCAGCGCGGCGTTTTCCATCGGCAGATCAAGCAGCGGCAGATCGCGCAGCTCAACCGCACGCCCTTGCGCATCGACACCGCGCCACTGCCAGTTCTGATCGGTGAGGCCGAGATCAAAATCACGCCCACGCAGGAAAAACGGACAATTGAGCTCGCGCGCCTTGTCCAGCAGGGGTTGTGGAGGATTCAGGTCGCCGCAGAGCGCAGGCGCGTCCTGACGGAAAATGCCGGCCTTCTCGAAAGCCACGGACTCACGGGTGTCACCGAGGTAATCGGCATGATCGACGCCGATACTGGTAACCAGCGCCATGTCGGCGTCCACCACGTTGACCGTGTCCAGGCGACCGCCCAGACCGACTTCCAGCACCACGGCATCGAGCCCGGAGTGCTGGAACAGCCAAAACGCCGCGAGGGTGCCCATTTCGAAGTACGTCAGGGAAGTGTCGCCACGCCCGGCCTCTACCGCAGCAAAGGCCTCGCAGAGCTCGGCGTCACTGGCCTCGACGCCGTTGACCGTCACCCGCTCGTTGTAGCGCAGCAAGTGTGGGGAATTGTAGACCCCCACTCTCAAGCCCTGGGCCCGCAACAAGGACGCCACGAACGCGCAGGTGGAACCCTTGCCGTTGGTCCCGGTGACCGTGATCACCCGTGGCGCCGGCTTGCCCAGTCCCATGCGGGACGCTACCTGCTGCGACCGCTCCAGCCCCATGTCGATGGCCGAAGGGTGCAACTGTTCAAGGTAGGCGAGCCATTCGCCAAGGGTACGTTGGGTCATAGGCTGGCAGGTACCGGTGGAACCACGATCGGCTCGATGGGTGCAGCGACGAACTTCGGCGTCGGCAGGCCCATCATTTGCGCCAGCAGGTTGCCCAGGCGCGGACGCAGTTCCTGACGGTCGATGATCATGTCGATGGCACCGTGCTCCAGCAGGAACTCGCTGCGCTGGAAGCCTTCCGGCAGTTTTTCACGCACGGTCTGCTCGATCACGCGCGGACCGGCAAAACCGATCAAAGCCTTCGGCTCGCCGACAATCACGTCGCCCAGCATCGCCAGACTGGCGGAAACGCCGCCGTAGACCGGATCGGTCAACACGGAGATGAACGGGATGCCTTCTTCGCGCAGACGCGCCAGCACCGCGGAGGTCTTGGCCATTTGCATCAGGGAAATCAGCGCTTCCTGCATCCGCGCACCGCCGGAAGCGGCAAAGCAGATCATCGGGCAGCGTTTTTCCAGGGCGTAGTTGGCGGCGCGTACGAAACGCTCGCCAACGATGGCGCCCATCGAACCGCCCATGAAGGAAAACTCGAACGCCGAAACCACCACCGGCATGCCCAGCAACGTGCCGCTCATGGAAACCAGTGCGTCTTTTTCGCCGGTCTGCTTTTGTGCAGCGGTCAGGCGGTCCTTGTACTTCTTGCCGTCGCGGAATTTCAGACGGTCAACCGGCTCAAGGTCCGCACCCAGCTCGGCACGGCCTTCAACATCGAGGAAGATGTCGATGCGGGCGCGGGCGCCGATACGCATGTGATGGTTGCACTTGGGGCAAACGTCCAGGGTCTTTTCCAGCTCCGGACGATACAGCACAGCCTCGCAAGACGGGCATTTGTGCCAAAGACCTTCAGGCACCGAGCTCTTCTTGACCTCGGAACGCATGATCGAAGGGATCAGTTTGTCTACTAACCAGTTGCTCATGCTTTCTTTCTCCAGTACCGGCGGCCCGAACGCTCTGGTTCGCAGCCCCGTGTATGCCCTAGCGCTAAATTCATGTGTGCGGTGATGGACTGCCGCGGTCAGCGCGAAACATGACCTGCGTGCAACCACAAACCCTCGGATCTGCCTGCATTGTGCAGTGCATCCGCTTTGTACAGTGCAGTGGACGGCGGCAGTCTGCCAGCCGTCACATCAACAGGTGCTACCGCGTACCGCTTTGATAAATGCCTGGATCCTTGCGTGATCCTTGATGCCCTTGCTCGCCTCTACCCCGCCGCTGACATCCACGGCATAAGGCCGGACGCGGGCAATCGCTTCGGCGACGTTATCCGGCGTCAGACCGCCGGCCAGAATGATCGGTTTGCTCAAGCCATGCGGTATCAGTGACCAGTCAAAGGCCTCGCCGGTTCCTCCGGGAACGCCTTCGACATAGGCATCGAGCAGGATTCCACTGGCACTGGCATAGGCATCGCAGGCCGCGGCGATGTCATCGCCCGCCTTGACCCGCAGCGCCTTGATGTACGGGCGGTGCCAGCCTTCGCAATCCTCTGCGCTTTCATCGCCGTGAAATTGCAGAAGGTCCAGGGGCACCGCGTCGAGCAGTTCACCCAACTCGCACCGGCTCGCATTGACGAACAGGCCCACGGTAGTCACGAACGGCGGCAGCGCCTTGATGATCGAGCGCGCCTGCTGGAACGTTACCGCACGGGGGCTTTTGGCGTAGAACACGAATCCGATGGCATCCGCCCCGGCCTCGACGGCTGCCAACGCATCCTCTATGCGGGTAATCCCACAGATCTTGCTGCGAACGGCTGACATGTCGACACAACTCCAAGACAAATCCGGGAAAGTCCCGGATGGTAACAAAAGCATTCGAGGGCGTCAGCCGCCAAGTTCCGAGAAGCCGGTCAGGAAGTGTGGGCCGATGTAACGCTCGGGCAACTCGAACTCGTCGCGGTACTCGACCTGCACCAGATACAGGCCGAACGGATGCGCGGTCACGCCACCGGTGCGGCGAATCCGGCTCTCCAGCACCTCTTTCATCCACTCCACCGGACGCTCGCCGGCGCCAATGGTCATCAGCACCCCGGCAATGTTACGCACCATGTGGTGCAGGAAGGCGCTGGCGCGAATGTCCAGCACGATCATCTTGCCGTGGCGGGTGACGCGCAGGTGATGCAGTTCCTTGATCGGCGACTTGGCCTGGCACTGACCGGCGCGGAATGCACTGAAATCATGGGTGCCGAGCAAGTACCGGGCGGCCTCGGCCATGCGCTCGACGTCCAGTGGACGGTGATTCCAGGTCACTTCTTCGTTCATTTGCGCCGGACGGATCTGATCGTTGTAGATCACGTAGCGATAACGCCGGGCGATGGCCTTGAACCGTGCATGGAAATGCGCCGGCATGACCTTGGCCCAACTGACACTGACGTCGTGGGGCAAGTTGATGTTGGCGCCCATGGTCCAGGCCTTCATCGAACGCTCGACCTGGGTGTCGAAATGCACCACCTGTCCGCAGGCATGCACCCCGGCGTCGGTACGCCCGGCGCACATCAGCGAAACGGGCGCGTCGGCGACTTTGGACAAGGCATTCTCGAGGGTTTCCTGCACGGTGAGCACCCCGGACGCCTGGCGCTGCCAGCCGCGGTAGCGCGAGCCTTTGTATTCGACGCCCAACGCGATCCGGAAAAAGCCGTCGGCGGCCATTTCGGCGGCCGGGTTATCTATATTTGCCAAGGAGGGACAGCCTGATGATGTATCAAAGGCGGGCATTATAAGGCCGTCGGGCGGGGATGCCAGAGGGATCTCCTTTGACTGTTCGGGCCCCATCGTCGGATCGCCGCCCGGACCAAGCCCGCTCCCACAGGTTTTGTGAACGACACAAATCACTGTGGGAGCGGGCTTGCCCGCGATAGCAATTTCGCAGACACCAACGCATCACCGGCCAAACAAAAACGGCAGCCTCAAAGGGCTGCCGTTCTGTTTACAACCTACCGATCACTCAAGCCAGGCGCGACAGCATCTCCCTCGCTTCGGTCTTCTGCTCGGCATTGCCTTCGCTCACGACCTCATTGAGGATGTCGCGGGCGCCGTCGCTGTCGCCCATGTCGATATAGGCCTGGGCCAGATCGAGCTTGGTTGCCGCTTCGTCGGTCCCCGAGAGGAAGTCGAAGTCATCATCGTCGCCCAGTGCGGCATCCGCCTCGGTAAAGGTCGGCTCGCCGATGCTGTTGGACAAGCTCTCCAGCTCGGCGTTGACATCATCCAGCTCCGCCGCGAACGCATCCGGCGTGCCCGTTTCGTCGGCCAGCGACAGATCGAAATCGGCCGGCAGATCCAGGTCATCCAGCGCCACGTCAGGAACAGCCGGGGTTTCGGCGACCGGAAAATCCTTCACGCCGTCATCCAGATCCAGCAGGAAATCGTCTTCAGCCAGCATCGCCGGCGACGGTTCTGCACCGAGGTCCAGATCGAGATCGAAGTCCGACAGATCGTCGAGGTTTTCCTTCATTTCAGTCTGCTGCTGCAAGACCGACTCAAAACTCAGATCGTCATCCAGCGGGAACTCGTCCAGGTCTGCCAGCGCCGTCACTTCAGGCTCAGGTGCAGGCGCCACAGGCTTGATCGTGTCCAGATCATCCAGGCTCAGGTCGAAGGCGCTGTCGAGGTCGTCATCGAGCGGTGCCGGCTCCGGCGCGGGAGCCGGCGGCTCATCGAACAACAGATCCTTGACGTATTGCGCATCCAGTTCGGCCGCAACGGCGGCTGCGGCGATACCACCGGCAGCCACCAGCGCCATGGCCGGGAAACGGCTCTTGAGTTTTTCGACCTGGGCGAAGTTGTCGCCATTGGCCACCAACTTGCGCTCCTGAGCGACGAACGCATCGCGATCGCCTTGCTGGCCGTAGACTTCCATGAGTTTCAAGCGCAAGTCGCTGCGCTGAGGCTCTTGCTTGACGCCGTCTTCGAGCAACGCGGCAGCCTGGTTCAGACGACCGGCATTGATGTGCGACTGAGCCTGACCCAACACGTCGTGAGAACGCTCGGCAGCCGGCGCCACCAATGGCGCGGCGATCGGCGTGGTCATCACCACCGGAGCAATGACCGGGGCCGGCGCGGGGGCTGGGGCTGGTGCCATTGCCGGTGCCGAGACTGTCGCCAGCTTCACGCTCGGCGCCGGGACTTCCAGGCCTTCGAAACTGCTTTCCGGCAGGTCGAGATCCGCCGAGAACGGCTGTTCTTCGGCCAGGGCACGTGCCATGCGCAGATGCTTCTCGGCTTCTTGCTGGGCTTTGCGGCGGCGCGCCAGCAACAGCAGCAGGAGCAGCAGAATCACCGCGCCACCACCCACCAGGCCCAACAGCACCGGATTGCTCAGCAGCTCATTGAATTTCTGCTCGTCGGAGGCGGCCGGAGTCGCCTCGACAGGTTTCTCGGCCGGAACCGGAGCTGCCTCGGACGCTGGCACAGGTGGCGCACTTTCAGCCGGAGCAGGCGCAGGGCTTGCTGTGAGCTCGGCCGACATTGCCGGAGCTGCTGCCGCTACAGCTGGCGCCCCATTTGCGCCCTCGACCTGCAATTTGGCCAGTTGATTGTTCTTCAACTCGATCAGGCGCTGCAGCTTGTCCATCTGGCTCTGCAGATCGGCCATGCGGCTTTTCAGTTCAGCGTTATCACGACGACTGGAGTCGAGGCTTTCCTGGGTCACCGCCAGCTTGTTGCTGAGGGCCGCGGCATCTCCAGCGGCCCCTTTGCCACGGTTCTTGCCGGACTCGGCAGAAACCAGGCTCAGTTTGTCGCTGGCCGGTTGAGCCGGAGCGCCATCGGTGCGAGCACGATGGGTGGCGTCGAGCTGTTGCTGCCCTGCCCCGGGCGTGGCTACATAACGACGCCCCTGACGCCAGGCCTTGTTCTGTGCAGCCACCTCGCTGATCGCCTTGGGCTGCGGCAGGTTCGTGCTCTGTGCCTGGTCCGGCATGCGCAGCACCTGGCCGGTTTTCAAGCGGTTGATGTTGCTGTCGATGAAGGCGTCCGGATTCAGCGCCTGGATGGCCAGCATGGTTTGCTGGATCGAACCGCCATTACGCGCCTTCGCGGCGATCTCCCACAGGGTATCGCGCGGCGTGGTGGTGTATTGCGACGGTTTGGTCGCACCGGTTACCGGCGCGGCGACGGCTGGCGTCGGTGCCGGTTGCGCGGCCGCCTCGGCGGTTTGAGGCGAGAATTTCGATGGATCGAGCAGCACACTGTAGTCGCGCAGCAAGCGGCCGTTCGGCCACATGACCTGAACCAGGAATTTCACCATGGGCTCGGAGAGCGGCTTGCTGGAAGTCACGCGCAGGATGCTTTTGCCGCTGGCGTTCAGCACCGGAGTGAAGGTCAAGTCATTGAGAAACGCCTGGCGGTCGACACCGGCCTTGGCGAAATCTTCCGGCGAAGCCAGGCTCGGCACCACTTCGGCGGCGGTGAGGTCCTTGACATCGAGCAGCTCGATTTCCGCTACCAGCGGCTGGTTGAGCGTCGATTTCAGGGTCAGCTCCCCGAGCCCGAGAGCATGCGCCATACCGGAGGACAGCGCCGAGGCGGCCGCTATTGCTAACACCAGTTTGCGAACTTGAACCATTAGCTCATCCTTAGTTTGAACATTCCTCGGCCAGCGAGAAGATATTGATAGCCGCCGCCGTAAGGCATTGCGTGCAACGGCAAAGGTCGTCGCGCGCGATCATTTGATTGATGCCCCGGAAAGCCCCGCAGAGTGGCTCGCCTTCAGCGTTCCGGCAAGCATAGGCCCGCCCGGAATCATTCGACAAATTGTTGCAAAGTATCTTTTACAGCAGGTCTTTTATCAACAACTCAGCCAGCTGCACAGCGTTGAGCGCGGCGCCTTTGCGTACGTTATCTGACGTCAGCCACAAATTAAGTTCCGACAGGTCGTCGATACCCTGGCGAACCCGACCCACGTAGACCACGTCCTGCCCCACTGCATCGCCCACCGGCGTCGGGTAATCGCCCGCTTCGACCAGCTCGATTCCGGGAGCGTCCTCCAGGGCCGCATTGACTTTCGCCAGATCGATTTCACTCGCGCATTGCAGGGCCACGCTATAGCTATCGCCAAAAAACACCGGGGCTTGAATGCAAGTGACGGAAATCTTCAGTGAAGGCAACGCCATGACCTGGCGCAGCTCACGTACCAGGCGTTTTTCCAGCAGCGTATGACCCTGCTCATCCGGCTTGCCGACCTGGGCCAGCAGGTTGAACGCCATCTGCCGGTCAAAGAACTTCGGTTCCAGCGGTCGTACATTCAGCAGTTCGGCGGTTTGCCGGGCGAGCTCGCTCACGGCTTCGCGGCCCTGGGCCGATACCGCCAGGCTGGCGGTCAGGCTGATGCGCTGCAAATCGAGCAAACCCATCAGCGGCGCGAGCACCACCGCCAGCGTGGTGGCGGACGGGCTTGGACTGCTGAGCTGGAAGGGTTTTTTCAAGCCGGCCAGCACCTGGGCATTGGCTTCGGGCACGACCTGCGGCGCCTTGTCGGCCGGCAAGGCGCCGGACAGGTCGATCACCGAGCAGCCGGCCTCGATCGCCCGGGAAGCAAAACTCAGGGAAACCGCCGGGCCGGCCGCGAAGAACCCGAGCTGCACCTTGCTGAAGTCGAACTCATCGACTTCCCGCACCCGCACGTTCTTGCCGCGAAACGGCACCGAACTGCCGGCCGATTCGCTGCTGGCCAACAGATGAAGGGTGCCGATCGGGAAGTTGCGCTCTTCGAGAATCTGCACGAGTGTTTCGCCGACAGTACCGGTGGCGCCGATCACGGCAATATCAATGGTCTGGGTCATGGTTCTGCCTCTGGCGAAACGGGGGGAGCGGCACTTTACCGGGTGGGTGGCATGCAGGCAATTCTGCCGGGGCTTGTGGTGCCTGTGATGGCCCCTTCGAGGGCAAGCCCGCTCCCACAGGTTTCAGTGGTGTACACAAACCTTGTGCTCGACACCGGACACTGTGGGAGCGGGCTTGCCCGCGAAGAGGCCGGTATGGGCAACCCATAAACTCAAGGTTGTCAGGGATAAAAAAACCCGCACCTCTTGCAAGGCGCGGGTTCTTTCATTGCTTCAGTCGATCAACGCTCGAGCAGGATCCGCAACATGCGGCGCAGCGGTTCGGCCGCGCCCCACAGCAGTTGGTCGCCGACGGTGAACGCGCCGACGAACTGCGAACCCATGTTCAGTTTGCGCAGACGGCCAACCGGGATGTTCAGGGTACCGGTGACCTTGTTCGGGCTCAGTTCCTGGATGCTGGTTTCACGGTTGTTCGGCACCAGCTTGACCCAAGGGTTGTGCTGGCTGATCAAACCTTCGATATCAGCGATCGGCACGTCTTTGTTCAGCTTGATGGTCAGTGCCTGGCTGTGGCAGCGCATGGCGCCGATACGCACGCAGATGCCATCGACCGGGATCGGGCTCTTGAAACGACCGAGGATCTTGTTGGTCTCGGCCTGGGCTTTCCACTCTTCGCGGCTCTGACCGTTCGGCAGTTCCTTGTCGATCCACGGGATCAGGCTGCCGGCCAGCGGTACACCGAAGTTTTCAGTCGGGTACGCGTCGCTGCGCATGGCTTCGGCCACACGACGGTCGATGTCGAGGATCGCGCTGGCCGGATCGGCCAGTTGATCGGCGACAGCGGCGTGGGTCGCGCCCATTTGCTTGATCAGTTCACGCATGTTCTGCGCGCCGGCACCGGAGGCCGCCTGATAGGTCATGGCGCTCATCCACTCCACCAGGCCCGCTTCGAACAGGCCGCCGAGGCCCATCAGCATCAGGCTGACCGTGCAGTTGCCGCCGATGTAGTTCTTGGTGCCCGCGTCCAACTGCTGGTCGATGACCTTGCGGTTCACCGGGTCCAGAACGATCACCGCGTCATCCTGCATGCGCAGGCTGGAAGCGGCGTCGATCCAGTAACCCTGCCAGCCGGCTTCGCGCAGTTTCGGGAAAACTTCGCTGGTGTAGTCGCCACCCTGGCAGGTCAGAATCACGTCAAGGGTTTTCAGCTCTTCAATGCTGTAAGCGTCCTTGAGCGGAGCAATGTCCTTGCCCACGGACGGGCCTTGGCCACCGACATTGGAAGTGGTGAAAAACACCGGCTCGATGAGATCGAAATCCTGCTCTTCCAGCATCCGCTGCATGAGCACGGAACCGACCATACCGCGCCAACCGATCAGACCTACACGTTTCATCGCAACTACACCTTCTTGAAATGTGGACCGCTGCCTTGTCTTGATTTTGGCAGCGGGCCCGAGAGATTACAGATTCCGCAGCGCGGCGACTACTGCGTCACCCATTTCCTGCGTACCGACTTTAGTGCAACCGGCCGACCAGATGTCGCCCGTGCGCAAGCCCTGATCCAGCACCAGGCTCACGGCTTTCTCGATGGCATCGGCGGCAGCCTGCTGATTGAAGCTGTAACGCAGCATCATCGACACCGACAAAATGGTCGCCAGCGGGTTGGCAATGCCCTTGCCCGCGATGTCCGGCGCCGAACCGTGGCACGGCTCGTACATGCCCTTGTTGTTGGTGTCCAGGGACGCCGACGGCAGCATGCCGATGGAACCGGTGAGCATCGAGGCCTGGTCGGACAGGATGTCGCCGAACATGTTGTCGGTGACGATCACGTCGAACTGCTTCGGTGCACGCACCAGCTGCATGGCGGCGTTGTCGACGTACATGTGGCTCAGTTCGACTTCAGGGTAATCCTTGGCCACTTCTTCGACGATCTCTCGCCACAGCTGGCTGGACGCCAGTACGTTGGCCTTGTCCACCGAGCACAGCTTCTTGCCGCGCACCATCGCCATGTCGAAACCGACACGGGCGATACGGCGGATTTCGCTTTCGCTGTACGGCAGGGTGTCGTAGGACTGACGCTCGCCGTTTTCCAGGGTACGGGTGCCACGTGGCGCGCCGAAGTAGATGCCGCCGGTCAGTTCGCGAACGATCAGGATGTCCAGGCCGGCAACGATTTCGGCTTTCAGGCTGGAAGCCTCGGCCAGTTGCGGGTACAGGATCGCCGGACGCAGGTTGCCGAACAGGCCCAGTTGCGCACGGATTTTCAGCAGGCCGCGCTCAGGGCGGATGTCACGTTCGATGGCGTCCCATTTCGGGCCGCCCACAGCGCCCAGCAACACGGCGTCGGCTGCGCGGGCGCGTTCCAGGGTTTCATCGGCCAGCGGCACGCCGTGCTTGTCGATGGCGGCGCCGCCGATCACATCAAAGCTCAGCTCGAAACCCAGGGCGAACTTGTCGCTGGCCAGCTCAAGTACTTTAACCGCTTCGGCCATGATTTCCGGGCCAATACCGTCACCTGGGAGAATCAGAATCTGCTTGCTCATGCTTTCCTCATGTCATCAGTCGGTGCGCCCTTGGACGCACCCGGAAAAATTCTATCGCTCAGCCATCAGCACCAGTACATCGGTACTGAACGAACCATCGGCCTCAATCTCAAAATATTCGCGTACTTCATTGCCCATCGACTGCTGCAACGCGCGGATCGCCGCGCGCATCACCTCGGGTGTGCGCATGCGCTCGACCCAGCTGCTGTACTCCAGACGCAAACGCTGACGGGTGGTACTGCGGGTGTGCAGCCCCGCCTCGCTGACCTGGCGCAACCACTCGCCGGCGGAATAATCGCGCACATGGCTGGTGTCGCGCAGCACTTCGACGCTTTGCAGGTAAGTGTCGAACAGTGGACTACCCGGTGACAACACATCGATGAACGCTGCGACGCCGCCCGGCTTCAACACCCGACGCACTTCGCGCAAGGCCAGGCCGAGATCGCTCCAGTGATGCGCCGAATAGCGGCTGAAGACGAAATCGAACTCGCCATCGGCGAACGGCAGCCGTTCGGCGGCACCGTTGACCGTGGATACATTGCTCAATCCACGATCGGCAGCAGCGGTCGCCACCACGTCGAGCATCTGCTGCGACAGGTCGTAGGCCACGACTTGTTTCACCAACGAGGCGACGTGGAAACTCACGTGACCGGCGCCGCAGCCAAGGTCCAGCACCCGCGCCTCGCCCTGCCCGGCCAGCTCGGCCTGTAGCAGCGCGAATTCGGTGCCTTGAGCGTGTACGGCGCTGCTCAGGTAGGCCGAAGCCTGTTCACCGAATTGCTTCTGGACTACCTGGCTGTGCTGGGCGGTGCTGGTCATGGGGACTTCCTTTTTGGGGTGAGTCTTGTGGTGTCTGTTCTGGCCTCATCGCTGGCAAGCCAGCTCCCACAGTGACCGAGGTGTTCACAAAACCTGTGGGAGCTGGCTTGCCAGCGATGGGGCCGGTCCTGACTACATCAATCTCGGATCAATCAAGCGTCGCGAAACAACCAAGGCTGGCTCGCACGGTGCTTGGCCTCAAACGTCGCAATCGCATCGCCGTCCTGCAAGGTCAGGCCGATGTCGTCCAGGCCGTTGAGCAGGCAGTGTTTGCGGAAGGCATCGATTTCAAAGCTCAACACCTTACCGTCAGGACGGGTCACGGTCTGGGCCTGCAGATCGACCTGCAACTGATAACCCGGATTGGCGTCGACCTGCTGGAACAGCTCATCGACTTCGGCATCGCTCAGGATGATCGGCAGCAAGCCGTTCTTGAAGCTGTTGTTGAAGAAGATGTCGGCATAGCTTGGCGCGATGATGCTGCGGAAACCGTACTCTTCCAGTGCCCACGGCGCGTGTTCACGGCTGGAGCCGCAACCGAAGTTCTCCCGGGCCAGCAAAACGCTGGCGCCCTGGTAACGTTCGGCGTTGAGGACGAAGTCCTTGTTCAGCGGACGCTTGGAGTTGTCCTGGTACGGCTGCCCCACATCCAGGTAACGCCATTCATCGAACAGGTTCGGGCCAAAACCCGTGCGCTTGATCGACTTCAAGAACTGCTTCGGGATGATCTGGTCGGTATCGACGTTGGCACGATCCAAAGGCGCGACAAGACCAGTGTGCAGGGTAAAAGCTTTCATGCTGCGCTCCTTTAAATCAATTCACGGACGTCGATGAAACGACCGTTCACGGCGGCGGCCGCGGCCATGGCCGGGCTGACGAGGTGAGTACGGCCACCCGCGCCCTGACGGCCTTCGAAGTTACGGTTGGAGGTCGAGGCGCAATGCTCGCCACTTTCCAAGCGGTCCGGGTTCATCGCCAGGCACATCGAGCAACCCGGCTCGCGCCATTCGAAACCGGCTTCGAGGAAAATCTTGTCCAGGCCTTCCGACTCGGCTTGCGCCTTCACCAGGCCCGAGCCCGGCACCACGATGGCCTGTTTGATGGTCGAGGCCACTTTGCGGCCCTTGGCGATCACGGCCGCAGCGCGCAGGTCTTCGATCCGCGAGTTGGTGCACGAACCGATGAACACGCGGTCGAGCTGGATGTCGGTGATCGCCTGATTGGCGGTCAAACCCATGTATTTCAAGGCGCGGACGATGGAATCGCGCTTGACCAAGTCCATTTCCTTGGCAGGATCCGGCACGTTCTGGTCAACGGCCAGGACCATTTCCGGCGAAGTGCCCCAGCTGACTTGCGGCTTGACTTGCGCGGCGTCGAGCTCGACCACGGTGTCAAATTTGGCGTCGGCGTCAGACACCAGGTCTTTCCAGGCTTCGACGGCCAGGTCCCACTCTGCGCCTTTCGGAGCGAACGGACGACCCTTGACGTACTCCACGGTTTTTTCGTCCGCAGCCACCAGGCCTACACGAGCGCCGGCTTCGATGGACATGTTGCAGATGGTCATGCGGCCTTCGACGGACAGGTCGCGAATCGCGCTGCCAGCGAATTCGATGGCGTGGCCGTTACCGCCGGCGGTGCCGATCTTGCCGATCACGGCGAGGACGATGTCCTTGGCGGTCACGCCGAACGGCAATTGGCCTTCGACGCGTACCAGCATGTTTTTCATCTTCTTGGCGACCAGGCACTGGGTGGCGAGCACGTGCTCGACCTCGGAAGTGCCGATACCGTGAGCCAATGCGCCGAATGCGCCGTGGGTCGAGGTGTGGGAGTCACCGCAGACCACGGTCATGCCCGGCAAGGTGGCGCCCTGCTCCGGGCCGATGACGTGGACGATGCCCTGGCGGATGTCGTTCATCTTGAATTCGACGATGCCGTATTCATCGCAGTTGTCATCGAGGGTCTGGACTTGCAGGCGCGAGACCTGGTCGACGATGGCGTCGATGCCGCCCTTGCGCTCCGGCGTGGTCGGTACGTTGTGGTCCGGGGTCGCGATGTTGGCATCGATGCGCCATGGCTTGCGCCCGGCCAGACGCAGGCCTTCGAAGGCTTGCGGCGAGGTCACTTCGTGGATGATGTGACGATCGATGTAGATCAGCGCAGAGCCATCGTCGCGCTGCTTGACCAAGTGCGAATCCCAGAGCTTGTCGTAGAGCGTTTTGCCGGCCATCAGACGGTTCCTCATCAGCTTGTTTCTATGCCCCGGGTCTTGAGTTTTTCAATAACCCTTTGGCTTGTGAGGCTGATCCTATGGGGTTACATTAAATAACTCAAATTCATATTTTTTATGCTTTGGATAACCAACTGGAATACGACCATGGACCTGGCCAACCTCAATGCCTTTATTGCCATCGCCGAGACCGGCAGCTTCTCCGGCGCCGGTGAACGCCTGCATCTGACGCAGCCGGCGATCAGCAAACGCATCGCCGGCCTGGAGCAGCAATTGAAGGTGCGATTGTTCGACCGGCTGGGACGCGAGGTCGGGCTGACCGAAGCCGGCCGCGCCCTGCTGCCTCGGGCCTACCAGATTCTGAATGTCCTTGATGATACGCGCCGCGCCCTGACCAACCTCACCGGCGAGGTGACCGGTCGTCTGACCCTGGCCACCAGTCACCACATCGGTTTGCACCGCTTGCCTCCCTTATTAAGGGAGTTCACCCGCCGCTATCCCGAGGTGGCGCTGGATATCCAGTTTCTCGATTCGGAAGTGGCCTACGAGGAAATTCTCCATGGCCGCGCCGAACTGGCGGTCATCACCCTCGCACCGGAACCCCATGCACTGGTCAAGGCCACGCCGGTGTGGGACGACCCGCTGGATTTCGTGGTCGCCCCGGAGCATTCACTGCTGCACAACGGCAAGGTCAGCCTGGCGGACATCGCCCGCCACCCGGCGGTGTTCCCCGGCGGCAATACCTTTACCCACCACATCGTGCAGCGGCTGTTTGAAGCCCAGGGCCTGACGCCGAACATCGCCATGAGCACCAACTACCTGGAAACCATCAAGATGATGGTCTCGATCGGCCTGGCCTGGAGCGTTCTGCCGCGCACCATGCTCGATGAACAGGTGGCGCGCATACCTTTGCCGGGCATACAGCTCACTCGCCAGCTAGGCTATATCCTGCACACGGAAAGGACGCTGTCGAACGCTGCCCGGGCCTTCATGGCCCTGCTGGACGCTCAACTCGAATCGCCAGGGACTCAAGGCTAACTTGTGCTACTCCTATAGAGCCGCGAATTCCTGCAACAAACGCCCAAATTCAGCCTAAGGCTTGCCAATGCCCAAATCTGTTGACCGTATCCCGCCGATGCCGCGTATCCAGGCCATTGACCCGCAAAGCTCCGAACAGGGCTGGGAAAGTGCCTCGCAATTGTTGGCCGCGCTCAACGGCGCGCGCCTTGGCGCCTGGTATTGGGACATCGAACGCGGGCAGATCAGCTGGTCCCGGGGTACGCAGGCACTGTTCGGCTTCGATCCCCGGCAACCGTTGCCACATGATCTGGAATACCTCGACCTGCTGCCGCCGGAGGATCGCGCCAAAACCGTCCGCGCCTTCCACGCGGTCATCGCCGGCGCGCCGCTGGAGCAGGCCATGCACCACCGCATCCGCTGGCCCGACGGCAGCCTGCACTGGCTGGAAATCAGCGGCAGCCTGTTGCCGGACAAGCAGGGTCGGCCACGCATGATCGGCGTGATCCGCGAAATCACCCACCAGCGTCAGCGTGAACAGGCGTTGAGCAGCTCGGAAAAACGCTTCGCCACCCTGTTCCACCTGTGTCCGAACATGGTCCTGCTGACCCGCCAGGAAGACGGGCTGATCACCGAAGCCAACCAGTATTTCGAAAGCCTGTTCGGCTGGCCGGTGCAAAACGCGATCGGCCGCACCACCCTGGAACTGGGTCTGTGGGTGCACCCCGAGCAACGGGCCGACCTGGTCAAGGCCACCAAAGCCAAAGGCGACGTGGTCAGCATGGAAGTGCAGTTTCGCGCCAGCAACGGCCAGATCCATGACGGCATCCTCAGCGCGCAAAAAGTCGAGCTCGAAGGCCAGCCCTATCTGCTCAGCACCTTCCTTGACACCACCGAACGCAAAGTCGCCGAACATGCCCTCAAGGACAGCCAGGAACGCCTCGACCTGGCCCTGGACTCGGCGCAACTGGGCACCTGGGACTGGCACATTCCCAGCGGCATGCTCTACGGATCGGCACGGGCTGCCCAACTGCACGGCCTGGAAGCCAAACCTTTCCACGAGTCCTTCGACGAATTCTTCGAGGGCGTGCCCGATGAAGAACGCGACACCATGCGCGACGCCTACCGCAGCCTGCGTGAAGGCCCGGCCGGCAACTATCAATTGACCTACCGCGTGCAATTGGCCGACGGCAGTTCACGTTACCTGGAAAGCCGCGCCCGCCTCTACCGCGATGAAAGCGGCGTGCCGGTGCGCATGGCCGGCACCTTGCTGGACATCACCGACCAGGTGGAGCGCGAACAACGGCTGGTGGCCTCCGAAGAGAAATTCGCCACGCTGTTCCAGGTCAGCCCCGACCCGATCTGCGTCACCCACCAGGACAGCGGCCAGTTCATTGAAATCAACTCCAGCTTCACCCAGACCTTCGGCTGGAGCGCCGCCGATGTGATCGGCCGCAGCGCCGACGAAATCGGCCTGTGGGACGCCTCGGCGAAAAGCCTGCGACGGATCGAGCAAGTGATCCGCGAACAAGGCCTGAACAACGTCGCCATTCTGGTCCAGCACAAGGACGGACAGGTCCTGACCTGCGTGATTTCCAGCCGCCAGATCAGCGTCGGCGACCAGCCCTGCATCGTCACCACGCTGCGCGACATCACCCAGCAACAGCGCTCGGAAGCGGCGCTCAAGGCCAGCGAGGAGAAATTCGCCAAGGCCTTCCACTCCAGCCCCGACGCCATCACCATCACCGAGCGCGACACCGGACGCTACCTGGAGGTCAACGACGGATTCTGCCGCCTGACCGGCTACCGCGCCGAAGAAGTGGTGGGCCGCACGGTGTACCAGGTCGGGATCTGGGCGGAAGAAAAACAACGCTCGGCGCTGCTCGCCGAATTGCAGATCAAGGGTCGGGTTCATCACCAGGAAATGCTCGGGCGCAACAAGCGCGGCGAGCTGCTCACCGTCGAAGTCTCGGTGGAGCCGATCACCCTCAATGAAACCGCCTGCCTGCTGCTGACCGCGCGGGACGTGAGCCTGCTGAAAAACGCCGAAGCGCAGATTCGCCACCTGGCCTATCACGACCCGCTGACCAACCTGCCCAACCGCGCCTTGCTGATGGACCGCCTGAGCCAGCAAATTGCCCTGCTCAAACGGCATAACCTGCGCGGCGCGCTGATGTTCCTCGACCTCGACCATTTCAAGCACATCAACGACTCCCTCGGGCACCCGGTGGGCGATACGGTGCTGAAAATCATCACCGCGCGCCTGGAGGCCAGCGTGCGCATGGAGGACACCGTTGCGCGCCTGGGCGGTGACGAATTCGTGGTGCTGCTCAGCGGCCTCGAAGGCTCGCGCAACGAGGTCAGCGATCAGGTTCGCGAAGTGGCCGACACCATCCGCGAGCTGCTGTCCGAACCGATGTTCCTCGACGGCCAGCGCCTGCAAGTCACACCCAGCATCGGCATTGCGCTGATCCCCGATCACGGTTCGACCCCGACCGACCTGCTCAAGCGCGCCGACATTGCGCTCTATCGCGCCAAGGACTCGGGGCGCAATACCGCGCAGATGTACCACAACACCATGCAGAAGGCCGCGAGCGAACGCCTGCGCATGGAAACCGATCTGCGCCTGGCCCTTTCCCGGGGCGAGTTTCGCGTGCATTACCAACCCCAGGTCGACGCCCGGGGCGACCGCATCGTCGGCGCCGAGGCCCTGGTGCGCTGGAATCACCCGGACCTCGGTGCGCAGTCACCCACCGAATTCATCAAGGTCCTGGAAGACAGCGGACTGATCCTCGAGGTCGGCACCTGGATCCTCGACGAAGCCTGCCAGGCCTTCAAGCAATTGATCGACCGCGGCCTGGTGAACCCGTACAAATTCAGCCTGTGCGTGAACATCAGCCCGCGCCAGTTCCGCCAGAACGACTTCGTCGAGCGCATCGAAAACAGCCTCGCCACCTACGGGCTGCCCTGCACGTTGCTGAAGCTGGAAATCACCGAAGGCATCGTCATCCAGAACCTGGAGGACACCATCAACAAAATGCGCCGTCTGAAAAAACTCGGCGTGAGCTTCGCCATGGACGACTTCGGCACCGGCTATTCCTCGCTGACCTACCTCAAGCGCCTGCCGGTCGACACCCTGAAAATCGACCAGTCGTTCATCCGCGACGCCACCAGCGACCCGAACGACGCCGAGATCATCCGCGCCATCGTCGCCATGGCCCGCAGCCTGGATTTGAAGGTGATTGCCGAAGGGGTGGAAACAGCGGAGCAGCTCGAGTTCCTGCAGGGGCTGGAGTGTCACTTCTACCAGGGGTATTTGCACAGCCAGCCGTTGCCGGTGGAAGAGTTTCAAAAACTTTTGAAATAACCCCCAACTGTAGGAGCGAGCCTGCTCCGGGCGGCGCTCCGACGATGGACGCGAACGATTACGCGTGCAGACTGGAAAAATACGGTCTCCTACACACTTTCGCCAAAAAACCGTAGCAGAAGGCGATTGATTCTCCATTTCCTACACACATCCCGGAAACGTCCCATTTACGTTTATCTCCCCCGCGTTAACCCTGTGCGCCGCACTTTGCCATGTCCCGGTTTTCACTCGGGAGCAGGCGCCGATACGCGCATCATGATGTTTGGCTTCGCCCATGCTCGAGCACGGGACCGGGTGTCCTTCCTTCAGCGAACTGCCGGGAACGCCTGCCCCCGGTCTCGCAAGATGCCATCTACACTCAATTTCCGTCCCCCCACTGGCTGAGACCCCTCCACGTGCCCAGCATCTACCAGATCAAACCCGCCTTCCAAAACCTCCTGCGCCCTCTGGTCCGACGTTTGTTCGACAACGGCACCACGGCCAACCAGATCACGCTGCTGGCGGGCATTGGCTCGGTGCTGGTGGGTGCGGTGATCGCCGGCTTCGTGCGGCACCCCTGGGTGTTCGCACTGGTGCCGGTGTGGATGATCGTGCGCATGGCGCTCAACGCCATAGACGGCATGCTGGCTCGGGAATTCGGCCAACAGTCGCGCCTGGGCGCCTACCTCAATGAGCTTTGCGATATTGCCGCCGACTGCGCCCTGATCCTGCCTTTTGCCCTGTTGCCGGACGTCAGCCTGTGGCTGGTGCTGCTGGTGACCCTGCTGGCGTTGTTCAGCGAGTACAGCGGCGTGCTGGGGCCGATGATCGGTGCCTCGCGGCGCTATGACGGGCCCATGGGCAAGAGTGACCGGGCTTTCGTGCTGGGGGTGGTGGCCGCCGGCATCGCGGTGGGCTGGATCAACGCTTTCTGGATCAATGGAGTGTTCGCAATCATCGCGGTGCTGTTGCTCTGCACACTGTTAAACAGGGTCCGCCAGGGCCTCAGGGAAGTACAACAAGACGGCTCTTCAGCCTAAGGAATCGGCAATGCGCGAAGCTCGCCCGCAGACATTCACCACCCATGATGGCGTGGAACTGTTTTACCGATACTGGCCTGGCACCCCCGCCCCGGCCGAGGCGCGCAAGGCCGTGCTGTTGTTTCATCGCGGCCATGAGCACTCGGGGCGCATTGCCCACCTGGTGGATGAACTGGACTTGCCCGACTACGACTTCTTCGCCTGGGATGCCCGTGGCCATGGCCTCTCGCCCGGCGCTCGCGGCGACAGCCCGGGGTTTGCCACCAACGTGCGCGACGTGCAGACCTTCTGCGAACACCTGAAGACGACCTACCAGATTGACGAAGAAAATCTCGCGGTGATCGCCCAGAGCGTCGGCGCGGTGATCGTTGCCACCTGGGCCCACGATTACGCGCCACGCATACGCTCGCTGGTGCTGGCGTCGCCGGCGTTCAGGGTCAAGCTGTATGTGCCCTTCGCCCGTCAGGGGCTGGCACTGCTGCGCAAGTGGCGCGGCAATTTTTTCGTCAACAGCTACGTCAAGGCGCGCTTTCTCAGCCATGACCCGCAACGCGTCGCCAGCTACGACAATGACCCGCTGATCACCAAGGCCATTTCCGTGAATGTCTTGCTCGGTCTCTACGAAGCCGCCGAGCGGGTCGTGGCCGACGCCCAGGC
Source organism: Pseudomonas sp. PB101 (assembly GCF_009764265.1). GTDB lineage: Bacteria > Pseudomonadota > Gammaproteobacteria > Pseudomonadales > Pseudomonadaceae > Aquipseudomonas. The sequence continues at coordinate 104,348 of NZ_RWIR01000067.1, forward strand.
CATTCAGATACCTGTTCAGTTGCTGATTTCCGGTGCCGATTTCGTCGTGCATCGCCATCCGCAGGAACAGTTCTTCGATCGCCTGGGCAGCCCGCACAAGGAAAAACATGTGCTGCCGGGCTTCTTCCACGACACCTTGGGCGAAAAGAATCGCGGCCTCGCCGTCGCCAGTGCACGCCGCTTCATCCTGCAGAACTTCGCCCAACCAGGCACCCGCCCTTCCCTGCTGGCCGCCGATCGCCTGGGCCTGACCTGCGCCGAATCCGAATCGCTGGCCGCGCCGCTGCCACACAACTCCCTGCGTGATCTGTACTGGCGCATGACCCGCGCCAGCATGCGCCTGGGCAGTCAGCTGTCGTCGGGGATCAAGCTGGGGTTCGATACCGGGTTCGACTCCGGCAGCACCCTCGACTACGTCTACCGCAATACCCCCACCGGCACATCCGGTCTCGGCCGCCTGATCGACCGCAACTACCTCGACTCCATCGGCTGGCGCGGCATTCGCCAACGCAAGCTGCATGTCGAAGAGCTGCTGCGCCTGGCCATGCAGCAGTTGCGCAACCAGGGACGCGAGGTGCGCATCGTCGACATCGCCGCCGGACACGGACGCTACATTCTCGAAGCCTTGCAGGGCGTCAGCCCGCTGCCCGAATCAATTCTGTTGCGCGACTACAGCGACATCAATGTGCGCGACGGCAGCGCGCTGATCCGCGAAAAAGGACTGGAAGGGATCGCTCGATTCGTCAAGGGCGACGCCTTCGACCGCGCCGATCTGGCCGCACTGGCCCCCAGGCCGACCCTGGCGGTGGTATCCGGTTTGTACGAGTTGTTCGCCGACAACCAAATGGTCGGCGCCTCCCTCGCCGGGCTGGCCGAAGCCGTCGAGCCCGGCGGCTATCTGGTCTATACCGGTCAACCCTGGCACCCACAGCTGGAACTGATCGCCCGCGCCCTGACCAGCCACCGCGAAGGCCAGGCATGGGTCATGCGCCGCCGCACTCAGGCGGAAATGGACCAACTGGTGGAGGCCGCCGGTTTTCGCAGGATCGACTTGCGCGTCGATGAGTGGGGCATTTTCAGCGTCGCCCTCGCGCAACGGGTGTCGTGATGCAACTCACTGCAACGGCGACACGTGAGCCTGGCTTGCTCAAACCGGCGGTGCTCTGGCTAGTGCTGCTGGCGCCGCTGTTTTTCGGCACGTATGGTTTCGCCACTTGGGTCACCGATCAGCGCGACGATGTCGGCAGCCTGGTGTTCGGCTGGGAAAGCCATATGCCTTTCTGGGCCTGGACCATTGTCCCGTACTGGTCCATCGACCTGCTGTACGGCTTGTCCCTGCTGCTGCCGCGCAGCCGCGAAGAACTGAAGCGTCATGCCTTGCGCCTGTTGACCGCGCAGGTGATCGCCGTCAGTTGCTTTCTGATCTGGCCGCTGCGCTTCACTTTCGCCCGGCCGGAACTGGATGGCGTGTTTGGTTGGCTGTTCGACGTCCTCGCCGGCTTTGACAAGCCGTTCAATCAGGCGCCATCGCTGCACATCGCCTTGCTGGTAATCCTCTGGAGCTGCTATCAGCGGCACTTGCAGGGCATCTGGCGCACGGTGATGCATGGCTGGTTCGCCCTGATCGGGATCTCCGTACTGACCACTTACCAGCACCACTTCATCGATCTGCCCACCGGCGCAATGCTCGGCTGGCTGTGTGTCTGGTTATGGCCGCTGGAGGGTTCCTCCGTCCTGCAAACCGTGCGTCTGGCACCCCGGGGCAAACGCTGGAAACTGGCGCTGCTTTACCTGCTGGGGGCGGTGGCTTTCACGGTCCCGGCTTTTGCCTTGGGGGGAATCTGGCTGTGGCTGCTCTGGCCGGCGCTGGCCCTGCTGCTGGTGGCGTTCAATTACGCCGTGCTGGACGCCGGCGGCTTTCAGAAGCGCGCCAACGGACGCCTGTCCGCCGCCGCCCGCTGGCTGTTTGCCCCCTATCTGGCCACCGCCTGGCTCAATTCGCGCCTGTGGACCCGCAAGGCCCCGGATCCCGATCGGGTACTCGACAACGTCTGGCTCGGGCGCATACCGACTCGGCGGGAACTCAAGGACAGTGCCTTCAACGCAGTCTTCGATCTGTGTGCCGAGCTCTCGCTCAATCCCGGCACCGTCACCTACCGCTCATTGCCTGTCCTGGATCTGACGGCACTCAATGCCGCGCAATGCGAGGAAGCCGCGCAGTCCATCGAAATCCTGCGTCAGCAAGGACCGTTGCTGGTCTGCTGCGCCCTGGGTTACTCACGCAGCGCCACTGCGGTGGCTGCCTGGTTGCTGCAGACCGGGCGAGCCGCGAGCGTCGATGACGCTATCCAACTGATCCAGTGCGCACGCCCGGGTATAGTTCTGGGCCCCCTTCATCGAAAAGCCCTGCAGCAGGTAGCGACCCGCATGGAGAGCAACATTGTCCATTGATATGCAACTGCAGCTGACAGCCAGTCTGTTGCGTCGTGGCGACTCGCTGGATCGGCTGTCCACCGGGCTCACCCTGTTGGGCGCCTTGCTCGGCCTCAGCCAGTATGTCCTGACCAACCCGGGGGCCTGGGGCGTTACCTGCGGCAGCGGGCTGCTGGTGCTCGGCCTGTGGCAGAAATACTGGGCGCTGCGGGTCGCTTTCGATGCCGATCTGTTCCAGCGCCTTGCCCGGAGCGCTGCAGATCTCGGCGAGCGCACCCAGGCCCTCGATCAAGCCCTGACAGCGCTGAATCTACAGCCCGCCGAACGCGCCGGACGCCCCTGGAGCCAACGCATCGCCGGTGCCCTCAAGCTGTTGCGGCGCCAGGCAATGCTGGTGGCGGCGCAAGTCCTGTTGACCCTGGTTTTCATCCTGGCCGGCCCCTGGCTGGCCGTAGCGGGATAAGGAGTTCTCATGCTGGAACCCGTGGTTGCCACCCTCATCACGTCTGCCGCGCGCCTCCTTACCGGCGCCCGCAGCCTGTGGCTCGGTTGTGCGCCGCAAGCGGTGCAGCGCATCTATTTCGCCAACCACAGCAGCCATGGCGATTTCGTGCTGCTGTGGGCATCGCTGCCGCCCACCTTGCGCGACATCACCCGACCGGTCGCCGGCGCCGATTACTGGCTCAAAAGCCCCCTGCGCCGGTACATCATCAACCGGGTGTTCAATGGCGTGCTGATTGACCGCGAGCGCAAGGACAACGCCGATAATCCGTTGCAGCCGATGCTCGATGCCCTGGCAAACGGCGATTCGCTGATCATCTTCCCTGAAGGCACGCGCAATCCCGAAGACGGCCTGCTGCCGTTCAAAAGCGGGCTGTATCACCTGGCGAAACAGTACCCACAGGCGCAATTGATCCCGGTGTGGATCGCCAACCTCAACCGCGTCATGCCCAAGGGGCGCGTGCTGCCGCTACCGCTGCTGTGCACCATCAGTTTTGGCGCCGCGCTGGCCGTGGGCGAAGAGGAAAGCAAGGCGCAGTTTCTCGAGCGCAGCCGCGAAGCGCTGCTGAACCTGGCCGGGGAGCATGCCTGACATGGACAGACAGACCTTGATGTTGTTCGCAGGTATCGGCGCGTTTCTGCTGCTGGCCTCGCTGATCGGTTTTGTACTCAAACGACGCACCCGGGGAACCGCCAACCCGGTGATCGACAACCTCAACGCGCGCATCAATGCCTGGTGGGTGATGGTGCTGGTGATCGGGGTCGCCTTCTGGCTTGGCACCACTGCGGTGATCCTGCTGTTCTACCTGGTGTCGTTCTACGCCCTGCGCGAATTCATGACCCTCACGCCGACCCGCGGCAGCGACTACCCGGCACTGGTGGCGGCTTTCTACCTGGCACTGCCGTTGCAATACCTGTTGATCTACTACGATTGGTACGGGCTGTTTTCCATCTTCATCCCGGTCTACGTGTTTTTGCTGCTGCCGATCCTGGCGTCCCTGGGTGGTGACAGCACACACTTTCTCGAGCGCGCCTCAAAGGTCCAGTGGGGTCTGATGATCGCGGTGTTCTGCGTGTCCCACGTACCCGCCCTGCTGACCCTGGACATCGCCGGTTATGAAGGGCGAAACCTGCTGTTGATCGCCTATCTGGTGATCGTGGTGCAGATGTCGGATGTGCTGCAATACGTGTGCGGCAAGCTGTTCGGCAAACGCAAGATCGCGCCGAAACTGTCGCCCTCCAAAACCGTGGAAGGCTTTGTCGGCGGCATTGTGCTGGCCTCGCTGATCGGCTGCGCCTTGTGGTGGATCACGCCGTTCACGGCGTGGCAGTCACTGTTCATCGCTCTACTGATCAATTTGCTGGGTTTCGCCGGCGGCATCGTGATGTCGGCGATCAAGCGCGACCGGGGCGTGAAGGATTGGGGACACATGATCGAAGGCCACGGCGGCATGCTCGACCGACTGGACTCGGTGTGTTTTGCAGCACCGATCTTCTTTCATCTGGTGCGCTACGGCTGGACTTGAGCGCTTCACCCCACCCCGGGAAAACGCAATACCTGTAGGAGCCGGCTTGCTGGCGATGGACTCCAGTGCGCCGCGTTTATCCAACTTTCCCACGTTATCTTTGACGACCATCGCTGCGATGCGGCGACCCGACAAGCCAGCGAATGGCCAAAAAAAAGACCCCGACAGGTCGGGGTCTTTTTGTTTTAGCCGGCCGTTTGATCAATCACAAACCCGGCATCAGTCTCGACTCAATGTTGCAGAGTCGGTTTCTGCGCCCCGTTGATCGGGATGCGCTTGGCTTTTGCCTCTTCCGGAATCACTCGCAACAGGTCGATGCTCAACAGACCGTTGCGCAGGTCGGCAGCCTTGATCTCGATGTGATCGGCCAGGCGGAAGGACAGCTTGAACGCACGCTGGGCAATGCCCTGGTGCAGGAAAGTCACGCCCTCGTTGGCGTCACGTTTGCCACCACTGATGGTCAGCACACCCTTCTCGACGTGCAACTCCAGGTCGTCTTCCTGGAAACCGGCGGCCGCTACGACGATGCGGTATTGATCGTCGCCGTGTTTTTCCACGTTGTAAGGTGGATAGGTGCTGCCTGGCTCATTGCGCAGGGCGGTTTCGAACAGGTCGTTGAAACGGTCGAAACCTACCGAGGAACGGAACAGTGGGGCGAGGGAAAAAGCAGTACTCATGGTTCAAATCTCCTGAAAACAATCAGCAAGGTTTTTTGTCTCCGCGACCCGAATTCGGCATCGCGTAACCCTTAGATAGGGACCGCTGATTGCATTTCAAGAGACTGTTTTGAGATTTTTATCAGGCCGCTTCCGCCACCGGCAGCCCCAACAAGCGCGAGACATTATCCAGCTCGGTCTCACGCCGCAGGACGGTGAACAGCTCTACCGCCTCTGGATAATTGCGGGTCAGCATCGCCAGCCATTGCTTCAGCCGCCCCGGCGATTGGCGTGGGGTCATCTGTGCCTTGGCCTGCAGCCAGAAGTCCTGGACCAGTGGCAGCAACTCGTTCCAGGTCATCTCCACGACCTCCTCTCCGGCCCGTGCGGCGGCGATCTGCCGGGCAAGGTCCGGGCGTGAACAAAGGCCACGGCCGAGCATGATGTCTTCCACGCCGCTGATCTCGCGGCAGCGACGCCAGTCTTCGACGCTCCAGATGTCACCGTTGGCGAATACCGGCACCTTGACCACGTCCTGCACCCGTGGAATCCACTCCCAGTGCGCCGGCGGCTTGTAGCCGTCGACCTTGGTCCGCGCATGCACCACGATGTGTTCCGCGCCGCCTTCGGCGAGGGCCGTGGCACACACCAGCGAACCGTCCGGGCTGTCGAAGCCCAGGCGCATCTTGGCGGTGACCGGAATGTGCGCGGGGACGGCGCGGCGGACGTGCTCGACGATCTGGTTGAGCAGCTCGGGTTCCTTGAGCAATACCGCGCCACCCCGGGATTTGTTGACGGTCTTGGCCGGGCAGCCGAAGTTCAGGTCGATCACTTCGGAACCCAGTTCGCAAGCCAGCGCGGCATTTTCCGCCAGGCACACCGGATCGGAGCCGAGCAGTTGCACACGCAGCGGCACGCCGGAGGCCGTCCGGGCACCGTTGAGCAACTCCGGGCCGAACTTGTGGAAATAGGCAGGCGTCAGCAACTGGTCGTTGACCCGAATGAACTCGGTCACGCACCAGTCAATACCACCCACGCGGGTCAGCACATCGCGCAGGATGTCGTCGACCAACCCCTCCATGGGCGCCAAAGCAATTTGCATGAAAAACACACTCGAGGAAAAACGTGCGGCAGTTTACTGGATTGCGCGAAGAATCTGCAGAACATCGCGACCACCTGTGGGAGCGAGCTTGCTCGCGATTCAGGCGACGCGGTTTATCAGGCACACACCGCGTTATCGTTCATCGCGAGCAAGCTCGCTCCCACATTGGGTCAACGCCGGGCCATAGCCCTCGATGAACTCCGTCGGCATGCGCTTGGGCTTGCCGGTGGACAGCTCGATGCAGACGAACGTGGTTTGCGCACGCAGCAGCGTTGCATTGTCGCTTGGGCGGATCAACTGGAAGTGCCGGGTCATTTTCAGGCGCTGGTCCCAATCGACGATCCAGGTCGCCAATTGCAGCTCATCGCCTTCATAGGCCGCCGCCAGGTAATCGATCTCGTGACGCACCACCGCCATCGCCCGGTCCAGCCGCCGATACTCGACCAGATCCAGGCCAAGGCGCTGGGAGTGGCGCCAGGCACAGCGTTCGAGCCAGGTCACGTAGACCGCGTTGTTCGCGTGCCCCAGCCCGTCAATGTCCTCGTCGCCCACCTGCAGATCAATGATAAATGGCGTTTCCCGATCCCAGCCCATGCCCCAACTCCCGGTCAGATGATTTCGACCGGGGCAGTGTAACGGATGCTCAGGCGGATTGGCGCGATTGCAGACTGCGACCGGCCAGCAGTGACAACACGCCATCAATCACCCGCGGATCGGCGAGCACGCGCTGATGCCCGCCTTCTTGCAAGCGCAACAAGCGGCTGTCGAACCAGGCTTCGTGGATCAGTTGCGACTCCTTCACCGGCACCATGTTGTCATCTTCGGCGTGGACGATCAGGCCAGGCATGTCGAGCTGATAGTGCGCAACATCCAGCGTCGCGGCGCGCATGCCGACATCCCTCTCGACCTGGCGAATGAACGCCGAACGTGCTTTCGGCGGCAGCCCCACATAACGGGCAAAACCGCGCAGCACCCCCAGAATCCGCGCCGGAGCGGCAATGGAGACCAGGGTTTCGGTACGCAGGCCCAACTGCACCGCGAGCATGGCACTGGCGCCGCCCATGGAATGGCCGATGACCGCTTGCAGGGGTGGCAGTTCGGCAGCGGCTTCCAGCATGGCGCGAGCGAACAGCACCACGTTCGCTTCACTGCCCGGCGAGCGACCGTGAGCCGGACCATCCAGGGCGACCACCGAATATCCGGCATCGACCAGCGCGGTGATGAGACTGGCAAACTGCGTCGGCCGACCTTCCCAGCCGTGCATCAGCAGCACGGCAGGCCCCTGCCCCCAACGCAGCGCGGAGAGGCCGAAGCGCAGGGTGATGCGCTCCGATCGCGCCAGCAGCGGCAATTCCCAGTCCCGGGGCGGCAGATCCCGCGGGGTCATGAAGGCCACGCGCATTTTGCTCGCGACCAGTTTCGGGGCAAACCAGCCCAAGGTGCCATTAACGCCACGAACCCACTTTAACGCGCTCATCGCATTCTCCTCAGGCCGCAGCCTTCAGGTCAACGCACTGCCGATTTGGCGGCACGCAGTAATCGATCGGACAGCTCTCCCGGCCCCAGCGCCCGCGCCAGAGCCAGCCCACCCACCATCAAGGCCATATCGGCCAAGGCTTTTTCGGTTTCTTCAGGACTGGCCGCCAACTGCGCGACCATCAGTTCCACATGCTCATTCAGGGCGACACGAAACGCTTCCGGCAGCCGCCCCAGCTCGCCGACCGATGCCGGGATCGGGCAAGCCGATTCGGAGGAATCACGATGCCTGCGCGACAGATAAAACGCGGCCACCAGAGCGCGACGTTCTTCGCCGGTCAACTGCGCGTCCATGTCGGCAATCAGGTCGCGGCGATGACCGAGCAATTGCCTGAACGCCTCGAGCATCATCGCGTCCTTGCTTTCGAAGTGTGCGTAGAAGCCGCCGACCGTCAGGCCCGCCGCGCCCATCACTTCGCCCACGCTTGGCTCGGCCGGGCCGCGCTGAATCAGCGCGGCGCTGGCGGCCTTGAGGATGCGTTCGCGGGTTTGAGCTTTTTTATCGTTCATCGTTGCCTCCGAATATTACGATTGAAATATTATTCTCATAATAAATTTTAGCAAGTCATAGCTGCGACCGCTGGTCTGACGAACAGTTTTTTTGGAAATGGGGGAATTTGGCCAAACGCCAGACAAACAAAAGGGCCATTCAATAATTGAATGACCCTTATAAAATCCCGCAGAGCGGGTAATCGTGGCGTCCCCTAGGGGACTCGAACCCCTGTTACCGCCGTGAAAGGGCGGTGTCCTAGGCCACTAGACGAAGGGGACGCAAAACCTTCTATACAACTGATCAGTGCTGAGTACTGATCGATTCAAGGCCGGTGTGGCCAGACCTTGAACTGTAAAATTGGTGGAGCTTAGCGGGATCGAACCGCTGACCTCCTGCATGCCATGCAGGCGCTCTCCCAGCTGAGCTAAAGCCCCGGATTTTTCGCCTCGCGGCGGAGTGACATCTTGCAACATCACTTCTGTAAAACTGGCGTCCCCTAGGGGACTCGAACCCCTGTTACCGCCGTGAAAGGGCGGTGTCCTAGGCCACTAGACGAAGGGGACGCAAACCCTTCTATACAACTGATCAGTGCTGAGTGCTGATCGATTCAAGACCGGTGTGGCCAGACCTTGAACTTGTAAAATTGGTGGAGCTTAGCGGGATCGAACCGCTGACCTCCTGCATGCCATGCAGGCGCTCTCCCAGCTGAGCTAAAGCCCCTCATCATTGATGCATCTTCGATGTCATCGCTGAGGACGGGGCGAATCTTAAGGGCGTATCGAAAGTCTGTCAAACTTATTTTTGATTTTTTTTAAAATTTTTTGCCGACATAACAATCACTTACCGCCCTTCCCCGGAAAAAACGGGGTTTTCCCCAACTGTAGGAGCTGGCTTGCCAGCGATAGCAGCCGCAAGATTGATGCAGGCTGCAAGGTCGCTTCGCCAGCAAGCCGGCTCCTACAGGTCCAACCCAGCGGGATCAGGCAATCGCGCCCAACAGCTTTTCCCACTCTTTGTTTTCTTTCTTAGACACGCCGCCCAGCAGGTCGATGGCCTGACGCAGACGGAAACGGGTCAGGTCCGGCCCGAGGATTTCCATCGCATCGAGCACCGAGACCGAGCTGGCCTGGCCGGTGATCGCGGCGAACATCAGCGGCATGGCGTCACGCAGCTTCAGCTCCAGGGATTCGACCACCGCCTGGATGGTCGCGGTGATGCTGTCCTTTTCCCACTGACGCAGGCTTTCCAGCTTCCACAGGATCAACTGCATCAGCTGGCGGACCTGATCGCCCGACAGCTTCTTGGATTCGAACAGCTTGGCATCGGGGTTCACGCCACCGGCAAAGAAGAACCCGGCCAGCGGTGCCACCTGGCTGAAGGTCTCGACCCGGCCCTGTACGTGCGGCGCGATCTTCATCATGTATTCGGAGTTGAACGCCCACTTCTGCACGCGCGCGGCGAATTCTTCCACCGGCAGGTCACGCAACCACTGGCCGTTGAGCCACGACAGCTTCTCGATGTCGAAGATCGGCCCGCCGAGGGACACGCGCTTGAGATCGAAGTGGTCGACCATTTCCTGCAACGAGAACTTCTCGCGCTCGTCCGGCATCGACCAGCCCATGCGGCCCAGATAGTTGAGCATCGCTTCTGGCATGAAGCCCATACGCTCGTAGAAGGTCACCGAGGTCGGATTCTTGCGCTTGGACAACTTGCTCTTGTCCGGGTTACGCAGCAGCGGCATGTAGCACAGCTCCGGTTGTTCCCAGCCGAAGTACTCGTACAGCAGGATCAGCTTCGGTGCCGATGGCAGCCACTCTTCGCCGCGCAATACGTGGGTGATGCCCATCAGGTGGTCATCGACCACGTTGGCCAGGAAGTACGTCGGCAGGCCGTCGGTCTTCATCAGGACCTGCATGTCCATGCGGTCCCACGGGATCTCGACGTCGCCACGCAACATGTCCGGCACCACGCAGACGCCTTCGCTCGGCACCTTCATGCGGATCACGTGTGGTTCGCCAGCAGCCAGGCGACGGTCAACCTCTTCCTTCGACAGCAGCAGCGCACGGCCGTCGTAGCGCGGGGTTTCACCACGGGCCATCTGCTCGGCGCGCATCTGGTCCAGCTCTTCAGCGGTGCAGAAGCACGGGAAGGCATGACCGAGCTCTACCAACTGTTGGCAATATTTCTGATAAATATCGCCACGCTCGCTTTGACGGTACGGACCGTGCGGGCCGCCGACGTCCGGGCCCTCGCTCCACTCGATCCCCAGCCAGCGCAGGGCGTCGAAAATCTGCTGTTCGGACTCGCGGGTCGAACGCAATTGGTCGGTGTCTTCGATCCGCAGGATGAACTCACCGCCATGCTGCTTGGCAAAGCAGTAGTTGAACAAGGCGATGTAGGCGGTGCCTACGTGGGGATCCCCGGTAGGCGATGGCGCGATGCGAGTGCGGACGGTGGTCATGGCATGTCTCGAAAAGAATAAAAGCGAAGTTCAAACAAGGCGCGAATGGTAACAGGCGACACCCGCCCGGCTCCAGTGAACAGGGCATTTAAGCCAAGGTTGCGTCTGTAACGCCCGTATGGCGCAGCGAATGGCCGAATATCAGCCGTTGGCATTTACCGTTTATCGGCTGTATGCCAGATTTGCCTGCTGATACCTTCTCTTACAATTTCTCGACTACAGTTTGCCTCATGCCTGCCCAACTCAAGCGTCGCCTCTTTACCTTCCTGCTGATTGTCCTGCTGATCGCCGGGGGCCTGTTTGCCCACTGGTTCTTCAAGGGGCGCTTTTATGAAAGCACCGACAACGCTTATGTCCAGGGCGAGATCACCCGTGTGTCGAGCCAATTGGGCGCGCGCATCGATCAGGTGCTGGCGCAGGACAACCAGCATGTCGAGAAAGGCCAGTTGCTGATCAAACTCGAAGGCGACGACTTCCACCTCGCTGTCGACCGCGCCAACGCGACCCTCGCCACCCGCGAAGCCGAGCGCCTGCAAGCCCAGAGCAAACTGACCCAACAGGCCAGCCTGATTGCCGCCAGCGAAGCGCAAGTACAGTCCAGCCAGGCCAGCCTGGGCCGCTCACAAATCGACCTGACCCGCGCCGAGACCTTGCGCAAGCCTGGTTATGTCTCGGAAGAACGGGTGACCACCCTCTCCGCCGACAACCACATTGCCCGTTCGCAACTGGCCAAGGCTCAGGCGGATGCCCAGGGCCAGCGCCAGCAAGTCAACGCACTGAACGCCGAGATCAAGCGCCTCGACGCGCAGATCGCCAATGCCAAGGCCGACCTGGCGCAAGCCGAGCTGAACCTGACCCGCATTGAAATCCACTCGCCCATCAGCGGCCTGATCGGCCAGCGTGCCGCCCGCGAAGGCCAGGTTGTGCAGGCCGGCGCGTATTTGCTGTCGATCGTTCCGGACCGGGACATCTGGATTCAGGCCAACTTCAAGGAAACCCAGATCGGCCACATGCACCCCGGCCAGAAAGCCGAGCTGATCTTCGACGCCTACAGCGACACACCGATCCAGGCCCGGGTCGACAGCCTGTTTGCCGCCTCGGGCGCGCAGTTCAGCCTGTTGCCGCCAGACAATGCCACGGGCAACTTCACCAAAGTCGTACAACGGATTCCGGTAAAGCTGACCTTCTCCGCCGACAACCCGTTGCGCGGCAAGATTCGTCCGGGCATGTCGGTGACCGCCAAGGTGAACATCAAGGACGCCCCCGACGATGTCACCACCAAAGTGAGCCGCCAAGACGCCGCCGACGATGGCCGGTGACCAACTGATCCGCCCGGTCGGCGAACCGACCCGGCGGGACTGGATCGCGGTGATGAGCGTGATGCTCGGCGCCTTCATGGCCGTGCTCGACATCCAGATCACCAACTCCTCGCTCAAGGATATCCAGGGCGCGCTGTCGGCGACCCTGGAAGAAGGCTCGTGGATTTCCACCTCCTACCTGGTCGCGGAAATCATCATGATCCCGCTCACCGCCTGGCTCGTGCAGTTGCTCTCGGCACGACGCCTGGCGGTGTGGGTGTCCCTCGGATTCCTGGTCGCTTCCCTGCTCTGCTCCATGGCCTGGAGCCTGGAAAGCATGATCGTCTTTCGTGCGCTGCAGGGCTTTACCGGCGGCGCGCTGATACCGCTGGCATTCACCCTGACCCTGATCAAACTGCCGGAACACCACCGCGCCAAGGGCATGGCCATGTTCGCCATGACCGCCACTTTCGCCCCCTCCATCGGTCCGACACTCGGCGGCTGGCTGACGGAAAACTGGGGCTGGGAGTACATCTTCTACATCAACATCCCGCCCGGCCTGATCATGATCGCCGGCCTGATGTATGGCCTGGAGAAAAAGGAAGCGCACTGGGAACTGCTCAAAAGCACCGACTACGCCGGCATTCTCACCCTCGGCGTCGGGCTTGGCTGTTTGCAGGTATTCCTGGAGGAAGGCCACCGCAAGGACTGGCTGGAATCGAGCCTGATCGTGACCCTGGGCAGCGTTGCCCTGGTCAGCCTGATCAGCTTTGTGATCGTGCAGTTTTCCAAACCCAATCCACTGATCAATCTCGGCATCCTCGGCAATCGCAACTTCGGCTTGTCCAGTATTTCCAGCGTCGGCATGGGGGTCGGGTTGTACGGCTCGATCTATCTGCTGCCGCTGTACCTGGCGCAGATCCAGAACTACAACGCCTTGCAGATTGGCGAGGTGATCATGTGGATGGGCGTGCCGCAGCTGTTTCTGATTCCGCTGGTGCCCAAGCTGATGAAGTTCATCTCGCCGAAATGGCTGTGCACCCTGGGCTTCGGCCTGTTCGGGCTGGCGAGTTTCTCTTCGGGGGTGCTCAACCCGGACTTTGCCGGGCCGCAGTTCAACCAGATCCAGATCATCCGCGCCCTGGGGCAACCGCTGATCATGGTCACCATCTCGTTGATCGCCACCTCCTACATCCTGCCCCAGGATGCGGGGTCGGCGTCGAGCCTGTTCAACATCCTGCGCAACCTCGGCGGCGCCATCGGCATCGCCCTGCTCGCGACGTTGCTCGATGCACGGACCAAGGTTTACTTCGACTACCTGCGCGAATCCATCGTGCCAAGCAATCCGCAGGTGGCCGAGCGCATCGCCTCGCTGGCTGAACGATTGGGCGGTGAAACGGCGGCACTGGGCAAACTCAGCGAGATCGCGCATCAACAGGCGTCGATCATGGCCTATAACGACGCGTTTCACTTTGTCGGGATTGCGCTGGGGATCAGCATGGTGGCGGTGTTGCTGACCCGGAAGTTGCCGGAGGGGTTGAAGGCTGGCGAGGCGCACTAGTCAAGTATTGTGGTGCCAGGACTGGCCCCATCGCGCGCAAGCCCGCTCCCACAGGATTGATGGTGCTCACAAAACTTGTGTCCACCCACCGACCTGTGGGAGCGGGCTTGCCCGCGATGAGGCCCTGTCAGGCGCCGCCAATCAAACAGTCAGTAGACGCTCGCGCAACTTGGCAATCTCGTCGCGCATCTGCGCCGCCGCTTCGAACTCCAGGTCGCGAGCGAGCTGGTACATCTTCTCTTCCAGCGCCTTGATACGCTTGGCGATCTCGCCCGGCGAGCGCAGTTCGGCCTCGTACCGGGCGTTTTCCTCGGCGGCCTTGGCCATGCCTTTGCGCTTCTTGCTGCGCGAACCGGGCACGGTGGCGCCTTCCATGATGTCGGCGACGTCCTTGAACACGCCTTTTGGCGTGATGCCGTTGGCCAGGTTGAAGGCAATCTGCTTGTCACGACGACGCTCGGTTTCACCGATCGCGCGCTCCATGGAACCGGTGATCCGGTCGGCATACAGAATCGCCCGGCCATTGAGGTTACGCGCCGCGCGGCCGATGGTCTGGATCAGCGAGCGCTCGGAGCGCAGGAAACCCTCCTTGTCGGCATCGAGGATCGCTACCAGCGAGACTTCCGGCATGTCCAGGCCTTCGCGCAACAGGTTGATCCCCACCAGCACATCGAAAGTGCCCAGGCGCAGGTCGCGGATGATCTCGACCCGTTCCACGGTGTCGATGTCCGAGTGCAGATAGCGCACACGCACGCCGTGGTCGGCCAGGTAATCGGTCAAATCCTCGGCCATGCGCTTGGTCAGCGTGGTGACCAGCACCCGCTCCTCCAGAGCGACGCGCTTGCTGATTTCCGAGAGCAAGTCGTCGACCTGGGTCAGTGCCGGGCGGATCTCGATTTGCGGGTCCACCAAACCGGTGGGACGCACCACCATGTCAATGACGCGGCCGGCATGTTCGGCTTCGTAGTTGCCGGGGGTCGCCGAGACGAAAATCGTTTGCGGGCTGATGCTTTCCCATTCGTCGAAGCGCATCGGTCGGTTGTCCAGCGCCGAGGGCAGACGGAAGCCGTATTCCACCAGTGTCTCTTTACGCGAACGGTCGCCTTTATACATCGCGCCCACCTGCGGCACGCTGACGTGGGATTCGTCGATCACCAGCAAGGCGTCTGCCGGCAGGTAATCATAAAGGGTCGGCGGCGCCGCTCCGGCTTCACGGCCAGACAAGTAGCGCGAGTAGTTTTCGATGCCGTTGCAGTAACCCAGCTCGAGGATCATTTCCAGGTCAAAACGGGTGCGCTGCTCCAGACGCTGGGCTTCCACCAGTTTGTTGTTGGCGCGCAGGTATTCCAGGCGTTCCTTCAATTCCTCCTTGATCCCTTCCACGGCCCCCATCAGGGTTTCCCGTGGCGTCACGTAGTGGCTCTTGGGGTAGAAGGTGAAGCGCGGCAGTTTGCGAATGACTTCGCCGGTCAGCGGATCGAATGCCGACAGGCTTTCCACCTCGTCGTCGAAGAGTTCGATGCGGATCGCTTCAAAATCGGATTCCGCCGGATGGATATCGATCACATCGCCACGCACGCGAAAGGTCGCACGGGCAAAATCCATGTCATTGCGGGTGTATTGCAGGTCGGCCAGGCGTCGCAGCAACTCACGCTGATCGAGCCGGTCGCCGCGATCCACGTGCAGCACCATCTTCAAATAGGTTTCCGGGCTGCCCAGACCGTAGATGCACGACACCGTGGTGACGATGATCGCGTCCTTGCGCTCCAGCAAGGCCTTGGTCGCGGAAAGACGCATCTGTTCGATGTGGTCGTTGATCGAGGCGTCTTTCTCGATGAAGGTGTCCGAGGAAGGTACGTAGGCTTCAGGCTGGTAGTAGTCGTAGTAGGAAACGAAATACTCCACCGCGTTGTTCGGGAAGAACGCCTTGAACTCCCCGTACAACTGCGCCGCCAGGGTCTTGTTCGGTGCCAGCACCAGGGTCGGGCGCTGCACCTGCGCGATCACGTTGGCGATGCTGAACGTCTTGCCCGAGCCGGTCACACCGAGCAGCGTCTGGTGCGCCAGCCCGGCCTCGATGCCCTCGACCATCAGGCGGATGGCTTCCGGCTGATCGCCGGCTGGCTCGAAACGGGTGACTAGCTGGAATTCAGACATGAAAAACCTCTGGATCAGGCACGAACGAGAAAGACCGCAAACGACCGATGTCTCCCGAGGAAAAAACTGGATTGTGCTCAATGTGGAGCCGATTGCCAGCCCTTTCAAGGCAAACGTCCTACATCCGGTAAAGTGTCCGACATAACCAATCGACTAACGGTCGAAAAATAATCAAAAAAACTTACCTTAAAAGCCGAATAGCCTGTCGCCATTGATCGCGGATGGCCTCTATACTAGCTCCCCGTTTGTGCACCGCTCTAGTGCATTCGGCTGGAGCGCGACACGTCCCTCCACTCTCCATTCAGAGCCGCCGCAATAATGAGCCTGTTCTCCGCTGTCGAAATGGCACCACGCGATCCAATCCTGGGCCTCAACGAAGCATTCAACGCCGATACCCGTACCAACAAGGTCAACCTGGGGGTCGGTGTTTACTGCAACGAGGAGGGGCGAATTCCACTCCTGCGCGCCGTTGTCGAAGCCGAAACCATTCGCGCCGCTCAACACGTTTCCCGTGGCTACCTGCCAATCGACGGCATTGCCGCCTACGACCAGGCCGTGCAAAAACTGCTGTTCGGCAATGATTCGCCACTGCTTGCCGCTGGCCGCGTCATCACCACCCAGGCCGTTGGCGGCACTGGCGCACTGAAAATCGGTGCCGATTTCCTCAAGCAACTGCTGCCGAACGCCGTCGTGGCGATCAGCGACCCGAGCTGGGAAAACCATCGCGCGCTATTCGAAACCGCCGGTTTCCCGGTGCAGAACTACCGCTACTACGATGCCGCGACCCACGACGTGAACCGCACCGGCATGCTCGAAGACCTGAACGCGCTGCCAAACGGCTCGATCATTGTGCTGCACGCCTGCTGCCACAACCCGACCGGCGTGGACCTGAGCCCGGCGGACTGGAAAAACGTCCTGGAAGTCGTCAAAAACAAAGGCCACGTGCCATTCCTCGACATGGCGTATCAAGGTTTCGGTGATGGCATCGACGAAGACGCCGCCGCCGTGCGCCTGTTCGCCGAGTCGGGCCTGACCTTCTTCGCCTCCAGCTCGTTCTCCAAATCGTTCTCGCTGTACGGCGAGCGCGTAGGTGCCCTGTCGATCGTCAGCGAATCGAAAGAAGAAAGCGCGCGCGTACTGTCGCAAGTCAAACGCGTGATCCGCACCAACTACTCCAACCCGCCGACCCACGGTGCCAGCGTTGTTGCTGCCGTACTCAACAGCCCGGAACTGCGCGCCCAGTGGGAAGCCGAACTGGCCGAAATGCGCCTGCGCATTCGTGGCATGCGCACCCAGATGGTCGACCTGCTGGCCAAAAAAGCGCCTCAGCGCGATTTCAGCTTCGTCGGTCGTCAGTGCGGCATGTTCTCCTACTCCGGCCTGACGGTTGAGCAAGTTCACCGTCTGCGCAACGAGTTCGGCATCTACGCCCTGGACACCGGCCGCATCTGCGTGGCTGCGCTGAACCAGAGCAACATCGAGGTGGTGACGGACGCTATCGTCCAGGTCATCTGATCCGGCCTTGAAATGAAAAACGGGAAGCCATGTGGCTTCCCGTTTTTCATTCGCTTCAGATAATTTTCAAAGCAACGACCCAGCCCTCTAGACTGCACACATCTACCCTGTAGGAGCCGGCTCCTACAGGTTTTATGTATGCCTGAGTATTCTGCGAGAACCCTTTATGAAAAACGATGACCTGCGCGCCGACCGCGATGACCTGGATGAACTGGATCGCTTCATCCCGCGCACCCCGGCCAAACGCGGCAACAACCTGGTGATGCAAGTGGCCACCGGCGTATTTCTCGGCGGCCTGGCCCTGTGGCTGGTGCAAGTGGGGGCCACGGCGCTCTACGCCAAACTGATGCTTGGCACCATTACCTTCGGCGGTTAAGCCAGTTCGGTCGCACGCTGGCTGGCCGCGTCGTCATAGGCGACGTAGAGCGATTCGGCGATCTGACTCTTGATCGCCTTGGTGCTTTCCAGCCCCAGGACAAAACCTTCCGCCTTGCCGCCCGCACGGTTCAATTCTTCAGCGGTGCCGGCCTGAGTGATTGCGTCGAACAGCTTTTCGGCATGGGGGCCAACACCTTTGGGCAGGCTGATCTGAGAGATGCTCATGGGTGCACCCCGGAATGTCGAGGTGTGAGTTTCAATTGATTCATGGCGCGTACCTTTTCGGCGAAATGGCCGGCAGCGCGTGTCACCACTTCCGGGCGGCCATGGTAGACCCCTGCTGCGATTCTGGTAACCGCCAATGACCGCTAAACCACCGCCCGTCCCCATGAATCCGTCCATTTGCCATTCGGTGCTTGACTTCTCTTTTTGAATCAGTAACATAGGCGCCATTCCGCGATAGCTCAGTTGGTAGAGCAAGTGACTGTTAATCACTGGGTCCCTGGTTCGAGTCCAGGTCGTGGAGCCAGACAGCAACATCGAAAAGCCCCTGAATCGAAAGATCCAGGGGCTTTTTTGTGGCCGCTTGAAAAGCCATCTTCAGAAAAGCAAAAAGCCGATCTGTCCATTCGACAGATCGGCCCTTTTCAGTAGCCGTGAACGTCAGACATGTTCACTGCTTTTCGCGTGCGCCGCCCGTGGTTCTGCCACCCCGTGCTCCGACTCCAGAACCGGAATCTCCTTGCCGTCGCAGTCGTGAAGCTTGCCGTCGCTGAAGTAGTCGCCTTCACGCAATGCCGCCAGATCCTGATAACACAGCACGCGCTCGGTACCCGCCGCAAACACCGACTGCTGATCGGAGTTGCCGGCAGTGAGGTGGTTGAAGGTCAGGTTCAGCACGATAGCCATGATCGCCGAGGAGCTGATGCCCGAATGGAAAATGGTCGCGAACCAGCTCGGGAAGTGATCGTAGAAGCTCGGTGCCGCGATCGGGATCATGCCGAAGCCGATCGAGGTGGCAACGATGATCAGGTTGACGTTGTTGCGGTAGTCGACCTTGGACAAGGTCCGGATGCCGCTGGCCGCCACGGTGCCGAACAGCACGATGCCGGCGCCACCCAGTACCGAGGTCGGCACGGCGGCGATGACCCGGCCCATGAATGGCAGCAGGCCGAGGATCACCAGGAACAGACCGCCGGTGGCCACCACATAGCGGCTCTTGATCCCGGTGACCGCCACCAGCCCGACGTTCTGTGCAAAGGCGCTCTGGGTGAAGGAGCCGAAGATCGGCGCGAACATGCTCGACAGCATGTCGGCGCGCAGACCGTTGCCCAGGCGCTTGGAGTCGACCTTGGTGCCGATGATTTCACCGACGGCCAGAATGTCGGCCGAGGTTTCCACCAGCGTCACCATCACCACGATGCACATCGACAGGATCGCGGCGAAGTGGAAGGTCGGCATGCCGAAGTGGAACGGCGTCGGGAAGCCGAACATCGGGCCCTGGGATACGGACGAAAAATCCGCCATGCCGAGGAACACCGCGATGATCGTGCCGATGACCATGGCCAGCAGAATCGACAGGCGGGAGATGGTCGCACTGCCGATTTTGCTCAGCAGCAGCACCAGCACCAGCGTCACCGCCGCCAGCCCGATGTTCGCCATGCTGCCGAAGTCCGGCGCGTGGCTGTTGCCGCCCATGGCCCAGCGCGCGGCTACCGGCATCAGCGTCAGGCCGATGGTGGTAATCACGATGCCGGTCACCAGCGGCGGGAAGAACCGGGTGATACGCGAGAACACCGGGGTTATCAGCAGGCCGATCAGGGACGCCGCTATCACCGCCCCCAATACCGACTGGAACCCGCCCTCCCCGCCACTGCTGACAATCGCCACCATGGTCGCGACGCCGGAGAAGGAGACGCCCTGCACCAGCGGCAACTGACAACCAAAAAACGGAAGACCCAGGGTTTGCAGCAGCGTCGCCAGCCCCCCCGCAAACAATGAAGCAGCAATCAACAAACCGATGTCCGCCGGCGAGAGCCCGGCCGCCTGGCCGATGATCAAAGGCACCGCGACAATACCGCCATACATGGTTAGAACATGTTGCAGGCCATAAGCCATATTCGCGCCGATCCCTAGGTTTTCGTCCTCGGGCCGTTGGTGTGAAACATGGGGCGTTTTCATGGTAGGGGGTTCCCTGGTTTTTGTTATGCGCACACTGTATTCAATAATCAGGACAAATGTCTATAGAGTTGTATACAACTTACCATCCACATAATGACCGGACAGCCATTCAGCCCAGCGCCCGTGGGCAATCACATCTTGAAAAGCCTTCAAACATGTCACTCCATGGCCTGTTTTTTTGCATACGAATTTATGGATTTCCTGACGACCGGCGAAGCGTTGCCGGAATCGCCAATCACAAGGCAAAAAACGCGCCGCTCTTGGCTGGCACGGGCAATTGAATGCAGTACAGGACGCCGGAGAGGCCCGACGAAATGCCGTCACCGCCAGCAATGACGGGGTCTTTGGCTTGTTTGCAGCATCGACACGGCGGGGGCGCCTGTGAAGGCTGTGGCTATCAGTCAGCGCCACACTGAAAACAAAAACGGGGCCGATCGATGCATTCGGCCCCGTTCCAGTGCATACAATGAGCGACCTACTTTGGCTCTGAAAGCAAGCGATCGAGCATCCCGTTCAACTGCCCATGGTCCGGTGCCTGAATGCCAAACTCACGGTGCAACAGTTCAATCAGCGATTGCACATCCGCAATCTGCCGCCGCTCGCTGTCATGGCCAATGCGGTGGATCGCGAAACTGCCGTTGTTGAGCGTACGGCGCCACCCCTCCCCGGTGCGCGCCACCATCAACTGCTTGACGAAAGACGACTCGGGATGGGTCGAGACGTACCAGTTGCCGACTGCAAAATCGATATCCTCCTGGCGTTGCAGGTCGAAGATGTACATCGCTCGCCATTCACCCGCAACGTTGGCCCGCAGGGTAAATCCGTCGACATGCAGGTCGATGCGATACGGTTCGTGCGGGGTGAGTTGTTCGCCGCGGGAATCGAGCAGCAGTGGCGCGGTCGGCACCATGCCACCGAAGCCGACGTCGGTGATGTAGCGTACCCCGTCGATGATCACCAGGCTCAGGCGATGGGTACGGGCGGTCCACGCGCCCTCCGGCTGGCCCATCACCACCCGGCCGCTGATGGCTCGGGCGTCGAAACCCAGTTCTTGCAGCAAGGCCAGAAACAGGTTGTTGAGTTCGTAGCAGTAACCGCCACGGCCATCGTGCAAGACCTTGCGCTCGATGGACGGCAAGTCGATCAGCACCGGTTCGCCGGATAACGTGGTGAGGTTTTCAAACGGGAAGACGCCGGTATGGCGCAATTGCAGTTGGCGCAGGGTTTCCAGGGTCGGTGCCGGGGGGACATCGAAGCCCAGGCGGCGCAGATACAAAGCACGGTCGGTCAGGCGTGGCTCGCTCATCGTTCAATCCTTTTGCACGCAAGCGGCGGATTGCTCCGCCAGTGGCGTTATGTATACGGGATCAGCCACTGCTGCCGACAATTGATTTAGCCAATCACCCGGCATGAAAAAACTCAACGGCGCTTGCGCGAACCCAATTGAATCCAGGTGGGCGCGTGGTCACTGGCGTGGGGCTCGTTGCGTACCCACGCGTCCACTCCGGCGTCTTGCAGATACGGACTCAGGGCCGGGTTGAGCAGCAGATGGTCGATGCGCAGCCCCGAGTTTTTCTGCCAGTGCTGGCGGAAGTAATCCCAGAACGTGTAGAGCCGATCCTGCGGATGCAAGTGCCGCAATGAATCGGTCCAGCCCTGGTCCAGCAACCGCTGGTAGCACTCGCGACTTTGCGGTTGCAGCAAGGCGTCCTTGAGCCACGAGCGCGGGTTGTAGATGTCCAGGTCGGTGGGCACCACGTTGTAATCACCCGCCAGCACCACCGGATGGTCGCTGCCTTGCAGGGTCTGGGCGTGACGGATCAGCCGCTCGAACCACGCCAGCTTGTAATCGAACTTCGGCCCCGGCTGCGGGTTGCCGTTGGGCAGGTACAGGCAGCCCACCAGAACCCCGTGGACGGCGGCTTCCAGATAACGACTGTGACTGTCGCTGTCATCGCCGGGCAGCCCGCGCCGGCTTTCCAGCGGTTGCGCATCCCGCGCCAGGATCGCCACGCCGTTCCATGACGCCTGTCCCTGCCAGATCGCGCCATAACCGGCCGCCTCGAGCTCGGCAACCGGGAATGCGCTGTCCACCGCCTTCAACTCCTGCAAGCAGGCAATGTCCGGCTTTTCCCGTTCAAGCCAGGCCAGCAGGTTCGGCAGCCGTGCACGCAGGCCATTGACGTTGAATGTGGCGATCCGCAGCTTCTTCATGAACGAACACTCCTGGGGATGAGGTGCCTGAACTGTGACACCTGCCCTTTTCGCGGGTTGCACCCGAGGTCCCTGCCACGTGCCAATCGATGCCACTCGTCAAGCGGGCGGCACCAACCGCGCGCCCGTCAGCCCAACATCAGGTAAGACTCTTCCCGGGAGACGACCATGATGAACATCAGCATGACTTCGCTGTTCCTGGCGGGATTGTTGTCGGCATCGCCGCTGGCTGCATTGGCGGCATCCGGCGCTGAGGATGGCACGACCAGTACGACATCGGGCGCGACCCGCAACTCAACCATGTCGCCGGACCACAACCGCCCCATCGAACCCTCGGGTGACAACGGCCGCGGCAATGGCCCCAGTTCGGCAAGCGGCACGACCGGCGTCAATGGTCCGGGCAGCGGCGCGGGCGGTGGCACCGGCGCCCCCGGTGGTGGAACAGGCGGTGCTGGCGGCGGGACGGGCAGCTGGACAAACAAAAGCAGCCGATGACAGGCCGTCATTGGCTGCTTTTTGTCGTCTGGGGCTTTCGTTCTGGAACACAGACTCAACGATCGGAGCGCATCAACGCCTCGACCCCGCCCGCCATCGACAAGGTTGCCACGCGGTTTCGCCCCGAATGCTTGGCCTGATACAACGCCGCATCCGCCCGTTCGACAAACACATCCATGCTGTCGCGCCCCGACGGCACGAACGAATAGCAACCCAGGCTGACCGTCACATAGCCATTTGGCGAGCCGGTGTGACTGATGTTCTTGTCGATGACGCTGCGCCGGATCTGCTCGGCAATCGTCATCGCGCCATGGATGTCGGTGTCGGGCAGCAGCACCGCAAACTCTTCGCCGCCGTAACGCACCGCCAGATCCGCCTTGCGGTGGCAGCAACTCTTCAGCGCGCGTGCCACTTCGGCCAGGCAGTGATCCCCCACCACGTGGCCGTAGGTGTCGTTGTAGCGCTTGAAGTAATCGATATCGAGCATGATCAGGCTCAAGGGGCTGGCCCGGCGGGCACCGCGTCCGAACTCGATGTCCAGCGCGCGCTCGAACAACCGGCGGTTGGCCAGGCCGGTCAGGCTGTCATGGGTGGCGATCAGTTCCAGGGCTTCCTGGGCCCTGCGCAAGTCCGACTCGACCCGTTCGCCAACACGCACCTGATGAATGAACACCCAACCGAACAACCCCACGCCCACCAGCACCAGGGCAACGATGAGGCTGGAGCGGAACGCCGTCTCGTACCAGCCCGCGAGAATGGATTCGGTGGACGACGCGGCGGCGACCACCAGCGGATACGCCTCCAACTGTCGGTAACCGTACATGCGCGTCACGCCATCGATGATGGACGTGAACATCGCATTGCCGGAGGTGGCCAGTGGCAGGAATTTCTGGAAAATCTCGCTCTGGGCCAGTGACACGCCGATCTGTGCCTCGACAAAAGGTCGCCGCGCCAACAAGGTGCCATCGGTGAGGCCGAGAAACATCGAGCCGTTGTCGTCGAGGTCGAAGCTTTTGAAGAACTGGTCGAAGTACGACATCTTGATGCCGGCCAGCAACACGCCCTGGAAATGCCCGTTCCTGTCGTTGACCCGCTTGGAGACCGGAATGATCCACTCGCCGTTTTCGCGGCTGCGGATGGCCGGACCGATGTGCGCCACCGACGAGACGTTCTGCTGGTGATACTTGAAGTACTCGCGATCCGCGACTCCGGCACCCCGGGGCAGGTTTTCAAACGAGGTCACCACCCACTGGCCCTTCTGGTCGAACAGCAGGATGCCGTGCAGCTGATCCAGCGCCAGCACCCGCCGGGCGAAGGTCTGCTGCAGGCGCGAGCGCTGCTGCGGACCGAAACCGTCGACCTGAATCCAGTCCACCAGGCTGGTCAGCACCAGGTCGGCCTTCATGAAGGTGTCTTCGGCTTGCTGGGCCATGGCGCGCGTCAGGTTCGAAGACGCCACTTGCGCAAGGCTCAGGTCATGGCGACGGGACTGTTCCAGTTGCAGGTAGAGCAAACCGCACAGGCACAGACACACCGTGGCAATGAACAACACCGCGGCCTTGCGCAGCGGTATGCGTTTCAATGCAACGCCAGGGACGTGGTCCGGGTGGTTAAAGCGCGTGGGCAAAAGTTCATCCTGTCGGGGGCAAGGCATGGGCATCGACCCAAGGCCCTCAGTCTTTGTGGGCCGTAGTTTACGGGGTTATCCAGAATAATTGGGCAGCCACTTGCCCAGCGGTATCACACCCGCAGGGGCAGTGCGGCAAACATGATCCAGGGCAGCGCTACCTGCGCGTCAACGAGCTACGATTAGACAGACCTCAATACAGGGAATCGACATGAGCAAGGCAGACGAGCTCGCGGCAAAATTGAAACAGACCCGGCTGACCGGCACGGATCAAGCGATCGACGCCTGGCCGGGCCAGGTCTACGAGCTGTATCAACAGATAGAGCACTGGCTGCTGCCCTTGACCGAGGCTGGCCTGGTCCTGCGGCGCAACGCCACACACGTGTTCGAAAGTCACCCCGATGGCGACGCTTACGACTACGCCATCGACCAGTTGGTGATCACCGGCAACAAACACAGCCTTACCCTCGACCCCGTTGCGCGCTTCACGGCGGATGGCGAAGGGCGGGTCGAGATTCACTCCCAGGGCAACGAGTTCGCCCTGTTGCGCACCGTGGACGACCACGGCGAAACGCACTGGTGGCTGCAAACGATCGAGCAAGCCACAGCGCAACTGGATGCAGTGGCGCTGACGGAAAGCGATCTGCTTGTGGTGGTGCAACAAGGGTTGGCGCTTTAAGGGATTGGCCGATCGGATGGCACACGAAACCTGTAGGAGCCGGCTTGCTGGCGATGGGCTCAAGTGCGCTGCGTTTATCCGGTTAGCACGCGTTATCGTTAACGACCATCGCTGGCAAGCCAGCTCCTATGTATGGACTCGCCCCCACTGTCTACCCGCTTTTGAAAAACCGCTGCCCCGTTGCATCTATGTATTAGGCCTATTCGTGGAAGCCGTCTTCGGCTTCTGGCCA
>NZ_RWIR01000068.1 GCF_009764265.1 Pseudomonas sp. PB101
CCGGGTGGTTGATGCGCAGCACTTCGCCGTCGGGTTTGCGTTCCAGCGTGGTGGTCTGACCCAGCGCGTCGGTGACGGCGACCAGGTGCTGGCGCTCGTCGAAGCGGTAGGTGGTGTTTTTACCCGAGCAATCCTGGAAGCGTTCGACCTGGGCCAGGGTGTTCCACCACAGGTATTTGGACTTGTGGGTCGCATCGATGATGGTGTGCGGCAAGCCGTCGTCGCCGTTGAGGTATTCGGTGGTATTGCCCAGGGCGTCGACTTCGGCGATGAGGTTGCCCTTGTCGTCGTAACGAGCTTGCCAGGTGCTGCCGTCGGGGTAGTCCACCTGCGTGATCAGCGGCGTCAGGTGGTGATAACGGTATTTGATCGTGCGCCCGAGCGGGTCGGTCTCTTCGAGCAGGCGTGAGTATTCGTCGTACTTGAGTGTGATGCTGTTGCCTTCGGGCAATGTCAGGCCGGTCATGTTGCCGGTGTCATCGATGTTGATGACGTAGTGCTCGCCGCCGAAGTCGCGGCTGGCTGTGATGCGATGATCGGCGTTGTAGTGAATCTCGGCTTCGCGCCCGAGCACGTCAGTGACCCGCGTGGTGCGCGCCTTGCTGTCGTAGCGGAACTGGAAGCGCTCGCCATCGCTGGTCCAATGCTCCACTACCCGTTGCTGGCTGTCGATGTGCTCCCAGCGGTAATTGCAGGTCAGGCCCAGGGCGTTGCTGTGGCTGGCCATCACGCCGTCGATGTAGCTGAAACGGCGCACTGAATCGCCGTTGCGGTTGATGACTTCAGCAAGCTGGCCGTTGTCGTCGTAACGGTATTGCACCAGGGTTTCAACGGCCTCGTTGTCGACCACGCGCCTGACATCGCTCAGGCGGCCCAGCGGGTTGTCGTAATGCAGGTGCACCCGCACGCCACCGGTGGCGCTGATGTCGGTGAGCGTGCCTTCGGCGGTGTGGGTGAAATGCAGGAAGTGGCCCAGGGCGTTTTCGATGCGTTGCAGCGGTACGGGGATGTTGTCGTCCGCGACTTCACCGAAGTAGAAAAACGTGTTGTCGAGGGTTTGCAGCAGATAGTGGCCGCCCTCGGTGCAGACCAGATGCACCTGTTCATGGGGGTTGTAGATGCGCTCCCCCGGCTGCACGTCCACGAACGGAACGCTGCGCCCCTGATTGTCGGTGAGGTACACGAAGGAGCCACTGCGACGCAGGCTTTGCTCCCAGGGCAAGACCCAACCCTTGCCGAGCACGCTGTCGACGCTCAGGTCACTGCCATAGAAGCGCGACCAGTGGATTGGCATCAAGCCCGGCAGGCTGAAGTCGGTTTCGTCGGTAATGACCTTGCGGCCCGTGGTGGCGTCGACCGGGTTGCCGATCAAGCCTCCCACCGCACGCTCGATGGCCGGCCCCACGACGTAACGCGAGGCGACCTCACCGGCGACGAACCCGGCGGTGAACTTCAGTGCGCAGGGCATGACGGCTTTCATGCCGGCCTGGGTCCCGGCCTTGATCAGTTGGGCGATACCGCCCGCTGCGCCGGCGACTGCCATGAGGATGTCGACCGTGGTCCGCAGCCAACCGGGAATCTCGTCATCCACCGGCAGGTAACGATAGGTTCCGCCACCGATGAAGACGTTGTCCGAGCCGCTGGATAGAGTTGCGCCGCAGGTCATTTTGTCGCCCTTGCGGGCGGCGGCCGTGCCGTTGATGAAGACGTTGGTGGAGCCCTCGGCGACCTTTACCGGACCGGGATGCTTGTCGCAGGCCCCCGTGCTTTTTGCGACATGAGCAGCCTTGCGACTGTTGATGAACACGTTGGGCGACGCGGTGACGAGGGTCCCCGCGGGTGAAGAAAACATGCTGCCTATCTTCTCCCCGGCCGCGGTGAGCAGGCTACCTCCGACGCCTGCGGCCAAGCCCGCCAATAGTGCCACGCCGAATCCACAGGTAAACGTCGCGATCGCCACCGTGGCGACCAGCGCTATGCCAAGCGCTGCGCCGATGAGAAACCCGCCCAGGGCGCTGGTGTGCGACAGTTCATCGCCAAACCTTGCGGCTTCGAACATGGCCGTTACTCCTGTGCGCTGGAGTCGGTCTGGGGGCCGCCGGGCTGGCGAGGCTGAAAGCTCGCCAGCAGGTCAATCCAGTTCTGATTCTGCTCGCGGCTGAAGTCAGCCTGGGCTGTGGTGGAAAAAATGATTGCGCGTCCAGGCTCGATCAGGAACGCCGCCTGGCGCTGATAGAAAGGTCGGCCATCGGTCATGTAATACGCATCGATCTGCACGCCCTCGATCGGCGCCGTGGTCGACAGCGCAACGGCCTTCTTGCCCAGCAGCGTATAGCCGCGCAACTTGGACGCGAGCATCTTGATCTGACGCTCGACGTAGGCCTTGAGCGCTTCGCCGGGCAGTAATGTGTCCCGGGAAATAGTGATGCTCAACGGCGCCGGAATACTCGCCCCCAACACAAACATGTTCACCGTGCGGTCCTGAAAACCTTGCGGCAACGCGATGCTGCCTTCCTGCAACTCATAATCCATTTCGGGTAACTTCCTGGAATCAAAAAAATAAGGCGTTCAGCGCACGGCAAGACCATCAAGCATGCCGTCAAAATCCACCAGCCAGAGACTGAGCGCGGGCCGGGCCGGATCAATCTCGCAAGCAATACTCAGCCATTGCACATCGTCACGCCCGGCAATAGGCACCAAGGCACCGACCAGACGCGCGTGACGATCGGCATGGTCGGACTTGAAATGCAGATCCACCGACTTCGCCGCACTGCCGGCCACGCGGACATCGCGCTGGCGGATGATGCGCACGTCCGGATGGTCCTGGCGAAACGCCTGCACCGAGGCTTCGAAAAGCTGCTCCAGGGTCTGCCCCTGTTGCACATCACGACGCTTGATGCTGAGGCTGACCGATTCGCCTTCGTGCTCGAGGGTGGTCTGCACCTCACGGAAATTGAACCCCGTCGGGAATCCCAGATTGAAGCCACCGAAGTTGAAACTGCTGGGCGTGTCTTGCAGCGCCACCACAGGTTCGGGTTCGGGCTCCGGCTCGGGCTCAATGACCGGCGCGTTCTGTAGCTCGACGCGAGCAGCTTCCTCCTGCGCGATACGCTTTTCGGAAATCCGATCGTAGAGGCTGGTTCTGATCATGGCGCCACTACCTCAGTCATTGACCCTGACCTCGGAACCGGTGATCTGGGTCGTCCCGGTGCTCGTCGTGGTGATCGCCTTGCCCTTGATCTCGATGCCGTCCGGCGTGAGGGTGATGCTGCTGTCTCCCACCTGAAGAATGATGTGCTGTTTGGCACTGACCTGAATGAACTGGTTGTCGACCTGGATCGTCAGCGAGCCTTCCTGGACATTCATCACCGTGTCTTTCTTGATGGTTTCGGTGTGCGTGCCACCGACCGTGATCGTGCGGTTGCTGCCGACACTGTGGGTCTCGTCGACCTCGATCTCGGTGTCCATGTTGCGCTCGGCATGCATGATGATCTGCTCGGCGCCGGACTTGTCTTCGAAGCGGAAGAAGTTCGCCGTACCGCCGTCACCCTTCATCGACCGGGTCAGGAACCCGCTCTGGGTCTTGTTCGCCGGCAGCGACCACGGTGGGGTGTTCTGGCTGTTGTAGAGGCTGCCCATGACCAGCGGGCGGTCGGGGTTGCCGTCGAGGAACACCACCACGACTTCATCGCCCACTCGGGGAATCTGGATGCTGCCGAAGCCGCCGCTGGCACCCGCCTGGGCGACGCGGACCCAGCAGGAGCTCTTGTCGTTGTGCTCGCCCTTGCGGTCCCAGTGAAACTGCACCTTCACCCGGCCGAGTTCGTCGGTGAAGATTTCCTCCCCCGGCGGACCGACGATGATCGCGGTTTGCGGGCCGGAGATGGTCGGGCGCGGGGTAGTGAGTTGAGGTCGGAAGACGATCTTTTTGCGCACGCAGGCGAAGGTGTTGTAGTAGCTCGCCTGATGCCCGCTGAGGTAGTTGTTGTGGCCTTCGCTTTCGACGCTCATCAGCAGGAACTGACGATCCTCGGCAGGGCCTTGATCGTGATCGTAATG
The DNA here is from genome assembly GCF_009764265.1 of Pseudomonas sp. PB101. Classification (GTDB taxonomy): domain Bacteria; phylum Pseudomonadota; class Gammaproteobacteria; order Pseudomonadales; family Pseudomonadaceae; genus Aquipseudomonas. The sequence goes on from NZ_RWIR01000068.1 coordinate 4,060, forward strand.
CTGCAGCAGCTCGAAGGTGTAGCCGGGTTTCATCGCACGGCAGTTACTGGCGCCATGAAAACTCTTGCCCTTGAGTTCAAGTGCTTCGACCCGCAGCCGCAGCAGTGTTTCGCCTTCGTCGTAGGTGCCGTGAGTGTACTGGCCGGGGAAGTCGTAGATTTCGAATTCGTCGACATCGCCCTGCTTGTTCAGGCTCTTCATGGCGACCGGCAAGCGATTGGACGGCTGACGATAATCGAAGGTCTGGACCGCGATTTTCCCGGATTGCAACTGGCGATTGCCGCTCCATTGGGTGATGGAGTCGGCGGTCTCGGTGACCGATGCCGTGTGGTAGCGGATCTGCGGTTGTTCAGGCAACGGCAGCAGCGTGCTGGAGTCGTCGCAGATGATCATGGTGTGGCCTTCGGCAGTGTGCTCGAAGTAGTAGAACATCCCCTCTTCTTCCAGCAGGCGCTGGACAAAGTTGAAGTCCGTTTCACGGTACTGGGTGATGTAGGTGTAATGCTTGAGCGGCTTGCTCAGGCGAAACTCGTGCCGGGAAAACGCCGGGCACAACGCAAACACCTGGGTGACGACATCTTCCACCGTACAGCCCTGGAAAATGCGCGTGTCGAAGCGGTTCTTCAGCATCGAGAACCAAGGGTTCAGCGTCGCCGTATAGCGGGCCATGCCGCCGTCGCTGCCGATGCTGGCAAACCGCGTGAGGTAGCCTGCCAGGTAACGAGGCGAGGCATCCGCCAGCTCGATTTCCAGAACCACGTGCTGGCCCATCATCGATTTCAGCTCGACGCCGGAGTCCTGGCACACCAGCAGCAATTCGAAGTTGTACGCACGGGACAGACCTTCCGTTCCCCTGAAGGACTCAAGCAACAATTGCTGTTCGGGGTTGGCGAGGTTCTTGAACTTGAACAGGCGCCGATTTTGCGGGGAAAGCATTGCGGCAAGGTCCATCAACATGTGTATCTCCTTGAAAACAGTGGAAAGCTACCGCCCTCTCTCAACCACTGCGCATAACGAATCAGATAAGAGGGTTAAACGCTGTTTGCCGCAACATTGATTTGGGCGAACACTTCGCCACCCTATGTTTTCGGACTGCGGCATGAGTCAATCTGCATGTTTTGTAAGAGACAACCTACAGAACACTCTTCATTTCCATCGAGCTCTCTTAAACATCCAGCGAAACTGCTCACACGAAATATTACGTCAGGAACTGCGACCTCAAGACAGTATGAAAGTGCCATCACTCAAAAAATATTTGAGAAATTTGTCACACTTTTGCAGGTATCGCAGGTTCTGAACGCGGGAAGGAGACACCCATGTCATGCACTGTGTCAACCCACTCTCAGTGAATGCGGGTACTTCCACGCACCTCGAACTCAGTTCAGGACATTCCCTGAAAAATAATTATCGTCCCGCTGGCTGGCCAGAAACGCCGATATATCAAGGATGAACGGGAAGTCAGGTGCCACTGATTGGCAACTAATGCCTTATTGCCATCATTGCCGAATGTAATGCGAATAACAAAAAATGGGATCCATGTTGAATTTTCCATCCCGCCGCGCAGTCTGAAGTGCGGCAGATAGCCATCACTTCGACATTGATGTTAAGTCGGATATTCGACAGCTCGACCGCAGCAACAAGGAAGCGCCTTTCCCCCAAGGACAGTGATGAGTAAATGGATCTTTTAGCCAACGTGCCCAGCTGGGCCGATGTCGAACGCAACCTCGACCAGAAATTCAGTGAGCTGAACCAGGGCGTCAACGACGGCCTGCAGAGCGTTCACGACAACTGGAACGGCTTCACCCGGCGTGTCAGCAATGGCGCGCGCCAGGCCTATGGCTACATGGGCGGTCATCGCATCGATGCGGTGCATCAGGCGATGACCCTCTCCTACCCGATCATCCAGATGGACCTCAAGCGCAAGTGGGCCTCGATTGAAATCGAGCAGATCCTGCCGGTGCTGCTGCAACTGGTCAAAGAAGTCTCGATGATTCTCGGCGGCAGCGTGGCGATCGGCACCGTGGCCGGCGGCGCAGCGGGGGCCTTCGCATTCGGCGTCGGCGCTGCCCCGGGAGCTGCTGCCGGGGCCGGTATCGGCCTGCAGGTCGGCAACCTGATTCTCATGGGCCTGGGCCTGTCCGCCATCGCCGAATACTTTTACCAGGGCCTGCCCGCCTGCCTCTCGACCTTGCAGGAAGGCATCGCCACGGCCTGGCATGCCGAAGAAGGCGTCAAACCGTCCGGCCTGGACCCCAGCGGCGGCTCCGCTGCACTGGTACAGGAGCGCGTCGAACGCGCGGCACGACAACTGGCCCGCGGACAGGAGCAACTTGTACTGCTGTTGCTCACCGGCATCGTCACCTACCTGACACGGGGTCAGATGAAAGCGGGTGTGATGAACAGCATGGAAAGCATCGCGACCCGCAGCGCGAAGCTTCAGGCAGAGATTTCGAACAGGGAGCTGGCGGGTTGGTTGGCAAGGAATGAGCAGAAGTTGCTGGCTCGGGATGAGTTGCGGGTGAGGGAACCGGCGCCTCTGAACAAGGTCGAGAATCTCTCACCGGATACTCCAGCTCACAAACCACAGACTGTACAAAAGCTAGAAGAAATACCCCGCCACAAGCTAGGGAAAATCACAGGTACATACTCAGCTGTCGAGCCGGGGCCACTAGACCCAAGGCTTGCTGAAACCTTCTCCGGAGGCCGATATACTTCAGTGATTCTGGAAAACGATACTGTATTAAAAAGAGCAGGGATAGAAGGACAACCTCTCGGACAGTTTTTCGGGCAAGAGACCCCGTCTGGGATACTACAAACTCGCATCGACAAAGCAGTTCTGCCAGAATGGCCAGGGGGTGGAAAATCCCCAATCGATACTGCTTTCGAAGTTAAAATTCCGGCCGGCACGGAAGTTTACATAGGTGAGGTTGGCTCCCAATCCGGCTTCTATGTTGGTGGCACAGAGCAAATCGTCGTCGTTAAACCTTGGACAATCGAAGGCGTTCAAATAATGGGATCGAGCCCTCTAAAATGAAAAATATAACCGAAATAACAGCCATCCTAGAACGAATTTCCGAGTTACTACGCATTGGCGGAAAAAACGAATGGGCAGAACGTATTGACCAATACAGATTAGAGCTGCCTGGGGATACAGCGTATACAATATCCAAAATAATTACACTGTACGGTGGTCTTGGCTCTATTAACGACATTATTCTATACAACAATGGACAACCCATGATCCAAGAGAACAACGAGTTGGATCTGCTTCTTTCAAAGCTACATGATCGGTGCATGGGCAGTTAGATTTCTTATGATTTCTGTCACGAATCAATGTCGATCGCGACATCAAGTACGGTAACGTATCGAGCAGGTGGCGCAGCAACTGACTCACAGATAATCGCAAATAGTTTTTTTGCTGCTCACTGCTATCTGCGGGGCCAGATGAAATCGGGGATGGTGAGAAGCTTTGAATGCATCGCAACGGGAAGCTCCAAGCTTCAAAGCAAATATCAGACAAGCAGTTAACAGACTGTTATTGGCTTATTAGACAACCCCAAAATGACAATCTAAAAATATGACACCCTCAGAGTTGGAAGACCTGATTAAAAAACACCCGGACATTGCCGCATAACGCCACTTGAGCATATCGAAAAACGATCATGTTCACAACTGATAGGTGTTGGATGCCCACAGTTCTCGGTCTATACAACATTACTCACCTGAGTGATTTGAGTGTACAAAAGCACATGACAAACTCACACCTGATAGAACTGCTTATTACACTCAAAGAGATCTTTCATAGTGAGAGCTGCCAAAATTTTGACTCAGGAATAAACGCGATAATTCGCCTAATGTCCGATGACCCTTTGCCGGACAGTAATGAATGGGCACAAGCGACTTCAATGTATAGAACTATGTCAGGTAGTAAATCAGGTTTCTCCGACGTCTACATTGATCGAGGTACCGCGGAGCAGCGAATCGCAGCCAACGCAAGACTGGATACAATTCGACAGATGTTGTGGGACGCATTTGAACGAATCTGAACTCAGGTACATCGTGACACATCATTGCCTGGTGCCAAGATGTTAAAAAACCTTATTGATCTCAGAAGTTCAGACGAAACGCTCACCCAATACACCGAGCGTTACGACCACCTGCTCCCACCGCCCTCTCCTCAGCTGCTTCAGCGCATGGACCCTATGTTGCAGCCGGACGCACCCAGATTTCCGGTCAGGAAGCCTGAGTGGCTGACCTCAAGGCCTTGCACCCTCACTGAAGAGCAGGCGCTGGACCGCGCAAAGGGTTGCCTACTGGGGCTCGCGATTGGCGACGCCGTGGGCACAACACTCGAGTTTCTGCCCCGTGATCGTCAACATGTCAGTGACATGGTTGGCGGTGGCCCTTTCAAACTGAAACCGGGAGAGTGGACTGACGATACGAGCATGGCACTGGCTCTCGCAGACACCTACGTGGAAAACAAGGAATTCGATTTCCGCGACTACACGCAGAGGCTTTGTCGCTGGTATAAAAATGGCGAAAACAGCCATAACGGAAAGTGCTTTGACATTGGCAACGCCACTCGTACCGCACTGGAAGGCCTGATGGCGCAAGGCGTCGACTGGTACGGCAACGCTCACCCATCCACAGCCGGCAACGGAACAATCATCAGGCTGGCACCCACCGCCATCTTCCGTCGCCACTCCTTGTCCGGTACCTGGCGGGAAAGCTCGGCACAAAGCCGCTGTACTCACAGAGCTGTAGAGGCGGTAAATTGCTGCGAACTGCTCGGCGCTCAATTGCACCTGGCCCTCAATGGCGCGAACAAGGAAGAAACCCTGTCGTCAATGGTTCGCGCCTTGTATCCCCGCCCCTTGATCATCAACGCTGGCGAATACAAACAAAAAACCCGCGATCAGATCCGCTCCTCCGGCTATGTCATAGATACGCTGGAAGCCGCTCTGTGGGCGGTCTGGAACACCGACAACTTCAAGGATGCAATCCTGTTGGCGGCCAACCTGGCGGATGACGCCGACAGCGTGGCAGCTACCGCCGGCCAGATAGCCGGGGCACTGTACGGGGTGACGGGCATGCCTGAAGAATGGGTCAGAACGGTCGCCTGGTCAGAACACATTCAAGACCTGGCGCAAAAGTTATTCGAAAGCGCCCCACTCCATGACGAGATGGACGAAGTAATTTATGGGAATCGCTGAAACGACACGGATAAATACCCCAGCCACCAGATCAAGGACACGATGAAATTCAGTGACGTATTCACAAGCCGTGAACACATGTTTGCCTTAGGCGTCGAGGAGACTACAGGTCGCCTTTACCTGTCGATTCCGGTTAGCAACGGCATGGTCGACTACGAGGAGTATTACCAAATTGACCGGGCACGCTTCGATCTTTTCCAAACGGATCTTGATACAGCCCTGGCGTTTGCCATGAGATGTCGCCGCAGAGAGCTGGATAATCTGCTGATTGTGCAACCGGGGCCCAATAGAGGAACGGCTATCTAAGGCAAACCGTCACTCCGGCCCTTTGGATCGCGGCCCTCAAAATCAAAATCCTTGACGGATATCCCATGTCAAAACTACTGCATCGCTTGAAAACCCTATTCGGGCAAAAGACCGCTCTTCCACCCGCATCCACCGAGCAGGTTGTCGATGCAGCCCCCCAGACCGAAGCGGACAAGCCACTTTCCCGAGTGGAAAGGAACCTGTCCTGGCTACCGATCAATCGTGAACCAGAAGTGCTTGTCCCGCTGATGCCCCCCGCCTGCCCGGACCTGACGCTTGTGGATGCCCTCCTGTTGCAGCGTTATCGGGTTTTTGTCATAGCGAATGACCCGGCCGACCGGACTTCAGAGACCACGATAAACCGCGATTACGCCAGCCAATTGGCGAGTGACTTGTACGGCAAAGCGACAGATCTTGGTTATTGTCGAGGCACTGAATCCTCGTTCGAGATCTATTGGCTCACGCAATGTGCGGCGATTGTTTCGCTGCTGTCCCATGGACCAGAATCAGAACAATTCCTGACCTATAGAAAACACGTTGGTTATGATCGAGACTCTGCTCAGACCGGTGAGCAGATTCGGATGTTTGATGAGTACGTAGCGTCGCGCAGCTATCAAACCGCTGGAGCCGATAAGGACCGCCGTCTGAAAACGCCGATAACGGCCCTCGACTACATCGACAATGCGATAACCATCACCGCCCTGAGATACAACGGCTGTCCAGAGTTCCAGATTTATTCAAGCTCGTTAATCCAGTTGCAATTCATCAAGAATGTGTTGCTGGGCATTGAAAAAGATAAAGCCCGGTTGCACCAATTGACCATCGGCGCTTGGGCCAGCAAAGAGTTTGAAGCCGACGATCCTGAACTTGCTGGCGTACTGGGGGATGCCTTCTACATAGGCATTCAGATCGCACGCGGCCTGAAGATTCAGCTGCCTAACGGGTTGCCACCGGAAAGTCTTCCTCGCACATGAAATTGCTGCGACTTCAGGGATAACACTAGAGGTAACGTCATGACCGAAACCTGGTACCACGTTGACAACGGCACCCTTTGGATAGCAGATCAATCCATTCACCTGCCTCACCCGGTCAAAGTCGCCTTGCAGCATGACGACAGGCTCGCGGTCCTGATCGAGTCCCCTTCAAATGTCATTTTCAACAAAAACATCCTTGCACTATCGAGGCATGGAAAGGTGGTTTGGTTCATCCAGGAAAGTCCCCACGGCACGCAAGCAGACAAGCCCTACATGAGTCTTCAGTGCGACAAAAACGGGGCGTTGATCGTTGGTAACTGGAATGGCCTCAGTTACTCGGTCGATTGGCACAATGGTTCCGTCAGCGTTGTGAACTTTGATAAATGATTCGCTCAGGACTGGCGCCATGAAAGACATCCACAAGATCTCCTCGAACATCGCCCGAACAGCAGAACTACTGAGGAGATTCGGTCACCCGCAATGGGCCGACAGACTTGAGGAGTGCAGCCTTGCGCTGCCTCAGGATACGGCGTACGCGTTGTCTCGACTGATGTCGCTGTACGGCGGCATGGGCTCGATCAACGACGTTGTTCTGTATGAAGACGCAACGCCCTTGCTGGCCGAAAATAACGAACTTCAGACGCTGCTATCAGACCTCCATCAGCTCTGCGCAGGGTGCCATTGAACTTCGCACCCCACGCTTGCAGGCCAAAATCGGCGATGTGCCGGATCGGCAATGGCGCCTTTAGGTTCGCAGATACCAAGTGCTCGGGCGTCCGCAGCAACGCCGTCTTGTTCGCCCGCTTGAGCATGCGCAACGAGAATGGCAGCAGGCACGCCATCAATACGACCAGCCCCCGCCAGCAACCAGTATCATCGATTTGCCAATGCAGTGGCCGGCGCTGGCGATTGCGGTTTTCTGTGCAGTGATTGCCTTGCTGAAACAAGCTTACCGACCGCTCGGCAAGGGCGGTCGGGTTTCGACTTGCTCAAGGCTTACACGGTAGGTGGTGTAAGTGTCGCCGTCTTCAAGGTAAAGGTTGCTCCGGTAATTCGAGACTGCGCCTTTGAGTTTGATGTGCAGGCCGTTGGAGACACGCTGGATTACCACGTCTTTCAAGTCAGTGTCCGAGACCAGGAACGGCGGGGTCTTGCCGAGGCGCACCTTCATCGTCTCATTATTCCTGCCGCCGCCATTGTTGACGTAGAACCTCAGGCTTTTGGGCTCATCTGGATCCCTGGCATCTTGAACGATGTAGATCGACTGCCCCGGAATGAAGTCCTGCTTCAGGACTACCTCGGAAGGAAACGCCGGTTTGTGCAGGTACGCATAGATGAGAGCGCCTACAAGGCAGAGCAAAAAGATAATCAAGAGATACTTTTTGACTCTGACTACAAGAGTTTGCAGTTCGGTCTTGTTCATGGGATTCAACTGTAATCGAAGGTGAATAGCACCAAGCCTTCAATCGGCTCGTAGAACATGACGATCATGTCTGCGCCGGCCGTCCGGTAATGCCAGCCCGGAACGCTTGCCACGTGGAAAAACCGGTTATTCGCAGGGCTCAGGGGGTAGACATTCGAATCGCCGCGGTCGGGGTCCAGTTCAACGATGTGCATTGGAAATTCGACCGCCTCCACCCAGTTGGCGCAGCCATCGACTTCGCCGCCCAGTTGCGCGACAAATTCCACTGCATACAACGGTTCGCCATCCTCACGCGCCAGCACGCCGCTGGTTTTAAACCTTTCAACGGTGGCGGCAAAAGCGCTGTGCTGATCGGCGTAGTGCCGCTCCAGATCCGCTCTCGCCTCCGGGTGAGGATCAGCCAGCTGTGCGTTCCCCTCGTGCAGAAAGAAGTAGCGTGGATCGCCGCACAAGCGGTAGCGCCCTTGCTCGACCTTGAAGCCGATCCAGTTGGTTTTCAGCAGGCAGCCATGGCACCCGTCCCACTCGGTCAGCTCGCCGACAAGGCCCTCGTACGGTTCCAACGGGCTGAGCATGTGCAGCACCCCCGACCACTCGGGGTTTACGGTGCTGATATCCAAGCTGAACAAAGGGTGCAGATGGTTGGCCAGTTCCAGTTGATCGGCGACAAACACGTCTTCAACAGGCGGGAACGGCAGCATGCCGGTGGGGACTTTGGTGAAGTCGGGGGTGTGATCGTCGGTCATCAGAGATTCTTCCTTGTGGGTCGCCACGGATTGAGCACTTTGGGTATCAACGGCTGTCTTGGTAAGCGCCCAGCGTGGCGCAGTGGCGACATTTGAACAGGTAGGCGGTAGGCCCCTGATCCTTATCCAGGGCATTGAAGAACGCTCGCCACTGCGGACCGTCCTCCAATCCTGTTGAGTCCTGAACGGCGGCGATGGCTGCGGGGCCCAGTTCAAGCAACTCTGCATGGCCGGCCTTACCGACAAACTCGGCTGCGTCGTCGCAGTGAGTGATCCAGCACTCTTGCTGCCAGCCATTAAAACCAGGTGTGCGCTGGCTGACTTCGGCGATCTGCGCCTCGCTCAGCGTTTCTTCGCCGTCCAGGCCGATACTCTCGTCATCGACAAACGTCGCGCCCAGACGCTGGTGCGCACTCCCGTCGGCAATGCACCAAGGGCAGATGCAGTTTTCGTATTCATCAATGGCGTATACCGGGCCCACATAAATGTAGCCTCGCGCCTGATTGCAGCTCACGCAAGTGGCGGAAGAGGGTTGCACCGAACCGCTACCGACGGGATCGGGATGGTAAATAAAGTGGGGCAGTGTCATGTACGCATCCTTGTTGAGTGCATGCCTTTCATTGCTCGACCGGCTCTAACCATGTCTTGAATTCGAGGGCTTGCTCGGGGGTATTGAGTTGTGTAATCCAGGCGATTTCTTCCGGCACGCTTTGAGAGTCAGAGACTGCGAATACATAAATGGCGTTCTCAAACGCGCACGTCGTTAGCGGCTTCAAGGCTGCAACACGGTGTTCGAAGACGAGTGCACGGTGACGTGCAAAATCTTCATCGGGAATCGAATCAGCCAAGTCCCACAACAGGCTCGACAGGGCGTTGAAGTGTTCGCCACCGAAGGTTCCGTGTTGAACGACGGCACCAGCGTCCGCGCATCGGCGTCCGAGTACAGCGCAAACCCACAGAGATCGGCGGTGGGGTGCGCTTGGCGAAATTGCTCGATGGCCTTCTTGCACGCTACCTGAGTATCTCGCTGAAAATGGTCGTTGATCTGGACCGAGTTGCTCATTCAAAAAAGAACCTCATGAAACCCTCCACATCCGTGCCCTCAACATCGTTGACCACTTCCCTGGCCCTGAACAGAAAAGCGGGCGTGCGCTACCCCGGGATACGACGTACGCATTGTCTCTATTGATGTCGCTGTACGGCGGCATGGGCTCGATCAACGACGTTGTCCTGTATGAAAACGCAAAACCCTTGCTGGACGAAAACAACGAACTGCAAGGGCTGTTATCAGATCTTCATCAGCTTTGCGCAGGGCGCCATTGAACCCGGCGTCCCACGCTTGCGGATGCTGAAAGCCTTCAGGCCTGCTCGAATCGCTGCTGCAGCAAGTGCCGTGCAGTGCCTGCATTCAGGTAGGTGCCAATCAGGTCCGCCAACTCCTGGTCCTTGAGTTTTTTGTCGTCGCGGCAAATTTGCAGCAAGTGCAACTGGACCCAGCGCTTTTTCCTGTTGAGTTTCGCATCCGGCGAAAAGAATGAACGCGAGGCCAACTCAGGCATGGGGGCGTCGTCTTCCAGCAGCAGGTTCAAGTGCACCCCCTGCCCCACTTGCAGGCCAAAATCGGCGACGTGCCGGATCGGCAATGGCGCCTTGAAGTTGGCGAAAACGAAGTGCTCGGGCGTCAGCAACAACGCAGTCTTGTTAGCCCGCGTGAGCATGCGCAAGGAGAGCGGCAGCAGGAACGCCATCAATACGACGAGCACCCCACCAGCGGCCAGTATCATCGATTTGTTACTCCCTGAAGCCTGCGGCAACAGCCAAGGCAAGACCAGCAGCCCCAAGCCCAACAGCAAAATGAGCGAGAAGAAAACCAGGGTAATCCACCCGCGCAATCGTGCGCCTTCATGCAGTCGGACTTCCTCCGTGGCATTGCCGGCATGGCTACGCAACTCCTGCACAACCGCCGCATCCTGCTCCACGTAGTGGCCGAGGAAGTCCTCGGTAATGCGCGCTCGCAATGCCTGGGGATCGGCGAAATAGTGATCCATCGCGGCGCAGGCTTGTGCCGCGTTGATCGGGCGGGTGCCGCGGCTGACGGCCTCTTCGACCGTGACTTGCAGGGATTCCAGCCGTACGAGATTGGAGGGATGAGTGTCCGATGGATGCGGCAGGCTGGCTGCCATTTCCTCCTCGGGCAGGGTCAACGGCTGCGCGGCCAGTTCCTGCACCAGGCTGCCTGGCAAATCGCCGGTACGCACGTGTTCGGCACTGGGGTTGGTCGCGCGGGCCACATGGGTCGATACCCCCTGCTGCAGCAAGGGGTCGATGGCAGAGATGCGCACCAAGGCCGAAGCGATGGCGATATTCCCCGTCAGCTTCGCACCCGCCGCGTCCGCCGCCAGCTCCCGCACGCGGCTCCAATGGTTCACCGCGTGATCGAAACGCTCCATGAAATACTCACCGAGCATGAACGCCGGCCACAGCGTCGTGCGTTGCAGCACATCGCTTTGCAGCATGGTTTCGGCAATCACGCCGAGGCTGCGGCCGATGCCCTCGTAGATCGGTACGAAGCGCAGGCTGTACTCGGTATCGGCGCCGGCGAAGTGCGCCAGTTCGTGACCGATGACCGCCCCGGTCTCCGCCGAATCGAGCAGGCCCAGGTACAGCATGGGCACGTGCAGTGTGCGGCCCTTGAGCGCGGTGTCTGACGGGAGCAGGTTGACGTCGCTTGAGGTGACGTAAAAACCTTCGGTCATGCCCAGCACGATGTGCTCGGGTGCCAGCGCGCCGAGTTGCTCCGCCAACTGGCGAACATAGGCCCACAGCGCCGGCGCCTGTTGCGGTGTGACCACCTGGCCCAGAACGTTCATCGGCGTCGACTGGAACATGCGCAGCATGACCGGCAGCTGCTTGCCCATCTGCCAGATCGAATACAGGAAACCGAGCATCAGCATCAACACGATGAGCATCAGCTTGAATTCACCGGCGGCCATTTTCCCCATGTGCCACAGCCCCAGGCCTTCGAAACCGAGGATGGCCGCCACCGCCGCACCCATGGCGACGATGTGCATTACCAGCAGGTACGGCAACAGGCGGCTCACCCGGTTGAAGGTGTGCAGCAATCGTTCCCGGGAATGACTCGCGCGGGCACCGGCCCAACGCAAACCCAGCAGACCCAGCACGCCGACCAGGGAGGCCAGCAGGCCGAGGGCGATGGCACCCTTGGCCAGGTTGCTCATCACGGCACTCACCGGTTGCAGGATGGTCAGGTCGTGCTCGGCGTCAGTAATACGCGATAGAGCCATGGCAACACTCATGCGCTTGCCATTGATATCGACCATTGCCGAGCTGGATCCCGGCTTTGCAGCCATCGCTTCGAGTTCGACATGCATCTCGCCCAGTTCGGCGTTGAAATCCGCGAACTCCTTGATGTTCTCGGAACTGCGTTGCAACTCCCAGACGCCAAACAAACCAAGGCAAAGCGGCAGGAGAATAAGTACGGCAATGAGTTTCAACGTTCTCATGAGACAAGGCCTCAATAGTCGCGTCGCCTTACATCCGTGGCGAGCATAAATTCCATTTAACGAAGGCCCGAAAGCCCCCACGCTATTGCACGGCCCGACATGAAAGTTACGGGGCGCACTCGTACCCGGCGCGTTATACAGAAATATCGGCGATATGTAACGCCATATTGCCCGAACACTCGTTCAGCAATGGAAAGGACGCCTTGTATATCCCGGACATCCTGAATTGCCATCACTTCCCCGCCGGTTATATGACACTTATCCTTCAACCTTTCCTCAGCGGATCATCAAGCAGGCGTTGGGTGAACCGGTTCACCTTTTTTCAATTTTTTTCAATTAAAAATTGGATCCTTTACCTGCCTGAAACCATTGAATTAATTGGGTTTCAGACACTTCCGCCATGCAAATACGGCAAATGATGGCAACCAGACATCATTGCGACATGTATCAAAAAAAAGAAAAAATCCGCGCCGCGTAGGAACTTTCCTACACATCCTGTTGCCATACACGACGTTACTGGCAACTCGATATCCATATGCCAGCATCGCACTCCCAATCATTCCTGGCAGTGTGATTTTTTGATGTCAAACATCAGCAATCACAACTCGTGAACAGGTGTTCAATCGAGAAATTAGTCGCTGCGCACGCACTCCCGTGTATATCCGGGTAGTCGTCGCGAAGTGTTCAAGGACGATGTACCGATGACCCAGACGTTTTTTGATGTTGAAGCATTGATCAAGCTGCGAAGCCAGACCCGGGCCATTTCCGATGCGCTCAAGGCGCAGGCTGCGGATTATCTGGCGACCCTGGCTTTGCTGATTCGTCCACAGGCGTTTTTCGGTGAATACCTGCAGGGCGCGCAACGCAGCAGCGGCCGCGAGACCCAGCACCACTTCAAGGAATTCAAGGAGCTCTACGACCGCATCGGCTCGGGCGCTCCGTTCCAACTGGTCAACGAGCTCGAAGTGCCCCTCAACCTGCTCAGCACCACTCCGCAATTGTTTGCGCTCGAGTACGACAAGGTGCTGTCACAAAGCGGCCAATCCATTCGCATCACCAGCCCCGTGCGCTGGGTGGTGGGCTTCAGTTCGTTCGATCTGGCGCGTTTTCGCAGCGTGATCAAAGACCCCGATCGCAGCAGCGCCGAGTTGCACCGTTTCGTCGTGCACTACCTGGTGCTGTTCTACTGCCTGAGCAAGTCACCGGGCCTCGGCCGCTTGCTCGAAGGCCTGCGTTTCCCCCTCAGTTTCGAACGCCTGAAAGACTTCGGCGACCTGCCCTTCTGCGTCATCAGCTCGCCGGTTCGCTCGCAATTGCCTGACGAAGCGGTGATCCGCAGCAGCACCCAGATCGCCGGCAACACCAGCTTCGAAGAGCTGGTGGGCCACGCCAACATCATGGAAATGAACGATGAAATCCGTCAGCGCCTGCTGCTGACGATCGAAGGAATGTAACGCGCCCGGCCAGGCATTGGACCGACACGCAAACGACTTGCAGCGAATTGATCGCACAGGAGATCACGATGGCGAAGAAGGAAAGTACCCAGCACAAACTCGACCGCGTTCGCGCGCCTCGGGTCCATATCACCTACGACGTGGATATCGGTGACGCTCAGGAAAAGAAAGAGCTGCCCTTTGTCGTCGGTGTGCTGGGCGATTTCTCCGGCAACCCGCTGGAGCCGCTGCCGAAGCTCAAGGACCGCAAGTTCATTTTCATCGACCGCGACAACTTCAACGGTGTGCTCAAGGGCATCAAGCCGCGCCTGACCTACCGCGTCGACAACACCCTGGCCAAGAACGGCACGCAGCTGGGCGTCGAGCTCAACTTCAACGCCCTCGAAGACTTCGAACCGCAGAACGTGGTCAAGCAGGTCGAGCCGCTGCGCAAGCTGCTGGAAGTGCGCAACAAGCTGGCGGACCTGCGCAACAAGATGGGCGGCAACGACAAGCTCGAAGAGCTGCTCATGGACGTGCTGCAGAACACCGAGAAGTTGAAAACCCTGGGCAAGGAATTCGGTCGCGAAGCCGCCGTTCCAGCCACCGACGGCAAAGCGTAGGAGCCTGACGATGAACGACAAGCAAACCGTGACTCAACAGGACAGCACGCTGGTGGAAGTGGACAGCTTCACCGCGCAATCCTCGTTGCTCGACAGCATCATTTCCGAAAGCCGCGTGGCCCGCTCCGAGACCGAGCGCACCCGCACCCGCGACCTGATCGGTGAATTGGTCAACCAGATCCTGGAAGGCGAAATGACGCCGAGCAAGGACCTGATCGCCGTGCTCGATGCGCGCATCGCCGAGATCGACGCGATGCTCTCCGAGCAGATGAACGAGATCATGCACGCCAGTGAGTTCCAGCAGCTGGAGTCCTCGTGGCGCGGCCTGAAGTATCAGGTCGACCAGACCGAGACCAGCACCACGTTGAAGATCCACTTGCTCAACGCCTCGAAGAAGGACCTGGTGCGCGACCTCAAGGCCGCTTCCGAATTCGACCAGAGCGCGCTGTTCAAGAAGATCTACGAAGAAGAATACGGCACCTTCGGTGGTGCACCGTTCGGCATGCTGCTGGGTGACTACGAGTTCAACCGCAGCCCGGAAGACATGTACCTGCTCGAAGAGATTTCCCACGTTGCCGCGGCGGCCCACGCACCGTTCATCTCGGCGGCCTCGCCCGAGCTGTTCGGCTGGGATTCGTTCACCGACATGTCCGGCCCGCGGGATCTGGCGAAGATTTTCGACACCGTCGAATACGCCAAGTGGAAGTCGTTCCGCGCCAGCGAAGACTCGCGTTATGTCGGCCTGACCCTGCCCCACGTGCTCGGTCGCCTGCCTTACGGCCCGGATACCACGCCGGTCGAGGAATTCAACTTCGTCGAAAGCGTCGATGGCCGTGACCACAACAAGTACCTGTGGATGAACGCCGCCTACGCGCTGGGCACCCGGGTCACCGATGCGTTTTCCCGCTACGGCTGGTGTGTGGCGATTCGCGGTGTCGAGGGTGGAGGCCTGGTGGAAGGTCTGCCGACCCACACGTTCAAGACCGATGACGGCGAAATTGCCCTCAAGTGCCCGACCGAGATCGCCATCACCGACCGCCGCGAGAAAGAGCTGTCGGACCTCGGTTTCATTCCGCTGGTGCACTGCAAGGGCACCGACTACGCCGCGTTCTTCGGCACCCAGTCGACGCAGAAGCAGAAGCAGTACAACACCGACATCGCCAACGCCAACGCCCGGCTTTCCGCGCAGTTGCAGTACATCTTCGCCACCTCGCGCATCGCCCACTACATGAAGGCGATCATGCGCGACAAGATCGGCAGCTTCGCCTCGCGCAAGGACGTCGAAATGTTCCTCAACAAATGGCTGTCGAGCTACGTGTTGCTGGACGACACCGCCAGCCAGGAAGCCAAGGCCAAGTTCCCGCTGCGCGAAGCCCGCGCCGAGGTGTTCGAGGTGCCGGGCAAGCCTGGGGTGTACAAGGCCGTGACTTACCTGCGCCCGCACTACCAACTGGACGAGCTGACCGCTTCGTTGCGCCTGGTCGCCGAATTGCCGCAATCGACCCGCGGCTGATCGACCACGTTGCCAGGGAGGCACCATGACCAGTCAACACAAGCTGTTGCCATCACTGCTGGACCGATTGCTGGACGATCGTCCGCATCAGTCCATCGAAGCGTCTTCGCAACGCTTGTGTTCGCTGGCCGATTACAAGGCCAGCATCGTTCGCGACCTGGAGATCCTGGTCAACACCCGCCAGTCCCTGGTCGCCAACGAGCTGGAGGGTTTCGTCAACCTCAGCGGCAGCATCCTCGACTACGGCATGCCGGACTTCACCAGCCGCAGCGTGCTTGATCCCAAGGATCGCCTGCTGATCCAGCGGCAACTGGAGAAAGCGATCTCGGTCGGCGACCGGCGCTTTCGCAGCGTCAAGGTGCAACTGCTCGCCCAACAGACCGGCCAACGCATGCTGACCTTTCGCGTGGACGCGGTCCTGCGCCTGCAAGACGTCACCCGTCAGGTGTCCTTCGACGCGGTGCTGCAGGTCAACACCCAGGAATACAAAGTGCAGAACCTCAACTGATGCTCGACGATCTGCTGCCCTACTACGAAAAGGAACTGTCGCACCTGCGCTTTTTGGGCCAGGAGTTTGCGAGCCAGTACCCGAAAATCGCTTCGCGGTTGCTCATCGAGGGCGATAACTGCGAAGACCCGCATACCGAGCGCTTGATCGAAGCGTTCTCGTTCCTGTCGGCGCGGGTGCACAAAAAACTCGATGACGAGCTGCCGGAAATCGTCGAGTCGTTTCTCGAGGTCCTGTACCCGCACTACCTGCGCCCTACCCCGTCGATGTCGATCGTCGAGTTCAACCTGGGCAAGCAGGAAAAGGTGACCGAAGCGTTCCGTGTGCCCCGGCATACCGAACTCAGCGCCAACCCGATCGATGGCGTGGTGTGTAAATTCCGCACCTGCTACCCGGTCGAACTGTGGCCGGTGGCGGTGCAGCAGGCGTCGTTCATCGAGATGGAGCGCTCAGCGTTCAACGGCCACAGCGCCGACCTGGTCGCGCGCTTGCGCATCGGCCTGGTGGCGACCTCCGACGTGCTGTTCGGCAAGCTGGAACTCGACCGCCTGCGGTTCTTCCTCGACGGCGAAAGCACCTTGATGCTGCAGCTGTACGAACTGCTGTTCAACAACCTGGCCAAGGCCACGCTGACCTTCGAAGACCAAGGCCGCAGCCGCGAGGTCGCCTTGCCGCCCAACGCGTTGAAAGCCGTCGGTTACGCGCTCGACGAAGGCCTGGTGGATTACTCGGAGCGCTCGTTCCTCGGCTACCGCTTGCTGCACGAGTACTTCACCTTCCCCGACAAGTTCATGTTCTTCGACCTGTCGGGCTTTGCGCGGATTCTGGCGGGCAAGGACGTCGAGAAAGTCGAAATCAATTTCTACTTTTCCGACTACGACCTGAGCGATCGCCTGGCGCGCCTGACGCAGAACATCGGGCGCAATAACTTCAAGCTCAATTGCACGCCGATCATCAACCTGTTCCGCCAGCAGGCCGAGCCGATCAAGCTGACCCACGCCCAGCACGAGTACGCGGTGACCCCGGATGTGCGCCTGCAAAGCTCGGCCGAAGTGGTGTCCATCGATCGCGTGCGGCGCGTGCGCAAAGTCGGCGGTATCGATCAGGTCGGCACCTGCCATCCGTTTTTCGAACCCCGTGGCGATCAGGGCCCGGGGCAAAGCTTCTGGATTGCCCGGCGCCGTGCGGTGCACAGCGGCCAGCGCGACGGCTCGAACGTGTTCATCCGGGTGGTGGATCGTGAGCTGGGGCTGATGGAGGCCAACAACGATACGTTGAGCATCCGCCTGACCTGCAGCAACCGCGACCTGCCGCTGATGCTGCCTTTCGGCGGCGAACGCGGCGATTTCAACATCCCCGGCAACTCGGTGATCAAGGACATCCGCTGCCTGCGCAAGCCCACCGCCACCGCGCGCGTACCGCTGGGCAACGGGGTGATCTGGCGGCTGATCTCGCACCTGTCGCTCAACCACATGTCGCTGGTGTCCCGTGGCCGCGAAGTGCTGCTGGAGCTGTTGTCGCTCTACAACTACCGCAACGTGTCGGCGATCCGCAAACAGATCAACGGCATCGTGTCGGTCAGCAGCGAGCCGGTCGTCGCACGCATCGGCCACCCGCGGCCGAACTTCGTGCGCGGCGTCGGCATCACCCTCAATTTCGATGAAAGCCAATACACCGGCAGCGGTGTGTTTCTGTTCGGCATGGTGCTCGACCACTTCTTTGGTCAGTACTGCTCGATGAACAGCTTTACCCAATTAACCCTTCGCAGCTTGCAGCGCGAAAAGAGAGTCGTCCAATGGCCACCGCGAACCGGCGATCAACCCCTGGTCTGATCGACCAGGCACGGGCTGAGCCGCACCGATTCGAGTTTTTCCAATTGGTGCGCCTGCTTCGCCTGCATTACAGCAGAACCGGGCGCATGGACCTGGAAACCCGACCGCACGAAGACCCTTTGCGTTTTCGCTCGCAGCTGTCGCTGAACTTCCCGGCCAGTGAAGTCAGCGACCTGCAGTTCGAGCGCGAAGGCAAGGTGTCCGTGGCCGGCCTGCCGCTGTCCGAAGTGCAAGTCACCTTCATGGGCCTGGTCGGGCCGTCGGGTGTGCTGCCGCGCCCGTACACCGAGCTGTTGATCGAGCGGCACGTCCAGTACCGGGATGACGCGGCCCATGCGTTCCTCGACATCTTTTCGCATCGCATGACCACGCTGTTCTACGAGGCCTGGCAAAAGTACAAGTTCTACATCGAGTACGAACGCAACGGCAGCTCGGACTTCGACCGCTACCTGCTCAACCTGGTGGGGTTCGGCCCCGAGGCGCAGAAGCAGAAATTCGACAAACAAGGCTCGCCCCTGCGCCGTGAATTGTTCAGCTACTTCTCCGGCCTGTTCGCCCAGAAGCCACGCAACGCGTTGAACCTGGAAGTGATGCTCAGCTTCTATTTTTCCCTGCCGTTCAAGGTCAAGCCGTTTGCCGGTCGCTGGCTGAAGCTCGATGCCAGCCAATGTACGCAACTGGGCCGCAAGAATGCCGTGCTCGGGCAAAGCGCCGTGGCCGGCAACCGGGTCTGGGACTACCAGTCGTGCGTGCGCATCGAAACGGCACCGCTGGAGCTGGCCGACTATCAACGCTTGCAGCCAGGCAGCGTCGACTACCAGAAGCTGGTGGAGCTGGTGCGTTTTTATGTCGGCGCGGAACTCGACTTCCAGTTGGCGCCAAAGCTCAAACCCCAAGCCGTCCCCGTCGCCCGCCTCGGTCGTCAGGGCAACGTTTCGCTGGGCCGGCTCGGCTGGCTCAAGCGACCAGGCGTCGACGTTGAACCTTCTCGCTGCGCCCTCTTCCACATTCCTTTTGATGGGGTCTCCCTGTGAACCTGAAGTCCCTGTTCGCCAAGCTAAACGACACCAGCCGTACCGCCACCGAAAGCGCCGCGGCGCTGTGCCTGTCGGAACACCACTACGATGTCGAAATCGAGCACCTGCTGTTGCAGTTACTCGACAGCCACGACAACGACCTGCCGGCCATCCTGCGTCATTACGACGTGGTGCCTGAACGCTTGCAGGCCCAGTTGGTGACGGCACTGGGGACCTTCAAGAAAGGCAATACACGCACCCCGGCGCTGTCCCCGCACCTGACCCGCATGATCGAACAGGCCTGGGTGCTGGCGTCCATCGAATTCGGCCAGGCGCAGATCCGCACCGGCCATCTGTTGCAGGCCTTGCTCGATGACGACGAACTGCGTCGGGTGGTGATCGCCGGTGCGGCGGAGCTGGAGAAGATCAACGCCGACGATTTGCGCCTGAACCTCAATGCTCTGGTTGAAGGCAGCGCCGAATCGGCCCAGGCCAAACCGCTTGGCACTTCAGGCGTCGCCAGCACCAGCCCGATCAAAGGCAACGGCAAGACCCCGGCCCTCGACCAATACACCATCAACCTCACGCAAAGCGCTCGCGAAGGCCGGATCGATCCGGTGCTCGGCCGCGAGTTCGAGGTGCGGCAGATGGTCGACATCCTCACCCGCCGCCGCCAGAACAACCCGATCCTGACCGGTGAAGCCGGCGTCGGCAAAACCGCCGTGGTCGAAGGCCTCGCCTTGCGCATCGTTCAAGGTGACGTGCCGTCGGTGCTCAAGGGCGTCGCCATCCACACCCTCGACCTGGGTTTATTACAGGCCGGTGCCGGCGTGAAAGGCGAGTTCGAAAACCGCCTCAAATCAGTCATTGAAGAAACCAAGCGCAGCCTGCACCCGATCATCCTGTTCATCGACGAAGCGCACACCCTGATCGGCTCCGGTGGCCAGGCCGGGCAGAACGATGCCGCCAACCTGCTCAAGCCAGCCCTGGCTCGCGGCGAACTGCGCACCATCGCGGCGACCACCTGGGCCGAATACAAGAAGTACTTCGAGAAGGATGCCGCCCTCGCCCGCCGCTTCCAGGTGGTGAAAGTCGAAGAGCCGGACGAAGACAAGGCGATCCACATGCTGCGCGGCCTGCTGGCCAAGATGCAGGAGCATCACAAGGTCACGGTGATGGACGAAGCCCTGGTGCAGGCCGTGCGCTTGTCCAATCGCTACATCACCGGGCGCCAGTTGCCGGACAAGGCCGTCAGCGTGCTGGACACCGCGTGCGCCCGGGTCGCCCTCGGGCAATCGGCGCAGCCGGGGCCGCTGGAAGACTGCAAGCGCCAGATCGACAACCTGCAGGCGGAAATCTCGGTGCTGCAACAGGAAGCCGCCAAAGGCAGCGACCATGCCCGACGCCTGACCACCCTCAATACAGAACTGCTCAGCGAACAGCAGATCCGCGATGCCCTCGAACAACAGTGGCAACGCGAACTGCAACTGGTGGAAAAACTCGGCGCCCTCAGCCACCCGGACAATCAAACACCTGATGCCGACGAAATTGCCGCGGTGCGCGCCGAACTCGCCAGCGTGCAGGGTGAACAACCGCTGGTGCATGCCCTGGTGGATGGGGGCACCATTGGCGAAGTGATTTCCGGCTGGACCGGCATTCCGTTGGGCAAGATGCTGCGCGACGAAATCGAAACCGTGCAGCGCCTGCCTGAGTTGCTGGGCGAGCGGGTGCTCGGCCAGGACCACGCACTGCAGGAAATCGGCAAGCGCATCAAGATTTCCCGCGCCCGCATGGAAGACCCGAACAAGCCGATCGGGGTGTTCCTGTTGCTCGGCCCGAGCGGCGTCGGCAAGACCGAAACCGCACTGGCGCTGGCCGACACCCTGTACGGCGGCGAGCGTAACGTCATCACCATCAACATGTCCGAGTACCAGGAAGCCCACACCGTTTCCAGCCTCAAGGGTTCGCCACCGGGTTACGTCGGTTATGGCGAGGGTGGCGTGCTGACTGAAGCCGTGCGACGCAAGCCGTACAGCGTGGTGCTGCTCGATGAAGTGGAAAAAGCCCACCCGGACGTGCTCGAACTGTTTTTCCAGGTGTTCGACAAGGGCGTGCTGGATGACGGCGAAGGTCGCGAGATCAACTTCCGCAATACCGTGATCATCCTCACGTCCAACACCGGCACCGACCGCATCATGCAGTGGTGCCTGAACACCGAGCAGCAACCGACGCCGCAAGACATCGTCGAAGGGCTGCGTAACGAGCTGAACCAGGTGTTCAAGCCGGCCTTCCTCGGCCGCCTGAGCATCGTTCCCTACTACCCGGTCAAGGACGCGATCCTCGAGCGCATCGTCGCGCTCAAGCTTGCGCGCATTCGCCAGCGCTTCGAGCGCAATCATCAAGCCGTCCTGAGCTATGACGAGGCGCTGGTCAAGGCCATTGCCTCGCGCTGCACGGAAGTCGACAGCGGCGCGCGCAACATCGACAACATTTTGTCCAGGACGCTGATGCCGGAACTGGCCCAGCGGGTCCTGGAGCGCATGGCGCAGGACAAACCGATTCAGAGTTTGAACATCGAGTTGGGCAGCGACGGCGATTTCGCCTATCGCCTGAACTGATCGGGCATTTACAGGTAGTGGTCATGGACAAGAGATATTCAGGGAAGCGTCCCGAAAAGACGGCGTTGGCCAAAGGCCTGACGGCGGTGGCGATGATCGCGGTACTGAGCGCCTGTGGCGTCACCGACCGGGTCGGCAAGCGGGTTGACGATACGTGGGCCGGCGACATGCTGTTCGACGACAACGAGAAAGTCATCCTGACGTCCGACGGCGGCAATCAGCTCAATCCCGACGCGTCCGGCACGCCGCTTTCGGTGGTGCTGCGCGTTTACCAGCTGACATCGCTGGAGCGCTTTGCCTCGGTGGATGCCGACTCGCTGTGGGACGACCCGCAAAAAGCCCTCGGCAACACCCTGATCGAGAACCGCGAAATCACCTTGTTGCCGGGTATGGGCCAGGTCGACAAGTGGCCGCTGAACAAGGCCGCAGGTTATGTCGGCGTCGCGGCTTTTTTCCGCAACGACGAGAACAGCCGCTGGAAGGTCGCGTTTGACGCCAACTCGCTGCGCAAGGACGGCATCTGGTTTTCTTCCGATGGCCTGCGCGTGCTGGTGGACAACAACACGGTCGCCGCCGTCAGCGGCGTCGACGTGCTGAACAAACCCAAGACCGAAGAGCAGCTCGCCAAGGCCTCCGCCCTGCCCGACCAACCGGCCCAGCCAACGCTGACCCAACGGGTTCAGGACGCAGTGATTGAAAAAGCCCAGGACAAGGCTGCCGGCTCCGCGCAAAAAGCCGTGGACTCGAAATTGAATTCATTATTGGAAAGCGCTCAATGAGTAAGCAAAGCCGGGTGATGTGGTCCGAAGGCATGTTCCTTTTGCCACAACATTTCCAGTATCAGGATGAGTTCCACCAGCATCAACTGGCGCAGGCGACCCTGCGCAACACGCCTTTTCACTGGGGCGTGCAGTTGCTGGAAGTGGACGAGGAAGCCCTCGCCACCGGCTCCCTGCAACTCAAGCGGCTGAAACTGGTGTTTCCCGACGGCAGCCTGTTCGACGCGCCGCAGCACGATCCGTTGCCCGCAGCCCGTGACTTGAAGGATTTGCTCAAGGGTAACGACCTGAAGGTCTACGCCGCGCTGAAGCTGCCTGAGCCTTTCGGCCTGAACTACGTCGAGGACGGTCAGGAGCAGAAGACCGGGCGGCGCTTTCGCAAGCAGTTCGATACCTTGCCGGACCTCAACGAGGGCGATCTGGAAAACGAAATCACCAGCCTGCGCCTGAACGTGGTGATGCTGATCGACGGCGACAACCTCGATGGCTACACCTGGTGCCCGATTGCCCGGCTGTCGCGCAACAACATCGGCGGTTTCAACCTCGACGGGCATTTCGTGCACCCGACGCTGCACCTGGGCACCCACGACACCCTGATCGGCCTGGGCAAGCGTCTGCTCGGTGCCTTGCAATCCAAGAGCAAGGCCCTCTCGGGCCGTCGTCGTGAACGCGCCGACCAGATCGCCGAGTTCGGCTCCAGCGACGTGACCCTGTTCTGGCTGTTGAACACGGTGAACCGTGCCCACCCGGCCCTGGCGCACCTGCTCGCGCATCCGCGCCTGCACCCCGAGC
This sequence comes from Pseudomonas sp. PB101, assembly GCF_009764265.1. Lineage (GTDB taxonomy): Bacteria > Pseudomonadota > Gammaproteobacteria > Pseudomonadales > Pseudomonadaceae > Aquipseudomonas. Next base: position 27,360 of record NZ_RWIR01000068.1, read on the forward strand.
GCTTGTACCTGTTCCTGGCTGAACTCGCCGGCGGCTTGCTGACGTTCTCGCTGGACACCCAGCTCAACGACATCCCCGAGTACGACCACCACGACCCGGCGGCTTCGCTGGTCAAGCTCGACGAAATGATTCGCGTGCTGCTCGACAACGTGGTGCCGAACCAGTGTGTGGTGATCAACCTGACCCAGACCAAGCCTTCGTACTGGCAAGGGCAACTGCACGATCCACGGCTGGCCGAGGCCGACTTCTACATCTCCGTGCACGCCGACATGCCGGGCGCAAGCCTGCTGGAACTGGTGCCACGGGCGTTCAAGGTCGGCTCGCCGGAAGACATCGAGGTGGTGGTCAACAGCGCCATGCCAGGCGTGACCCTCAATCATTCGACGCGCCTGCCCAATGCGATTCCGGTGCGACTGGACAATCACTACTTCTCCATCGAACCCCATGGCCGGGTCTATGAGCGAATGATGAGTGCCCAGGCCATCTCCTTCTATGCGCCCAGCGCGTTCACCAACCTCAAGCTTGAACTGATGGCGGTACTCAAATGACCGAAGCCGTAATGCAAGGCGCCGTTGCCGCCGCCCGTGAAAAACCGACGCTCAAAGACCTGGTGCAGGATTTCATCAGCATGGCGCTGATCGTGCGCAAGGGCCGCCAGGTGACGTCGGTCAGCGCCTTCGAGGCGAGCGTCGACACCTTCTTCAAGGCCCTGGAACGCGATGCCCGCAGCGCCAACTACAGCGTCGAGCAGGTGAAAGACACCCAGTACGCCCTGTGTGCCTTCCTCGATGAAAGCGTGTTGCGCTCCGGGGACAACGAATTGCGTCGGCACTTTGAATTGCAGCCGTTGCAGTTCCGCTATTTCGGCGTGCACCTGGCCGGCGAAGGCTTCTTCGAGAAAATCGATGCACTGCGCGGCGACGTCAAACAGAACCTCGATGTGCTCGAGGTTTACCACCTGTGCCTGGCCCTGGGTTTCGAAGGCAAGTTCAGCCTCGGGCAAAAGGATCAGCTGCGTTACCTGGCCAATACCCTGGGCCAGGACATCGCGCGTTTTCGCAAGACGCCCAAGGCCCTCTCGCCTGACTGGGCGTTGCCCGACCAGGTCTCGCAGATGCTGCGCCATGAAGTTCCCCTGTGGCTCTACCTGGCGCTGATTGCGCTGGTCTGCGCGGGTGTCTACCTGACGCTGGACTGGCTGCTGGGCAAAGACGTAGCCGCGTTGTCCGAACAAATCAGCCAGCTGTTCAGTGCCTGAAAACAGGTCAGGTAATCGAGTCAGGAAGACATGAAGACATTATTGCGTTCGTTGAAGAGTTTTTGGTTCCTCGTCCCCGCGCTGTGGCTGGCGAGCCTGGCCGTCTGCTGGTTCGTTGCGCCGCACGTGAGTTGGCTGCGCGGTTATGCGCCGGAGGCGATGGCGATCGTCAGCGCCTTCTACCTGCTGATCATTGTGCTGCGTCAGTACAAACGTATCCGCGCCGAGCACAACCTCGAAAACCTGGTGCAGATCGAAGTCGATCGTTCACTCAAATCCGCCGGTGAATTCCGCGATCAGCAAGTGCTGCGCGAACGCCTCAAGCACGCCATCGCCATGCTGCGCGCCGACCGCTCGGCCGGTGGCGGCGGTTCGTCGGCACTTTACGATTTGCCGTGGTATCTGGTGATCGGCATGTCGGCAGCGGGCAAGACCTCGTTGCTGACCCGCTCCGGCCTGTCCGCCAGCATTGCCAGCAGCGCCAACGACACACAAAGCGGCACCCAGCATTGCGATTGGTATTTCAGCCCCGAGGCCGTGATGATCGATACGGCCGGCCGTTACCTGCGTGACGACCCGTCGGCCAGCGAGTTCGCCGCCTTCCTGCGCATGCTGAAAAAGCAGCGCAGCAAAGCTGCGGTCAACGGTCTGGTGTTGGTGGTGAGCCTGCCCGAACTGCTGGCGTGCAGCGCGGCAGAGCGCAACGAACTGGCCGCGCAACTGGTGTCGCGCATCGAGGAATACACCGATTGCCTGGACGCCAACCCACCGATCTACCTGATGTTGAGCAAGACCGATCAACTGCCGGGCTTCAGCCAGGCGTTCGAAGGCCTGGACCTGAACGAGCGCCAGCAACCGCTGGGCATGACCTTCGGTTTGTCCGAGATCCGCAACCAGGGCCTGCGCCCGGTGCTGGATGCCAAGCTGGCCAACCTGCACAGCCATATCCGCCGTCACGTCGACGCGCAGATGATTGCGCTGGGCGCCGATGCCAACAGCGCGCTGCTGAATTTCCCGAACTATTTCGCCGAGCTGTCGGGCGTGCTGGAGCAGTTCCTCCAGCACTTCGCCGAGACCGGTCGCAGCGGTGCGCCGCTGTTGCTGCGCGGGCTGTATTTCACCAGCGCCTTGCAGACCGACCAGCAACTGAGCCAGGTATATGAAGACGATCTGGCCGAGTCGTTCGCATTGCAACCGGAGCATGAGCAACCGGAGCCAAGCAGCGGCAGGAAAATCAGCGACCGCAGCTACTTCATCACCGATACGTTCCGCCGGGTGATCTTCCCGGACCGTGACCTGACCCTTTATCAGTCGCGGTTCGGCAAGAACAAATCCGCCAGCCCTGCCCTGCTGGGCCTGGCGGTGCTGGCCGGTGTTGCGTTCATTGGCTGGCAAGCCCTGTCGTTCCAGAACAACCGTCAGTGGCTGGCCACATTGCGCGAGCAACTGACCGAGCTGCAGCAATCCCCGGACCGTGCCGGGCTGCTCGCCTCGGGCCAGGGCCTGGAGCTGCTGCGCGAGCAACTCTCGGCCATCGAGAAGCACCGTGCCAAAGGCGTACCGCTGCAGCTCGGTGCCGGCCTCTATCGTGGTGACGACATCTACCGCGTCGCGCAGACCGCCTACTTGCAGCAACTGCGCACCCAGGCGCTGGAGCCCGTCACCCTGCAACTGCAATTGCAGATGCGTGCCTTCAATGAGTTCGCCAAGACCATGGATGCGCAGAACAACTTTGCGCCTGCGCCGTCCAGGGCCGAATCAGCCAAGGCCCGTGCACAGGGCCTGAAACTGCCAACCCGCTTGAACAACCTGCCGCGCAGTAGCGGTGATGTGGCCAGTCGCCTCACCGGTGCAGCCAAGGGAACTGCCACCAAGGCCCGCGGCGAAGCATTGGCCGCACTGCGCAACCCGGCCACGGCGAGCGATGCCGCGGACCTGTCGGCGACCACCGGCGGGCTGTCGTTGTCCGAAGAAATGCTCGGCCGGCTGGATGAGCGTCAGGTCGCGTCCATCATCGAGTCCTATAACGCCCTCAAGCTCTACCTGATGCTCACGCAACCGGGCACCCATCCGGACCCGGAGTTCGTCGGCGCTGCACTGCCGGTGGCCTGGGCCAATACCGCCAGTGCCGACAATCCTGTCAGCAGCACGGTCATCGAGGACAACTCGCCGGTGTACGTGCAGTTGCTCAAGAATGGCCAGGCACCGACCTTGTCGCGCAACGAGCAACTCATCAGCGAAACCCGCAACAGCCTCAAGTCGTTCATGATTTCCAGCTCGCTGGTGGACCGTGAATACCTGCGTCTGCAACTGGAATCCAGCCGTCAGTTCCCGGCCGTCGGCTTGAGCGACCTGGTGCCGATGCCCGGTCGCCAATTGTTGTACGGCAGCGAGGCGGTCCCGGCGATTTTCACCCGCCAGGGCTGGGAACAGTTCGTCAAGCCCGAGCTGATCAAACTGGTGTCGGGCAACCTGCAAAACGAATCGGACTGGGTGCTCGATGGTGAAGGCGGCGACAGCATCGTGCAGAAAGCCAACTTCATCCGTGAGTTCATGACGCGCTACAAGCGCGACTACACCCAGGCCTGGTACACCTTCATCGACAGCGTCGGCGTTCGTCATTTCACCGACATGGCCAATGCGACCCAGCAGTTGTCGCTGCTCAGCGACGTGCAGAACTCGCCAGTAAAAATCCTCCTGGAGGCGGTCAACGACAACACCCAATGGGACGTCCCGGCCCCGCGCGAAACCCTGCCGACGGGCATCAAGCCCGATGACGGATTCTGGAGCAGCGTGACCGGGATCTTCGACGGCAAGAACACCTCGCCAGGCGCGCTGATTTCGCCTTTGCCGGCAGTCGACGACGGCAGCCTGGCCAAGCGCTTCGAACCGGTATCGCGAGTGTTTGCGGTGCAGAACGCCGAAGGCGCCGACAGCACGATCATGGACCGCTACCTCGCGGCCTTGCGCAAGCTCAAGGTGCGGATGAACAACATCCAGCGCTCCCAGGACGTGGGTAAAAGCAGCAAGCAGTTGATCAGCGAAACCCTCGAAGGTCTGCCAAGCGAAGTGACCAGCGTGCGCAACTATGTCGAGACCACGGTCGACACCAGCCAGGGCGGCCTGTCCACTTCGTTGCAGGGCCTGTTCAGCCTGCCGATCCAGTTTGCCTGGGAAACCCTGCGCGACCCGGCCGGCCAGCAGATTGCCAAGGCCTGGGCGCAGCAGATCGCCAAGCCCTGGGAGCAGGTCATGGCGCACCGTTACCCGATAGCGCCAGGCAGCCGCAATGAAGCTTCGGTCAAGGATCTGCAGCGTTTCGTCGACCCGGAATCCGGCTTGCTGCCGAACTTCAAGCGCAACGAAATCGGCAACCTGTCCGGTGGCGAAGGCCTGGGGATGAGCAGCAACAGCAAGGCGACGCCGCTGGTCAACCCGAACATGGTCAACAGCATCGACAAGGCCAGCTCGTTGGGCCAGGTGATCGCCAGCCTGTCGGACCGCGACAACGGCTTCGAGATCATGCTCGAGCCTTCCGCCAACCTCACCGACATCATCTTCACCCTCGACGGCCAGGAGCAGCACTACCGTAACGGCAAGACCAGCTGGAGCCGCTTCTCGTGGCCCGGCACGACCACCACGCCGGGCGCCCGCCTGGATGTGGTGACCCTGACCGGCGAGCGCATCACGGTGTTCGACTACCCGGGCCGCTGGGGCCTGCTGCGCATGAACGACAGCGCACGGGTCAGCGATCTGGACGGCATCCAGCAACGCTTCAGCTGGAACACCGGCAGCGGCCCGGTCAGCCTCGCCGTGCGCAACTACGGCGGCGTCAAGTTGACCGACCTGGCCAACGTCAAGGCCTTGAGCGCGCTCAACGCCAAAGAAGGTCAAGCGCTGTGAGCCGCCGAGCCTTGAAGCAGGGTTACGGCCAATGATCGGCTGCTTCGGCAAGGTGCCCGCGAGCCCGGACTTCGTCAGCCTGAAAGGTGCGGGCGACGACGTCTGCGAGTTCGACGGCTGGCTGCAAGGGGCGCTCGCCGCTCTGCAGCATCGCGAAGACTGGCGCGATCTGTTCGACGGGTTGCCGCTGTGTTTTTTCAGCTACCGCGCACGCAGCGGCAACTGGTTGCTGGGCGGGCTGATCAGCTCGAGGGACTCGAGTGGCCGGCGCTATCCGTTCTTCATTTTCCAGACGCTCAAGGCCAGCGAAGCCGAGCCTCTGGTCAATCCGTTCACCCTCGGCGAACTGTTCAGCGGGCAGATCCGGCCGTTGCTGCACATGGCCGTCCAGGGTGAAAGCACTTCGGTGCTGTTCGAACGCATCAAGGCCCTGCGCCCGCTGCAAGGACAGGACTTCGAATTGTTCCGGCGCGTGCATGACAAGTTCCTGGTGAACTTCAACCTGCGCGATATCGCTTGCGCGCTCCAGGGCACCTACCCGGAGTTCGTCACCAATGCCGTACTGACGCGCCTTCAGGCACTCAAGAGGCATCTGGATCACGCAACGCCGATCGGCATCGCCCTGCCCTTGCCAGCGGAAAGAGGCTTGAAAAACCCGACCGCAGACTTGTGGGTCACCTGGCTGACACACATGACCCCGGAGCGCGCCGTGCCGCAGATCAGCCTGCTGGCGGACGACTTCATGCGTCCCCGGCTGATCTGCTTTGCCTCACGCAATACCAGCGCTGCCTATCGCCTGCTGACCGGCATCCATGAGCGCTCGCAGAGCTATGACGTGCTGGCGTCCTTCGATGCCTTCGACGAGCACCACCGCAACCACGCCTTTCCCGAAATCGACCGCCCGCTGGGTGACGTTATCGACCGTTTTGTCGATGCCCTGGATTCGAAGTCCGTATGAACAAGATCAAGTATTACTTCTTGCGCTATCAGCCCTACATTCTCGGGGTGTGCTTTTTCCTCACGATCTTCGTGGTGTGGGGCATCGGACGCGCGTTCGACTTCAGTTCGCTCAACAGCCTGCTGACCGGCATCGGGGTGTTCCTGGTGCTGTCCGCCGGCTACGTGCTGCTGCTTTATCGGGGCGTGTCCCGGCATCACAACCTCGAAGGGCTGCTGCGCGACGATGCCGACCAGGCCGTGTTGAACGCGAGCCCGGCAGACCGCGAGGAAGTCAGCCTGTTGCGCGAGCGCCTGTTGCAGAGCATCGAACGCCTGCACAGCAACAAGCCCCGGGGCAGCAACCCCAAGGATGCGCTGTACGCCCTGCCCTGGTACCTGGTGGTCGGGCAGCCGGCGGCGGGCAAGAGCACCATGCTCTACCAGTCGGGCCTCAATTTCCCCTATGCCGAGCGCGAGGGTGTGCGGGTCGCAGGTCTGGGTGGCACGCGCAACTGTGACTGGTTCTTCAGCTCTGAAGCGGTCCTGCTGGATACCGCCGGGCGCTACATGAACAACCAGGAAGAGGCCGGCAAATGGCGCGCATTCCTGCAACTGCTGCGCCAGCATCGCCAGCGCCGGCCACTCAACGGCCTGATCGTCACCGTCAGCATCCACGACATCCTGCAAACCTCGCTCGACGATCAGGAGCGCATCGCCAAGCGCCTGCGCGAACGCATCCAGGAAACCCATGCCCTGCTGGAAGTGCGCCTGCCGGTGTACCTGGTGTTCACCAAGTGCGACCTGGTGCCGGGTTTCGCACCCTTCTATCGTCAACTGGACGAAACCGCCCGTGGCGAAGTGATGGGCAAGACCTTCTCCCACAAAGGCTATGAACAGGCCGACTGGGCGCAGCGCTTTGGCGTTGCGATGGACGAGCTGGTCAGCTACTGGCAACAGGTGGCGAGCCAGCAGCTGGTCTCGCAAGACATCCAGATCACCCGGCAGGATTCGGCGGTGTATCGGTTCCCGCTGGAACTGGCGGCGCTCAAGCCACGGCTGCAACTGTTCGTCGATGCCCTGTTGCGCGCCAATCCCTATCAAAGTGCCGAACTGCTGCGCGGCTTCTATTTCACCAGCGCCCTCGATGCCGACCAGCCGGAACTGGGTGGCCACGCGCGCCAGGTGACAGAGCGCTTCTCCCTGGAAGGCGATCGGGAGATCGCCAACGGCAACGCGCAACCGCACCCGTTGTTCATCAACAGTCTGTTCCGCAAGGTCATCATTCCCGACCAGCACCTGGTGGCGCTGTACACCACCAACCACCGTGAGCGTCGCCGTCGGGCGGCCTGGATCGGCGGTGTCGGACTGGTCGCCGTAGTGCTGTGCAGCCTGTTGGGCTGGTCGTATGCGAACAACAAAAACACCTTGCAGAGTCTGTCGACAGAGTTGACCCAAGCGGCCGCCGATGACCGCGCCGCCACCGGCCAGTACACCGCCTGGCAAACCCTGGACCGCCTGCGCTTCTGGACTGCCGATTACTATGCGCATCACCACGACCAAGGTGTGCCGTTGCGCATGCGCCTGGGCCTCTATCAGGGCCACAAGGTGGAGCCGCTGGTGCGCAGCCGCTATTTCGAGCGCCTGGAAAGTGTGATGCTCAAGCCCACCGCCGACAACCTGACCCGCTCGTTGTATTTGCTGACCACCCTCAAGGTCTATCAGCGCAATGCCAAGGAACTGATGCCGGTGACCGGCGTGGACAGCGTCGAACCCAAGGCCCTGCCGAACGACAACCGGGCGCAGTCCATCGCCGCTTTCGGCAAGGCGACGCTGGACACCTACGTCATGCTCTCGCGTGCCCAGCGGGAAAAGGCCGACCCTGCGTTCCTGAAAGCGAAAATCCCGGATTACTGGTACCCGGCGATTGCCCGCCAGGTCGGCAACGCCAGTGTCGCCGCCGCGGACTATGAGTTCGCCAGCCGCCAGATCAATTTCTACAGCGATCAGATCCACCAGCCAGACGTGCCACGGATCCTCGACAACGCGTTCCTGATCTCCAGCTCGCGCAACTACATCAACAGCCTGCTGACCCAATCGTTGCGCTCGATCGAAACCATCACGCTGGAGTCGGACACCTTGTTCGCTTTCGCCCGTGCGGACTTCCAGAGCCTCAAGACTGAAGGTCAAAGCCAGCTCAGCGCGATCGCCGGCAAGCTGCTCAGCACCCCCAACATCGGCAAGATCATCATCGCCGGGCACGCCGACCAACTCGGCGACCCGCAGGGCAACCTGCAGGTTTCGAAACAGCGGGCGCAAACCATCAAGACCTACCTGGTGGGCAAAGGCGTACCCGGCGAGCTGGTGGAAGCCATCGGCGAAGGCAGCAACAAGCCCTTGGTCAAGTGCGACATGCAGCAACCCAGGGCCCAGTTGATCCACTGCCTGGAACCTAACCGGCGGGTAGAAATCGAAGTGCGCGCACTCAACTGAGCCTGCGCGCGCTGTGAAGAAATACCGGCATCCGGGTCATCTCGACGAGAGGCCCGGGCTGGCATAAGACACCTCTGTTGATCGATTCAAAGAGGTTAAAACGAAGGGCTGTGACCTGCTCGCAGGTGACATCCCTTTAAATGAAGGTAAGGAGAATATAGAAATGGCATTTGACGCATACATCCAGATCGACGGCATTCCAGGTGAAGTTCTGGACGACAAACACAAGGATTGGATCGAAGTGCTGGGCTACGAGTACGGCGCAACCCAAGCGACTTCCGCGACGGCCAGCTCTTCGGGCGGCGCTTCGTCGGAGCGTGTTGCGTTGAGCGACTTCAAGATCCGCAAAGCCGTGGACAAGGCTTCGGCCAAGCTGTTCGAACACTGCTGCAATGGCAAGCACATCTCCAAGATCCAGTTGAACGTGAACCGCGCCGGTGGCGACAAGGTGACCTACCTGACCATCAACCTGGAAGAAGTCGTGGTGTCGTCCGTGAAAGCGCTCGCTGGCGGCAACCAGAGCGGTGAAGACAAGGCCGTAGGCGATCTGCCGATCGAAGAAATCAGCTTCAACTTCGCTCGCATCAAGACCACCTACACCCAGCAGAGCCGTGCCGATGGCCAGGGCGGCGGTAACGTCACCGGTGGTTGGGATCGCACCGCGAACAAGGTTTTCGCATAACACCGTGGTAATGACGGGCCGCGCACGCGGCTCGTTTTCGGCACCGTGCCTGCCCGGCGGGCGCGGTGTTCTTTTAGTCTGATCAGAGTTTCCCATGTCTGAATTTCTCAACGACCTTTCGCTGGCCGAACTGACCGCGCCCATCAATGAGGGGAGCGGCGAAGACCTGAGCTTTTCCACCTTGTTCGATCAGGTGAAAGAAGCACGGCGAGCAGACCCCGATTATTTGACCCAGGGTGACTGGCAAACCGATCTGAAGTCCTCCGACTGGGATCTGACCCTCACCCTGGCAGCCCAGGGCCTGGCTCGACAGAGCAAGGACTTGATGCTCGTCGCCTGGCTCAGCGAAGCCCTGGCGCACAAGTACCATTTCACCGGCATCACCTTCGGCCTGACCCTGGCCGAACGCCTACTGGACAATTTCTGGGCCGGCCTCTTCCCTTCCCTCGAGGATGGGGTCGATGAACGCGCTGCCCGCCTGGCGTGGATGAAAACGACCCTGGCGGATGTCGTGGGCGGACTGCCCATCACCCAGGGCCAGCAGTACGGCCTGCTGCGTTACGACGAATCCCGGCACATCGAAAACCTTGGTTTGCAGAACCCCCAGGCCATGCGCGCCGCCCTCGACGAAGGCAAGATCAACGCCGAGGTGTTCCAGCGTTCGGTGGTGCTGACCGACTCCGACCACCTGCGCCTCAAGGCCGGCGAAATTGCCGCCAGTCTCAATGCATGCCAACAACTGCAGAGCACCGCCGACAGGCTGTTCGGCCATGACGCGCCAAGCTTCGCCGGGCTCCATGACGTGTTGTCCCGCGCCGGCCAACTGGCCGAGAAACTGCTCAAGGACCGCGGCATCGAACTGCACCCGGCCCCTGTCGCCCCCACCCCGACCGTCGCCGAAAGCGCCGGCGCACAACCTGCAGGTGCGGCAATGACCCAGACCCGGCAAGACACTCCCGTCACACCACTGCGCACCACCCCGCAAACCCGCGACGAGGCGTTCACCCTGCTGGCGGGCATCGCGCAATTCTTCAAGCAGACCGAACCCCAGAGCCCCGTGCCCTACCTGATCGAACGCGCGATCAAATGGGGCAACATGCCGCTCGAGGGTTGGCTGAATGATGTGATCAAGGACAGCAATGTGGTGGACAACATTCGTGATGTGCTGGGGACGAAGGACGCGAAGTCCTGATGGCCATCAGGTAACGCCATCCCCTTCCTTCTAGCCCACCTTGAAAGATCAATAGATAACCTGTGGCGAGGGAGCTTGTCGGATCGCCGCACCGTCCCGCTGGGGCGCGAAGCGGCCCCCCCCCAAAAAAAAGGTTCATCACGGATTACCGAGAAACTGTAGGAGCCGGCTTGCCGGCGATGGACTCAAGTGCAGTGCGTTTATCCAGTTTTCACGCGTTATCGTTAACGACCATCGCGAGCAGGCTCGCACAGAAGAGCACTACATAGTCCTCCCCGGGCGACCAGCAAGTGCTCGTGAAGCAACTCTTTGAGTAATCGAGTTGCACTTCAAAACCCATCTCGCTAACCTTCGTCCCGTCGCTGCCAATTCAGCGAACGGGTGTGGTAGCCCGGTTTCTTCATAGACCCAGAACGCCTCAGGGCGTTTTTTTGTGCTGGCTGCTTTGTGGCGGCTGTGCATGGGAGGCTTCGGCCTGCCGGGTTCCTATGACCGGTCTACCACCCTGTGTACAGCCGTCTCCCTATTTTGCGTGGTAGCGGATGGGGAGAGGCTCACTTCATAGGAGCTTCACAATGATAAAACCAACTCCGAATCCCCCTGAAACGGACGGTCAGATCGACTCCGATTCCGAACACTCATCCCGCAAGCCTGCAGCGGCCACGCGACGTCCAAGCCCAATCTTCACCATCGCCCCCAACGTCAACAATGAAACCCTTCTGGTTCACGCCTGTGAAACCCTTGCTTCAGCCAGTGTCATGGCCAGTGAACTGGCGTTTATCCTTTCTGGCCCAAAATGCAATTTGGCGCTGGGGATTCAACAGATGATTGCCTTGGCAGAGTTGTCGGTGAACCGAGTGCTGGATCAGGTAGATCCGCAGTAGCGGGCGAGGGCATTTTTGGGTTCTTCACGCAATCCCGGGAAAGGCAGATAACGCAACACCTGTAGGAGCTGGCTTGTCGGGTCGCCGCATCGTGGCGATGGACTCAAGTGCAGTGCGTTTATCCAGTTTTCACGCGTTATCGTTAACGACCATCGCCAGCAAGCCGGCTCCTACAGTTCCCCGGGATTCCGTGAAGAACCAAAAAAAGGACTGCTGCGCAGTCCAACGGGAGCAAGCTCCCTCGCCACAGATATAGCGTTCGCCCCCTCCTCAACAGCATATCCCCCCACCCGGCGTAAACCCGTGCCCGCCGCTTGTCCGCTGCTACCCGCTGCGCGAACTTTTACCTGCCATCCAGCCAGAAACTCCGTTCGGGGACTTGCGTCATCGGTATTATGGTATACCATCAGACGCACAGACACCCAAAACCTCCTACGGAGCAGCTCATGAGTTTCGAAATCCGCAAGATCGTCAGCTATGTCGAAGAAACCTTTATTGAAGGCGGCAAAGCCACCGATAAGCCCGTGACCATGGTCGGTCTGGCCGTGGTGATGAAAAACCCCTGGCTGGGCAACGGTTTCGTCGAAGACCTGAAACCACAGATCCGCGCCAACTGCTCCGACCTCGGCGCGCTGATGGTCGAGCGCCTGGTGGGCATCATTGGCGGTGCCGAGAAGATCGAGGCTTATGGCAAGGCTGCGGTGGTCGGCGCCGATGGCGAAATCGAGCACGCTTCGGCGGTGATCCACACCCTGCGCTTCGGCAACCATTACCGTGAAGCGGTCAAGGCCAAGAGCTACCTGAGCTTCACCAACAAGCGCGGCGGCCCGGGCACTTCGATCCAGATCCCGATGATGCACAAGGACGACGAAGGCCTGCGCTCGCACTACATCACCCTGGAAATGCAGATCGAAGACGCACCGCGTGCCGACGAAATCGTCGTGGTCCTGGGTTGCGCCGACGGCGGCCGCCTGCACCCGCGCATCGGCAACCGCTACATCGACCTGGAAGAACTGGCCGCCGAAAAAGCCCAGTAACCGCCCAGCAGAACGACAACAAGAAGGCATTGCAGGAGCGCTCCATGATTCGGCTCACCGCTGAACTCACCCCGGCTGGCACCAGTTACCTGGCGACCGGCCAAGGCCAGCCCGTGGTCTTGATCCACGGCGTGGGCCTGAACAAAGAAATGTGGGGCGGCCAGATCGTTGGCCTGGCCACGAACTATCGCGTCATCGCCTACGACATGCTCGGCCATGGCGCCAGTCCGCGCCCTGAGAGCGGCACGCCGCTGCTCGGTTATGCCGACCAGTTGCTGGAGCTGCTCGACCACCTGCAATTGCCCAAGGCAACGGTGATCGGCTTTTCCATGGGCGGGCTGGTGGCGCGGGCGTTTGCCCTGCACTACCCGCAACGCCTGGAAGGCCTGGTGGTGCTCAACAGCGTGTTCAACCGCAGCGCCGAACAGCGCGCCGGGGTCATCGCCCGCACCAGCCAGGCTGCCGAACACGGGCCGGATGCCAACGCCGAAGCGGCGCTGTCGCGCTGGTTCAGCCGTGAATACCAGGCCGCGAACCCGGCGCAGATCGCCGCGATTCGCCAGACCCTGGCCGGTAATGACCCGCAGGGTTACCTGACCACTTACGAACTGTTCGCCACCCAGGACATGTACCGCGCCGACGACCTGGCCAGCATCCGGGTGCCGACGCTGATCGCCACTGGCGAACTGGACCCCGGCTCGACTCCGGAAATGGCCAGGCAACTGGCCGAACGCATTCCCGGCGCGACCGTTGCCGTGCTCGCCGAGCAACGGCATATGATGCCCGTAGAATCGCCACGCCTGGTCAACCAGCTGTTGCTGGAGTTTCTGCAGGCCGCGCACTCCCAACAAAACCAGATCAAGGGGATCGTTGCATGACACTCGCACGCTTCCAGATGTGCATCGGCGGTGAATGGGTCGATGCCCTGTCCGGCAAGACCTTCGAAAGCCTCAACCCGGCGTTGGCCGAGCCTTGGGCGGAACTGCCCGATGCCGACGAAGCCGATGTCGAGCGCGCCGTACAGGCTGCGCAAACCGCTTTCGACAGCCCGGCCTGGCGCGGCTTGACCGCCACCGCGCGCGGCAAATTGCTGCGACGCCTGGGCGACCTGATCGCCGAGAACAAGGAACAACTGGCGCAGCTGGAAAGCCGCGACAACGGCAAGCTGATCCGCGAAACCCGTGGCCAGGTCGGCTATCTGCCGGAGTTCTTCCACTACACCGCAGGCCTGGCCGACAAGCTCGAAGGCGGCACCCTGCCGCTGGACAAGCCGGACCTGTTTGCCTACACCGTGCACGAGGCCATGGGCGTGGTCGCCGCGATCATTCCGTGGAACAGCCCGCTGTACCTGACGGCGATCAAACTGGCCCCGGCCCTCGCGGCGGGCAACACCATCGTGATCAAGCCGTCCGAGCACGCTTCGGCGACCATTCTCGAACTGGCGCGCCTGGCGCTGGAAGCCGGGATTCCGCCGGGGGTGGTCAACGTCGTCACCGGCTACGGCCCGAGCACCGGCGCCGCCCTCACCCGCCATCCGCTGATCCGCAAGATCGCCTTCACCGGCGGTGCGGCCACGGCGCGGCATGTGGTGCGCAGCAGTGCGGAGAACTTCGCCAAGCTGTCGCTGGAACTGGGCGGCAAATCGCCGAACATCATTTTCGCCGACGCCGACCTCGACAGTGCGATCAACGGCGCCATCGCCGGGATCTATGCCGCCTCCGGGCAGAGCTGCGTGTCCGGTTCGCGCCTGCTGGTGCAGGACGAGATCTACGACGAGTTCGTCGGCCGTCTGGTGGAACGCGCCCAGCGCATCCGCATCGGCAACCCGCAGGAAGACAGCAGCGAAATGGGCCCGATGGCCACCGCGCAACAACTGGCCGTGGTCGAAGGCCTGGTCGCCGACGCGATTGCCGAAGGTGCGCGCCTGCGCCTGGGCGGCAAGCGTCCGGAGAATCTGGGCGACGGCTGGTTCTACGAGCCGACGCTGTTCGAGTGCGACCGCAACTCGATGAAGATCATGCAGGAAGAAGTGTTTGGTCCGGTGGCTTCGGTCATCCGTTTCAAGGACGAAGCCGAAGCGCTGGCGATCGCCAACGACTCGCAGTTCGGCCTCGCCGCCGGCATCTGGACCCGCGACCTCGGCCGCGCCCATCGCCTGGCCCGGGACGTGCGTTCGGGGATCATCTGGGTCAACACCTACCGCGCGGTCTCGGCCATGGCGCCGATCGGCGGCTTCAAGAACAGCGGCTATGGACGCGAAAGCGGCATCGATTCGGTGCTGGCCTACACCGAGCTGAAAACGGTGTGGATCAACCTGTCCCAGGCACCGATGCCTGATCCCTTCGTGATGCGCTAGGAGTCCTGGAAAATGATCGAACCCGGCATTTACAAAGACGTGATGAGCTCGTTCCCCTCCGGGGTCACGGTGGTCACCACCCTGGACCCGGACGGCGGCATCGTCGGCATCACCGCCAGCGCCTTCAGTGCGCTGTCGATCGACCCGGCACTGGTGCTGTTCTGCCCCAACTACGGCTCCGACACCTACCCGGTGCTGCGCGACAGCAAGCAGTTCGCGATTCATTTGCTGTCCGCCGAGCAGACCGCCGAAGCCTATGCCTTCGCCGGCAAAGGCAAGGACAAGGCCAAAGGCATCGAGTGGCATTTGAGCGATCTGGGTAACCCGATCCTCGCCAAGGCCACGGCGATCATCGAGTGCGAACTGTGGCGCGAATACGACGGCGGCGATCACGCGATCATCGTCGGCGCGGTGAAGAACCTGATCCTGCCCGCGCAACCGGTGACGCCGATGATCTATCACAAAGGCAAGCTGGGGCCGTTGCCCAACCTGGCCTGATGGATCTACACAATCCCCTGTGGGAAACAATCCCTTGTGGGAGCGAGCTTGCTCGCGATGACGGACTGACATTCAACATGTATGTCGACTGATACACCGCTATCGTCGGAACGCCGCCCGGAGCAAGCTCGCTCCCACAGGTACTGCACAGACAGATGAATTTTCATTCTTTCCAGGAGCCGGCATGAGCCCAGCAGCTTCGTTACTGTTCCGCCAGCAGGCCTACATCAATGGCCAATGGCTGGACGCGCCGGATGGCGCCTGTCAGGACATCTTCAACCCGGCCACCGGCGAGTTGATCGGCCGGGTGCCGAACCTCGGTGCCGAGCACGCGCGCCTGGCCATCGACGCCGCCAACAAGGCCTGGCCGGCCTGGCGCGCACTGACCGCCAAGGAACGCAGCAATACGCTCAAACGCTGGCATGCCCTGATGCTGGAAAACGCCGACGCCCTGGCCGAGATCCTCACCCTCGAACAAGGCAAGCCACTGGCCGAAGCCAAGGGCGAAATCCTCTACGCCGCGAGCTTCATCGAGTGGTTCGCCGAAGAGGCCAAGCGCATCTACGGCGACACCATTCCCAGCCACAAGGGCGATGCGCGCATCGTCGTCAGCAAGGAGCCGATAGGCGTGGTCGCGGCCATCACCCCGTGGAACTTCCCGGCGGCGATGATCACCCGCAAGGCCGGCCCGGCGCTCGCCGCCGGCTGCCCGTGCATCGTCAAACCGGCGCCGGAAACGCCGTTTTCGGCACTGGCCATGGCCGCGCTGGCGGAACAGGCCGGCATTCCGCCGGGCATCTTCAACGTGATTACCGGCGATGCCATCGCCATAGGCGCCGAGCTGACCGCCAGCCCGCAGGTGCGCAAACTGTCGTTCACCGGCTCGACCGCCATCGGCAAGTTGCTGATGGCCCAATGCGCGCCGACCCTGAAAAAAGTCTCGCTGGAATTGGGCGGCAACGCGCCGTTCATCGTCTTCGATGACGCCGATCTGGAGCGTGCCGTTGACGGCGCGCTGATCGCCAAATTCCGCAATGCCGGGCAGACCTGCGTCTGCGTCAACCGCTTCCTGGTGCAGGACGGCATCCACGACGCCTTTGTTACGCGTTTGGCCGAGCGGGTTTCGCAGCTCAAGGTCGGCAGCGGTTTCGATGATGGCGTCACCCAAGGACCGCTGATCAACGAGCGCGCCGTGGCCAAGGTCGAAGACCACGTGCAAGACGCCCTCGCCCACGGCGCCCGACTGCTGTGCGGCGGCGAACGCCATGCGCTGGGCAACGGCTTCTTCCAGCCGACCGTGCTCACAGGCGTCACCACGCAGATGAAAGTCTCGCGGGATGAAACCTTTGGTCCGTTGGCCGCCGTGTTCCGCTTCGACAGCGAAGCCCAGGCCATCGAAATGGCCAACGACACCGAATTCGGCCTCGCCGCCTACTGCTACACCCGCGACCTGGGCCGCGCCTGGCGCATGAGCGAGGCGCTGGAGTACGGCATGGTCGGGATCAACGAAGGGCTGATTTCCACCGAAGTCGCTCCGTTTGGCGGCATCAAGTCCTCGGGGCTGGGCCGTGAAGGGTCGAAGTACGGCATCGAGGATTACCTGGAACTCAAGTACACCTTGATGGGCGGGCTGTGAATGAATACCTGTAGGAGCCGGCTTGCTGGCGATGGCGTGTTCAAGGACGCCATCGCCAGCAAGCCGG